>NZ_JARXZC010000016.1 GCF_029894335.1 Kitasatospora sp. MAP5-34 | reverse complement strand
GGTACCTCACCCCGCTCGAAACCCGAGCCAGGCTGCAGCACGACTTCACCCCCGCAGCGTAAGCAACCGCTGTCCAGGATCAGGGGGGAACTTCACACCCGCGTCCCACCACAGAACCGATCATGACGAAGGGCGTCCTCCCCAGAGGGAAAAAGCCCAGGTCAGGCACGCTTTGATCTGGTGGGCCGCCAGGGGCTCGAACCCTGAACCTACGGATTAAAAGATCAAGTCGGATCGTGATCCGACCGATTGCGATCGGTTACTTACGGCTATTTCTGCTGGTTGACGTGCTGCGGGTTGTTGTCGAGTCCAGGCTCGAAGCAGTGCTGACGCACAGTCCGCTCACGCATTGCTCACGCACGATGGAACGCCGGGACCTCTCGCAGACCATGAGACCCAAGGCCGACTACTCGATTACCCGCATCTGCCGCACGCTGCGCTCGGGATCATCTCAGTCAGTTTCGCAGCGATCGAGACGCGTGGGGCAGTCAGCGCCAGCATGCCGACGGCAGCTGAACACCAGCGCTCCACCACAGCTCGGGCCGGGCGGGAGGCGTGTCATCACCGCACGAGAACCAAGCACCCTGGCTCCCAAGCACGCCTGTCTCGCTACAGTGTTCAATCTCACGTCAGCCGTGCCCATGCTGCAACCTCGCGAAAGGGGGTACAGTCATAAGTGAACTCCATCGCGATGACTGCCCGGACTGTGGACGCGTCTACTACGAGCGGGGGGCTTGCCACATGATCGAAGCGGCCAGATGCCCGGACGGCATGCTCGCGGACCAGTGGATAGCGAAGCTTGAGAGGTCGAAGAGTCGACGCGACCTCGATCGACTGGCAGACATCGCAATCGTGTTCGAGAGCTTCGCGCGCCGCGGCACACTCGAGGTCCCCCGTGAGCTTAATGAGCTGGGCGACGGGCTGCGTGAGATCAAGGTCGGCAAGCATCGGTTCCCATTTTTCCACCTCGAGGGGAGCCCCGCTGGGGCCGTGCGGCTGACACACGGGTTCCTCAAGGGAACGTGGCCCACGCCCCGCGGCGAACTTGACAAGGCGAAATGGGTTAGACGGAAGGATCTGGAATCATGACCACCTTGTATGACCGGATCGCCGGAAGCATCGACGGCGCGAGGCGCCTTGCCGTTTCTCGCCTGAAGCATGAAGCCTTGCGGTCTCTGCATATCGCCCTGGAAACATCAGGGATCTCGCAGAACGAGCTGGCCAAGCGGTTGCACGTCCGCAAATCTGCTGTGAGTCAGACCCTTCGCGGCGACGGCAATCTGCGAGTCAAGACGATCGCCGAATATCTCCACGCGCTCGGGTTCGAGCTGGATATTCGCCTCGTGCGCGCGGGCGAGCCCCGTAAAGCCATAACTGAAGGCCGTGACGTCCGCCCGGCATTCTCCCCGGCTCCGGTAGACCAGCACCTCGAGCAGCCCGGTGAAGCCACCCCAGTTGGAGCAGCATCCCTCCACGCGGTGGACATGGGATCGGACCTCATGCTGCTAGAGATGACCATCCAGGGCGCAAGCAACCCTGCTGGACCGTTCCGATTCGAGGGCTCAGCCCTGATGGTGTCGAAGCCGAGTGCAAGACCGCGACACACCCCGCCTTCCGAGTTCAAGCCCCTGCGTCCCTTGGCGATGAAATGACCAACCAGTCCACTATCGGGCCAGCAGACCTGGTTCCAGTACTCCAGCGCGCAGAGCTGCTCTCCGTCCACGCCCTGGAGTTGCACGCCACCAGAAGCAGCGGCGATCATCCAACGAAAATCACCTGGAGCATGGAATCCGGGATGGCCCCCAGCGACGAGAGCGTGGATTACAAGTACGACGCCAAGTGCGTACTGACGGATGACGACGAATCCCCGATTGCTGAGCTCTACGTTGCTGTTCTTGCGCACTACAGCCTGGCTGATGGCCCTCCGATCTCCGACGCCGTCTTGAACGCATTCGGCAACGTCATCACCACTCCTGCAGTATTCCCGTACCTGCGCCAATACCTCCAAGACATGGCGGCGAGGATCGGGCTTCCGGGGTTCACGCTCGGCCTCCTTAAACCAAATCCGGAACATCAGGTCACGGTGTCCCTCAACTCACCCGCTCTGGCGTAACAAAGCTCCGTCGGTTCAATAAGTCGCCCCTCCTCATCGGTCAAGCGGGGCGGCCGTCTACTGCAACGAAGCGGGCCGGGCTCAGGGCAACGGTGGGCCCGGCCCGCTCCGCGAGCGCCTCTCACTGCGGGCCTTCGCAAGTTGAGGAATCCCAGCGAATGGATGCACCGCCGCTGGCGACAGTCGACCCTACCGAGAGGCGAGGAAATCTCCGCTTTCGACAGCCTCGCGCAGGACCGTGGCGAACTCCTGGGGCAGGAGTTTGACGGTGTCGAGGGCGGCCGTTGTCAGCGGGATCTCCTCCAGTAGGTAATCGCCTCGGCCTTCCTGGCTGAACTCGGGGCCGGTACGGTCCTCGAAGTTCCACTTCTCGATCCGGGCCAGATAGAACATCTGGCGTTCGTCGTCGGTCTCGATGGTGTGAAGGAGCTGCAGGATCTCGGCCTCTCCAGCGATTTCCTCACGGACCTCGCGCCGCAGGGCGTCCTCGGGGCTGGCGTCGGTGGTCTCGATCTTGCCGCCGACGATGACCCAGTACGGGTCGATGCCGGGGCGGATGCGCTTGATCAGCAGCATGGTGTCGTTCGGGGTGAGGAGGACGGCTCGGACGCGCTCTTGCATCGTGGTCTGCCTTCTGTGTGGCGGGGGTGGGCCGGTCAGTGGAGGAGCCAGCCTCCGTCGACGTGCAACGACTGGCCGGTGACGAAGGAGGCGCTGGGGCTGGCGAGGAAGGTGACTGCTGCGGCGACGTCCTCGGGCCGTCCTCGGCGTTGGATGCACTGGCGTCGGATCTGGTCCTCGGGCTTTGCGCGGTGGTGGTCGGGCAGGGCGTTCTCTGCCTCGACCTGGATGGCTCCGGGTAGGACAGTGTTCACGCAGATTCCGGCCGGGCCAAGTTCCCTGGCCAGCGAGCGGGTAAGGCCAAGGAGTCCGGCTTTCGCGGTGCTGTAGGCCGTCAGTCCGGGGCGTCCGGCGCGGGCGTTGATGCTGCCGATGTTGACGATCCGGCCCCAGCGGCCTGTGGTCATGCCGGGAGTGACGGCCTGGCAGGTCCGATAGTGGATGGTCAGGTTGGACTCGATGGCGCGGGCCCACTCGTCCTCGCCGAGCTGCTGCCACGGCATGCGGGGGTAGGCGCCGGCGTTGTTGACGAGGATGCCGATCGGGCCGAGTTCAGATTCGACCTGGCTGGTCATCATGACGACGGCACCCGGGTCGGTGAGGTCGGCGCTGACCTCTATGCCGGTGCGGCCCTCGCGGCGCACGTCGCCGAGCACGGCGCGTGCCTGGGGGATCTGGGCGAGGTGGTTGACGGCGACGGTGGCCCCAGCGGCGGCCAGGGCCCGGCTGATGGCGGCGCCGATGCCAGTGGCTCCGCCGGTCACCAGGGCCACCCGTCCCTGGAGCGGCAGCGCGGCGATGGGCAGGTCAAGCAGCGCGGCTGTGGTCATCGTCGGTCCAATCGTCGGGGCCGGTGGCGGGAGCGGGGGCGGTGCGGGTGAAGACCCCGCCTACGGCTTCGGGGTCCTGTGCCTCGGCGAGTTTGGCCAGCAGCAGGAGCAGGTCGTGGCTGGTGAGACGGGCGGGCGGGATCACGCCGAGGATCCGCAGGGTGAGGAAGTACCGGATCTGGGCGAGGAACCGGTCCGGGCTCAGGCCTGCGGCCGGGGCGAGGTCGGCCCGGACTCGGCCCAGGAGGCGGGTGATGGCCGCCTGTCGGCCTGCGCCGACAGGCCACGTGTACCGGATTTCCAGGCGGCGGTGCCGCTCATCGTGGTCGACGTGTTCGAGGTGCGGGGTGGTGACGGGAGGCAGGTGGAGCGGCAGGGTACGGGCGTAGACGTCGGGCTGGTAGCTCGGCACGAGCCAGCCGCCCATGCCCAGCAAATACCAGAGCAGGATGGCGATCTCGCCGCCGATGCTGTTGCGCCCGGCGTACTCGAAGTCGAGCCAGCACAGCGGGTCGGCGATGTTGGGCTCGGTGGGGTCGCCCTGGGTGAGAGCGGTGATCCACCGGCGGCCGGGGTAGAGGGCTTCCCGGGCATCCCGCACCGCGCTGGGCAGGTCGAACCGCAGCGCGATGCCGTTGACGACGAAGGTGTGGCCGGTGAAGATGCTCATCGGCATCGGGAGGCCAGTGCGGGTGGTGGGAACGGCCAGCCGGCCGGACAGGTACCAGGTGTCGATCCGGCCGCCGGGGCGGATGCGGTCCAGGTAGAGACCGGGGACACAGGCCGACAGCGGAGCGGGGTGCCCGCTGGCGGACACCGCATTCAGCAGGCTGTCGCAGACGGCGTCGATCAGGGCGGTGACCCGGGGCAGCGCGGCCGGGTCGCGGTCGGCCGTGGCGATGACGTCGCCCAGCAGCATGGTGCACCGGCCGCTGGCGAACACGTCCTCATAGGCCAACAGGTGCTTGCCGGACAGCTGGACGCGTCCCAGCAGATCGGGCACCGGCAGCGCGTGAGCGGCGGCCTGCCAGCCCCGGACTTCGGCGTCGGCCCTGGAGGGGTCGAGGACTTTGCGGAAGGCCGCCCTCGGCGTGGTCGGGGCGTTCATGCGCGACTCGTGGGAAGGGCGAGGGTGACCAGCCAGTGGCCTAGCACGATGTTCGCCAGCTTCACCGCCTTGTCCCGGTCCCCGCGGGCCCGGCGCCGCAGGTCGTCGCTAATGCCCGGCTCGCGTTCCAGGAAGACGGTCAGGGCGTCGTCGTCCGAGGCGCATTCGGTGCCCTCGAAGCGGAGCACCACCTTGGCCAGAAGCGCGGTGATCTTGAACAGAGCCCGCAGGTCGGGGGCACCCTTGAGGAACTGACGACGGATCTCGACAGCGGCCTGGACGCCAGCCTCGACACTGGCGGCCACGTCGGTGGCAGCGTCGGGCGCGGGCAGGGCCAGGCCAGGGCGGCACCACAGCGGCACGAGGGCACCGGAGCCGATCAGGGCAAGGACGTGCAGCAGGCGGGAAGTGACCACCCCGGTGCGGCACTCGTCCTGGGTCAGCACCGTCAGGCCGAGCTTGACGCCGCCGAGTTCGGCCTCCAGCTCGGCCAGGGCCTGACGGAGCCGGGGGATGCTGCTCTGGTCGGCGACCACGAAGACATCCAGGTCGGACCAGCCGTGCTGGTACTTGCCTCGTGCCCCGCTGCCGGTGACCGCGAGCAGGTCGATCACGGGCGGCTGCTGGACGGTGGTGCGGTCCAGCAGCGCCGACAGGTAGGACTCCAGGTTGACGGGGAGGCCCAGCGCGTTGACCGGCACGGTGGCCGGCTGCCGCAGCGGCCAGCGATGGGCCAGCGCGATCCCGTCCAGGCGCCTCTCCAGGTGGAGACGGCTGCCGTTGTTGTCCACCACCTCGCGGGCGAGCGAGGTGATCCCGGCCGCACCGCGCCGGGCCTTCACCACATCGCGCTCCACCACGTCGTCAGGTCCGGCGGTGCCGCGCTCGGCGCGGACACCGGGTGCCGTGTCGAGGTAGACCACGGTCAGCTGCTGGCCGAGCATGCGCCGCAGCTCGGCGGTCGCGTCGTGATCGTGCAGGGACTCGATGGTCAGTCTGTCCAGGAAGTGGTGGGCCGCGCAGTACCGGTCGAGGGCGTCGACCAGCAGTTCGGCCCGCACCACGGCGGCGACCTCGTACGGGTCGGCGATGCCCGCCCGGTGCGCGGCGTCCTCGATGAGGTAGCCGATCTTGAGTCGGCCGTACCCGTGCCGGGTACGCAGATACTCGCCCGCCGTGCTCTTGCCGCTCTCCGACATGCCAGCGAGCGCGACCACCCGCACCCCGGGCAGGGCACGCGCCGGGACGAGCGGTGTGTGCCGGTGGAGGCGCCGACGGATCTCGTCCTGAACGGCCACCACCCGGCGCTCGCCGATGACGATGGTCTCGGCCCACCGGCCCTCGCGGACCAGGCGGTGGATCTGCAGGTGAAGGTGACGCTGGTAGTCCGCGTAGGAGGGGGTGACGCTCCGCTCGTGCGAGAGGCTGCGGGCGGTGCCGATCACCGGGTCGTCGTCGTGCAGCAGCACGATGCCGTGCTCGGCGGCTTCGGCCGTCCGCAGGTCTGTGGCGAAGGGTTCCAGCAGTGCGCGGGCCCGGTCTGCGGCTCCCTCGGGGCCGGTGCGTTCGCGCACCGCGACGGTGGCGGCGAGGGAGGCTTCCAGCATCGGGATGCCCCGGTCCATGAAGCGTAAGGCTGCGGCAGCCGGCCTGCGGGACCGCTCGAGGTAGGAGCTGGCCAGTACGTCGGCGACCTCCTCGATGGGCCCGCGCTCGAACCACCAGGCGCCCATGCCCGCAGCCTTGATGCCGCTCCAGCGCGGGTCGCAGTCGTCCAGCGAGCCGGAGGTGGTGGCAGCCGGGCCGATCCGGCGGGCCAGGATGCCGATCTGTTTGGTCTTGCCCACGTTGTCCGGCCCGCTGAACGCGATCGTGGCGGGCGGGATGAGGGCGGGACTGTGCTCAGGGGAGATGGACACGAGATTCCTCCGCGAGGTGCTGCAACGTCTTGGAGCGGTGGGTAGCCCCGGCCGGGGGCTGTGGTGATCCCCGGCCGGGGATCGGGAAGGGGCGACTACCTACCGGCTGGGCCCGGCGGCTGCGGTACCGGCGGGGCCGGGGGCGCGGGTGGCGGGGGCGGTGGAGGCTGCGGGGCCTCCAGTGTCGGTGCGGCGGTTTGCGGCACAGTGAATCTCCCTTCGATGCGATGGGATGGCGGCCCGGGTTGGTGCTGGGCCGTAGAAGATGGGCGGCTCCGGCCGTGGGGGAACACCCGGAGCCGCCCGGCCCCGCCCCAGGCCGATGCGCTGGGAGCGCCAGAGCGGGGAGAACAGGGATCAGGCCGGCGGCACTGTGTCCGGGGCCGCCGCTGGGACGGGGGCTTGGCTCACGGCGCCGGCCTGGTGGTTGTGCTGGACCAGAACCGACAGCAGGCCGAGGACGACGGTGTGGCCGAGCACCCACAGCGTGGTCAGGGCATCGCCCACTGGGTCGCGGTGCTCGCCCCGGCGCCGGCCGCTCACACCCGCTCCACGGCGAGGTCGGCCCAGACCGTCTTGCCCCAGGCGTCCACCTCGACGCCCCACATGACGGAGAGGCGGTCTACCAGCTCCAGACCCCGGCCCGACTCGTCCTCGCCGTTCGCGGCGGCTACGAGGACCGGCAGGGCGCGGGAGCCGTCTCGCACTGCGATCCGTACGGCCCGCCCCGCAGGGTTGGTCACCCGCGCGACGGTCACACGCATGGTGGTCAGGCAACCGGTCTTAGCAGCGTTGGAGACAAGCTCGGTGACGAGCAGCATGGCGTCGTCGGCCAAGTGCTCCAGCCGCCAGTCCCCGAGCTTCCCTTGCACCAACTCACGTGCCGCCGAAGCGGACTTGGGCTCGTACGGCAGGAATGCCATCGCCGGGTGTGCGAGTGGCTCCGTTCTGGTCAGCACCTCGGTCGTCACAGTCCGCTCCTGGTCGCCAGGGCTGCCGGCCCCGGGCAGCGGGGGCTGTCCGGACAGCAGCGGTCGGAGGCAGCCGCCCGGGATTGCCCCGGAGCCGGTGTCGACTCGCGATCCCGAGCGGCTGACACCAAGTCAACCGGCGATCCTTCGTCCAAGACCCTGCGGCGAAGGCTCCGTTGTCTTTACCGTGTTTACCGCCCGCCAGCGCCGAGAAGGGACAGGCCATGGCCCAACCCGTGACGAACCACCAGCTCGAAGCAGCCATCATCGACGCGGAGATGACCTTCGACGCGCTCGCCCGAGGCGTGGTCCGGGTGGCGGCTGAAGTCGGCGTCCCCCTGCGCACCAACCCCTCGACGGTCCACAAGTGGCTGCGGGGCGCCGACCCCGATGGCGACACCCCGGCCTTCATCTGTGAGGCCCTGTTCCGTAAGACGGGACGGATCTACACCCCCGCCGAACTCGGGCTACGGTCGGTGGAAGAATCCGATCCGGGCCTCGGGCTGTCCATCGGCCCCGACCCGGTGGGCGTCCTCGCAGGGGTGTGGAGAGCTGATTTGGACCGTCGAAAGTTCCTGGCCGCCTCGGCGTACTCCGTCGCCGCGATGCACCTGCCACTGGAGTACGTGCGCGAGGGCGCCGAACGGGCCGCTGCCGTCCGCAGCGGCTCGGTGGCCGGTGTCGCCGAGGTCAGCGCCGTCCGCGACATGATCAGCATGTTCACCGAGATCGACGAACGCCACGGCGGCCAGCACGGACGCTCAGCCCTGATCCAGTACCTCCGCACCGACGTAGCCGCGCTCTGCCGAGGAACCTTCCGCACCCACGACGACCGGCAGCAGATGCTGTCGGCCGCAGCCGTCGGCGTACACCTGGCCGGCTGGAAGGCGTACGACGCCGGGGAACAGGGCCTCGCGCAGCGGTACTACCACCAGTCCTACGCCCTCGCGGTCGAGTCGGGGATCGTCGGCCACGACGCCTTCGTGCTGCGGACCCTGGCTCAGCAGGGCATGAAACTCCGCCACCCCGCCAAGACCTTCGCACTGTCCGACACAGCTCTGTCCCGGGTTGCCGGCCGGGTGGACGCCGCGACCGAGGCCCTCTTCACCGTCACCCACGCTCACGGCCTAGCCGCCACTAACCAGCGTCGGCCTGCTGTCCAGGCCGTCCAACGCGCCCGAGACCTGCTTGAGGCCGCCGACAACGACGACATGCCGTACTGGGCACGCTCCTGGGGCCCGGCCCGCGCAACCGTCAACTCCCGCTCTGCGAAGGTCTTCGCCCGCCTGGGCGACCGCAAGGGCGCGGCCGAGAACTATGCGGCAGCCGCAGCGACCAGGCCGGCCACCACGTATGCCCGCATCCAGGCTCTCGACCTCGTTGCCCAGGCCAAGATGGAACTCGCCGACGGCGGCATCGAGCAGGCATGCGGCACCTGGAACCGGGCGCTCGACGCGATGGCAGGCGTACAGTCCGTCCGCACTCGCCGCGCGGTCGTCGAGATGCGCAAGAGCCTGGCCCAGTTCAAGAGCCGAGGCGTCTCGGCGGCCCAGGAGTTGGACGAGCGAGCCGCCGTCTTCCTGACCTGACCACCCACGGCCCAACGTGGGAGACGAGCAGGCGCCAGGGTATCTCGGTTCAGCAGCAGATGACGGTGCCAGTGGCTCTGGCTGTCGGTCCGACGCATCATGCTGGACACGGGGGCTCATTCGAGCTGGCATGCGGTCGCAGGGGCGGTGACCAAAACTGACCGTACAGATGTATGAATTGGCACTTTCGCTTCGGACCTGTCGATGGCGAGTGCCAGGCTTTCGCCAGGGTTCCTGAAACGCCGAGTGGAGGGGGAAATCGATGGCCGACGGCGGCCGCCAGGCAGCGCGGGGTTTCCTGTACCAGTACCTGCGCACCTTAGAGCAGTTGATCGAGTTCACGGATGAACAGGATGTGTCGTGCGTCCGCGTCGAAGGACCGACCGATGAGACAACCGCGGTCGAGGCAGTCGACTTCGATGTGATCGACCATGATGGCTCGATCCGTCTCGCAGCGCAGGTCAAGAGCCGCATGCCGGGAAGCTCATTGGGGGCGTCAACCGCACTCGGGATCCTGATTAGCCTGGTAAGGAAGACCGAGGCACGCACCTACCAGCTCATCACCAACGGCACGACCTCCCCGAAGACCTCTTCACTTTGCGAGATCCTGGGGGCTGGCCTCGTCCCGGAGAAGCTGCGTCCGAAGCTCTTGGAGCTGATGCGCGACGCGCCTCAGCGGACGGACCAGCTGCAGAATCTGGGGGACCACGAGCTCACTCGCCTCGGACGATGCCGCGTGGTGTTCGACCCACGGGATGACGACGAGATCCGCGAGCAGCTTCGTTACTCACTGCGTACGATCCGCAATCGGGCGCGCCAAGGCCTGGGCGAGGGCTCGGCCGGCCTGCTCGCCGGATACCTGATCTCCGAGGTATTCGGCCGTGCAGCAGATGTCACGGGCAAGCGGGCGCGATTCACGACCGAGGAACTCCGACGACTCGTGCTCGTCGACAATGGGACACTCGTCCGCACCCACGGCTCCCGCGACTGGAGCGCAGTGGTCGGCCCCATGCCCCCGATCCCCGACGTGGAGCGCTCGGAGACCCTCGGCTGTCTACTGGCTGCCTTTCCGCGACACGACGGAATCGGGACCAGGGCAGCCATGCTCCTTGGGCCGTCCGGCATCGGAAAGTCGAGCCTGGCTGCTCTCTACGTAGGCGCTCGCGCCTACGCGTACGACTTCATCGGCTGGCTGGACTGCGAAACCGACTACTCGACCTTACTGTCGTTTCAGCGCATTGCCGAGACGCTGATTCCCTCGATCGGCGAGCGGCTCCGCGAAGCCGATGCGGACAAGCTGCGAAGCCTGGTCCATACCGCTCTCGACCGGGCGCCAGGACGCTGGCTTCTCGTATTCGACAACGTTGAGTCCCGGCGGCAGATCACTTCCTGGCTGCCCACCGCTGGTCGAGGTGACCTGATCATCACCACCATCGACGCGGCCAGTCACCCGGGGGCGGGGGAGATCGTCCACGTCGCTGCCATGCGGCGCGGCGAATCAGTTGACCTCCTTCGCAGGCGACTTCGCCTGCCCTCCGATGCAGACTCCCACCGAGAGAAGGTTCTGGATCGCTTGGCCGCAGATCTCGGGGACTGGCCTCTCGCGCTGGAACTCGGGGCGGGCTACCTGTACAGCTGCGGTGTAGACCTGGAGGGCGTCGATGAGTACCTTGGCAACCTGAAGGCACGCTCACTCGCCGATCTAGACTCGGTCCCGCCAGGGTACCCTCGCACGCTTGCAGGAGCCCTTAACCTGTGCATCGATCAACTTGAGTCACGAGCCGACCCTTACAACCTCGCCCACCCTGCGACCGCAGCAACTCAGATTCTCTTTCAGGCCGCTTTCCTCGCCTCGCATCAGATTCCAGCACACCTCCTGTTGGCAAGCGCCGTAGCAGATATGACCGAGGCGGAGGACTCCCACCAGGGTCCGATGTTGATGGCACCAGAAGTGGTGAACATCGGCGAGGTGCTGCGGGAGCTACACCGATTTTCTCTGGCGAGGAATGACCTTCCGATCCCGGACACCGACGGCGTCAGTGTTCCGGGAGCGGGCAGAACCATCAACGTCAACACCGTCAGTCAGTTGATCATCCGGGAGCGTGTAGGGAGACACCCGAATCTCCCGCACGTCGTCAATGGTCTCCTGTGGCACCTTGAACGCTGGCTGCGAAGCTCCGCCCAGCTGGGCGAACTTGAGCGGACCCAAGTCCTGCAGTCCCACGCAGAGACCCTGCTCGCGCACGTTGAATCCCTCGGCTTGGCCAACGACCGGGTCGCCCTGCTGTACGGGAATCTAGCCGGCCCCTTCCTTATACAAGGGAAGTATCTCCGAGCTGAAGCACTACTGCTCCGGGAGTTGCAGCTTCTAGAAACTGGGGAGCCGCAGAACGAAACCCTTCTCGCGCAGACCCGCCTGGCTCTAGCACAGACCTACCTGTTCGACAGGGGAAAGAGTACAGAAGTAGGCCTCGTGACAACCTTCGAGGACGTTGTCAGGCACCTGCAGTATGTCCTCGGAGTCGCAAGGCAATGGGCCTTCGAAGCGCCGGAAGCAGCCATGCGACTGGCCATAGAGGCCCGTACGCCGCTCAGTCACCCTGACGTCGCCGCTGCTGGTTCCCCGGAGTTACTGCGCCTCGCGGAGGCTTTCGAGGACCTGGAATCTCGCATCGCCCCCTCGCAGTACTCAACCAACCGCCGCTCGCTCGACCGCGCCGAGGAATGCCTCGGCCAGCAGCGATTTGCCGAGGCTGAGGCACTCTGCCGTGCACTCATCGACCAGAACCTCTCCGGACCAGTCGAAGCCGAAGCCCGCCGGCGATACATCGAGGCGCTCGCTGGTCAGCGCAGGTGGCTCGAGGTAGGGGAACAGGTTCGCTACTGGCAGCAGCATCCCCTTGCGCCCCGGTTGTACTTGCAGTCGATCGCGGATCTAATCCACAACGTAGGGTTGCACTGCATTCGCGGCATCGGTGCCGACGACCCTCACGCACTCCTGCTTTTCGGCGAGTTGCTCAATTGGCCAGACCTCGACTCCGTTCTGAACGCGGCCACACCAAGCCACCGGGATTCGATCAGCACCATGATCAGGTTGCGTGACACTCTACCCATCGGGGGCAGCCGGACCGGGTTCCCTCCCGTCTGATAAGCCGACACCGCCTGCACGACAGCCCGGCCAGACAGCGAACCGCAGTCTGGCCCGCATAAGTCCCGAACCACCACAAGCATTCGGCAGTCGGGGACGTTCCCGACCACCAAGGACGACATCGAACTGACACCGCCTGGGAGTTACCGACTCTGGCGGCGGTTCTGTACGTACGTGTTCTCCTGACGGACTGCCGGGTGGACCGGGTTGGTGGTGGGCCTGTCTGCCGGGACGGACGTGCGGGCGAGGGCAGCCTCGCGGCGCTTGTCGGGAAGGATGGCCAGGCGCCAGTTAAGGACTTCGGCGGGGCTGTCGGCGGTGTCGAGTTCTCGGCGGGCGGCGGCCTCGGCAAGGACGTGGCGCGGGCGTCGGCCGGTGCTCTCGGTCTTGGCGAGGGTGGTGGCAAGGGCCGGCCAGGCCGGGTCGGCGAGGATCCGCTCGGCGTGCTCGGGGATAGCAGCCCGAACGTCGGCGGCGAAGCGCTGGGTGGACTGTGGGGTCGGGGCCTTGCGGGTGAGGTCGGCGAGGACGGGTTCGGCGGTCTGCCGGTAGGCGGCGCGCAAGTGGACGAGGCTCTGCTGGGCGGCTGCGGCCTGCTGCTGGTGGCCGCACGCGTCGTGCCAGCGGGCGATGGCGATGAGCACGAACAGGGCGGTGGAGAGCAGGGCGGCTGCTGCGGCGCCGTCCTTGTCGGAGCCCAAGCCGTGCAGGAGTTCCTTGGCGGCGGTGCGCAGGGCTGCGGCCTGCTGGTGGTCGGCGTGGATCTTGGAGCGGTTGGCACGGTTGAACGCGGCTGCTGCGGCTCGCAGTTCGGCGCGGGCCTCGGCCGGTGCGGCGTTGGCGGCGTTGTGGAGGAATTCGCCGAACGCGGCTGCGTGGGCCTGGATGACCGTGTCCTGGTCCTGATTCTGGCCGCCGGCCTGCTCCTGGCCGTCGAGGTCGGTGTGGACCTGCCGCAGGACGGCGTCGGCGTGGCGCCAGGGGTTGGGCTTGGCGGTGCGGGTGGTGGGCTGGTCGGCGGACAGCTGGGCCGCGAGGCGTTCGCGCAGACGGTTGATGGACAGGTCGGGGGAGAGCTTGGAGCCGCCGATGTAGACGGGCTCGTCCTGGCCGTTGGTGTCGCCGGGAGCGGCGAGGCTGTAGCCGATGAGGTCGCCGGTCTGCGGTCCGATCCGGTAGCGGACCTTGATGCCGAGCGCGGTGAGGACGGCGAAGTACTCGGTTTCGTCGCGGGCAGCTGCCGCTGCCGCCTGGGCGTGGTCGTGCAGCCATTCCTTGGCACTCTGCTGATGGCCGGCGCGCTGGGCCTTCGCCTGCTCGGCGCTGGTAGGCATCGGGGCTGCGGTGCTGTCACCGGAGTTGAGCCGTCGCAGGCCGAGTTGTTTCTCGATCTCGCGGCACTCCTTCTGCGCTCGTTCCCCGTCGCGGTGGTTGCGGGGTCGGCGGCCGTCCTCGCGCACGCTGGTGGCGACGATGTGGATATGGTCCTCCGCGTGGCGCACCGCGATCCACCGGCAGCCGTGGTCGTCGCCATCGGGGGCGATGCCGGCGGCGTGGACAACTCGGCGTGCGACCTCGGCCCACTCCTCGTCGGTGAGGTAGCGGTCGCCGGGCGCGGTACGGACCGGGCAGTGCCACACGTGCTGCGGCACTGGCTCGCCGGTGCGCTGTTCGCGGACCTGCACGGGCTGGTCGAGGTAGTCGGCCAACTCGGACAGCACAGCCTGGTGCTGGTCGAGTGGGACACGGCCGGGGTCGGGGATGCCGGGCATGGCGAACGCGCCGACGATGTGCGCGTCCTCGTGTTCGTCGCGCCGGCCTGGGCCGTAGAGGTAGGAGAGCAGTCCGCGGGTGCGCGCGCCAGTGGAGACGTCAGGCACCATGGCGGCACCCCTTGATGACGTGTTCGAAGGCGAGGCGGGCGGAGCGGGCGCTGGCGTGGACCTCGTCCAGGACCTCCTCGGCGCGGTCGGGCAGGTCGCCCTTGTTGACCGCGAAGGCAATCTGGTTGAGGTTCACTCCAACGCGGTTCATCTCGCGCAGGAACCTGCCGGTCAGCTGCAGCAACTCGCTCGTCGCCTGCGGGGACGGCAGCGGTGCGATGGCGTCGGGGCGGCCGGTGGCGATGAAGGCGTGGGCGATCGTCAGCGCGCAGTCCATCAGGTATGCAGAGCGGGAACGCTTGAACGCTCGGGCGGCCGCGTCGATGAAGTCGCGTTCGGGTTCTTCCGCCGAGGCGGTGAGATTGATGGTGCGCTTGATGCCGCTGCGCGGCCGGTAGAGGATCTCGCTCAGCGGTCGGCTGGCGGCCGTCGTGCTGTCGGTAGGCAGCTCGAGGATGTTGAGAGCGGCGACGCCGCAGTGGACGAACTCGGCGGGATCAACGGTCGGAGACAGACGGACAGCAGGAGCGTCGTCAGTGGCAGCGGTGTCGGGCAGCTCCTCCTGGTCGAGGCCGCCCTCGGTCTCGACCTCCTGGTCCGGCGCTCCCTGGCGCCGGTCCTGCCCCGCCACCCCTGGGGCGGGGTCAAGCGCAAAGTCCTCAACGCCAACGGCGTTGTGGACTTTGCCCCAGCTTGCTCCGTCTGGTTCTCGTTTGCCGAACACCGGCCGCCAGAGGCCCTTCAGCTTACGGAACTTCGCGGGCTGCTCGGCGCCTGTGTCGGCGGGAAGCTGGTCGTTGGTCACGGATGCTCTCCGGTCGGGGTTATCGGGATCGTGGATCGCGAGGGACGGTCCGTGTGGGATCCGGGCCATGGTCCGGACGGCACGCGGTTTGGCCGTGCCGGGATCGCGGTGTAGGAGGCGGCAGAACAGGAGTTCCGGAGGTCCTGGAAGGCATCTGCGGGACTTCCGGAAGCAGGCCGTCCGTGCCGACGCGGGCTGCCCGCCCGATCCGGATGTCGTCGCGGCGGGCAAGCGGCTGCGATGGCGGCTCGGTCAGTCGACCGCTGGGTGGGCTCGGGCCATCTCGGGCTCCGCAGCGGTCTGCGCGTCCTTCAGGTGCTGCAGCAACTCGCCGAGGCGTCCGCTGGCGATCGGCGTGCCAGAGTCACGCACGGCCTTCTTGACCACGGCGAGGGTGGCGCCGTGCTCGGCGACGGCGGGCCGGGCTATCTCGATCAGCTGGTCCATGGTCGCCGCTGGCTTGCGTCCGGTGCGCTTACGCGGCGCGACAGGCTCGGGCTCCGCAGACGAAGCGTCAACGGAGTCTGATGGAGCGGCTTGGGCGTCGCCGCCCTGCGCCGATTCTGGTGCGGGCTGCGGGCTGGCGGCGGGCGTTTCGGTCGAAGGGGTGTGGTCCGTCGAGGCCAGGCTCAAGGCGGTCGTGGTCGTTGGGATGTGGAGGTGGCGTAGGAGCGTGGGGCCGACGGTTCCCCAGCCGAGGAGCAGGGCAGGGGCGACGGTGTCGAGCGCGGCGCGGCCGAAGTGACGGGCGAGGAGCGGTTCGGCGGTGTTCAGGACGAGGGTCAGCAGGCCGCACAAGTGCATCAGCCTGGTGGCCGAGCGGAGTTGCGCGGGGTCGGTGCCGGTGGCGGCGAGGTAGTGCTGGGCGACCAGGAGGCCGACTACGGACAAGTCGACCATCGGAGCGATCAGCGGCGCGACGGGGTGCGGGACGCCGAGCCGCAGGGCCAGGGTCCAGACGTTGCCGAAGGAGAAGACGAAGGCAAGGGCGGCGATGACCGCCATCACGATGGTGATCGTGGTGCGGGCGAAGGTGCCGGGGTCGGCCGGGCGGGCGACCGGCGAGCTGGCGGGCATGGTGATGGGATCCTCGGGGTGGTGGGGGGTGTCGCTGGGAGCCGTCTGTGCCGTCTTGGCCGTTGCAACCGCAGGTCAGGGCGGGTACGGCACGGGCGGGCGCGGGTGGCCTGTGGCGTCTTGAGCGCGGGTTGCCGCCGTCTCGGTACGGAGACGCTTCCGTCTTGGGACGGCGATCCGTCTTGGCGGCAGGCCATCTGAGCTGCGGTTTTACGGCAGGGACGGCTGGGACGGCACAAGACGGATGTGGTTGCCGTCCCGCCCCGGCCTGCCGTGGGCGCTCTCGCGCTCAGCGGCAAGCCGGTGGCGGTGTCGGTTCACGTACCGTCTTGGGGCTGGTTGTCGTCTCGGCTGTACGTGCTCTGACCTGCAGCGCTACGGCAGGGACGGCTCGGACGGCAACCGGGGGTGGTCAGCCCTCGCTTCCCGCTTGGGCGTCGAGGGGGTGGACAGCTGGGCAGTACCGTCGCCAGGCGTCTGCGAACTTGTTGCGGGTGTAGCCCTTGCGCTGGGAGCCGTCGCCGATGCGCACATTGCCCGAGGAGATGCCGTAGTCGCGGAGTATCGCGCCGAGCCCGCGCGGCGTGAGGCCGCCCCGGCCGTGCTCGGCCCACGGCGCCTCCGGGTCGCTATTCAGGGCGAACAGGAGGTGATCAGTAGTGAGGGCGTCCAGGTCACCGCTGCCGACGAAGATCCGCCGGATGTCGGCCAGGATCCTCGCGCCGCTCGGGTTCTCCTCCTCAGCCTCGACCTCGGAGGCGACCATGCGGGCGCACGCCAGGCGGGCAAGGCGCGGCCAAGGGCCGCCCGCGAGGTCGGCGATGATCACCAGGGGCTCCCAGGTGTCGGCGGCGCGGTCCTCGACCGGCATAGTCGGTTCCAGGCGCAGGGCCTCATCGGCCAGGGGTTTGGTCCAGAGGGCGAGCTTGGCGCGGATCTCGTTCAGGACCTTCTGGTCGCGGCGGGTGCGGTACGGTGCGACGCGCTCGCCCTCGGCTCGGCGGCGCATTCGGATGACGATCGACCGGTCCATGATCGTGTCGGGCAGGTCGCCGATACCCGCGATGGCCGCCATCGCGAAGGTGTGGAACCGGTGGGGCGTGTGGTCGTTGCCGACCACGCGCAGTACATAGCGGTCGCGCTGGTGCCCGGCGTTCAACAGGCCGCGCATCTCCTCGTTCTTCTCGGCCATCTTCGGCGTGCCGAAGATGGTGTCGGCCTCGTCTACCAGGAGCGTCGGCGGCTCCTCGGTGATCGATCGGAAGACCGCCGCCGGAGTGGAGTTGACCGTCAGAACCGCGTGGTGGACGGTCTCGGTCAGCACGTCGAGCAGGCGGGACTTGCCGCACCGCTTGGCCGGTCCCACCACCGCCAGGCGCGGCGCGTGCTGCCACGCCGGCTGGAGATGGGTCGCGGCAACCCACAGCGTCGCGGCGTCCAGCGCCTCCTCGGAAGGCAGGATCACGAACCTGGCGATCAGAGCCTTCAGCTGCGCGAGCAACTCAGCACCGCCGGTCGCCGGGGCATCCGGCATCGCGGCCAGGCTGCTCATTCCGGCGGGCTCTGCCGGTGCGGCCTCCTCCGGCTGCCCACAGGCTGTGGACGACACCGCTTGCCCAGCGGGGAGGTAGGTGCCGGGCTCCCCCGGCTTGACGACGGGAGGCCAGTTCGTGGCGGGGACCGCCGAGTTGGGATGGTGGGACGTAGACTCCATGCTGAAGCTCCAGACTGGGGCGCGGGACCTGATCCGTCGCGCGCCGCTGATGAGGTCGTTGGTAGGGACTTCGCCTAGCCCTCGGTGTTCGCTGCACCGAGGGCCTTCGTATATCCGTGACCGGTGGGCACGACTCTTCGCGGCCACCTCAACTCGCAGGTGTTCTTGGTGGGTTGAAGCTCGCGGTAACCCTTCGGTGGCCGCGGCTGGCGAGCGACCACGAACCTACGTCCACAGGTCCGGAAGATCCACTCCATGCGGACAAGTACGCCCACGGCAGACGCACTTGCCGATCGCGCCCGCACCACGTCAAGCTGCATCTGCTGCAAGGCCGTTGACCACAGCGTCCTCGATGCCCAGCAGTCGCAGGAGGTCCGCCGTGATCACCCGGTACTTCTTGCCCAGCCGCAGCACCCGGCACGGGTAGAGGTCGCGACGCGCAAGCTCGTAGCCCTTGCTGCGGCCCAGCCCGATCGCCCGGTTCGCCGTGTCCAGATCGATGGCCGCCGGCAGGGCCAGCAGCTCGGCCCGGCCCATGCCCTGCACAGCCTCGTTCGCATTCTCAGTTCGCATCGAAATCTCCGTATCCAGGCGCTCCCCAAGTGGGGGGCTTCGGCGGTGCGCCGGAGCAAGGAAGAGATTGCCGAAAGCTAATGTGTCGATATGACACACGACGAAGAAGAAGACTGGCCCACCCAGATCACGAACGCCGTGATCGCCGAAATCACCCGCCTGAGGAGGAAGATCGGCTTGACCGCCCAGGAACTGTCGGACGAGTGCGACCGCCTCGGCCTCACCGTGCCGCGCAACGTCATCGCGAACTGGGAATCAGGCCGGCGCAAGACCATCACGCTCCCCGAACTGCTCGTCATTGCCGAGGCCCTGCTCGTTTCACCGGCGGCCTTGGTCTTTCCACCGTGGCAGGGCGGCTCCGTGGACTACCTCCCAGAACAAGGCGCGGGGCAGTGGTGGGCTTTCAGCTGGTTCACCGGTGAGGAGCAAACCAGCTACAGCCACTGGCGGCTGAGTCTCTACCGCGAGCATGCCCAGATCTACTCCCGACTCCAGACCGAACACCACGACGCCTACCAGCTTCAGTTCAGGCGCCGCCGCGAAGACTGGCCGCCCGGTGCGGAGGAGAAATACGAGCGCCTGGTCGAAGTCACCCGAGACCAGTTGCTTCCCGTCCGGGCGCGCATGCACCAACTGGGCCTGTTGCCGCCTCGCCTGAGTTCGCACCTTGCCTTCCTCGACGAAGAAATCCCACCCCTCAACACCAACACGGAGGAAATTGCATGAAGGGCTCCACCTACCACCGCTGCTACTGCCGCGACGCCGAGACTGGCAAGCCGCTCGGCAAGGCGTGCCCGAAACGGGGCAGCCGCAAGCACTGCGCCTACTCGATCCGACAGGAGTTGCCCAACAAGGAAGACGGCACCCGCCGCTCGTTCAACCGCGCCGGCTACGAGTCCCTCAAGGAGGCTCAGGAGGACCTCGACCACATCCGCGCTCTGCTCGCCCTCGGCAAGGACGAGCCGGATGACCTCGCACTGATCGCCGACCTGCTGGAAAAGGTCGCTGACGAGAAGTCCGCGCTGCCCCAGATCGAAGAGACCCGCCGCCGACTGAAGAGCGGCGTTGACCTGAGCGGTCGCCTCACCGTCAGTGAGTGGCTGGACAGTTGGCTGGAGAACAAGCGCGCGAGGAAGTCCACCGTCAGCCGGTACGAGACGGACATCCGCGTCCACCTCAAGCCCCGCATCGGCCATGTGCGGCTCGACCGGCTGCGCGTGAGCCACCTGGCGGAGATGTTCAACGGCATCTGCGACACCAACGAGGAGATCCTGGAGGCCAACGCTCTGCGCCGAGCGGCCACCGAGCAGCTCCGGAAAGCCTCTTGGAAGGGCGAGGAGAACCGGGCGCGACGCGCCACGATGAAGGCCGCCATCGACGAGATGCCGCCGTTCAGGCGCGTCACCGGCCCGACCACCCGGCAGCACATCCGGCGGTCCCTGCGCGTCTCGCTCAACGATGCGATAGCCGACGGGCTCATCACCTTCAACCCGGCCGCCCACGTCAAGATCGACCCGGCGAGCAAGCCCAAGGCCCTGCTCTGGACTCCCGAGCGCGTCGCCGAGTGGCAGGAGACCGGCAGCAAGCCATCGCCGGTCATGGTGTGGATGCCGGCCCAGATCGGGGAGTTCCTCGACTTCGTGTCCGACCACCGCCTCTACGCGATGTGGCACCTCATGGCGTTCCGAGGTCCTCGCCGGGGCGAGAGCTGCGGCCTCGGCTGGTCGGAGACGCGCCTCGATTCTTCCTCCCTGACCGTCACCACACAGCTGGTGCAGGATGGTTGGGACGTCGAGGAGTCGATCCCCAAGTCGGATGCCGGCTTCCGAGTCGTCCCGCTGGACGAGGAGACCGTCCACGCTTTCACCGCCCACCGCCTCCGCCAGCAGGCGGAGCGTGAGAAGTGGGGGCCGGCCTGGCAGGAAACCGGCCGCGTCTTCACCAACGAGGACGGCACCTGGCTGCACCCCGGCAAGGTGACCGACATGTTCGAGCGGCTAGTCACCCTCTCCGGCCTACCGCCGATCCGGCTGCACGATCTGCGCCACGTCGCGGCGACGCTCCTCCTCGCGGCCGGTGCCGACCTGAAGGTCGTCCAGGAGTTGCTCGGCCATTCCTCCATCACCATTACGGCTGACATCTACGCCAGCGTCCTCCCCGAGCTGGCCTTCGCCCAGGCCGAGGCAGCCGCCGCGCTCGTTCCTCGGGCGAGGTCACAGAAGGACGCCCAGTCCGCCGCCGCACCCGCCTCTGACGTGCAGTCCGCTCACGCATCGCTCACGCAGACGGCCTGAAAAGCAGCAGCACCCCGGCTAATCGAAGTAGCCGGGGTGCTGCGCTGCAGGTCAGAGGGGGTGTCCCGCCTCATTCCAAGTGGGCCGCCAGGGGCTCGAACCCTGAACCTACGGATTAAAAGTCCGCAGCTCTGCCAATTGAGCTAGCGGCCCGCCGACCTGCGGTCCACCGTGCTGGTAGGCCGCCTGCCAGGGCGATCCTACCCGGTGATCCGCAACGCTTGGCCAGTGGATTGGGCGGCCACGCCGGAGCAGTGTGCGAACACCGCTCCGCCAGCGGTCCGCCGACGGTCCGCCCAGGCCCGTCGGCCCTGCTCAGCCGGGCCGCTACGCGGTCGGCACGAGGTGCGCCGCCCGGACCCGGCGCAGCCAGGATTCGGCGGGCGCCTCGTCCGGGGCGTCCGGCAGCACGCCCGGGCGGTTGAAGCGTTCCTCCGCGTCCGCCAGCAGCAGCCGCGCGAGTTCGGGCCGGTCGGCGTACCGCTCGCCGAGTGCACGGACCCGCTCGGGGTCGGCGAGCGGGACCACCACGGAGCCGGTCTCGTGCAGCGTGACGCCCTGGAGGACCAGCCTGATCAGGTGCCGCGCGTGCTTGGCCGCCCGCGCTCTGGTCCGCTGGTCCGTGGTGTCACGGGCGCTCAGTTTGCGGAACTGCTGTGTGGCATAGCCGAGATAGGAGTTCCGCACCGCCCTCGCGCTCAGGAAGGACCGGCGGATGCCGATCAGCTCCTCGCCGAGCGGCGTACGGACCTCGTACAGGTCGGCGGGCAGCCAGACCAGTTCGGAGGCGGTCGGGTTGCTGCTCAGCGCGAGGCGGCACCACTTGGCGGCCTCGTGCAGCGTGCGGTCCGGCGCGGTGCTGACATGGGACTCGGCGGGGCGGTGCAGACCGTGGAAGGTCTCGGTCGGCGCGGCGAACAGGCCGAGCCGGTCGATGTCGGAGCCGGCGTGGGCCAGACCGTACGCGGTGGAACCGACGATGCCGGAGAGCAGCACCTGCATGGGAACGTCGCCTCCTCGGCGGCACGGGTCGGGCGGTACAGAGTCGGGCGGTACAGAGTCAGGGATGTGGCGTCAGGTGTGTGGCGTCAGGGGTACCGGACGGCACGGTGGCCCGCAGGCCGCAGCCCATGGCGCCGGTGACCGGAAGTCTCCCCCGGCGGCGGCGTCGGGCGCGAACGAATTGTCGGTACGTCGCTCCGGCCGCCCCGCACACCGCGCGCCGATACTGGGCGCATGGCGAACAGCGAGATCCCGGTCGTCCCGGTCGCGAAACTCCGCGCCTGGTGGGCCCACCGGCAGTGGCTGGACGGCGCGCAGGCCGGTACGCACGTCGGTGCGTCACCCGCCGAGGTGCTGGCCGCCACGGGCTGGGCCCGCTCGGTCGGGGGTGCGGCGCCGTACCTGGGGCTGTTCGCCCGGGCTGCGCTGGACCGGGCGGTGGTGGACGCGGCCGTCGCGGCACTCGACGTGCACGAGCTGCCCTCCGCCCGGGGCTGCACCTACGTACTCCCCGCCTCGGACTTCGCCCTCGGCCTGGCGGCCGGCGCCGCCGCTCCGGAGGGCAGCCTCGCCGCCGCCGAGAAGCACCTCGGGGTGAGCCGCGACGAGATCGAGAAGCTCTGCCTGTCCATCTCCCGGGCTCTACCCCAAGGCCATTCCCCTGGAAGGCCGTTGGACCCGGCAGCAATCCGCGAGGCGGTCGGCGGGGAGGTTCGCGGGCTCGGCGAGGCAGGGAAGAAGCGCGGCCTGTCCACCACCCTGCCGCTGGCACTGGGCCTGCTGCAGGCCCGGGGGCTGATCCGCCGGGTTCCGGTCAACGGCCGTCTGGACCAGCAGCGTTACGGGTACGTGGGCTGGGACCAACCCGTGAAGGGTTCCGCCGCCGAGCTCGCCGAACGGTACTTCTCCTGGGCCGCGCCCGCCTCACTCCGGCACTTCCGCTGGTTCACGGGCTTCACCTCGGCGACCGCGAAAGCAGCCGTCGCCCCGCTCGGTCTCGTCACCCTCCCCGGCACGGATCTCCTCATCCCGCCCCAACTGGCCGACGAGCTGGCCTCCTTCAGCATCCCACCGGATCCCGCGTACACACTGCTGGCCGGCATCGACGGCCTGCACCTGCTGCACCGCGACCTCTCCCGCCTGCTCGACCCGGCCGACGCCGCCCTCCCCGTGCCGGGCGCCAGAGCCGGGCGCAGCTTCGGCGGCGACGCCGACCCGCAGACCCACATCGTGGTGGACCGCGGCCGGATCGTCGGCCTCTGGGAGTACGACACCGCCGAACAGGAGATCGTGCACCAGCTGTTCGTCCCCACCGACGCCGCCCTGCGCGACACGATCGCCCGCACCGAGACCTTCGTCCGGGACCAGCTGGGCGACGCCCGTGGCTTCAGCCTCGACTCCCCCAGGAGCCGGGCCCCGAAGATCACCGCGATCCGGGCGGCGGCAGCCACCCCTTGACCCGGTAGGCCCTTAACCCGGCAGCCCGTGGGCCCGTAGGCCCGTGGGCCAACTCTCGGGCGCCGACCGCCTTCGACTACCGTCTGACGGTATGAGCAACGATGTCGTCCTGATCACCGGTGGCAGCCGTGGCATCGGCGCGGCCACCGCCCGCCTCGCGGCTGTTCGCGGCTACCGGGTATGCGTCAACTTCCGTACGGACGAGGCAGCTGCAGCCGACGTCGTCGACGAGATCCGGGCGGCGGGCGGCACCGCGATCGCCGTCCGGGCGGATGTCACCCGGAGCGCCGAGGTGGACCGGCTGTTCCGGGCCGTGGACGACGAGCTGGGCCCGCTCACCGCACTGGTCAACAACGCGGGAACGCTCGAAAAGCAGTGTCGGCTGGACGAGTTGGACGAGGAGCGGCTGACCAGGATCTGGGCGGCCAACATCACCGGACCGTTCCTCTGCGCGGGAGCGGCCGTCCGCCGGATGTCCACCCGGTACGGCGGCGCGGGCGGCGCGATCGTGAACGTCTCCTCGGCCGCCGCCCGGCTCGGCTCGCCGAACGAGTACGTCGACTACGCCGCCTCCAAGGGCGCGCTGGACAGCATGACGACCGGCCTGGCCCTGGAGGTCGCCGCCGAGGGCATCCGGGTCAACTCGGTCCGTCCCGGCCTGATCCACACCGGCATCCACGCACTGGGCGGCGACCCCGGCCGGGTCGACCGGGTCGGGCCGCTGCTGCCGATGGGACGCGGGGGGCAGCCGGAGGAGATCGCCGAGACCATCCTCTTCCTCCTCTCCCCCGCCTCCTCCTACACCACCGGCGCCTTCGTCGACCTCGCAGGCGGGCGCTGAACGCCCGGACTCCCGGGTTCCCCGACTCCGGGCCCGACTTCGCCCAATAGCCGGAGTCACCCTCGGACCGCGCGCTACGGTGACGAACATGACCGAGCGCGCGTTCGACGGCCCGTCCTCCCGCATCGCCGTGTCCGGCGTGCAGAACTTTCGCGACGCCGCCATCAGCGGCATCGGCGGCATCCGTCCCGGCAGGCTCTACCGCTCAGGCCACCTGGGCCAGTTGACCCCCGCCGGCGCCCGCCACCTCGAACCCCTCGGCCTCCGCACCGTCATCGACCTGCGCACCACAACCGAACTCGCCGTCCACCCGGACCAACGCCACGGACTCGACTTCGACCTGCTCCATCACCCCGTCCTCCCCGACCGCCGGACCTCCGAACTCCCCTGGCCCACCGACCAGACCGAGATGTACGTCTTCATGCCCGAAGCCGGCGGCCAGGCCATCGCCGACACGGTCCGCCGCCTCGCCACCCCCGGCAGCCTCCCCGCCCTGCTCCACTGCGCCGTCGGCAAGGACCGCACCGGCCTCACCATCGCGATCATCCAGTCCCTGACCGGCGCCCCCGAACCCGACATCATCGCCGACTTCCTCCAGTCCAACCCCAACCTCGGCCTCGACGCCGGCCCGATCCGCTACACCGACGAATACGGCGACGAACACCTCTCCCACCCCGTCACCGCCACCCACCTCACCACCGCCCTCACCCACATCCACACCCTCCACGGCACCCTGGAGAACTACCTCCGGACCTACGGGGTGACGGACGCGGAGCTCTCGGCGCTACGGGCGGCATTGATCAATTGATGCAGTCAAGCGAGGCCGCAACAGGGCGTGAGCCACCGCCTGGCGAACGGCCGGCCACAGGGCTACCAGCCAACTTCATGAAGCTACATAGCCTTGATCAGCCAGGATCCCTCACCGTTCGCTGACGGAGAGTGCTAGAACTTCCATACCCCTCCGGCAAGCCACAGGAGCGACCCACGTGTCTGATCCAAGCGCCCGCGACCTCCTACTTGTAGCCGGGTTGTACGAACGCGTCATCACCGATGATCTCGCCGAGCAGCTAACCAGGATGAGTAAGTCAGGTTGGCAAGTCACCGAGCGCGAGGTTGGCAGCGAGTCAACACCATTTGTGCTGGCCCGGCATATCGCCGCCTCCGTGCAGCGCGCCCTACAGGAGCTGAAGCCCGAGCAGCGGGTCGAGGCCGCCAACCGGGTGCTAGCTGCTCTCCCTACTCCCGGCGAAGCTTCCATCGCAGCTGATCAGGTTGTCGAAGGACCTAGGGAGTTGATCGCGCTCGCACAGGAAGAGGCTCCCGGCGTCTATTCGGTTCGCCCAATGACTCCCCTCTCCGAGAGCGCCCTGCTGACCAACGCGCCCGAAGAACGCAGCCTGGGCCATGAACTTCGCGCCGAGATAGTGACGGCAGACCAAGTCGACCTGCTCTGCGCCTTCGTCAAGTGGCACGGCCTGCGGATCATCGAGGACCAACTCCGCGAGCTAGACCGGCGTGGCCTACGACTCCGCGTCATCACCACCACGTATATGGGCGCGACCGAGCGCCGCGCCCTTGACAGGCTGGTCCGTGAGTTCGGGGCCGAGGTCAAGGTCAACTATGAGCTGCGGACCACCCGGCTTCATGCCAAGGCGTGGCTCTTCCGCCGGAACACCGGGTTCCACACTGCGTACGTGGGCAGCTCCAACCTCTCCAAGGCGGCTCTGCTCGACGGGCTGGAGTGGAACGTAAGACTCTCCGGGGTGGCCACCCCAGCCGTACTACGCAAGTTCGAGGCCACGTTCGACTCGTACTGGAGCAACCCGGCGTTCAAGACCTACGACCCCGACCGGGACGCCGACGAGCTGGATCAGGCTCTTCTGGCAGCCGGCAGCGGTTGGAAGGAGGACGGGCGTCAGATCTCCCTGTCCGGCCTGGAAGTACGTCCGCACCCCCACCAGAAGGACATGCTGGAACGCCTCCAAACTGAACGCGAAGTCCACGGGCACCACCGGAATTTGCTGGTTGCTGCCACCGGTACCGGCAAAACCATCACCGCTGCTCTTGACTACAAGCAACTACGTAAGGACCTTGGGGGCGATCCGACGCTACTCTTCGTCGCGCACCGCCAAGAGATCCTCACGCAATCACTCCGCGCCTACCGCGAGGTGCTGGCTGACGCGAACTTCGGTGAGCTGATGGTTTCAGGTGACCGCCCCGAGCAGCGCCGACATGTGTTTGCGAGCATCCAATCACTGCACACGCGGGGTCTCAGCTCGTTCTCGCCCGAGCACTTCGATGTGATTGTCATCGACGAGTTCCACCACGCGGAGGCCGCGACCTATCGCAAGGTAATCGACCATTTCGCTCCGCGCGAGCTGCTTGGCCTGACCGCCACGCCCGAACGTGCCGATGGCAAGCGAGTCCAGGACGAGTTCTTCGATGGGCGGATCGCAGCGGAGATGCGTCTCTGGCAGGCCCTGGAGGATGATCTCCTCTGCCCGTTCCACTATTTCGGCGTGCACGACAATACCGACCTTAGCAATGTCAGCTGGCGCCAGGGCGCTTACGACCCGACCGAACTGACCAACGTCCTTACCGCCGGGGATGCGCAAGCCCGCCAGGTCGTCCAAGCCGTGCTGGATAAGATCTCCAACCCGCTCAGAATGCGCGCACTTGGATTCTGCGTCTCTGTTCGCCATGCAGAGCACATGGCCCGGGCATTTAGCCGGGCCGGTATCTCCGCCCGCGCCCTCTCTGGCAACACTCCCGCTCGAGAGCGCAAGGCCGCACTTGACGGCCTGAGTAGCGGGCACATCCAGGTCCTGTTCACCGTCGACCTGTTCAACGAAGGGCTGGATATCCCCGGCATCGACACACTCCTACTGCTACGGCCGACCTCCAGCGCCACAATCTTCCTCCAACAGCTCGGCCGCGGCCTACGCCGCTCTGCTGACAAGGCCGTACTCACTGTCCTGGACTTCATCGGCTTCCAGCGTAAGGAGTTCCGCTTCGAGGATCAATTCCGTGCACTGACCGGTTACACCCGTAGGGCACTTGAACGAAACGTCTCGCAGGACTTCCCACTTCTGCCATCAGGCTGCCTGATTGTTTTGGACCGGGTGTCGAAAGGAATCGTCCTCGGCAACATCAAGGAACAACTCAAGGGCAACGTCAAAACCCTGGCACAGGAGGTACGTTCCTACGGCGAGCCGGCCCTTAAGACCTATCTCGCTGAGAGCGCTCGCCACATCAACGAGATCTACCGTGGCAAGAACTCCTGGACGGGCATCCTTCGGAGGGCCGGCCTGACGGCCTCACCCGAAGTCGAGGGCGAAGCCGCGCTGCTGAAGCGAGTCGCCACGCTGCTACATGTGGACGATCCCGAGCGAGTTCGGGCGTATACCCGGCTGCTTGCGGATGATGCCAAGGCATACGGAGAGCTCAACGAGCGGATGCAGACATACGCGGCCATGCTCGTCTACTCCCTCTGGCCGAAGGGTGAAGGCTTCACTTCCATTGGCGATGGCTTGAAGCTTCTCCACGACTACGGGGCCGTCCGCGATGAGATCCGCCAGGTGCTCGCTCTTGGCCTTGACAACGCCGCACACGCGCCGAAGCCACTCGGGCTGGACCTCGGCCCGCTGACTGGGCAGCCGCTGGCTGTTCATGCCCACTACAACACATCCGAGTTGCTCGCCGCACTGCGCTGGACTCAATTGGGGCGCAACCTTCCTGAGTACTTCCAGGCGGGCGTCGCGTGGTGCCAGGAGACTCGAACCGATGCTCTGCTGGTCACCATCAAGAAGGACGAGAAGGATTTTTCCGAGCACACCCGATACCGGGACTTCGCACTGAGCGAGGAACTGTTCCACTGGGAGTCGCAAGGGCGGACCTCTGGCGCGTCGGCAACCGGGCAGCGGTACCAGAATCACCATCAGGAGGGCAGCAACGTGCTGCTCTTCGTTCGACAGGAGAAAGAGAACGAGATCGGTCGCCCGTGCCCATACATCCTGCTCGGGCCGGCCCGCTATGTCTCGCACGAGGGCGACCGCCCGATGGCCGTGACCTGGCGGCTTCGCATCCCGCTGCCGTCCGACGTGCAGCACTTCACCGCGGTTACCACTGGGTAGCCGTACCCAAGTCCCCCGGAGTACCACTGCACCGTCCCGGCGGGGTCGGCCGCTACTTCGGCCCCCGGGCGGCTGCGACGTTGGGCTCGACGGCGAGCAGGGATGGCCCGACCGAGGAGAGCATCATGGCGAAGATCCCCACCGCAGTAGTTGCGGCTGCCGGGCTGGTCGGCGGGTACGGGGTGGCGCGGTGGAGTGGGCGGCGGGAGTTCGGGGGTGGGGTGCTCGCGGTTGCTGGGGGCGTGGCGGCGGTTCAGTGGCAGCGGCAGGCCGGGACGGCTGCCGCTGTCGGGTTGACCGGGTTGTATGTGGCGGCGTTCGGGGGTTCGCACCCGCTGGCGAAGAGGATCGGGGCCTGGCCGGCGGTGTTCGCCGTTGCGGGTGTTGTTGCGGCGGCGTCCATGGTCGCGACCAAGCGGTAACAGTCGGCGACAAGCGCCCGGCGAGCGGGCTCAGTTGCTGAAGCGGGCCTCGAAGGCGGCTCGGTTGGCTGAGACCGGGCTGCGGTCCCAGACCGCGAAGACCACCCGCTCGAAGGTCGCGCCGTACGCCTTCAGCGCCCGTTCGAACGCCTCCGCGACCTCGGCCGGGTTGTTGCGGAAGACCCCGCACCCCCACGCCCCGAGCACCAACTCCCGTACGCCGTGCGCCGAAGCGACCGCCAGAACCCTGGCCGCCCGCTCCGCCAGCACCTCCCGGACGTCCACTCCGCGACCGCTCGAACGCAGGGCCAGCTGGCCCGCGTTGGGCGCCGGCGAGGTCAGGAACGAGACGGGGTAGGGCTGTTCGAGCAGCGCACCGCCGGCGTCGCGGATCACCGGTACGCCCGGGGAGAAGATCACCCGGTGGCTGTACCGGAGGTCGGTGGAGGCCCGGTGCGCCTCGTAGTAGTCGGGTGCTTCCAGCAGGCAGCGGTACAGCAGCGCGCTGCGGCAGAGGTCCTCCTCCTGCGCCCGGGCTCCTCGGATGTAACCGCCGCCCGGGTTCCGGGCGGACGCGAAGTTCAGCACCCCGACCTGCCCGCCCCCTGCCTCGTACAGCCGCTGCGCGGCCTGCATGCTGCCCTCGGCCGTCACCTCCACCGGACCGGTGAACGCCCGCCCGGCGGGCAACTCCTCGTCCGGTGCGTACGAGACTGTCCCGGCCCGGGCCGCCGCCAGCAGCTCACCGATCTCGACCTGCACGCCGCCGGCCGTACGGTAGGTCCCCCGCTCGGCGATCTCCTCGTTGTCGACGGCCACTTGATGCAATCTGCTGCTCATGCCGGTGACGGTACGTCACGCCAGCGCCGGGCGGCCACCAGGTTTCCGATCAACGCCGACGGGCCCGCCCCACCGAAGTGGAGCGGGCCCGGATCAGGACTGGCTAGCGAGCGTCAGCTCTTCCAACGCGGCTTGCGGTCGCCGCCGTTGAAGCTGCTGCCGCCACCGCGGTTGTCGCGGTCGCCACCGAACGAACGGCCGCCACGGTCATCGCGGTTGAAGCCGCCACCGGTGCCACCCTGCGGACGGCCACCGGCGCGGTGGTCGTCACGGCGGGCGAACGGACGGCTGGTGCTGCTGCCGCCGCCACGGTTGTCGCGGTCGCCACCGAAGGACGGACGGTCGCCGAAGGAGCGGGCCGGACGGTCGTCACGGTTGAAACCGCCACCCTGCGGACGCCCACCACGGTCATCGCGGTTGAAGCCACCGCCACGGTTGTCACGGTCGCCACCGAAGGAGCGAGCCGGACGCTCGTCGCGGTTGAAACCACCCGAACGGGCCGGACGGTCATCGCGGTTGCCGTAACCACCACCGGCGCCACCCTGCGGACGCCCACCACGGTCATCGCGGTTGAAGCCACCGCCACGGTTGTCACGGTCGCCACCGAAGGAGCGAGCCGGACGCTCGTCGCGGTTGAAACCACCCGAACGGGCCGGACGGTCATCGCGGTTGCCGTAACCACCACCGGCGCCACCCTGCGGACGCCCACCACGGTCATCGCGGTTGAAGCCACCGCCACGGTTGTCACGGTCGCCACCGAAGGAGCGAGCCGGACGCTCGTCGCGGTTGAAACCACCCGAACGGGCCGGACGGTCGTCACGGTTGCCGTAACCACCACCGGCGCCACCCTGCGGACGCCCACCACGGTCATCGCGGTTGAAGCCACCGCCACGGTTGTCACGGTCGCCACCGAAGGAGCGAGCCGGACGCTCGTCGCGGTTGAAACCACCCGAACGGGCCGGACGGTCGTCACGGTTGCCGTAACCACCACCGGCGCCACCCTGCGGACGCCCACCACGGTCATCGCGGTTGAAGCCACCGCCACGGTTGTCACGGTCGCCACCGAAGGAGCGAGCCGGACGCTCGTCGCGGTTGAAACCACCCGAACGGGCCGGACGGTCGTCACGGTTGCCGTAGCCACCACCGGCGCCACCCTGCGGACGCCCACCACGGTCATCGCGGTTGCCGTAACCACCGCCGGAGGAGCCACCACGGTTGTCGCGGTCACCGTACGAGGGGCGCTCGCTGCGCGCCTCGCGGTAGGCCGGGACGCGCTCGGGCTCGACGGCTGCCGGGGCGGCGGTCTCGGTCACGGAGTCGGCCGAACCGGCCTCCGCCGCGTCGCCCGAGGACTCGGCCGGAGCCTCGTCCTCGATGCCCAGCTCGGCCCGCTCGCGGGCGGCACGGGCCGCGAGGCGGTCGGCCTCCTCGCGCAGCTCGGTGGCGCGACGCTGCGCGCGCTCCAGCTGCTTGGTCATGTCGGCGATCTCACGCTCGGCGGCACCGGCGATACCGGCGGCGCTCTCGGCCTGGACCTCGATCAGCGAGCGGGCGCCGGTGATCCGGGCCACCTCGGGGTCGAAGGCGTGGTCGAGGATGTGACGGCCGGCGTCGACGCCCGCGTCCTCCATCAGGCGGAAGACGCCACGACGCTGGTGCGGCAGCACCAGGGTGACGACGGTGCCGGAGCGGCCGGCGCGGGCGGTACGGCCCGAGCGGTGCAGGTAGTCCTTGTGGTCACCGGCCGGGTCGACGTTCAGGACCAGGTCGATGCCGTCCACGTGGATGCCACGCGCGGCGACGTCGGTCGCGACGACCACGTTGACGTAGCCGTCCTTGAAGTCGCCCAGCACCCGGGTACGGGCGCCCTGGGTCATACCGCCGTGCAGCGCGTCGGCCTTCACGCCGGCCTCGATGAGCTGCTCGGCGACACGGTCGGCGCCCATCTGGGTGCGGACGAAGATGATCGTCCGGCCCTTGCGGGCAGCGATCGCGTTGGTGATCGGTGCCTTGTCCTTGGGCTTCACCACGAGGATGTGGTGGCTCATCGTGGTGACGGCGCCCTGGGCCGCGTCGACCTCGTGGGTGACCGGGTTGCTCAGGTAGCGCTTGACCAGGCCGTCGATCTCGTTCTCCAGGGTGGCGGAGAAGAGCAGGCGCTGGCCGCCGGCCGGCACCTGGTCGAGGATCTCGGTGACCTCGGGCAGGAAGCCCATGTCGGCCATCTGGTCGGCCTCGTCGAGGACGGTGATCTGGACGTCCGCGAGCTTGGCGGTGCCACGGTTGATCAGGTCACGCAGGCGGCCGGGGGTGGCGACGAGGACGTCGACACCGCGCTCCAGCGCGTAGATCTGGTTGGACATCGAGGTACCGCCGCAGACGACCTTGAGCTTGAGGCCGAGCACCGAGCCGAACGGCTCCAGCGCGTCGGCGACCTGCATGGCCAGCTCGCGGGTCGGGACCAGGATCAGGCCGCGGGGGTGCTTGGGCTTGGTGCGGTCGCCCGCAGCCAGGCGGGTGAGCAGCGGGAGGCCGAAGCTCAGGGTCTTGCCGGAGCCGGTACGGCCACGGCCGAGAACGTCCTTGCCGGCCAGGGCGTCCGGGATGGTCGCGGCCTGGATCGGGAAGGGGGTGGTGACGCCCTTCTTCGCGAGGCACCGGACGACATCGTCGTGCAGGCCCAGGTCACCGAAGGTGAGGGTGGGCTCGGTGGGCTCGACGGCCTCGTCCTCGTCGACCGCGTCAGCGGCGTCAACCGCGTCGTCGGCCTCGTCGGAGGCGTCGAAGGAGTCGGTGGAGTCGATCAGATCGGCACTCTCGACGGCCTCAGTGGCGGCGTCGGTGGTGTCGGGGGTACGGACATCGGCGTCCGATCCGCTCGCGGGCATGGCGAAGCGGTCGTCGTCAACGAGAGACATGCAAAACCTTCCGGAAGTGGCACGCGCCTAAGTCCGGGGTTCTGTTACACAACCGCCTCTATGCGGTCAGCCACGGATCGCCGGAACGCGCCAAGGGCGCCAGATGGGAAAAGGGCGCCAGACAAATGAATCATACGAACGATCTACCACCATAGGCGAACCTAGGGATCAAAGGCAAATCTGCTGGCCAGGCCACTAATGACCGGCCACCCCTCCAGAGGGGGCCGCCGATCCGATGTTACTCGGTGAGGGAGGCGGGGGAGCCGACACGGACGGGGCTGCGGACGCGCTGGGAGCGGCGCTCGGGGACGGCTGCGCCGAGGCGGACGGGCCGCCGGTCGGGGACCCGGGAGTGGCGTGCGAGGCGGACGGGTGCGCAACCGGGCTGCCGCTCGGCGCAGCCGACTGCGCCCCCGGCAACCCGCCGGTCACGGGCGGGGTCGCGCCGGGGCTCGCGGCGGCGCCTGGGGCAGCCGGAGTGGCACCGCCGGGCGCGGTGGCGGCCCCCGAGGCACCGGCGGGTCCGCCCCCGACGGCGGCCGAACGCTCCGCCCGCTGGCCACCGGCCCGCGCCGGACCCGGCCCGGCGGCACCGGACTTGCCCACCACTCCGCCCCGCCCGACCGGCTGGATGGCGGGCTGCTGGTCGGAGGAGGCCGCCCCGACCGACATGCAGCCCGTCAACCCCATCCCCGCCAAGGCCAGCACCACCCCGCCGGCCACCCGCACCCGAAGCCCCGCCCGAAGCCGTGTCTGCGGCCGCGGCCGCGCCGGGACCTGCGTCCGAATCTCCGCCTGAATCCCCACCGTCTGAATCCGCACCGTCTGAATCCGCACCGCCGGGACCGAACGAGTCGTACGAACCGCCATCACCCGAGTTACCTCTCCTGCCCGCCCCGCCAGGGTCGGCCGCCACCGGCCGACCGAGCGGCGCACGCTGGTCTCACGGAGCCGCTTTCGGTGCCCAACGCGCGGGCGGCACCCCCGGACACGGCCGACGGCCCGCCAATCGGCCCACACACCCACAGCGGCCCGTACCCACACCCACAGCGGCCCGCACCCACTCGTACCCGCCCGGTCACACGCGCGGCTCACCGCTCCCGGGCGCCGCCGGGGGCGCCCCCGGCCGGCGGCTGCCGGAGGACGACCTCGCAGTCGTCGAGGACGGCCAGCCCCGCTCCAACCGCCCCGACCAACCCGTCCAGCTCCGGCAGGAACGCCCGGATGCGCTCGGCGGTGTCCACGATCACCACGGCCACCGGCAGGTCCTCGCTCAGCGAGAGCAGCCGCGCGGTGTGGACCACCGCAGACACGCCGAACCCCTCGATCCCCCGGAAGACACTCGCACCGGCCAGGCCGGCGGCGTGGGCACGGTGGACGATCTCCGCGTAGAGCGGCCGGTGCCGCCAGGTCTCGTTCTCACCGACGTAGACCGTCAACCGCAGCGCACCACCGGTCAGCCTGGCCATGCCGCCTCCGCTCACACCGCCCTCGACCGGTCGGCAGGTCGACAGGTCCGCAGGTAGGCGGGTCCGCAGCTCGACAACTCAGCCGCCGACCCGTTCCGACCGTTCCGACCGTTCCGACCGTTCCGACCGTTCCGACTGTTCGGCACTTCCGACCCTGCCGGCCGTTCGAAGCCCACACTCAAGTGAATCACCGGAGCCGATCACCTGGCATACCGTCACCCCGCACCCGACAATGAGTCGGTGGACATGACCCGGGACGAGTTCGAGACGCTGGTCGCCGACGCCCTCGACCAGATCCCCCCGCAGCTCGCGGCCATGATGGACAACGTCGCGGTCTTCGTCGAGGACGAACCGGCTCCGGCCGACCCCGAGCTGCTCGGCCTGTACGAGGGGACCCCGCTCACCGAGCGCGGTGAGTGGTACGCCGGGGTGCTGCCCGATCGGATCATCATCTACATGGGCCCGACCCTCCGGCACTGCACGACCTACGACGAGACCGTCGCGGAGGTCCGGACCACGGTCATCCACGAGGTGGCCCATCACTTCGGCTTCGACGACCACGAGCTGCACGATCTCGGCTGGTCCTGACCGCGACCCGGCCGCAGACCCGCTGCCGGCGGCCCCCGCCCACCCGGCCGAAACCGTTTTGGCGTTCCCGCTCCGCATCCCATATGCTTCTCACGTCCCCGACCGCTGAAAGCCAGCCGGGCGGGCCGCAAGCCCTCATCGTCTAGTGGCCCAGGACGTCGCCCTTTCAAGGCGGTAGCACGGGTTCGAATCCCGTTGGGGGCACGGCAGTAAAGTCTTTACCTGTAGTAAAGTCAGCATCGCAAGATGCTGAGGCGGATAAGATCCGCACGAGGTCCTGTGGAGCAGTTGGTTAGCTCGCCACCCTGTCAAGGTGGAGGTCGCGGGTTCAAGTCCCGTCAGGATCGCTCGCCTCGCAAGAGGCGGTGCAGTACGGCCAGGTAGCTCAGTTGGTACGAGCGTCCGCCTGAAAAGCGGAAGGTCGCCGGTTCGACCCCGGCCCTGGCCACAACTGCTGAAAAGAGCCCCCGAGCGCCTCGCGCTGCGGGGGCTTTTTCATGCCGCTCGACGCTGACGGCACAGCGGACGGTCGGTGATCCGACTGCGGCTCCAGGACGATCCGGGGAGCTGAGCGCCCAACCGCTCGACCCGTACGGGCGATGCCGAAGCCCCGTCCCGGACTACGCTGAGATGCTGTCCGGCACTCTCCAGGAGGCACCGCGCATGAACACGGAGCACTTCGCACTCCTCGAAGAGGCCCGCAGAAGCCTGCCCGACGGATTCAAGGTGGAGCTGTCGGGCGACACCATCGTGATGATGGTCAGCCCCTCGGGCATCCACCAGCGGAACCTTCTCCTGGTCCGCCGCCAGTTCGACGCGCACGCCCCGTCGGAGTTGCTGCCGAGCGAGAACACCGACCTCGTTTCACCGAACGTGGGCAAGAGTCGCAACCCGGACCTCACCTACCTTCCGGGCGAGGCGTTGACGACGACTGACAATCAGGTCCCCTCCGAAGTCGCCGCTGTCGCCGTCGAACTGGTCTCCCCCTCCAACCCGGAGAACGACTGGGTCGGGAAGGTGCGCGACTACCCGCAGATGGGGATCCCGCTGTACCTGCTGATCGACGCCAGGCAGAAGACCGTCACGCTCTTCAGTCGCCCCGATGGCACGAAGTACCACCGCCGCGAGGACATCGAGTTCGGTGAGACGCTGCACATCCCGGAGCCGTTCGACTTCGACCTGATCACGACCGAACTGCTCCCGTACTGACCGACGCCGGCGCGCATAAAGCCACCGGTTGACGCCGGCGCTGACGCCGACCGGCATGGACACCGGCATCCGAGAGCGCACTTCCACGGCTGCGGCGCGGCGCGGCACGCAGCGGGACAGAGCGGCGCTACGGGGCGGAGAGCACCTGCCGGAGTGCGCCGAGCAGTTCCGCATCGGCCGGCGGGCCAGATGCGCGCCAGGCGATGTGGCGGTCGGGGCGGACGGTCTGCTGCTCGCCGGTGGCCAGGTAGCGGGCGGCCCGAACAGTACCCGCACAGCCCCGGCCTGCCGCGATGGATTTCGTGCTCAGCGACCCGGCGGACACCACCGGCGCTGCAGCGTCTCGGATCTGACGCTGCCACAGGGAACCCGATCGGCCGTTCGGCACGTCCAGTAGGCGGCACCACTCCGCAGCAACGAAAGGGCACCCTTTGATACGCGACCGACGGTCGGCCGTCTTCTCCGCCACGGCACTTGCCGTGATCGCCTGCACCGCCCTGTCCGGCTTCGCCCAGCCGGCCTTCGCCGGCGACCGGGCTTCGGCGGGTTCGCAGGTGGCAGGCGTCCGGCCCGCGACGGCCAAGTCCGCGAGCAGCTTGCCGGGCCTGGGGCCCAAGACGCTCGCCGCAGTCCCGCAGAGTACGAGCCAGGCGCTCGTCGTGACCGGCAACGGCGTCAGCTCCGCCACGGGGCACGCCGTGCTCTACCACCGCGTCGGCAACGGCTGGGTGGCGGACGGCTCCTGGGCGACCCACAACGCCCTCGACGGCTGGACGCACAACCATCACGACCGCGATCTGCACACGCCCATCGGCGTCTTCTCCCTGACCGACGCGGGCGGCTATCTCCCCAGCCCGGGCGGCAAGCTGCCCTACTACCGGTCGAAGTACTTCACCGTGGCCGGCAGCGGCTTCGAGGGCGAGCCGCTGGCCGGTTCGTTCGACTATGTGGTCGCCATCAACTACAACCGCGTGCCCGGCCGCTCTCCACTGGACGAGACCCAGCCGCTGGGCCCGGCCAAGGGCGGCGGCATCTGGCTGCACGTGGACCACGGCGGTCCCACCCACGGCTGCGTGAGCCTCCCCCGGGCCGCCATGATCCAACTGTTGCGAAGCCTGGACCCGGCGATGCACCCGGTCGTCGTCATGGGGGACGCCGCCGACCTGAAGCAGTAGGGCCGCCACCTCCGGCAGCCCCTCCCGCTTCACGGCGGATGAGCCGGCCGGCGGGTTGTCGCAGCAGGGTCCCCCACCAGGTGATGACTGGATGTCAGAGTTTCATCACCTCAGAGAGTGGTGATCCCGTTGACCGACCGCCGGACCGGCCTCGCGGCCGCCGTCGCCCTGGCCCTCGTGTGCTGCCTGTCCGGCGCCCCCGCAGCGGCCGCCACCGGCCCGTACGCCGTCCCGGCCGCCGCCCCGCCTGCCGTCCCGCCTGCCGACCCGTCGTCGGACGGACCGCCCGGGCTGGGGGATCCGGTCTTCCCCGCACTCGGGAACTCGGGCTACGACGTGACCCGGTACGACCTGGCGTTCACCCACCACCCGCAGAGCCGGACGGTCAGTGCCACCACCACGCTGACCGCACGCAGCCTCCGCCGCCTGCGCCGGTTCGAGCTCGACTGCGCGGGCCTGGACGTGCGGAGCGTCCGGGTCGACGGGCGGGCAGCCCAATTCTCGCTGCACGGAGAGAAGTTGGCCATCACGCCGACCCGGCCCGTACCGACCGGAGGCAGCATGACCGTCCAGGTGGAGTACACGGTCGATCCCCGGGCGGCCCGGCCGCACACGGGCTGGGTCGTCACGCCTGACGGGTTCGCGCTCGCGGGCCAACCGGACAGTGCCCACACGGTCTTCCCCTGCAACGACCATCCGAGCGACAAGGCCCGCTTCACCATCCACGTCACCACCCCGACCGGCACTCTCGGGGTCGCCAACGGCTCGCTGACCGGGACGACCGAGCACGACGGCGAGACGACCCGGACGTACACCTCCCGCGACCCGATGGCCACCGAGCTGGTCCAGGTCTCGGTCGGCCGCTACTCGGTCAGGGAACGCCGGGGACCTGGCGGCCTGCCGCTGCGCGACGTCGTTCCGACGGCCCGCGCGAACGCCCTGGAACCGGCGCTGTCCCTGACGCCCGGCCAGCTGTCCTGGGCCGAACAGCACCTCGGCGCCTTCCCGTTCGAGACCTACGGGCTGATGCCCACCGATACCGACGCCCCGGACGCGTTCCGTTTCACCGGCCTGGAGACCCAGACCCTGACCCTCTACAAGCCGGGCTTCCTGCTGCAACGAGAACCGGCGATCGGCTCGCACATGATGCACGAACTGATCCACTCCTGGTTCGGCGACAGCGTCACCCCGCGCACCTGGGCGGACCTGTGGCTGAACGAGGGCCACGCCGACTTCTACGGTCTGATGTACCGGTACGAGCGGGGCTGGCCCGACTCGCTCGGCCTCACCTCGCTGGAGGCCCGGATGAAGGACACCTACGCCCAGGGCGACCAGTGGCGGCGCGAGTCCGGCCCGGTCGCCGTGCCGAACGCCGCGAACCTCTTCGACGACCAGCGGTACCTCGGCGGCGCACTCGTCCTCTACGCACTCAGGGAGCAGGTGGGGGACCGCACGTTCGAGCGGATCGAGCGGGCCTTCCTGCGCGACCACCGCAACGGCACCGCCCGCACGGCGGACTTCATCGCCACCGCCTCCCGGGTCGCCGGCCAGGACCTGGGTGGATTCCTCACCGCCTGGCTGTACGGCAGTACGACTCCACCCATGCCCAACCACCCGGACTGGCACGTCACACCCGCCTCCGCCGGATCCGCCGTTCCCCGCTCACGCGGTACCGCAACGCTCTGAGCTGCGGTTCCGGGATCCCGTCCGGACCTGGCAGGGTCCTTCTCCGGCCCAGGAGCTGACGCTGTTTCACCGCCGTGACAATCCACACACACGTTCTGGATATCGGACCGACAGACTTCTCACATCGCAGGACGCCAAGCAGGCCGGAACACCGACCGCACGGACTTGCGGTCAGCCCATCGCCTCGCCCGGCCCGCGTTCACCGTCACGGCCTGCAGTCCCAGGGGGACCCACCAATGCTCGCTCGCACCTTCAGCCGCCGCGCCCGCCTCGCCTCGGCCACGATCATCGCCGCTCTCGCCGGAGCCGCCCTGCTGCCCGCCACCGCGAACGCCGCCACCCCGGGCCAGGCCGCCACCGCCACCCCCGCCAAGCCGCTCACCATCACGCTGGGCACCCCCTCGCACTCGGACCGTCCGCTGGTCCGGGGCGGCGCCACCGAGACCTTCACCGTCACGGTGTCCAACAGCGCCAAGCACGCCGTGACCTACGTCCCGGCGGTCTGGGGCAGCTTCGCGGGTCCGAGCCCGATCGCGGCGTCCGACATCAAGTTCGCGGTGCAGCCGATCCACGCCCCGAGCACCGGCTTCTCCGCCGGTGAGCAGGACCAGGGCGTGCTGGCCAGCTTCTTCCCGGCCGGTGGCCGGGTGGGCAAGGGCTTCTCCGTCCCCGCTGCGGGCAGCTTCAGCTGGAAGGTGACCGTCGGGCTCGCCAAGTCCTACCCCGCCAACGACGCCACCCTCGCGCTGGGCTTCAACTCCCTCGACAACGACGTGTCCAACTTCGCCCGCCAGGTCTTCCGGACCAGCCCGACGTTCAAGTCCGGCCAGTTCACCGAGAAGTTCGTCTCCAAGTACACCAACGGCGGCGGCACCGTGTCCGCGACCAAGCCGCTGGACGTCGCGCTGACCATGCACAACGGAAGCGGCGCCGCGTTCAGCTCCGGTCTGCAGACCTGGATCACGATCCTCGCGGACAGCAAGAGCGGCCAGACCCAGCCGCTGGCCGTGGACGTCCTGGAGAACGGCCACTGGGTGACGCTCAAGAGCCAGGGCGGCCAGTGGACCCTCCCCCGCATCGCCCCGGGCCTCGCCAACGGCGCCACCTACACCTACCAGCTGCGCCTGCGCGGGCTGAAGTACCAGGGCACCGCCAAGTGGACCAACGTCGACCTGAACGCCCAGACCGCCCTCACCAGCGGGAACACCTACGTCTTCGGCGCCGCGGACAAGGTCGTGACCGTCCTGCGGTAGTCCGGCCCGTCCGGGCGCGGTCCACGCCGCCCACCACCTGCCGAACCCAGGAACGCCCCCGGCGAGATCACTCGCCGGGGGCGTTCCTCGGCTCTCTCCCGATCAGGCCGGACGGCGGCGGAGCCGGACGATGACCTGCTCCGCCAGTGGGCACACGAACAGCCACAGGCCCCGCCGCTTTCCCGAACGCGGCGGCGCCCGCCTCGTAGCGGTGGACGACCAGGCGGGCGACGGCCTCGTGGTCCCCGAGCGGCCCGCCGACCCAGTGCGCGCCGGCTGCGGCCACGCGGCGGGCGAAGTGGCCGGGGCCCAGCAGGTACCCGGCCAGGGCGACCCGCCGGTGTCCGGCGGCCCGCAGGGCCTCGACGGCCTGCTGCGGCGAGGGCCCGGCCGCGCACAGGTAGGCCGGGACGACCGGCCGGTCGACCGTCGGCCGCCGGGTCAGCCGCCGGGCCAGCAGCCGGGCCATCGCCGCCGTGTCGGCATTGGCGGACGGGTCCGTCGAGCCGGCCGCGGCGAGCACCACCGGGCCATCGCCCGGCCGCCAGCCCGTCCGGGTGAGCCGTTCCTCGAGGGCGACGGCGAGCAGCGGATCGGGCCCAAGCGCCCGGGCGACCCGGGCCCGCAGGTGGGGCGCGTCGGCGAGGGCTGCGGGTAGGTCCACCCGTACGTGGTACCCGGCGCCCAGCAGCAGCGGCACCAGCACCACCTCGCCGCTCAGCCCGGCCAGCGCCTCGGGCAGCGAGGGCCGGACCAGGTCCAGGAAGCAGCTCTCCACCCGGAGTCCGGGCCGCAGCGTCCGGACCCGTGCGAGCAGGGCCTCGGTCGCGGCGACGCCGTCCGGGTCGCGGGTGCCGTGCGCGACGGCCAGCAGGGTGGGCGGCGGGCCCGGTGCGGCGCTCATCCGACCGCCAGCCGGTAGCCGCGCTTGGGCACGGTACGGATCAGGTCCCCGTGCGGCCCCAACGCCGCCCGGAGCCGGCCGACCGCCGCCTCGACCGCGTGCTCGTCGGCGTCCGAGTCGGCCCAGGCCCGGCGCAGCAGCTCGGCCCGGCTGAGCACCCAGCCGGGCCGCTCGGCCAGTGCCCGCAGCAGCGCGGCGCTCTTGGGTGAGAGCCAGCAGCTCTCGGCGTCCACCAGCAGGGCGTTGCCCTGCAGTACCAAGGTCCTTCCAGCCAGGGTGAGTTCCTGTCTGGAGCGGGCGGGGAGCACCTCGGTCAGGGTCCGGACCAGCGCGCCGAGCCGGCCGCGCTCCGGCCAGACCACCGGCAGGCCGAGCTCGGTGAAGGGCCGGGCGCAGACCGGGCCGACGCAGACCGGCAGCACGTCCGCGCGCAGGGCTTCCAGGGCCGCCTGCAGCAGGTCGTCCGCCGCCGCCGTCTCCAGAAAGGCAGTGATCGCCGGGGCGCTGGTGAAGGTCAGCGCGTGCACCTCGCGGCGGACGGTCTGCTCCACCAGCCGCCGCACCGCCGCCGGGTCCTCGGGCGGCGCCCAGTGGTAGACCGGGACGGAGATCACCTCGGCTCCGCGCTCACGCAGGGCCGCCGCGAAGGCGTCCAGCCGTACGCCGTGCTCCTGCACCGCGATGCGGCAGCCCGTCAGCGGGCGGGCCAGCAGCCAGGTCAGCAGTTCGTCGGTGGCCTCGGAGCGGGGCGAGAAGCCCTCGTCGAGGCCGCTGGCCCGGACCGCGCCGGTCGCCTTGGGCCCACGGGTGAGCACCACCGCGCCCCGGCACGCCTCGGCCAGCGCCGCGCCCCGGCCCCAGCCGTCGGCGGCGCTCATCCAGCCGCGCCAGCCGACGCCCGTGGTCGCGACGACGTAGTCCAGTGGGGCGGTCAGGCACTCCTCGGTCGCCCGGCGCAGGGCGATGTCGTCCTCCAGCGGCATGATGCGCAGCGCGGGCGCCTCGACGACGCGGGCGCCGCGCCGACTGAGCAGCGCGACCAGCTCGTCCCGGCGGCGGGCGGCCGTCACCCCGATCGTGAAGCCGGTCAGCGGGCCCTGGAGTGCGGTGGTGGTACCCATGGCCTGCGGGTTCGTTCCCATAACCCGCAGGGTCCGGCCGCCGCGTTTCCGTCGCGTTGCCCGACGATCACACCAACGTAAGCGAATCGCACCCTCGTGTTACGCGGATGTCCGCCCGCACACCTCGGCCCACCCGGGGTGTGAGCGGCGCGTACCTCAGGCGCAACACGGGTGACCCTGCGGTGAAACCCCCACCGGTCAGGGTCGTCACCATGACAACCACGACCGACACCCACTGCCCGTACTGCTCGTTGCAGTGCGGCATGCGCCTGCACGGCGAGGGCTCGGCGGTCGAGGTGGTGGAACGGCCCGACTTCCCGGTCAATCTCGGGGCGCTCTGCGGCAAGGGGCAGTCGGCGGCGGCGTTGCTCGCCCCGGGCGCCCGGCTGACCACGCCGCTGCTGCGCGAACGGCCCGCCGGCCCGCTGCGCGCGGCGGGCTGGGACGAGGCGCTGGGCAGGGTGGCCGAGGGACTCGCCGCGACCCGGCGTACGCACGGCGCGGACGCCGTCGGGGTCTTCGGCGGCGGCGGGCTCACCAACGAGAAGGCCTATCTGCTGGGCAAGTTCGCCCGGGTGGCGCTGGGTACGGCCAACATCGACTACAACGGACGCTTCTGCATGTCCTCGGCCGCCGCCGCGCACCGGCTGGCCTTCGGCCTGGACCGGGGACTGCCCTTCCCGCTGGCCGACATCCCGGAGACCGACTGCCTGATCCTGGTCGGCGCCAACCCGGCGGAGACCATGCCGCCGGCGCTGCGCTACTTCCGCGAGCTGCGCGAGCGCGGCGGCAAGCTGATCGTGGTCGACCCGCGCCGCACCCGCACCGCCGAACAGGCCGATCTGCACCTGCAGTTGCGGCCCGGCAGTGATCTGGCGCTGGCGCTCGGGCTACTGCACCTGGTGATCGCCGACGGTCTGCTCGACCAGGACTTCATCGACGCCCGGACGTCCGGCTTCGAGCCGGCCCGCGCGGCGGCGATGGCACACTGGCCGGAGCGGGTGGAACGGCTGACGGGCCTCCCCGTCGCCCGACTGCGCGAGGCCGCAACGCTGTTCGGCCGGGCGGCGACGGGCATGGTGCTCACCGCACGCGGGCCCGAGCAGCAGAGCAAGGGCACCGACACCGTCGGCGCCTGGATCAACCTCTGCCTGGCCACCGGAAAGGCGGGCCGTCCGAACTCCGGGTACGGCTGTCTGACCGGCCAGGGCAACGGTCAGGGCGGACGCGAGCACGGCCAGAAGGCCGACCAACTGCCCGGCTACCGCTCGATCGAGGACCCGGCCGCCCGGGCGCACGTCGCCGGGGTCTGGGGCGTCGAGCCGGACAGCCTGCCGCGCTCGGGGCGGTCGGCGTACGAGCTGCTGGACAGCCTGGGGCAGCCCGACGGCGTGCGCGCGCTGCTGCTGATGGGCTCCAACCCGGTCGTCTCCGCGCCGAACGCGACGCACGTCACCGAACGGCTGCGAGCGCTGGACCTGCTGGTCGTCAGCGACCTCGTGCTGTCCGAGACCGCCCAGCTGGCGGACGTGGTGCTGCCGGCCGCCCAGTGGGCCGAGGAGACCGGCACGACGACCAACCTGGAGGGCCGGGTGATCCTGCGCCAACAGGCCCTCACCGCACCGGAGGGCGTCCGCACCGACCTGCGGGTGCTGCGCGAACTGGCCGAACGCCTGGGCGGCAAGGGCGAGTTCTCCGATGATCCGGAGCAGGTCTTCGAGGAGCTGCGCCGGGCCTCGGCGGGCGGCCAGGCCGACTACGCGGGCATCAGCTACCGACGGATCCGCGCGGAGGACGGCGTCTTCTGGCCCTGCCCCGACGAGCAACACCCCGGCACCCCAAGGCTGTTCCTCGACCGCTTCGCCACGCCGGACGGCCGCGCGCGCTTCGCCGCCGTCACGCACCGCCCGGCGGCGGAGGAACCGGACGCCGACTACCCGCTCTATCTCACCACCGGCCGCGTCCTGGCCCAGTACCAGAGCGGCGCCCAGACCCGCCGCATCCAGGCTCTCAACGAGGCCGCACCCGGCCCGTTCGTCGAACTCCACCCCCAGCTGGCCCGTCGACTGGCCGTCACGGAAGGCGAGTTGCTGGCCGTCACCAGCCGCCGGGGCCGGGCCGTGGCGCCCGCGCGGATCACCGGGGCCATCCGGCCGGACACCGTCTTCATGCCGTTCCACTGGTCCGGCGCCGGACGCGCCAACAGCCTGACCAACCCGGCCCTCGACCCGACCTCGAAGATGCCCGAGTTCAAACTCTGCGCGGTCCGCGTCGAGCGGGCGCAGGCGGCCGGGCAGACGCAGCCGGCCGGACAAGCACAGCCGGCCCGGCAGACGCAGCCGGCCGGACAAGCACACGCCGCCCGGCCGGCACACCCGAAGAAGGTCCGATGAGCAGCGGCGAACGTATCGCGGTGGTCGGCGGCGGGATGGCCGGGGCGCGCTTCGCGGAGCGGTACGCCGCGCTCGGCGGCACCGGCTCGGTAACCATCTACGGCGCCGAGACGCGTCCCCCGTACAACCGGGTGCTGCTGGCCGACGTACTGACCGGCCGCTACGACGCGGAGGCCGTCACACTGCCGGTCGGCGGGGCCCAAGTGCGGCTCGGCAGCGAGGTGGTGGGCCTCGACCTCGCCACCCGGACGCTGCGGCTCGCGGACGGCGGCGCCGAGACCTGGGACGAACTGGTGCTGGCCACCGGCGCCAACCCGGTGCTGCCGCCCGTCCGCAACCGGTGCCAGGGCGACGGGACGAGCCTCAAGGACGGCGTGCACCTGCTGCGCACCCTGGATGACTGCGCCCGGCTGGCGACGGACGCGGCCAAGGCCGGCCGCGCCGTGGTGGTCGGCGGCGGCGTGCTCGGCGTGAGCGTCGCCCGCGCGCTGGCCGCACTCGGGCTGCTGGTCGAGATCGTGCACCAGGGACCATATCTGATAGACCGTCAGCTCGATCCGGAGGCTGCGGCGGCAGTGCGCGGCGGCCTGCGCGGGCTGGGCGCGGAGGTCTACCTCGGCAACCGCGCCCGGGCCGTTCGCGGCTCCGGCCGGGTCGAGGGCGTCGAGCTGGCCAACGGGTACGTGCTCGACTGCGACCTGGTCGTGCTCGCCTGCGGCGTGCGGCCGCGCACCTCGCTGGCGCACGCGGCCGGGCTGGCGGTCCGTACCGGCGTGCTGGTCGACGACCGGCTGGCCGCGTCCGCGCCCCGGACCCACGCGATCGGTGACTGCGCCGAGCACCGGGGCACCGTGCACGGCCTGTCGGCGCCCGCCTGGGACCAGGCCGACGTACTGGCCGCCCGGCTCTCCGGCGCCGACCCGGACGCCCGCTACACCGGTTCGCGCCCGCTGGCCCGGCTCAGTGCGGGCGGGCTGGAGTACGCGGCCTTCGGCGAGGTGGACGAGACCGCCGAGCCGGGGCTCGACGTGCTGCGGCTCACCGACGCCACCCGGGGCAGCTACAAGAAGGTCGTGCTGCGCGGCGACCGGCTGGTCGGCGGCATCCTGCTCGGCGACCTGGCCACCGTGGGCGCGCTGGCCGGCGCCTTCGAGCGGGACGACCCGCTCACCGACCACCCCCTGCACCTGCTCACCTCCACCACCTGAGGAGTCCGAGGATGACGACATACCGCCGCCCGAGGGACGTGATCCTGGTCGGACACGGCATGGTCGGCCAGCGCTTCCTGGAGGCCCTGGTCGAGCAGCCCGGCGCGACCGGCCTGCGGATCACCGTGCTCGCCGAGGAACCCCGGCCCGCGTACGACCGGGTCCAGCTCACCTCCTGGTTCTCCGGCACCTCCGCCGAGGAGCTGTCGCTCTGCCCGCCCGGCTTCCTGGCCGAGCACGGCATCGAGCTGCGCCTCGGCGACCCGGTCACGGAGATCGACCGCGCCGCGCGGACGGTCACCACCCGCGCCGGGCACACCCTGGGCTACGACGCGCTGGTGCTCGCCACCGGCTCGTACCCCTTCGTACCGCCGGTGCCCGGCCACGACGCCGACGGCTGCCACGTCTACCGCACCATCGAGGACCTGGAGGCGATCCGCGCCGACGCCGACGGAGCCGAGGTCGGCGCGGTCGTCGGCGGCGGGCTGCTCGGCCTGGAGGCGGCGGGCGCGCTCCGGGCGATGGGCCTGGAGACCCACGTGGTCGAGTTCGCGCCGCGGCTGATGGCCCTCCAGGTCGACGAGGGCGGCGGCGCGCTGCTGCGCCGCAAGATCGAGGAGCTGGGCGTGGCGGTGCACACCGGCGCCGGCACCCAGCGCGTCGAGACCGCCGCCGACGGCCGGGTACGGGCCATGACGCTCTCGGACGGCCGCGAGCTCCGCGCCGACCTGGTGATCTTCTCCGCCGGGGTCCGCCCGCGCGACCAGCTGGCCCGGGCCTGCGGCCTGGCCGTCGGCGAGCGCGGCGGGATCGTGGTGGACGAGGGCTGCCGCACCGACGACCCGGCGGTCTGGGCGATCGGCGAGTGCGCGCTCGCCGTGGACGGGCGGGTCTACGGCCTGGTCGCCCCCGGCTACGCGATGGCCGAGACGGCGGCCCGCGCGCTGGCCGGCGAGCCGGGCCGGTTCACCGGCGCCGACACCTCCACCAAGCTCAAGCTGCTGGGCGTGGACGTGGCCAGCTTCGGCGACGCGCACGGCGCGACCGAGGGCGCGCTGGAGGTGCTGTACAGCGACAGCCGGGCCGGCGTGTACAAGAAGCTCGTCATCGGGACGGACGGCGCGCTGCTCGGCGGCGTACTGGTCGGCGACACCGAGGCGTACGGCCTGCTGCGCCCGCTCACCATCGGCGGCAAGCCGCTGCAGACCGCGCCCGAACAGCTGGTCCTGCCCGCCGGGTTCGCCCCGGGCGCGCCGGTGGGGCTGCCGGACGACGCCGTGGTCTGCTCCTGTCACAACGTCAGCAAGGCCGCGATCCGCGCCGCCCTCGCCGAACAGGGCTGCGGCAGCGTCGCCGAGGTCAAGAAGTGCACCAAGGCCGGTACGGGCTGCGGGAGTTGCGTCAAACTGCTCGGCACCATCGTGACCGAGGAGCTGGCGGCGGCCGGTGTCAACGTCGACACCGGCCTCTGCGAGCACTTCGCGCACACCCGCTCCGAGCTCTACGAGATCGTCCGGGTCAAGGGCCTGACCAGGTTCTCCGACCTGCTGGAGCAGCACGGCAGCGGCGAGGGCTGCGACATCTGCAAGCCGACCGTCGCCTCGATCATCGCCGGCCTCGGCGGCGGCCACATCCTCGACGGCGAACAGGCCGCGCTGCAGGACACCAACGACCACTTCCTCGCCAACCTGCAACGCAACGGCTCGTACTCGGTGGTGCCGCGCATCCCCGGCGGCGAGATCACCCCCGAGGGCCTGATCACCATCGGCGAGATCGCCCGGGACTTCGGCCTCTACACGAAGATCACCGGCGGCCAGCGGATCGACCTGTTCGGCGCGAGCGTGGACCAACTGCCGCCGATCTGGCAGCGGTTGGTGGCGGCGGGTTTCGAGTCCGGGCACGCCTACGGCAAGTCGCTGCGCACCGTGAAGTCCTGTGTCGGCGAGACCTGGTGCCGCTACGGGGTGCAGGACTCGGTCGGGCTCGCCATCGAACTGGAGCTGCGCTACCGGGGACTGCGTTCCCCGCACAAGCTCAAGTCCGCCGTCTCCGGCTGTGCCCGCGAGTGCGCCGAGGCGCAGAGCAAGGACTTCGGCATCATCGCCACCTCCACGGGATGGAACCTGCACGTCGGCGGCAACGGCGGGATGACACCGCGCCACGCCGACCTGCTGGCCACCGACCTGGACCGCGAGACGCTGATCCGGACCATCGACCGCTTCCTGATGTTCTACATCCGCACCGCCGACCGCCTGGAGCGCACCGCCGCCTGGCTGGAGCGCCTGGACGGCGGCCTGGACCACCTGCGGGCGGTCCTGCTGGACGACTCACTCGGCATCTGCGCCGACCTGGACGCCCTGATGGCCCAGCACGTGGGCGGTTACCAGGACGAGTGGGCCGCCACCCTGGCCGACCCCGACCGACTGCGGCGCTTCGCGTCCTTCGTCAACGCGCCCGGCACCCCCGACCCCGCCGTGACCTTCGTCCCCGAGCGGGGCCAGATCCGTCCGGCCCGCCCCGGCGAGCACGGGCTCACCCTCACCGACCTCACCCCGGCCCTGATCGCCGGACCCCGACTGGAGGTACGCACCGCATGACCGTCGACGTGCAGGACGTGAACGACCTGAAGGTGGAGATCCACGACGGCTCGCGCTGGCAGCACGTCTGCGCGTACGACGACCTGATCCCCGGGCGCGGCGTGGCCGTACTGCTCGACGGCGACCAGGTGGCGGTCTTCCGCGACCGCGCCGGAACGCTGTACGCCGTCGACAACCGCGACCCGTTCAGCGGCACGTACGTGCTCTCGCGCGGCATCGTCGGCAGCCGGGGCGACACCCCGACCGTCGCCTCGCCGATGTACAAGCAGGTCTTCGACCTGCGCGACGGCCGCTGCCTCGACGAGGAGACCGCCCCCGACGGCGGCCGGGCCGTCCTCCGGGTCTGGCCGGTCCGAGGCTCGCACCGCCCGCGCGACACCGACCAGGCCGGGAGCCACCGATGAGCACAGTCGCGAGACCGGACGAGACCAAGGGCCCCGCCACCAGCCGTTCCCGGAGCACCTCCCGGGGCATCGACGACTGGCGGCCGGAGGACCGCGCCTTCTGGGAGGAGGCGGGCGCCCGGATCGCCCGGCGCAACCTGGTGTTCTCGGTGCTGTCGGAGCACATCGGCTTCTCGGTCTGGAGCCTCTGGTCGGTGCTGGTCCTCTTCCTCGGCCCGCGCTACCACATAGACGCCGCAGGCAAGTTCACCCTCACCGCGCTGCCGACGGCGCTCGGCGCACTGCTGCGGCTGCCCTACACCTTCGCGGTGGCGCGGTTCGGCGGGCGCAACTGGACGGTGTTCAGCGCGCTGCTGCTACTGGTGCCGACCGTGCTGGCCGGGCTGGTGCTCAGCCCCGGCGTCTCGTACGGGACGCTGCTGGCCGTGGCGTGCGTGGCCGGGGTCGGCGGCGGCAACTTCGCCTCCTCGATGGCGAACATCAACGCCTTCTACCCCCAGCGCCTCAAGGGCTGGGCACTCGGCGTGAACGCCGGCGGGGGCAATCTGGGCGTCCCGGTGGTGCAACTGCTCGGGCTGCTGGTGCTGGCCACGGCGGGTGCCGCGCACCCGAGACTGGTACCGCTGGTCTACCTGCCCCTGATCGTGCTGGCCGCGCTGGGCGCCGCCCTGCGGATGGACAACCTGACGGCGCTGCGCAGCGACCGGCGGGCCCTGCGGGAGGTGGCCCGCGAGCCGCACAGCTGGGTGATGTCGGTGCTCTACGTGGGGACCTTCGGGTCGTTCATCGGGTTCGGCTTCGCCTTCGGACAGGTGTTGCAGGTGCAGTTCCCGCACCAGTTCGACACCCCGGTGAAGGCCGCGTACCTGACCTTCCTCGGCCCGCTGCTGGGCTCGCTGGTACGGCCGGTGGGCGGCAGGATGGCCGACCGTTGGGGCGGGGCCCGGGTGACGCTCGGGACCTTCGTGGCGATGGCCGGGGGCGCCGGACTCGTACTGGCCGCCTCGCGGTCGAAGTCGCTGCCGCTGTTCCTGGCCGGCTTCGTGGCCCTGTTCGTGCTGAGCGGCCTCGGCAACGGCGCGACCTACAAGATGATCCCGGCCATCTTCCAGGCCAAGGCCCGGACCGCGATCGCGGCCGGCCTCGATCCCGCGACCGCCGAACTCGACTCCCGCCGCCGCGCCTCGGCGCTGATCGGCCTGGCCGGCGCGGTCGGCGCCTTCGGCGGGGTCCTGGTGAACATCGCCTTCCGGCAGTCCTTCCTCACCAGCCACAACGGCGACGCCGCCTACCTGGCCTTCCTCGCGGCGTACGCCGTCTGCTCCGCCCTGACCTGGGCCGTCTACGTCCGTCCTTCGGCGCACCGGCTGCCCGAAGTCTGACGGCCCGTCAGCCATTTGACCGCCGCTACCACCGTGCCGCTAGCAGATGCCGGCCGCGGCCGCCTGCCGGGCCGCGGCCGCCAGCCCGTCGGTCCACGGGTCGCCGTGGCCGGGCAGGACGGTCCGGATGTCGTGCTCGGCGAGCCGGTCGAGCGAGTCGAGGGCCGCCCGGCTGTCCTGGGTGAACGCCCGGCAGATCAGGCAGGGCCCGGTACGGCCGCCGACCGAGTCGTGGGTGACCAGGGCGTCGCCAGTGAACGCGACGGACGACCCGGGGAAGAGGAAGGAGGTGCTGCCGTTCGTATGCCCGGGGGTGTGCAGCGCCAGCGGACTGCCCGGGAGGTCGAGCTGCTCGCCACCCCGGAAGGTGTGGAACTCCCGTACGGGCGGCACCCGGAGCGCCCCGCTCCGGGCGAGGTGCAGCGGCGCGCGCAGGCTGCCGGGGCGGCGGATCGCGTACGGCAGCACCGACCGCTCCGGCTGCCAGACCTTGCCGAGCCGCCGGGGCGCGGTGAGGATCGGGGCGTCCGACTCGTGCACCCAGACCTGCGCGCCGGAGGCGGCGCGGACGCGTTCGGCCAGGCCGGTGTGGTCGGGGTGGCCGTGGGTGATCAGTACGGCCGCGATGTCGGTGAGCCGGTGGCCGAGCCGGGTCACGGCGTCGAGCAGGTTGTTCCAGTGCGCGGGCAGCCCGGCGTCGACCAGCACCAGACCCGATCCGGTGTCCACCAGGTAGAAGTTGACGAGTCGGTCACCGAGCCGGTGCGAGGTGGGAGCGGGCACGGTGCTCACCGGCCCTGGTGCGGCGCGAGCACGCGGACGGAGGTACCGGGCAGGCCGGTGACGAGGTCGGTGCCGAGCAGCCGACCGGGCGTCCAGGCTCCGGGCCGCACACCGGCGAGCACCCTGATGGCGGTCTCGGCCGCGATCGCGGCGGTGACGGCGAACCCCTCGCCGGTGCTCAGCTCGGCCAGGTGGCGCACGCCCTCCGGGTCGGTGATCTCGGCGTACGCGTAGGAGCGGGCGTCCTCGGGATCGCCGCCGCTCCGGGCGAGGTACGCGGTGACGTCGGGCGCGCCGGTGACCCCGAGCGCCGCCTCCAGATCACCGAGCGGCGCCGGAACGACCTGGCGCGCGGCGCCGCCGAAGTGCAGCGAGGTGGCCCCCTCGCCGAACGGAGCGCGGACTAGCTCGCCGTTCCGGTACGTTGTGCCGCCCTCCGCGACGGCCTCGGCCACGCTGCCCTTCACGCCCTCGGTTTCGTACGCGCTCCGAGCCGCGAAGGCGACCACCACCCCGGCCGGGCGGACGCCCTCCGCGAGCAGGGCGAGCAGCAGCGACTCGGTGAGGGCCGGCCCGAACCCGGCGCCGGTGACCAGCGTTACGCCGCGCTCGCGCGCCTCGGCGTCGCGGTCCAGCACGGCCCGCACGGCGGCGCGTTCGTTGGCGAGGTCGACGTACGCCGTCCCGGCGGCCAGGCAGGCGGCGACCACCGGGGGTGCGAGCCGGGTGAACGGGCCGACGGTGTTGACCAGCACCCGGCCCGCACCGGCCAGCGCCCGCACGGCGGCGGGGTCGGGGTCGGCGAGGTCGACCACCAGGGTGGACACCGACGGATCGCCGGGCGCGAGCCGTTCGGCGAGCTGCACCAGCCGGCCGGCCTCCCGGCCGGCGAGCACCACGCTCGCGCCGAGCCGGACGAGCTGTTCGGCGATCAGGCCACCGGTCGTACCGGATGCGCCGAGAACCACGAAGTCACTGGGCATGAGCTGTTCCTTACCGCAGGAGTCGATCGGGCACCGCACAGAAACGGTGACGTGACATTGATGATTACACATCGATGTTTCATCATCAATGTCACGGTATCGATGTCACAGCATCAATGTTGCGTCATTGATAGACTGGCCGGGCCCGCAGCTCACCCGCCCGAAGGACAGCCCGTGACCTCACCCGATCGCCCCGATCACCCCGCCCGGACCGACCGGACCGCCCACCACGAGCTGCGCTACCTGATCCTCGCGGCCCAGCGCGAAGGCAGCCGCCGGCTCGGCGAGGCGCTGCGCCACCTCGGGCTGACACCCGCCCAGGCCGAGGTGCTCGACGTGCTGGCCGGCCACGGGCCGCTGACGCTGGCCGCCCTCGGACGGCTGCTGGTGTGCGAACAGGGCAGCCCAAGCCGCCTGGTCGACTCGCTGGTCCAGCGCGAACTGGTCAACCGCGCGCCGCACCAGCAGGACAAACGCGCCGTGCTGATCGATCTCACCGACGCGGGCCGAGGCCTGGCCGCCCGGCTCGGCGAGGCGAGCGACCGGCTGATCGACGGCATGTCAGCAGTGCTCTCCGGCGAGGACGCCGACACCCTGGTCCGCCTGCTGCGCCCACTCCTGGACGGCACCCATGGCGGCCACGCCATCCGCACCCGCTTCCCCGACCAACCCTGACGGAGTACCGGTCGGCTACGGCCGCTGCTCCGCCAGCACCAGGCCCACCAGCACCGCCGTGGTGACGGCGAGCGCCTGCCACCCGCCGCCCCACCGCGCGACGGGCGCGCCGACGGCCACCGCGACGGCGCCCAGCAGCCGGGCCACCGGCCAGGTACCGGCCAGGCTGCGACGGAAGTACGCGAGGCCGAACAGGAAGAGCGCCGCGCCCAGCGGCAGCAGCCCGGCCGGCAGCCCGTGCATCGGGCCGTCGAAGGAGTCGATCGCCTCCTGCATCCCGACCGCTGTGACGGCGATGCCGAGGATCATGACGTAGTACGCGTAGCCGAACGCGTACACCGCCACCCGGGCCCGGCGCTCCGGCGGCATGCGGTGCAGCAGCCGCTCGCTCTCCCGCTCCTCGCGGTCGAAGTACAGCCACCACATCGCCGCCGTGAGGGCGAGCGCGAGCAGCGAACCGACGACCACCACCAGCACGTCCGACTGTCCGGTGGCGGCCGTGCCGACCTCCACGATCGACTCGCCGAGCAGGATGATCACGGCGAGACCGTGCCGCTCGACGAAGTGCCCGACCCCGACGGTGAAACCCCCGACCCCCGTGATGAACGGCGCCAGCAGCTGAAGCAGGCAGGCCGCTGCCATGATCCAGAGCCGCAGCCGGTCCGGGGCGGCACCGGCCGCCACCAGGATCAGCGCGCTGGTCAGGTTGAGCGGACCGACCCGGGTGATGCCCGCGCGGCCCGAGGTCCCCAGGAAGCCGACCGTGTGGACCAGCACCACGACCAGGTAGGCGATCCCGAACACCAGGCCCCACGGGCCCGGTTCGAACGACCTCGGCACGGCCAGCGACATCACGAAGAACCCCGCCATCCCGGTCAGCAGGAGCAACCGGGGCCGGGTGCGCTCCAGATCCAGGGAGTTGGTGAGCCAGGCGTAACCGGCGTACATCCACCAGGTGAGGGCCAGCAGCACCATGACCCGGGCCAGGTCCTGCGCCGTCGGCCGGGCGGCGAGCACCGAGGCGATCTGGGTGATCGTGAACACGAAGACCAGATCGAAGAAGAGCTCCAACGGTCGTACGCTCTCGGCCGGTCCGGGCACGTTCCTGGCCGGCTCGGGCACCTTCTTCGATCGGGTCACGCCGAGAGTGTTCCAGACCGCCCGGCCAGGCCGGGCGCACACACCCCACGACGCTCCGCCGCCCGCGACGTCAGCGCCGCCCGGCCAGGGCGTACCGGGGGCGGCTCTGCAGCGCCACCCGCAGGGTCGGACCGAGGATGCGGTGCACGTCGGCGGCCGAGAGGCGGGCGGTGGCGGGCAGCGGGTTCAGGTACCTGGTGAAGATCAGGCCGCCGATCACGGTGACGGCGGCGATGGCCCGTTCGGTCGCGTCCGGCCCACCGAGATATTCAGCGATCCGACCGAGCACCTCGCTCTCGAGGTACTCCCTGAACACCCGCATCACGTCCTCGTTCTGGACGGCCAGCCGGTTGAACTCGGTGTCGTCCCAGAGGTCGGTGACGGCCCGCAGGAGACGGTCGGGCAGACCCGCCGGGTCGCCCGCCAGAACCGTGGACAGGGCGAGCGATTCGGCGCACTGCAACTGCGTGACCTCGCCGAACAGGCCCTGCTTGGACCCGAAGTGGTAGCTGATGAGTGCCGAGTCGACGCAGGCCTCGGCGGCGATCGCCCGCAGCGTGGTGCCCCGGTATCCGTGTCGCAGGAACAGGCCCCGGGCGGCCTCGGCGATCCGGGCCCTGGTGGGGGGATTGCCCCGTGGACGACCTCGTAATTTATTCATCAACATTGAATATGGAGACGGAGGTTGGCACTGTCAAGGCGTTCAGAGCCCCGGACCGACCGGGGCGAGGTGAGGAGTGAACCCATGCGTACCGTCGTCCTCGGAGCCACCGGACCGACCGGCCGTCAGCTGATCGACCAGGCCCTGGCGGCCGGCCACCTGGTCACCGCCGTCGCCCGCCGCCCGGAGACCCTGCCGGCCCGGAGCGGGCTCACCACGATCGCCGCCGACGTCGCCGACGCGGACGCGGTCGACGCCGCGATCGCCGGCAGCGACGCCGTCGTCTCGGCCCTCGGCGTCCCACCCAGCCGCCGACCGGTCACCGTCTACTCGGCGGGGGCACGGAACGTCGTCGCGGCCATGCGGCGGCACGGCGTGAAGCGGCTGGTGGCCGTCAGCTCCAGCGTCCTCGACCCCGCCTGGCGGCCCAGCGGCGCGTTCTTCTTCAACCACGTGCTGGACCCGTACGTGAACCGGGTGATCGCCCGGACCGCACACGAGGACATGCGCCGGATGGAGGCGGTGCTCGGAGCCAGCGACCTGGACTGGACGGTCGTCCGGCCCTCCGGACTGTTCGACAACCCGGCGGTGACCGACTACCGGCTCACCGAGCACAGCGCCGACGGTGTCTTCACCGCGCGAGCCGACCTCGCCGCGAGCATGCTGCGGCAGCTGACCGACGACCGCTTCGTCCGCAAGGCGGTGGGCGTGGTCACCACGGAGGTCAAGCCGAGCATCCCCCGGCTGATCTGGCGCGAGGCCGTCCGGAAGAACCGGTAGCACCCTGTTCCGCCCACCCGACCCCGGCCGGAGCCGGGGTCAGGGCCGGAACAGCGGGATCAGCTCATCCCGTTGCGGCGGTACGGCAGGTACGGGTGACCGCCGGCCGCCTCCGAGTTCGCGTCGCGGGCGTAGTACGGGTACGGGATCACGTGCGAGATCGTGCCCTGCGAGCCGTTGTCCTCCAGCGCGATGTACTTGGTGTGCGCGGCGTCGGCCCAGCCCCCGAACAGGACGGTGTGGTCGCCCGCGATGAGCGCGTCACCGGGCTGCAGATCGTCCTTGCTGATGCGGTGCGAGACGTCGCCCTGCATCAGGGTCCAGGTGGTCCGGCCCGGCGTGGGGAGGCCCCAGGCGGCGGAGACGAAGCCCGAGCAGTCGTCCCGGTAGCCGTTGGTGAAGGCCGTCTGGCTGTAGCCGATCCGGTGGTTGATCCGCTCCAGCGCACGGTTCAGGGCGTCTTGGCGATCCTGCGGGAGACCCTCCAGCTTCGGCGCCGTCTCGACGCCACCGCCCTGGCGGGTGTGACTGCCCCAGTTGCCGGTGGTGCCCCAGTTCCCGTTGCCGTGCCCGGGCTGGTACGTCCCGGTGTTGCCACCGCCACCGCCACCGCCACCACCGCCGGTGTCACCACCGCCACCACCGCTGTGCCCGCCACCGCTGTGCCCGCCACCGCCGTGGCTACCACCGCCGCCACCACCAGAGTCGCCGCCACCACCGCCGTCACCCGCACCACCGGCGAGCACCGGCTTCGGCGCGGGCCCGGGCGTCGGCGCCACCGGGGCCGGGGGCGTGGCCACCGGCTGCTGCTTCTTCTTCAGCTCGTCCTCGATCTTCTGCTCGATGTCCTGGTACTCCTTCATCACCCCCAGGATCTTCTGAGCGTCGTCGGCGAGTTCCTTGGTGAGCTGCTCCTTGAACTGGGCGAGCGCATCCGCCCGCGCCTTGATCTCCTTGACGTCCTTGACGACGTCGTACGCCGTGCCGATCCCCGGGATCCCGGCGATCGCGCTCGAAGCGAGGTCGATCTCGGTGGCCCGGGTGATCGCCTCGCGGATGCTGCCGAGTCTCTGGTTCAACTCGTCCAGCTTCTGGCTGAGCCCCAGCCAGTCGTTCTGGATCTTCCCGAGATCCTGCATCTGGACGCCGAACTGCCCACTAGCCATACGATCCGATTCCTTCTACTGATCGCTACTGATCGGTGAACCGATTTCCACTGGAGCCACTGAAGCTCGAAGCCGGCGCCACAAGCGGGCGCCTGCCGTCAGAAGACGCTGTTGAGCCGCGCGACGGACTTGCTGAGCTCCCCGAGCTGGTCGGCGACGGACGAGATCTCCCGGACGCGCCCGTGGGCATGGCTGACGAAGGCATCGGACGCCGGGCCGTGCCAGGTGAGGGTGGAGAGGCACGAGTCGATGTCCTTGCCGAGCCCGTCGACCGCCTTGCCGAGGTCGGCCAGCTCCTGCGCGATCTTGCTCAGATCGCCCGAGCCGAACATCTCGTTGAGCGTCCAGTGCGCGATCTCGGAGGGCGCCATCACGACGTCCTTGGCGACGCTCGTGACGTCGTCCCAGGCCTTGCTGAAGAAGTTCATCCCTGCTCCCCCGTACACCCGCACGTGCGCTGATAATCCGTCAAGAGGCTAGCCGACCCGGGTGTCACCGGCCAGCAGTGCGACAGTCGGCGGTTCCAGTTCGTAGGGCCACTTGACCTGGGCGATCATCCAACGACGACCGGTACCCGCCCACCGTCTGCCGGCCGCTCCAGCCTGCCAGAGTCCTGCCAGAGTCCTGCCGAGGAGCGTAGACCCCGGCTCGTCCGCCGGGTCACCTCGGTCTGTGACACTGGAGGGGCTCGAAAACCGAGGTGCGCCAGCCCGTGCCTCCTTGCGAACCTAGAGGGATGTCCGCAGTGAGTTCTCCCGTAGCCCAGCCCGCCGATGCACCCACCATCGGGGGGTTGGCCGCCCGCCTGCCCGAGCTGATGCTCCGCGACCAGCAGCGGATCGGCCGGCGACTGGACGGCGCGCGGCGGGTCCGTAAGCCCGAGGCGCAGCAGAAGATCGCCCGCGAGCTGGCCTCCGACATCGAACGCGCCGAGCTGCGGGTCGGGCAGCGCCGGGCCGCCGTCCCGGAGATCACGTACCCGGCGGAGCTGCCGGTCAGCCAGAAGCGGGACGACATCCTCGCTGCGGTCCGGGACCACCAGGTGGTCATCGTCGCCGGTGAGACGGGCTCCGGGAAGACCACCCAGATCCCGAAGATCTGTCTGGAGCTGGGTCGCGGCGTGAAGGGCCTGATCGGCCACACCCAGCCGCGCCGGATCGCCGCCCGCACGGTGGCGGACCGGGTGGCCGAGGAGCTGAAGACCCCGCTCGGCGAGGCGGTCGGCTGGAAGGTCCGGTTCACCGACCAGGTCGGCCCGGACACCCTGGTCAAGCTGATGACGGACGGCATCCTGCTCGCCGAGATCCAGACCGACCGCGAGCTGCGCCAGTACGACACTCTGATCATCGACGAGGCGCACGAGCGCAGCCTCAACATCGACTTCATCCTCGGGTACGTCAAGCAGCTGCTCCCGCGCCGCCCGGACCTCAAGGTGATCATCACCTCGGCGACGATCGACCCGGAGCGCTTCGCCAAGCACTTCAACGACGCGCCGATCATCGAGGTCTCCGGCCGGACGTATCCGGTCGAGGTCCGGTACCGGCCGGTCGTCGACGACGCCCAGGAGGAAGAGGACCTCGACCGCGACCGCGACCAGATCCAGGCGATCTGCGAGGCCGCCCAGGAGCTGCAGGCCGAGGGCCCGGGCGACATCCTGGTCTTCCTCTCCGGCGAGCGCGAGATCCGCGACACCGCCGACGCGCTCGACAAGCTGAAGCTCAAGTTCACCGAGGTCCTCCCCCTCTACGCCCGCCTGAGCTCCGCCGAGCAGCACCGGGTCTTCCAGCGCTCGAACAGCCGCCGGATCGTCCTGGCGACCAACGTCGCGGAGACCTCGCTCACCGTCCCCGGCATCAAGTACGTGATCGACCCGGGCACCGCCCGGATCTCCCGCTACAGCCACCGCACCAAGGTCCAGCGCCTGCCGATCGAGGCGATCAGCCAGGCCAGCGCCAACCAGCGCAAGGGCCGCTGCGGCCGTACCTCGGACGGCATCGCCATCCGGCTGTACTCGGAGGAGGACTTCCTCTCCCGCCCGGAGTTCACCGACGCGGAGATCCTGCGCACCAACCTGGCCTCGGTCATCCTGCAGATGACGGCGGCCGGCCTCGGCGACATCGCCGCCTTCCCGTTCCTCGACCCGCCGGACTCGCGCAACATCAAGGACGGCGTCAACCTGCTCCACGAGCTGGGCGCGCTCGACCCGGCCGAGAAAGACCACCGCAAGCGCCTCACCCCGCTCGGCCGCCAGCTCGCCCAGCTGCCCGTCGACCCGCGGCTGGCCCGGATGGTGCTGGAGGCGGACAAGAACGGCTGCGTCCGCGACGTGATGGTGATCGCCGCCGCGCTCTCCATCCAGGACCCGCGCGAACGCCCGTCCGAGAAGCGCCAGGCGGCCGACGAGCGCCACCGCCGCTTCAACTCCGAGACCTCCGACTTCCTCGCCTACCTCGCGATGTGGCGGTACGTCCGCGAGCAGCAGAAGGAGCTGTCCAGCTCCGCCTTCCGCCGGATGTGCAAGTCCGAGTTCCTGAACTACCTGCGGATACGGGAGTGGCAGGACATCTACTCCCAGCTGCGGACCGTCGCGAAGCAGCTCGGCGTGACCATCGAGGAGCCGCACCCGGACGCCGAGCCGGACGCGGACCGCATCCACCAGTCGCTGCTCTCCGGTCTGCTCTCGCACCTCGGCCTGTACGACGTGGAGAAGCGCGAGTACGGCGGTGCGCGCGGCGCCCGGTTCGCGGTGTTCCCGGGGTCGGGGCTGTTCAAGAAGCCGCCGCGCTGGGTGATGTCGGCGGAGCTGGTGGAGACCTCGCGGCTCTGGGCCCGGGTGAACGCCAAGATCGAGCCGGAGTGGGTCGAGCCGCTCGCCGGGCACCTGATCAAGAAGACGTACAGCGAGCCGCACTGGGAGAAGAAGGCCGGCGCCGTGCTGGCCTTCGAGCGGGTGACCCTCTACGGGATGCCGATCGTCGCCCAGCGCAAGGTCAACTACGGCCGGATCGACGCCGAGCTCTGCCGCGAGCTGTTCATCCGCAACGCGCTGGTCGAGGGCGACTGGGAGACCCACCACCCGTTCTACGCGGAGAACCGCAAGCTGCTCTCCGAGGTGGAGGAGCTGGAGAACCGGGCCCGCCGCCGCGACATCATGGTCGACGACCAGACGCTCTTCGACTTCTACGACGGCCGCCTGCCCGAGGACATCGTCTCCACCCGGCACTTCGACTCCTGGTGGAAGAAGACCCGGCACGACCAGCCCGACCTGCTCAACTTCGAGAAGTCGATGCTGATCAACGACGCGGCGGGCGGCATCACCGAGGCGGACTACCCGGACTACTGGCAGCAGGGCAAGCTCCGCTTCAAACTCACCTACCAGTTCGAACCGGGCAGCGATGCGGACGGCGTGACGGTCCACATCCCGCTCCCCGTCCTCAACCAGGTGACGGGCGAGGGTTTCGACTGGCAGATCCCGGGCCTGCGGGCCGAGTTGGTCACCGCGTACATCCGGGCGCTGCCGAAGGCGATCCGCCGCAACTTCGTCCCGGCGCCCGACTTCGCCGCCGCCGCGCTGCGGCAGGTGAAGGACCGTCAGGAGCCGCTGCTGCCGACCCTGGAGACCGTGCTGCGCCGGATGTCCGGCATCACCATCCCGCCGGAGGCCTGGGACGACGAGCGGGTGCCCGACCACCTGCGGGTGACCTTCCGGGTGGTGGACGGCAAGCGCAAGCTCGCCGAGTCCAAGGACCTGGAGGACCTGCGGCTCCAGCTGAAGCCCAAGCTCAAGGAGACCCTCTCCTCGGCCGCCTCCGGCCAGGGCATCGAACAGCAGGGCCTGACCGGCTGGCCGGCCGGCCTCCCGGTGCTCCAGCGCACCTTCGAGCAGCGCTCGCGCGGGCACTCGCTGCGCGCGTACCCGGCGCTGGTGGACGAGACCGAGTCGGTGGCGATCCGGCTGTTCGACACCCCGCAGGCGCAGGAACAGGCGATGTGGGCGGGCACCCGGCGCCTGCTCACCCTCTCCACCAACTCCCCCGCCAAGTCGATCCAGGGCAGGTTGGGCAACCAGGCCAAGCTGGCGCTCTCCTACAACCCGCACGGCTCGGTGCCCGCCCTCTTCGAGGACATCGTGGCGGCGGCCACCGACCGGCTGATGACGCTCGGCGGCGGGCCGGCCTGGGACGAGGCGGCGTTCACCAAGCTGCGCGACAAGGTCCGGGCCGACCTGTACGAACTGTCGGCGGACACCACCCTGAAGACGGCCACCGCCCTGATCGCCTTTCACAGGGCGTCCAACCGGCTGAAGACGGTCAGCAGTCCGGTACTGCTCACCGCCGTCAACGACATCCGGCTGCACCTGGCCTCGCTGATCCACCCGGGCTTCGTCACCGACACCGGCTGGCAGCGGCTGCCCGACCTCAAGCGCTACCTGCTCGCGGTGGACCGCCGCCTGGAGGCGCTGCCCAACCACCCGCAGCGCGACCTGCTGCACCTGCAGAAGGTCCAGCAGGTGCAGCAGGCGTACGGCGAGCTGCTGGCCTCGCTGCCCGCCGGGCGGGAGCCCTCGGCGGCGGTGCGGCAGATCCGCTGGATGATCGAGGAGCTGCGAGTCAGCTTCTTCGCCCAGGGGTTGGGTACTCCGACCCCGGTCTCGGAGAAGCGGATCCTCAAGGCGATGGAGGCTGCGGCCGCCACCCCCTGAGGTGCGCGGAGGCTGTTCCGGGGCGGTCCCGGAGCTGCTCCGAGGATGGTTCGAGGCTGGTTCGACCTGGGGCCCGAGATGCGTTACGATCTGTCTTGTTCGCAAACGAGAGTCGGCGAACAAGACAGTGAAAACTCTGGTCCTGTGGAGCAGTTGGTTAGCTCGCCACCCTGTCAAGGTGGAGGTCGCGGGTTCAAGTCCCGTCAGGATCGCAGTAGGTGAGAGGCCCGGAGCCGAGAGGCTCCGGGCCTCTTTCGTTTACTGAGGCAGCGTCAGCTCTACCTCACCCTTGGTACGTACCACAAGGCGGCGGGCCTGTGGGGGTCGTCACTTATGTTTTCTTGAGGTTGGACACTCCGGGCACCCTCACCGGAGCCAGCAATTTAATATATAAAATTGTACAGTTATTCACTGTAATCCCCCCCGCTCCCGGCAGCACCAATTGGAGCCATTGATTCCGGCCGCCGCACACCCCCCGGACACGCCGAAGGGGCCGCATCCCTGACCCGGCGGAGTCAGGCCCACGGCCCCTTCTGGAATGCTTCTGCGGTTCTCTCAGCCCTCGGTACGCTGCGCCGGAATACCGGCCAGCAGAGCGCGCACCTCCGCCTCGCGATACCGGCGGTGCCCGCCGAGAGTGCGGATGGACGTGAGCTTGCCGGCCTTTGCCCAGCGGGTGACCGTCTTGGGGTCAACGCGGAACATAGTGGCGACCTCTGCCGGTGTCAGCAGAGGCTCAGCGTCAGGGGTACGAGCGGTCATGAGCGGCCTCCTCGGGAGAACCGAACCAGGGCGGTTCTATCCTTCAAATTCTGCACCTTGGCCCGCGATGCCCGAAATGGCATACACGGGCCGAGTCGGTTATAGGACGAACGGCTTGTCCTGGTGTCTACAACTACACCATCCGTCCAGCCCTATCGGCCAAACCGTCAAAATTGACCCCTGACGGGTTCAAGAGCGACGGATGGCCATGGACCACCCCATAGCGGACAGTCACCGCAGGATGACAATCGGTTATGACGGGATCAGACCCTCTGTTTCCCCGCAAAGTACGCACCGCCGTCAGATCCACCCAGAAGTGGACACACCTGAGTGAACTTGGGCTGGTTGTCCCATTTTTACACATAGGGGTAAGTACGCGTCAACGGTGAGTAGTGTCACGTTCGAGGGGTATTGACCCGAACCGGGACGTTGGTCCCCTTCCGTGGACCGAAGTACCCGATCATCCTTACCTCTCGCACTGACACTCCCGCCCGCCGACCGCCGGCAGCCCACCTGTCGCCCACCGACCGATCACCGGCACCCGCCCCCACCAGCCCTGACCCCGGATCAGCTGGCGTGCCGTAGGGCGGACACCAGCCGCCAGCGGGCCGTCACCTCCCGGTAGACCCGGGCCGCACCCTCGCCGTCCCCGGCCCGCAGCGCCCCGATCCCCTCCTCCAGCTCCGCCACCGAGTCCTCGGCCGCCAGCCGCTCGGCGCCGAGCAGGTGCACCAGGCCCCCGTAGTCGAGCTCCACCAGCGACCTCGGGTGGAACTCCTCCAGCCAGCGGCCCACCTGCTCCACCTCCGCCACCAGCGGCCCGCGCGGCGCCCGGTCCCGCAGCGTCCGGTAGCCGCGCGCCACCCGGCGCCGGGCCTGCGCCATCGGCGTCAGGTAGAAGAGCGCGGCGGCCACCCGGCTGCCCTCGGGCCCGGCCGGGACGAAACAGCGGTCCTCCGCCCCGAACGGCAGGAACCAGCGCACCGGCACCTCCCAACGGCTGGTCAGGATCCACGGCCGGGCATCCAGGTTCGACGCCTGCCAGCGCTCCCGGTCGGCCACCGCCGCCGCCCGCGCGGCGGGCGGCAGCACGGTGTCCAGCAGCGCCACCGGCAGCGTGACCGCCAACTCGTCCAGAGCCTGCCAGCTGCGCAGCCTGGTCGCCCACGGGCAGACGTACGTCACCCCGTCGACCACCCGGACGAACGCGCGCTCGCTCTCGTGCTCCGGCAGCGCGCGCGGGGTCCTGGCCAGCAGCTCGGCGAGCGCCTCGCGCTGCTCCTCCAGCGCGGCCGGCGCGACGGGCTGTTCCGGAGCGGTCGCGTCCGGGCCGCGGGCGGCGGCGTACGCCTGCCAGCGGGCCCGCTCGGGCTCCGGATAGGCGGCCAGCGGCTCGTAGACGCGCAGGTGGGCGGTGTAGGGCGGGAGCACCGAAGTGCGCACGGCGGTCACGTATCGCATCGTCGCACGCGGTATGTGTGCGACGGGAGAGGGCCGTACCAGCGGTCCCGCTCCGTCCCTCCCCCACGTATTTCCTTGTCCGCTTCCTTGTCCGGTTCGTTGTCCGCGAGGGGCAGCTCCGGCGACCGCCCCGGAGCTAGGCTTCCCTCAGGCGCCCACACCACAGCAGTGGGCCTCAGATACTGGAGTCACCACAGTGACCGACGTACAGACCGTATCCGCGACGCACCCCGCACCCGGCGTGCTGAGCAGGATCTTCCGTACCGAGCAGGACGGCGTCCCGGGCGACGGGCACGAGCAGGTCGTGCTCTGCCACGACCGGGCCTCGGGCCTGAAGGCGATCATCGCCATCCACTCCACCGCACTGGGCCCGGCCCTCGGCGGCACCCGCTTCTTCCAGTACGCCACGGAGGAGGAGGCCCTGGAGGACGCGCTGCGCCTCTCGCGCGGCATGAGCTACAAGAACGCCCTCGCCGGGCTCGACCTGGGCGGCGGCAAGGCGGTCATCATCGGTGACCCCAACAAGGACAAGAACGAGGCGATGCTCCGCGCCTACGGCCGCTTCGTGCAGTCGCTGCGCGGCCGCTACATCACCGCCTGCGACGTGGGCACCTACGTCCAGGACATGGACGTCATCGCGCGCGAGACGGAGTTCGTGACCGGCCGCTCGCCCGAGAACGGCGGCGCCGGCGACTCCTCGATCCTGACCGCCTTCGGCGTGTTCCAGGGCATGCGGGCCTCCGCCCAGGCGCGCTGGGGCCAGCCCACGCTGCGCGGCAAGCGGGTCGGTGTCGCAGGTGTCGGCAAGGTCGGCCACTACCTGGTGGGCCACCTGGTCGCCGACGGCGCCGTCGTGGTGGTCACGGACGTCTTCGAGGCGGCCGTGAACCGCGTCCGGGCCGCCCACCCGGACGTCGAGGTGGTCGCGGACACCGCGGCCCTCCTGCAGGCCAAGCTGGACGTCTACGCCCCCTGTGCCCTGGGTGGCGCGCTCGACGACGACACGGTGGCCGCGCTGGGCGAGGCCGGCACCACGATCGTCTGCGGCGCGGCCAACAACCAGCTGGCCCACCCGGGCGTCGAGAAGGACCTCGCCGATCGCGGGATCCTGTACGCGCCCGACTACCTGGTGAACTCCGGCGGCGTGATCCAGGTCGCGGACGAGATCGAGGGTTTCAACTTCGAGCGCGCCAAGAACAAGGCCACGAAGATCTTCGACACCACCCTGGAGATCTTCACCCGGGCCGCCTCGGACGGCGTCCCCCCGGCCGTGGCCGCCGACCGCCTCGCCGAGAAGCGGATGCGGGAGATCAGCGCTCTGCGCACGATCCTGCTGCCGAGCGCCCGCCGGAGCTGATCCCGAGCTCCCGCGAGGGGGCGGGCACCCCGGTGCCCGCCCCCTCGCGGGAGCCCCCCCGGCATCACGATGTGGAACCGGATTCTCACCTGGTAGCCCGAACGGGCGATACCGAGGCCCCTGACGGGGGATAATCGGTCCTGGAACGACGGACCAGGGCAGGCTACGGACAGCCTGCGAAAGCCCGAAAATCCTCTCGTGACCTGGAAGGACCTGGTTTCGGGAGGTGGCAGTGCGCGCCACGTCACACCGGCGACGTACCGTTCGGCGGCGGAAACAGGTACCGTTAATGCTCCAAGGGACGGTTCTCCCACTTCGGGCAGGCCGCTCCTGATCATGAACACGTGTCAGACTCGGGGCCGTGAGCCCCATCGTTGAGGGGGTCGACCCATGGGGCGCGGCCGGGCCAAGGCCAAGCAGACGAAGGTCGCCCGCGAGCTGAAGTACAACGGCGGCGGCTTCGATGCTAACCGTCTGTCCAGCGAGCTGGGCGTATCGCCCTCCACCGCTTCGATCAAGCCAGAACCGATCGAAGAAGAGGAAGAGGACGATCCCTACGCGGAGTACGCGAGTCGCTACTCCGTCGAGGACGACGACGCGGACGAGGAAGTGGGCAGCAGCCCCTCCCCTCGACGCGCGTAAGAGCCTGACCAGACCGGCTTGGCGCCCCCAGGGGCGCCGAGCCGGTTTTCGGCGTACCCGGGCAAGTCCGGGTAGCCGGGTAAACCACAGGGGCGCGGGGAACTGCGCGACATCGGAAGACAACGGCCTGCAGCCTTCCGCCACGCGCTGTTCCCCGCGCCCTCTCTGTGCCTACCGGGCGAGCCTCAGCTGAGCTCGAAACCGTCGTACGCGTTGTAGAGCGCCGCTCCACCCTCGTGCTCGTCCGTGCGGTCCACGATGTCGCCGAGCAGCCAGGCCTCGACGTCGCGGTCCTCCAGGATCGCCAGCACGGCGTCCACCGACTCCGGCGGGACGACGGCGACCATGCCGACGCCCATGTTCAGCGTCTTCTCGATCTCCAGGGTGGCCATCCGGCCGACCTGGGCGACGGTCTGGAAGACCGGCAGCGGGCTCCAGGTGCCACGGTCCAGGCGGGCGTGCAGGCCGACCGGGATGACCCGGGCCAGGTTGGCCGCCAGGCCGCCGCCGGTGACGTGCGAGAAGGCGTGGATCTCGGTGGAGCGGGCGAGCGCCAGGCAGTCCAGCGAGTAGATCCTGGTGGGCTCCAGCAGCTCCTCGCCGAGCGTCCGGCCGAACTCCTCGACCTGGCGGTCCAGCGACCAGCCGGCCTCCTTCAGCAGCACGTGGCGGACCAGCGAGTAGCCGTTGGAGTGCAGACCCGAGGCGGCCATCGCGATGACGACGTCGCCCGCCCGGACCCGCTCGGCGCCCAGCAGCGCATCGGCCTCGACCACGCCGGTACCGGCGCCCGCGACGTCGTAGTCGTCCGGGCCCAGCAGACCGGGGTGCTCGGCGGTCTCGCCGCCGACCAGGGCGCAGCCGGCCAGCGTGCAGCCCTCGGCGATGCCCTTGACGATCTGGGCGACCCGCTCGGGGACGACCTTGCCGACACAGATGTAGTCGGTCATGAAGAGCGGCTCGGCGCCGCAGACCACCAGGTCGTCGACGACCATGCCGACCAGGTCGTGGCCGATGGTGTCGTGCTTGTCCATCGCCTGCGCGATGGCGACCTTCGTCCCGACCCCGTCGGTCGCGGAGGCCAGTAGCGGACGCTCGTAGCGCTTGAACGCGGAGGCGTCGAACAGCCCGGCGAAGCCGCCCAGGCCGCCGACCACCTCGGGCCGGTTGGTCTTCTTGACCCACTGCTTCATGAGCTCGACGGCGCGGTCGCCGGCCTCGATGTCGACACCTGCGGCGGCGTAGGTGGCGCCGCGGCTCTCGTTGCTGGTCACGTGCGGTGGCCCTTCCGGGTCAGTGGGGGTGGAAACAGGGTGGGGCTAACCAACAGGGGCGTGGGGAACTGCGCGACCAGGACACGACGTACGTGCACTGTTGATCGCGCAGTTCCCCACGCCCCTGCTGTGGTTACTCATCTGCCTACGGGCGACGAAGCGCGTCTGCTGCGCCGGCACCGCCGAGCAGCGACTGGACGCCGTCCAGGTCGGAGCCGGAGGGCTTGCCGCGTACGGGCGTCTTCTGCTGGCTGCCCGCGATCTCGGCCTCCAGGAGCAGCTTGCCCAGCAGCGCCGGGTCGGGCAGCTCCATCGGGTACACCCCGTCGAAGCAGGCCCGGCACAGGTTGTCCTTGGGCTGCGCGGTGGCCTCGATCATGCCTTCGAGCGAGATGTACGCGAGCGAGTCCGCGCCGAGCGTCCGCCCGATCTCCTCGATGGTCATCCCGTTGGCGATCAGCTCCGCGCGGGTGGCGAAGTCGATGCCGAAGAAGCACGGCCACTTCACCGGCGGGGAGGAGATCCGGATGTGCACCTCGGCGGCGCCGGCCTCGCGGAGCATCTTCACCAGCGCGCGCTGGGTGTTGCCACGGACGATCGAGTCGTCCACGACCACCAGGCGCTTGCCCTGGATGACTTCCTTGAGCGGGTTGAGCTTGAGCCGGATGCCGAGCTGGCGGATGGTCTGGCTGGGCTGGATGAAGGTGCGGCCCACGTAGGCGTTCTTCACCAGGCCGGAGCCGTACGGGATGCCGCTCGCCTCGGCGTACCCGATCGCGGCGGGGGTGCCGGACTCGGGAGTCGCTATCACCAGGTCGGCCTCGGCGGGGGCCTCCTTCGCCAGCTTGCGGCCCATCTCCACCCGGGAGAGGTGCACGTTGCGGCCGGCGATGGAGGTGTCGGGGCGGGCCAGGTAGACGTACTCGAAGACGCAGCCCTTGGGCTTCGCCTCGGCGAAGCGGGAGGTCCGCATGCCGTTCTCGTCGATGGCGATCAGCTCGCCGGGCTCCACCTCGCGGATGAAGCTGGCGCCGCAGATGTCGAGCGCGGCGGTCTCGGAGGCGACCACCCAGCCGCGCTCCAGCCGGCCGAGCACCAGCGGGCGGATGCCCTGCGGGTCACGGGCGGCGTAGAGGGTGTGCTCGTCCATGAAGACGAGCGAGAAGGCGCCCTTCACCTTGGGCAGGATCTGCCGGGCCGTCTCCTCGATGGAGAGGTCCGGGTGTCCCGCAAGGAGGGCGGTCACCAGGTCGGTGTCGTTGGTCACCGCGCTGCGGCCGGAGCGCGACACGTGCGCCTCTCCGGGCAGGTCGGCGACCATCTCCGCCAGTTCGGCGGTGTTCACCAGGTTTCCGTTGTGCCCGAGGGCCAGCGAACCGTGAACGGTCGCGCGGAAGGTCGGCTGGGCGTTCTCCCAGACCGAGGACCCGGTGGTCGAGTAGCGGGCGTGTCCGACGGCGATATGCCCGTGCAGGGATCCCAGGGACGCTTCGTCGAAGACCTGGGAGACAAGTCCCATGTCCTTGTAGACGAGAATCTGGGAGCCGTTGCTCACTGCGATGCCCGCGGATTCCTGTCCGCGGTGCTGCAGGGCATAGAGGCCGAAGTACGTGAGCTTTGCGACCTCCTCGCCGGGAGCCCAGACACCGAAGACGCCGCAAGCGTCCTGGGGGCCTTTCTCGCCGGGAAGCAGATCGTGATTGAGTCTTCCGTCTCCACGTGGCACGTCTTCGAGTCTAGGGCAGTTCCGTACGGCTTCCCGAACGCAGGCGGTGCCGGATATTGGCCGATCCAATAGCGACGCGCGTAGACAAAACCCCTTACCTTCCCCGAATTCCCGGCATGACAATTCGTTGAACCCCCGGATGCCCTTGTCGGACGCGCCCTCATGAGCCTCCGGGCCGCTCATCACATGACGTCACCCCACCCGGACGTGACTCTGCTCACCCCTTGCCCGGGCGGTTACCCCCAGGGGCGCGGGACCCTGCTCGATGAACTGCGTGCGCAAAACCGGAAGGCCACGGTCTGTGCCGTACCCCCTGGCTCAGCCCCCCACGACCTGGGGCAGTACCAGCGCCCACGCGCCCGCGTGCACCGTCCAGGTCCGGGACCGCACCGGGCCGACCGAGCGGCCGTCCGCCTCGTAGTCGAAGTTCCGGCCCGCCACGGTGAGGCTGGCGGCGCGCAGCCGGTGCGCGGCATCCGACAGCCGGAGCACCAGCTCCATCACGCCCTCGTCGGCCGGGACGTTGACCTGGAGCAGCCGGACCGACTGGTGGACGTCGGCCAGCAGCCGCCCGTCCGCCTCGATCCGGAGCTTCGGGTCGCCGGGGTGGTCCACCTTCCCCTGCTCGGACGCAGCAAGTTTCGCCCATAGCGAACGCCAGCCACCCGACTGGTCGTCGGCCACCCCCTGGACGCGCACCCCGGCGAGCACCACCCCGCCGCAGTCGTCGACCAGCAGGTCGAGCTTGCGCGAGCTGCCGTTGATCACCGCGCGGGCCGCCGCCACCGGTTCGCCGGGTACGCCGAGTGCCCGGAGCGCGCCGACCGCTCCCGGCCGGCCCACCGGGACCACCCCGACCGGGTCCGCACCCAGTTCGCGCTGACGGTGCAAGGCCTGCAGCACCCGCTGCACCGCCAGGTCGGATCCGATCACGACCGGTCGGCGACGGCCACGATGGGCGAGCACCCGGTCGAGTTCGGAGCTGCTCTCGGGCAGCGCGACCTTGGCGTCCGCGCCGCCGCAGAGCACGTCCCTGGCGATCCGCACCGACTCGCCGTCGGCCCGCCGGGCGGCCGGGTCGAGGAGTACGAGGAGCGGGTCGGGCCCACCTGGAGAAACGGCGCGGGATTCGGGCGTGGACAGGGACGACACGACCGGTCCTTCCTCAGGTAATCTCTCGGTGCAAGAGCCCCTTGCGCTATTGCGCCAGGGGCTTCGTCTATCTCGGGGCAGACTGCGGCCTACGCAGGATGCCCCAACCGGAAGGGGTGTACGCCTGTGCCGGCACTCGTGCTCGTTGGCGCTCAGTGGGGGGACGAGGGCAAGGGGAAGGCGACCGACCTGCTCGGCGGCTCCGTCGACTACGTCGTCCGCTACCAGGGCGGTAACAACGCCGGTCACACGGTGATCATCGGCGACCAGAAGTACGCCCTTCACCTGCTGCCTTCCGGCATCCTCAGCCCGAACGTCGTGCCGGTCATCGGCAACGGCGTCGTGATCGACCCGGGCGTGCTGCTCTCCGAGCTCAAGGGCCTGAACGAGCGCGGCATCGACACCTCGAAGCTGCTGATCTCGGGCAACGCCCACCTGATCACGCCGTACCACCGCACCCTGGACAAGGTGGTCGAGCGCTTCCTCGGCAAGCGCAAGATCGGCACCACCGGTCGCGGCATCGGCCCGGCCTACGCCGACAAGATCAACCGCATCGGCATCCGGGTGCAGGACCTCTTCGACGAATCGATCCTTCAGCAGAAGGTCGAGGCGGCGCTGCACGACAAGAACCAGCTGCTGGTCAAGCTCTACAACCGCCGCGCCCTGCCGGCCGACCTGGTCGTGCAGGAGTACCTCGGCTACGCGGAGAAGATCCGGCCCTTCCTCGCCGACACCACCCTCGTCCTGGACGAGGCGCTGAAGGCGAACAAGGTCGTCCTGCTGGAGGGCGGCCAGGGCACCCTGCTGGACGTCGACCACGGCACGTACCCCTTCGTGACCTCGTCCAACCCGACGGCCGGCGGCGCCTGCACCGGCGCGGGCATCGGCCCGACCAAGATCGACCGGGTCGTCGGCATCCTGAAGGCGTACACCACCCGCGTCGGCTCGGGCCCGTTCCCGACCGAGCTGCTGGACGCCGACGGCGACGCGCTGCGCCGGATCGGCGGCGAGCGCGGTGTCACCACCGGCCGTGACCGCCGCTGCGGCTGGTTCGACGCGGTGATCGCCCGCTACGCGACCCGGGTGAACGGCCTGACCGACTTCTTCCTCACCAAGCTGGACGTGCTCACCGGCTGGGAGCAGATCCCGGTCTGCGTCGCGTACGAGATCGACGGCAAGCGCGTCGAGGAACTCCCGTACAGCCAGTCGGACTTCCACCACGCGAAGCCGATCTACGAGCTGTTCCCCGGCTGGACCGAGGACATCAGCAAGGCCCAGACCTTCGCCGACCTGCCGAAGAACGCGCAGGCGTACGTGAAGGCCCTGGAGGAGATGTCGGGCGCCCCGATCTCCGCCATCGGCGTCGGCCCGGGCCGGACCGAGACGATCCAGATCAACTCCTTCATCTGATCCTGCAGCCGATCCTTCAGCTGAGATCGCCGGTAGCCCCGGATTGCACTAAGGCAGAAATTATTTGCCGGTAGTGCAATCTGGGGCTACTTTGCTGCCATGACCGCAAAGCTGCCCTCCCCCACCACCCTGATCGGCCGTCATGTCCGGCTGGAGCCGCTCGGCCACGCCCACGTGCCCGACCTGTTCGCGGCGGCCGGGCGGGACGAGGAGGTCTGGCGCTGGGTCCCGGTGCACACCCCGATGACCGAGCAGGAGATCGGCGAGGTCGTCGACAGCCGGGTACAGGACCCGGACTGCGTCCCCTTCGCGGTCATTCGGCCGGCCACCGGCCGCGCCGTCGGCGTGACCTGCTACTTCGACTTCAGCGCGACCGACGAACTGCTGGAGATCGGCGGCACCTGGTACGGCCGCGCGGTCTGGCGCAGCGCCGTCAACACCGAATCCAAGCTGCTGCTGCTCACCCACGCCTTCGACGATCTCGGCATGGGCAGGGTGATGTGGCAGACCGACCACCTGAACGAGCGCTCCCAGAACGCCATCCGCCGCCTCGGCGCCACCCACGAAGGCACCCTGCGCCGCAACCGGCTCCGCCCGGACGGCACCTGGCGGGACAGCGTCCACTTCTCGATGCTGCGCGACGAATGGCCGGCGGCGAAGCAGCGGCTGACGGAGCGCCTCGCGGCGGGGTGATCCATTCGATCCGGCCTACCGAAGCGCTCACTCGCTGTCAGTGACATCAGCTACGTTCGGTTCACCTGGCGCTGCTGCGCGACCTGCTCGCCGCCGTCGGCCTCGACTCCGAGACGCCGTGCCTGCTGCTGTCCGAGCTACTGACGAACGCGCTGCTGCACGGCGGTGCCCCGACCGTTGTTCTCGATCTTCGCGAGGGGCTGCTGTACATCGCGGTCGCGGATGCCTCGACGGACCGTGTCAAGGTGCTGGAGACCGACATGACCCGCACCGGCGGCCGGGGCCTGTGCCTGGTCGAGAAGCTCGCGGACGAGTGGGGCGTCGAACCCATCGGCCCGTACGGCAAAGCGGTTTGGGCCAAAGCCTCGGTCCTGGCAACCGTCGACGCCGGGGCTGCACGGTGACCCCTCAGAGCATGGTCGAGCCATGCCTGCTGACCTTCGCATCGGAGGGCCTCCGGCGAAGTCGAACCACTCATCCCCGTCAACGAGTTGGGACATCGTGAACCGTGAATCCAGCACCCCCGACAGGGCCGATCAGGGCTCCAGCAGGTACCGCTCGGGGGACGACCCGGATCCGGGGACCGGTCTGGTTCGTGACTCGCTCGTCGAGTACTTCCCGCACGAGCACCCCGGCCTGTCCTGGGAGGCGACGGACGCCCCGGACGACGCGGGCGACGTGTTCGGCTTCGTGCTGGCCGAGCTGCATGAGGGACGCGTCGCCGTAGCCAACGTGAACAACCAGAACAACGTGCTGATCGGCACCATCGGCGAGCTGGTGGCCCTCAAAGAGGCACTCGCCGACGGGCGTTTCGACTTCCTACTGCCGCCCGGCCACCGGAGGCCCCCGGACTGACCCACCGCCCGCCCCCGCTGTGCCACCGAGGGGCAAGCCGGTGAACAGCGGGCCTGGGCTCCGGCGGAGGGCGTCCGGCTGAACCCGTCCACAAGCGCATGCCACTACCCTTCCCACCACAGGTAGCACTATCGGTAGCACCCGAGTAGGCTTTCTGGCATGAAGATCAGCGTCAGCCTCCCTGAAGGTGATGTCGCCTTCCTCGACCAGTACGCGGCCGAGACTTCCACCGACTCACGGTCCGCCGTGATACATGCCGCCATCGAGCTTCTGCGCGCCTCGCAGTTGGAGGACGACTACGCGAAGGCCTGGCAGGACTGGGAGCAGAACGAGGACGCGGCCATCTGGGATCGTGCGACAGGGGACGGTCTCTCCGATGCGACGCGGTGACATCTATCTGATCGACTTCGACCCGGTTCGCGGCAGTGAAGCGAACGACAGTGAAGCGAACAAGGCCCGGCCCGCCGTCATCGTCTCGAACAACTCCGCCAACCAGTCGGCCACCCGGCACGGCCGCGGCGTGCTGACAGTCGTACCGATCACCTCGAACACGGACCGGGTGTTCCCCTTCCAAGTACTGCTCGACGCAGCCTCCTGCGGTCTCGACCGCGATTCCAAGGCCCAGGCCGAACAGGTCCGCGCGGTGGCGGTCGAGCGGCTGCTGCACCGGATCGGAACCGTGTCCGGAGAACAGCTCACGCGACTGGACACCGCGCTTCGCCTGCACCTCGCCCTGTAGCGCGGCGACTGCCCCGTCGCGGGGCTGCCTTCCACCTCATCAGCGACTGCCGGTGGATCAACCGTTACATCGAGACCGGCTCCAGGTACAGGGTGTCCGTGCCGCCCGCGTCCGCGCCCGTGGCAAATTCGACGCCCGGCCAGTTCATCTTGACCGAGTGGGTCTCACCGGGCGGGGTGATCGTCATGGTGGTCACCTTGTCACCGGGGTGGCCCTTGGGGTTGGTGCGGTACCAGATGGTGAACGTGGCGATCTGCGCCTTGGCGAGGGTGACGGTGCTCGGCTTCTTGCGGCCGTCGCGCGGCACGTCGGTCGGTCCCGCGCTGGTGGCCAGGTGAACCCCGGCGAAGCCGTTCAGGGTGCAGGTGTCGCCCTTGTTACCGAACGTCACAGTGACCGACGCCATGTCCGACTCCGGCGGCGTGGCCTCGCCTACGGAGACGTCGGGGATCAGGTTGGCCGTGGTGCAGGCCGCGGGCGTCACCTTGCCCGACCCGGAAGCGCCACCGGCAGGGGCCTTGGAGCCCGCGCTGCCCGAGGACGAACCCGTGGTGCCCGAAGACGAGCCCGTGGTGCCGGAGGACGAGCCGCCACCGGTGCTGCCCGGGGCCGTGGCACTGCTCGGCGCCGACGCCGCCTGGCTGGCGCCCGGGCCGGCCGACCCGCTGACGCTGCCCTGGCAGGCGGTCAGCGCAAGCCCCGTCACAACCAGCATCGCACTTGCCGCCAGGGCACGCTGAACACGCATCTGAAGATCCCCCCAAGAGTGGTAGATCGCGACTCCCCGCCGCGACCACCAGAAGCGTCACACAAGCGATCATGATCGTCCAGCCCGTGACGCCTGCGGGGACAGAGCTGTGACGGTGTCTCGTTCCTGTCCCAAAATGCCAGCTCAAGCGACCCGACGGCAGAGTAGGCGGGCCTCGGGGGCAAGTTGGTCATTGCCGACTTATGGACCCTCCGAGCAATGAACCGACACACGGTCGGCTACGGCCGCGCCACCTTGATGCGCAGGTGCCCGGAAGCCTCGACGAGTTCCCCGATATCCCCCAGGTCGTCCTGATCCAGTTGGCTATGAGCGATCAGGGGCTTTCTGGCCCAGCGGCACCGGCATGCCCCGCTCCCACAGTTCTTCGGCGTGGTCAGCGAACCGGGACCACATGCCACCCGCTCCGTCCCCGCGCAGGTGCATCAATGGGGAGTCGTGGCCTACCAGCCGAGCCAGATGTGGCGTGACTAGGGCGTCACGGTCGAAGCGGAACACGGACAGGCTGACATGGTTCATGGCGTCCACGGGGGCCGAGAAGCGAGCCTCAAGCCCTTCTATCGGCCCGAGGCGACGCAGGTGCTCAAGAGTGATCCTGACCCGCGTAGAGACCGACAGTGCCACGTCTTCGATGGCTTCCCGCTGGCGGGTCACCTCACCATCGGGATCACCCATGAGGAACCGCACGCGACAGCCTGTCTCGGCCTTCCGGCGCAGCGTTTCGACAAGGTTCGGCTGTTCCAACCACAGGAAGTAGTTGGTGTAGCCAGCGAAGAGCAGGTCAGTCTTCGCACTCTTGATCAGGTCACCCCACACGGTCGAGGGGCAGGCGGACCGGTACGGGTAGCTGCGGACGATCTCTCGATCGGGGCCAGTCTTGAATACGTCCCGAACTGCCTTCGGCCACAGCATAGTTGCGTCAACTCCCAGCGCCTGGGCGGCGTCCTCTCGGTTCCGCGCGTGGGGGATCAGGTGATCATCGGACAGCCAGCGTTCAACGGTCTTGCCTGACACTCCCACCCGGCCCGCTAACTGGCGTGGCGAGAGGCCAGCGGCGGACATAGCCGATCGTAGGGCAGTGTTCAAGGCTTCCCCCAGGGACGTTTGGGCGTTCTGCGAACCTACCGCCGGAACGGGCCAACTGTCCTCCCCGCTGGCCTGATTCGTCCGAAAGGGCGGGCCACTGTAGGGGGCACGACGAACCGCCTACTCGGGGAGCAGCCCATGTCAGTAGTGGCCCAAGCTGAACCGCTCACCTGTGCCCGCTACGGGGTCGTTCCGCTGCCCTCGCAGCCCGGTCTGCTCATGGATGTGTGGGGCGTGGCCGACCGCAAGCGTGGCAGTCTGCACGTGGCCAGACCGGATGGCGCGGGACCGTTGATGTTCTTCACGTTCGGTGCTGCGCTGGAATGGGCGGATGACCATGGCTGACCAGTGGGAACCGGCTGTCGGCGAGATGGCCTATGACAGGCGCAGCGGCAGGGCCGTGAAGGTCATGGCTGTGCACTCGTTCGGTGTGTTCGTCCGGCCGGTCAAGGGCGGCAGGGAAAGCATCACGAAGCTCCGAGACCTGATCCCCCCGGACGACGCTCCGGGCGGCCTCCATGACTGGCAGGTGTCGAGGGGGTGAGGGAGCGGGTTGCGCTACCCGACGGGCACGCCTGGAATGCGGACACTCGCTGTGCGGTTTGATGGGGTTATGGCTTCTCGTGCACGCGTACGCGCCCCCGAACTCGTCGGGGCTGGTGGTTGGATCAACACCGGCGGCAAGGATCTGACCCTTGCCGACTTCAGAGGGCGCACATTGGTACTAGACTTCTGGACCTTCTGCTGCATCAACTGTCTCCATGTGCTGGACGAGCTCCGGGAGCTCGAGGAGAAGCACCGCGACACGGTGGTGATCGTCGGGGTGCACTCGCCCAAGTTCGCGCACGAGGCCGACCATCAGGCCGTGGTGGACGCGGTGGCCCGGTACGAGGTGCACCATCCGGTGCTGGACGACCCGGCGTTGGTGACGTGGAAGCAGTACGCCGTCCGGGCCTGGCCGACGCTGGTGGTGATCGACCCCGAGGGGTACGTGGTCGCGCAGCACGCCGGCGAGGGGCACGCGCACGCGATCGCCAGGCTGGTCGAGGAGCTGGAGGCGGAGCACGCCGCCAAGGGCACCCTGCGGCGCGGTGAGGGCCCGTACGTGGCGCCCGAGCCCGAGGCGGGGGATCTGCGGTTCCCCGGGAAGGTCGTCCGGCTGGCTGACGGGCACTACCTGGTCGCGGACTCCGGCCACCACTCGCTGGTCGAGCTGGCGGAGGACGGCGAGACGGTCGTCCGCCGGATCGGTGACGGTGAGCGCGGTCTGGTGGACGGTCCGGAGCCCCGGTTCAGTGAGCCGCAGGGCCTGGCGCTCGTCCCGGCGGGGCTGGAGCTGGGCTACGACGTGGTGGTGGCCGACACCGTCAACCACGCCCTGCGCGGCGTACGGTTGGCGGACGGCTCGGTCAGCACGCTCGCCGGCACCGGGAAGCAGTGGTGGCAGGGCTCACCGACCAGCGGCCCGGCCCGCGAGGTCGACCTCTCCTCGCCGTGGGACGTCGCGTTCTTCGACGGCGAGGTCTGGATCGCCATGGCGGGCGTGCACCAGCTGTGGGCGTACGACCCGGTGGCGGGCACTGTCCGGGTGTCGGCCGGGACGACCAACGAGGGCCTGGTGGACGGCCCGGTGGACGAGGCCTGGTTCGCGCAGCCGTCCGGGCTGGCGGTCTCGGCGGACGGCGAGCGGCTCTGGGTCGCCGACTCGGAGACTTCCGCCGTCCGCTGGGTTTCACGTGAAACGAAGACGGTGCACACCGCTGTCGGCGCCGGACTGTTCGACTTCGGGCACCGGGACGGCGCGGCCGACCAGGCCCTGCTGCAGCACCCGCTCGGCGTGACCGTACTGCCGGACGGCTCGGTGGCGATCGCCGACACCTACAACCACGCGCTGCGCCGCTACGAGCCCGCCACCGGCGAGGTCAGCACGCTGGCCACCGACCTGCGGGAGCCCTCCGGGGCGGTGCTGGTCGAGGGTGACCTGGTGGTGGTCGAGTCCGCGCGGCACCGGCTGACCCGGCTGCGGCTCCCCGAGGAGGCCGTCCGGGTCGAGGCGGTCGCGCACCGGACCCAGCGCGCCGCGACCGAGGTCACGCCGGGCGCACTCAAGCTGGACGTGGTGTTCCAGGCCCCCGCCGGGCAGAAGCTGGACGAGCGCTACGGACCGTCGACCCGGCTGCTGGTCAGCTCGACCCCGCCGGAGCTGCTGGTCTCCGGCGCGGGCGCGGACTCCGCGCTCTCCCGCGAGCTGGTGCTCTCGGACGAGGTGACGGAGGGTGTGCTGCACGTGTCGGCCATGGCGGCGTCCTGCGACGACGATCCGGAGATCGAGTACCCGGCCTGCCATGTGCACCAGCAGGACTGGGGCGTCCCGGTGAAGCTGACGGCGGGTGGGGTGTCACGGCTGCCGCTGGTGCTCGCCGGCATGGAGTAGCCGTACCCACCAAGGCGCGGGGAGCTGTGCGATCGGGGTACACGTGGGTGCCTGGTTGATCGCGCAGTTCCCCGCGCCCCTGTGGTGGTTGCCCGGTTGCGTACGGTCAGCCCTCGAGGAACGCCTTGATGGCGCTGGCCAGCAGGTACGGGTCGTCCGCGCCGCACAGCTCGCGGGCGGAGTGCATGGAGAGGGCGGCGATGCCGCAGTCCACGGTGGTGATGCCGAGGCGGGCCGCGGTGATCGGGCCGATGGTGGTGCCGCAGGGCATCGCGTTGTTGGAGACGAAGACCTGCCACGGCACGCCGGCCTTCTCGCAGGCGGCGGAGAAGACGGCCCGGCCGAGGCCGTCCGTCGCGTAGCGGTTGTTGACGTTGACCTTGAGGATCGGGCCGCCGTTCGGCATCGGGTGGTGGCCCGGCTCGTGGCGCTCGCTGTAGTTCGGGTGCACCGCGTGGCCCATGTCGGAGGAGAGGCAGACCGTCCCTGCCAGGGCCCGGGCCCGGTCCTCCGGCGTTCCGCCGCGCGCGTAGACGCTGCGGTCCAGCACGTTGCCGAGCAGCGGACCCTGCGCACCGGTGTCGGACTCGCTGCCCGTCTCCTCGTGGTCGAAGGCCGCCAGCACCGGGATGTACGGCAGGTCCCCGCTGACCGCTGCGGCGAGTGCGGCGGCCGCCGCGTGCACCGAGAGCAGGTTGTCCAGGCGCGGGCCGGCCAGCAGCTCGCGGTCCTTGCCCAGGTAGCAGGGCGGCTGCACGTCGTGGGTCATCAAGTCCCAGCCGACGATGTCCGAGGACTCGACGCCCGCCCTCTCGGCGACGTACTCGATCAGCGAACCCTCCGTCACGTCGCCGATTCCCCAGATCGGCGTCAGGTGGCGCTGCTTGTCGAGCTTGAGGCCGTCGTTGACCTGCCGGTCCAGGTGGATGGCCAGCTGCGGCACCCGCAGCAGCGGCTCGTCGATCTGCACCAGCACGGCGGTGCCGTCACGCAGCGCCAGGCGCCCGGAGAGGCCGAGGTCGCGGTCGAGCCAGGTGTTCAGCGGCACTCCGCCGTAGATCTCCACGGCGACCTGGCGCCAGCCGGCCGAGCCGGTGTCCGGGATCGGCTTGACCCGGAGGTTGGGCGAGTCGGTGTGGGTGCCGACCACCCGGAACGGCGTCTCGGGGCCCGCGCCCTCGGGCACGTACCAGGCGATCAGCGCGCCGCCACGGATGACGTACCGGCCGCCGGCCGCGGCGTCCCAGGCCTCGGTTTCGGCCACCCGTCGGAAGCCCGCCTTCTCCAGTCGCTCGGCTGCACTGGCCACGGCGTGGAACGGCGATGGCGAGGCGCTGAGGAACGCGATCAGGTCGTCGGTATGCGTTCGGTCGAAGTAGGCCGGACGGGCGGCGGTCGACATGCTGCTCCTGGGTTGAGGGAGGGCTGAAAGCCGGACGGGGAACCCGGTCTTCGCACCCGAGCATATGCCCGTACACGGACATGACGAGGCGACTTCAACAACGGTCACACAACGGTGAAGGCTCTGTGACGATGAGCAGTGTCGGCGGCCTGCGGGCGGAGGACCACCGGTAAATGCCTACTGGAAATGCCGGACGGATAGGCCCTGGCACCGGCCCAAGCACGGAGGGGGGCCTACGCGATGCGTAGGCCCCCCTCCGTGCTGAGGGTGGGTCAGGCGGTCGGACGGAGGTGTCGCGCGCAGCGCGTCCCAAGAGGGGCGGCGACGGGCGACGGATCGGCTAGAAAGCCTCTTCCGCGAGCTCCATGATCTCGTTGTCGACACCCTCGGCGATCAGCCGCTGCGGGGTGACGGTCGGGAGGATGTTGCGGGCGAAGAAGCGGCCTGCGGCGACCTTGCCCTGGTAGAACGGGATGTCCTTCTCGGAGGCGCCGGCCTCCAGCTTGGCCAGCGCCACGGCGGCCTGGCGGAGCAGCAGCCAGCCGACCACGACGTCGCCGGAGACCATCAGCAGGCGGGTGGTGTTGAGGCCCACCTTGTACATGTTCTTCACGTCCTGCTCGACCGAGGAGAGGTCGGCGAGCAGCTTGCCGACGATCGCCTCCAGGTCACCGGCGGCCTTGGCGAGCAGCTCGCGCTCGGCGGCGAGCGCGTCGCCACCCTCGGCCGCACCCAGGAACTTCTGGATCTGCTCGGACACGGAGGTGAGCGCCTGGCCACCGTCGCGGACGATCTTGCGGAAGAAGAAGTCCAGGCCCTGGATCGCGGTGGTGCCCTCGTAGAGGGTGTCGATCTTGGCGTCCCGGATGTACTGCTCGATCGGGTACTCCTGCAGGAAGCCGGAGCCACCGAAGGTCTGCAGGGACTGGGCGAGCTGCTCGTAGGACTTCTCCGAGCCGTAGCCCTTGACGATCGGCAGCAGCAGGTCGTTCAGGCTCTCGGCGGCCTTGTCCTCCTCGCCGCGCAGGCGGGCGGCGACCAGGTCGTCCTGCACGGAGGCGGTGTAGAGCACCAGGGCGCGCATGCCCTCGGCGTACGCCTTCTGCGTCATCAGCGAGCGGCGGACGTCCGGGTGGTTGGTGATGGTGACGCGGGGGGCGGCCTTGTCCATGAAGTTGGAGATGTCCGCACCCTGCACGCGCTCCTTGGCGTACTCGAGGGCGTTCAGGTAGCCGGTGGAGAGGGTGGCGATGGCCTTCGTGCCGACCATCATCCGGGCGAACTCGATGATCTTGAACATCTGACGGATGCCGTCGACGCTCTCGCCGACCAGCCAGCCCTTGGCCGGGTGCTTGGCGCCGAAGGTCATCTCACACGTGTTGGACGCCTTGAGGCCCATCTTGTGCTCGACGTTGGTGGCGTAGGCACCGTTGCGCTCGCCGAGCTCGCCGGTCTCCCAGTCGAAGTCGAACTTCGGGACGATGTACAGACCGAGGCCCTTGGTGCCGAGCTTGCCGCCCTCGGGGCGGGCCAGCACCAGGTGGATGATGTTCTCGGACATGTCGTGCTCACCCGAGGTGATGAAGCGCTTCACACCCTCGATGTGCCAGGAGCCGTCCTCCTGCTTGATCGCCTTGGTGCGGCCGGCGCCGACGTCGGAGCCCGCGTCGGGCTCGGTCAGCACCATGGTGGCGCCCCACTGCTTCTCGACCATGAGCTCGGCGACGCGCTTCTGCGCCTCGGTGCCCTCGTCGTGGACGACGCCGGCGAAGGCCGGGCCGGAGGAGTACATCCAGATCGCGGGGTTCGAGCCGAGGATCTGCTCGGCGTACGCCCAGATCAGCGAGGCCGGGGTGACCTGGCCGCCGATCTCCTCCGGGATGCCCAGACGCCACCACTCGGCGTCCATGTAGGCCTGGTAGCTCTTCTTGAACGAGGCCGGAACCGGCGCGGTGTTGGTCTCCGGGTCGAAGACCGGCGGGTTGCGGTCGGCGTCGACGAACGACGCGGCGAGGTCGTTCTCGGCGAGGCGCGAGATCTCGCTGAGGATGTTCTTCGCGGTGTCGACGTCCATGTCGGCGAACGGACCGGTGCCGTACACCTGGTCGCGACCGAGCACCTCGAAGAGGTTGAACTCCACGTCCCGCAGGTTGGACTTGTAGTGACCCATGGCCGTTTTCTCCGGTTCGTCGCTTCCGGGGTCCGCCGCTTCCGAGCGCCCCACTTACCCGCCAGTAGACAACATGATGCTACCCGTAAGTAACTTGTTCAAGCCCTTCCGCGTTAAAGCCACGGCGAGGATCGCGTGAACGTGGTCACGTCCCACAACCCCGCACCGCCCACTGTTGTCCGGATCGGCCGCCCTCCGGCGGGCCCGGGCCCGCTAATCTGTGCACGTGTACGGCTACGAGCAGACCGGTTACCAGGGTGACCCCTACCAGCAGCAAGCGCAGCAGCACGCCGCGCAGCAGGCCGGTATGAACGGCATGCCCGGCCCCGGCCCGTACGGCGACCCGCAGGGCGCACCGCAGCAGTCGCTCTACCCCGAGCCCTCGCCCCCGTCCCTCGCGGACGCCGTCCGGGCCTTCACCACGGGCTCGATGCCGGTCGAGGACTTCCAGGCCATCTTCATCACCTCCAAGGTGCACTGCCCGCGCGGCGACCGCCCGGGCTTCCTGGCGCTGCACAACACCCCCACCCCCGTGATCCCGATGTTCAGCTCGCTCAAGGAGCTGCGCCGGTACGCGGGCAAGGACTCCAAGCACTTCAGCGTCTCGGGCGCCGAGATCCTCGACCTGCTGCCGACCGGCTACGGCTTCGCGCTGGACATGGAGGGCGAGCACCGGATGGTGTTCGACGCCAAGGCGGTCGAGCAGATGGTCGACTTCACGATGCGGCGGATGTACGGCTGACGCTGCCGCCACCTCAGGGGCACGGCAAGGGCGGGGGTACGCGTCTGGAGAAGCAGGGGCACACCTCCCGAGAAGTAGTCCAACTTTCAACTTGATGCTTGTTGAGAATTGAACTACTATTTGAGGCGTAGGCCAGTACACCCCCCGAAGGAGGCCGACATGCCCGCCGTGACCGTCGACAACCCGCTGACCCTCCCGCGCGTCGCCACCCCCGACCCCGTCGCGACGACGGCCCGGCCGGTACTCACCGTGGTCACCGCCCCCGAGGGCTTCGAGGGCGAGGGCTTCCCCGTCCGCCGCGCCTTCGCCAAGATCAACACCAAGTACCTCGACCCGTTCATCATGATGGACCAGATGGGCGAGGTGGACTACGCCGCAGGCGAGCCCAAGGGCACCCCTTGGCACCCGCACCGCGGCTTCGAGACGGTCACCTACCTGATCGACGGCGAGTTCATCCACAAGGACTCGCACGGCGGCGGCGGGCACCTGGGCGGCGGCGACACCCAGTGGATGACGGCCGGCTCCGGGATCCTGCACATCGAGACCCCGCCGGAGTCCCTGGTCGCGACGGGCGGCCTGTTCCACGGCATCCAGCTCTGGGTCAACCTCCCGGCGGCCGACAAGATGACCGCCCCGCGCTACCAGGACATCCACGGCGGCCACGTGAAGCTGCTCACCACCCCGGACGGCGGCGCAGTGCTCCGCCTGATCGCGGGCGAGCTGGACGGACAGCGGGGGCCGGGCAGCACCCACACCCCGATCACCCTGCTGCACGCCACCGTCACCCCGGGCGCCCAGCTGACCATCCCGTGGCGCAAGGACTTCAACGCCCTCGCGTACGTCCTGAACGGCGACGGCACGGTCGGCGCCGAACGGCGGCCCGTCAGGAGCGGCCAGGCGGCGGTCTTCGGCGAGGGCGACACCCTCACCATCTCCGCCGACGCCAAGCAGGACTCCCGGCACCCCAACCTGGACGTGATCATCCTGGGCGGTCAGCCGATCCGCGAACCGGTCGCCTGGTACGGGCCGTTCGTGATGAACAGTCACCGCGAGCTGGAGCAGGCCATGACGGACTTCCAGTCCGGCGCCTTCGGCCACCCGGTCGACTGACAAGTCACAGGCCCTGCCCGGGATTCCGGGCAGGGCCTGCTCAACTCTGCTGCTACGACGGCCCGCTGCCGGCGGACGCTCACAGGTGCAGCCGGGTCAGATCCGCGCGTACAGCGCGGCCGCGTCGTCGTGGGCCTTGCCGCGTGGCCAGCGCTCGCAGCCCGGGTCCGTCCGTTCCGCCGTCCGGACCTCGCCGATCAGGGCGGCGGGCCCGGACTCGCCCAGCAGCCGCAGGGCGTCCGACCAGCTGCCGAGGCCGAAGCGCTCGGTCCAGCGCGCGGCTCCGTCGGTCAGGGCGGCCACCGCGTGCAGGTCGTCGAGCCGGACGAAGCCGGTCTCCGCGTGCGGGGCGGCCTTCGGCACGGCCGCCGCGATCCACGGGCCGTGCCCGGTGTTGCGGACCGCCCGCACCGCCAGCGCGTACCTCATGTGCAGCGCCGCGCGCTCCACCGAGCCGGGCACCGTCGCCCAGACCTGGCGGCGCAGCTCCTCACCGCCGGGGAAGCGCTGGTTGTCACCGATCGGGCGGACGGAGTCGTCCTTGAACTGCAGGACGAGCATCGAGTCCCCGAGTACCAGGTACTCCAGCGAGCTGCCGTGCAGCCGGGCCGCCACCACCATCGCGGCCGGAGTGTTGGGGTGGCCCAGGTCGCAGCGCCCGCCGTGCAGCGCCGCCGTCTCGACGATGGCGTCCGCCAGGCACTCGGCGATCGAACGGTCGGAGCGGTCGGTCAGCCGGGCGAGCAGGTGCGCCCCCAGCCGGCGTACGTACCAGGCGGTGCCGTGGCTGCACCCGGTCTCCATCGAGTCCGGCGAACTCGACCCGTCCAGCAGCACCAACGCCTCCGGCGAGGCCGCCAGGAAGTCCTCACTCGTCCGGTCCGGTCTCTGTGGCTCACCCGCGAGCTGTACCTGCATTCCGCCAGTGTGCGGGTAGCGCTGCGCTGGGCACAGGGTCCTGCACGGATACGTGCGCCGGTCGCACCACATCCAGGGGCCCCGTCTGCCGGAGGCGCTGAGCGGGCTCCGGACGTGGGAAGGTGTCCGTGGAGGCCACACGGCACCATTTCCCGCCCAGGAGGTCTGCATGAGCAGCGACGCAGTAGCACCCGACAGCCCCGAGAACGCTGGGGCTCAGGCGCCCGCCGCCGCCCAGGACGATGTCAAGGCCAAGTTCCTCGCCGCCCTGGAGCGCAAGCACGGGTCGAAGACGGACGGCTCCGGCGGCGCGAACGCGGACGGGTCGAAGATCCACGGCGCGCACGGCGCGGCTGCCGCGAAGCGCAACTTCCGCCGCAAGAGCGGTGGCTGATCCGGAAGCGGTTCAGCGGGCCGGGCGCACCTGATCGGTGTGCCCGGCCCGCGGGCTTTACGGGCCCAGGCTCTTACGCCGGTCCGCGACCGAGCGCGCTCTCGACCCGCCGGGCGGACCGCAGCAGACGTTCGTCGCCGCCGGCCGGCCCGACCAGCTGCACCCCGACCGGCAGCCCGCCCACCGCACCGGCCGGGACACCGACCGCCGGGAGCCCGGCGAAGCTCCACGGGAGCGACATCACCGCGTCCCCCGTGCTGTCCAGCCCGGCCGGCGCCGGGCCGGGGGCGGCGGGAGTGATCCAGAGGTCGAGGCCCGCGTCGCGCATGGTGACCGCCAGCTCGGACCGGAAGTGCTCACGGGCCCTCAGCGCCGCGCGGTAGTCGTCCGGGTCCACGTCGTGGCCCAGCCGGATCGCCGCCACGGTCTCCGGGCGGTAGAGCTTGCCGAACCGGGCGAACCAGTCGGCGTGCACCTGGGCGAGTTCGTAACGCATCACCGTCCGCAGCTGCCGTACGCGATCCTCGAAGTCCGCCATCGCCGGGACCCGGCGGATCGTCAGCCCGCTCTCCGCGAGCGCCGCCAACTGCCGCTCGAACGCCGCCCGCGCCACCGGCTCGGCCCGGTCGAGGTAGGGGCCGTCGGGCACCCCGAACACCAGCGGGCCCTCGGCCTCCGCCCGCCGGGCCCGGTCGTCGCAGCGCACCCAGTCGTCGCAGAGCACCGAGGCGGCCAGTTCGACGCCCGCCACCTCGGCGGCGAAGACCCCGACGGCGTCCAGGGTCGGCGCGTGGGCGATCACACCGTCCAGCGGGATCCGCCCGTACGTCGGCCGGAAGCCCACCACCCCGCAGTACGCCGCCGGGCGGATCATCGACCCCACCGTCTGGGTGCCGACCGCCAGCGGCACCAGCCCGGCGGCGACGGCCGCCGCCGAACCGCTGCTCGAACCGCCGGGCGTGTGGGCGAGATCGTGCGGGTTCCTGGTCGGGCCGGGGGCCAGCACCGCGAACTCGGCCGTCACCGTCTTGCCCGTGATCAGCGCCCCCGCCGCCCGCAGCCGGCTCACCAGCGTGGCCTGCGGCCCGCCCAGCACACCGGGCGGCAGCGCGGACCCGCCGTGGGTCGGCAGCCCGTCCACCTGGATCACGTCCTTGACCCCGACCGGCACGCCGTACAGCACCCCACGGTCCTGCGGCGCGCCATCCGCGAGCGCCCGGGCCTCGGCGGCGAGCCGCTCGTACCGCCCCGGCTCCGGGACGAACGCCCGGACCACCGGGTCGACCCGGTCGATCCGGGTGCACAGCCGCTCGACGTACTCCGACAACCCCGGCTGCCCGGAGCGCAGCGCAGCGGCCTCCGGGACGAGCGGTACCGGCTGGATCAGGGATTCCATGAGTCCACGCTAAGACCGACCGGGCGCCGCGCCCGAATTGATCACACCCCGGTCGGTCCTACTCCGGCTGCTCCCGGTACCTGTGCTCGTCCGGGAGGTAGGGGGCCTCGCGGAGGAAAAGCGCCCCGCAGGTGTGACAGGAGAGCGCGGGCTGCTCGCCCCAGCGGGCCGGTTCCCTGGTCTCGGCCCCGGGGTCCAGCTCGCGGCCGCACATCGCCGGGCCGGTCTCGGCACCGGACACGATGTGCCAGGTCTTCACCCCGGCCTCCGGGCCGCCGGGGCCGTACTCGGCTCGCATCTGGTGCTTCATGATCACAAGCGTGCTGACGGCCCGGAGTCCGGGCAATATCTGCTACGCCTTCAGGGCGGAGGCCCCGAGGTGGGATCAGCTCAAACCGGGTCGGGCGACCGGACGGTGGATCGGTGCCTGCCTCGGGTGGCTCCGCCAGCCGGTGCCGTAGGGGACTGCCTTGGCCCAGGCCGGGATCTTCTCCTGCGGTACCGGTACCGGTGCCGGTTGCGGTACCGCAACCGGCACCCGCAGCAGGTGCGCGGGCCGGACTGCCGCGGCGTCGACGCGGCCGGTCACGGTGAGGGCGCCGTCCCGGATCAGGGCGAGGTCACCGGTGCGCAGCCAGCCGTCCGGGGTGAAGGACTGCCGGGTCAGCTCCGGGTCACGGTAGTAGCCGGTGCCGACAGCCGGCCCTGACACCTGGAGCCGGCCGACGGTGCCCGGCGGGACCGGCCGGTCGTACTCGTCGACGCACCTGACGGCGGTGCCCGGCTGCGGCCGCCCGGCCGGTACGCGACCGGTGCCGCTACCAGCCGCGAACCGGCCGTCCACCACCACGGACGAGGTCTCCGGCCTGCCCCAGCCCGAGTGCACCGCGTCCTCGGGGAGGCCGACCGGCGTGAGCAGCTCCAGGAACCGCCCGATCACCGAACTACCGGCCGACGCACCGTCGTTCAGGACGCTGCGCAGGCAGCTCAGGTCCCAGCGCCGCCCAGCGGACCGGGCGGCCAGGTCGTTGACGAGGGCGAAGGCGGAACCGGGTGCCCAGGTGGTGTCGGCGCGGTGCCGGTCGATCGCGTCGAGCCAGCGCAGCGGGTCCTCCCGGACCCACTCGGGGGACGCGTGGACCTGGTGGCAGCCGAGGAAGACGTCCCGGGTGTGGAACATGATCAGCGCGCCGAGCTGGTCCAGCGGCATCCAGTTGAGCGTCCTGCTGTCCCGGCCCAGGCCGTCGGCCGACGCGGCGGCCGCACTGCGGCTCAGCACGTTGCGGTGGCTGAGCATCACGCAGCCGGGCGTCCCGGTACCCTCCGGCGTCGGCAGCAGTACCGCCAGGTCGTCCGGGGCCGCCTGGTGCCAGTCGTGGTCCAGCCGGTTGGCGAGCAGCTCCGCCGTGTCACCCGCCCAGGCCGCAGGCCAGCGCGGGTCGGCGACGGCCTCCGGTGCGAGCAGCTGCCCGGCCCCGGTGACCACCCGAGGCGCCTGGTACGCGGCCCAGACCCGGTACAGCCGCTCCGGAGCCGCCCGGCGCTCGGCCGGGGTGACCCCGGCGGCCACCGGCAGCGGGACGAAGCCGCCCAGCACGCAGCCCCAGTACGCGGCGAGCAGCTCCGGGGCGGACGCGACCTGAAGGACGACCGGCTCGCCGACCCGCACGCCCGCCGCCCGCAGACCCGTCAGCATCCGGGACGCCCGCATCAGCAGCTGCAGATAGCCCTGCCGCAACTCGCTGCCGTCCGGCCGGACGAAGCAGAGGCCGTCCGGGTGCCCCAGCCCGGCCGACCGGAGGAGCGCGTCGCCGAGCGTCGCTATCCGCGACGGCGGGACCGGGCCCCCGTCGAGGACCGAGCCGGCCGCAGCGGGGATGTCCGTGCCGGGGATGTCCGTGTGCGTCATGGCAGCTCGCCTCCGGTGTTGGGGTGGTGCTCGCCGGGCCGACAGGTTCCGGGCTCAGGCGGGCACGGATTCGCGGGTGAGGGTGCGGACGGCCGACGGGCGCGGGACGGACACGGGTACGGGAGCGGGCACGGCCATGGCCTTGCGGTAGTCGCGGGGGGTGGTGCCGTAGCGGTCGCGGAAGAGGCGGCTGAAGTGCGAGGCGCCGTACAGCCCGGACCGTTCGCCGATGACGGCGACGGGCAGGTGGTCGAGACCCGGATCACCGAGTTCGGCGCGGCAGCGGGCCAGCCGCTCGTCCCTGATCCAGCGGGCGGGGCTGGTGCCGTGCTCGGCGAAGATCTTCTGCAGGTAGCGCAGCGAGACGTTGTAGCGCTGGGCGACGGCGGCCGGGCACAGCTCGGGGTCGGCCAGCCGCTCCCGGATGTACGCCTGGACGTGCAGCATCAGCGCCTGCCGGGCCACCTCGGAGTCGGCGGCCAGCCCGCGCATCCGCTCGGCGATCAGGGCGGCGGCCAGGCTGGCGACGCTGCCGCCGAGCAGGTCGATCGCCGTCTCCACCTCGCCGGCGTGCTGCTCCAACCCGGCGAGCAGCTCGGACATCAGCGCCGCCAGCCCCAGCGCGCCGCACCAGGGCCGGGCGGTGAGCAGTTCGGCGTCCTTGGGGGTGATCCCCATCAGGCGGTGCGAGACGAGCACGTCGACCATCCGGAACCGCTCCGGCATGACGATCCGGTAGGTCCGGGTGCTGTCGAAGCAGATGAGCTGCGGCCCCCTGGCCACCCCGCAGCGGCCGTCCTGGAAGACCCGGAGCTGGCCGGTCAGCAGCCGGCAGACCCGCAGATACCCCTCGGACTCCGGCCCGATCAGCCTGGCGGGGCGGATCAACTCGTACGGGCCGCCGCCCTCCACCAGCGAGACCCGGACATCGCCGAACTGCCGTTGCACGGTGGTGCCTTGGAACTTCTCGTCGTGGCTCCGGACGATCTGCACTCTGCCATCGGCCACCTTGGCCGGTTCCGCTCCGGGCAGCATTGCCAGATGGACCCTCGGTGAATCGGCGTGCAGCATCCTCGAAGCCCTCCCACGTCAGAAGCCTGCTCGGGTCTGGAATCAAGCCGTACAGTAGATAAAAACATACGGACGGGTCGGTATTCTATTCCGATCGGAAGCTTCGATAACCCGAGTTGAACGCGGGTGCCATGGAGGGGTGGGCGCGCGCTCCGACCAGTGGCCGTGCGCGATCCGGCTACGGGAACGCCGAGTGCCCCGAAGGATCATTCCTTCGGGGCACTCGGTGAACAGGACTTCGGAGGCGACAGGCTCAGCGGCACCAGGCCCAGCGGCGTCGGACTCAGTGGCGACAGGCTCAGTGGCGGCCGGCCGCTGCGGGCTTCGCGTGGGAGGTGAGGCCGTCGTCCTGGGGTGGGCGGCCGGGGCGGGGCGGGTTTCCGACGCCCGGGATGCGCTGGACCGTCCAGCCGTGCTCCTGGAGCCACTGGACGGTGCGTACCGCTGCCGCCGGGGCCACCATGAGTTCGGCCAGGCCGCTGACGCTGCCCGGCGAGTGGTCGATGGTCATGTCCTCGACGTTGACCTCGAGTTCGGCCGCCGCCGCCAACAGGCGGGCCAGTTCGCCCGGTTGGTCACCGATCAGCACCCGGACCGGGATGCAGACCGGCTTGCCGGTGCCGTGCTTGCCCGGGATGCGGTCGCGGCCCTTGTTGCCGCGATCGAGCAGGTCGGCCACCAGGGTCATGCCCTGGGCGCGCTCGTCCGCGTCCTCGGTGGCCAGGCCGCGCAGGGCCGCCACCATCACGGTCAGGTCCTCGGCCAGTTCGCCGAGGACGTCCGCGACCGCGCCGGCGTTCGCCTCAAGGATGTCGCCCCACAGGCGCGGGTCGCCGCCGGCGATCCGGGTCACGTCGCGCAGCCCCTGGCCGGCCAACTGCGAGGCCTCGTCGGGGGCGTGCTGCAGCCGGGCCGCCATCAGCGCGGAGACCACGTGCGGGGTGTGCGAGACCAGCGCCACCGCGCGGTCGTGTGCGCCGCTGTCCATCAGCACCGGTACCGAACCGCAGAGCGCGACCAGCTCCAGGGCCCGGTTGAGCGTCTCCCGCGAGGTGGTCGGGGAGGGGGTGAGGACCCAGGAGCGGCCCTCGAAGAGCGTCGCGCAGGCCGCCAGCGGCCCCGAGCGCTCCCGTCCGGCCATCGGGTGGCCGCCGATGTAGCTGGTGGGGTCGACGGCCCGCTGCAGCACGTCCCACTCCGGCTCGGCCTTGACGCTGGCCACGTCGGTGTAGCTGCGGGCCAGCCCGTTGGCCTGCTCCGCCGCGAGCACCACGCCGATCCGGGCCGGCGGCACGGCGAGCACCGCCATGTCGACCGGCTCCTTGCACCGGCCGACCACGCCCGCCCCCATCGACGAGGCCGTCCGGACGGCGGACTCGTCGGTGTCCAGCAGGTGGACGACGATCCCGCGCCGGGCGAGCGCGAGCGCCACCGACGTACCGATCAGGCCGGTGCCCACGACGGCTGCCGTACGGATCACGGTGTTCCGCCGGACACCGAGGTCAGGTCCCTGCGCAGGGCGGCGGCGCCACCGTGGTAGATGTGCCGGATGTCGCACTTGGTCCGCTCGGACTCGGCGTGCACCAGGATGCGGACCACCCGCGGCAGCGACCCGGCGATCTCCAGCTCCTGGGCACACATCAGCGGAACGTCGGCGAGCCCCAACTCCCGTGCCGCGACGGCCGGGAACTCGCAGCGCAGGTCGGTGGTGGCGGTGAAGAAGATGCTGATCAGGTCCTCCTCGACGATCCCGTTGGCGTCGAGCATCTCCTTGAACAACACCTTCACGCACTCCAGCATCGGCCCACGTTCGTCGTGTTCCAGCTGGGTCGCGCCGCGCACGGCTCGCACTGTCATGTCATTCCTCCAGAGAGCGTCTGCCACAGAGCATCGGGGCGTGCATCGGTCGTGCATCGGGTCGTGCGGACATCGGGTGGTGCGAAGGTCGGGCGATTCGAGGCTCAGGCGGCCACGGGCTGGCGCGCGAAGCCGCTCGTCAACGGCCGTTCCCGGTACAGCTCGGCGACCTGGAAGGCCAGGTCGAGCGACTGGAAGCGGTTCAACCGGGGGTCGCAGGCGGTCTCGTAGCGCCGGTGCAGGTCGCCGACCAGCACCTCGTCCCCACCGCCGACGCACTCGGTGACGTTGTCGCCCGTCAGCTCGATGTGGATGCCGCCCGGGTGCGTCCCGAGGGCGTGGTGCACGTCGAAGAAGCCCCGGACCTCGGCCAGTACGTCGTCGAAGTGCCGGGTTTTGTGGCCGCTGGGCGCCGAGAAGGTGTTCCCGTGCATCGGGTCGCAGATCCACGCCACCTGGGCTCCGGCGGCGGTGACCTTCTCCACCAGCTCCGGCAGCACGTCGAGGATGCGGTCCTTGCCCATCCGGGTGATGAAGGAGAGCCGGCCGGGCTCACGGTCCGGGTCCAGCCGGTCGATCAGCGCCAGGACGTCGTCCGGGGTGGTGGTCGGGCCCAGCTTGACGGCGATCGGGTTGCGCACCTTCGAGGCGTACTCGACGTGTGCGCCGTCCAGTTGGCGGGTCCGCTCGCCGATCCAGAGCAGGTGGCCGGAGACCGCGTACGGGCTGCCCGTGCGCAGGTCGGTACGGGTGAGGGCGGCCTCGTAGTCCAACAGCAGCGCCTCGTGGCTGGCGAAGATGGCGGAGGAGTGGAACTGCTTCGGGTCCGCTCCGCACGCCTCCAGGAAGGACAGCGCGTCGTCGATGTCCCGGGCGAGCCGCTCGTACCGCTCGCCGATCGGCGAACCGGCCACGAAGTCCCGGTTCCACTCGTGGACTTGGCGCAGGTCGGCGTAGCCGCCGGTGGCGAAGGCCCGGATCAGGTTGAGCGTCGCGGAGGAGGAGTGGTACATCCGCTTGAGCCGCTCCGGATCGGGCCGCCGGGCCTCCGGCGTGAACGCCAGACCGTTGACCGAATCCCCGCGATAGGTGGGGAGTTCGACGCCGTCCCGGATCTCGGTGGGCTGCGAGCGCGGCTTGGAGTACTGCCCGGCGATCCGGCCGACCTTCACCACCGGGACCCCGGTGGCGTAGGTCAGCACGGCCGACATCTGCAGCAGGGTCTTGATCTTGTCGCGCACCTGGTCCGCCGTGACGCCGTCGAAGGTCTCGGCGCAGTCGCCGCCCTGCAGGACGAACGCCTCGCCCCGGGCCACCGCAGCCAGCTGGTCCCGGAGTTCGTCGCACTCGCCGGCGAAGACCAGCGGCGGGTAGCTCTCGATCTCGTCGGTCACGGCCCGGAGCGCGTCCGGGTCGGGCCATGCGGGCTGTTGCGCGGCGGGCAGGCGTCGCCAGGAGTCCGCCGCCGCAGGAGTCTGATCAACATTCATGATGGGCTGTGCCTCGATCCGTTCGGCTGTTGGGAGCCTGGGAGGTGTACCTGTGCCGGGGCGGAGCAGCGGCGGGGCGGACTACTCCTCGAGCAGGTCGGGCTGCTCGGCGACGATCTCGTCCCAGAGCAACTGGAAGCTGAACCAGCCCAGTTGCTCGTCACCGAAACCGGCGCCGGCCGCGAGGGCCTGCTCGTGCGTGAAGGTCCTCGGCGTGCCCGCCGCGTACGCGAGCAGCTGGACCTGCGCGCAGCTCTCGTAGGTGAAGAACCAGTGCACCGCCTCGTCCAGGGAGCCGCCCACCGTGATCAGGCCGTGGTGCTGCAACAGGATCGCGCGGTTGTCGCCGAGCTTCGCGGCGATGTCCCGGCCCAGCTCCACCGAGACCGAGGGGCCTTCGTACTCCCCGTAGAGCACCTGGCGCCCGTAGAACGCGGCGGACTCCTGGTCGATCGGCTCGAGCAGCCGGCCGAGCGAACCGAGCGCCCGGGAGTGCGCGGTGTGGCCGTGAGCGGCGGCGGTGGCGCCGGGGTTGAGGTCGTGGATCGCGGAGTGGATGACGAAGGCGCTCGGGTTGATCCGGTGCTTGCCGTCGACGACCCGGCCGGTGGAGTCCACGCAGATCAGGTCGGCCACCTTGACGTGCTTGAACGAGACGCCGAACGGGTTGACCCAGAAGCGGTCCGGGAACTCGGGGTCGCGCACCGAGATGTGACCGGAAATGCCCTCCCCGAAGCCGTACTTGCCGAACAGGCGGAGCGCGGCGGCCAGGCGCTGCTTGCGGTGCCGACGGGTCTCCGCAGCCGTGGCGAACACCGGCTCGCCCGGGATCGGCAGACCGGTGGCGGTGTCCGCCAGGAACTCGGCTTCGGCGGTGGTCATGTGGGATTCCTTCCTGAACGTGCGACGGGTGGCGGTGGCGCGAGGAGCGTCCGACTCAGACGCCGACCGGTACGGCTTCGGCGCGGGCCGAGATGACGGTCTCGGCGTGCTCCAGGATCGACGTGACGATGTCCACGCTGCGGTCGACCAGGGAAGGCACCCCGAAGGTGAAGAAGAGCGACCCGGCGGCGATGTTGCCCAGGCCGTAGAGACGCGGGTCCGGACGGCCGTTGACCGTCAGCCGGCTGGTCGCCCTGGCCAGGTGCAGCCCGCCGTGCGGGTGCCGGCTGGCCGCGCCGCTGCGCATCAGGGTGGTCACCAGGGGCAGCGCGCTGGTGGGGATCTTCCCCTCCGAGGCGTTCACCGCGCTGATCACCTTGTCGGCGACGAAGGTCTCACCCATCGCGGTGAGCACCTCGAAACCGCCCTTCTCCCCGGGCGAGATGTCCTGGAGGCCGGGGTGGATCGCCAGTTGGCTGTCCTCGACCAGTTCGAGCAGGACACCCGCGCTGCCCGGCGGCATCGGGCAGCAGAGGCTCATGATGGTGCGGTAGTGCGTACGGAGGACCTGGACCTTCTCCTCCTCGCGGAGCACTGGCCAGACGTCCGGACCGGTCTCCGGGACGGCGCGCTGCAGGATGCGCAGGCCCATGTGCGGCGAGTCGACCTCGTCGATCTGCCGGCGGAGCCGGTCGAGCGGGTCCTCCAGGTCGACCCGGATGATCTCGGAGACCACCGCGTCGAGATCGGCCCCGGAGTCCCGGAACTCGGCCCGCAGCACCGCGCTGATGTCGTCGATGGTGAGTTCGCGGCGCTGTTCGGCGATCGACTTGATCCGCTCAGCGGTGAAGTGGCGCAGTTCGAAGGGCACCGGCTTCTGCCGGACTCCGGGCAGCACACCGCGCCGGGAGAGCAGGCTGATCTTGCCCAGGTGTCCCTGTGCCGCCAGCGACAGGATGATGTCGACGGCCGTCAGCCCGCTGCCGATGATGGCGACGTGGTCCTGCTTCTCGATCGTGCGGAGCTTGTCGGTGATGGGGTAGGGGTCGCCGACGAAACCGGGCGCGCCGGTGAGCCCGTAGACGTCCTTGGGGCTGTCGCCGCCCACGCAGAGCACGACGTAGTCGAAGGCGCGGGCCCGGCCGGCCCCCGTCCGCAGCAGCACCCGGTCGGTCAGCCTGGTGGCCGAGTTGACTCCCTCGCCGACCAGGTGGACCTGCCAGCCCTGCCGGCGCAGATCGCCGAGGGCCGAGTAGGCGCTCTGCTCCAGGTACTCGCCGTAGACGGTGCGGGGCGCGAACCTGGCACCGGACCAGCGGTCGACTCCGTCCCGGACGCCGACGATGCGGTCTCTGGTCTCGAGCCAGCGCTCGAAGTGGGCATGGTCCCCCGCGCGCACCGACATGTCGTCGGGCGTCGCGTTGACCTTCAGGGTTTCGGTGTCCGTCTGGTATGCGCGGCCACGCCAGAGATTGGCGGACGGCTCGAACACGGTGATGCTGCCAGGTTCGCCCTGCGCGCGGGCCAACGCGTCGATCAGGCAGACTGCAGACGCACCGCCTCCGACGACTCCGATCGAGAATCCACGGGACATGAATCAGTCACCTGTCAATGTATGGAAGGCAGTGTGCGGAATTCGGTGCCAGGAATGCCAGGGATACCAGGAATACCAGGAATGCCCGGAACGGCACCGCTGCGGTTCGGTCCGGCCTGGTCACACCTGTGCCTCTTCGAACCGGTGGAACCCACCCTGCAGGAAGATGAGCGGGGAACGACCGTCACGTACGCCGAGCCCGACGACCTCGCCGATGACCATGATGTGATCGCCGGCCACCACGTAGTCGCGGAACCGGCACTCCATCCGGCCCGGCGCGTCGAGCAGCAGCACGCCGGTCTGCTCCCCCACCTCCACGGGCAGCTCGCGCAGCGCCTCCTCCCGGTCCTCGCGGGGGCGGGAGAAGCTCCGGGCGACATCCTCCGAGTCCGAGTCCAGGATGGAGATGCCCCAGACCTCGGACTCCATCAGGTCGGCCAGAAAACCCGAGTCGCTGCGCAGGCTGATCGAGACGAGCGGCGGCTCCAGGGAGACCGACGTGAGCGAGTTGGCAGTGATGGCGTCGTGTCGGCGGGCGGTGGACCGGTCCGAGTAGGTGCTGATGACGCAGACCCCGGTGGCGAAATTGCGCATGACATCACGCAGGTCGTTCTTCATGCCCAGCCTCTCTGGCAGCGGTCGGGTATTCGACAGTCGCTAGGGACGTTAGTTCGATACAAGCGAGGTTACGGACCGGCCTGGTCTTCGATTTGCTGGGCTGCGCACGGGGAATTGCCGATACACGACCCTGGCCGGCCTTGGTGGACATGACAGAACCGGGGGCCGGACTGGCATTCCTGACATTCTCGGTGCACAGTTCTGCGAAATGTCCGGGAACGGCTTCGGCGACCTGACTTAGAATGCTGCGGCGGGAACGTAATGACAAATGCGGGAAAGCGAATCGGGGGTCCGCAGGGTGGTAACGCCGAGGGCGCGGCACCCGATCGAGTTGATCGGGTGCCGCGCCCTCGGCGGCCCGGGCGAACCCCCGCCCGGAGCCGCGACTCTCAGGCGGCGGAGCGGCGAGCGGGTTGCCGGGCCGCCGTGGCGGCCACCTCGGCGTAGGCCGCGTCGGCGATCCGGAGCATCTGCTCGGCGTACGGCAGCAGGGACAGCCCGGCCTTCGTGAGGACGATCCGCCGGCCACCTCGGTCGAACAACGGCACCCCCAGGTCGTCCTCGAGGCTCCTGATCTGCGCCGTGACACTGGACTGGGCGTAGTGAAGGTTCCGCGCCGCCCTGGTGAAGCTCATCTCTGCCACTACCTCGCAGAACGCACGCAGTTCTCGCAGCTGCACGGCATGGCTCCTTCCTTCGGCCGGGACGGCCGTGCCATCAAAAGTACCGCATGGTTGGTTTTTTAAATACCTGTTTGGCACCCCTCGAAGGAGTCCGTGGAGTAAACCAAAAGCGGCCTGCAGTCGTGCCCTGTGGGGCGAACACGACTGCAGGCCAAGGGGGTTGGTCAAGAGGGTGGAGATGGGTGCGGTGCGGCGGGCGGGATCGCCGGTCAGTCGGACATCTCGACCGGGGATGTCAGGTCCCGGGCGATCTGCGGCAACAGCCGGTCGACCAGGACCGAGGCCCGGACCTCACCGTCGGCGGAGCGCGGGATGTCGCTGGTCGCGACCGCGTGCGCGAAGACCCCGGGCAGCCGGCGGGCGCAGGCGGCGTTGGCGGCCCGGCGGCCGGAGCCCTCCTGTTCCGGCGAGAGCGGGACGAAGGCGACCAACAGGGTCTCCCCGAGATCCGGGAGTTCGGTGTGGACCAGGGCCACCTCGCGGATGCAGGGCAGCTCCAGAAGCTCCAGCTCCAGAGCGAAGAAACCCTCGTCGAACGCCACGTCCGGCACGTCCAGATCACCGAACTCGGCGAACTGGACCGGGGAGTACTCGATCATGCGGACATCTCCTGTTGCATCGTGTGCTCCAGTTGAAGATTCAGCTTGATGATGGGCAGCACCGAGTCGAGCAGCTCATCGGTCTTGATCGTGCCCGTCGGGCTGTACGGGATGTGGTCGACGGCGATCACGTGCGCCGGCAGCGAGGGGATCCGCCGGTTGCAGGCCGCCGTCAACGTCTTGTAGCCGGTCACCTCACGGCCCACCGCCACCGCGATGAACGGGACGACCAGCGAGTCCCCGAGCCCGGGGACGTCCACCCGCATCACCGCCGTGTCGCGAAGGCACGGCAGGTTCAGCAGGTCGGCCTCCAGCCGGAAGATCTCGGTGTCCACCGCCCCGTTCCGGGAGACGGTCGGGACCTCTGCGCTGCGGCTGGTGACCACCAGCCTGCCCTGGGCGTCTAGTTGGCCACGCTCGCCGGTGACGAAGAACCGCTGCGGACCCTGGCCGACGTCGAGCGTGGTGAAGGCGGCCTCGCCGTCGAGATACCCGTCCATCACCTGGTAGCCGGCGATGGCGACCCTGCCGTTCTCACCGGCGGGCAGCGGCAGGCCGTCCGGGTCGAGGACGACGAGGCTGCTGCCGAGCATCATCCGGCCCGAGCGGATCGGCGCGACGTGCAGTTCGTCGGGGCCCATGATGGCGTTCAGGCCGGTCTCCGGCGTGGAGTATGCGAGGTGGAGCACCGGGCCGAGCTGCTCCCAGGCCGTGTTGACGACCCAGCGGTTGAGGTGCCGCCCGAGCGCGATCACGCAGCGCAGCTGCGCGCTCTTGGCCAGCGTCTCGGAGCCCGGGTGGGACAGCAGCCGGACGAGTGCCACCGGGTCGATCACCGCAGTGGTGACGCGCTCCTCGGCGATCAGGGCGGCCAGCGCGGCGGGGTCGCGGTACCGGCCCAGGACCAGCGTGCCGCCGAGGCTGAGGAAGGTCCGGGCCAGCCCACGGGCGGTCGGCTGGGCGAGCGGCGCGGCCGTCAGGTGGACGTCCGAGCCGTCGAAGCCGAACTCGTCGACCAGATCGACCAGATGACGCCCCTCCACCGCGCTGCGGCGGACCGCGACCCGAGGGTTGCCGCCCTCGCCCGGGATGACCGTGAGGGACTCGTACGGCAGCGCGGCCGGCAGGCTCGGGAGCGGCTCGGTGGCCAGCAGCGTACCGAAGGAGACCGAACGCGAGCCGACCCCGGCCACCCGGGCGACGGCCCCGGCCTTGGCGCCGTCGAGCAGGACGTGCAGCGCCTCCGGCCCGGTCGGCCAGACGCACCGGTCGAGGACCGGGCGGTGCTCCGTGGAGACGAAGACCACCGTCGGCTGGAGCTGGGTGAGGAGACCGGTCAGCTCCTCGGCCCCGGCCTCGGTGTCAAGTCCCGTGCAGGAGATGCCGAGTGTGGCGCAGGCGGCCATCGCCACCGCAAGCTCCCACCGGTTGTCCGCGAGATGGACCGCGCGGGCGGGGCGGGTGGGCGGCAGCTGGGCCGAGAGCCCGGCAGCCATCCGGTCTACATGATCCGCGAACTGGCCCCAGGTCAACCGGGAGGCGCCGTCCACCACGGCGATCTGCTCCGGTCGGTTGGCCGCGTGGCGGCGGATGTCATCGAGCTTGATCATGTGGCTTCTCCGTGGTCCCCCAGGATGCGGAAGCTGCAGTGGCCCCTCCTGGGAGGAGCCAGTACGATAAAAACATACCAACTAGACGGTATGCAATAGTTTATCGGAAAGATCGATCGCCTGTTCCAGGCGGAGCGCCCCCAGCTGGGAATATGCCAACTGCATTGCAACAAAAGGGAGTTGGCATGTTGGTGACAATGGGATTCCCGCACCCACCCGCAGGGCCCCTCGGCGGGAGTCGCTCCCCCCGAGGGGCCCTCTGCAGAGCTGAGTGCTGCCTGCCATCGCGCTGCACCGACTCCTGCCGCGCCGCCTCCTACTGCACTGCTTCCTACCGTGCCGCCTCGGCGTCGAACTCCTGCCGCGCGGTCTCGGCCTCGAAGCCCTGCCGCAGCTGCGCCCGCCGGAGCTTGCCGATGCCGGTCTTCGGCACGTCCTCCTTGGCCAGCGTCACCAGCCGCCCGATCTCCAGCCCGAACCGCGCCGAGACCAGCTCCCGGATCTGCCGCTCGACGGCCGCCGGCTCGAGACCGCCGCGCGGGTGGAAGAAGACCGCGAGCTCCTCGACCGGCCGCCCATCGGCGTCCTGACGGACCGTCACTGGTGAGACCACGGTGTACGAGGGCTCGACGAAGTCGAGTTCCTCGACCAGGGCCTCGATCTCGTGGCCGTGGTACTCGGCACCATTGATCACGATGAGGTCGTCCACCCGGCCGGTGACCGTCAGCGCGCCGTCCTCGATGACCGCGAGGTCACCCGAACGGAACCAGCCGTCGTCCGTGAAGCACTCCGCGTTGACCTTCGCGTTGGCGTAGTAGCCCGAGGTCACCGGCGCCCCGCCGACCTGGAGCCGGCCGACCGTACCGACCGGCAGCAGCTGGTCGTGCTCGTCGACCACCCGGACGGCGACGCCCGGGTGCGGGCGGCCCACCTGGACGAAGCGCTCGTCGCCCGTGCTGTCCGGGTCGAAGACGGAGTCGACCACGCCCGCCGAGGTCTCGGACATCCCCCAGCCGGGGTGCATGCAGGTGCGCGGCAGCCCGAACGGAGCCAGCAGCTCCAGGAACTGGCGGATGACCGAAGCCTTGACGGACTCGCCGCCGTTCATGATGTACCGCAGCCGGCTGAGGTCCCAGTCCCGCCCCTCGATCTCCGCAGCCCGGTCGTTGACCAGGCGGAACGCGAAGTTCGGCGCCCAGGTGGTGTCCGCGCGGTGCTTGGAGATCTGGTCGAACCAGCGGGTCGGGTCCGCCAGGATCCAGGGGAGGCGGGCGTGCACCTGGGTGCAGCCGAGCAGCACGTCACGGGCGTGGAACATCACCAGCCCGCCGATGTGGTCCAGCGGCATCCAGTTGAACGTACGGCTGTCGCGGCCGAGCCCGCGCACCACGGCGGTGGCGGTGGAGCGGGCGATGATGTTGCGGTGGGTCAGCGCCACGGCCTTGGGGACCCCGGTGCTGCCGGAGGTCAGCAGCAGGACCGCGAGGTCCTCCGCCCGGGCCTGGTGCAGCTCCTCGGCCGGCGCGTTCTCCCGCAGCCCGCCGACCCGGCCCAACCAGGCCCCGGACGCGGCCAGCTCCTCGGACGGCTCCGGCCCGTCGTCCCCGACCACCACCCAGGGCTTGTCGTACCCGCCCCAGACCCGCTCGATCAGTTCGGCCGCAGCCGACATGTCGCCGACCGGCCCGGGCGCCAGCGTGATCGGGATCATCCCGCCCAGTACGGCGGCCCAGAAGGCGCCCAGCAGGTCGGGCTCCGAACGGATCTGCAGCATCAGCTTGTCACCAGCCCGGGCGCCACCGACCCGCAGGCCGGTCAGGATGCGCAGGGCGTCCGCCAGCAGCTCCGGGTAGGAGGAGTCGACGGCGCTGCCGTCCGGCTGGACGAAGTGGATCAGCCCGGCGTCCGGCAGGCCGGCGGCCCGGACCAGGGCCTCGCCCAGGGTGTCCACGGGCAGCTCGGGGAGCGGGCCGCCGTCGAGGAACGAGAGCAGCGCGGTGTCGGCGGTGATGACGCTCATGCCGCCACCGCCTCGGTGCCGGCGGTGCGGGTGGTGGTGGCAGTGGTGGCGCGGGCGACGAACAGCAGCGGGCCACGGCCGACTCGCGGGCCCGGCTCCTTCCGGAAGCCGCCGTACTCGGCGACCACCTCGAACCCGGCGGCGGCCAGCAGATCCCGCACCTCGGGCGAGGTCAGCACGGCCTGGTCGAAGAAGTTGGCGTACATCGAGACCTGCCCGTCGGCACCCCGGACGATCACGGTCTCCTCGTTCCGCCAGATCGCCGCGTGCGGGTTGACGGACTGCCGGGCGAGCCGGGTCACCAGCAGGCCGTCGCCCTGGTGGTGGGCGATGATGTTCGGCTGGTAGCCGTCGACGAAGTTGAGCAGGTGACCTATGTCGATCACCACGTGACCCCCCGGCGCCAACCAGCCGTGCAGGTCGGCGAACAGCTGCTTCAGCTCGTCCCTGGTCAGCTGGTTGAGCGTGCTGAACAGGCTGTAGGCCAGGTCGAACCGCTGGTCGATGGTGAAGTCGGCGGTGCGGGTGTGGACGTACTCGACCTCCGCAGCCTCGGCTCCGGCAGCTCCGGCAGCTCCGGCTGCGGCGGCGGCTTTGGCAGCCTCACGGGCGAACTCGGTGAAGCTGGCGCTCTGGTCGATGCCCACTCCGGGGTGACCGAGAGCGGCCAGTGCGCGGAGGTTGGTACCGGTGCCGCTCCCGATGTCGAGGACCCGGCCGCCGGGTGGCAGATACGAGGCCAGGAAGTCGGTCTCTGCGGTGACATCACGGAGATCCTTTCGGATCACCTCGTAGTACTCGCCTGGGAACTCGAAGCTGGACAAGACAGAACCCTTCATTGGTTGAGTCGTTGGCATGAGTTGTCGACATCAGTCATTGGCATTGGTCAGTGGCCCTGCTCATGCGCTGACGTCCGGGTGGTCCGGCGTCCGGCGGGTCCGGCGTCCGGCGGGTCTCACGCGGCGGTCCGGAGGCCGGGCTGGTGGCGGCGGTACTCCCCCGGGGCGACGCCGTAGCGCTTCCGGAAGAGGCGGCTGAAGTGGGAGGCGCCGTACAGGCCCGAGCGGTCCCCGATCACGGCTACGGAGAGATGGGCGAGCCGTGGATCACGGAGTTCGGCTCGGCAGCGGCTGAGCCGCTCGTTGCGGATCCAGCCGGCCGGGCTCTGCCCGTGATCTTTGAAGAGCTTCTGCAGGTAGCGCAGTGAGATGTGGTGGTGGCGGGCCAGCATCCCGGGCCCCAGCTCCGGGTCGGCGAGGCGGCTGCGGGCGAAGCTCTGGATCCGTAACAGCAGTTCCTGCCCGGCGACTTGTGAGTACGCGGTTGACGACTGCGCCCCGGCGGCGGGACGGCTCCGCTCGCGGTGCAGGCAGTCGACACAGGCCCGTTCGACCAGGTCGGCGGCCCGGCGGCCCGGTCCTGACTCGGTGCGCAGAAGCTCCATGTCTCCCTCGCGGAGGCGTCATGGCCACCCGAGGACACCGATCGGCCTGTGTCTGGCAGCTCCCTTATATCAAAACATACCAGCTTGGCGGTTTGCTATGGGGAATCGGCAGTACCTCTGACAGCACACCGACCCGAACCGCGCCGACACACCGGACCGAGCCACCCGGAACCCGTGCGCGGAATGACAATCGGGCCCCGGATCCGCGAGTTACCTTCGGCGGCGTAACGATCTGTGCCGGACGCGCGGACCAAGGCCGCTGCGCGTGCTTCGGCGCGACCAGCCAGAAGGGGCCAAGTCGTGGCAATCAAGGTAGGCATCAACGGGTTCGGCCGGATCGGCCGCAGCTTCTTCCGCGCCGCACTTGAGCAGAACGCAGACCTCGAAGTAGTGGGCATCAACGACCTGACCGACCCGGCCACCCTGGCGCACCTGCTGAAGTACGACAGCACTCTGGGCAAGATCGGCGTGCCGGTGAGCGCGGGCGAGAACGAGATCGTGGTGGACGGGCGCTCCATCCGCGTCACCGCCGAGCGCGACCCGGCCAACCTGCCGTGGGGCGAACTGGGCGTGGACGTCGTCATCGAGTCCACCGGCGTCTTCACCGACGCGGAGAGGGCCAAGGCCCACCTGGTGGCCGGCGCCCGCAAGGTGATCATCTCGGCCCCGGCCACCAACCAGGACCTGACCATCGCCTACGGCGTCAACCACGAGGCCTACGACGCCGCGCTGCACAACATCGTCTCCAACGCCTCCTGCACCACCAACTGCCTTGCTCCGCTGGCCAAGGTGCTGGACGACGCACTGGGCATCGAGGGCGGCCTGATGACCACGGTGCACGCCTACACCCAGGACCAGAACCTCCAGGACGGCCCGCACAAGGACCTCCGGCGGGCCCGCGCCGCCGCCGACAACATCGTGCCGACCAGCACGGGTGCGGCCAAGGCCATCGGCCAGGTGCTCCCCTCGCTCAACGGCAAGCTGGACGGCTACGCACTGCGGGTGCCCGTCACCGTCGGCTCGGCCACCGACCTGACCGTCGTGGTCGGCCGGGACACCACGGTCGAGGAGGTCAACGCACTGTTCGCGGCGGCCGCCGAAGGCCCGCTGTCCGGCATCCTGCGCTACACCGACGAGCCGATCGTCTCCAGCGACATCGTCACCGACCCGTCCTCCTGCATCTTCGACTCGGGCCTGACGAAGGTCGTCGGCGGTCGCCAGGTGAAGATCGTCGGCTGGTACGACAATGAATGGGGCTTCTCCAACCGCGTGGTCGACACCGTGCTGCTGATCGGCGCGAGCGCCTGACCTGCGGGTCCGAACCAGCGCGACCAGCGGGGCCGGGTTCGGGGAATCCCGAGTCCGGCCCCTTTTCGACGCACCCGACACACACGCACCCGACATACACGCACCCGACGCACCGGGCCGGCACCCGGCCGGGACCACTTCACAGGAAAGGGGCTGACCAATGGTCAGGACAGCGAACCACCCGGGCGAGCGGGCCGTCCAGCAACGGGCCGGAGAAGGCCGGGCCGGCTGGGGCTCCCCCATGTTCAGCGCCGAAATCCCGCCCGGCTTCGACCAGTTCATGCAGCGGCAGCGGATGCTGGTGATCGGCGCGGTGGACGACGACGGAGCCGCCTGGTCGACAGTGGTCACCGGGCCGCGCGGCTTCGTGCAGACGTTGAACGAGACCACCATGTCCATCAACGCGGTGCCCGTACCGGGCGACCCGCTCGACGGGGTCTTCGACCGCGTCCGCGACATCGGGATCCTGGTCATCGAGCCGCAGAGCAGCCGGCGCGTCCGGATCAACGGCGTGGCCAAGCGGGACGGCGACCGCCTGGTGGTCGTCACCGAGCAGGTGCTCGGCAACTGCCCCAAGTACCTGCAGCAGCGCGCACTGCGCCCGGACGACACCGAGCTCACCGCGCCCGTCGCCCACCACTCCACCGAGCTCGACGAGGCCCAGCAGCGCTGGATCACCGAGGCCGACACCTTCTTCATCGCGAGCCGGGCGCCCGAACAGGGCGCGGACGCCTCGCACCGGGGCGGCGAACCCGGCTTCGTCCAGGTCGTATCGCCGAACAGGCTCGCCTGGCCGGACTACTTCGGCAACTCCTTCTACATGACCCTCGGCAACCTGCAGTTGGACCCGGCCTGCGGGCTGACCTTCCTCGACTGGGAGCGGGGCCACGCCCTGCACGTCACCGGCAAGGCCCGGATCGACTGGGACCAGGACCGCGCGAAGGTCGTCCCGGGAGCGCTGCGCATGGTCGAGTTCGACGTCGAGCGAATCATCCAGGTGGACAACTTCACCCCGCTGCGCTGGCGCTTCCACGCGCCCTCACCGTTCAACCCGACCAACTGACCTGTGCGGAGAGCGAGTTCGGCGACGCCGGGCTCGCTCTCCGGACGCCGGCTCCCAGCGCCTGGACGACTCGCACGCAGACGACAGGCCGCCGAGCTGCCCGGTGTCCGGTCGGCTCGGCGGCCTGTCGCGCGTACTGGAGCCGCTTCCTGACGAATCGTCAGGCAGTTTCGAGCTCCAGCGTGTGGAACCCGCCCTGCAGGAAGATGAGCGGCCCACGGGAGTCGCGCGAGCCGAGTCGGACCACCTCGCCGATGACCATCACGTGGTCGCCGATGACGAGTTCGTCGCGGAAGGTGCACTCCATCCAGCCGGCCGCCTCGAGCAGCACCACGCCGGTCTGTTCGCCCAGGCTGTGCGGCGTCTCGTCCAGGGCGACCCGCCGGGACTCCGCGTCCCGGGCGAAGGCCCTGGCCTCCGCCTCGGACTCGCCGCAGAGGATCGAGACACCCCAGACCCGGGACTCCCGCAGATCCTTGAGGAAGCGCGAGTCGAGCCGGAAGCAGAGCGATATGAGGGCCGGATCGAGCGAGACCGAGGTGAGCGAGTTGACCGTGACGGCGTCGTGCTGACGGGTCCCGGAGCGGTCCGAGAACGTGCTGACCACGCAGACCCCGGTGGCGAAGTGCCGCATGACTGTGCGCAGATCCTGGCTCATGTACGGCCTCCTGTGGTCGAGGGCGGGCGTACTCCGGTGGCACCCCTGATTCGCCACTACCAACGCTAGGCAAATCCCTTCGCACACAGTTGCGCCGCCGCGCACGACCTCTGACGGGTCCGCGCACACCGGCGGCGAAGCGGGTGCGTGGCGACAGCCGTCGTTCCCCAGCCGTGCGTCCAACTCGCGAAGACGGCGTGAGGGGGTACGGCTTTTTGCATGGTGATGTGGCCGGAGCGCCCGGTGGCCCTTGCCGGGACGCGGGCCACCACCCTACCTTCGGGCACCGTGCTTCCCTCCCCGCTGATCAGTGTCATTGTGGCCGCCCACGACCTTCAAGGGTCCCTCGAGAACTGCCTGAAATCGATCCTGACCCAGTCCTTCCGGGATGTGGAGGTCATCGTGGTCCTGGATCGCTCCGCAGAATGTCCCGCCGACCTGGTCGACGCCTACGCCCAGCGCGATGGACGGGTGTCCGTCGTGCAGCTGGACGGCTCCGTCGGTATCGGCCAGGTCCGCAACGCGGGAGCCGAACACGCCACCGGCGACTACCTGCTCTTCCTGGACAGCGACCACATCGTCAAGGGCGCAACGCTCCAGGCCATGGCCGACCGACTACAGACCGCCGACGAACCGGACATCCTCCTCTTCGGCCACACCCGCCTGCATCGCGGCCGCTCCTGGCCCGGTACCGCAGAGGGGGTGCTGTCCCTGCTGGGCCGGAACCCCTTCACCCCTATCGACCATCCCGAGCTGTTCGGTGTGCCCGCCTACGCCTGGGACCGCTTGCTCCGCCGCGACCTGTGGATCCGGCAGGCGCTCGCCTTCCCGGACGGTCTCCACGAGGAAATCGCGGTCGTGCACCGCGCCCTGCTCGGCGCCGACCGGATCGCCGTGCTGAAGTGGGAGTGCGTCCAGATCAGCCGACGGCTCACCCAGCACCCCGCAGGGTCGCCCGGCGGCACCCACTTCGACGTCTTCAACCGGTACGAGGAGAGCTTCGGCCTGCTCAAGGGGCACGGCGGGCTGGACGCGGCGGCCCCCTTCCTCTTCACCCGGATGATCCGTCACTGCCTCTTCGTCCTCAACCTCTCCGGATGCCTCTCCCGTACCGAGCGCCCGCAGTTCTTCCAACAGGCCGTCGAGCACTACCGCCGCTTTCTCCCCGACGGCTACGAGCGCCCCGACGGCCGCGAAGGCGTCAAGTTCCAGCTGATCGCGGGCGGGACGTACAGCGCCTTCGAAGCCGCCAAGCTGACCAACCTCGCTGGTCTCGCGCGCGGCGTCGTCTCCCGCGGACGGTAGGACCGGGCGCCGGAGCCGGAGCACGCCACTGGAGCACGCCCCCGGAGCACGCCCCCGAGTCAGGTCGAGGCCAGGGCCTCGGTGGGGGTGAGCCGTGAGGCGCGGATCGACGGGTAGACGCCCGCCACCACGCCGACCACGACCGCCCCGCCGATGCCGCCGAGCAGCGCTTGGAGCGGGATGACCAGCGGCCAGCCCTGGTAGGTGGCGTAGCCGAAGGTCACGAGGGCACCGATGACGGTGCCGGCGATTCCCCCGAGCCCGGACAGCGCCACCGACTCGGTGAGGAACTGGCCACGGATCTGCCCTCGGTTGGCGCCCAGTGCCCGGCGCAGTCCGATCTCCTTGCGCCGCTCCAGCACCGAGATGACCATGGTGTTGGCCACGCCGATACCCCCGACCAGCAGGGCCACACCCGCAAGGCCGAGGAACAACGCGGAGAAGGCGGTCTGGGTGTCCCTTTTCGCGGCCAGCGCATCGGAGGGCCGGCTGACCTGCACCAGGTCCGGCTGCTGCGGATCGATGGTGGCGGGCATCACCGCGCGTACCGCTTCGATCTGTGCTTCCTGGGCTTGGACGTAGATCACGGTGGGGTTGCCGTTGAAGCCCAGCTGCGCCTTCGCGGCGTCCCAGCCGACCAGCACCGAGTGGTCGATGTCCGGAGCCAGCGGCACCGGGGCGAGGATCCCGATGACGGTGAACCAGTGGTTGTCGATGTAGACCTGCGGGGCGGGCCGATCGGGCGGCAGCGTGGTGATGCCGAGTCGGGACGCGGCCGCCGAGCCCAGCACCGTGGTGGGGAACCGCTCGGTGGCCGCGTCGAGGAAGCGGCCCGACCGCACCTTGCCGTTGATCGCCTGCAGCAGGTTCAGCTTGCCTGCCAGTACGGCGAGGCCGGTGTCGTTGTCGGGGTCGACCTTGTCGGAGCGTGCGACGACGGTGTTGGTGTTGGCGACCGCACTGGCGATGGTCACCGGGCCGATCCGGGCGACCATGTCCGGCGATTCGGGCGGGAAGACCACCGGAGGGTTCTGGCCGGGGTCGGCCGTGGCCTGCAGCATGTTGGTGCCCAGCGCCGACAGCCGGTCCAGCAGGGCCTTCTGACTGGACGCCGGAATGCCCATGACGATGATCATCGTGGCGATGCCGATGGAGATACCCAGGGCCGACAGCGCCGCCCGCGCCTTCCGGGTGCGGATGCCCAGCAGTCCGAGTCCGAGAATGTCGGCCGGGGCCAACCGCACCGGCTTGGTCCGGTTCGCCACGGACCTGCTGACGGACCCGCCGACGGACCTGCTGTGGGTGTCGCCCTTGTGGGAGCCGCCGCTGTGGGTGCCGCTGTTGTGGGTGCCGCTGTTGTGGGAGCCGCCGCTGCTCATGCGCTGATCCCGGTACGGCTGTCGGACACCAGGCGCCCGTCCAGGATGGATATCTGACGTGGCATCAGTTCTGCGATACCTCGGTCGTGGGTGATGATCGCGATGGTGGTTCCCTCGTCGTTCAGCTTGGTCAGCAGAGCCAGGACCGCTCTGCCGTTGGCGGTGTCCAGGGCGCCGGTCGGCTCGTCCGCGAGCACCAGGGCGGGCTCGTTGACCAACGCCCGGGCGATCGCCACCCGCTGCCGCTCGCCGCCGGAGAGCTGGTGCGGCAGGTGCCCGACCCGGTGCGCCAGACCGACCCGGCCCAGCGCTTCCAACGCCAGTGGACCCCGTCGGCGGCGTGGCACTCCGGCGTAGAGCAGCCCGGTGGCCACGTTCTCCGCAGCGCTGAGCCCGTCCGTGAGGTGGAACTGCTGGAACACGAAGCCCAGCCAGCGTCCGCGCAGCGCGGACAGCCGGCGGTCGGAGAGCTGGGCGATGTCGTGGCCGCCTATCTCGACCGTGCCGCTGGTCGGCCGGTCCAAGGTGCCCATGATGTTGAGCAGGGTGGACTTTCCCGAGCCGGACGGTCCGAGGATGGCCAGCAGTTCACCCTCGTCGATGGTCAGCGAGACGTCGTCCAGGGCCCGGACTCCGCCCGGATAGGCCATCGCGGCCCCGCGCACCACAAGCACCGGAGTCATGAGGTGGTCACCACCTGGGTACCCTCCGCGATGCCGTTGCCGGTGATCGCCACCAGGCCCATCGCGAACATGCCGGTCTGGACCGCCACCAGCCCGCCGCTCCGGAGTTGCACGGCGTAGCCGCCGCCACTGAGCGCGAGGAGCGCGGCGACGGGAACGGCCAGCACCCCGGCCGCCGTCCCCGACACGAAGGCCACCTGGACGGTGGCCGAGTCGAAGCTCTTCACCGCCGAGGGGTCGTCGATGGCCACGGTCACAGTGACCGTGGGCGGGCTGTTCGGCCCGCCACCCGAACCCGAACCGCTTCCGGCGCTTCCTTGGACGGCAGTACCGATGCCGCTGACCGTGCCCGGTGTCGCCGAGTTGTCGGGCAGGGTGATGGTCACCTTGTCGCCCTGCTTGATCGAGCCGACATTCGCCGCATCCACCGGCACGGTCACCACCTTGCCGGTCGGCGTGACCGACATCAGCGCCTCGGTCCCCGGCCTGCCGAGCTGCGTCTGCAGGGTGCCGATCCGGATCTCGCCCGGCAGCACCACCACGTCGCCGATGCCGAGGCTTCCCGTCGGCTGCAGGCCGACGGCCTTCTGCCAACGCTTGATCGCGGCGATCAGGGACTTGGTGACAACCCCGTCGCCCGATTCCACCGTGATCCGGGTCGGCGCCCCCGGCGTGCCGCCGCCGGCGCTCGGAGCGGTCGGCCCGCCGCTGGGCGCGCTTGTGCCGCCCGTGGTCGGCGCTGTGCTCGCCCCGCCGGACGGGCTCGTGCTGCCCAACGCCTGCTCGGCCGCCGGCTGGGTGATCACGGTTCCGGCTCTCGGCTGCGACCCGACGTCGTAGCCGAGGGCCTGTAGGTTGCTGGCGACCACCTCGACGTCCCGACCCACCAGGCCGGGCCTGTCGAGGGATCGGAACAGCGGCGTTCCGCCGTAGAAGAGCGGCACCGGCAAGTCGTTCACCCGGTACAGCTGCTGACCCCTGGTCACGGTGGTTCCAGCGGCGGGCAGCGCGGTGATGATGCCCTGCTTGGCACCCGTCAGTGTCTGCGGCGTGCCGAAACCCAGGGTGCCGCTCATGCTCCGGGTGTTCGACAGGTCCGTCCTGACCACGGCGATCGTCCGCACCTGCGCGGCGCTACTCGCGACTGCGGACGGCTTTCCCCGGCTGCTCAGGCCCACCGCGCCCGCTCCGATGCCGACTGTCACGGCAAGGGCGACGATCACGGCCACGCGCCGCTTCCGGGTGCGACGCGGGGGTGGCTCGGTGGCAGCGCCGTCGTCGATGTCGGCGCTCCCGGTGTCAGTGCCCGCTGCCATTGAACGCCTCCACCTTGCAGGCCGATATCACCTGGTCCTGCTGTGCCTTGGGCATCGTCGGCGTCCCGTCGTAGCTCCACCCGCTGTTCCCGCTGCCCGCAGTGCCATAGGCCTTGACCTTCAACCCCTTGTTGTTGATGCAGTTGACCCAGGCGCTGAAATCGGCGCTGAAGTTCGGGTTCTGCTTCGGGTCCGTCTGCGGCGGTACCACTGGCATCTTGGGCAGGCAGGCCGTCTTGGCGGCCTGGGGGATGACGGCGTCTGCGGCCGGCTGCTTGTACGAGGGCTGTCCGGGGTAGGAGATCCCGCCCGTCAGGGGGACTCCGTTGGCACCCAGGCAGGCGAAGTAGCTGCCCCAGAGCTGTGCGTCGCGCGCGTTCGTGTCGTCCAGCCGCTCCTGGGGGCGGTCGGCGGTGGACCCGGGGTCCGGGGCACCGGAGGCCGCGCCGGTCGCGGGGGACGCACCTGCGGCGGGCGAGCTCGGAGCTGCGGTGCTCGGCAGCGCGGCCACGGCGGAGACCTGTCCGCTGCTCTGCGCGCCCGAGCCGGCACCGCACGCCGTCAGCGCGGCCAGCGGGACCAGCAGAGCAGCGGAAAGCACGGCGGTCCGCAGCGTCCGGCGCTCTGTACGGCGCTCTGGGCGGCGCTGGGAACGATCATCAGTTGACTTCGGCATGGCTGCGATGATCGCCAACAGATATGAAGGACCTGTCAGGATGTCTTTCGATTCCGATGACCTGATGGCAGGTCACGCCACCGGGCCGGAACACTGGCTCACCTATGATCGAAAACGTGAGCGCATATGTCCTGGTGGCCGAGGACGACCCGAAGCAGGCCGAGCTCATCCGCCGCTATCTGGAGCGGGAGGGCCACACCGCCGCCGTCGTCCACGACGGACGCGCGGCGATCGACGAGGTCCGGCGGCGTGAACCGGACCTGCTCGTCGTCGATGTGATGATGCCCCGGGTGGACGGCCTCGACGTGTGCCGCATCCTGCGCCGCGAGTCCGAACTCCCGATCCTGATGCTGACCGCCCGGTCCGCCGAGGACGACCTGCTGCTCGGACTCGACCTGGGCGCCGACGACTACATGACCAAACCGTTCAGCCCCCGTGAGCTGATGGCCCGGGTGCGCGTCCTGCTCCGACGCTCGCAGCGGGCGCAGACCCAGAGCCCGGCCGACCCGGTGCTGCGGGTCGGCGAGCTCACGGTGGACCCCGACCGCCACGAGGTTCGCATCGCCGGGAGCCAAGTGCCGTGCACACCAGGGGAGTTCGAGCTGCTCCGCACCCTGGCCGAGCACCCCGAGCAGGTCTTCAGCCGGGCGCAACTCCTGGGCGGCATCGGCGGGTTCGGCCAGTACATCTCCGAACGGACCATCGACGTGCACATCATGAACCTGCGCAAGAAGGTCGAACCCGACCCCCGGCACCCGGTGCGCCTGCTGACCGTCTTCGGGGTCGGCTACAAGCTCACCGACGGCACGGGCGGCCGCCACCGTGCGCCGTAGGGTACCGCTGCGCAAGAGCCTGCTGGTCAGGCTGCTGGCCGCCTCGATCCTGGTCGCCGTCTGCTCGGTCGCGGCCACCGCCTGGCTGGCGGTGAACACCACGTCACAGGAGATCCGGCAGGAACAGGTCCAGACCCTCTCCGGCGACGCCGGTATCTACGAGACCCTGCTCGGCTACGCCGCGACCCACCAGAACTGGGACGGCGCCGGCGCCGTGCTGGCGGACCTGACGAAACAGACGGGCCGTCATATCACCCTGACCGATCGGAGCCGCCAACCCATAGCCGGCTCCGCCGCCCCGCACGGTTCGCCCGTCCCGTCCGACGTGTCGGCGGTGATCGACCCGCTCGACGTGGACCAGAGACTGGCACCGACCGGCGGCACCACCCGCATCGACCCGCGCGCCGTCGGGCCGTTCGCCCTCTCCCCCGGAGAACGCGCCCACCTGCGCTCGGAGGCCGGTGCGACCGCCGACTGCCTGCGCACGCGCGGATTCGCCGCCGAGACCGGCACCGACCCCAGCGGCCGACCGAACGTGAGCGTCGCCGGGCTCGCCCCCGACGACAGCACCTCGAGCACCTGCGCCCTCCCCCGACTGTCCGCTCCCACCCCGACCGAGCAGCAGGCTCTGAGCAGGCTCGGCGAGCTGGTCGACGCCTGTCTGTCGCCCCAGGGGCTGGGGCCGGTCAAGCTCGGCATCGGCCCCGGCGGGGTGGTGCAGAGCCCCCGGGTGACGAGCCCGGGGCAGTCCTCCGTCGGTCCCGTCACCCCGCCCGGCGCCCCCACCACCTCCCCGACGGCCGCACCCGGCGCACCGCCGAACCCGAGTGCCGACAGCGCCGATCGGGCCGTGGCGGCCTGTGTCGACTCCAGCCGCCGCCAGCAACTCGCGCCCTATGTCGCCCCCGCCGCACTGCTGTTCATCAGCGACCGGAACGGCACCGCCACCCCCGCCTTCCACCTGACCCGAGCCGGGACCCTGCGCATCGCCGGCGTCACCGGCCTGGTCCTGGCCCTCACCGTGGCGGTCTCGGTCCTCCTCGCCACCCGGCTGGTCCGGCCGCTGCGCGCGCTGACCGACGCCGCCCAGCACCCCACCGAACCGCACGCCCGCGTCCCGGTGACCGGCAACGACGAGATCGGCTACCTGGCCGCCGCGTTCAACGACCTCTCCGAACGCCGCGAGCGGATCGAGGAGCAGCGCAAGGCGATGGTCAGCGACGTCGCGCACGAACTGCGCACGCCGCTCAGCAACATCCGGGGCTGGCTGGAGGCGACCCAGGACGGCGTGGCGACCCCGGACCGGGCGTTGATCGCGTCGCTGCTGGAGGAGGCGCTGCTGCTGCAGCACATCATCGACGACCTGCGGGACCTGGCGGCGGCCGACGCCGACAGCTTCCGCCTGCACCGCGAGCCGATCCGGATCGCCGAACTCCTCGACCAGGCCGCCGCAGCCCACCGGGCCCGTGCCGAGGCCGCCGGCGTGCTCCTGAGCGTGCTGCCCATGGATGGGGAAGCGGACGGGGAAACGGACGGGGAAGCCGAGTTGACGGCCGACCCGGTGCGGCTGCGCCAAGCCGTCGGGAACCTGCTGGACAACGCCGTACGGCACACGCCGAGCGGCGGGAGTGTCACGGTCGGGGCCCGCCCGGTGGGCGACGAACTGGTCATCGAGGTGACGGACACCGGCACGGGCATCGGTCCGGATGAACTGCCCCATGTCTTCGACCGGTTCTGGCGGGCCGAGAAGTCCCGCAGCCGCCAGACCGGCGGCAGCGGCCTGGGCCTGGCCATCGTGCGCCAGCTCGCGCAGGCCCACGGCGGAACGGTGACCGCGACCAGCCGGCCCGGGGAGGGCGCGGTCTTCACCCTGCGGCTGCCGAGAACCGGTTACTGATCAGGACGCCAGTCGCAGAGCCGCGTCGTCCTGCCACTTGAGGACCTTGTCGAAGCTCACGATGGCGCCGCGCAGCGGGTGGTTGCGGAGCTGGACGTGGTCGGTGAGGGCGTGGATCAGGAAGAGGCCCCGGCCGCTCTCCGCGTTGAGGTCGGGGAGGGTGTCCAGGTCCGGCAGGCAGGTCGCGGTGGGCGTGGGGCGGACGGCCGACAGGACGTGGGTGTCGTACGGGGCCGGGCGGTCACTGCGCGGGCGGGCGGCCGTCAGCGCCGGGGCGGGCAGGGTGGCGCGGCCTCGCCGGGTACGGTTCCGGCCGCCGGGGCGGACGGACGGGACGGGCTGGCGGCGCAGCCGGGGCAGTGGCGGCTGCGGGGCGGCGGGCACGGCCGACGGCAGCCCGGGGCCGGAGTCGATCACCTCGATGCGCAGCCGGTCGCCCGAAATCGACGCGGTGACCTGGAAGCCCTCGTCGGGCCGGCCGCCGACGGCGTGCTCGACGGCGTTGGCGCACGCTTCGGTGAGGGCGATGCCGAGGTCGTACGAGACCTGCGGGTCCACGCCGGCACTGTCCATCGCGCCGAGCAGGATGCGCCGGGCCAACGGGACGCTGGCCGGGTCGCGCTTGAGGTGCAGAGTCCACCAGATGTCCACGGGAGGTCCCTCCTGGCTGCGGCTCCACATACAACTAGGTATCTCCGACCGATCAGGCGGTGAATCGTGTCGTGGGCCCGGGATCGCCCGTTCGGCGGATGGACTGGGGCTGAAGGGTGTGCCGATCGGCGCACGGGTCGGCGTGCACGCCGGGGCCGAACGGAGCAATGAGATGAATTTCCTCGACCCTCCCTGAGGCCTGGATGTAGGCGGTGAGAGGATGAGCCGGCCATGAACGTCGACCACACCGCCCCGCGCACCGGCGCCGCCGCGCCGCGCTCCCGGACGCACGGAGCGCCGGTCGCTGCCGCCGCCTGGGATCTGCGGATCGCGCGTGCGGTGCCGTTCGCCCTGGTGTGCACCCTGGTCGCCGCCGCCGGGCACGCCCTGGGCGGTGGCGGTGAGGTGGCGGTGCCCGCGCTCGTGGCCGGTTTCGCCGTGGTCTGCGCGCTCGCCGCGCTGCTCGGCGGGCGGGAGCGCTCGCTGCTCGCGATCTCCGGCGCGCTCGGCGCCGGTCAGTTCGGGCTGCACCTGCTGTTCCACAACCTCCCCGGCTTCGGCTTCGCAACAGCCATGCCGGGCATGGGCGGGGGCGTGGGAATGGGCGGCGCCATGACGCTCCCCCAGGTCGCCGGCCGGCTGCTCTGCCACGACTCGCCGCACGGCGGGCTCACCCTCGTACCGCTGGACACCACCCCGGAGCAGGTGGTGCGCGCCGCCGGTCTCGACCCGCAGGCGTACACGGCCACCGCCGCCGTCCCGCACCCGGGCCTGCTCGGGATGTCCACCGCGATGCTGCTCGGCCACCTCGCCGCCGCCCTGCTGGCCGGCTGGTGGCTGCGCCGTGGCGAGGCCACGCTCTGGCGGCTGGTCCGGCTGACCGCGACCGTCGCCCAGGAGTACGCCGCCCCGCTGCGGACGGCGTTCGCGCTGCTTGCGGCCCTGCTGCTCGGCACCGCCACCGACCGCCGCCCGACCGGGCCCGGCCCGGAGCGCGCCGAGGACTGGCGGCTGCCCGTCGCCGCCGCACTGCGGCACAGCCTGATCCGGCGGGGCCCGCCGGTGGCCGCGTTCGCGCGCTGACCACGGCTCCCACGGGAGCTCGGGTCGCGCGCCCGCGCAGCCGGACGGGTCGTCATTCGACGCACCCGGGACGGCCTCACCCGCAGCCCCTGCGCACGCGCGCCGCTCCCGCGGCCTGCCGCGTGCCCGTCTCCGTCGGAGAACTTCATATGCGTACCACTCCTGCCCGCCGCCTCGCCGCTGTCGCCGCCGTCGCCGGATCGGCCGTCATCGCGCTGACCGCCCCCGCCTTCGCGCACGTGACCGTTCAGCCCGGCGCCGCCACCCAGGGCGGCTACACCGCCGTCGCCTTCCGGGTGCCGGACGAGAGCGACACCGCGAGCACCACCAAGATCGAGGTTTCGCTGCCGCTCGACCACCCGCTCTCGTCGGTACGCACCATGCCGCTGCCGGGCTGGACGGCGACCCTGGAGAAGACCAAGCTCGACAAGCCGGTCAAGACCGAGAGCGGCGAGATCACCGAGGCGGTCTCCAAGATCACCTGGACCGCCGACGCCACCGGCAAGGTCGGTCCCGGTCAGTTCCAGGAGTTCAAGGTCTCGCTCGGCCCGCTGCCCACCGACGCAGACTCGATGACCTTCAAGGCCCTGCAGACGTACGACAACGGCCAGGTCGTCCGCTGGATCGACGAGGCCAAGGACGGCCAGCCCGAGCCGGCCCACCCCGCGCCCGTGCTGACCCTCGCCAAGGCCGCCGCCGGCGTCGGCGGCCACCAGATGGGCGGCGCCTCGGCGGTCACCGCCTCGCAGGACGGCAAGACATCCGACACGGCGGCCGCCAAGTCCTCCGACTCCACCGCCCGTACCCTCGGCGTGGTCGGCATCGTCGTCGGCGTGGCCGGGGCCGCGCTGGGCGTGGCCGGTCTGCGTCGCAAGAGCAGCTCCGCCACCTCCTGACACCCCGTCGGCCGGGGCCGCGTACCCCCACAGCAGGGCACGCGGCCCCGGCCGGCCGCAGCAGCCCACGATCGGACTCACCCATGGCACGCAGCACCACCCCCCGCCTGCTCGGCGCCGCCGCCCTCGTACTGGCCGCCGCGCTCTCCCTCACCGCCTGCGGATCGAGCTCCGGCGGCTCCGGCGGCAACTCCGACGGCAGCGTCACCGTCACCAAGGAGAGCAGCAACTCCCCCTACCAGGGCACCCTGCTGACCAACCACTTCGACAAGCCCGACCTGGTCATGAACGACACGTCCGGGCAGCCCTTCGACCTGCGCAAGCAGACGGCGGGCCACCCCACGCTGCTCTTCTTCGGCTACACCAGCTGCCCGGACGTCTGCCCGACGACCATGGGCGACATCGGGGTGGCGATGTCCAAGCTCTCCCCCGAGGACCAGAAGAAGATCGACGTGGTCTTCGTCTCCACCGACCCCGCCCGGGACACCCCGAAGGTGCTGCGCACCTGGCTGGACTCGTTCGGGAAGAGCGTCGTGGGGCTCACCGGTGACCTGGAGAAGGTCAAGGCGGCCGCCAAGCCGCTCGGCATCATGGTCGAGGACCCGGTCGTGAACAAGGACGGCACGGTCACCTCCACCCACGGCGCCCAGGTGCTGGCCTTCCTCCCGTCCGACGACAAGGCGCACCTGCTCTACCTGAGCAACAGCTCCGTCGACACCTACGCGCACGATCTGGCGCTGCTCGCCAAGGGGGTCCCGGCATGAGCCGCCGGTTCCGGCGCAGCGCGCTGATCGGCTCGGGGCTCGCCACCGTGCTCGTCGCGGGGACCGTCCTGGTCGCCTGCAGCCCGGGCACCTCGGGCGACAGCAACGTCGCCGTCACCGGCGCCTACATCCCGCTGCCCGCCACTCCGGGCGGGATGGCGGCGGGGTACCTGACCGTCCAGAACATCGGCTCCGGCGCCGACCAGCTGGTCAAGGTCAGCTCACCGGGAGCCAAGTCGGTCACCATGCACCGCTCGACCGACACCACGATGGAGGAGGTCGGCGCCCTCCCCGTGGCGGCACACGGCAAACTCCTGCTGGAACGCGGCGGCAACCACCTGATGATCATGGGCTGGACGAAGGCACCCGCCGTCGGCGACGTGCTGGAGCTCGACCTGACCTTCGCCAGGGGCCGGACCATCTCCGTCCAGGCACCGGTCAAACCCCTCACCTACCGACCAGGGAGCTAGCTCAAGATGCTGAAGAGGCTTGGTGCCCTACTCGCAGCGCTCGGCGCAGCGGTGGTCCTGCTGATCGGCGGTGCCGGTACGGCCTCCGCCCACGCCGCGCTGGTCTCCACCGACCCGGCGGAGAACTCGGTGGTCCCCACCGCGCCCTCCGCCGTGACGCTGACGTTCAGTGAGGGCGTCACGCTCTCCTCGGACTCGGTACGGGTGCTCAGCCCCGACGGCAAGGCGGTGGACACCGGCAATCCGGGCCATGCGGACGGCAAGTCCGACACCGCCCAGGTCGGCCTGAACAGCGGCCTGGCCAACGGCACTTACACCGTCGCCTGGCGCGCGGTCTCGGAGGACTCGCACCCCGTCGGCGGCGCGTTCACCTTCTCGATCGGCGCCGCGTCGACCACCACGGTCTCCGCCGACGCCGTCCAGGGCGGAAAGGCGGACAGCCTGGTCGCCGCCGTCTACGGCACCGGCCGGGTCGTCGCGTACGCCGCGTTCGCGCTGCTGGCCGGGGTCGCCGCGTTCGTGCTGATCTGCTGGCCGAAGGGCGCGACGGTCGCCAAGGTGCAGCGGCTGCTGATGACCGGCTGGGTGGCGCTGCTGGTCGCCACCGTCGCCGTCCTGCTGCTGCGCGGACCGTACGAGCGGGGCACCGGGCTCGGCCAGGCGCTGGACCTCACCCTGGTCCGCGCGACCCTGGAGGAGCGGATCGGCACGGCGCTCTCGGCGCGGCTGCTGCTGCTCGCGGCGGGCGGCGTCTTCCTCTCCCTGCTGGTCGGGCAGCTCGGACAGCAGCCCGACCCGGCGGAGGCCCCCGGGGACACCAAGGACACCGAGGACGAGGACGACGAGCTGCGCCTGCTGGAGCGCCGCGCCGCCGAACGCCCGCTGCGGGACGCCCGGCTCGGCCTCGGCGTCGCCGGGCTGGTGCTCGCCGTCGCGCTCTCCGCCACCTGGGTCGGCGCGGACCACGCCGCAGTCGGCATCCAGGTCTGGCTCGCCCTGCCCGCCGGGGTGCTGCACCTGCTGGCGATGGCCCTCTGGCTCGGCGGGCTCGCCACCCTGCTGGTGGGGCTGCGGAACGGTCTGGAGGTCGCCGCCGTCGAGCGCTTCTCCAAGCTGGCCTTCGGCTCGGTCGCGGTGCTGGTGGTCACCGGCGTCTACCAGTCCTGGCGCGGCCTCGGCTCGTGGAGTGCGCTGGTCGACACCGAGTACGGGCGGCTGTTGCTGATCAAGACCGGGTGCGTGGCCGTGCTGGTCGGTGTGGGGTGGCTCTCCCGGGGTTGGGTGGCCAAGCTGCGGGCGGCCACGGCGGACACCCCGGCCCTGGAGCCGGTGACCGCCGCTGTGACCACCAAGGCCGGTGCCGCGACCGAGTCGGCCGACCCGGCCCGGCAGGCCCAGCTCGCCCGCCAGCGGGCGGCCACCGTCAACGCGAAGTTGCGGCAGGCCCAGGACGGCACCCCCGCCCACGCCGGACTCCGCCGCTCGGTGCTGATCGAGGCCGCCCTCGCGGTGGCGGTGCTGGTGGTCACCACCCTGCTCACCAACTCCGCGCCCGGCCGGGTCGCCTCCGCCGCCACCCCCGCCCCGGCGGGTACGGCCGCCCCCGGCACGCCCACCGGCACCGCGAAGACCGTCGAGCTCAAGCTCCCGTACGACACCGGCGGGACGGACCCGGCCGCCAAGGGCACCGCCACGGTGACCCTGAAGCCGGCCGTCGCCGGCCAGAACACCCTGACGCTGAGCCTGGACGACCCGTCCGGGAAGCCCGTCACCGTCCCCGAGCTACAGCTCGCCTTCACCTTGCCCGACCGGGACCTCGGGCCGCTGCCCGCCTCGCTGCTGCCGACCGCCACCGGACGCTGGTCCGGCACGGCGCAGCTGCCGCTGGCGGGCGACTGGGTGGTGTCGGTGACCGTACGGTCGTCCGACATCGACCAGACCACCGTGACCAAGTCGGTGAAGATCGGATGACCGGACCGGGCATGGGGTTCTCCCGGCGGGCGGTGCTCGGCGGGGCCGGGGCCGGGCTGGCGGCCGGTGCCGTCGGCGGGGTGCTGGGCGGGCAGGTGCTGGGCGGGCAGGTGCTGGGCGGCCGGGCGGTGGCGACCACCCCCGGCCCGCCGCCGCTCGGCCGGGCGGTGATCCCGTTCCACGGGACCCACCAGGCCGGGATCCTGCAGACCCAGCAGGCCCGGGTGCAGCTGGCCGCCTTCGACCTGACGGCCACCGGCAGCGCCGGGCGGGACGGGCTGCGGCAGCTGATGCAGCGCTGGTCGGACACCGCCGCCCGGCTGTCGCGCGGCGAACCCGCCGGGGAGCACGAGAACCAGATCGCGACGGACGCGGGCCCCTGCGCGCTGACCGTCACCTTCGGCTTCGGCCACTCGCTGTTCGACCGGACCGGGCTGACCGCCCAGCGCCCGCCCGCGCTCACCCCGCTGCCGTCCTTCCCCGAGGACGCGCTCGACCCGGCGCGCGGCGACGGCGACCTCTGGGTGCAGATCGGGGCGGACGACGCCCTCGTCGCCTTCCACGCGCTGCGGGTGCTCCAGCAGCAGGCCGCCGGGGCGGCCACCCTCCGCTGGCAGATGAGCGGCTTCAGCCGCACGCCCGGCGCCACCGACCGCGCCATGACGGGCCGCAACCTGATGGGCCAGGTGGACGGCACCAACAACCCCAGGGCCGGCGAGCCGGACTTCACCGCGAAGGTCTTCGCCGACGGCCCCGGCTGGCTGGCCGGCGGCTCGTACGCGGTGTTCCGGCGGATCCGGATGCTGCTGGACAACTGGGAGAACCTGCCCACAGATCGCCAGGAACGGGTGATCGGCCGCCGCAAGTCCGACGGCGCGCCGCTCTCCGGCGGCACCGAGTCCACCCCCGTCGACCTGACGAAGCAGAACCCCGACGGCATCCTCGCGATCCCCGCCGACGCGCACATCAGGATCGCCGCCCCCGCCTCCAACGGCGGGGCCGCCATGCTGCGCCGGGGCTTCTCGTACCAGGACGGGCTGCTGCCGGACGGCTCGCTGGACGCCGGGCTGCTCTTCGTCGCCTTCCAGGCCGACCCGGTGCGCGGGTTCGTCCCCGTCCAGCGCAGGCTGGCGCGCGGCGACAGCCTGTCCCGCTTCCTACGGCACGAGGCGAGCGGGCTGTACGCCGTACCGCCGGGTGCGCCGGAGGGCGGGTACGTGGGGCAGCCGCTGCTGGAGAGCTGACCGGGCTCTCCCCGGTACGGGACCGGGCTGCCCGGCAGGCGGAACGCCGCGATGCCGGGCGCCCGGACTGGCTAAGGTGGCAAGTCGGGTACCCCCGGGCACTCGGCTCGTTTCGGCACCACCCTTTCGCACCTTTCGCACGGAGGCGGCATGTCGGCCACCCGCTACACCTATCTCGGGCCTGCGGGCACCTTCACGGAGGCCGCGCTGCGCACCCTGCCCGAGGCCGCGACCCGGGAGCTGGTGCCGATGGCCTCGGTACCGGCCGTTCTGGACGCCGTACGGGCCGGCGAGGCCGCCGGGGCGTTCGTGCCGGTGGAGAACTCCGTCGAGGGCGCCGTCACCGCGACCAGTGACGAGCTGGCCGGTGGCACGCCGCTGATGATCTACCGCGAGGTGCTGCTGCCGATCGCCTTCGCGCTGCTGGTGCGTCCCGGCACCGAGCTGGCGGACATCAAGACCGTCACCAGCCACCCGGTCGCCCAGCCCCAGGTCCGCCGCTGGAGCGCCGCCCACCTGCCGGACGCCCGCTGGGAGGCCTCCGCCTCCAACGCCGACGGCGCCCGGCTGGTGCAGGAGGGCCGGTTCGACGGTGCCTTCGCGGGTGACTTCGCCGCGCCGCTGTACGGGCTCGACGTGCTGGTCAACGAGATCCACGACGCCGCGAACGCGACCACCCGCTTCGTCCTGGTCGGGCGGCCCGGCCGGGTCTCCTCGCCGACCGGCTCGGACAAGACCTCGATGGTGGTCTGGCTGCCGGACGACCACCCGGGCGCGCTGCTGGAGCTGCTGCAGGAGTTCGCGGTGCGCGGGATCAACCTGATGCGGATCGAGTCCCGGCCGACCGGCGGCGGGCTCGGCAACTACTGCTTCCTGATCGACTGCGAGGGGCACCTCAGCGAGCGGCGGGTGAGCGAGGCGCTGATGGGGCTGAAGCGGATCTGCCCGAAGGTGCGTTTCCTGGGTTCGTACCCCCGGGCCGACGAAGGACGTCAGTCGTTCCGTCGCGCGGGGACCTCGGACGAGGATTTCAGCGCGGCGGCCGACTGGCTCTCCCGCTGCCTGGACGGGCGCGGCGAACTCTGACCGCTGTCGGGTGACCTGCTCCGGGGTGGTGCTCGGGCTGAAGCTATCCGACCGACTCTGATCGAATTCGGCAGAATCTGCCGTTTTTCGACACGCGGGTGAGTTCACCCGCGCGGTGGAGCGACCGCCCGTGGCGCTGCCCAGGGCTTGTCCACAGGCCCGGAGCTCCGTCCACAGGCGGGCGGAGTGGAAAGTTATCCACAGTTATCCACAGGTCGGGGGCGAGTCGACAAACCGGCATATCCACTGGAGAACCGGTCAGATCATCAGCTAGCAGACCAGACTCGACCAATCGGGCCAGAGTCACCCGTGATCCAGCAAATCACCCGTCCGAGTGCGCTAATTCCCTCGCCTGAGAAGGTGAATCGGGGTTTCAAACCTCAATTCCTCTACAGACGGGCGTTCAGTCCCTCACATTCCATCGATCCACAGCCCCCGCCGAACTCCTGTGGATAAGGCCCCTCCCGGGGCCGGTTATCCACAAGATGAGGCGGGTTATCCACAGGCGGGACCCACGGCCCGGCGGCAGAGCTGGGGCAGGATGCCAGATATCGGGACAGAAAGCGACATACGGGACGGGCCTCGCGACCGCACATCACCGGAGAAACCCGTTCCTGTAGCGGCCCCTCTCCCCGGTAGGCTGGGCCCCGTGATTGACCTTCGCCTGCTTCGTGAGGACCCAGACCGAGTGCGCGCCTCGCAGCGCGCCCGTGGTGAGGACGTCGACCTGGTCGACGCCCTTCTCTCCGCCGACGAACGGCGCCGGTCGTCGGGCAGTCGCTTCGACGAGCTCCGCAACGAGCAGAAGTCGCTCGGCAACCAGATCCGCAGCGCCCAGGGCGACGAGAAGGCCGCGCTGCTCAAGCGCGCCTCCGAGCTGGCCGCCGAGGTCAAGGCCGCCGACGCGGCCCAGACCGAGGCCAAGGAGGAGGCCGAGCGCCTCGTCCGCTCGCTCGCCAACCTGATCGACCCGGCAGCTCCGGTCGGCGGCGAGGAGGACTTCCTCACGCTGGAGGAGATCGGCACCCCGCGCGACTTCGCCGCCGAGGGCTTCGAGCCCAAGGACCACGTCGAGCTGGGCCAGATCCTCGGCGCGATCGACACCGAGCGCGGCGCCAAGGTGGCCGGCTCGCGCTCCTACTACCTGACCGGCGTCGGCGCGCTGCTGGAGCTCGCACTCGTCAACATGGCGATGGCCCAGGCCGGCGCCGCCGGCTTCATCCCGATGATCACCCCCGCCCTGGTCCGCCCGGCTGCCATGGACGGCACCGGCTTCCTCGGCCAGGCGGCGGAGAACGTCTACTTCCTGGCGGACGACGACCGCTACCTGGTCGGCACCAGCGAGGTCCCGCTCGCCGCGTACCACATGGACGAGATCATCGACGTGGAGAAGCTACCGCTGCGCTACGCCGGGTACTCCTCCTGCTTCCGCCGCGAGGCCGGGACGTACGGCAAGGACACCCGGGGCATCATCCGGGTCCACCAGTTCGAGAAGGTGGAGATGTTCGTCTACACCACTCCGGAGGAGGCCGAGGCGGAGCACCGCCGCCTGCTCCAGTGGGAGAAGGACTTCCTGAACGCCCTCGAACTGCCCTTCCGGGTGATCGACGTCGCCTCCGGCGACCTTGGTGCCTCGGCGGCACGGAAGTTCGACATCGAGGCCTGGATCCCCACCCAGGGCAAGTACCGCGAGGTGACCTCCACCTCGAACACCACCGAGTACCAGTCCCGCCGGCTCTCCATCCGGATGCGCGAGGAGGGCGGCAAGGTCCGCCCGCTGGCGACGCTGAACGGCACCCTGGTCGCCGTCCCGCGCGTGATGGTGGCCATCCTGGAGAACCACCAGCAGGCCGACGGCTCGGTCCTGGTGCCGGAGGCGCTGCGTCCGTTCCTGGGTGGACGCACCGTTCTGGAGCCCGTCAAGTAGCACCGACCGGCAGCGGCACTGAACAGCAACTCCTTGGAGACGTACGGCAGATGAGCACCAACAGCCACCGACCCGACGTCTCCACCGGTGGCGGCCCGCCCTTCCGGCTGGTCGCCACCGACCTGGACGGCACTCTGCTGAACTCGGCGGAGACCGTCTCGGACCGTACCCGCGCCGCCCTCGCCGCCGCCGTCGCGGCCGGGGCGCTGCACATCATCGTCACCGGCCGCTCCGCGACCTGGGCCCGCCCGGTCTTCGACGAGATCGGCTACACCGGGCTCGCCGTCTGCGGCCAGGGCGCCCAGGTCTACGACGCGGGCGCACACCAGCTGCTCACCTCCGTCACCCTGGACCGGCAGCTGGCCGCGCTGGCCCTGGCGAAGATCGAGGCCGAGACCGGTCCGCTCGCGGTCGCGGCCAACGAGGACGGACTGGACGGCGGGGTGGTGGCCGGTCCCGGGTACGCGCTGCAGATCGGCTCCGAGCTGCCGCTCGTCCGGGTCGACAAGTCCGAGCTGCTCGCCAAGCCGATCAGCAAGCTCTACATCCAGCACCCCGGGCTGACCGACGACGAACTCGCCCGGATCGGCCGCGAGGTGGCGGGCGACCTGGTCGGCGTCATCATGGCCGGCCCGGGCGTGGTCGAGCTGCTGCCGCTCGGTCTGACCAAGGCCACCGGCCTCGCCGTCGCCGCCCACCGGCTGGGCGTCAAGGCGGCGCAGACCATCGCCTTCGGCGACATGCCGAACGACATACCGATGTTCGGCTGGGCCGCCCACGGCGTGGCGATGGCCAACGCCCACGAACAGCTGTTCGCCGTCGCCGACGAGGTGACCGTCAGCAACGACGAGGACGGCGTCGCGGTCGTCCTGGAACGGCTCTTCCAGACCGTCCGAGAGCCCGCCGAACCTGCTGGAACCGGCTGAACCGGCTGAACCGGCTGACTGACACCGCCGCCCGCCAGGACTGTTCCTCCTGGCGGGCGGCGGTGTCAGTGGCGGGTGACTGTCCGCCCGTCAGCCTGTCAACCCGTCACCCGTACGAGACGTTCGCGCACGGGTCGTCGTCGGCCGAGCGGGCGGCGGCGCTGACGCTGCTCGGGAGCGGGCCGGGCGCGGCTGCGGAGGCCGGCCCCGCACCACCGGAGCCGCCGGAGCCGCCCCCGTCCGCGTAGTCCTGGCCCAGCACCAGGCTGACGCCGGCCCGGGTGGCCGCCTCGACGGTGGCGCCGGGGAAGAGCGCCGCGACGGTCTGGGCTGCGGCCTTCTCACCGGGGCCGTACTGGACGACCGTGGTGGCGTGGGTCTGCGAAGCGGCGTTGCCCATGCTGGTGACGGTGAACTTCGACGCCTTGAGCGTGCCGGCCGCCTTGCCGGTCAACCCCGTCGTGGTGGTCCCGTTGTAGACGGCGACCCGGATGCCCGCGCCCTTGACCGTGCCCGGGTCGGCCGGTGCGTCGGCCGGTGTCGGCGCGGCCTGGGTGGTGGGCGGCGAGGCGGGCGCCGTGTTGCCGCCGCTGGCGTCCTGGCCGTCCAGCGTCCGGTCCGCCCGCAGCGCGGCGAACAGCTGCTCGGTGTCCGGGTGCACCAGCGCGACCCGGGGGCCCTCGTACTTCCACGGCGTGGTGATGAACTTGATGTTGTGCAGGTCGATGCTCTTCATCGACAGCGCGAAGGACATCAGGCTGGCCGCCGAGCCCAGGCCCTTGTCGACCACCAGCGACTTGGTCGCGGCATCGGCCAGCGGGAGCAGGGTGGTCGGGTCCATGCCCTTGCTCTTGACGCTCTTGATCAGCGAGGACAGGAAGGCCTGCTGACGCTTCATCCGGCCGATGTCCGAACCGTCGCCGACGCCGTGGCGCAGCCGGACGTAGTCCAGCGCCTGCTGACCGGAGACCGTCTGCTCGCCCTTGGCGAAGATCTGGTTGCCCTTGTGGCCGAGGTTGGGATCGAGGTCACCCTCGTAGATGGCGTTCGGCATGCAGACCGGGATGCCGCCGATGGCGCTGGTCATGGTGGCGAAACCCTCGAAGTTGACCACGATGGTGTGGTCGATCCGCAGGTTGGTCAGCTGCTCCAGCGCGTTCTGGGTACAGGCCGGGTTGCCCTGCTCGGTGTCGCCCACCGCGAAGGCGGAGTTGAACATGACGTTGGTCTGCGCCTTGGTCCAGCTGCCGTTGGGCAGCTTGCACGGCGGGATGCTGACCAGCGCGTCGCGCGGGATGGAGATGCCGACGGCGTGCTTGTGGTCGGCGTAGACGTGCAGCAGGATCGTGGTGTCGGAGCGCGCACCGGCGTCGCCGCCACCGCCGAGGTTCTTGTTGTCGCCGCCGCGCGAGTCGGAGCCGATCAGCAGCACGTTCACCGGGGTGTTGCCGTTGGCGTCGGCCGTGGCCGCCGCCGGGCGGTCCTTGCTCAGACCGTCGCTGGCGAAGGTGGTGATGTTGCCGTTGAGCTTGAAGTAGATCGCCCCGCTGGTGGCGGCGATCACACCGAGCGCGCCGACCGTCGTCCAGATGACGACCTTCTTGCGGTTCCCCTTCTTCTTCCCACGCCCGTTGCCCCGCGCGGCCGCCGCCTTGGCGGCCGCCCGGCCGCCGTCGACGGCCAGGCCGTCGGCACCGGGACCCCGGCCCTGCTGCGCCCGCCGGGCATCGGCCCGGCCACCCGGCCTGGGCCCGGCCGGTTGACCCGCCCGCTGCCCCGCCTGCTGTGCCGCCCGCTCTGCCGGCCGACCGGGCTCCGGAACGTGGAAGGCGTCCTCCTGCTGAGGGGCGCCGTCACTCCACCATCCGGCGTCATGGTCGGACGGTCCCGGCCTCTCGCCTGACATACGTACACCCTTCACCGGCCGACAGGAAGAACAGCCATCGGCACCCGCGCCGCGCGCAGAAGCCAACGCCCCAGACACCGTGCACGTGCCGTGAACCCCGCCGGGGGACCGGCCACTTCCTCGTGCAGACGCGAAGAGCTTCTGCGGAGCATATAAAGGCACCAATGCGGAGCCACCGCCCGGGCTGCCTGTTGCACCTCTCTCCGAGGACCAGGGCCTGACGTCGGCCGTTTCTCCACAATTCAGCCACTTCCTCCACCCGTCGGCCGCGCCGACGACGTCCCACGGCGGCCGGTGGCAGCAGCGTGCGGGCCGGCACACAGAGCCCGGGCACCTGCGCGAGCGGATGCCCTCGGCAGTTGTAGGATGACCGGGCAAGTGGTTGTAGGATGACTGGGTCGACCGTCGGAGAGGAGCCTGCCGTGACCAGTGCGAACAGTGGACTGCAGGCGCCCGGGCGGCGGTCGCTGGTCGATGCCACGATCGAGCAGCTGCGTGAGCAGCTCGGGGCGGGCGTCTGGCCCGTGGGCGGGAAGATCCCGACCGAGCACGAGTTGGCCGAGCGGCTGCAGGTCGGACGGAACACCGTGCGCGAGGCGATCCGGGTGCTGGTGCACGCCGGGATGCTGGTGTCGCGGCAGGGTGAGGGCACGTTCGTCCGGAGTACCAGCGATCCGGCCTCGGTGCTGCGCGGTGTGCAGCGCTCCGGGGTGCGGGACGTGCTGGAGGTCCGGGCCGCGCTGGAGGCCGAGGCGGCCCGGCTGGCCGCCGTCCGGCACACCCCCGAGGACATCGCCCGGATGCGGGCCGCGCTGGCCCGCGAGGCCGAGATCATCGCGACGCAGCCCGACCGGTCCGGCCGCGAGGCCACCGTCGAGCACGACCTCGAGTTCCACACCGCCGTGGTCGAGGCCGCCCACAACCCGGCGCTGACCGAGATCTACCAGTACTTCGGCGCGTCCGTCCGCGAGTCGATGCGGACGGCCTTCGGCGACCACGAGATGCCCGAGGTGGTCGTCGCCACCCACGAGGCCCTGGTCGACGCGATCGAGAGCGGCGACCCCGAGCGGGCCGAGGCCGCGTGTCGCGAGCTGCTCGCGGAGCCGACGGCGGCCGTGGAGCAGCTGCTCGCCACCATCGCGGCGCGGAAGTAACGCGGCCCGCCCCCTCTCTTACGAACTTTTCCGGTACCACCTGCTCGGAGCGAAACCACATCATGACGATCACCCGTGCCCATCAGCCGGTCGTCGCCCCAGCCGTCCGTACGCGCACCAAGCTCGCGCACCCCGCTCTGCTGCTGTTCGGCATCGTGCTGGTCGCGCTGAACATGCGGGCCTGCCTGGCGGCCATCTCCCCGATGGTCGGCGAGGTGCAGCGGACCTTCGGGCTGTCGTCCACCGCCAGCGGCCTGATCACCACCGTCCCGGTGCTGTTCCAGGGCCTGGGCGCGCCGCTCACCCCGAGGCTGACCCGGCGCTTCGGCACGGAGCGGGTGGTGCTCGGCGCCGTGCTGGTGCTCGGCGCGGGCGTGCTGCTGCGGGTGCTGCCCTCGATGGCCGCGCTGTACGCGGGCTGCATGGTCATCGGCGTCGCGATCGCCGTACTCAACGTCTCGATGCCGGGCCTCGTCAAGCGCGAGTTCCCGGACAAGGCCGCGACCATGACGGGCGTCTACTCGACCACCATGCTGGTCGGCGCGACACTGGCGGCGGGCATCTCGGTGCCGCTGGAGAAGACGCTCGGCGGCGGCTGGCAGGCCTCGCTGGGCGCCTGGTCGCTGCTGGCGCTGATCGCGGCCGTCGCCTGGCTGCCGCAGGTGTTGCTCGCCCGTCAGCAGAAGAGGGCCCGTCAGGAGAAGGCGGTGGTGGCCGCCGCCCCCGTCGGCCGGCCGATCGAGGGCATCTGGCGTTCGCCGCTGGCCTGGCAGATCAGCCTCTTCATGGGCATCTCCTCGCTGCTCGTCTACACCCTGGTCGCCTGGATGCCGACGATCCTGGCCGACCACGGCATGGACCGTGGCGAGGCCGGTCTGGTCTTCGCGTTCAGCAACCTGGTACAGGTCGCCGGCGCGTTCCTGGTCCCGCTGGCCGCCGGGCGGATGACCCGCCAGCGCGGTCTGGCGGTCACCATGGTCGCGCTCAACATCGTGGGGATCACCGGCCTGCTGGTCGCCCCCGTCTCCGGTGCCTGGGTCTCCGCCGCCGTACTCGGTGTCGCCCAGGGCGGCTCGCTCGGCCTGGCGCTGGCCTTCATCGTGCTCCGGACCGGCAGCGCGGCGGGTGCGGCCCAGCTCGGCGGGATGACCCAGGCCGTCGGCTACCTGGTGGCGGCGGCCGGCCCGGTCGGCGCGGGCGCGCTGCACCAGGCGACGGGCAGCTGGAACCTCCCGCTGATCCTGATGCTCGCCTTCGCCGGCGTGGCCGCCGTGGCGGGTTGGGGCGCGGGGCGCAACCGCACGCTCTGACCGGGTGGTCCACGTGACGGGGCCCGGGAGCCGACTGTCGCTCCCGGGCCCCGTCACGTGCACCCGTCGATCTGCCCCGCCTACGGTCGCCGCTCAGTCCTCGGCCGTCATGGTGAAGCCGGCCAGCTTGACGGAGGCGAAGACGGTCGCGGCGACGGTCACCGCGATCAGCAGCGGGACGGCCACCCCCACGGCGACCGTCGCGTCGATCGTGCCGTGGGCGGCGACGGACTTGGCGAGGGACAGGCCCCACTGCTGGATGCTCAGCGTCTTGGCGCCCTTGACGAAGTTGCCGACCAGGCTCTCCCAGACCAGCGCGTACGCCAGCCCGGCCACCACGGCGTGCCGGGTGACCACGCCGAGCAGCAGGAACACCGCGCTGTAAGCCGTCCCGGCGACCAGGGCGGCCAGGGTGAAGGCGATGGCGAGGGTGTCCTGCGTCCCGTAGATGATCAGGCCGGCCAGCAGCGTCGGGACGGCGGCGAACAGCCAGGTGGTGACGACCGCGACGGCCAGCTTGGTGGTGATGATCTTCCAGCGGGGCAGCGGCTTCGCCAGCAGGTAGACGATCGAGCCGTCGTCGATCTCGGTGGAGATCACGCCCGTGCCGACCACCAGGCCGAGGATCGGCACCAGGGTGCCGAGCGAGAGCGTGCCGAGGATGTTGACGGCGAGGTCGTGCTTGTCGGCGCTGGAGTTCCGCGCGAAGACGGAGATCGCCAGCAACACCGCAGGAACGACCAGCAGCAGGATGCCCCGGCGGCGCCCCAGCAGGCCGCGTACGGTCAGCCTGGCAACGGTCACGTTCACGGTTCGGCCCTTCTGAGGGACTCTGAGGGACTGGGAGTGGGGAGACGACCAGGGTGTCAGGAGGCGACCAGGCGTCGGGAGACGACTGGGCATCTGGAGACGGCTGGGCGTCAGGAGGCGACCAGGTAGGAGAAGACGCTCTCCAACGACTCGTCGGCCGGGGAGACGGTGTAGAGCCGGATGCCGGCCTGCTTGGCGACCTTCGGCAGCAGGGTGGTGAAGCCCTGGAAGTTGATCGCCTCGATGCGCAGCGCCCGCTCGTGGAAGTCGAGTTCGATGCCGGCCGTCGACCCGTCCGCGATCAGGGCGGCGGCGAGCCGGCGGTCGTCGCTGGAGCGGACCAGGTAGCGGTGCGGGCGGTCCGTCATCAGGCGGCGGATCTTGCGGAAGTCGCCGGAGGCGGCGTGCCGGCCCGCCACGACGACCTCGATGTGCCGGGCGAGCTGTTCGACCTCCTCCAGGATGTGCGAGGAGAAGAGCACCGTACGGCCGTCGGCCCCGAAGCGCCGCAGCAGCTCCATCAGGTGCAGCCGCTGGCGCGGGTCCATGCCGTTGAACGGCTCGTCCAGCAGCAGCACGGACGGGTCGTGGACCAGCGCCGAGGCCATCTTGACCCGCTGCTTCATGCCCTTCGAGTACGTGCCGGTCTGGCGCTCCTGGGCGTACTCCATCTCGACCAGCGCGAGCGCCCGCTCCGCCGCCGCGCCCGGCTCGGCGAGGCCGTGCAGCTCGGCGTTGGCGAGGACGAACTCCCACCCCGTCAGGTGGTCGTACATCGACTCCCGCTCGGGGACGAGACCGATGGCGCGGTAGACCGCCTGGTTGCGCCAGATCGGCACGCCGTCCAGGGTGACCGCGCCGGACGACGGGGCGAGGAAGCCGCTCATCAGGTGGATCAGCGTGGACTTGCCCGCGCCGTTCGGCCCGAGCAGGCCGGTGACGCCGGGACCGATGGACATCGACACGTCGTTCACGGCGACCACGTTGCCGAACCAGCGGGAGACCTTGTCGATGGTGATTACAGCCATGACGACCTCTCAGATCTTCCGGTATCGGCGGTCGACGAGCCAGTAGGAGCCCGCGATGATGACGGCGATCTCGACCGCGAAGACCACGGCGCCGAACGCGCCCGGCGCGCGGACCGCGCCCGTGTCGGTGGCCAGCGTGAAGACCTGGTTGACGAAGCTCTCCACCAGCATCGACGGGGAGATCACCGCCGCCCAGTCGGACGACTGGGTGATGTCGCCCCCGTGCGGACCGCCGCTGAGGGCGTAGACGATGCCCGCGATGATGTTGCTGACCACCAGCACGCCCATGATCGAGGCGACCCCGAAGCCCCGGCGCGGCGTGCTCGCCGCGATCAGCAGCCCGATCGAGGAGTACACCAGCGCGTAGAGCAGCGCGGTGACCAGCCCGATCAGGAAGTGCCCGGTGTTGTGGCCCAGGTTCTGCCCGGCCAGCATCGAGCCCAGGTAGAGCACCACCAGCGGCGCACCCATGACGATCATCATGGCGCTGACCATCGCCGCGAACTTCGCCCGGACGTAGTCGCCCCGGGTGATCGGGCGGGAGAAGTACAGCGGGACGGTGTTGTTCCGCAGGTCGCGGGAGAGCAGCACGGGCGCCTGAGCGGCCAGGAAGATCTCCACCAGCAGCGCCAGGATGCTCGGGAACTGCGGGTAGTCGGTGCTGAGCTGATCGGACTTCCTCATGATCGCGACGACGACCACGATCACGGCCACCAGTACGGGCAGCGCGAGCATCAGCATCGGCAGCACCTTGGACTTGCCGGACCGGCCGAGGCCGTAGGCAGCCCGCAGGCTCTGCACGAAGAGCGACCGGGTGGCGTACGAGCGGCCCAGCCGTGGGCCGGCGTAGGCGCGGTACCCGATGTTGTGGATCACGCCCGTGTCGGGCGTCCTGCTCTCAGGAGGCAGTGACATCTGCGGTGCCCCCCGTCAGAGCGTTGTTGTCGATGGTCGGAGCGGCCTCGGCGGCCGGGACCTCGTCGGTGGCCGGGACCTCGTCGGTGAAGATCTCGGCGACGCGGTGCCGACGCTGCTCCAGGCGCACCAGCCCGAGGCCCAGGTCGGCCACGGTGTCGCGGACGATGTCGTACGTCTCGTCGTCCCGGATGTCCACCAGCAGCACCCGGGAGGAGTCGGGTCGCACGGACAGCCCGGCGGCGGTGAGCCGCTCGCGGACGGCCGCGTCGGCGTCGAGGGTGAGGTCGTCCGGGTGGTCGGTGACCTCGACGGCGAGCAGCTGGGTGGCCTCGGTGAAGGAGGCGGTGGAGGAGGAGCGCAGCAGGCGGCCGCCGTCGATGACGACCAGGTGGTCGCAGGTGCGTTCCAGCTCACCGAGCAGGTGGGTGGTGACCAGCACCGAGATGCCGAAGTCGGTGTAGACGCGACGGATCAGCGCGAGCATGTCGTCGCGGCCCACCGGGTCGAGGCCGTTGGTCGGCTCGTCCAGCAGCACCAGCTTCGGGTCGTGGACCAGCGCCTGGGCCAGCTTGACGCGCTGCTTCATGCCGGTGGAGTACCCGCCCATCGGGCGGTAGCGCTCCTCGTAGAGGCCGACATGGCGCAGCGTGTCGGCCGTCCGCTCCCGGGCGGCGGCGGCCGGCAGGCCGGCCATCCGCGCCATGTGCACCACGAACTCGGTCGCGGAGACGTCCGGTGGGAGGCAGTCGTGCTCCGGCATGTAGCCGACCAGCTCACGGATGGCCGGGCCCTCGGTGGCGATGTCCAGGCCGAGAACCTCGCCGGTGCCGGCGGTGGCCGGAGCCAGGCCGAGCAGGATCTTGATCAGTGTGGACTTGCCCGCGCCGTTCGAACCCACCAGGCCGACCACCCCCGGCCGCACCTCAACGGTGAGCTGGTCAAGGGCAGTTACCCGGGGGAACCTCTTGGTGAGGCCGTCCGTCTTGATGACAGTTGACACATCGACCAACCTAGCGCTCAACGCCGCTCAGGGGTATGAGCTGGGATGACGAAGCGCCTCTGCACCTTTGGGATGAGAGAGACGGGCCGATCCCCTAGGGGATCGGCCCGTCTCTCTCATCCGGGTGCAGCGCAGCGGGTCGGACAGGGCCTAAGAGAGCAGCTCGTCCTGGAGGACCATCACCTGACGGAACGCCTGCAGCGGGACGCCCTTCGGGTTGGTCATCACGATCTCCGCCTCGATGTCACCCTCGTCCAGGTACGCGACCCGGCCGACCGGCTCGGCCTTGCCGCCCGCCGTCCCGGAGGTGAACGCGACGATCGACTTGGCGTCGATCGACGTGTCGATCGTCGCGTTGGCCGAGGTCAGGCCGGGGACGGCTCGGAGATCGCCGTCCCTCGCCTTGGAGTTGAAAGCCGCAGCCTCGTCCTCGGAGCCGAAGTGCAGCAGCCAGATCTCGGTACGGGTGCCGTCCGCAGCCGTCCAGACGCGCTTGGTGGCGGCGCGGCAGGCGTTCTCCGTCAGCAGGATCTTGAGCGTCTCGGTGTTCTTGTCCGCGACGGCGTAGTCCGTGCAGGGCACCCAGTCGGCCAAGGCCGGGCCCACCCGGGTGGCAGCACTCGCCGTGGCGGAGACGGAGGCGGAGGCCGACACGGAGGCCGACGCCGACGGGGCTGCGGAGGCCGACGGTGACGGGGACGCGGCCTGGAGTACCGTCGCGCCCTTCGGCGCGGGCAGCAGGAGCTGCCGCAGGTCCGCGTAGTGACGCTGGCCGGAGGCCGGATCGCTCGGCTTGGGCTTGCCCGACGGCAGTGGGGGCAGCGTCAGTTGGGGGAACGCGTACCGGCCGTCGTTCGGCGTCTCCAGACCGGGGAGCTTCGTACGCTCGGGGACGGTCACGGCCCACCCCGTCGCCGCACCCGACAGCAGCAGGACTAGCACGGCGGCACTCCACCGCAGCACGGCCGGGCCCCTGGGCTTGCGAGCTTTCGCCACGGCGGGCGAATCGGCCGTCTCCGCCATCTCCAGGAGGTCGGTCAGGTCGGCGGGGACCGTCGGGTCGGCCGCGACCGTCACGACCGTCGGGGCGGTCGGTTCGGCCGGGCCGGTCGGGTGGGCGGGCGCCATCGGGTCGGTCGGGTCGGTCATGTGGACGCTCCTGGGCGGGCCAGCCGGTCGAGCTGCTGGTTGAAGATGGTCACGGCCTTGTCCTTGGGCAGCGGGGCGATGCCCTCCACCCGCATCTCCACCCGGAGATCGCCCTCGGCCGCCGAGCAGATCAGACGGTCGATCTTCGCGCCGGGATCGGCGAACGGCAGGTAGCAGTGCGCCTCGCTGTGCCCGGCGATGTCCGGGCCGATCCGGAACAGGCCGGAGTCCGAACCCAGCACGCTCACCCAGGTGTTGTCGGCCTTGACCGCGTCCTGGTGGTACTGGAGCAGCCACATCGTCACCGTGAAACTGGTGTCCGGGGAGACGTAGCTGCGGATCCCGGCGCCCTTGAGCTGGAACTGCTGCCACTGGCTGCGGATGGCGTCCTGCAGCTTCTGGGGGTAGCCCCGGACGGAGTCCTCGATCCAGGCCGTCCGCTGGTCGGCCGTCAGCTCGGTGTCGTTGCCGTAGGCGCCGTCGTCCGGCCCGAGGGTGTACCCCTCGGGGAGCGGCACCAACAGGTCGCGCATGGACCCGAAGTGGGTGCCGTTGGACTTCGCGCCGAAGGACGGGCTCGCCGAGGCGCTGGGCAGCGCGGCGGGAGCGGGCGCGGCGGTGGGGGCGGCATCGTCGTACTCGACCTTGATGACGCCCACGCCGATACCGACGCCGAGCAGGGCGGCCGCGACCACGGCCGCCGCGATACGCAGAGCCGGGCCGGGCCTCCTGCCGGGTGTCCCAGCAGGTGTCACGGTAGGCGTCCCAGCAGGTGTCCCAGCAGGTGTCACGGCGGGCTCGGCCGGGGCCTGCTGCTCGGGGATCGGACTCGCTTCGGTCATCTCACTCATACCAGCCGCTCCCACTGACGCTCGGCGATGTCCTTGAGCTCATCGGCGTTGACCTGGTTGGGGGAGTAGATGGAGACCCGCATGATCACGTCGCCGCGCCGGGCGCTCGCCTTCCCGTAGTAGTACTGCTCGTGGGTTTCGGAGTACGTGCTGGGCGTGCTGGGCGCGTCGTACGTGCCGTCGACCGTCCCGTCCAGCGGGTGGGAGTCCGCCGGCACGTTGCTCGACACGGCGTTCACCGCCTCGGCCACGTGGGTCGCGTCGTACTGGACGAGTTCGACCCGGTAGACGGTGTCGTTCTTCTTCCAGCTGGCGATCGCGTCGCGGCGGAATCCGGTGAACAGCATCTCCCTGAACCGGACGTCGGCATCGGTGTAGGTCAGCGCGACATCACCGACGCTGGCCCAGCCGGAGTCGGCGCCGAGCCCGTCGGTCATGTCGTCCGCATCGGCGGGCTTGCTGATCAGCAGCTTGCGCAGGTCACCGTCGATGTTGAGCGGCTTCGGCCCCGCGTCGACCGCGCCCTTCCCGTCGACGACGGTGGCGACGTACTGCGGCGCGCCCACCCGGAGCGCCGGGAGCGGCGTCCGGGGCCGGCCGGCCTGGATCGCGTAACCGACACCGCCGCCGACCAACGGCCCCAGCAGCAGCGCCGCGACCAGCAGCCGGGCGGTGCGGGGACGCCGAGCCGCAGCCGGCTCGGCCGGTTCTGACGGCTCGGCTGACTCGGACGGCTCGGACGGCTCGGACGGCTCGGGCAGCTCTGACAGCCCCGCAGTTTCTGCGGGCGCTGCGAGCTCTGGCAGCTCTGACGGCTCCGCAGTCTCTGCGGGCTCGGTGGTCACGGGGTGCTCCAAGGCAGGTACGGACTCAGGCGCGGGCACGGACTCAGGCGCGGGCGTGGGTTCCGGCGCTGCGGGGGACGGGACCGGCTCGGCGGCCGGCTGGTGCTCAGCCACCGTTGGCCAGCTGATCGCGCTGCCGCTTCATCGCGTCCATCAGCAGGGCCTTGTCCGCGTTGCCCTTCACGAGCACCGTGACCTGGTACTCGACGTCGCCGACGGACGAGACGCCGATCAGTTCGCCGAGCCAGCCGTCCTGGTCGGGCTTGACCACGATGCCCTGGGCGGCGCTGTCACCGTCGATGTCGAAGGAGTCCCCCGACTTGAAGGACATGCCCTTGGCGAACTCCTTCGCCATCCGCGCCGACTTGAAGCGCAGCAGCCGGGAGGTGACCTCCTGCTGGCCGTCGGCGGAGCGGTAGTGGCGGACGGCCGCGTCGTCCTGGTAGCCGTACGAGTCGAGGACGTGCCCCATGTCGTCCGCGTTCCCGAACTCGGACGCCACCTCCTTCGACGTCAGCGTGACGCCGTCGGTGGAGCCGTACGACTCGCCGCCGGCCGGTATCGGGAGGAGGAAGTAGCGGATGTCGCCGCCGTGTGTGTCCCCGTCGACGCTGCCGTGCACGGTGCTGCTCGGTGCGGGAGCGGGCGCCGGCGGCGTACTCGGCAGGGGCACCGGGGTGGCACCCGCCGTGGGTGCGGGAGCGGTCGTCGGCGTCGGGACGCTGTGCGGCGCGGAGGCCAGCACGACCGCTCGCGGGCTCCGGTCCGGCTTGCCGACGGCGACGGTCACGGCAGCACTGGTCGCGGTCACGGCGAGCAGCCCGGCGGTCGCGAGCGCAATGCCGACGGCGCGCGGCAGCTTCCGCGCGCCGGCAGACGCCTCGGGCTCCCCGAACTGTGGTGGAAGGTCTTCGGGCACGCCTTCGGGCATGCTTTCGGGCACGGTCAAGGGGCTCCCCCAGCTGAACGGATTCGGACCGCGCGCGGCTCCAGCTCCGGGCACCCCCAACTCGCCCCTGAAGCCAACCAACACGCATCTCAGCTGGAATTATGAGAGTCCTTCAACTCCACCAACAACTCGCTTACCCCCGACAGTCCGCCCATTGCCCGACCAACCGGACATGTCGTGACCGAACCGCAACGAGCCCCCGTTCGGCACCGACGGCCGTGGCGCTCCCGCACCGGCTGCGGAATGTGCCCCGGCCGGGCCTCAACCCAACTGGGCCAGGGCCTCGGTGGCGATCCGCTCGAAGACGGCGAGATCATTCTCGAAGATCGAGTCGGGGACCGGCCAGTGGATGACGAGTTCGGTGATGCCCAGGTCGCGGTACCTGCCCGCCCAGTCGACGAAGGCGTCCAGCGAGGCGAGTGGGCGCTCCGCCGTCGACCCCTGCAGCAGCACCTTCTCCAGGCTGTCCACGTCCCGCCCCTGCGCTTCGCACGCGGCCCGCAGCTTGCCCAGCTGCGCCTCGATCACGGCAGGAGCCAGCTCGACCGGCACGTCGCCCGGACCGCGCGGGTCCCCGTACGTCACCCAGCCCTGCCCGTGCTCGGCCGCCAGCCGCAGCCCGCGCGGTCCGGTGGCCGCGACGTAGAACGGCACCCTCGGCGCCTGCACGCAGCCGGGGATGTTCCGCGCCTCGACGGCCGAGTAGTAGGTGCCCTGCTCGGTCGTGGCGTCCTGGGTCAGCAGCTTGTCGAGCAGTGGCAGGAACTCCGCGAAACGGTCCGCCCGCTCCTTCGGCGACCACGCCTCCTGGCCCATCACGGTGGCATCGAACCCGGTCCCCCCGGCCCCGATCCCGACCGTCACCCGCCCGCCCGAGATCTCGTCGAGCGAGACCAGCTCCTTCGCCAGCGTGACGGGATGGCGGAAGTTCGGTGACGTGACGAGCGTGCCCAGGCGGATCCGCTCAGTCGCCGCCGCAGCCGCCGTCAGCGTCGGAACCGCCCCGAACCACGGCTCGTCCCGGAACGACCGCCAGGAGAGGTGGTCATACGTGTACGCGGCATGGAACCCGAGCTCCTCGGCCCGCCGCCAGATCTTCTGTCCCTCGCTCCATCGGTGGACGGGGAGGATCACGGTGCTCAGACGCATGCCGTTGACCCTAGTCGGATGCACCGGCAGCGCGGCGAGCACACGCAGCCGCCGTGGTCTCAGGGATGGCTCAGGGCCTTCCCGTCGGCTCGGTCGGCGTGCCGGACGCCGAAGGGCAGCCCCGGTGGGCGCCGGGGCGCTGGGGCTTGGAGCAGCCGGTAGTTGACCGCGCAGCCCAGCACGATGCCCGACCAGGCGAGGACCGCGTTGTCCGTCAGCAGGCCCGCGAGGAAGACGGGCAGGGCGATGCCGAGCTCCTGGAGCAGACGCAGGCGCAGCACCACCCCGAAGCGGTCGGCGGCCTTGTGCCGGCCTTCGGCGGTGGCGGCCAGGAGGCGGAGAGGGAGGGCGGTGGCCTGAGCGACCATCAGCCAGGTGAACCAGGTCGCGGCCGCGCCGTGCAGACCGTAGAACCCGGGCAGCACCGTCCAGGCCGCGGTCGCGACGAGGACGCCGACGGTTGCGGACACGGCCAGGACGCCTCCGCGCAGGTTCCGCCAGTCCCGGGCGGAGGGGGCCGCGCCCGTGCAGACCATGCCGGTCGCGTTGACCATGGCCGTGATCGGGATGTTCAGCGTCGCCGTGAGGACGGCCCCGGCGGAGAACGCGGCGAGCCGGTCGTCCCACGAGGCCCTGAGGGTCAGCGCGAGGACCAGGAGCAGGTCGAAGCCGATCACCGAGAGCATGTGCCCCCACTCCGTGAGCATGGTGCGCGCCACCTGGCGCAGCCAGCGTGCGCTGTCACGGAGCCGGAGGGAGAGGGACAGGTGATCACGCAGCAGCCCTACGGTGACGGCGCATTCGAGGGCGGCGATGACGGAGGTCGCGGCGTAGGCGCCGGCGAATCCCAGTCCGGCCCCGTGCACGAAGAACCAATCGAGCGCGGCGTTGGCGACGACGGCTACGGCGTACAGCGTGAGAAGGGGGCGCGAGCGCCGGAGCGCGAAGAGTGCCATGGCGCCGACGAACTGTGCGAGGCGTACGGGGGCGGCTATCAACAGCCAGAAGAGGGCCGACCGCGTGTCGTCGCGGATACCCGGTGCGGCGACCAGGGTGTCCACGAGGTACGGCAGCACGGCCAGGCCGATCGCCGCGATGAGCAGCCCGGCGGCCGTGGCACCGACCAGCCCGCTCTGCACCGCCCGCCGGCGTGCGTGGGCGGACAGAGCCCCGGCCACGGACAGCCCGACGACGGGCCCCATGGCCATGGCGGTGATCGAGTCGAGGAGGAGCAGGCGCTGCGGCAGGGCCGCGGCGGCCACAGCCTGCTCGCCCAGGGTGCTGATCACCCACAGATCGGTCTGGGCGATGGCCTGGCCCATGACGGACGCCACCATCATGGGGCCCATCAGGGCGAGGACGCGCCGGCCCAGCGACGGGGTGGGGGTGGTCGCGCCGGTCACAGCGGGCTCCAGGTGAGGACGGCGAAATCGCCGGAACGGGAGAGCGACCACCGGATGCCCGGTGCCGGGTCCAGCCCCGGCACCTCGGCGAGCTTCACGCGGCCGCGCTCCAGGGGTACGTGCCCCTTGAGCGCCACGACGACCTTGGGGGCGGTGGTCCCGGTGGTGAGGGCCAGGCCTCGGTGCCGGTGCTCCGGTGAGGCGAACCAGCGTGCGGCCGAGGCCGCGAGCAGTTCGATGTGGTCCTGCGGCCGGAGGGCGATTCCCTCGCGGTCCAGGAATTCGAGGAAGTGCAGGTGCATGCGCCAGTCCAGCCGTCTGCCCGCGGCCACCGCCCACTCGAGGAAGGCCTCGTAGAGGTCGGTGGTGTCCGGCAGGCGTTCGGCCAGCTGCGGGATGCGGTCGAAGAGCTGGTGCCAGCGGATGCGGAGCGATTCCTGGGCGATCAGCCGGTCACGGGATCCCGGGGCGAGGGAGTTACGTGCAGTGGGGCTGATGCAGGCGTTGAGCCGCGACGACTGCGGCGCGTGTGCGGTCAAGGTCCGTTCTCCATTCGTCCAGGTCGTGGTTGGCGTCGCGTTCGACGACGAGCGTGGCGTCCGGTGCGGCGCGGCCGGCGAACAACGTCACCAGGTCGAGGGTGTCGTCGCTGACGGGGGAGTCGTGGCTGTCGATGATGAGCGAGGCGGACGTCGGAGAGGGGCTGTAGCCGGCCAGGTGGAACCTGCGGCCTACGCCCGGCACGTCGGCCCACGCGGCGGCGGGCTGCCCGGTGTTGAGCTGGGCGACCATCGCGTTGGACACGTCCATGAGGACTTCGCATCCGGTGGCTTCGGCGAGCTCGGCGTAGGCGCGGGCCTGGGGGATGTCGGAGGGCGCCTGCGAGGGGAAGTTCTCCACGGCGAGGACGGTGCCGAGCTCCTCCTGCCATGCGCGCACGGAGTCGATCACCGGCTGCCAGGCGTGGTAGTCCACCTCCAGGGCCAGGGACAGCGGCTGGCCGTTGTGGGAGAAGTGGGCGATGTGGTCGCTGACGTAGAGCAGGCCGCAGTCCGCCTGCCACTGGTTCACCAGGTTCAGGTAGTGGTCGAGGCGCGCTCGGTCCGGGTCGAGGAACCGGGAGAGCATGATGTGGCAGCCAACCGGGAGGTCACCGACCGTGCGGCGGAACTCCTTCGGGTCGAGGTGGGCGAAGCCGTCGATCAGGACTTCGACGAAGTCGACGTGACCCGAGTCGCGCAGCCCGCAGGCCATCTCCAAGGTGTCCGGCGAGGTCACATTGACACCGATCAGCATCAGCGCAGCTTCTCCTTGGCGTAGGCCAGCAAGTCCTGGGGGGCGCTGACCGCGCCAGGACGTTCGGCCGACGGTATCTCGTCGAGGTTGAGGACGATGCGCTTGCCGCGGGCGCGGACGTCGTCCACCCACTGGTCGAACAGGTCGACGTAGGACAGGCCGCGTTGTTCGGAGGCCTCCGCGAGGCCCGGGATCCAGCCCTTGCACAGCTGGCGGAGGTAGGCGCGGCAGTAGGGGACGCCGTAGTCGTGCGGCTCCTTCTCCCCGGCTCCCGCGATGCCCGCCAGCCGGTGCCGTTCCAGGGCCGATGCCGCCCGGGCGAAGTCGGCGTAGTACTGGTCCGGCCGGTCCGTCCAGGTGAGGTCCGCGTGTTCGACGATCACGGTGACGGGCTGGGTCTCCGTGATCAACCGTTGGTCCAGCACGGTGTCCAGCAGCGACCACACGCCTTCGTGGACCGCCACGGAGTGGCCGTCGTGGAGGGTTCCGTCCCGTCCCGTGCGGATGCCCGACAGGTGCAGTTCGACCACCTGGGACCACGGGATCGCGCCGAGCAGCACCTCCACGGGGACACCGCAGTTGACGGCGTCGATGTAGAGGTGGGCCAGGTCGACGATGAGGCCGGAGCCGGTGTTCTCGCAGATGCGCGTCACCGCCTGCCAGGCGTCCAGGATGCCCCGGGCGGAGGCGGAGTAGCAGTTGGCGTTCTCCACCCAGACGGGCAGGCCCGAGGTCCGGTGGAGGTCGGTGAGGAAGCGGACGGCGCGCTCCTCTTCCTCCTTCGTGCCGGTGAAGTACGAGTGGAGTCCGAAGGAACCGCCGCCCAGGGCCCGGTCGCCGGTGACGTGGACTCCGATGGAGGTCGGCTTGTTGCGGCGGGTGGCCGACTGGTCCATCACGTAGTCGATGTAGCGGGCCTGTTCACGCGGGCCTTCGCAGATCGCGGTACGCCCCAGGTGCAGGGAGAATTCCGGGACCGCCGGCACCTCGTCAAGGCTCTCCCATTTCCGCCACTCATTGAACCCGAATTCCAGGAAAGGATTTTCGCCGACGATGGCGAGCCTCCGGGACGGGTCCGGGTCGAGAAATCCCGGAGTGAACGACCCGCCCACGCGGAGCAGGTCGTCGCGGACCGGCAGAACTGTCGCTTGCATCTCTTTCTCTCCACCTGCTTCCGGGTACGGCGGGGGCGCGCTCCGCTTCCGGAGCGCGCCCACACAATGACTCAGCCCTTGTTGTAGCTGCCGCAGGTCAGGGCCTCAGCCATGACCTCGATGTCCTGGATGTCGATCATTCTGTTCACCTCCCCACCTGAATGCGATGCACTGGCCACACTCGCCGGCAGGCATCAACCTGCCCGAATTCAGCCCTTGTTGTAGCTGCCGCAGGTCAGGGCCTCAGCCATGACCTCGATGTCCTGGATGTCGATCATTCTGT
>NZ_JARXZC010000015.1 GCF_029894335.1 Kitasatospora sp. MAP5-34 | reverse complement strand
CAGGCCCGACTCCTCGACATACTCGAAGTCGACCCAACCCACCCCCGCTGGCTCGACACACGTTTCCCTATGTGCGAAGGACACAGCTAGCCGGCGCAGGTGGCCGGTCAGAGACAGGGGTGCGAGGCTCAGAGCCTCATGCCGAGGGCAGCACCAACCGGTTCTCGTACGCGAAGACCACGGCCTGCACCCGGTCGCGCAGCCCGAGCTTCAGCAGCATCCGGCTGACGTGGGTCTTCACGGTCGCCTCGGCCAGGCAGAGTTCCGCCGCGACCTCGGCGTTGGACAGGCCCCGGGCGACCTGGATCAGCACGCTGCGCTCGCGCGCGGTGAGCGCCTCGACGGCCTGCTCGCCCTGTCCGCGCCCGCCGCCGTCGGCGGGGAGCTGGGTGGCGAAGGTGTCCAGCAGGCGTCGGGTGATCCGGGGGGCGACCACCGCGTCACCGACCGCGACGGACCGGATCGCGCTCAGCAGCTCGTCCGGCTGGGCGTTCTTCAGCAGGAAGCCGGAGGCCCCGGCGCGCAGCGCGGCGAAGGCGTACTCGTCCAGGTCGAAGGTGGTCAGGATGAGCACCTTGGTCTCCGGGCAGCGCTCGACGATCTCCCGGGTCGCCTCGATGCCGTCCATCCCGGGCATCCGGACGTCCATCAGCACCACGTCCACCTGGTGCCGGACGGCGAGCCGCACCGCCTCGGCGCCGTCCCCGGCCTCGCCGACCACCTCGAGGTCGGGCTGCGAGTCGAGGACGAGGGTGAACGCGACGCGCATCAGCGGCTGGTCGTCGACCAGCAGGACTCGGACGGTCATCAGGGCGTGATCTCCTCAGGGGCGGGATCAGGGGCGAGGTCGGGACCGAGGTCGAGGGTGACGGCGACCCGCCAGCCACCGCCCGCCAGCGGGCCGGCGGTCAGGCTGCCACCGTACGCCGCCGCGCGCTCGCGCATCCCGGCGAGACCCTGGCCGACGTGGTCGGAGGCCCGGGGCAGTGGACGCCCGTCGTTGCGTACCTCCAGCGCCACCGCCGAGGCCGAGCAGTCCACCCTGACCTGGGCCCGGGCGCCGGGGGCGGTGTGCTTGAGCGTGTTGGTCAGGCACTCCTGGACGATCCGGTAGACCGTGAGCTGGGCGGCGGGGGAGATCTCGTCGGTCTCGCCCGTCAGCGACAGCGTGGTGGGCAGGCCGGCCGCCCGGACCTGCTCGGTGAGCGCCGCCAGCTGCCCGAGGCCGGGCTGCGGGTGGCGCAGCGCGTCCGGTTCGTCGGCGCGCAGGACGCCCAGGAAGCGCCGCATCTCGGTGAGCGCCTGCCGCCCGGTGGTGGCCGACTGCCGCATCGCGGCGGTGGCCTTCTCCGGGGCGAGCGGGTTGGCGTAGACCGCGCCGTCCGCGAGGGCGACCATCACGGAGAGGTTGTGCGTCACGATGTCGTGCATCTCGCGGGCGATCCGCGAGCGCTCCTCGGCGACGGCCAGCGCCGACTGCTGGTCGCGCTGGCGCTCCAGCTCCCGGGCCCGCTCGTGCAGGGCCTTGAGCTGAGTCCGCCTGGCCCGGACGTTCAGGCCGAGGACGGCGGCGGCCGTCACCGTGCCGCTGAGCATCAGCATCAGCCGGAACCCGCTCTCCATGGGATCGGCGAACCCGACGGACGAGGTCATCACCCGGACCAGCAGCATGACGACGCCCAGCTCCGCCACCCCGAACGCCATCAGCGTCCGCCGGCGCGGGCAGTGCGCGGCGACGGTGTAGAGCGCCAGCAGCACCGCGATGTCGGCAGGCATCGCCTGGCTGGTCAGCCACTGCACGAAGGCGACCAGCGCGGTGACGCCGAACACCGCGTACGGCGCCCGGCGCCGGAAGGTCAGCGGCAGGACGAGCGCGGCCTGCAGCACCCAGACCCAGGTGCCCGGCTGTTGGAAGCGGTGGTGCGGCAGGCTGGTCAGCGTCAGGATCAGCAGCGCGAACGCCAGGTCGACGGTGGTCGGGTACCGCTCGGTGAGCACCCGGACGCGGAGCCGGCCGATCAGTGCGGCCAGATCGCGCAGCCCCCGGGCGGCGGGTAGGAATCGCCGCCCGGGGGCTGCCGGGGCTTCTTCTGCGGTGGTCACCGGACCATTCTCGTACGAAGCGCGCGGATCGCGGACATCGCCGTCAGCGCCCGCAGCATCAGCCTGGCGCGCATGGCTCTCACGCGTCCCGGCGCTTGAGCATCACGGCCGCGCCGATGAGCGCCGCCAGCACGTACACGCACATCACGCCGAAGCCCGTCCAGGGGGCGAGCATGCCGGGGTCGGCGTGCAGGGTGGCCACCTGCTGGCCGGCCGCACCGGGGAGGTACGGGCCGATGTTGCTGCTCCAGTTGGCGGGCAGCACCTCGACCAGCGTCGGCAGGACCAGCAGCAGGCCGAAGACGGCGGCGATGCCACCGGCGGTGTTGCGGATCAGCGCGCCGATGCCGACCGCGAGCAGGCCGACGGCGGTGAGGTAGAGCGAGGTGCCGAGGACGGTGCGCAGCACGCCGGAGGCGGACAGCGTGGTGTCCACGTGGTGGCTCGCCAGGATCGCCTGGCCGGCGAAGAAGGCGACGAACGCGGTGATCGAGGTCACCACCAGGGTGATGGCGCCGAACACGGCGGCCTTCGCCCAGAGCACCGGGAGCCGGCGCGGCACGGCGGAGAGCGAGGCCCGGATCATGCCGGTGCTGTACTCGCCGCTGACGACCAGGACGCCGAGGACGCCGATGGCCAGCTGCGCCGCGAGGTAGCCGCGCAGGCTGCGGTCGGCGGCGTCGATGCTGAAGGCGTGGTCACGCACGTCCGGGTGGTCGAGGTGGTCGATCGCGCCGTAGCAGGCGAGCAGGCCGAAGCCGACCATGAAGAAGACCGCCGCGAAGAGCGTGTAGTAGCTCGAACGCAGGGTGCGGAACTTGATCCACTCGGACTTGACGACCCTGGGGAGCGTGACGGAGCCGCTGCCGGCCCGGGTGGAGAGGATGGTGACGGTGCTCATGCGGCGTGCTCCTTGACCGGAACGGCGGTGGCGCGGGGGGTGACGACTGCCTCGTACTCGACGGCGTCCTTGGTCATTTCCATGAACGCCTCCTCCAGCGACGCCTGCTGCGGCGTCAGCTCGAAGAGCACCAGCGAGTGCTCGGCGGCGAGGCGGCCGATCTGCTCGCTCTCGGCGCCGCTCACCTCCAGGACCTGGACGTCGTCACCGGTGGTCACCGTCACACCGTCCAACTCGCCCAGCAGCTTGCCGAGGCGGACCGCGTCGGGCGTGCGCACCAGGACGGCGCCGCTGGACGCGCTACGGGTGAACTCCTCGACCGAGGTGTCGGCGATGAGCTTGCCCCGGCCGATCACGATCAGGTGCTCGGCGGTCAGCGCCATCTCGCTCATCAGGTGCGAGGAGACCAGGACCGTACGGCCCTCGGCGGCGAGCGACTTGAGCAGGTTGCGGATCCACAGGATGCCCTCGGGGTCGAGCCCGTTGACCGGCTCGTCCAGGATCAGCGTCGCCGGGTCGCCGAGCAGCGCGCTCGCGATGCCGAGCCGCTGGCCCATGCCGAGCGAGAACCCGCCGGCCCGCTTCTTGGCGACCTCGCGCAGGCCGACGACGTCGACCACCTCGTCCACCCGGCTGCGCGGGATGCCGTGGGTGGCCGCCAGGGCGAGCAGGTGGTTGTAGGCGCTGCGGCCGGTGTGGATGGCCCGGGCCTCCAGCATCGCGCCGACCTCGCGCAGCGGGGCGGCGTGCTCGCTGTAGCGGCGGCCGTTGACGATCGCGTGCCCGGCGCTCGGCGTGTCGAGCCCGAGCAGCATGCGCATGGTGGTGGACTTACCCGCACCGTTGGGGCCCAGGAAGCCGGTGACGATCCCGGGACGGACGCTGAAACTCAGGTCCTGGACGGCGGTTTTCGGGCCGTAGCGCTTGGTCAGGCCGACGGCTTCGATCATGAGGGTTCCTCGGGGCGGGACGGGCGGGTGGATGACAGCTCAACGTTATGGGCCGCCGGACGCGCGGACGAGCGCCGCCGGGACGATCTGTGCAGGTGGCGACTGGGTCGTGAGATGCAGCGGGACTACATCTCAAGGCTGACGGGCCTCGAGATCTCGGGGCCGGCCCGCCTCGGAACGGACGGCTGAACCAGTCGTCCCGACCACGTCACAGAACCTCGGCAGCCCGGTCCCGTGGCCCTCGCGCCGGGTGGGACTGGTTAGGCTCGCGGGATGAACGTGTCACTCCTCGACGGCTGGTTCCCCTGGACCGTCCAGCTCGCCGCCGTTGCTGCCTGCCTCGCCGCCTTCGGGCTGCGCGACCGCCGCTGGCGCCTGCGCCGCGCTCCGCTCATCCTCGCGGTGGGCGCGCTGCTGACGGCGGTCGTCGCGGTGGTGGTGCTGACTTCGGCGGGGATCACCGACCCGCTGCCGTTCGAGCTCTGGCTCTGGCTGGGCGTCGCGCTGACCGCGCTGACCGTCCTGGTGGTCGGCTGGCGCGGTGCCCGCTGGTGGCACCGGCTGCTCGCGCCGGTCGCGATGCTGCTCGCGGTGTTCGCCGGGGCCAACGAGCTGAACATGTCCACCGGTTACTTCCCGACGATGGCCGACGCGATCGGCGGGCTGAGCGGCGACCCGCTGCCCGAGCAGATCACCCTCGACCAACTCGGCACGGTCACCGGCAAGACCACGACCGGCCGGATCGTCGAGGTGGACATCCCGGACACCGCCAGTGGCTTCACCCACCGGCAGGAACTCGTCTACCTGCCGCCGGCCTGGTTCCGCAGCATCCACCGGCCCAAGCTGCCCGTCCTGGAGATGATCGGCGGCGAGTTCGCCGCGCCGGACAACTGGGTGCGGGCCGGGACCGCCGTGCAGACCATCGACGCGTACGCCGAGAAGCACAACGGCTTCGCGCCCGTCCTGGTCTTCACCGACGCGACCGGCGGCTTCAAGGTGGACACCGAGTGCGTCAACGGCCCGAACGGCCACGCCGAGGACCACCTCGTCAAGGACATCCCGCCGTACGTCGAGAAGACCTTCGGCACCTCGACCGCCGCGCGCAACTGGGGTGTGGTCGGCTGGTCGATGGGCGGCACCTGCGCCGTCGACCTCGCGGTCGAACACCCCGACGTCTTCACGCACTTCGAGGACATCTCGGGCGACGTCGGCCCCAACTCCGGTGACAAGCAGCACACCATCGACACGCTGTACGGCGGCGACGCGAACGCCTGGAACGCCCACGACCCGCTGACCGTGCTGGCGCAGCACCACAAGTACAAGGGTGTCTCCGGCTGGTTCGAGAGCGGAGACCAGGAGGCCGCGCACATCAAGCAGGCCAGGCAGCTCGAGCAGGCCGCGCGCAAGGACGGTATCGACAGCACCGTGACCGTCCAACCCGGTAAGCACGTCTGGCAGTTCGCCTCCGAAGCCTTCTCCGAGGCGCTGCCCTGGCTCTCCCGCCAGCTCGGCACCCCGGGCCCGCATCCGCCGGTCGGCAAGCCCGCGACGGCTCCCGCGTAAGTACAGACCTACAGGCCGTCAATCCTTTAACAGGCCGCGCTACACCCTGGTCATGCCCCACGGCACGTGACACGCACCACACTGGGCCAACTCTGAATGGCAGAGCCAGTGCGCGTCGCCCCAGGGAGAAACCATGCCAACCGTCCAGGATCCCGTCGCCGCCAGCACCACCGGACCGCCGAACGTCCAACGCCTGAAGGCGAATTCGGTCGGTCTGGCCGGAGTGGTCTTCATGGCACTGGCGACCGCCGCGCCGATCACCGCGATGACCGGCAACCTGCCGGTCATCGTCGGTGGCGGCAGCGGCACCCACGCGCCGGCCGCCTTCCTCTTCGTCACCGTCGTGCTGACCGTCTTCACGGTCGGGTACGTCTCGATGGCCCGGCACATCACCACCGCCGGCGCGTTCTACGGCTTCGTCTCGCACGGCCTGGGTCGGGTGGTCGGGATGGCCTCCGGACTGCTGGCGGTGCTCGCGTACGTGGTGTTCGAGGCGTCGATCGTCGGCATCTTCGCGTACTTCGCCCAGCAGGCGTTCGCCGCGCAGTTCGGGCTGCACTGGGCCTGGCAGGTGTTCGCGCTGGCGATGCTCGCGGTCACCGCCGTGCTCTCGTACTTCGACCTGGAGGTCGCCTCCAAGGTGCTCGGCGTCTTCCTGGTCGGCGAGGTGGTGATGCTGGTGCTGCTGGCCGGCTCGGTGCTGGCCCACGGCGGCGGCCCGGCCGGGCTGCAGGTCGGCACGCTGAACCCGACCGGCGCGTTCGCCGGGGTCAACGCGGGGGTCGGGCTGTTCTTCTGCTTCTGGTCGTGGATCGGCTTCGAGTCCACCGCGATGTACGGCGAGGAGTCGCGCAACCCCAAGCGGATCATCCCGCGCGCGACGCTGCTCGCGGTGCTCGTCCTCGGCGTGCTGTACACCTTCGTCACCTGGATGGTGCTGTCCGGCAACGGGCCGGCCGCAGCGCTCACCGTCGCGAACGGCGCCAACCCGCTCGACCTCTTCCTCGCCCCCGCCCAGACCTACCTGGGCCACTGGGCCGTCACCGCCTTCCAGTGGCTGATGTGCACCAGCGCGTTCGCCTGCGGCATGGCCTTCCACCAGTGCGCCTCCCGCTACCTGTACGCGATCGGCCGGGAGGGCTTCCTGCACCCCGCGCTCGGCCGCACCCACCCCCGGCACGGCTCCCCGCACGTCGCCTCGTTCGCCCAGACCGCGATCGCGCTCGCCGTCGTCGGCGGCTTCTGGGCGGCCGGCCAGGACCCGTACGTCAGCCTCTACACGCTCACCGCGATCCTCGGCACGCTGGCGCTGCTTGTGGTGCAGACGCTCTGCTCGTTCGCGGTGATCGTGTACTTCCGCCGCAACCACCCCGAATCCCGGCACTGGTTCCGGACCTTCACCGCGCCGCTGCTCGGCGGGCTCGGGATGCTGGCGGCGATCGTGCTGCTGGTGGTCAACCTGGACACGGCGGCGGGCGCTGCCTCGAAGATCTTCTTCTTCAAGCTGATCCCGTGGATCGTCGCTGCCGTCTTCGCCGGCGGCATCGCCCTCGCCCTCTACATGCGGGCCCGGCACCCCGAGAAGTACGAGGTGATGGGCCGCCTGGTGGTCGAGGACTCCCAGGAACGCAACGCCTGACTCTCCGTCAGTTCCACTCGCCCGCGAAAGGACCACCCCACATGGCTCGCTCGCACCACGCCTGGCAGATCAAGCAGTTGCTCGCCGACCACGCTGCCGCCGACCACTTGCAACTCCCCGCCGACGAGTACCGGGGGTTGCGCGACGAAGCCCGCGCCGAACCGGCCGGCCCGTCCCGCAGAGCCCTGCTCGCCCGCGCGGCCGCGCTCGGGATCGGCGTGGCGGGGATCGCCGTGGCCCCCCGGGCCCGCGCCGCCGTCTCCAAGTACGTCGGCCCGATGCCCCGGATCGCCATCGTCGGCGCCGGGATCTCCGGGCTCAACGCCGCACTCGCCCTCGCGGACAAGGGCATCACCTCCACCGTCTACGAGGCGAACCCGTCCCGGATCGGCGGCCGGATGTACTCGGGCGGCAGCCCGTCCACCCCCGGCCTCTGGGAGCAGGGCCAAGTCTCCGAGTACGGCGGAGAGTTGGTCGACACCTCCCATCACACCATCCTCGATCTCTGCCAGCGCTTCGGGCTCTCGACCACCTCGGTCCGCGCGGCGACCCCGGCCGGGGCCGACCAGATCCTGCGCTTCCACGGCGCCTACTACCCGCGCTCGCAGGCGGACACCGACTTCAAGGCGATCTGGCAGCTGATCAGGAACGACATCCAGGCCGGCGGCTCCGCCCCGACCTGGAACAGCCACAACGCCGCCGCCGTCGCGCTCGACAACATGTCCATCCGGGACTGGATCAACTCCCGCGTCCCCGGCGGGGTTTCCAGCAACCTCGGGGCGTTTCTGGACGTCGCGTACGCGGTCGAGTACGGCGCCGACACCACCGCCCAGTCCTCCTACGCCTTCCTGCAGCTGATCTCCGCGCAGGCCAACCCGGGCAGCTTCAACATCTGGGGCGGCTCCGACGAGCGCTACCACATCACCGGCGGCAACGACCAACTCCCGCACGCCGTCGCGGCCGCACTCCCGCCCGGTACCGTCCAGCAGGGGTACACGCTCACCGCCGTGACCCGCAACGGCGACGGCACCCAGACCCTCACCTTCGCCCTCGACGGCGGCGGCACCCGGACCGTCACCGCCGACCACACCATCCTCGCCGTCCCGCTGCCGATCCTCCAGCAGCGGATCGACCTCTCCGGGGCCGCGCTCGACCCGATGATGCGCGGCGTGCTCGGTCACATGACGATGGGCTACTGCACCAAGCTCAACATGCAGTTCACTGGCCGCCCGTGGAGCGGCACCGGCCCATGGCCGGGGATCTCCAACGGCGAGTGCTTCTCCGACCTGCCGTTCCAGCAGGCCTGGGACGTGACCAGAGGCCAGGCCGGCAGCGACGGCATCCTGGTCCAGTACGGCGGCGGCACACCCGCCCGTTCGCTCACCCCGCCGAGCGCCTTCACCGACGCCTCCAGCAGCTACACCCGCGACCTGGTCACCACCTACCTCGGCCAGATCGACCAGCTCTGGCCCGGCACCAGCCCCACCTGGAACGGCCGGGCCACCCTCTCCGCCTGGCACCTCAACCCGTACTCGTACGGCGCTTACTCCTGCTGGCCGGTCGGCTATCTCACCACCTACGCGGGCTACGAGGGCACCGCCCAGGGCAACCTGCACTTCGCGGGCGAACACACCTCGTACAACTTCCAGGGGTACATGGAAGGCGGTGCCGCCGAGGGCGCCCGGGCCGCAGGCGAGGTGCTCACGGCCATCGGCGCGTAGCGGCTCCGCGAGTTGGTCGACCACCGGGCAACCAAGGGGGCGCGGGGCTCTGCAGTTCATGAAGCAGAGCCCGGTGCCCCTGCCACGGCTGATCGGCCGCCCAGGCTCAGGCGAGGGCGCTGCCCCGGAGCAGCAGCAGCGCGACGTCGAGCACGGCGAGGCCGAGCGCCGCCAGGAACGGCAGCCGGCTGCGCGCACCGGCCCGGAGCGGCAGTGCCAGGGCGAGCGCCAGGGCGCCGGTCACCACCAGGCCGGCCCGGCCCGCCGTACCCAGCCGTCCGGGCGGGCCGAGGGCGAGCACGGCGGAGGCCGCGAACAGCGGGACGGCGGCCAGCAGCCGGGCCCGCCGGACGCCGAGGCGCTGGGGGAGTCCGTGGACCCCGGTCCGGAGATCGTCCGCGATGTCCGGCAGGACGTTGGCGGCGTGGGCGCCCACGCCGAGCAGCGCGCTGGCCGCCACCGCCCACGCCGGGGGCCACGGGTGGCCGGGCAGGGCGAGGGTCAGGAAGGCGGGCAGCAGGCCGAAGGCCACCACGTAAGGCAGCCAGGAGAGGACCGTGCGCTTGACGCCCAGGTTGTACGCCCAGGCCGCCGCGACCCCGGTCAGATGGGCGCCGCCCGCTGCTGCGCCGTTCGCGAGCGAGAGCGGTACGCACAGCGCCAGCGCGCAGCCCGCCGCGACGGCGACGGTACGAGGGCGCAGCACCCCCGCCACCAGTGGTTTGTCCCGGCGGCCGGTGGCCAGATCCCGCCGCAGGTCCGCCCGGTCGTTGCACCAGCCGACCGAGAGCTGTCCGGTCAGTACCGCGAGTGCGACCAGCGCGCTGCCCGCCGCGCCGCCGCCGGAACCGGCCGCCAGGGCGGTGGCCACGGCCGTGACCGCGACGGACGGCGCGAGGTGGGCGGCCGACAGCAGCCCACGCGCAGCGGGGTGTCGGACGAAATGCCGAGTTGTGACCATTTGCTGATGCTTGCTCACCTTGCGCCTATTCTGTCCGAATGACGCGAATCGCCGCTGTCCACGGAGTAGTGCCACCCCACCGCTACCAGCAGCGCGAGATCACCGACGCGCTCGCGACGATCTGCCTGCCGACGGGCGGCGACCGGGGCGTACTGGACCGGCTGCACGCCACTGCCGGCGTCACCGCCCGTCACCTGGTGCTGCCGCTGGAGGAGTACGCGGGGCTGAACGGCTTCGGACGGGCCAACGACCTCTTCATCGAGGAGGGGCTGCGGCTCGGGGAACAGGCGCTCACCGCCGCCCTGGCCGAGGCCGGGATCGAACCGCACGAAGTCGACCTGGTGATCTCCACCTCCGTCACCGGCATCGCGGCGCCCTCGCTGGAGGCGCTGCTCGTCGGCCGGGTGGGCCTGCGGCCGGACGTGAAGCGCCTGCCGGTCTTCGGGCTCGGCTGCGCCGGGGGAGCCGCCGGCCTCGCCCGGCTGCACGATTACCTGGAGGGGCACCCCGACCAGGTCGCGGTGCTGCTCTCCGTCGAACTCTGCTCGCTGACCCTGCAACGGGCCGACGCGACCGTACGGAACCTGGTGGCCGGCGCCCTGTTCGGCGACGGAGCGGCCGCCCTGGTCGCCGTGGGCCGCGACCGCGCGAACCCCGGTCCGGTCGTGACGGCCACCCGCAGCCGCCTCTACCCGGGCACCGAGGGTGTCCTCGGCTGGCACATCGGCGACACCGGCTTCCGGATCGTGCTCGGCCCCGAACTGCCCGAACTGGTACGCCTGCACCTCGGCGAGGAGGTGCGCTCCTTCCTCGCCGAGCACGACCTCAAACCACCCGACGTCACCGCCTGGGTCTGCCACCCGGGCGGCCCCAAGGTGCTGGACGCGGTCCAGGAGACGCTCGGCCTCGACGCCAACGCCCTTCAGCTGACCAGGAGTTCGCTGGCCGAGGTCGGCAACCTCTCCTCCGCCTCCGTCCTGCACATCCTCCGCGACACCCTCGCGCTGCGCCCGCCACCGCCGCCCGGCACCCCCGGCCTGCTGCTCGCCATGGGGCCGGGCTTCTGCTCCGAACTCGTGCTGCTCCGCTGGTAGGAGACACCGTCGTGTACATCCTCCTGGTCCTGCTGACCGCCGCCGAACGTCTCGCCGAACTCCTCGTCGCCCGGCGCAACGCGACCTGGAGCCGGAGCCGCCGGGGCGTGGAGTACGGGCCCGGCCACTACCCGGTGATGGTCCTGCTGCACACCGCGTTGCTCGCGGGCTGCCTGGCCGAAACCCGGTTCGCCGCACGGCCGTTCGTACCCGCCCTCGGGTGGCCGATGCTGACCCTGGTCCTCGCCGCCCAGGCGCTGCGCTGGTGGTGCATCGGCACGCTCGGGCCGCGCTGGAATACCCGGGTCATCGTCGTCCCGGGCCTTCCCCTCGTCACCACCGGCCCGTACCGGCTCTTCAGCCACCCCAACTACCTGGCCGTGGTCGCCGAGGGCGTCGCGCTGCCGCTGGTGCACTCCGCCTGGATCACCGCGACGGCGTTCACCCTGCTCAACCTCCCGCTGCTGGCCGTCCGCCTGCGTTGCGAGAACGCCGCGCTCACCCACTGCGCCACTCTCACCGACTGTGCCCCGGTCCCCGGATGATCGACCTGCTGGTCGTCGGCGGCGGCCCGGCCGGGCTCGCCACGGCGATCCACGCCGCCCTGGCGGGGCTGGACGTCGCGATCGCCGAACCCCGGCCGGGCCCGATCGACAAGGCGTGCGGTGAGGGCCTGCTGCCGGGAGCCGTCCACGCCCTCGCCGAACTCGGCGTCAGCGTGCCCGGCCACCCGATCCACGGCATCCGCTACCTGGACGACCGCCACCTCGCCGAGGCCCGGTTCGGCCGTCACCACGGTCTCGGAGTCCGCCGGACGGCCCTGCACGACGCGCTCTCCCGCCGCGCGGCCGAACTCGGCGTACCCGTCCACCCCGTCAAGGCCGCCACCGTCACCCAGCACGCCGACCACGTCACCGCCGCCGGTCTGACGGCCCGTTACCTCGCCGCCGCCGACGGCCTGCACTCGCCGATCCGCCGGCAACTCGGCCTGGACCTGCCCGACCCGCGCCCACCCCGCTACGGGCTGCGCCGTCACTACGCCCTGGACCCCTGGACGGACTGCGTGGAGGTCCACTGGTCCGCCCGCTCGGAGGCGTACGTCACCCCGCTCGGGCCCGGCCTGACCGGGGTGGCCGTGCTGACCGCCGACCGCGCGCCGTTCGACCAGCAGCTCGCCGCCTTCCCGGCCCTGCGGCGGCGCCTCGGAGCCGCCGCCACCGCCACCACCGTCCGGGGCGCCGGCCCACTGCGCCAGCGCGTCCGGACCCGCGTCGCGGGCCGGGTCCTGCTGGTGGGCGACGCCGCCGGCTACCTCGACGCCCTCACCGGAGAGGGCGTCGCCCTCGCCTTCACCACCGCCGCCCAACTGGTCCACTGCGTAAGGGCGGACCGCCCGGCGGCGTACGAACAGGCCTGGCTCCGCACCTCCCGCCGCCACCGCCTCCTCACCGACACCCTGCTGCGCCTGCGCGCCCGCCCGTACCTGGCCCCCCGGATCGTCCCCGCCGCCGCCCGCCTGCCGGCCCTCTTCACCGCCCTGGTCAACCAACTCGGGTGAGCCGGGCCGCCCTTGAGCGGGGTTCAGGAAGGGTTGACGCGGAGTGGTCCGTGTCGGCACGGTTACGGTATGCGCCCGCGGACGTGAACGTGGGAGCCAGGTACGGGCTGGACGAGGATGCGCGCCTTTCGGCCGACCTGTCGGGGGTGGGCGTGCACAGGGGGAGTGGATGCGGCATGACTGGTGAGTTCGGCGGAGGGCTGTCGGACCAGGAGGACCAGGCGGGGCCGGCCGGGGCGCCCGCGTGGGGGTTCGTGGTATCGGATCCGCCGCCTGCACCACGGCGCGAGCGCGGGTGGCGAGGGCGGCGGGCCTGGGTTGCAGGGGTGCTCGGCCTGGTGCTCACGGTCGTCGCCGGTCTGGGAGTGTGGCAGCCGTGGCACGACACGCCGGCGCCGAACTGGACGCCGTTCTACTTCGCGATGGAAAACCTGTTGGACCAGCCGGTGGCGCACTACTCCGGTTCGGCGCCCGATGGGGCCACGACCTGGGATCTGAGGGTCACCAGCGGCGGTGAGACACTCGGCACGGTCACCGTCGCCGGGCAGCAGATCAGTGTGCTGACCGTCGGGGACAAGACATACGTCAAGCCACCGGCCGGTCTGTTGGCCGGTCTGCCGGCGGGCGTCTCGGCCTCGGCCGTGCAGGGCAAGTGGATCACTGGCGACGACAGCCTGACCGGCCTGCTGCCGGCGGGACTGGGCTCGCCCGCCGACCTGGCGTCAGAACTGTGGGCCGCACTGGACGCGACCACCGCCTTCCCGCCGGTCGGCACTCCGGCGGTCAAGGTCGGTGCGGATCCGGCGCTGGCGGTGACGACACCGGCCGGGGTGCTGGTCGTCTCGGCGACAGCGCCCTACCGGGTGCTGCGGTTCGCGCCCACGCCCGCTACGACACCGGGCACCGGGAGCTCACCCTCGCTGCACTCCGCTCGGGCGCCGGGTGCGTCCTCCCATCCGGCTGTGCAGGCCGCCTGGTCACGCCTGGCGGCCTCCGGTGACGTCCCCGCCGGCCTGGCCGCTCTCGGGGAGACCGACTTCCAGCCGGTGTCGCCCGCCGAGGCCGACCAGACGTACGGCGATCTGATAGGCCAGACCAAGACGCTGAACAGCGCCGTCGACATCGGCGTCAGCTTCTCCTTCAACCAGACCGGCAACCTGAACTGCTCGGAGAGCGGCTGCACCGTCACCGAGAACGTCGCCACCTCGACCACGAGCACCCGCGCTGCCAAGCTGTCCGGGACCGTCACAGCGGTCATGAGCGCGACCGTGACCGTCAACGGCCAAGCGGCCGGGGGCTGTATGCAGACCGAGGCGCTGCCGATCAACGGGAACGGCACGATCAGCTGCGCGGACCCGGGAGTCGCCGGTCCGGTCCAGCAGATCAAGGCGGAGAAACAGCAGGAGGCCGACCAGCAGGCCCAGGCCTCCGGCCAGAGCGTCAGTATCCCGTACACGCTCGACTACGAGGCCGAGGTCCGGATCCAGGCGATGGCGGCCGTCCAGGCCGAGATCGATCAGGAGGTGGGCGCCGAACAGGCCGAGCGGAACACCGCAGCGCAGACCGCGAACAAGCCCACCAGTTGCGCGCAGAACAGCTTCCTGGCCGGAACCCGCGTCCTGATGGCCGACGGGACCACCGTACCCATCCAGGACGTCAAGGTCGGCGACCGGATCGACAACGCCGTCCCGGGCAGCCGGCCGGTCGCAGCGCACACCGTCACCGCCGTCCAAGTCACCGACTCCGACCGTGACTTCGTCCAGCTCGCCATCTCCGCCCCCGGCGGTACCGGAGAGATCGACTCGACCGCGCACCACCTGTTCTACGACGCCACCACCGGCGCCTGGACCGACGCCGCCGACCTCAAACCCGGCGACCGCCTCCAGACCACCGGGGACGGGTTCGCGACCGTCGGGGCAGTACGCGCGTACACCGCCGCCGACCGCACCTACAACCTCACCGTCGACGGTGTCCACACGTACTACGTGCTGGCCGGTGCGACGCCGATCCTGGTCCACAATGACGACTATCCCGGCGTGGGGACGATCGTCAGTCAAGATGGAGTCACCATTCAGATCTACTCGAACGACCACGGCCCGGCCCATGCTCACGTCAAGGGTCGTGGGGCCGAGGTCCGCATCGGGCAGAACGGGAAGCCCCTGGCCGGCAACCCGGAACTCTCGAAGCAGCAACAGCAGGTCGTCGACGAGAACATCAAGACGATCCGCGGGAACATTCGTGCCGCCATGGCGCGGTTTGCGGCCAACCGTGGGTGCTGACGGCGACCCCGTCCTCGGGGATCTGGTGCGGGAGCTGGGGGCACTGGTGGCGCTGGAAATCCCCGACTGGCGGGACGAGCATGCCAGGTGGGGGCTGTACAGCCGGGCCGGAGAACACCCGGAGGCGGTGGACCTGCTGCGGCGCGCCGTCGCGGTCGACCCCGATCCGTCCCTCGCCTCAGCGGTCGTGGTGATGATGCTGGAGCGGATCGATTCATCGCAACGGGCCCAGTGGGTGGGGATGTTGGACCCGTCCGTCCGGAGGTTCTCCGAGGTGCGATCGCGTGAGCTCGGCCTGCTCGAATCGGTGCGTTCTGGAGACGATCTGGACTCCATCGACTCGAATACCGTCGACGGTTGGTCCGACTGGCTTCAGCGCAGGGTCGCGGAATCCGCGCGGGACGGTCGTGTCCTGTCGCTCCTGTCCCGCCACGCGAGAACGAAACGGATCCGCCGGATCGCCGGGGAGGCGCTCGACGGCCTCGGTGACGGGAACGTCGGCGGGCGGTGATCCCGGACGTGGGCGGCCGCCCGGGTCGCCGACGTCCGGCTGCCCCCGCCCCCGCTCCCGCCGTGAACGGCCGGAGCGGGAGCGGGGGCAGGAGTGTGGGCAGTGGTCCCAGCCGGTCAGTTCGTCCGGCGGGTGAGTGCCGCCCGTGAGCGGGTGAAGCCGGCGGCCAGTACCCACGCGAGCAGTGGCAGCCCGACCACTATGACGATCAGGTAGGTCCACGGGACCACCAGTGGACTTACGTCCAGGTCGATGCCGCCGGTGATGTCCACGTGGGGCCGGGCGCCGAGGTTCTGCACACGTTGGACGGCCACGGCGGGTACGAATCCCGCTGCCACACCGACCAGGGCGCCCATCGCGGCGACGGCGGCGCACTGGAAGCCCGACAGCCTGCGCCGGATGCCCGGGGCCGCGCCGACGGCCGCCAGGGTCGCCAGGTCGCCCTGGGAGTCCGCCGCAGCGAGGCCGGTCGCGATGCCGGCGGCCGCGATCGCCACGGCCGAGGCGGCGATGACCAGGCCCAGCATGGTGGCGCTGCCGGAGCCGTTCTGGTAGCCGCGTTCGACGGACAACTTGCCCCGCCCGGCCGAGGCGACGGCTGCGGTGGCCCCCTGCTCCTCGGCCGAGCTGGGGGCGTGCGCGGGCAGCCAGACCGAGTCGTAGTAGCCCAGGGTGAGGCCCGCCGCTTTGGCTGTCTCCGGCGACATCACCGCTCGTACGGCCTGTGTGGTCGCCTTCGCCTCGACCGCCGGGAGGCTGATGGAACTGACCTGGTTGCCGCTCGGACCGGTGGCACCGAACCGGGTGAGGGCCAGGGCCACCTTGCCGTCCTTGATGAAGTGCGGGTCCAGGACGACGACCTGGCCCGCTGCGAGGGCCTGCGCGGCGGCGGGGTCGTCCACCCCCAGCAGGTTGTGCAGCACGGTCGCGTCGCCGGTGATCAGCTCCAGCACCTGCAGGGGCGTCGGCACGCTCGCCTTGCACCGGGGATCGTGGGCGAGCAGCTGCTTCGCCTCCTCGGGGCTCACGAAGCCGACGGGCCGCAGGTTGGTCAGCCCGGCTGCGGCTGGGCAGAGGTTCTCCTTGGGCACGGTCAGGCCCACCGAGCCGCAGAAGCCGTCCTTCGTACCGTCGCAGGGTCCGTAGGTGATCTCCCGGATGTCTCCGCGCTGCCCCAGACCGGGGATGGCGTGCTCCACGGCCGAGCGCAGGGCGTCGGCGTTCTTCGCGGATGCGGCGGATGCGGCGGCCGCGGCCGTCGCACGCGACGTCCCGGGCTTGGTGGACGCGAAGGACGAGGCCAGTGCGGAGTACGCCTCGACGACCACGGCTCCGTTCGGCGCGGTCGGCGCGTAGCCCGACCGGGCCGCCGAGGCGCTGCTCGTCTGGAATATCAGCACCGCGACCGCGCCGGCGACGGCCGCCAGGACAGCGGCGACGGCGGGAGCGGACCGCCCTCGGTTACGGGCCGCGTCGCGCAGCGCCAGCCGGGGGCCGAGCGGCAGGAACCGGCCGATCCGGCCGAACAGGCTCACGAACCACGGGGTGCAGATGACCAGGCCGAGCTCCGCGACCATGGATCCGGCCATCACGACCCGTGTCCGCGAACCGTCGACCGCGCCGAGCAGGGCGAGCGCGGTGCCGGCCAGGGCCACCAGCACGCCGACGACGGTGAGCCAGATCGCGGGCGGGCGGCTGGTGACGCGTCCGGTGAGGGCGGCGACCACGGGCTGTCGCGCGGCCTGCACGGCCGGGACGACGGCCGCCAGCAGGCCGGTCACCAGGCCGATCGCCACGATCGCGAGCAGATCACCGGGCTCCAGCGCGAAGTGGCCGAAGCGAGCCCCCGACCGCGTCTCCAGCGCCGACCGGCCCAGTGCCACGGCGAGACCGCCGAGCACCACGCCCACCAGCGCGCCCGTGGTCCCGAGGACGATGCCGCCGCCGAGCACCACCCGGCGGATGTGCGCGCGGTTGCCGCCGCAGGCCGCGATCAGTCCGAGCTGGCGCCGCGAGCGGCGGGCGCCGACCGCGAACGCCGGACCGGCCAGCAGCACGACCTCCAGCAGGGCCATGCCCACGACGGTGGCGAAGATGGTCGCCGACTTCACGGCGGCGGTGTCGGCCTGGGCGACGGAGTCGGAACCACTGCGGAACAGCGGAACGGCGCCGGCCGGCGGCGGGTCGGCGAGCACGGTGCGCGAGGCGACCGTGAAGCCGTACGCGTTGGCGTGCTGCACCTCGTCCCAGCTGAACGCGGCGTGCCCCGGCATGATGACCAGGAAGTCCTGAGAGCCGCGCGCCGGGGGCTGCTCACCCTGGTTGCCGTCCACCGACGCGAGGAGCTTGCTCAGCTCTCCCGGCCGGCCGACGAGCCGTGCCACCCGCAACAGGCCCGGGTACTCGATCGCGGCAGTGATCTTCAGCGGCTGGGTGGTGCCCGCGAGGGTGGTGCTCTGGCCGACGTGCAGTCCGGACTCGGACAGGAATCCGGTGGTCGCCGCGACCTCGTACGCGGCGCCGGGCCAGCTGCCCTGGCGGAGCGTCACGATTCCGTGGGTGGCGGGGTCGCTCAGGTCCATGGACTGCGTCTGTACGGCCCCCTGGCCGTAGACCGTGCTGGTCATGTTGTAGCCGAGCGAGGCGTCGACCGGCAGGACGTGGGCGCCGGGCGGCAGGGCCTCCTTGAGCAACTGCTCCAGCGGCTCGGCCGCGCGGGCCGCCTCCTCCGTGGTCGGAACCGGCGTCGGGCCGCTCTGCGACAGCACCCTGGTGGTGCCGGTGGGGGTCGGGGACTGCTCCAGCCGCCAGCCGGCCTTCACGGTACTGACGTACGCGTCGGAGGCGCCCATCAGGCGGGTGATGCTCTCCTGCGGAGTCAGCCGGCTGCTGCGGTTCACCACGTCGGTGGCGGTGACGCCGACGACCGGCAGCGCGATCATGGCGATGATCAGGGCACTGCGGCCCTTGGCGCGCAGCGCGTCGCGGCGGGCTATGCGGAGGGTGGCCCGCCAGGCGGAGATGTTCATCGGGCTTCGCTCTTCCTGATGGTCCGGGGGATGGCGTGGCCGGCGGTCCGGCTGGTGTTCCGGGTGGTCGTCCGGCGCGTGGTCCGACGCGTGGTCACCGCTGGGCTCCCGTCCCCTGGGTGTCGGCCCCGGCGGCGGGCGCCCCGAGGCCGGACGGGGGTTCGGTACGGAGGAGGACGCGTTCGTCCACGACCCGACCGTCGCTCAGGACTACCACACGGTCCGCCCACTCGGCGTGGCGGGGTTCGTGGGTGACCATCACGGCGGCGGCCCCGGCGGCGCAGCGGGCCCGCAGGACGGTCAGGACGGCGTCGCCGGTGGCGGAGTCGAGGGCGCCGGTGGGCTCGTCGGCGAGAACGAGCCGCCGCTCGCCGATGAGCGCGCGGGCGATGGCGACCCGCTGCTGCTGGCCACCGGACAGCTGGTCCGGGAAGCGGTCGGCGAGGTCGGCGATACCGATCTCGGCGAGCGCGGCCTGCGCCTCGGCGCGGGCCTGGCGGGTGGCCACACCGTCCAGCTCGCGCGGCAGGGAGACGTTCTCGGCTGCGGTCAACGCGGGAATCAGGTTGAAGTCCTGGAACACGTAGCCGATCGCGCGTCGGCGGACGGCGGACAGGGCGCTCCGGGACAGGCCGCCCAGCTCCTGTCCCTCGACCAGCACCTCGCCCGAGGTGGCACTGTCCAGCCCCCCGGCAATGGTGAGCAGCGTGGACTTGCCCGAACCGCTGGTGCCCATCACGGCGACGAACTCGCCCGGACGCACCGCCAGGTCCACGCCGCGCAGGGCGTGTACCTGGGCTGCGCCGTGACCGTGCACGCGGGACACGCCTCGCAGTCGCAGGACTGCTTCCCCCGTGTTCCGCAGGTGTGTGGTTGTCACTGGTCGGCTCTCCTTCGGGTGGCTGCCGCGCGGCGTGCGGCTGCGGCGGCTTCGGGTGGCTTCGGTGGTGCGGGTGTTCGTGGTGCGGGTGTTCGTGGTGCGTTGCTGGTGGGTGGGTTGCTCGTGCGCTGCTCGTACTGCGGGCTGGTTCGGCTCGCTCCGCGCCGGGCTTGTTCCGTACGCGGAACCGAGCCCGGCGGAGCGGCCGTCCCCCAGGCAGGGCGGTGCCCCGGCTCGGGTCTGCTGACGGTTGGTCGTGGCGCTCGGCGGCGTCACGTGGCAGTCGCGGGGCGCGAACTGGGCGCCCACCGGCCTGCCTGTCGGGTGACGGGCTGTCACCGTCCTGACGGGGCCTCGGCCGACCGGTTCATCAGCGAAGCATACTGAGTATGTATACCCGGTATGCAGCCGCGCTTCAAGGCGGAGCTGCCATGCGACCGGATCGGCCGGAGTGATGAGAGCACTGCTCCCGGGAACCGAACGCCACCGGAAGTGGTCTGGACAGGTATGCCCCATCGCACTGCTGACCTGGCCTCGGAGCTCGCCGGCGGTACGCTCGGACTCTGGGGCCGGAGGTGGGTGCGGGGGCGTGCCGGTACGGCCCGGCAGTACTCCTGACGACGGGTTAGTGTCCAGTGGTGGCAGAGCGCCACCAACTCTTGATGGAGGAGAACCGCATGCGCCGAGCAGCAAAGGGCCTTGTGGCCGCCCTGCTGAGCTCACTCCTGGTCGTACCCGTCGCCGCAGGCAGTGCGGCGGCCGCAGCGCCCGTGCGTGGCCTGGAGATCGGAGTGCCCGCCTACGTATGGCCCGGCGACCCGATGCTCGCCGATCTGACGGCCGCCTCCCCGGCGACCTCGATAGTCATCCTCAACCCGGGGAACGGTGACTCGCCGTTCGACACCACCTGGCAGGCCCAGGCCGACAAGCTCCGCCAGGGCGTCACGGCCTCCGGTGGCCACACCCGCGTACTGGGCTACGTGCACACCGACAATGGCAGCCGCTCGGCGGCCGCCGTCCAGGCCTCGGTCGACAACTATCTGAAAACCACGGACGGGCGTCTGCACGTCGACGGCATCTTCTTCGACGTCGTCAGCCGCGACTGCGGGACCGACAACACCGTCCGCGACTACTACTACGGGCTGCGCCAGTACGTGCAGACCACCATGAACAGCGTCGATCCCTCGGTGTCCGACCTGGTGGTCGACAACCCCGGCACCGCCATCGCGGACTGCTACCTGGAGGCCGGGCACCGCACGGCCGACACCTTCGTGACCTACGAGGGCACCTACGCCGACTACACCGGCACCGGCTGGCTCGGCGGGAACACCTTCAACTCGACCGCCGGCTACTACTCCGGCGCCGGTTTCGACCCGAGCGGCACCGCCTTCTGGCACCTGGTGTACGGGGTGCCGGACACCACCGCCATGCAGACCACTCTGGCCACGGCGTTCAACCGTGGCGCGGGGTACGCCTACGCCACCGGCGCCGGGCTGCCCAACCCCTGGAACGTCAGCCCGAGTTGGAAGTTCGGCACCCAGACGACGTACGCGGCGACCATCGGCTGACCGCCTGGCGGTTCACGGCTGCACGGCTTCACGGCGGTTCACGGCTTAACGGCGGCGGCCAGGGCGGGGCCGCCGCCGTGAAGCTCCCGCCGGAGCAGCTCAGGTCGAGCGGCTCAGGCGGGCTGGGTGCTCCGGAGTATCTGCTCAAGGAAGGCGTCGAGGTTCACCAGAGTCCGGGCAATCTGCTCGTCGACGGTCAGTGACTCGGAGACGCGCTCGGCCAGCGCGGACCTCTTCTTCCCCCGGACGTACAGCGAGCAGGCGAGGTCGGCGCAGATGTACGCGCCCACCGTGTTGCCCTCCCGCCCGGCCACGCCCGCCCTGCGGGCCGTCAGCAGCGAGACGCCCGAACCGGCGTGCGAGGTCACGCAGATCGAGCAGAGGCTGCTCCTGAGCAGGCTCCGCCGGACCCCGGTCGGGGCCCGCAGCGTGATCCCGACCAGGCCGTCGGGCCGCTCGGCCACCAGATAGCCACGGTCGGGGGCGCCCTGATCCCGCCAGCCGAGGAAGTCGAGGTCGTCCCAGGGCAGGTCGGCGAGCCCACGCGGCAGGTTCAGCCGACGGGCTTCACCCTTCGAGCAGTTGATGAAGGATGCGCGGATCTCGTCCTCGGTGACCGGTCTCATGTTCCGGACGCTAGCAGCCCCGCCTGCGAGGGTCATCTGGTTTTCCCTGGTGGGGCGGGGTGCGAGGGGACCAGGCTCAGGCGCCGGCGGCGGTGACGATGGCGTCGGTGGTGAAACCGAGGAGCAGACCGCCGAGGATCATCCAGGTGGTGAGTTCCTTGAGGTTGGCGCGCCGCGCGACGGCGAGCAGCTCGATGACGACGTAGAGGATGGACCCGGCGGCGAGCCCGAGGAAGGCGATGCTGAGGGTGTCGTTGACGAGGTGCTGGCCGATGAGCGTGCCCGCGAAGGTGGGCCCGCCGCCGACCAGGCCGAGCAGGCCGAGCGTGCCCCAGGACGGCCGGGTGCCCTCACCGGCGAGCGGCGCCACGATGCCGAAGCCCTCGGTGGCGTTGTGCAGCCCGAAGCCGATCACGAGCAGTACGGCGAGCGACAGCTGGCCCTGCGCGGCGGAGTTGCCGATGGCCAGCCCCTCGGCGAAGTTGTGCAGGCCGATGCCGGTGGCGATCATCCAGGCGAGCTGGAGAGGCTGCGAGTGCACCGCCCCGGCGCCGACCGGGTCGGCCGCCGCGCGCTCGGCAGCGGCGGCGCGGCGCCGGCCGTTGTAGCGGTCGTAGTAGACCAGGCCGGCCATGCCGATCGCGAGGCCGACGAAGAGCACGCCGCCGCCGAGGGCGGCGGTGCCCCACCTGTGGTCGGACAGCGCCTTGTCGGTCGGATCCCAGGCGTGGGTGAGGACGTCCCAGATCAGGAAGGTCAGGATGCCGATGGCCAGGGCGTTCAGAGCGGCCTTCAAGCGGGGCGCAGGCCGCTGGAGCCGGCCTATGGGCAGGCCCAGGTAGATGGTGAACCCGGCGATGGCGCCGAGCAGTGTGATCTGCGATCCGGACATGACGGCTCCGTGGGGACGAGCTGAGGGTAGCGGGCAGACACTAGGGCAACTGAGGTTTGCCTAACAACCTCTCCGCCCGTCAGATTCGGCCGGATCGCGGCCGGATCCCGTCGAAGCGCGGCCTCATTGACTCCGAGTGCCGCTGTCGTCACTATCTGACGACATGCGTTGGTGTGTTGGTAGGACAGCAGCGCCCGGAGTGATCATCAGAGCGATCCGGTGCAGCGATCCGGTGCAGCGATCCGTTGGAGTGATCTCATGAGCGAGCGAGAGGCCCCGGCGCCACTGGGCCCGTCCTCCCTGACCTGGAGGTACTTCGGGGACTGGCGCGGGATGGCGCTGGCCTTGTGGGCGGGCTCCCTGCAGAACATGCATCCGGGGCTCGGCGCCGGCGTCGAGGAGCACTCCGGCTTCCTGGACGAGCGTTGGGAACGCCTGCACCGCTCGCTCTACCCGATCTACGGCGTGGTCTACGACGGCCCGAACGCCGTGCGGACCGCCCGCGCGGTGCGCGGTTACCACGACTTGGTCAAGGGCGTCGACCGGCAGGGCCGCCCGTACCACGCGCTCGACCCCGACACCTTCTACTGGGCGCACGCGACGTTCTTCATGAGCACGGTGGTGCTGGCCGACCGCCTGGCGGGTGGGCTCACCGTGCCGCAGAAGCGGCAGCTGTACGGCGAGCAGGTGCAGTGGTACGCCCTGTACGGGATGAGCATGCGACCGGTGCCGCCGGACTGGGAGGCCTTCGAACGGTACTGGGACCACATGTGCGCCGAGGTCCTGGAGGACAACCGGGCGGCCCGCGCCGTCCTGGACATCGGCCGGATCGGCCGCCCGCCCGCTCTCTCGTGGCTGCCCGAGCCACTCTGGGCCCTGCTGCGTCCGCTGGTGGTCCGGCCGTTCGTCTGGCTCACCGTCGGGCTGTACCCGCCGGCCGTACGCGAGCGGCTGGGACACGGCTGGACCCCGGCCGACGAGCGCCGGCTACGCCTGCTCGCCCGCCTGGCCGACGCCGGGTGGCGGCTGCTGCCGCACGACCGCCGCTTCCACCCCCGGGCCCGGGCCGGTTGGCAGCGCGCGGCCGGAAGGCGGCCGGACGACTCGCCGCCGGTCGAGACCCCGGCCCGCAACCTCCCGCCCGTCGGTGAACGCGACGACCCCAGGCACTACACCGGCTGACGGTTCGTCACACTACTGCAGGATGTTGACCGCCCGGGCTACCACCAGGAGCACCGTCAGCAGCGAAACGACGGACTGCAGGCTCATCAGCAGCTTCGCCCAGGTCGAGAGCGGCATCGTGTCGGTGGGGCTGAAGGCGGTCGCGTTGGTGAAGGCGACGTAGAGGTAGTCGAGGAAGGCCGGTTCCCAGTCGGGCGGGGCGAGGCCGTCCTGCTGCATCTGCGGGAACAGGAAGTCCGGGTAGTCCTTGGTGCCGAGGGCCCTGGCGACCGGTCCGCCACGGTCCCACTCCCAGTACCAGAGCGCGAACGCGATGACGTTGGTGGCCCAGACCGCACCGGCCGTGCCCAGCAGCGCGAGCGCGTTGGGTGCGCCGGCGCTGTGCAGCAACTCGCGTACCAGCTTCACCGCCGACCAGCCGTTGGCCAGGCTGATCGCGGCGACCAGGCTCAGGCTTAGCGTGCGCAGCAGCCGCGACCTGCGGTCGAGTCGGAGCCGGCGGTGCGGGTTGAAGGCGACCAGCCCGATCATCATCACCAGTTCGAGGGCCGGCAGTATCCAGTGCGGATGGATCGTCAGGCGGGGTGGCAGGAAGAGCTGGAGACCGATCGCGATCAGGACGGTCACGCCGGCGGCCCAGCGCTGTTCGCCCTCGGTGGCCTGGCGCCAGGCCGGCGGCTGCTCCGGCTCGGTGGGCAGCTTCGAGACTGGTTCGAGCAGCCGCTCCAGCCGGTCCAGGCGACGGTGCAGCAGCTCGGTGAGCTCGTGCTGACTCACCGTCACGCCGCCTGGGTCGGCCGGTCCGGAGTCGCCGCCACCGCTGTTTCCGCTCGAAATCTGGTCCCCGGTCCCGGGGGGCTTGCTCTCGTCCATGGTCGACATTCTGGCCGACCGGCCGGGCCGGTGATCACCAAGGCTCGTTCGGCGAGGGCGGGGCTTGACCATTCGCTCGTTCAGATGTGCTTCTGCACAAGGTGGTTGCCGTCCGGAGATGGGCGGGTGGGAATGTATCTACGCGCGTCATGAAATGTTCACCCCCGGGTACTTCTAAGCGGCGGCGACCGGTGCTGTCATGGACATACACCCACTCGCACCCCTCACCCGGCCGCCCTCTGCCGGGCCAACTCCCATGGAGTCACGATGAGATCCCTGCACCAGCGGATCGCCGTCACCACCACCGCCCTGGCCCTCGCCACCGGCTGCTTCGTCACCGGCACCGCCCACGCGGCCGTCCTCCCCGCCGGCTCCCCGCTGAGCGCCGCCGGCGCCGCCGGGAGCTGCTCGCAGGCGTACCTGCCGCTGCCCGACCCGGCCTGTACGCCGGGAGCGGTGAACCCGTCCGTCACCCAGAGCACCATCAACTCGACCATCTGCGTGTCGGGTTGGACCGGGACCGTACGGCCGCCCACCTCGTACACCAACAAGCTGAAGGTCCAGCAGATAATCGCGTACGGCTACAGCGACACCAACCCCTCGGACTACGAGGAGGACCACTTCATCCCGCTGGAGCTGGGCGGCGCGCCCAGGGACCCGAGGAACCTGTGGCCCGAGCCGCACAGCGGCGTCGGCACCTCCGGCCAGAAGGATGCGGTCGAGAACGCGCTGAAGCGCGCCGTCTGCTCCGGCAGGGTGGAGCTCGCCCCCGCCCAGAACGCCATCGCGACCGACTGGACCACCGCCCTCTCCAGCCTCGGCCTGTAGCTCTCGGCGCGCGCGGCCCGGCGGGCCGCTGACGCCCGCCGGGCCCTCTCGCCCCTCAACTACCAGCCCTGCTCTGGCCGGTAACCGGACGGCTCTGCGATGCTGGTGCGGTGCCGCACCCACCGTTCGTCCCGGAGCCCATCACGGCGGACCCGCCCGGGCCCACGCCGCACCCGCTGCTCACCCAGTCCTGGCTGGACCTGGCCTTCCTGCACTGGCCGGCCGACCCGGCGGACGTGGCCCCGCTGCTGCCGCCCGGTACGGTGCCCGACACCCTCGACGGTGTCACCTACGTCGGCCTGATCGCCTTCCGGATGCACCGCGTCGGGTGGTTCCGGCTGCCAGGCCTCCCGTACCTGGGGACCTTCCCCGAGACCAACGTCCGCCTGTACTCGGTGGACGCCCACGGCCGGCGGGGCGTCGTCTTCCGCTCGCTCGACGCCTCCCGGCTGCTCCCGGTGGCCGTCGCGCGGGCGGCCTTCCGGCTGCCCTACCTCTGGTCCAGGATGGACATCCGCCAGGTCGGCGACACCATCACCTACCGCAGCGCCCGACGCTGGCCCGGACCGCGCGACGCACACAGCCGGATCTCCGTCCGGATCGGCGAACCGATCGACGAACCCACCGAGTTGGAACACTTCCTGACGGCCCGTTGGGGCATGCACAGCTCCTTCTTCGGCCGCCAGATGTACCTCCCCAACTCCCACCCCCGCTGGCCGCTCCACCGCGCCGAGCTCCTCGAGTACGAGCAGAACCTGCTCCCGGCAGCCGGCCTCCCCACGCCACCGGACGACCCGGTGAGCGTCCTCTACTCCCCGGGCGTCCCCGTCCGCTTCGCGCTCCCGGCCCGCCCGGGCGGCGCCCGGAGCGCCTGAACCAACAACCTCCAGCGAAGGGGCGCCCCGGCGGGCGCCCCTGCTGCCCGCGTGTGGAGGGTCCGTCTGGCGGGCAAGCCGGTTGTGGGGTAGGGGAACTGACGGGCTATCGTTTCTTGTATGCCCTCTGCCGAGCTGATTCGCATCGTGTCCCGTTCGTCCCCGATGGCGCTGGCCCAGGTGGAGCGGGTCCGGGCCGAACTCGCTGTCCTGCACCCCGGTATCCGGACCGAGGTGGTGCCGGTCACCACTTCGGGGGACCGCTGGATGGGTGATCTGTCCATGCTGGGCGGCAAGGGAGCGTTCACCAAGGAGGTCGACGCGGCGCTGCTGGCGGGTGAGGCCGACCTCGCGGTGCACTGCGTCAAGGACGTGCCCGCCGACCGGCCGCTGCCGGCCGGTACGGTGTTCGCCGCCTTCCTCAAGCGCGACGACGTACGGGACGCCCTGGTCCACCCCACCGGGCTGACGCTGGACCAGCTCCCGGAGGGCGCGCGGATCGGTACCTCCTCCGTCCGCCGGGTCGCGCAGCTGGCGGTCTCCCACCCGCACCTGGTCTGTGTCCCGATGCGGGGCAACGCCAACCGGCGGCTGGAGAAGCTGGCGGCTGGCGAGGCCGACGCGCTGCTGCTGGCGGTGTCCGGGCTGGAGCGGATCGGGCAGCCGGAGCGGATCTCCGAGATCCTCTCGGTCGAGGCGATGTGCCCGCCGATCGGCGCGGGTGTGCTCGCCCTCCAGTGCCGCGAGGAGGACAGCACCACCATCGGCGCGGTCACCGGCCTCGGTGACGCCGACGCCTGGCGCGAGACCACCGCCGAGCGGATGTTCCTGCACGTCCTCCAGGGGCACTGCAACTCGCCGATCGCGGGCTACGCGAAGGCCGAACGCGATGGCCGGCTCTCCCTCCGGGCCCGGGTCTTCTCGCCGGACGGAAAGACCGTCCTGGACGCCCACGAGTGGGCCGGCCCGCTGGACCCGGCGACGCTGGGCACCTCCGTCGCGGTCGCCCTGCTCCGTCAGGGTGCCCGCGAGCTGATCGACACCATCCCGCACTGACGGCCGTACGGTTGCGCCCGCCGAGCGGTGGGCGTGGTCCGAGGTATTCAGGTATCAGGTCAGGAAGCCCACGTGCACGTGGTCGTGGTGGGTGTTGTCGGAGAAGAACTGGTTGGCGGTCGTACCGCCGGACAGCAGGCGGGGCCCGCCCACGTTGTAGGACCCGGCAGCGGCGGCGGCCCGCATGAAGCCGTCCGCCAGAGCGGTCGGCGTCCCCGGGTCGACCACCGTGCGGCCGTCGATCCGCCAGACGTCGAAGGCCCGTCCGAGCGGGTGGTCGCTCGGGCGGGTGGTGCCGAAGACGTCCAGCGGGTGGCCGGAGCGGACCACGCTGACGGAGAACGAGTACGTCCGGGCGAGCGTCAGCATGGCTTGCAGGACGCTGTCGTGGACGGCTCCGCTGATGATGTCCGCGTGCGCTGCGGGTGGTAGCTGGATGCGGGTCTCGGCCAGTACCTGCTGGGCCGGGGTGGTGAGCTGCGTGGCGGGGGCGCCCGGCTCGGCCGGGTGCAGTGCCGTCACCGTCCACCGGGGCTGCGCGCTGCTCAGCCGTACGTCCACCGTGGTGCCCCCGGCGGTCACCGGGCCGTTCGCGGCACCCGTCCACTGGTCGCAGACGACCAGCACGCTCGCGGAGTCGGCGAGGATGCCCCCGTACTGGGCGTCGATGACCTGGAGCGCGGCCCGGTCGGCCGACGGCAGCAGCGGGCCGGCCTGGCCGGCCAGGCCGGGATCGAGCCCGAGCGCGGAGACCCGCGACTGCGCTGCCGGGACACCCCCGCCGCCGGCGGGCCAGGCGCCGATCGCCTCGACGAGCTGAACGGCTCGCAGCTTCACATCCGGGTCGATCTCGCCGGGCCCCGGCAACCAGGGGGTGGTGGCGGGCAGCGCCGCGCCGGGCGCGGCGGGGGCGGAGGTCGAGAGAACCGACGGCGCGGACGGTGAGGGTGACGACGACGGGGGCGGGGACGTCGAAGGCGCGGGAGTGGTGGCCGGAGCGGTGCTGCGGCCGGAGGAGCAGCCGGCGAGACCGATCAGCGAACCGGTGGCGGCGGCCAGCAGCATGCGGCGGGGGAGAGCACGGGGTGGCGGGGGAGAGCTGGGTGGCGGGGGAGAGCTGGGCACAGTCCACCACTATGCCGACCTCGGGAGTTGCGGCGCGGTAAGGCTCACTCCAGCTGACGGTGTGTCGGGACTGCGCCCGGGTGACGCCAAGGGAAGGGCAAGCACGGGCCCGGCAACGGGTCCGTCCCAACTCCCGTCCCAACTCCCGTCCCAACTCCCGTTCCTGCTCCCGCCTCCCCGGCTGATCTGCCGGAACGACGCCCGCCCCGGCGGCGGGGGGCCTAAGCTCGGTCATGACAAGCAGAGACACCCAGGGGGAAGGCGCCATCGGTGCCCGAGGCTGAACCGAACATCCGTCATGCCGCTCTGACGATCGCCGACGCGGTGGAGCACCTGGACCGGGCCACGCTCGCCGGCCTCGAACCGGACGCCGCCGAAGCCCAACTGCTCGCCCGCACCACGCTGCACGAGCATCTGGAACAGATCTGGGACACCCTCAAGTCCCAGGGCCACCGGCCCGCCGTCCGCGCCGAGTACCAGCCGCTCGCCGCGCTCCTCGACGTCCTGGTCAGCCTGCGGGACAACGCTCACCACACCGTCCACGGCACCGAGGCCGGGCCAGGTATCTGACGTAGAGTCAGGGGTCCGGCCGGGGGTCGACCCCGGCCCGGGACCAGCCTCGGAGGAGTACGCGGGATGACCGGGATCGTGCAGAGCGTGGACGTCGGGAAAGCCGGGTTCGAGCGGGTGGGCTTCGTCGGGCTGGGGGCGATGGGGCGTGGCATGGCCGCCAACCTGCTCGGGGCAGGGTTCCGGGTGCAGGTCTGGAACCGTTCGGCCGGGCCGGTGCAGGCGCTGGTCGCCCAGGGGGCCACGGCGGCGGCGGACCTCGCCGAGATCTACCGGAACGAGGTCGTGGTCTCGATGCTCGCCGACGACGCGGCGGTGGAGAGCCTGCTGCACGACCCGGCTCTGCTGTCCGGCGCCAAGGCCTCGGTGCACGTCAACATGGCCACGGTCTCGCTCGAACTCGCCCGCCGGGCCACCGCGTTGCACGCCGAGCACGGTGTCGGCTACCTCGCCGCGCCCGTGCTCGGGCGGAGCGAGGTGGCGGCAGCCGGGCAGCTGAACATCCTCGCCGGGGGTCCGGACGCGCTGCTCGACCTGGTGGAGCCCCTGTTCGCGGTCCTGGGCCGCCGGACCTGGCGGCTCGGGACGGAACCGCAGCACGCCAACACCGCCAAGATCAGCTCCAACTTCCTGCTGGCCTGCGCCATCGAGTCGCTGGCCGAGGCGTGCAGCCTGGCCGAGGCCAACGGGGTCCGCCCCGGCGACCTGGTCGAGATGCTGAGCAGCACGATCTTCCCCGGCCCGGTCTACTCCGGTTACGGCGCGATGGTCGCCGAACGCCGCTACGAGCCCACGGGCTTCCGCCTCGCCCTCGGCCTCAAGGACGTCAACCTCGCCCTCGCCGCCGGAGCCGAGACCCACGTGCCGCTGCCCTTCGGCAGCATCCTGCGGGACGCCTTCCTCGAGGCGGTCGCCCACGGCGACGCCGAGCGCGACTGGTCCGCCGTCGCCGCCACGGCCCGCCGTCACGCGGGTCTGCCCGCCTGAACCCCCGGCCCGCTGCCTGGGCACGCCCGTTCCGGAACGCTCACCCGAACGCGGTTTCGCAGGCGTCCGACTGACCCAACGTCAGCTAAGCCCTACGGGTGACTGTGCCTGCGAACAGCCGTGGCCGAGGTTTCTCCGCCACCGATCCGGCGAGACTGGCTAGCAGTTGGTCCGTCCACGGAGGGTTCGTCATGGCACTCACTCTGCTACTGCTCATCGCGCCGCCGCTGCTCGCCGTCCTGCTGACCGGCGGCGGATCCGGCCATCGCAGGACCAGGTCGACCGTGCGGCGCCGACATAGCCGGGCCGGCGGACGGCACGCCGTCCGCGCCGCCGGATCCCGCACCCTGGCGTGAGGCAGGCCGGCCCCGGCTCCGGACGTCTCGGCCCCGGGTGGTCTCCCGCCCGGGGCCGCAGCACAGTTGACGATCCGTCAGCTGTTCTCGTACTCCGCGATCACGCTCGCGCGGGCCAGGGCCAGGAAGCCCAGCGTGCCGCTGACGGCCGCCGCCGAGGTGTCCTCGTCCAGGCCGAGCTTCTCAACACCCAAGGCGTGCACGGTGAAGACGTAGCGGTGCGGGCCGTGGCCGGCGGGCGGGGCCGCGCCGCCGAAGTTCTTCGTCCCGTAGTCGTTGCGGGCGTGGATCGCGCCCGCCGGCAGGTCGGCCGAGTCGCCGCTGCCGAGGCCGGCCGGAAGCTCGGTGACGTCGGCCGGGAGGTCGAACAGCACCCAGTGCCACCAGCCGCTGCCGGTGGGCGCGTCCGGGTCGAAGCAGGTGACGGCGAAGCTCTTCGTCTCGGCCGGAAAGCCCGCCCACCGCAGCTGCGGGGAGACGTTGCCGCCCTCCAGTACCTGCGCCTGGGAGAGCGTCCCGCCGTCCGGTACGTCCTCGCTGGTCAGCGAGAAGGACGGTACGGGCCTCAGGAAGTCGTGGGGGAGTGGCGGCCGGTGGTGCTTGGACATGCTGGGCGAGCCTCCTGGAGTACGGACATCGGTGATGTCGCGGCGCGGGATCTGGTCGGATCTGACCGTGGCGCTGATCGGGGTCCTGATCGGGGTCCTGGAGTGAGCGTAGTGCGCCGTCGCCGGTCGCGTCCGAAGGTGTGGCGGGTTGGGGGCGGTCAGGGGCAGCGGGCCCGCAGATCCTCGGCGGTGTAGCGCTTGCTGACCTTGCGTCCGGAGTCCTCGCGCAGCCAGAAGTACCACCGCCGGTGCGCCCGCTGTTCCTGCTCCACCCCCGGGTGGAGAGCCGACACCCACCCGGGGGAGCTGGCTCCGGCGCCGCGCCCGCGTCACGCTGGGCACAGCGACCGGACCGAACGCAAGAGGTGCTCGATGGCATTGCCGAAGCTGCTCTCCATCCTCGGAATCCTGCTGTGGGTGGGTTACGAGGTGATCCTGCGCCGCCGGGCGGACTCCGACGCAGCCAGTTGGCACGGCGACAGCGGCGACCGGGGCAGCACCCGGCTGCTGCTCGGCTCCTATGCCGCCGCCGTACTGCTCAACATCGTCCTGTCCACGACCACCACCGGCCGGGTCCCGGCCGGCTGGAGCTGGGCCGGGGTGGCGGCGATCGTCGCCGGCCTCGCCCTACGGGCCTGGGGCATGCAGACCCTCGGCAGCTTCTACACCCGCACGCTGCGCACCACCGACGGCCAGAGCGTGGTCCGGTCGGGCCCGTACCGCCTGATCCGGCACCCCGGCTACTGCGGCAGCCTGCTGGTCTGGACGGGCTACTCCCTCGGCCTCGGCAACTGGATCGCCACCGTCGCGGTCGCCGCGCTGCTCCTGTCGGCCTACACCTGGCGGATCGACGCCGAGGAGAGGCTCCTGCTCACCGCCTTCGGCGGCCAGTACGCCGACTACCGCCGAGGCACCAAGCGTCTGCTGCCGTTCGTCTACTGAGTGCGCTCACCCGGGCGCCCCGGCCTCCGGGCACGAGCCCCTGACCCTGGCGGGCACGAGCCCCTGACCCTGGCGGGCACGAGCCCCTGACCCTGGCGGGCCCGAGCGAGCCCGAGGGCCGGGGCGACGTCCGTCGCACGCCGGTCGACACCCGGTGGATGTCGCCCCGGCCGCTCTTCCCGCATCCCCACGAGGCAGCCTACGGCCGGTGAACGGACCGCGCGTCAGACCGGGGGCTGACCCGCGACTGCGACTTCGGTCGCACTCGCGGGTCAGCCCCCGGCCGGGTCAGACCGCCTGCCCGACCTCGTCGCGCCGGAGCTGCCGCCCGGCGCGGCGGTGGCCCGGCGGGCGCTGGCCGGCGGTGGCCGGCGGGTCGGCGGGCCAGGCGGCGACGGGGTTGCCCAGCCAACGGGTGCCGCCCGGTACCGACTCGCCGCGCATGACCAGCGAGGAGGGGCCGGCGACGGCGCCCTCGCCCATCGTCGAGTCCAGCAGCACGATGGAGTGCGGTCCGACGGTGGCACCCTCGTCCAGGTGGATCGAGCCGAGCCGCATCAGCCGGTCGTGGAAGAGGTGCGTCTGCACCACCACACCCCGGTTGATGCTCACCCCGGCCTCCAGCGTCACGAGGTCGGTCTCCGGCAGCCAGTGCGACTCGCACCACACGCCACGCCCGATCTTCGCGCCCACGCTGCGCAGCCACATGTTGAGCAGCGGCGTGCCGGTCGCGGCCGTGCCGAGCGCGGGCATCGCCAGCTCCTCGACGAAGACGTCGTAGAGCTCGTTGCGCCAGACGAAGGAGCTCCAGAGCGGGTGTTCGCTCTCCCTGAAGCGTCCGACCAGCAGCCACTTGGCGGCGGTGGTGATCACGCAGGCGAGCACGCCGATGGCGAACAGCACCAGCCCGGCACAGGCCACGGTGAGCCACAGGCCGTCGATGTCCAGCATCTCCTGGAGCGCGGCCACGGTCAGGTCGCCGAGGATCACCGCGATCAGGACAGGAACGATTCTGCATACCTCGACCGCAGCCCGGGCCCAGACCAGCCGCTTCGGCGGGTCGTAGGTGCGGGCGCTGTTGCCCTGCTCGGCGGCGCGGGCGATCGCGAAGCCGGGGCGGCCCAGCCAGGAGGAGCCCTCCTGGGCCTCCGGCGGTGCGTCGGAGAGCACGCCGACCAGCGTGTTGTCCGGCAGCCTGCGCTCCGGGCCGACGATGCCCGAGTTGCCGACGAAGGTCCGGCGGCCGACGTACGAGCGCCCGAGCCAGAGCCAGCCGCCGCGCACCTCGAATGGCGCGACCATGGTGTCGTCGGCGAGGAAGGCGCCGTCGGCCACGTTCATCAGGCCCGGCAGCCCGATCACGGTGGAGGCCTCCACCCGGCGGCCGATCTTCGCGCCCAGGATCCGCAGCCAGACGGGGGTGAAGAGCGAGGCGTAGAACGGGAAGAGGGTCGAGCGCGAGGTGTCCATCAGCCGGTGCACCAGCCAGGCGCACCAGGCGACCCGGCCGTGTGCCGGGTGCACACCGGGCTTGAGGGCCCGGCCGAACAGCCGGATCACGATCGCGAGCAGCGTCGCGTAGGAGAGCAGGGTGACCACGGCGAGCGGTCCGGCGGCGAGCAGCACGTGCATGAAGGCGCTTGTATACGAACGGTCCTTGCCCACCAGCGAGTACAGCACCACCAGCGCGGGCAGCGCGGAGAGCAGCGGCACCAGCTGGAGGCCGGGCAGCGCGACCGTGTACATCAGGTCCCAGAATCGGGAGCGGTGCTGCTCGGGCTCGGGCCAGCCCTGGCCGGCGATGTCGTTGCCGGGCTCGGCGCGTGCGGGCGAGCCGTGCCAGTACTGCCAGGCCGGGACGTGACCGGTGACGCAGCTGCCGGGGGCGACCTCGGCGCCGACGCCCACCTCGGCGCCGGGCATCATCATGCTGCGGGTCCCCACCCGGGCACCCGCGCCTATCCGGACCGCACCCAGGTGCAGGATGTCGCCGTCCAGCCACCAACCGGCGACGTCGACCTCGGCCTCGACGCTGCAGCCGTCGCCGAACGTCGCCATGCCCGTCACGGGCGGCATGGTGTGCAGGTCGACGTCCGTGCCGACCTTGTTGCCCAGTAGACGCGCGTAGCGCCGGGCCAGCGGCGTGCCGGTCACGGCGGCCACGTTGAAGACCGCGACCAGCCGTTCGGCCGTCCACAGCCGCAGGTGGGTCGCGCCGCCGCGCGGGTAGCTGCCGGGCCGCATCCCGGCGGTGAGCAGCCGGGCGCCGGCCGCGCCGATCAGCATCCGGCCGAGCGAGCTGGACAGCACCAGCCAGGCGCCGCCGATCAGCCACCAGGAGGTGTGCGGGGTCCAGGGCAGTGGGCCCATCAGGTTGTCCACGGTGGCCAGGCCGATCAGCCAGCGGGCGCCGGTGACGGTGAACAGGACGGCCATCACGATCAGCTGGACGAATCCGGCGCGGCGCGGTGTGGGCCGTACCTCGCGTCTGCTCTCCTGGCGGCCGCCCATGCTGTCCAGGCGCTCGGCCAGGGCCTGCAGGCCGGGGTGGTGGTAGAGGTCGGCGACCGACACCTCGGGGTACCGCTCGCGCAGCAGCGAGACCAGGGTGGCGGCGGCCAGGCTGGTGCCGCCGAGCGCGAAGAAGTCGCTGTCGGCGCGCACCGGAAGGCCGAGCAGCTTCTGCCACTGCTCGGCCAGCCACCCGGCGGTGCCGGTCAGCGGCGGGCCGCTGTCCGCGTCGTCGCCGCCCAGACCGGGCAGCGGCCACGGCAGGGCCTTGCGGTCGACCTTGCCGGACGTACGGGTGGGCAGGTCGTCGACCACGCCGAGGACCGGGACCAGGGACTGCGGCAGCCGCTCCAGCAGCAGCCGGCGGGCCTCGGCCTGGTCAAAGTGTGCGCCGGGCTCCAGTACCAGGTAGCCGACCAGCAGCTGGCCGCCCGCCTGGGTGTTCTGGACAGCGGCGGCCGCAGCGCGGACGCCGGGCAGGGCCTGTAGGGCGGCGTCGACCTCGCCGAGTTCGATCCGGCGGCCGCCGAGCTTGATCTGCTCGTCGATGCGGCCGACGAAGACCAGGCCCTCGGGCTCGGCGCGGACCATGTCACCGCTGCGGTAGACGCGGGGGGTGCGCAGGGCGGGGTGGGGCGGGAACTTCTCGGCGTCCTTGGCCGGGTCGAGGTAGCGGGCGGTGCCCACCCCGCCGATCAGCAGCTCGCCGGTCTCGCCCCAGGCGACGGGCTTGCCCTCGCTGTTGACGACGGCCAGCTCCCAGCCGGCCAGCGGCGCGCCGATCCGCACCGGCTGCCCGGCGCGCATCCGCGAGGCGCAGGCGACGACGGTGGTCTCGGTGGGGCCGTAGGTGTTCCAGAACTCGCGGCCGGGCGTGTCGAGGCGGTCGACCAGCTCGGCCGGGCACGCCTCGCCGCCGACGATCAGCAGCCGGACCCGGTCCAGCGCCTGCGGCGGCCAGAGCGCGACCAGGGTCGGCACGGTGGAGACCACGGTGATGCCGCGCTCCACCAGCCACGGGCCGAGGTCGGTACCGGCCCGGACCAGCGAGCGGGGGGCCGGGACGAGGCAGGCGGCGTGCCGCCAGGCCAGCCACATCTCCTCGCAGGAGGCGTCGAACGCCACCGAGAGCCCGGCGAGCACCCGGTCGCCGGGGCCGAGCGGGTTCTCCGGCAGGAAGATCCGCGCCTCGGCGTCGATGAACGCGGCGGCGGAGCGGTGCGAGACGGCGACGCCCTTGGGGCGGCCGGTGGTGCCGGAGGTGAAGATGATCCAGGCGTCGTCCTGCGGGCCGGGCCGCCCGGGGCGTCCGCCGGGCATCGCGTGCGGCGTGCCGGTGACGGTGCAGCCTGCGGTGATCACCGCGCAGACGGCGGCGTCGGTCCAGATCATCTCGGCCCGCTCGTCCGGGTCGTCCACGTCCACCGGGACGTAGGCGGCTCCGGCGCAGAGCACGGCGAGGATCGCGACGTACAGGTCGGCGGTGCCGGACGGGACCCGGACGCCGACCCGGTCGCCGGGTCCGATGCCGTAGCCGGCCAGCGTGGACGCGAGGTTGCCGACCGTCCGGTGCAGGTCGCGGTAGCTGAGGACGGTCCCGGCCGCGTCGAGCGCGGCGGCGTCGGGGCAGTGGGCCACCGCCGCCTCGAAGACGTCCACCAGCGTCCGCACCGGGGCGGCGGCCTCGACCGGCCAGATCGCGCCGGCGCCCGTGCCGGGGGTCTGCCAGCCGAACGGGTCCGCAGCGTTGCCCGCAGTGTTCGATATGTACTGGTTGTCCAAGAGGGGGTAACCGCTCGATGGTGGGATTTGGGCGCTCTTGTCCATCCCGACATCATCGGCACTAAACATGAGAAAACTGTAAGGAGAATCGGGGTCCCACTGGCCACAGAACCCCCTTGAGCCCGTCAGGCCCCTTCTCTCACAGTGGTTCTGACGGACCCGCCGTTTCGGTTCCACCGGTGGAGTGTGGTGGATATCTCACTGTTCGAGCGGCTCCGGGTGCGGTGCGTGACAATGGCATGTGACCTGCGGGTATACCTGATCTGAACGGCTCTGCGCGGCGCCGAACGCCGCCGCGCGCGGCTGGTGGTCAGCGGGCCAGGCGGCCGAGGAGGGCGGACGCGGAGGTGATGCCGAGGACGGTGGCGAAGGCGAGGACGGCGAAGTCGGTGCCCAGGTGGGAGTGGGTGCCGATGAGCAGGCCGCGCAGGGCGTCGACCTGGTAGCTGAGGGGGTTGACCCGGCTGACGACCTGGAGCCAGCCCGGCATCAGGGCGACCGGGTAGAGGGCGTTGGAGCCGAAGAAGAGCGGCATGGTGATGGCCTGGCCGATGCCCATCAGCCGGTCCCGGGTGAGCACGATGCCGGCGATCGTCATGGAGAGGCAGGAGAAGAACGCGGAGCCGAGCAGCACCACCACCACGACCCCGAGCAGCTTCAGCGGGTTCCAGGTGAGCGAGACCCCGAGCAGTGCGGCGATGACGATCACCACGGCGGCCTGGAGCACGGCCTTCACCCCGGCCGCGAAGGCCTTGCCGGTGACCAGCGCGGCTCGTGGGGTGGGCGTGACCAGCAGCTTGGTGAGCACCCCGGAGTCGCGCTCCCAGATGATCAGGATGCCGTAGAAGATCGCGATGAACATCGCGGACTGGGCGATGATCCCGGGGGCCAGGTAGTCGAGGTAGGGGATGCCGTTGGTCGGGATCGCCTTCAGCCGGGTGAAGGTCTCGCCGAAGATCAGCAACCAGAGGGCCGGCTGGACGGCCCGGGTGTAGATCTCGGTACGGTCGTGGCGCAGCTTCTGGAGCTCGACGACGCACAGCGCCAGCACCCGGGCGGGTACCAGCCGCCAGCCCGTACGCGCCGGTGGCGGCACGAGCAGCAGGCCGAAGCGGCTGCCGGTGGCGGCGGCCGACTCGTCGGGTTCAGCCGACGCGGGAAGCGGTGCGGCGGGTACGACGGACATCGCCGAACTCACCTTCCTTTCCGGTGGAGTTTCCGGTGGAGGCGGACAGGGTGCTCCCGGCGTAGTGCCGGAAGACGTCGTCCAGGGACGGCAGGCCGTCGGCGGGGTCGGACCGCTGGGCGCGGACCTCCGCCTTGAGTTCCCCGGGCGTGCCGAGGGCGCGGATCGTGCCCTGGTGCATCAGCGCCACCCGATCGCAGTACTGGTCGGCCTCGTCCATGTAGTGGGTGGTCACCAGGACGGTCATCCCGGTCGCTGCCCGGACCTCGGCTATCCGCTCCCAGACGCTGGTCCGGGCGATCGGGTCGAGCCCGATGGTCGGCTCGTCCAGGACCAGCAGCCGGGGTGCGCTGACCAGCGCCTGGGCGAGTTCGAGCCGGCGGACCATCCCGCCCGAGTACGTCCCGGCCATCCGGTCCGCCGCCTCTGTCAGATCGACGGCCGCCAGGGCCTGTTCCACCCGGGCGGCGCGTTCGCGGCGGGGCACGTCGAAGACCCGGGCGAACAGCGAGACGTTCTCACGGCCCGTCAGGCCGCCGTCGGCGGAGAGCTGTTGCGGGACGTAGCCGAGCAGGCGCCGCACGGCCATCTTCTGCCGGGCGGCGTCGTGGCCGAACACCTGCACCATGCCGGACGGGACGGGCAGCAGGGTGGTGATGGCGCGGATCGTGGTGGTCTTGCCCGCGCCGTTGGGCCCCAGCAACCCGAAGACCTCGCCGGCCCGGACCGAGAGGTCCACCCCGTCGACCGCCTTGGTCCGGCCGAAGGCGTACTGCAGGCCGGTGCAGTACACCGCCGCTGCCGTCGCAGACGCAGTCGCCGCCGGGTCGGGCAGGGTTTCGCCGTCGGTGCTCATGGCATCTCCTCGGTCCGTCGGGTCCGTCATGACCTGTTCCCGTCCCGCAGCCCGTCCCGCACCCCGTCGGCGAGCCGTCGCAGGGCGGGCAGTGCGGCTGCCAACGCCGCGCGGTCCTCCTCAGGGAGTGCCGCCACCTGCTCGGCGATCAGCGTGTTGCGCCTGGACTCCCAGGCCGCCAGCCGCTCGGTGGCCTCCGGGGTGGTGAGCAGCAGCGCGGCCCGCCGGTCCTCCGGGTCCTCCTGGCGGCGCAGCAGCCCGGCTTTGACCAGCTGGTTGACCAGGGTCGACACGGAGTTCCCGGCCAGGCAGAGTTCCTTGGCCGCCGCCGAGACCCGGAGGCCGGGATTGGCCTCGACCAGGCGCAGCAGCTCGACCTGGGCCCCGCGCAGGCGCGGCGCGGTCAGGTCCTGGCGCAGCCGTCGGCGGACGAGTCGCTGGACGCCCGCCAGTAGTCCGGGCAGCTCGTCGGTGAGTTCAGATCCGGTCACCTTATAATTTTAGCTCTTAGTAAGAGCTATTTGTCCAGACCCCGGACACGGTCGGTCTTGCGGGCCTGGTCGGACCCGGGGCGCGGTCGGCCGTGCGGGCTCCGGCGGTCAGCGCGGGCGCAGGCGCTCCACCTCGCGCCGGTCGCGCTTGGTCGGGCGGCCCGTGCCACGGTCGCGCACGCCGAGCGCTGCGATCTCCTCGGGCGCCGGTGGCGGCGGGCTGTTGTCGACGAAGCACTCGGCGGCCGGACCGGGCCCGACCCGCTTGCGGACGAGCTGCGAGACCACCACGATCCGCTCGCGCCCGGCCTGCTGGACGCGCACCTCGTCCCCGGCGCGCAGCGGCTGGGCGGGCTTCACGCGTTCGCCGTTGACCCGGACGTGGCCCGCCCGGCAGGCGGTGGCGGCCAGCGCGCGGGTCTTGGTGAGCCGGACGGACCAGATCCAGCTCTCGACCCGCACCGTTCCGTCGTCGGCGGCCATGTCAGCTCACCGTCAGCGCGTCGCGGTACACCCAGGCGCCCTCGTGTCGCACGAAGCGGCTCTGCTCCTCCATCGCGCCCGCCCGGCCGCCGTCGGCGTAGTGGGCCCGGAAGGTCACTGTTCCCTCGGTGTGGAACGGGCCGCCGTCGGTGGCGGCGAGGATCTCCAGCCGCACCCAGGCGAGTCCCGGGTCGAAGTCCAGCTGGGACGGCCTGGTGTCCGGGTGCCAGCTGCGCAGGAGGTACGCCTCGTCGCGGGCGGCGAACGCGCTGTAACGCGAGCGCATCAGCTGCTCGGCGGTGGCGGCGGTGGCCTGCCCCTGGTGCAGCCGGCCGCAGCAGGCGGCGTACGAGGCGGTCAGCCCGCAGGGGCAGGGGGAGGCGGGGGAGAGGCGCGGCTTCGCACTACGTCGGGGCATGGACCCATTGTGGCCGTTCGCCGGGCGCGGCCCGGCACCAGGGCCCGGCACCAGGGCGCGGCACCGGAGCCTGGGCCCGGCCTGCCGAGCGGGTCGTACGTCCGGGGATCATCGGGGTCATCGGGTCATCGGGACCATCGGGAGCTTCGTCGGGGCGATGGGATCAACCAAGATGTGGGATCCACCGGGCTGGTTGGTATCCATGGGGTGGGAGGGGCTGCGACACTGGCGCTATGAGCTCTGACCGCCGCCCCTTCGGGCTGCACTTCTCCGAACCTCCGGTCGACCAGCCCGTGCAGACCGAGGGCCACCGGCTCCCGTCCGCCGACCAGGCGATCTTCCAGCAGCCGCCGGTGTCCGACGCCGAGCTGCCCGTCCAGGGCCGTGGCCGGCTGACCCAGGCCGTGGGGGGCCCGAACTTCTCCGCCCCCGAGCGACAGGGCTGAGCACCCACGGCTCGGGCGGACCAGTTGTGGCTGGGCTGTGCGCGGCCGGCCGGTGTTGCCGGCGGTCGACCGGTATTGATCACGGCGATGTCGATCACGGCCGCTGTTGACGGGGGTCGGCCGGTATCGATAATCGAACAAAAGGGACGTAGGGTAGCAAAAACCACGCTCCGCGTGGAGCCGGGATCTCCCGTGCGACTGACGGAGGCGGCCGATGGCCGGTCCGATGGGCTTTCTCACCACTCCCCGGAAGCTCGGCGAGCGCAGGACCCCCGAGGAACGGGTGCGGGACTGGAGCGAGGTCCACGCCCGCCGGGGGTTGCTGCCGATCGTCAGCGGTCAGGCGGGGCGCTGTATGGACTGCGGCATCCCGTTCTGCCACAACGCGTGCCCGCTGGGGAACCTCATCCCGGAGTGGAACTTCCTGGTGACCCGCGAGGACTGGGTGAGCGCCGGCGCGCACCTGCTCGCGACCGACAACTTCCCCGAGTTCACCGGGCGGCTCTGCCCGGCGCCGTGCGAGAGCGCCTGCGTGCTCGCCATCAACAGCGATGCCGTGACCATCAAGAACATCGAGGTCACCGTCGCCGACCAGGCCTGGCAGCTCGGCCTGGAGGCGCCGCACCCGCCGGACCGCCTCTCCGGTCGGAGCGTCGCCGTCGTCGGCTCGGGACCGGCGGGGTTGGCGGCGGCCCAGCAACTGACCCGGGCCGGGCACGCGACCACGGTGTTCGAGCGGGCCGACCGCCCGGGTGGGCTGCTGCGCTACGGAATTCCCGGCTTCCGGCTGGAGAAGCGCCATCTCGACCGCAGAATCGACCAGTTGCGGGCCGAGGGCACCCGGTTCCGCACGGGGGTCGAGGTCGGCACCGACCTGCCCGCCGGTGAACTCCGCGCGCGCTACGACGCGGTGGTGCTGGCCGTGGGCGCCACGGCGAGGCGCGAGCTGCCGGTGCCGGGCCGGGAGCTGCACGGCATCCACCAGGCGATGGACTACCTGCCGCTGGCCAACCGGGTGCTGGAGGGCGATTTCGCCGAGCCGCCGGTCTCCGCCCGGGGCAAGCACGTCGTCATCATCGGCGGCGGTGACACCGCCGCCGACTGCCTGGGTACGGCGCTGCGCCAGCACGCGGCGGGGGTGACCCAGCTCGACATCAACCCACGGCCGGGCGACACCCGTACGGCCGGGGAGCCGTGGCCCGTCCACCCCAAGCTCTACCGGATCACCGCCGCGCACGAGGAAGCCCGCGCGCTCGGCTGTCCGAGTGCCTCCACGGAGGAACCCGGGGCCGACCCCCGGCTGTTCTCCGCCGCCACGCTGCGCTTCGAGGGCGACGGGCAGGGCAAGGTCACCGGCCTGCACCTCACCGAGGTCGAGCCCACCGAACGCCACCCCCGCCCCGGGACCGAACGCACCCTCCGCGCCGAACTGGTCCTGCTGGCCCTGGGGTTCACCGGACCGGAGCAGCCCAGCGGCCTGACCGGCCCGCTGGGCCTGGCCTTCGACCCGGCCGGAAACCTCACCCGTGGCGGGGACTTCGCCACCACCACCGACGGCGTCTTCGTGGCCGGCGACGCCGGGCGGGGGCAGTCGCTGATCGTCTGGGCCATCGCGGAGGGCCGGTCGGTGGCTGCGGCCGTGGACCGCTACCTCACCGGCTCCACCGCCCTCCCGGCTCCGATCGCTCCGACGGACCGGCCGCTGACCGTCTGATCCCGGCTTCCGGATCTTCGGAAGGACGGCCGGATCCCGGGTGGGCGCCGTAAGGTCAGGAGCGTCGGTGGAGCTGAGAACGGGAGTGGCCATGCGTGGGGGAAGGGTTGCCGTCGTCGGCGGCAGCATCGCGGGCTGTGCGTTCGCGTCGGCTGCGGCGCGGTCGGGGGCGGACGAGGTCGTGGTGTTCGAGCGGACGCCGGGACGGCTGGCGGACCGTGGGGTGGGGCTGTGCGTCCACGACGACCGGTACGAGGAGTTGGCGGCGGCCGGTTATCTGGACGAGGGCATCGCCTGGCACCGGCTGACGCGGCGGCACTGGCTGGTGCAGGACGGCTCCGATCGCGGGCGGCTGATGTGGGATCAGCCCTTCCCGTTCCGCTCGTACCACTGGGGGCTGCTCTGGCGCGGGCTGCGCGAGCTGACTCCCGCCACGGTCAGCTACCGGCTCGGCCACGCGGTGGCGGGCGTCGGCCCGGCGGACAGCCCGGCAGGCGGCCTGGTAGGTGGCGTAGCTGACGGCTCGGCGGACTCCCGGGCCCGGGTGCGGCTGGAGTCCGGCGTGGAGGAGGACTTCGACCTGGTCGTCGGTGCCGACGGCTACCGCTCGGTGGTACGCGAGGCGGTCTGCCCCGGAGCGCGGCCTCAGTACGCCGGGTACGTCTGCTGGCGCGGCAGCTTTCCCGCCGAGCGGCTGGCGGTGCTGCGCCCGGGCGCCGGTCCGGTCGAGTCGCACTACCCCTCGGCTCATGTCGCCACCGTCTGCTTCCCCGGCGGGAGTTGCGTGATCTACCGGATCCCCGGCGTCGAGCCCGGCAGTGCGATGGTGAACTGGGTGCTCTACGCCGAGCCCCCCGCCACCGGGCTGCGGCTCGACGACCCGACCAGCATCCCGCCGGGTGCTTTGGCCGATGAACTACTCAGCTACCTCGGTCTTCTGACGGAGCGTCACTTCCCGCCCTACTGGGCCGACGTGATCGCGCTGACCTCACCGGAACACACCTTCGTGCAGCCCATCTACGACCTCGGAACCCCGAACCGCACCGCCGGCCGGCTGCTGCTCGCCGGCGATGCGGCCACGGTCGTCCGTCCGCACAACACCAGCGGTGCGGCCAAGGCGCTGCAGGACGCGTTCGCCTTCGAATCGGCCTGGCGGGAGGCGGGTTCGTGGCGGGAGCTGCTCGCCGCGTACGAGCGTGATCGCGGGCAGGTCGGGCAGGCCCTGGTCACGCTCGGCCGCAATCTCGGGCGGGCCCAGGTCGAGCAGACCCCGGACTGGGCGTCGATGGACAGCCGGCAGCTGGAATCGTGGTGGGAGCAACAGGTGGGCGGCGCCGCCGGTTTCGGCGGTCACGCGCTGGTGGCGGAGCCGAAGCCCCGCTGACCGCGTCCGTTGGCGAGTGGGACGTGCCCGCCGGGAGAGCATTCCGGCGGGCACGTCCCACTCGCGGCCCAACCCATGCGGTGCGGAGCCATTCGAGCGACAGTCACCTTCAGTGTCCATATTGTCACTCATGGTGTGACGCAGCGCACAGTGATGATTCGAATACGATGTGCGAGACTCTCCCCATCGGGCCAAAAGCCTTCGTTTTCAAGGGAGATGATGAAATGCGCGCTCGGATCGCAGCTGTCGTACTCGCTGCAGCGGGAATCGCAGTCTCGACGGCCGCACCTGCCGTGGCTGCGCCGGCCCCGGCCGCCCCTGCCCTGGCCACCCGTGCCCTGGCTGCCCCTGTACTGGCCGCGCCGGCGGCGGTGTCGCCGCCCGCCTGTATGGCGGTGGCCGGTCGTCCGTGCGTCTGGCAGGACCGTGACGGTGAGGGGATCGTCGGCCGTGCCCAGATCTCGGCCGACCAGGACCAGTTGACCTTCGCTCGCGTCGAGGTCGAGCTCCAGGGTGTCTGGGGCGGCCCCTGGGAGACAGTCGCCTCCGCGACCAGCGTGGGCCCGGGCTCGATCAGCGTGACGACTCCCAGGGTCGTCACCACCCAGCGGGCCGTCGTCTGCGCCACGGGCGGCCCCGCGCTGGACTTCTCCCTGCGGGTGACGACCTGTACCGCGCCCTACTGATGGGAAGGTCGGCCCCGGGTCCGGCGGTGGGGCGGGTCGATCGGGTCGGTTGGAGTGCAGGGCATGTCCGGCGGTACGCAGTTGGCGATTCGGCCGTCAGCGCGGCTCCAGTTCGCACGGGTGGCTGAGGAAGTTTCCCAGCAGGCCTTCGGTGTCGCCGTCCTTGAAGGCCCAGGCCACCCCGGCGAGTCGGTCCTGCTCGAGGCGGAGCGACAGGAGGAGGCTCGGGCTGTTGATCCGGGCGTCGGCGGTGGGCAGTTGCAGCGGCAACACGGCCTGAAGGTCCCACCTGCGCGAAGCGGCGGCCGGGGCGGTAACGGTGGCGCCCCCGTCCGCACCCAGCCCGACCTCGACCTGACGGCCAGTCAGGATACGTACTGTCAGCGGGACTTGGCCTTCGTACGTGTCGATCGAGCCCGCCCAGTCGCCCTCCGTCAGCTCGAGCGGGCGCACCGGATCGGTCCCCGCCACGATCACCTGGTCGAGAGTGAACTCTGGGACCAGCCTGGTCATCACGTACTCGACGATCGAGTCGCGGGCGGCCTTGTTGGTGCTGTTGCACAACACCGCCACCGAGAGTTCCCGTTCGGGTACGGTGATCATCATCGCGGCCACCCCGCCCATGCCGCCGCCGTGACTGTGGATCGCCGGGCCGTCGCCGTCGCCGCGTGAGACGCACCAGCCGAGCCCGTAGCCGAGGTGGGCGCTGATCGGCAGGGCGGTGTGCATCGCGGTGGCCGTGTCCGGCTTCAGCAGGCGGGTGTGCGAGTGCGCGAAGAGCGCCAACTCGGTGGCGGTCGCCCAACCCAGGGCTGCCCCGGGGAGACTGGTGTCGCAGACCGGGTACGCACGGCCGTCGGTCGTGTACCGCGAGGCCGTCGGCGCCGGGCCGGGGTGGGTGGCGCCGAGGTGGCAGCCGGCCAGCCCGAGCGGCTCGAACACCCGCTGCCGTACGAACGTGCCGAGATCCTGGCCGGAGGCCGTCTCCAGCATCCGGCTCACGATCCGGTACCCGAGGTTGGCGTACTCGAACCCGGTACCCGGCTGCCGGTAGAGCCTGGCGTAGCGGTCCGCGTCGACGGGCAGCTCGCCGTCGCCGTAGTGGAAGTCGAGGTGCGCGCTGAACCCGCCCCGGTGCTGCAGCAGTTGACGTATCGTCGGCGCCGACCACGCGTAGTCGCCCGGCACGGTCCCGTCCAGGTCCAGCAGGCCCTCGTCGGCCGCGAGGCAGACCGCCGTGGCGGTGATCGACTTGGTGGCGGAGGCCAGCAGGTAGGCGGTGCCGGTGGTGGCCCGACGGTCGCTCTCCACGTCGGCCAGCCCGTACGCCTCGGCGAGAACCACCTCGCCCCGCTCGACAACCGCGACCGAGGCCGACGCACAGCCGTGCGTCTCCAGCACCTCGGCACAGTGGGCGCCCAGCCCGCCCAGTTCGTCCAGCATGCCGACCCCTTCCCGAACTTACATACGGTCAGGAGTGAGGATATGCGGGTGCCTCCTGTCGGTTGGAGGCGCCCTGGAGCTTTAGACCGACTGGGCCGCCGGGGCGCCGGCCCGGCTGGTGGCAAGGCCGAGGGCGGCTCGGACGGCCTTGGCCTGGGGGGTGAGGTCCTCTTCGGCCTGCTGCAGTTCGTTTGACAGGGTGTCGGTGTCGGTGGACTGCTCGGCGGCTCGCAGGTGGGGCAGTATCTTCTTCAGCTCCGCAACGAACGCGGCGACCGGCTGGGCGGTCTGGGAGTTCCAGTTGTGGCCTTCGAGGGCCGCGATCTCCTTCGTCACGGTGTCCGCCTCCTGGCCCGCCCAGAGCCGGTTGGCCGTGGGGTCCTCCGCCGGGTCGGCGTCGGGGGAGTTGGTGGTGTCCGCGTCCACGGCGGCGAGGTAGGCGAACTGGTCGGTGGTCAGGGTCGTCCGGTCGCTGCGCAGGGAGCCGGTCAACCTCTCGTGCTTTGCCGAGGCCAGGAAGCAGGTGGCGCTCTGCTGGGTCGTGTACCAGGAAGTCTCCGTCGGGTAGTAGTAGTTGACGATGACCGAGGACGGCATTGACCAGGTGTCCATGGCGTACGTGTTGAGCATCTTGTCGCAGCCTTCGCGGCTCTCGCGCCTGAGGGCCGCTTCGCCGGGGTACGTCGTGTCGGACAGCACGGCCGTTCCGATGGTCTCACCGTCGTGCGGGCCGTCGCAGGTGGTCGGGCTCACCTTGCTCGTGCTGGTGCCGAACTCGTTGAAGCAGTCGCCGGGGGCCAACTCGTACCAGGCGACCGGGTTGAGAGCCCCGAATCCCACGTCCCGGGCCGGTGCATCCCGGTAGGCCCCGGCACTGATCCCGAGGCTGAGGAAGACGACGGTGAGGACCAGCCAGACGCCGGACATCACCAGACCGGTGATGGCCAGGCCCCGACCCTTCTCCTTGGTGCGCCGGATCTGCCGCAGCGCGGCGATGCCGAACGGGACGGCCGCCAACCAGGCGCAGCAGATGAAGCCGCCGATGCCCAGCACGGCGGACGCGATGGCGAAGCCGTTGTAGCCCTGCTTGGGGGCGAAGGGCGGCTGCCAGCCGTACGGTCCGGGATACGGGCCACCGGGGTAGGGGCCGCCCGGGTACGGGCTCTCTTGGTACGGCTGCTGGTACGGCATCGGACCGGGGGCCGGGGCCGGAGCCGGCCCCGGCGTGGCGTCGGACGTGGGCGGCGCCCAGGGGTCCTTCGGCGGTTCGGGTATCGCATCCACCGGCTCGGGTGTCCCGGCGTCCGGGGTGGGTGCCTTGTCCGGGCTGACCGTCGGCGTGGCCGCTTCCTCGTGCTCGCTCGCGTCATCGACCGACGACATGCGTGTGATTCCTCCCCGCTGGGCCCACCTCGGATGTGTGTTCGGTGGACGACGGACTCTAACCGATCACGGCCCCGCCGCGCCGCAGAGTTACCCGGCCACCGCACTCGTCCGCCGGGCATCCACGATCTGACGTTCCGGCAAAGAATCTGCACAATTTCGGTATGAGATTTCCCAGCAGGCGTCGTTTCAGATCGGATTCTCATGGGAGCGCCAGAGAGTGACAGCCATGACTACGACTGTCATCCCCGCGTCTCCGGCGTTCACGACCGATCCACCGAACTCCCGGCGGCCGCCGTGGAGATCCCCGGCCGACCAGCCGCAGCACGCCCGACCTGTGCTTCTGGGCATCGCCGCGCTGGCGGCGGTGCTGTACTTCTGGAACATCGATCAGAGCCAGTACCACTCGTTCTATGCCGACTCGGTACGGAGCATGACCGAGAGCTGGAAGGCGTTCGTCTACGGTTCGTACGACCCCGCGAACACCATCACGCTCGACAAGCTGCCCGGATTCCTCTGGCCGCAGGCGCTGTCCGCCAGGATCTTCGGCTTTCACCCGTGGGCGCTGACGCTGCCCCAGGCGATCGAGGGCGTGTTCGCCGTCCTGGTGATGTACCGGGTGGTGCGCCGCTGGGCGGGCGCCAACGCCGGGCTGCTCGCGGCGCTGGCGTTCACGCTGACCCCGGTGGCCGCCGGGCTGTTCCGTACGGCGGTCGAGGACCCGGCCTTCACCCTGCTGCTGCTGCTGGCGGCGGACGCCGCGCAGCGGGCCGCCCGTACAGCGCGGCCGCGTTCGCTGCTGCTCGCGGGCGTCTGGGTCGGGCTGGCCTTCCAGACCAAGATGCTGGAGTCCTGGGCGGTGCTGCCCGCGCTCGCGGCCGTCTACCTGGTCTCGGCGCCGGCCACGTTGCGACGCCGCTTCGGGCACGTCGCGCTGGCGGGCCTGGTGACCGTCGCGGTGTCGGCGTCCTGGATCCTGCTGGTGACGCTGACCCCGGCGGCGGACCGGCCGTACGTGGACGGTACGACGGACAACTCCGCGTACAGCATGGTGGTGGGCTACAACTTCCTGAACCGCTTCTCGTCGGTGGGGCTGAGCGCCTCCGACACCGGGAGCGTGAGCGCGGTGCGCGGCGGCCCGGGCGGCGGGGGCGCTCCCGGCGGCGGCCACACCGGCCGGCCGGCCGGTGGCGGCACGGGCGGCAACGGCGGCAACTTCGGCAACGGCCAGACCCACGTACGGACCGGAGCGGCGCTGAACGGCTCGGCGCCGCAGGCCGCCGCTCCTACCCGAACGGGTGGCGGCGGTGGCGGTGGCGGTGGCGGGTACGGCGGTGCGGGCGGTGACGGCGGCTGGTCGAAGATGTTCGCCTCGCAGTTCGCCTCGCAGACCGGCTGGCTCTACCCGCTGGCCGTGATCGGCGGGGTGCTCGGCCTGCTCTGGCGGCGGCGCGAGCCCCGTACCGACGCGCTGCGCGGCGGTTACGTGCTGTGGGGCACGTGGCTGGTGGTGTTCTTCCTGGTCTTCAGCGCGGGCAGCGTCGGCGGCCACAGCTACTACATGGGCGTGATCGCCGCGCCGCTCGCGGCACTGAGCGGCGCCGGCACCGTGACGCTCTGGCGGGCCTTCCGGGCCGGTGGCCGCCGGGCGTGGGCGCTGCCGGTGGCGATCGTGGGCACCGTCGCGTGGTGCTCGGCGCTCGCCTGGCGGTTCCCGACCTTCCTGCCGTGGCTGGCACCCGCCGCGATCGGTCTGGGCGCGCTGGCGCTCGCGCTGCTGGCCGCCTCCCACAAGGGACGGTTCGCGGGTCGGCGGCTGGCAGTGGCGGGTCTGCTGGCGGGCCTGGCCGCGATGCTGGTCGCGCCGGGTGCGTGGGCGGCGTCGGTGCTGGACTCCCAGTACGGCAACTCCGGGATGGGCACGGTCGGCCCCGCCGCCGGGTCCGGGCGCGGTGGCGGCTTCCCCGGTGGTTTCCCTGGCGGGGCCCCCGGTGGTCTCCCCGCCGGCGGACGCGGCGGTCGGTCCGCCTCCGCCCCGGCGGGTGCCCGGAGCGCCTGGGCCGGTATGGCCAAGGGCGGCCAGGGCGGCCAGGGTGGTGCCGGTGACGGTTCGCAGCACCTCAGTGCGTCGCAGCAGGCGCTGTTCGACTACCTGAAGGCGCGTCAGAACGGCGCCCGCTACCTCTTCGCGACCTCCAGCTGGAGCAGCGCCTCGCCGTTCATCCTGGCCACGGGCGCGGAGGTGCTGCCGATGGGCGGCTTCACCGGGCAGGTTCCTTCACCCACCCTTCACGAGTTCCAGCAGTTCGTCAGCTCGGGCGAGCTGCACTACGTCCTGCTCGGCGAAGGCCGTGGCTTCGGCGGCTTCGGTGGTGGCTTCGGTGGTGGTGGCGGAGGTGCCGCCGGCTTCGGTGGCGGCAGCTCGACCGGTACGCCGACCGCAGGGATCGTGTCCTGGGTCCAGTCGACGTGCACCGTCGTGCCGCCCGCCGACTATGCGGGCGCGACGCCCGTAGTGCCTGCGGCCAACGGCCGTGGGGGCGTCGGTACTCAGCAGCTCTACAGCTGCGGGAACGCCGCCTGAGGCAGTGGCCATAGGGGTGTCCGCCCAGCTCCCGGGCGGGCGGACACCCCCGGCGGCCCAGCGCGATCGTCACCCGGGCCGGTGGGGCGGCCCGGGTCAATGCCCGGTCAAATCTCTTGGCTGTGAGTGTTCCCAGTATTGTTGCCGACCCTGGGCGTGCGCTTTGATGAGCGCGGGTCAAGTTCCGGCCGGGAGAGTGCACCTTCCTGCCGTCGTACGACGGCCCGCAGTTCTGGCCAACCCCCAAGCACCACGTCCGGCCCGTTCCGGTGGCTGACGATGTCGGCTGCCCAACTTCCGGACGGCAAGCCCCTTTTGTTCCCCCCACAGCACCAAAAGGAGCTCAGGATGCGCAGCATGCGCGAAGACCGTACCCCCACCACCGGCACCAGCCGCTCCCGGCGGCTCCGGCACACCGCCGCCGTGGCGGCCGTCGCCCTCGGGACGCTGATCGGCACGGCCACCAGCAGCAGCGCCGCGCCACTCGCCGCGCAGGGCGGCTCCGTCGCCGGCCTGCACACCGTGCGTACGCACGGTCAGGTGATGCACGTCCAGACCAACGGGCGGCACGGTGTCGTCCCCATGCGGCACGCGGGCGCCACGCCGCAGACCGCAGGCCACGCCACGGCCCGCACCGCAGCCCGGCCGGCCGCCTCCGGCGGCCTGGTCTACGGTGGCGGCCCGGTCCAGCACCAGGTCACCGTCTACCTGGTGTTCTGGGGTAACCAGTGGGACAGCGACTCCAACGGTGTCCAGCAGTACGAGCAGGGCCTCTTCGGCGGGCTGGGTACCTCGCAGGACTCCTGGTCCACCGTCACCTCCCAGTACACCGACAGCAGCGGCGCCGGTCCGTCCTTCAACGGCGCTGTGCTCGGCGGGAGTTGGGTGGACGACGGGTCGGCCGCTCCCAGTTCGGCGGCCCAGGCCGACATCGCGGCCGAGGCGAACGTCGGCGCCGACCACTTCGGGGTCTCCGGCAACGACGTCCAGATCGTCGTGATGAGCCCGAGCGGCACCTCCCCGGACGGCTTCCCCAACTCCGGCTTCTGCGCCTGGCACGACTACAACGGCAACGTGCCCTACACCAACATGCCGTACGTGCTCGACGCCGGCTCGGGCTGCGGCGCCGGCTCGGTGCAGAGCCAGCTCGACGGCTTCAGCATCGTCGAGGGCCACGAGTACGCCGAGACGATGACGGACCCCCAGCCCTCCAGCGGCTGGGTGGCCTCCGACGGCGAGGAGAACGGCGACCTCTGCGCCTGGCAGAACCTCGGCGCGATCAGCCTGCCGACCGGTTCGTTCGCCATGCAGCCGACCTGGAGCAACAACGCCGGCGGCTGCGCGATGTCCAGCTGACGCACCCGGACAGCAGGAGGGTCCCGTCGCTGCAGCGGCGGGACCCTCCCGTCTGTCCGTCAAGCTGCCCGTCCGTCGACCTGTCCGCTAATCGGTCTGCCGGACGAGGGAACCGGTATTGGCCCGGCCGCGTCACATCGGTGCTCGTCCCCCCGGGCCGGAGTCCGAATCCGGCGCCGGGGGACCCGTACCGTTCGAAAGGCAGACCATGATCTCGCAGACCAGCCGCAGCCTCACCGCAGGACGCCGCCGCCGGCCCCGCCTCGCCGTCACCGTCGCGCTGGGCGTCGCCGCCGCTCTGTCGATGGCGGGCTGCGCCTCCGGGACGGGGCAGCCCGGGCCGGCGAAGGGCCCCACCACAGCACCATCGGCGGCGGTGGCGGTCGGGACGCCGAGTGGGACGCCGACCGGGACGCCGGTGGCCGGGGCGACGGGGACGCCGACGCCGGCCGGGACGACGCCCGGGGCGCCGGCCGGGACGACCGTCGCGCTGACCGAGCACGACTCGGGGCGCACGGTCACCGTCCCGGTGGGCAGCACCGTCCAGCTCGTCCTGCACAGCACCTTCTGGGCCGGGCCGACGAGTTCCGCGCCCAAGCTCCTCTCAGCCGCCGGCACCCCCGCGAGAGCGGCCGGTTCCGGTACCGGGTGTCACCCCGGGTCCGGCTGCGGCACCGTCACGGCGGGCTTCCTGGCCCGCTCGGCCGGGACCGCCCAGCTCACCTCCATGCGGACCAGCTGCGGCGAGGCCATGGCCTGCACCCCGGCCCTGGCGAACTTCGCCGTCACCGTCGTGGTCGTCGCCCACTGAGGGCGTCCGCCAGCGGGCACTTGATCAGCCACAGAACAGGGGCGCGAGGCTCTGCTCGATGAGCAGAGCCTCGCGCCCCTCTGGGTTACTCGGCCCGACCGGAGGTCAGGGAGCGGAGTCCTGCACGTCGGGGCTCTTGCTGTAGGCCTTGACCGGGGTCATCCCGACGCCGTTGATCGCCACGGTGTCCTCGTGGCTGACCTGGGTGCAGGAGCTGGAGTCGTCGGCGGTCTGCGCGCTCGCGTCGCTCAGCGCCGCCTTGGTGTCGACCTGGGTGGGCGCGGCGGGCGCGCCGCCGACGTTGGTCCCGCTGGTCCAGTCGGTGCCGATGACCAGGGAGACCCCCGGGCCCTCGCCGGGCTGGACGGCGGACGCGGGCAGGCCCACCGAGGCGGCCACCTCGAGGGCGTCCGCCTCCCGGCCGGCCACGTAGGTGACGACGGTCTTCGAGGTCTTGGTGGTGCTGACCCCGGTGGTCTTGGAGCTGTAGCCCTTGGCGATCAGCGCGTCGGCGATCTCCTTCGCGCGCCCGGTCACCTCGCTGCCGTTCTTCACGTGGACCGCGATCTGCCCGGCGGGGGCGCCCGACGGCTGCGTCGGAGCCGACGGCACGGTGGCGGGGGCGCTGGAGGGCGCGGCGGTGGCCTGGGCCGCCGCCGCGGTCTTGTCCCCGTTGCTGTTGGTCAGCGACTGGTCGTTGGTGATCGCGTCGAAGAGGTTGTGCGCGGTGGGGGCGGCCAGCACCCGGCCGTCCTCACCCCTGACGGTGTCGGGGACGTTCTGCATCGTGGTGAAGGTGATGCGGCTGGCCGGCACCTTGTTGAGGTCGTCCGCGAGCCCGATCAGCTGCGGGATGCCGTTGAGCCCGTTGTCGACGGTGAGCGCCTTGGTGGCGGCGTCGGCGAGGGAGAGTACGGCGCCGGGGTTGGTGAGGGTGCCGGCGCTCTTGAGCTGACGGACCATCGAGCCGATGAACGAGTGCTGGGCCACCGTGCGCCCGAGGTCGCTGCCGTCGCCGAAGCCGTGCCGGGAGCGGACGAACTGCAGGGCGGCCATGCCCTTGAGGGTGTGGGTGCCCTTCTTGAGCTTGAGGTGCGAGTACGGGTCGTAGACGTCGTCGCTCACACAGACCGGGACACCGCCGACCGCGTCGGACATCTTGATCACGCCGCTGAAGTCGACGGTGACGAAGTGGTCGATGGGTATGCCCGTGAGCTGGTGCACGGCGGCGACGGTGCAGCCGGGTCCGTAGTCGAGGGTGCTGTTGATCTGGCCCCGCTGGGCCTTCATCGACGTCTTGTCCTTGGTGTCGTTGCAGGCCGGCAGCTCGGCCATGGTGTCGCGGGGGACGCTCATCACGGTCGCATTGGAGCGGTCCGCCGAGACGTGCAGGACCATCTCCACGTCCGCGTTCGCGCCGGCTCCGCAGTCCCCGCCGATCGCGCAGTCCTCGGGGTTGTCCCGGGTGTCGGAGCCGATGACCAGGATGTTGATCGGGGTGCGGCCGAACGCGTCGGGCTTCTCGTGCCCGGCGTCGCCGGTGGCACCGGCGAACAGCGCGCTGCTGTGGATGTTGCCGGAGAGCTTGTTGTAGAAGTACGCGGCGCCACCGGCCGTCACCAGCACGAGGCCTGCCGTGGAGATGGCGACGATCCGCAGGGCCCGCCTGCGCGGCTTCTTACGGCCCGTGCGGCCCGCGGCCCGCCCACCTGTCGGTAGGGGGACGTTCGCACCGCCGGGGCCACGACGCCTGGACTGGGAGTCGCCCGCCTGTATCTCGGTCATGCCCGTACTTCCTCATTCCTCGACCGGTCCAACATGCCCCGCCCCTTCAGCGGCCCGGTGCCCCGCTGGTATCGGCCCGGCAGTCCGAATTCGGGCTACGCCGTTCCGGTGCCAGGGACGCCGCGCGGCCCGTCATCGGTTGCACCAGTCGGGCAACCTAGCAAGGTTCCCTGAGAAGCACTGTGGCGCACGTCCCCCACCGGGAGCCGGCGCCCGCGAGTCCGCCGGCTGGTCGGCCGGGTCCCGATGGTCCGCGCGCGTCGCCCGGTACGCCCTCCCCCAGCCTCCGGCCGGGGGACCCCCATGGCGGAGGCCGACGGGCGACGGCGGAGTGACAAGTCTGACGCATCAGCAGGCGCGGCCTTCGCGCGGGGCGGTGGCGGGGCGTCCGGGTCTCGGAGACGACAATTTCCCGTTAAGAATGAGGGGCTGAAGGGCCGGATCCGTTCTCTCGCTCGGCCGCGTGCGCTAAGCAGATCATGTGCATTAAGGCGGCGTAAATAACCATGTCGCCAACGCGAGGTGGTGAACATCACCTCGCAGGTCAACGAGGGCGTCCTCGTCGACACCGAAGGGACGAAGTATGAGTGCGGCGCCGGATCGCCCCGGTAGTGCGACCACGGAGCCGATAGCGCTCCCGGGGGCTGTCGAGATTCCCGAGAGTTTCGGGTACCGGCTGAAGAAGGCGCTGTTGGGGCCGCCGTTGGTGACCTCGGAGCTGCACAACGAGAAGCTCTCCAAGCCGATCGCGCTCGGCGTGCTGGCGCCGGACTGCATCAGCTCCAGCGCGTACGGCACCGAGCAGATGCTGATCCAGCTGATCCCGGCGGTCGGTGTGGCCGGCTTCGCACTGGTGATGCCCGTCACCGGTGTGATCCTCGCCCTGCTCCTGCTGCTCACGCTCTCGTACCGCGACGTCGTCATGACGTACACCAAAGCGGGCGGCTCGTACGTGGTGGCGCGGGAGAACTTCGGCCCGAGGGTGGCCCAGATCGCGGCGGTCGCGCTGCTCATCGACTACATCGTCACGGTGGCGGTCCAGACCGCCGCCGGTACCGACGCGGTGGCCTCGCTGCTCCAGCTGCTGCTGCACACGAGCATCGACCACGAGAAACTGTGGATAACCGTCGGCGTCGTCATCCTGCTCTGCTACGGCAACCTGCGGGGCATCCGGGAGGCCGGCCGGGCGTTCTCGCTGCCGACCTACCTGTTCATCGCGGCCACCGGGCTGACGGTCGTCGTCGGCGTCTTCCGGCTCTTCGTCGGCGGCCTGCCGCACCTCAGTGACGCGGACCTGCACGCCCCTGGCGTGATCCCGATCGGCCACCCCGGCAGCGGCCTCATGATGGGCGCCTCGCTCTTCATCATGGCGCGGGCCTTCGCCAACGGCGGCTCCTCCCTCACCGGGCTGGAGGCCATCTCCAACGGCGTCAGCGCCTTCCGCGAGCCGCAGGGCGCCAACGCCCGCCGCACGCTGGTGATCATGAGCTGCACCCTCGGTGTGCTGGTGCTCGGCGTGTCCACGCTGGCCTGGAAGACCCACGCGGTGCCGTTCGCCTCCGGCAGCCCCACCGTGCTCGCCCAGGAAGCGCATCTGGTGTTCGGGCAGAGCGGCTTCGGCAACGTGATGTTCGCCTTCGTCCAGATCGCCACCGCGTTGATCCTCTACACCGGCGGCAACACCTCGTTCAACGGCTTCCCGTTCCTGGCCAGCTTCGTCGCGGAGGACTCCTTCCTCCCGCGCCAGCTCACCCTGCGCGGCCACCGGCTGGCGTTCTCCAACGGCATCGTGGTGCTGACCGTCGTCTCGCTGATCCTGCTCATCGCGACCGGCGGCGACCTCACCCGCCTGGTGTCGCTGTACGCGATCGGCGTCTTCACCGGCTTCGTGATGGCCGCCGCCGGACTGGTGAAGTACCACTGGACCCGCCAGGAGAAGCACCGCACGGGGAAGGTCGTCGTCAACGCCGCCGCCGCCGTCGCGTCGGCCGCCGTCGTGGTGATCTTCGCCGTCACGAAGTTCACCGAGGGCGCCTGGATCGTCGTCGTGATCTTCCCGCTCGGCGTCTGGGCACTGATCCGCACCAACTCCCGCTACCGCGCCGAGAGCGCCGCGCTGCGCGCCGCGCCGGCCTCCGCCTCGTCCGTCGCCGCCCGCACCCGCAGCGTGGTCTTCGTCCTGGTCGACCGCCTCGACCTGGCCGTCATCAAGGCGCTGCACCACGCCCGCAACCTGCACCCGCACGAACTCCGGGCCATCCACTTCGCGATCGACGACCGCCAGGCCGAACAGCTGCAGCACACCTGGGAGGCCAGCCGCGCCGCCGACGTACCGCTGGAGGTCATCGACTGCCCCGACCGCCGGATCCACAGCGCCGTGGCCGATCTCGCCGCGCGCGCGACGGCCAACGGCCGCGCCGAGGTGACGCTGCTCATCCCACGGCGGGCCTACGGTCCGCTGCTCGGCCGGCTGCTGCACGCCCGGGTCGGCGACGCGATCGCCCAGGCGGCCAGCCGCCTGCCGCACGTCGCCGCGACCATCGTGCCGTTCGACGTCGGCCAGGCCATCGAGGACCTCGGGGGCGGCACCTCCACGGCCGTTCCGGCGGTTGCCGGCGCCGGCGCCGACCGCACCGCAGGGCGCCGTACGGGCGCCGCGCGCCGACGGGCGACCGCGCCGTCGGCCGCCGTGGACGCGCGCCGGATCGAGGCCGCACCGCGCGGTGACGGCACCACGGCGGTGGCCGACCTGGTCTGGCGCGAGCGGGCCAGCGTGGAGGGCCTGGTGCGGTCGGTCAACGTGACCCCCGTCTCCGGGACGCCGCGCCTGGAGTGTGAGGTCTTCGACGAGACCGGTGGCATCACGCTGGTCTTCTACGGACGCCGCGCGGTCACCGGCATCCAGCCCGGCGCCCGGGTGCGCGCCGAGGGGATGGTCGGCAACACCGACGGCTACCTGACGATCGCCAACCCGACCTACTACCTCTTCCCGAAGACCCAGGGTTCCGAGACCGACTGACCCCTGCTCACCCCCCACCCGCTCAGGGCACGTCACCGACCGGTGACGTGCCCTGAGCAGTAATTCTGGTGCCCGCCGGGTGTGACCGAAAGGCCGGGCCGACCCGTACTGAAAGGAGGAGCGCGCCGAGGAGCGGGCTCGGACGTCCGGCGTGCCGGCGACACCGAAGGACACCTCAGGATGAAAGATCTCCGCACCGGTCTGAGCGAAGAACTGTCGGCGCTCGACCCACCGCCCCTGGGCGATCTGGTCGGTACGGCCGTCCGGCAGGGGCGCCGGGTCCGCCGGATCCGCACCCTCGCCACCGTGGGCGGGTCGGCCATGGCAGTGGCCGCCATCGCCACGCTGCTGGCCGTCACCCTGGGCGGGCCGGCCGGCGGCCAACGGCCCACCCGACTCGGCGCGGCGGCCGCGCCTGCCGCGCCCACTACCCGTGTCCCGGCCGCCTCCTCCACCCCGGCCTCGACACCGTCGGCCCCAGCCCCGACGGTCACCGCCGCAGAGGCGAGCGTCCGTACCACCGGGCCGGCGCTGCTGGCGGCGCTCCTCAAGGCGCTGCCCCGGACCGAAACCTTCGATCATTTCGCCGCCACCAGTGGCGAGAGCCCCGCCGCCCAGACCTTCCTGACGGACGGTCGCGGCACCGGGATGCTGCGGGTCTTCCTCGGCACCGCCACGGACCAGGTGCCGTGCCGCCTCCCCGACGAGTGCTTCACGGACAGCCGGGGTCAGCAGGTACGGGTCAGCCACCTCGCGGACAACTGCGTCGAGAGCACCTACGTGAGCGTCGAGCACCCCGACGGCACGGCGGTCACGCTCCTGGTGAGCACCTGTCTGTCCTGGAACGGCAGGCAGAACCAGCCCGGGATCGCGGCGCTGACGGTCGAGCAGGCGGTGGCGATCGCCGGAGATCCCTCGATCAGCAACCAGATGGCCGCAGGTTTCGTCCAACAGGCGAACGATCGTTACCGCGGCCTCTCCGAGGTTTCCTGATACCTGGCGCGGTGTTGTGGCCCACGCCCGGACCGGGCGTCGGCGGCCCGCACCCGCCCCACCCGACGCAGCACCGAACGGGGTCCCCAATTGCGTGACGAAGCAGACTTCACCGCCTTCGCCGAGGCCGGCGCGATCCGCCTTCGCCAGATCGCCTACCTGATGTGCCGGGACTGGCACCTGGCCCAGGATCTGACCCAGACGACGCTCACCAAGATGTACGTCGCCTGGGACCGGATAGCCCGGAAGGACGGTGACCCCTTCGTCTACGCCCGCAAGGTGCTCCTCAACTCCCTCGTCGACCACCGCCGCCTGCGCAGCACCGGCGAGGTCGCGACCGACCGGCTGCCGGACCGGCCGAGCTCGACGGACACCACGGCCGTCCGGCTCACCCTGCTGGAGGCGCTCGCCCTGCTGCCCGAACGGGACCGCGCGATCGTGCTGATGCGCTACTGGGAGGACCACAGCGTGGAGACCACGGCGGAGATCCTCGGCGTCAGCAGGTCGGTGGTGAAGATGCAGAGCATGCGCGCGCTCTCCGCGCTCCGCGCCCACCTCGGCGCGGACCGCGAGCTGATGTTCGGTTGAACTTGCCACCGCCGGGTAGTGGCTGACACACCGTCCGCACTGACACACCGTCCGCATCCTGGCAGGGCATGGTCAAAAGGCGGGTCCGACTGGTAGTCATGGGCGCACGGGGTTCACGCAGGCTTCGCCGCCGCGTTCCCCGCGCGCCTCGGTCAGTTCTCGCGCGCCTGACGAGACTGTCCCGGCAGCCGTCCGTCCCGACCCGGATGACCAGGAGAAACCCACTCTCATGACCGACCTGAACCGTCGACGATTCATACAGCTGGCCGGCGGCACCGCCGCGATCTCGATGCTCTCGACCAGCATCGCCCGCGCGGCGGAGATCCCGGCGAACCGTCGGACCGGCAGCCTGCAGGACGTGGAGCACATCGTCGTCCTGATGCAGGAGAACCGTTCCTTCGACCACTACTTCGGCACGCTGCGCGGTGTGCGCGGCTTCGGCGACCCCCGGCCGGTCGCCCTGCCGAACGGGAAGCCGGTCTGGTACCAGTCCGACGGTACGAAGGACGTGCTGCCCTTCCGGCCGGAGGCGGACAACCTCGGCATGCAGTTCCTGGAGGACCTGAACCACGACTGGAACGGCACCCACCACGCCTGGAACCAGGGCAAGTACGACAAGTGGGTGCCCGCCAAGACCGCCACCACGATGGCCTACCTCACCCGCGAGGACATCCCCTTCCACTACGCGCTGGCCGACACCTTCACCATCTGCGACGCGTACCACTGCTCGCTGCTCGGCCCGACCGACCCGAACCGCTACTACATGTGGACCGGGTACGTCGGCAACGACGGCACCGGCGGCGGCCCGGTCATCACCAACGCCGAGGCCGGGTACTCCTGGACGACCTACCCCGAGCGGCTGGAGCAGGCCGGCGTCAGCTGGAAGATCTACCAGGACGTCGGCGACGGCCTCGACGCAGGCGGCGGCTGGGGCTGGATCCAGGACGCCTACCGGGGCAACTACGGCGACAACTCGCTGCTGTACTTCGACAACTACCGCAACGCCAAGCCGGGCGACCCGCTCTACGACAAGGCCCGCACCGGCACCGACGCCAAGGCCGGGCAGGGCTACTTCGACCTCCTCAAGGCCGACGTGACGGCGGGCAAGCTGCCGCAGGTCTCCTGGATCGTGGCGCCCGAGGCGTTCACCGAGCACCCCAACTGGCCCGCCAACTACGGCGCCTGGTACATCGCGCAGGTCCTGGACGCACTGACGGCCGACCCCGAGGTGTGGGCGAAGACCGCGCTCTTCATCACCTACGACGAGAACGACGGCTTCTTCGACCACGTCGTGCCGCCCTTCCCGCCGTCCTCGAAGGCCCAGGGGCAGTCGACCGCCGACACCACCCAGGAGATCTACCAGCCGAAGAGTACGGGCGGGAACGTCGCCGGTCCGTACGGCCTCGGGCAGCGGGTGCCGATGCTCGTCGTGTCGCCCTGGAGCAAGGGCGGTTACGTCTGCTCGCAGACCCTGGACCACACCTCGATCATCCAGTTCATCGAGCGGCGCTTCGGCGTGCACGAGCCCAACATCTCGCCCTGGCGGCGGACGGTGTCCGGCGACCTGACGGCGGCCTTCGACTTCGGCCGGAGCGACTCCTGCGTCCCCGAACTGCCGGACACCAGCGGCTACCTGCCGCCGGACCGCCTGCGCCACGCCGACTACGTCCCGAAGCCCCCGGCCGACCCGGCGATGCCCCGGCAGGAGTCCGGGCTGCGCCCGACCCGGCCGCTGCCGTACGACCTGGCGGTCGACGGCCGGGCCGGTGCGGACGGCCGGCTGCGGCTCGACTTCGCCAACCACGGCGGGGCCGGCGCGAACTTCCACGTGACGTCCGCGACCGACCAGGCCGGGCCGTGGACCTACACCGTCGGGGCCGGGCGGCAGCTGTCCGACAGCTGGAGCGCGGGGGCGTACGACTTCTCCGTGCACGGGCCGAACGGCTTCCTGCGGCAGTTCAAGGGGCAGGCCCCGGGTCCGGAGGTGACGGCTCGTCAGGACGGTGGCGGCGGCTCGCTCCGGCTGGTCCTCAGCAACCCGGGCAGCAGGCCGGTCAGGCTCACCGTCCAGGACGCCTACGGCAACGACCGCCCGGCCCACTACCAGCTCCGGCCCGGTGCGCAGGCCGTCCACGCCGCGCACCCGCGCGGCAGCCACGGCTGGTACGACCTGTCGGTCTCCTGCGACCAGGACAACGGCTTCCTCCGCCGCCTGGCCGGCCACCTCGAGACCGGCCGGCCCGGCCTGAGCGACCCGGCGACCGCCACGAGCTGAGCCGAGCGGCGCGCGGCTCAGCTCGACGAACTGCGTGCGCGAGACCGGCCGGCCGGAGGTCCAGAGGTCGGGACGTCCGGACGTTAGGACGCGAGCAGTGAGAAGGGCCGGGGTTCAGTGGGCGGGCCCCGGCCCGGTCAGCAGGCGGCCAATACCTCAGCCAGGTAGTCGACGATGTGCGCGGCATCCTTGTGCCCGGGATCGAGGTCCGGGTTGTAGTCCGCCACCGAAATGCCCACGCAGCCCGGCGAGCCGGCCGCGACAGCGCTCAGTTCAGTCAGTTCGGCCCAGGTCAGGCCGCCTGGCTGTGGGCAGTCGATGCCGTCGATCTGATCGGTCGCCAGCACGTCCAGATCGATGTGCAACCACCAGGCCGGGCTCGCCGCCCCGACTGCGGCCGCCGCCTCTGCGGCGCGGACCGCGATCTGCCCGGTCAGTTCGGCGTCGGACGCGAACCACACCCTGCCGCGCAGCGACGCGACGCCGTTCTCGCTCAGTTCCTCGAGGTCGCGAGCGCCGAGGATCGCGGTCGCCGTGGGCTCCAGGAGCGGTACGATCCCAGCCAGCTCGGGCGGGAGATCCTCCGCCGCTACCAACCCCAGAGCGATGCTGATTTCACAGTCCGCGCCCTCACCTGTCAACGACTCCAGCGGTGGCCAGGCGTCCTCGTGTCCGTCGGCAAGCACCAACCCGGCCGAGCCGTGCACGTCCCGCACCGCAGCCAGCATCCCGAGCAGCATGGTGCAGTCCCCACCCGTGACAACCGGGAACCGGCCGGCCGTCAGGATCCGCCGGGTGGCCTGCCGTACGTCGCCGACCATCCGCACCAGGGCGTCCTGTGCGACCAGTCCGGAACGTGGATCGCGCTCGGTACTCCCCTGCGCCATGACCACGCTGATGTCGCCACCGTCGGCGACCTCGTGGCGCTCGCCGAGCCGCTCGACCAGCCCGGCCTGGCGCAGGGCCGCTGTGGCCCCGGCGCACCCCGAGGTCAATCCGGCTCCGTCGAACGGCACCCCTATTACTTCGATCTGCATGGCAGTCAGCCTGCCATGCAGCGTCGACGCTTGTCACGAACCAATGCGGGGGAGGAGCCGGGCGCCGTGGCCTCGGTGACGGGCATCAACGAAGGCGGCCACGGCGCCCGGAGTTGGGGGCGGAGAAGAGGGCGGATCGGCTACGGAGCGGTCGCATCGGCTGTTGACCGGTCGGGCTGCCCGGACTTGGTCGACGGGACCTTGGCGGGCAGCCCCCGTGAACCTGCGGTGACCAGCAGCGCGGCCACGGCCGTGCAGGCCAGACTGCTCCGCAGACTGGTGGCCTGGGCGACGAAACCGACGAAGACCGGGCCGAGCAGGAGCCCCGCGTAACCCATCGCGGACACCTGTGCAATGGCTGCGTCGGCACGGCCGGGCGCAAGGCCCCCGGCCATCGACATCGACATCGGCACGATGACACAGACCGCGAGGCCGGTCAGACCGAAAGCCGCGACGGCGGCCATCGCGGACGGCGCGAGGACAACCGCGAGAATTCCCAGCGCACTTGCCAGCCCGGCGGCCGTGAGAGGACCACGGCAGCCGAAGCGGTCGCTCAGCCGGTCGCCGAAGAGCCGGCCCGTGAAGGTGGCGAGTTCGAAGACGGGGTAGGCCGCCGCTGCCATCGCCGGAGCCGCGTGCAGGTCCCTGGACAGCAGCAGACCGCTCCAGTCGCCGACCATCCCCTCCAGCAACAGGCCGGCGAACGCGATCACGCCGATGAGATAGATCACGCGAGGCAGCCCTCGGCGGTCGCCCGACTCCTCCTGCTCCGACTCGCCCGGAAGGTACGTCCTCCCGGCCAGCAGCACGACCGGGAGGCACGCACCCGCGACGCCCACGACCGAGGGCGTGTAGGCCACTTGACACGCCGCCAGGACTGCGGCCAGCACGCCACCCGTGACGGCTCCCGCGCTCCAGCCGGCATGAAGACCGTTCATGACGGAGCGTCCGGACAGCCGCTCGACCAGGCTGCCCTGGGCATTGACCATTGCCTCACTGATACCCGAGGTGACACCGAACAAGCCCGCCGCGCACAGCAGTAGCGGGAACGACGGGCTCAGCCCGATCAGACACGCCGCCACCGTCGCCAACGGCGCACCGAGGCGCAGCAGCGTCCGGCTCCCCAACGCGGTCACCAACCAGCGCATCACCTGGGAGGTGGCCAGCGCGGCTGTGCCCCAGGAGAGGATCACCAACCCCACCTGGCCCGTGCCGAGGGAGAGTTTCGCGGCAAGCCCCGGCAGCCGGGAAGCCAGGATGCCGTTCACGACACCGATCAGAGCGAAGGTCAGGACGGTCCCGACGTGAGCGCGACGCAGGGCGTCCGGCGGTGATATGGGCACGGAACGAACTTCCTCTGTCAAAGCCCACAGGACGGGGCAAAAGCGAAGGGCGACTGTCGTACGGGACGGGGGGCTACTGTCGCACACCTGCACGTCACAGGGAATCTTTTCTTTATCAACTACCTTGCCCGCAAGGCTTGCGGCCAACATCGCTGTTCTGCGTATGATCTCCAGAGTTTCGCCGGGTCGGCGGTCCGGTCACCGCCGTAGTTCGCCTGCCCACGAGCAGGGAACAGCGTTTCCCACCCCCGCGCCGAGACGGCGCACCCCATCGAGGGCCACGCGGCAGCACTGCAACAGTTGACGTGAAGGAGCTCTGCTTGCTCTCCCAACTGCACGACCCCCACTTGCGCGCCTTCGCCAGCGACAACTACGCCGGCGTCCACCCCGAGTTACTGGCCGCGATCGCCGTCGCCAACGGCGGCCATCAGACGGCCTACGGCGAGGACGTCTACACCGGACGTCTGCAGGACGTCGTGCGCGCCCACTTCGGCCCCACGGCCGAGGCCCACCCCGTCCTGACCGGCACCGGCGCCAATATCGTCGCCCTGCAGGCGATGACCCCGCGCTGGGGAGCGGTGCTGTGCGCCGCCACCTCCCACCTGCACACCGACGAAGGCGTTGCGCCGGAGGCAGCAGCCCGTACCAAGCTGATCGTCGTGGACAGCCGGGACGGCAAACTGACGCCCGAACACATAGCCGCCCACGCCTCGGCGTTGGGAGACGAGCACAGGGCGCAGCCCAGTGTGGTGTCGATCACCCAGGCGACCGAACCGGGTACGGTGTACACACCGCAGGAGACCGCCGCTGTCAGCGCGGCCGCCCACGCGAACGGCATGACCGTCCACCTCGACGGCGCGCGACTGGCGAACGCCGCCGCAGCGCTCGACGTCCCGCTCCGGGCCCTGACCACTGATGCGGGCGTCGACGTGGTCACCCTCGGCGGTACCAAGAACGGGATGCTCTTCGGTGAAGCGGTGGTCGTCCTCGACCCGGCCGCCGTCGACGGGCTCGCCTTCGTCCGCAAGACATCGGCCCAACTCGCCTCCAAGATGCGCTTCGTGTCGGCGCAGTTCATCGAGCTGCTCGGGTCCGACCTGTGGCTCCGCAACGCCCGCCACGCCAACGCCATGGCCGGGCTGCTGGCCGAACGGGTCCGCCGTCTCCCCGGCGTCGAGATCGTCCGGCCGGTCCAGGCGAACGCCGTTTTCGCCGTCCTGCCCCGCGAGGTGACCACCCGGCTGCAGAAGCGCTTCAACTTCTACACCCGAGACGAGCGGACCGGAGAGGTCCGATGGATGTGCTCCTTCGACACCACCCCCGACGACGTCGAGACCTTCGTCCGTGCCATAGCCGAGGAACTGGGTGTCCAGGGCTCCGACCACGAGGGAGGACAGCAGTGACCAGCCCTACCGTGCACCAGGTGCCGTTTCGCGGACGGCGCGAGACCGAGGCGCCGCTGACCTGGGGCCAGCAGTGGATCTGGGCCCTGCTCCGGAACGCCGGCGAAGAGGACAACGACTACAACATCGTCGGCTCGTTCGAGGTGCCCCAGGATCTGCAGCTCACCCAGGAACTGTGCGAGGAGACGCTCTCCTTCTTCCTCTCCCGGCACGAGTCGCTGCGCACCGTGATCGCCACCGGCCCGGACGGCCCCTACCAGCACGTCCTGCGTGAGGGCCGCCTGGAGTACCAGCTCGTCGCGCTCGACACCGCGACGCGGCTCCCGCAGGCGGCCGCCTCCTGGTCCGCCGATTTCGCCGCACGGCGCTTCGACTTCGCCACCGAACTGCCGGTACGCCTGGTCCTGTTCAGCTTCGGCGGGTACGTGCGCGCGGGCGTCTACGTCTTCTCGCACCTGGCTGTGGACTGGCACGGCCTGCACTGCCTCCTCGACGAGATCCGCTGCCGCCTTCGCGGCGAGCCGCTCGGGCCCGACCCCGACGACGAGGCGACTCCGGCCGGCCTCGCGGCCTGGCAGGCCTCACCCGCAGGCCGGATCAGGCACGCGCGCACCCTCGCCCACCTGGAGAACCTCTACCGTGAACAGCCCCCGCTGCCACTGCCCGATGATCCGGACGGCCCGGGCGACGGCCCGCTCCACCTCCAGGCGCGGCTGACCTCGCCCGCCGCACAAGCCGGCGCGAGCCGGCTGGCCACAGCGCTGGGCGTCACCACCTCGGCCGTCCTGCACGGCACGCTGGCCGTCCTGCTGCGCGAGTTGACCGGCCGCGATCGCGTCGACTTCCAGCTCACCAGCTCACAGCGCTTCACCCGCACCACCCGGACGATGGTCGCGACCCTCGTGCTGGAGGGCTACTTCTGCGTGGACGTCGCCGACGCGCGCCCCGAGGACGTCATCCGCCGCTGCTGGTCCTCCGCCGTCACCGCCCACCACAACGCCGGATGCGACATGGCGGGCTTCGACGAACTTCTGGCCCGGCTCGGAAACGGCCCTGACCAGCCGCTCCGCGTGGGCGACTACTGCTTCAACGACAAGCGCATGGACCTCGACCCCGGCCCGGTCGACCCTGCGGCGCACCTCGCCGACCTGCTGCGCCACTCGGAACTGACCTGGCCTCAGGTCACGGAGAAGGAGCCTTTCTACGTCGTCGTCGACAACGACGGCGACGCCCTCGAAATCTCGCTGACCTTCGACACCCGCCACCTCTCGGCGGCCGGGGCCGAGAAGTTCCTGCGCGGCCTCGAACTCCTCATTGTCCAACTCGCCGACGACGGCGTCTGATCCGGCCGCCCGGCGAAGCACCAGACCCGACAGCAAGGAAACGCATAGCTATGGACGAGTCCGGCTTCGACACGATGCTCGCGCGTCTCGCCGAGAAGTCACGCGACGAGCACTACAACCCCTACACCAAGTTCTCGTGGCCCGAGCAGGTCAGCGAGGACGAGTGGTGGATGCACCCCGACTACCTCACCGTCGCCGGCACCGGACTGGTCGAGGACGAGAAGACCCTCAAGGCCCTCGCCCGCAGCGAGACCGTCAACTTCTTCAGCCTCCACGTGAACGGCATCCGCGAGTTGATGATCGAGGTCAGCAAGCGGATCCACACCCCCGGGTACGCCGACTACAACGAGTACCTGCACCACTTCATCGGCGAGGAGAACGCACACATGTGGTTCTTCGCCGAGTTCTGCTACCGCTACACCGGCGGTATCTACCCGGAGGCGGCCTCTCCGCTGCGCCGGGACGGATTCGGCGACGAGTGGGACGACGTCGTCGTCTTCTCCCGCATCCTGATCTTCGAGGAGATCTTCGACTACTTCAACAGCCGGATGGGCAAGGAGCCGCTCATCCCGGACATCCTGCGCGAGATCCACGCCGCCCACCACCACGACGAGAGCCGCCATGTCGCCTTCGGCAAGCAGCTCGTCAAGCGCCTCCACGAACGTGCCTGCGCCGCTGCGCCCGAGCGCCGCGACGACATGGAGAAGTACATCAAGGACTACATGACCCACTCGGTCCGCAGCCTGTACAACCCCCAGTCCTTCAAGGACGCCGGACTTCCCAACCCTCTCGAGGTCCGCCGCAAGGCCATGGCGCATCCCGTCCGCCGCGAGTTCCACACCAAGGTGATGGCCCGAGTCGACCGGTTCTTCACCGGTGCCGGCATCTTCTCCACCCCGTGGGAGGCCTGAGATGACCGCCAGCACCGACACCGCCATGGACACCGTCCTGGAGTTCCTGCGGCAGTGCAACGCCGAGGTCGACACGATCGACTGGGAGCGGGACCTGATCGACGCTCGCATCCTGGACTCCATGGCCTTCGTCGAATTCCTGCTGGTCATCGAGGAGGTCACCGGCACCCCCGTGGACCTTGCCACCACCGACGTGAACACGCTGCGCACCCTGAACGGCATCAGCGCCACCCTCACGGAACGGATCACCGCACGTGACTGACTCCCGCCTGCAGACCTTCGCCCCCGTCGGCGTCCGCGACGGCCTCGTCACCCTCGGCCCCGCCGCCCTGCGCGTCCGCGCCGCTCTCGAAGCGGTCTTCACCGGCTGGGCGGCCCGCGTGGGCGCCGACGAGGTTCAGCTGCCCCCGCTGATCCGAGTGGGCGACCTGGCCCGCTTCGACTTCTTCGCGAACTTCCCCCACCTGGCCCTCGCCGCCGCCGCAGTCAGCACCGCCCCGGACGCGGGCCTTCCCACCCGGGGCGTGCCCGCCGACAGCCGCCTGACCGGCACTCAGCTCGACGGCGCGGAGTACGTCCTGCCGTCAGCGGCCTGCTACAACGCCTACCTAGCCCTCGGCGGCGCACGCCTGGAGGCGCCGGTGAAGCTCACCACCGTCGCCCAGTGCTTCCGGCGCGAGCGCGAGTACCAGGGACTGCGGCGGCTGCACGGCTTCACCATGCGGGAGATCGTCGCCGTCGGCGACCCGGACACGGTGAAGGCACACCTGGCCGAACACAAGGAACTGATCGCGGACTTCGCCGACCACCTCGGCCTCGCGCTCACCACCGAGGTGGCGACCGACCCCTTCTTCGACCCGGACGGCGCCAAGGCCGTGATGCAGCGCCTCTTCCCGACGAAGGAGGAGTTCGTCTCCGACAGCGGCATCGCCATCGCCTCGGTCAACTACCACCGCAACTTCTTCGGCGAACGAGCCGACATCCACCTCGGCGGCGAACCCGCGCACACCGCGTGCGCCGCCTTCGGCATCGAGCGGTGGCTGCACGTCCTCGCCGACCGCTTCGACCAGGACTGGGACGCCGCGGAGAAGGCGATCCGCAGCTACCCGGGCGCCGACGGCGGGCCCGGACCCGGGACCACCGCGCCGGGAGCGGCCCGATGACCGCGCTGCGCGCCCCGGCAGCCGGCGCATCTCAACTGCTCATGCCGGCCGAGTGGGAACCCCACCAGGCCTGCCTGATCGCCTGGCCCACCGGTCCGTCCCAGTGGGGCGACACCTTCGACTTCGACGCCGTCGAAGCCGAGTACGCCTCCGTGGTACGGGCGATCGCCGCTTTCGAGCCGGTCACGGTCGTCGCACGCCCTGGCGCCGCTGCCCGGGTCCGCGACCTGTGTGGGGTGCCCGTCGAGGTGGTCGAGCTTCCGCTGGACGACTCCTGGATCCGGGCGACGGGCCCGATCTTCGTCCACGGCCCGGGCGGTCCGGTCGGCGTGGACTTCCGCTACAACTCCTTCGGGGAGCGGTTCCATCCGTACGACCAGGACGACCGCCTGGCGATGCGTCTGTTGCTTGCGCTCGGCGTCGACCGCCGCGCCACCATGACCGTCCTCGAGGGCGGCGCGATCAGCGTGGACGGCGAGGGCACCCTGATCGCCACCGAGCAGTGCCTCCTGAACGCGAATCGGAACCCTCGCCTCGGGCGCGCCGACCTCGAGGCCGAACTGGCCGCGCTGCTCGGAGCCGTCAAGATCATCTGGCTTCCCTACGGCCACCTGGCGGGCGACACCGACGGACATGTCGACCACGTTTGCCAGTTCATCGCCCCCGGACGAGTCCTCGTCGAGTCGGCGGGCGACCCCTCGCGTGCGGATCACGCCCGTCTCCTGGCCAACCGTGCCGTTCTGGAGGCGAGCACGGACGCGGCAGGGCGGCTTCTGGAGATCCTCGAACTGCCCCCGCAGGAGCGGATCCGCGTGTTCGGCCAGGACACCGTGGTGAACTACATGAACTTCTACGTCGCCAACGGCGGCGTGGTCATGCCCCTTGCCGGCACAGCCACTGACGACGTGGCCCTCGCGGCCGCCGAACTCGCCTTCCCCGACCACAAGGTCGTCGGCGTCGAGGCCCGAGCCCTGGCGCTGGCCGACGGTGGTATCCACTGCATCACCCAGCAGGTGCCCAAGGCCCGCGACCACGCCCGATAGCCGATCACCACGGTCGGTGAACCAACAATCCAGAGGGGCGACTGCTCGATGGTAGTGCTAGGCGCTGAGATACCTGCCGAACTGCTTGCCAGGGTGCAGGCGTGGCTGCACCGCGATGTCGGCTGCCTCATCGGCCGCGTCGAATACGCCAAGGACCGGTTCGCCATCGGCGCGGTCAACAGCCGGGCGGAGCTCATCGAACTCAGAGCACTGTTCGGGGAAGCGCTTGCCACCGGCGAGGTGCTGTCCTGCCTCGTGCTGCTGGAGCCCGGCAACGCCGCGCTGCCCGGGCTGCCGATCTCGGAACTCGTCCGCTACCTCGATGACAAGTACTTCGCGGGTACGGAGGAGGCCGGGGCCCGTCGTGTCGAGATGGCCGAGGCCGTGACCTACAACCTCTCCTACCACCTGAGGTGCCCGGTCACCGGCGCGGAGACCGCCTTCGGAGACTTCGACCAGGTGGCGTTCTATCCGCAGGCCGTCGACAAGGGCGACCCGCTCTACGACCCTTCCATGTACGCCCCCTTCGTCTGCGTGAACATCACCTCCGACGCGTACGGCTTCGCGATGATCGCCGAAGACCGCAGAGCGCGGGGCGCGCGATCCGACCGCCCTTTCCACTCGCTGGACAAGGCCGAGCGGCACGAGATCTATGATGCGGCCCTCCGAGAATTCCAGAAGCTGGCCGAGCGCACGATCGAGAACTACGGCCGGGCCACCGACCCGGCGGTGCTCACGCCGATCTGCTTGACGGACGGCGCCACGCACTACATCGCCCAGCACGACGAATCCGCGTTCGTCGAAACCATGAAGCGCCCGTTCCGCAGCGAGATGCCGTGCCTCTACGTGCCGCGCATCATCGCGCAGTGGGAGCTGCACTTCGAGCTCGGAATCCAACCCGACATGTCCGCCATATACTCCCCGGCCGTGCCGGAGCTCAACTCCTGAATTCGGCTCGTCCCGCGTGGAGTCCGGCACTCGGCAGCAAGCCTTAAGAAACGGAACCTTTGATGAACCATCCGAAGTACGCACAGGTGAGCGGCCCGGTTGTGATGATCGGGTTTGGATCGATCGGGCGCGGGGTGCTCCCGCTCGTACTGCGCCATCTGGACATCACGCCTGCCCAGGTCACTGTCGTCGCACCGAACGATGACGGTGACCACATCCTCAAGGAATACGGTGTCAAGCGGATCGACTGCGCGCTCACCGCGCAGAACCACCGCGAGGTTCTCACTCCGCTCCTCGACAGCACGTCCGGGACCGCCTTCTGTATCAACCTGTCCGTCGATACGTCATCTGTGGCCATCCTGCGTCTCGCCCGCGAACTGGGCGCGCTCTATGTCGATACGGTGATCGAGCCGTGGGCCGGCCTCTACGACAATCCCGACCTGCCACTGGCCGACCGCACAAACCTCGCCTTGCGCGAGACTCTGCTCGCCGAGCGACGTGCTCGTCCCGGTGGGAAGACGGCGGTCTCGGCGTGTGGAGCCAACCCGGGCATGGTGTCCTGGTTCGTGAAGCAGGCGCTGCTCGACGTGGCCGACAAGGTCGGCCTGGGAGGCGCGGTGCCGTCCGACAGGCAGGAGTGGGCGCGGCTCATGGAGCGGGTCGGCGTGCGCGGCATCCACATCGCCGAACGCGACACGCAGCGTCCACGGCAACCGCGCTCGCTCGGAACCTTCGTCAACACCTGGTCGGTCGAGGGATTCATCGCGGAGGGGCTTCAGCCTTCGGAGATCGGCTGGGGGACCCACGAGAAGTGGCTTCCGCCGTCGGCGCAACGGCACCAGGATCCGCTTGCCGCCACGATCTTCCTCGACCAGCCGGGCGCAGCAACGCGCGTGCGTACCTGGTGCCCGACCGCCGGACCGCAGCACGGCCTGTGCGTCACGCACAACGAGGCGGTTTCGATCAGCGACTACTTCTCGGTCGTCGACGGGGATTCGGTGCGCTACCGCCCGACCTGTCACTATGCATACCAGCCGTGCGACGAGGCGTTGGCGTCCTGGCATGAACTGCTGGGCAGCGCGGGCACCTTGCCCGAGCGGCACCACATCCTTGATGTCGACGAAATCGCCGATGGTGTCGACGAGCTCGGCGTGTTGCTCTACGGGCATGAGCTCAACGCGTACTGGTACGGATCCAGGCTGTCGAATGACGAAGCCCGCAAACTGGCTCCTCATCAGAACGCCACCGGACTGCAGGTGACTTCCGCAGTCCTCGCTGCCATGGTGTGGGCCATCGAGAACCCTGACGCCGGGATCGTGGAGGCCGACGAGGTGGACTTCCGCCGCTGCCTTGAGATCCAGAGGCCCTACCTGGGTCCTGTGGAGGGTCACTTCACCAACTGGACGCCGCTCACCGGTCGATCGAAGCTCTTCCACGACGATGTCGACGAGTCGGACCCGTGGCAGTTCCGAAACGTGCTTGTTCGCTGATCCTGGATCCACTGCCACGCAGTAGGTTCGGGGACTGGAAGCGGAGCATCAGCCACCGCGCCAGTCCCCGAACCTGTTCAGTCCGCCGTCGGGTGGTCGTCCGGGCTGACGGCGATGTGGTCGGTGCCGAGGTCGACGGCTACCCGGTGCTCCATGCCGAGCGCCTCCAGGAAGTTGGCGGGCAGCTGGACCCGGCCGGTGCGGTCGAGCATCACGTACTCGCGCTCGCTGACCGACTCCTCGCCGTGCTCGTCGGTGACGGTGCGGCGCAGCACCTCGCTGCTGGTGCGGCCGTCGCGGATGGCCACCGTCCGGCGGACCTCGCCGGCCACCATCGGGTCATGGGTGACGATGACGACGGTGGCGCCCAGTTCGCGGTTGACCGTGCGGAAGGCTTCGAAGACCCCGGCGCCGGTCTCGGAGTCCAGCTCGCCGGTGGGCTCGTCGGCCAGGAGTACCGCCGGGTCGTTGGCCATGGCCACGGCGATGGCCACCCGCTGCTGCTGGCCGCCGGAGAGCTGCGCCGGGCGGCGGTGGGCGAGTTCGCCGATGTCCAGCGCCTCCAGCAGCTCGGCCACCCGGGCCGCGTGCCGCTTCGCCGTGCCGCTCGAGCGCCTCTCGTCACGCAACTGCATGGGCAGCGCTATGTTCTGACTGGCCGTCAGAAACGGCAGCAGGTTCCGGGCGGTCTGCTGCCAGATGAAGCCGACCACCTCCCGGCGGTAGCGCAGCCGTTCCTTCGCGGTCATGCCCAGCAGGTCGCAGCCGGCCACCCGGGCCTGGCCGGCCGACGGGACGTCAAGGCCCGCCAGGATGTTGAGCAGCGTCGACTTGCCACTGCCGGAGGCACCGACGAGCGCGATCAGGTCGCCCTTGTCGACCAGCAGGTCGAGGCCCTGGAGGGCCTGCACCTCGACCCGGTCCGCGCTGAAGATCCGTACCAGCCGGTCGCAGACGATCGCCGCGTCGGCGCCGTAGGCCCGGGGCGAGGCAGCGGCCAGCGCCCGGTCCTGTAGTTCGGCGAGGGTGGCCGGGGCGGCCGCCGCCTTGACGTTCTCGGTGTTGTCAGCCGCCTCGACGGGCGGCGTCCGGTCCGTTTCCGGGCCCTGGGGAGCGCTGTTCAACTGCTGTCTCCTGCTCTCAACTCGGTGGTGATCTGTCGCTTGCCGGAGACCGCCGCCTCGCCCAGCACGCCCGCCGACACCAGCGCCGCGAGGACCGACGCCTGGATCAGTACGGGCAGCGCGGCGGGCCGCAGCCCGGTCGGTACCGGCGCGCCGACCAGCGTGGACAGGTCGATGGCCGGGCCGAGCAGTGCGACGGCCGCCACCGCCACCAGTCCGCCGCCCGCCACCGCCGCCAGGGCCTGTGGCAGGGTCTCGGCCAGGATCAGGGCCAGCCCTTGCCGGGACCGCAGGCCCATGGTGCGCAGCCTGGCCAGCAGCGCGGCGCGTTCGGGTGCGGCGCGGACCAGCGTCAGCAGGACGGCCAGCAGCGCGAAGCCTGCCGCACCGGCCACGGTGGCCCAGAAGATCCGCTCGGGCGAGCGTTGCAGCGGGTCGTCGCTGAGCGCCTTGGCCGCCGCCGCGCTGGTGTGTGCCAGGTAGTTGTCGGCGGTCGAGGCGCCGCCGGCCCCGGCGTGTGTCGTGCTGGTGCGGACCAGGGCCCGCAGCTGCGCGTCGTCGACCGGGCCGAGGGCCAGCCACCAGTTGGGGTGGCCCAGCGACGGCAGTTGGGCGGTCGCCGGTCCGCTCGGAACCACGACGGTGGCCGTGCCGGATCCGGGGAGTGCGGGCGAACTGTCGACGACGTGGGTGACGGTGGCGCGCAGCTCGCCGTAGGGCAGCGAGAGGGTGTACGTCCCGGAGGTGAGCCCGCCGGCGAGGTCGGGGCTGACCAGGGAGGGGATCGGGGCGTCCGGTCCGCCGGTGCCGGCCAGCAGCGCCGGGTCGAACTGGCCGCGTCCGAGCGCGCGGGCCACCGCCGCGTACGCTACCGGGTCCGCGACGATCAGGGTCACCTGCATGTTCGTGTTGTTGGAGCCGATCAGGTTCACGCCGCTGTCTGTCCAGATAGTGGTCGAGGACCGGACGCCGGGCAGGGCGGCGGCCGCCTTGGCGAAGCCGTCGGGGAGCGAACTCCCCGACGGGGCGATCACCACGGCGTCGCCCCCGACGGACTCCCGGGCGGCCTGCGCCCGGCTCGTGTCCACCGCGTCCAGCACGGTGCTGCCGAATCCGGCGGTGGTGACCGCGAGCATCATCGCGAGCATCGGCAGTACGGACGGGCGGGGCTGTCGGCCGGTGCCCCGGGCGGCGCGGGCCAGGCCGAGGAAGCCGATCAGTCCAGGTCCCCGTCCGGCCGCGCGGGCCAGCACGCCGACCAGGAGCGGTTGCAGCCGGGCCAGCAGCAGTGCCCCGGCCAGGGCGAGCAGCAGCGGGGCGGCCACCAGCAGCGGGTCCAGTCCGTCGCCGGCCGGGGCGACCCCGCGTCGGCGGACCTCGGCCACCGCTGCCACGGTAACGGCGAGCAGCGCGAGTTCGGCCACCAGTCGGCGCTTTGCGCCGGCCACGCGCGGCGCGCTCAGCAGGACGGCGGCGCGGACGGGGAAGGCGAGCAGCGCGAGCAGCCCGGTGGCCAGGGCGGCGAGTACGGCGGCCGACCAACGCGGGGTCGGCAGGAGTAGTAGGGCGAGTAGGGTGCCGAGTGCGACGCCCGGCAGCACGCACACCGCGCTTTCGCCGATCAGCCGGCGCAGGATGCCGGTCCGCGACCCGCCGCGTGCCAGCAGCAGGCGCAGTTCCTCCGCGCGGCGGTCGCCCGCGAGTGCGGCGGCCAGGCACAGGACCACGGCGGCGACCCCGGCCACCCCGGCCGGGCCGATGGCGCCGAGCGGAGCGGCGGCGGCCTGCCTGGCCAGTGCCTGGTCGAAGAGGCCGGGCAGGTCGGAGCTGATGGACAGATCAGGCCGGCTGGTGGCCACGGCGAGCCGGGCGGCAGTGGGGCCGCTCGTGAACGAGGCGATCTTCGCCCGGGTCGTGGACAGCTGGTCGCTGTGGAGCCGGCCGGTGTCCACCGGCAGCCGCCAGAAGTCCTCCATGCCCTGGCCCCAGGACCCGACGTTGGAAAGAACCTCGGGTCCGGTCACGCCGGTCACCTGCCAGTAGTACCTCGGCGGATGATCCTCGTTGTGCTCCAGGCAGGCTTCGGTGGGGCAGGCGAGACCGGTCCAGAACACGTCCGCCGGATCGTCGGCCGTGTACAGCCCGACCACCTCGACCCGCATCGGGCCGGCCAAGGGGAAGCCCGGGCTGCCCGCAGTGCCGTCCAGTACCGAGCCCAGCCGCACGCCGATGGTGTCGGCGGCGCTCTTGGCCAGCGCGATCGGGATCGGCGGGTCGCCGCCGGTGTCGGCGCTCCTGTCGGGGGCGACGCCGGTCGGCCACTGCCCGGCCACCAGCTTGGCGTGCGCCGCGAGGTCGGCGACGTACAACAGACCGAGCTGGTCCTCGACGTCGAGGATGTGGAGTCCGGGGGTGGTCAGCGTGCGGGGCCGCAGACCCCGCGAGCCGTAGACCGGGCCGCTCGGGGCGAGCCGCCACGGGCCGTCGATCCCGGTGCGGAGCTTGGTCAGCACATAGGCCAGGCCTGCTGCGGTGTCCTGGCCGGGCTGCGGGCGCGAGGTGGCCAGCAGGCTGGTCGACGCCGGGCCTTTGCGGCTCAGGTACTGGCGCAGCGCCTGGTCGGCCCCCCGGTCGAGGGCGCGGGGCAGTGCGGCGGCCAGGAAGACGGTGCCGAACGCCAGGGCTGCGGTGAGCAGCGCGGCCAGCGGTGCGGCACGCAGCCGGGTCCGTACCCAGGGCGCCGGCCGCAGCGGCGCTCCGCCGCGCTGCTCCACGCTCTGTTCGGCCGGGGTGGTCATATCTCCTCCACGTGCCGCAGCCGCGCGGCCACGTTTCGAGAGCGGCGTCCGCTGATGAAGGCCGACAGCAGGGGTACGGCGGCGGTCGCGGCCGCCAGCGCGACGGCCTGGCCCAGTGGCAGGCCGACCAGGACGGGGGGGACCGGCCGCTGGGCCGCCGGGGTCAACACCACCAACGGGACGACCAGTTGGACGATCAGTGCACCCACCCCCAGCCCGACGGCGGTGCCGAGGGCGACCAGCAGGGCCTGTTCGGCGGCGGCCGTCCGTGCCACCCGCCGCCGTGGTGCGCCCAGGGCGATCAGGACGGCGAACTCGCCCGCCCGTTCGGCCGCCGAGGCGGCCGAGGCGGCGGCGAAGCCGATGGCGGCCAGCACCGCCGCGACCACGGCCAGTGCGGCCAGAGCGCTCTGCGGGGCGGCGCTCAGCGGGTCGTCGAGCAGCCCGGTGGCCACGTCGTCGCGCAGCTGCACGGTCTGCACGCCGGGGGAGGAGCGCAGCACGGCGGCGGCCTGTGCGGGGATCCGGTCCTGCGCGGAGGCGGCGGGCAGCCACCATTCGGTCGGGGTGGCGGGGTCCAGGCTGTCCGCCGCCAACAGCCGTTCGGTGGTGGCGAGATCGACGACCAGCGCGGTACTGCCGAGCACCGGCAGCGCGCCGACGGCGGCGGTGATCCGCACCGGGACCGTGCTGCCGCTCAACTGGACGTGGATGACGTCGCCGACCTTGGCGCCGACCGCCGTCAGGTAGTCGCGGGTGGCGAGGGCGGGCAGTGCTGCGGGGACCGCCGTGGTCTGGGTCGGGGTCAGTGTCACCTGCACCGCCTGGGCGGGGATGGGGCCTGCCTGGTAGCCGAGTTCGAGCAGGCGCTGCTGGTCCGCCGGGCCGCCGACCATGGCTGCGGTCCCCTGCGCGTCGTTGGTCTGCGCTGAGGAGACCGACCAGGTCGCTCCGTCGGGCGGAGCGACCTCGGCGGCCGGGCCGTCCGGGGTGTCGGAGACCGCGATCCGGTGCACCGTCAGCGTGCCGGTGACCGTCTCGCCGGTCTCCGTGAACGCGACGACCATCCCCGCCAGGCTCAGCGGGGCGGCGACGGACCCGAGCGGCGCGTTCGTCAGTGCGGCCAGGTCGGCCGAGACCTTCGCGTCGCCGTCGATGGGAAGGGCGGGCAGCGGAACCCGGTAGGTGACCCCGAAGCGGTCGCGCAGCAGCAGCCGGAGGTCCGGACGGCTCGACGGCGGTTCCAGGGGGCCTTCCCAGGCGGCCGCAGTGTGGCTCGTCAGTCTGACGCTCACGTCCAGGTCGATCCGGGTCGGCCGGCCGGGGAGCGGGAAGCCGACCCCGGTGCCGCTCGGCACCGGCCCCGCCAGCGGGCCGAACACCTCCCGGGTGCTCCGCCCGTCGAGCAGATCCGCCCGGATCGGCAGGTGCGCGACGGCGCCTGCCGCGTCCAGTGCGGCGAACTCCCCGGTCCGCCCGCCGGGCAGTGCCTGCTGGTTGCGGACGACGGGTATCAGGTGGTCGCCGCCGGGCAGCGACCCGTACATCCCGCCCTGCCCCAGCGCGGCCACCTCGGAGCCGGAGATCCGCAACCCCCCGGCGGTGGCGAAGTCGGCCTGGTCGCGCTGCGAGGCGGACCAGGCGGTGTGCTGACCGAGCGCCAGCACGCCGGTGGAGACGGCGAGTACGAGCAGCAGGACGGGACCGGTGGCCCGACCGGGCCGGCGGGCGAGTTGCCAGCCGACCAGGGCTGCCGACAGGCCCTGGCCCCGGGCCGCCAGCCGACTGCCGAGCCGGGCGACGAAGGGGAGGATCCGCAGCACGAGCAGGGTGCCCGCGCACAGCGCCAGCGTCGGGGTGGCGACCAGCACCGGGTCGATGCCGAGCTGCCCGGCGGCGTCGGTGGAGAGCCCGCCGCCGGTGTGCCCGCCGAGTTGCCGGTAGGCCAGTGCGGCGAGACCGAGCAGCGCGAGGTCCGCGCCGGAGCGGGCCGCGCCGGCCACCATCGCCTGCCGCCGGCCGGCCTTGCCGAGGGCGGCGGCGCCGACCCGGCGGAGCAGCGCCGGGAGGGTGGTGAGGGCGACACAGGCCAACGCGCAGCCGGCCGCCACCGGCCACAGGACCGAGGGGATCGACGTGTTCAGGGTGACCTGGGAGAGCGGTCCGTAGCTGCCCAGCAGGCGGATCAGCGGCGGGGTGAGCAGTGGCGCGAGCAGGGCGGCGGGCAGCGCGAGCAGTACCGCCTCGGTGGCTACGAGCGCCCCGAGCTGCCATCGGGAGGCACCACGGGCGGTGAGCAGGCTGTTCTCGCTCTCCTGCCGGGCCGACATCAGCTGGACGACCAGCAGCAGCGCGGCGGCGGCCAGCACGGCGAATTGCAGTGCGCCGATCAGCAGGGTGGACCGGGTGACCAGCATGCTCGACCTCAACTCGCCGAGCAGCACCGGGAGTTCGCTTCGCGCCTGGAGGTCGGCGGAAACCTTGAAGGAGGTCATCAGCGGGACGGCCCGGGCCCGCATCGCGTCGGCCTCGGCGGTCCGGACGGCGCTGAAGTCGGCGGTGAGCAGCCAGTTCCGGCCGTTCTGGATCAGCCCGCCCGAGGTGAATACGGAGTCGTCGACCAGCATCGGCCCGTAGCTGGTGAAGCCCTCCACCTGGATCTCCCGGCCGCCGAGCGGGTCGAGCCGCCAGTACGGCGCGGACCGGTCCGACGCCCGGTACACGCCGGTGATCCTGACGGTCAGCGGCCCGCCGCCGAAGCGGTCTGCCAGCTGCACCTGGGCGGGCAGCGCCCCGGGCGTGAGTCCGAGCCGCGCCAGCTCGGACTGCGGCACGGCCGTCTCGACCGGCGAGCCCGGGCCGGTGGCCGGCTGCGGCCAGTGGCCGGAGCTCAGTTTGACGTCACTGTGGTCGAAGGCGGCGAGCAGGGTGAGATCCGGGTCCTTGCCGGGGGGCTGCGGGCCGGGCAGGCCGTACGAGCGGCTGACCGAGACGCTCTGGACGGTGCTCGGCAGCGAGCCGAACAGCTGCCCGGCGAAGGTCCGTACGGCGGCGTCGTCCTTGGCGCGCCCGCCGGTGTCGTGGGTGCCGGTGACCAGCACGGCCGTCCTGGCGTGGTCCGGCCCCTGCAGTGCCCGGCGCAGCCCCGCCTCGCCCACGCTGCCGTTGAACGCCACCAGCGCGGTGAGCACCGCTGTCGTGATCAGTACCGTGAGCAGGATGGCGGACGCGAGCGGCAGCCGTCCGCGCAGTCGTCGGACGACGAAGCCGAGCATCCTGTTCCTCCCCCGGGGGCCGGCTGACCAGTCGCCGGGTTCCGGTGATGTTGTCAGATTTGATCAGTGGACGGAAGGGGCTTGTGCGAATCATGTAAGTAGTGAGCAAATTTGACGATCCGTGCCAAGTCGGCTGAGTCAGTCAGCCGAAGCCCGGAGTCGGCAACCCAAGTCCAGTCCCGCGAAGTTCGGCCAGTCCAGTCCAGTCCAGTCCAGTCCAGTCCGCCAAGTCCAGTCCCGCCGATCGGGGAGACCAGCATGACGCAGCAACAGGCCACCACCGCACCAGCTTCCATGGTGGTGATCGAGGACCTCCGGCGGAGCTTCGGCCAGGGGCCGCAGGCCGTGCACGCGCTGCGCGGGGTCTCCTTCTCGGCCGGGCGCGGTGAACTCACCGCGCTCAAGGGCCGGTCCGGCTCGGGCAAGACCACGCTGCTGAACCTGGTGGGCGGTCTGGACGCGCCCACCGGCGGCCGGATCGAGGTCGACGGCACTGACCTGGCCGGGCTCGGCGAGGACGGCCGGCTCGCGCTGCGCCGGGACCGGATCGGCTTCGTGTTCCAGTCCTTCGGCCTGATACCGGTGTTGACCGCCGCCGAGAACGTCGGCGTCCCGATGCGGTTGCGCAAGGTGCCCGCCAAGCAGCGCGAGGAGCGGGCCCGCACCCTGCTCGCCCTGGTCGGCCTGGCCGACCACGCCGAGCAGCGGCCGGGCGAACTCTCCGGTGGTCAGCAGCAACGAGTCGCCATCGCACGGGCGTTGGCCAACGAGCCGAGCCTGATCATCGCCGACGAGCCGACCGGCCAGCTCGACTCGGAGACCGGCCGCTCGGTCATGGAACTGCTGCGCGCGGTGGTCCGCAGCGAGGGCGTCACCGCTCTGGTCGCCACCCACGACCCGAGCCTGATGGAGCTGGCCGACCGGGTGATCGAGCTGCGCGACGGTCGGATCGCCGAGTAGGCGGGCGGGCCGGGCGGTCGTCGGGCGGTCGTCCGGACGGGTGAGCCGGAGAGCGCGGCTGCGGCCGTACGGGGGGTTCGGTGTCTAGCGTGGCGTGGCGGCCGACCACGCCCGCGGTCCCCCCGCTTCCACGTGACGTCCCGCGACCGACCAGGACGAGCCGTGGACTTCGGGGCCCTGGGGAGTGCTGTTCAACGGCTGTCTCCTGCTCTCAACTCGGTGGTGATCTGTCGCTTGCCGGAGACTGCCGCCTCGCCCAGCACGCCCGCCGAAACCAGCGCTGCGAGGATCGCCGCCTGGATCAGTACGGGCAGCGCGGCGGGCCGCAGCCCGGTCGGTACCGGCGCGCCGACCAGCGTGGACAGGTCGATGGCCGGGCCGAGCAGTGCGACGGCCGCCACCGCGACCAGGGCGCCGCCCGCCACCGCCGCCAGGGCCTGTGGCAGGGTTTCGGCCAGGATCAGGGCCAGCCCTTGCCGGGACCGCAGGCCCATGGTGCGCAGCCTGGCCAGCAGCGCGGCGCGTTCGGGTGCGGCGCGGACCAGCGTCAGCAGGACGGCCAGCAGCGCGAAGCCTGCCGCACCGGCCACGGTGGCCCAGAAGATCCGCTCGGGCGAGCGTTGCAGCGGATCGTCGCTGAGCGCCTTGGCCGCCGCCGCGCTGGTGCGTACCAGGTAGTTGTCGGCGGTCGAGGCGCCGCCGGCCCCGGCGTGTGTCGTGCTGGTGCGGACCAGGGCCCGCAGCTGCGCGTCGTCGACCGGGCCGAGGGCCAGCCACCAGTTGGGGTGGCCCAGCGACGGCAGTTGGGCGGTCGCCGGTCCGCTCGGAACCACGACGGTGGCCGTGCCGTATCCGGGCAGTGCGGGCGTGGCGTCGACGACGTGGGTGACGGTGGCGCGCAGCTCGCCGTCGGGGAGCGAGATGGTGTAACTCCCGGAGCTGATCCCGTTGGCGACGTCCGGGCTGACCAGCGAGGGGATCGGGGCGTCCGGTCCGCCGGTGCCGGCCAGCAGCGCCGGGTCGAACCGGCCGTGTCCGAGCGTGCGGGCCAGCGCCGCGTACGGTACCGGGTCCGCGACGATCAGGGTCACCGTCATGGTCGTGTGGGAGCTGTACAGGGGCTGGGAGCCATACGACCAGATACCGGTCGAGGACCGGACGCCGGGCAGGGCGGCGGCCGCCTTGGCGAAGCCGTCGGGGAGCGAACTCCCCGACGGGGCGATCACCACGGCGTCGCCCCCGACGGACTCCCGGGCGGCCTGCGCCCGGCTCGTGTCCACCGCGTCCAGCACGGTGCTGCCGAATCCGGCGGTGGTGACCGCGAGCATCATCGCGAGCATCGGCAGTACGGACGGGCGGGGCTGCCGGCCGGTGCCCCGGGCGGCGCGGGCCAGGCCGAGGAAGCCGATCAGTCCAGGTCCCCGTCCGGCCGCGCGGGCCAGCGCGCCGACCAGGAGCGGTTGCAGCCGGGCCAGCAGCAGTGCCCCGGTCAGGGCGAGCAGCAGCGGGGCGGCCACCAGCAGCGGGTCCAGTCCGTCGCCGGCCGGGGCGACTCCGCGTCTGCGGACCTCGGCCACCGCTGCCACGGTAACGGCGAGCAGCGCGAGTTCGGCGACTAGGCGGCGCTTTGCGCCGGCCACGCGCGGCGGGGCCAGCAGGACGGCGGCGCGGACGGGGAAGGCGAGCAGCGCGAGCAGCCCGGTGGCCAGGGCGGCGAGTACGGCGGCCGACCAACGCGGGGTCGGCAGGAGTAGTAGGGCGAGTAGGGTGCCGAGCGCGGCGCCCGGCAGCACGCACACCGCGCTTTCGCCGATCAGCCGGCGCAGGATGCCGGTCCGCGACCCGCCGCGTGCCAGCAGCAGGCGCAGCTCCTCCGCGCGGCGGTCGCCCGCGAGTGCGGCGGCCAGACACAGGACCACGGCGGCGACCCCGGCCACCCCGGCCGGGCCGATGGCGCCGAGCGGAGCGGCGGCGGCCTGCCTGGCCAGTGCCTGGTCGAAGAGGGTGGCCAGGTCGGAGCTGATAGTCAGATCAGGCCGGCTGGTGGCCACGGCGAGCCGGGCGGCAGTGGGGCCGCTCGTGAACGAGGCGATCTTCGCCCGGGTCGTGGACAGCTGGTCGCTGCGGAGTCGGCCGGTGTCCACCGGCAGCCGCCAGAAGTCCTCCATGCCCTGGCCCCAGGACCCGGCCCTGCTGAGGTCCCCGGGCCCGGTCATGCCGGTCACCCGCCAGTAGTACTCCGGTGGTCTGCCATCGGCTTCCAGGCAGGCTTTGGTGGGGCAGGAGAGACCGGCCCAGAACGCGTCCGCCGGATCGTCGGCCGTGTACAGCCCGACCACCTGGACCCGCATCTGGCCGGGTATGACGTAGTTCGGGTTGCTCGCGGTGCCGTCCAGTACCGAGCCCAGCCGCACGCCGATGGTGTCGGCGGCGCTCTTGGCCAGCGCGATCGGGATCGGCGGGTCGCCGCCGGTGTCGGCGCTCCTGTCGGGGGCGACGCCGGTCGGCCACTGCCCGGCCACCAGCTTGGCGTGCGCCGCGAGGTCGGCGAGGTACAACAGACCGAGCTTGTTCTCGACGTCGAGGGTGTGGAGTCCGGGGGTGGTCAGCGTGCGGGGCCGCAGACCCCGTGAGCCGTAGACCGGGCCGCTCGGGGCGAGCCGCCACGGGCCGTCGATCCCGGTGCGGAGCTTGGTCAGCACGCCGGGCAGGCGCGCTGTGCTCTCCTGGCCGGGCTGCGGGCGCGAGGTGGCCAGCAGGCTGGTCGACGCCGGGCCGCTGCGGCTCAGGTACTGGCGCAGCGCCTGGTCGGCCCCCCGGTCGAGGGCGCGGGGCAGTGCGGCGGCCAGGAAGACGGTGCCGAACGCCAGGGCTGCGGTGAGCAGCGCGGCCAGCGGCGCGGCGCGCAGCCGGGTCCGTACCCAGGGCGCCGGATGGAGCGGGGCTCCGCCTCGCTGCTCCACGCTCTGTTCGGCCGGGGTGGTCATATCTCCTCCACGTGCCGCAGCCGCGCGGCCACGTTTCGAGAGCGGCGTCCGCTGATGAAGGCCGACAGCAGGGGTACGGCGGCGGTCGCGGCCGCCAGCGCGACGGCCTGGCCCAGTGGCAGGCCGACCACAGTGCGGTGAGCACGGCTGTCGTGATCAGCGCCGTGAGCAGGATGGCGGACGCGAGCGGGAGTCATCCGCGCAGACGTCGGATGACGAAGCCGAGCATCCTGATTCCTCCCCCGGGGTCCGGCTGATCAGTCGCCGGATACGGGGTGATGTTGTCAGATTCGATCAGTGGGCGGAAGGGGCTTGTGCGAATCATGTAAGTAGTGAGCAAATTTGACGATCCGTGCCAAGTCGGCTGAGTCAGTCAGCCGAAGCCCGGAGTCGGCAACCCAAGTCCAGTCCCGCGAAGTTCGGCCAGTCCAGTCCAGTCCGCCAAGTCCAGTCCCGCCGATCGGGGAGACCAGCATGACGCAGCAACAGGCCACCACCGCACCAGCTTCCATGGTGGTGATCGAGGATCTCCGGCGGAGCTTCGGCCAGGGGCCGCAGGCCGTGCACGCGCTGCGCGGGGTCTCCTTCTCGGCCGGGCGCGGTGAACTCACCGCGCTCAAGGGCCGGTCCGGCTCGGGCAAGACCACACTGCTGAACCTGGTGGGCGGACTGGACGCGCCCACCAGCGGCCGGATCGAGGTCGACGGCACCGACCTGGCCGGGCTCGGCGAGGACGGCCGGCTCGCCCTGCGCCGGGACCGGATCGGCTTCGTGTTCCAGTCCTTCGGCCTGATACCGGTGTTGACCGCCGCCGAGAACGTCGGCGTCCCGATGCGGTTGCGCAAGGTGCCCGCCAAGCAGCGCGAGGAGCGGGCCCGCACCCTGCTCGCCCTGGTCGGCCTGGCCGACCACGCCGAGCAGCGGCCGGGCGAACTCTCCGGTGGTCAGCAGCAACGAGTCGCCATCGCACGGGCGTTGGCCAACGAGCCGAGCCTGATCATCGCCGACGAGCCGACCGGCCAGCTCGACTCGGAGACCGGCCGCTCGGTCATGGAACTGCTGCGCGCGGTGGTCCGCAGCGAGGGCGTCACCGCTCTGGTCGCCACCCACGACCCGAGCCTGATGGAGCTGGCCGACCGGGTGATCGAGCTGCGCGACGGCCGGATCGCCGAGTAGGCGGGCGAATCGGGGCCGTCCACCGGTCGTCCGTACGGGTGAGCCGGAGAGCGCGGCTGCGGCCGTACGGGGGTTCCGGTGTCTAGCGTGACGTGGCGGCGACCACGCCCGCAGTGACCACGCCCGCAGTGACCACGTCCACAGCGACCAGGTCCACAGTGACCACGCCCGCCACGTCGAGGAGAACGATCATGACGACGCCACTCACCCAGCTGACCGGCTCTTACGTCCTGGACCCCGCGCACACCCGGATCGGCTTTGTGGCCCGCCACGCGATGGTGACCAAGGTCCGTGGTGCGTTCAAGGAGTTCGAGGGCACCGCGCAGCTCGACGGCGCGGACCCGGCGCGGTCGTCGGCCACCGTGTCGATCAAGGCGGACAGTATCGACACCGGCAACGAGCAGCGGGACGGCCACCTGCGGACCAACGACTTCCTCGACGCCCCGAACTACCCACTGATCACCTTCGTCTCGACCGGCGTGGAGCAGCGGGGCGAAGGCGAGTTCCGGGTACACGGGGACTTGACGATCAAGGAGACCACCCGCTCGGTGACCATCGACGTCGAGTACACGGGCAATGCCCGCGACCCGTACGGCAACCTGCGGGTCGGCCTCGAGGGCAGTGTGGCCATCAGCCGCAAGGACTTCGGCATCACCTGGAATGCGGCCCTGGAGGGCGGCGGGGTGCTGGTCGGCGACAAGGTCGTGCTCGAATTCGACGTGTCGGCGATCAAGCAGGACTGAGCCCGCCGCCCACCGTTCCCCCTCTTCTCCGCCACGGCCGTAGCCGCTCACCCCGATCGCTGCTCCGGCCGTGGCCGGAGACCGGCGCGCCCGACGCTGTCTGCGGCCGCCTTCGGCCCTTGTCGAGCCCCGTTGCTCCTCGGGCCGCCCCGCCCGCCCGTGCGGATGTGACCTGGGCCATCCGCGCGCCCCCGGCGGCCCGTACCGACGTGACCTCCGGGTCCGGGCCCGCTCACCCTGTGTCGACAATGTGGCCGACGCCACGCCCCGCCCGCGGTGACCGGCGCCACATCCGGGTGCCCGGAGCGGCCCGGATCGCGGTGTTCTCGGTGCCCGAAACCCCGATTTACCACCGGTAACGCTGCCCTGACCTGCGACTTCCCCGCAAACCCTTGAAGCCGCCGAGAGCCGCCCGTAACTTCGAAACCAGAGCAGCGAGCACCGAACGGCTACGACAGAGCGAACGAGCCCGCCGCCCACCCCACATGAACAAGGCCCCCACGGGCCTGGTTCCGGCTGCCCACCCGGCACATCCGAGAGGACCCGCATGACCTTCCGTCACGAGACCACCTCCGCCACCGCCACCACCAGCAGCGCCACCCGCAAGCGCAACCGCCTGCGTACGGCCATCCTCGGCGGCGCCCTCGTCGTCCTGCCGGTCGCGGGTCTCGTCACGGCCACTGCCTCCTCCGCCGCCCCCGTCACCACCTGGGACAAGGTCGCCCAGTGCGAGAGCACGGGCAACTGGGCCGTCAACTCCGGCAACGGTTTCTACGGCGGCCTGCAGTTCACCCCCAGCACCTGGGCCGCCTTCGGCGGTACCCAGTACGCCGCGCAGGCCAACCAGGCCACCAAGGCCCAGCAGATCGCGGTCGGCGAGAAGGTCCTCGCCGCCCAGGGCCCCGGCGCCTGGCCGGTCTGCTCCGTCAAGGCCGGCCTCACCCGATAACCGGCGAGGCTCACAGGCACTGAGGCCCACGGCCTGCCCCAGAACAAGCGCCACCCCCGGCCCCGAGCCGCGCTGTCGAACCAGCGCGGCGGCGCCGAGGGTGGCATTTCTGCGCCCGGCCCTCTCCCGCAGCCGTCGGCCGGGAGAGAGGAGGCTCAGGAGTGGTACTCGGTGAGATCGATGGCGTGGACGCGCAGCGCGTAGCCGTACACCGGGTGCGTCGTCTCGTGCACGGGGACCATGCCCAGCTTGCGCATCACGTTCTCGGAGGCGTCGTTGCCCACCCGGGCGATGCTGATGACGCGGTCGAGGCCGCGATCCTCCAGCGCGAACTCCAGCGCGGCGTGGGCGGCCTCGGACGCGTAGCCCTGGCCCCAGAACTGCCGGCCGAGCCGCCAGCCGATCTCCACCTCGGACGGCAGCCCCGGCAGGGGCTCCGACACGGACAGGCCCGCGAAACCGGCCAGCTCGCCCGAGGCGAGCAACTCGATGGCGAAGAAGCCGAAGCCCTCCTCGTCCCACTCCTCCTCCCAGCGCTCGATGGCCTCCGCCGTCTGGTCCAGGTCGCGGACCGAGCCGTCGCCGATCCAGCGCATCACCTCGGGGTCCGCGTTGATGTCCGCCATGGGGGCGAGGTCGTAGTCGGTCCAGCGGCGGAGGAGGAGGCGGGGGGTGTGGATTTCGGTCATGTCGTCCATCCTCTCGAACGCGGGGGCCGCAGTGGTAATCGGTAGGTGGGGGCAAATGGGGGTCCCGCTGAGGCCGCTGCCCTGCTACAGTCGTCCAAGTTGCAGTTTTGGTTCCCATGAACTCGTGTGTGCGCCTGCTGGTTGTGACCGCAGGCGCATTTCTGTTTCCCCGGCTCTTCCCCGGGTGGGTCATCATCGCGGCGACGCGGCCCCGCGCAGCGCGGCGGCCGGTCAGCCCCTTGAAGGAGAATTTTTTTATGGCTAATGGCACTGTGAAGTGGTTCAACGCGGAAAAGGGCTTCGGCTTCATCGAGCAGGACGGCGGCGGCCCTGACGTCTTCGCCCACTACTCGAACATCAACGCCAACGGCTTCCGTGAGCTGCTCGAGGGCCAGAAGGTCGAGTTCGACGTCACGCAGGGCCAGAAGGGCCCGCAGGCGGAGAACATTCGTCCGCTCTAGTTTCACCTGCGCCGGCATCTGCCCGCAGTAGGAGCCCGCGCCGTGCCATCCGCACGGCGCGGGCCCCTGGCTCAGCCATCGGCGATCAACCCCCACGCGAGACGCACCGCGCCGCGATCCGGGGAGCGCCCGCTGTGACTGTTCACGGTTCGAGGTTTCCGCCACCGTCCTTCGGTGAGCGCCGACCGTAGGTGGCGTGCCGCACGGTTCACCCGTCCACGCACCGCTTCACATCTCTGGCTCGTTCGTGCGATCTCCGCCCTGCCCTGTGCCGCGGAGCGTTCCTCGTGACGTGCCGCCCTGAGGAAGGTTCTCGCATGACTCGTTCCAGTCGTTCGTCCTACCAGAACGCCAACTCCCGCTCCCGCTCCGGCGCTGCCGCCGGTGGCCGCTCCGCCGGGGGTGGCGGCGGTTACGGCGGCGCGCGCCCCGCAGGTGGCGGTGGTTACGGCTCGCGCCCCTCGGGTGGCGGCCGCTCGTCCTCCGGCCCGAGTGGCCGTCAGGGCAGCTCGGTGCAGGGCGAGTTCGCGCTCCCGGTCAGCATCACCCCCGCGCTGCCGGCCGTCGAGTCGTTCGAGGAGCTGGAGATGCCGGCGGCGCTGCTCGCCACGCTGACCCGCCAGGGCGTCACCTCGCCGTTCCCGATCCAGGCCGCCACCCTGCCGAACTCGCTGGCCGGCCGCGACGTCCTCGGGCGCGGTCGTACCGGCTCCGGCAAGACCATCGCCTTCGGCCTCGCGCTGCTGGCCCGCACCGCCGGTCAGCGCGCGGAGCCGCGCCGCCCGCTGGCCCTGGTCCTCGTCCCGACCCGCGAGCTCGCGCAGCAGGTCACCGAGGCGCTCACCCCGTACGCCCACGCGGTCCGGCTGCGGATGGCGACCGTCGTCGGCGGGATGCCGATCGGCCGTCAGGCGATGGCGCTGAACCGTGGCGCGGAGGTCGTGGTGGCCACCCCCGGGCGGCTCAAGGACCTGATCCAGCGCGGCGACTGCCAGCTGGACGGCGTGGCCGTGACGGTGCTGGACGAGGCCGACCAGATGGCCGACATGGGCTTCATGCCGCAGGTCACCGAGCTGCTCCAGCAGGTCGCCGAGGGCGGGCAGACGATGCTCTTCTCCGCCACGCTGGACCGTAACGTCGACCGCCTGGTTCGCCGGTTCCTCGAGGACCCGGTCACCCACTCGGTGGACCCGTCGGCCGCGACCGTCAGCACCATGGAGCACCACCTGCTGCACGTGCAGGGCCATGACAAGAACTCGGTGGTCGCCCACATCGCCTCTCGCGAGGGTGGCGTGATCATGTTCACCGACACCAAGCACGGCGCCGACCGCCTGGTGCTGGACCTGCTGGCCAACGGTGTCAAGGCGGCCGCGCTGCACGGCGGCAAGTCCCAGCCGCAGCGCACCCGCACCCTGGAGCAGTTCCGCCAGGGACAGGTCACCGCGCTGATCGCCACCAACGTCGCCGCCCGTGGCATCCACATCGACGGTCTCGACCTGGTCGTCAACATCGACCCGCCGAGCGACCACAAGGACTACCTGCACCGTGGCGGCCGCACCGCCCGGGCCGGCGAGTCCGGTACCGTCGTCACGCTCGTACTGCCCAACCAGCGCCGCGAGATGACCCGGATGATGGCCACCGCCGAGCTCACCCCCAACATCGTCAAGGTGCACTCCACGGACGAGGAACTCGCCCGCATCACCGGTGCCCGCACCCCCACCGGCGTGCCGGTCGTGGTGGCGAACCCCGTGATCGAGCGGCCGCGCCGCAGCGCCTCCTCCTCCGGCCGCTCCGGCGGCAGCCGGGGCCGCCGCGCGTACTCGGGCCGGGGCAACGGCTCGTCGTCCTCGTCCTCGGCCCCCCGCACGGGCGGGTCGGCGCGCGGCTCCGTCGCGGCGTAGTACGGCGCGTAGTACGGCGGCCGCCGCCGGACCCTTTCCAGGTCCGGCGGCGGCCGGAACGCGTTGCAGGGTCCGAGAGACCCTGTTGGGGGCATCCCCCCTCGGCTACCGGCTACCGGCTACCGGTCGGCCTGGCCGTCGAGCGCCCGGCCGCGGACCTCGATGGCCTTGACGACGGCGGCCATATCGGCGTCCGCGTAGCCGAGTTGATCGGTCTCGGCGAAGAGCGCCCGGCAGACGTCGAGCAGCGGGGCGGCGATGCCGGCCGTGGCGGCGGTGTCGGTGATCAGCCGGGCTACCTTGTGCGCGTCGGTGATCGACGCCTGGACCGAGAAGTCCTCGGCGGCCAGCTTGGGCGCCTTCAGCCGCATCGTCGCGCTCGCCAGTGGCCCCGCGCCGAGTACCGAGACCAGCTGGTCGAGATCGAGCCCTTGGCGGCGCGCGAACTGGAACGACTCGGCCAGCCCGGTCACCTGGGTGATCAGGAAGGTGTTGACCGCCAGCTTCATCAGCAGGCCGTTGGGCACCGGCCCGCAGAACGTGAGCTCACGGCACATCGGTTCGAGCAGCGGGCGCACTGCCGCCACGACCTCCGCCTCCCCGGCCAGCAGCCCGACCAACTCGCCGGCGGCGGCCTGGACGCTCGATCCGGAGACCGGCGCCTCGACGTAGCGACCGCCGGCGGCGCGGATCTGCGCCGCCAGCTCCTGCGAGTAAGTCGGCGCGAAAGTCCCCATGTTGACGATCGTGCGGTCGGCGACGCGCTCGGCGAAGGCCGGAGTCCCGCGACCGAGGACGGCGTCCACACCCGGGTCGTCGAGCAGCATCAGGATGACGACCTCGCAGCGGGCGAACACACTCGCCGCATCGGGGGCCACCTCGGCACCGGCCGCCGCCAGGGTGTGGGTCCGGGAGGCGGTGCGGTTCCAGACCAGCAGCGGGGTGCCGGCCTTCACCAGGTTGAGAGCCATCGGCTCGCCCATGACGCCCAGCCCGATGAAACCTATGGAGAGTGAACTCATGGGCAGAGCTTGGCATACCGACGGATCACCCGACCAGTACCCGGCGGGGCGGCCGAGACCCGCGCACCGCTCTCTCCCCGCCTCGGACGGCTTCGCACCCACGAGCTGTGCAGGAGGCCCCGCCGTCCTGCCCGTCCCCGGCTGACGTGGAGTCATGAGCGTTGGTCGGCCTGCTGGTCGGTCCTGTGCTGCGGTGACTCCTCGCCCGGGAAGAAGATCGCGCTCACCAGATGGGGGCTGCGGCCCGGCGAGGGCTTGTTGGCCGCCCTTGACGTGAAGACCTCGCGCAATGCGCCGACCATCTCGGCGAGTTCGTCGGGGTTGAGCCAGAGGGTGCCCTGCCGGTAGCCCACCGAGTCGGCGCCCGGGTCGGCTCCGTCCCGTTCGAGATAGGCGTTGAACTCGGTGAGCAGGGCGGCCATGGCGGCGGCGAACCCACGGCGGTGGTCGTCCAGGGACATCGACGTGGCCGCGTCGGCATCGATCGCCGCCCGGTCCCGGCGCAGCCGGTAGTGGCGTTCGACGGCACCGCGCACGCGCTGCTCCTCGGCGACCTCCAGCACTGCGCCCTCGACCAGCAGGGCGACGTGCCGGTACACGGTGGTCTTGGGGATGTCGGGCAGCCGGGCGCACAGCTCGGAGGTGGTGCGGGCACGTGCGCCGGACATGGCGTGCACGATGCGCAGTCGTACGGGATGCAGGAGTAGGTCTCGCGTGTCCACACCCCGACGATCCCATATTTGGTACTGTTCCCAAAGTTGGGAATGAACGAGAGGGGCTGGGAATGACCACGAACACCTCGACGGCGGCGGCTCGGCTGAGTGACGAGGCGGTGGTGCCGCTGCGCACGCTGGACCCGACCGGGCCGCTGGACGACCTGGAATGGCTGGACGAGGCGGTCGGCCAGGCGCGGGTGGTGGCGATCGGCGAGAGCGCGCACTACAACCGGGAGTTCTACCGGCTCCGCCACCGCCTGCTGCGCCACCTGGTCGAACGGCACGGCTTCAGTGCGTACGCGATGGAGAGCGGATTCGTCGAGGGACGGCAGGTCGACAGCTGGGTCCGGGGCGGTGGCGACCAGCTTGGTCGGGTGATGGCCAACGGCCTGACGTCGCTGATGGGGCTGTGGACGCAGCTGGGCGCCCAGCTGGAGTGGATGCGGGGGCACAATCGCACCGCCGAACACCCCGTCGGCTTCTACGGGATCGACCTGCCCGGCTCGATGGTGTCCCTGCTGCCCGGCCTGGACGTCGTACTCGCCTACCTCGCGCAGGCCGATCCCGAGTTCCAGGTCGATCCGGGCGTCCGGGAGACGGCCTCCGCCTGTGCTGCGGCCTCGGCGTTCTCCGCGCCCGCGGCCATCGCCGCCTATGGGGAGCTCGCGCCCGAGCGCAGGGACGCGCTGACGGCGAGCCTTGCCGAGCTGACGGCACGCATGGCGGGCCGGCGCCTCAGCTACCTTCGACGGACCACGCTCGACGCCTACGAGCACGCGCTGGTTTCGCTCCGCGTCACGGTCGCCCTCGACACGTTCAGCCGTGAGATGGTTCGCGGCGACCGGCAGGGGATGATGTTCAACCGCGACGCCACGATCGCGGACACGGTCGAGTGGATCCTGGGCAGGGAGGACCGGATCGTCCTCGCCGCCCACAACGGCCACATCCAGCGCTGGCCCGGTGCGATTCCCGGGACGGCCCCGATGACGCCGATGGGCATGCACCTCGCCGACCGGCTCGGTCCGGACTACCTGGTCATCGGTACGACCTCGGGGACCGGCGAGATCCTCAACACCGGGGCCGACTTCTATACCGGCACACTCTTCAAGCACCTGGACCCACCCCAGCCCGGCAGCCTCGACGCGCTCATGGCCGCCAGCCACGACGGACCCTTCGCGACCGACCTGCGGCGGCTGTCACCAGCCGACACCGAAGCCGTTCGGGCCGCCTCCCGACAGCGCGCGGGCATCGGCACCTTCTACTCCGAGGTGAGCCCGCTGGACGCCTACGACGTCATCGTGCACCTCTCCCACGTCACGGCGGCCGAACCCGACCCCGCCGCGCTCGCCCACTCCCCGCACGACGTCCAGGAGGTGTTCTCGCACTGGAAGCCGCAGTGACGCCGGGGGGCGGCAAAAGGCGAGGCAGCCGCCGGACCTCTCCCGGCCCGGCGGCGGCCGTCCGAACGCGAAGGTGTGGACGTCAGCCGAGGACGAGGCTGTCCGGCTGCGTCGGAGCCGAGTCCGCCGGACCGGCGGTGGCGGGGGCCGGAGCCGCGTCGCAGGTGAAGCCGAGGCGCACCAGCGCGCGTGTCACGTCCTGGGAGCTGAAGTCACGGCGGTCCTGCCGGGTGATCGCCTCGCCGACCTGCTTGACGGGATACACGCGACGGCCGATCCGAACCGACTCACCCGTGATCGCCTCGGGCTGGCGGCCCTTCATCAGCAGCTGCACCTCGCTCATGATGAGGTCGAATGAGTAGCCCGCGATGATGCAGCGCATAGTGCCTCAGCAGATAGAGAAGAAATATTCGGGATCCGATCATTTCACATTAATTAACCACGGGGAAGTGCTGAATTATTCCGCGAAAATCACCGCTCGCGATTTAATGATCACCGAATCCAGGGGCCATCCCGGAGATTCGCGTTGGTTCTCGCCTGCGAGACGGGGTTGGTCCCGCCGGGCGCGGCCGGTGGACAGCCCGCCTCCGCCCAGCGGCGCCCAGGGCTCAGGGGCATCCCAGTAGCTGGCTGCCGGCGGCCAGGCCGCTGCGCGCCGTGAAGAATTCGGTGAACCCTCGGACGAATTCCTCCTCGGTAACCCAGCCGTCCCCGTCCAGGTCCAACTGGCGGAAGCCGTGCGAGAGTTCGGCCGGGTGGACGCGGGAGCCGAAGAGCACGCGGTACTCGTCCGCGTCGAGGAAGCCGTTGCCGTCGGTGTCCGCCGCCCGGAAGACCGCCCGTACCGCGACCTGGAGGCCGCGTTCGAGGTAGGCCGGGTCGCGGTCGCAGTGGGCCACGGTGGCGGTCACGAACTCCTCCCGGCTGACCCGGCCGTCCCCGTCGGTGTCCATGGTGGTGCGGAGCTGCTCCCACCAGGTGGCGAACGCCGCGTAGACCTCCGCCTCGCCGCCGTCGGTGAGCTCCAGCTGCCAGCAGACGTTCTGTGCCATCGCCTGCAGGTCGTTGGCGTCGATGTAACCCTCGCCGGTCTGGTCGAGGACCAGGCTGAAGAACTGCCCGAGCTTGGGCCTGCGCGCGTCACGCCGCTGCTGCCGACCGCGCCGGGGCGCCGGCACGCGGACCTTCCCCGCCGCCACCGGCACGGGCACCGCAGCCGGGGCGCCGGCCGACCGGTAGCGCCAGCGGTCCGGCAGCCGCGTCATGAGCCGGCGCAGTCCGTGGTGCAGCACCCGGGAGAGCAGCGCGCTCCGCCACGTCCTGCGCAGCCCGAACCGCTCCCGGTACGCGGGCGGCAGATCCGCGAGGGTCAGCGAGGTCAGCACCGAGGCGACCACGGCCCGCAGTACGGGCCAGAGCGGGCCGAGCAGGCGCAGCCGTCGCGGCCGGGGAGCCTCGCGGAGCATGTCGTACAGCAGGTAGCGCACCTCCGGGCCGAACTCCAGCTGCTCACGCACGATCTTGTCGATGTATCCAGGGACGTCGGCGGCGGTAGCCGGCAGCACGCCCGGTGGCAGCCCGAACTCCGTGAGGATCGGGCCGAAATCGGCGTAGAGCCGCTCCAACTCCTGCGGGGTGTACGGGTTGCCGGACAGTTCCCGCATCGCCACCACCGATTCGTACAGCGTGATCAGGACCCAGGCCCGGGTCACCGGGTCCTCGGCCGAGTACGCGCGGCCGTCCCGGTCGGTGCCGCTGATCCGCTGGTGTGCCCGGTTCAGCCGGGCGATCTCCCGCCGCAGCGTCTCCTGGTCGGCGAAGACCAGCCGCCGGCCGCTCGCCATCGTGTGCTCCACCCTGCGCCAGGGGTGCGCGCGGTACGTGGAGTGCTCGGCCATGCCTGCGGCGACGACCGGGTGCGAGGTCTGCAGCACCAGCAGCCGCCAAGCGACGAGCCCGATGCGCCATTCGCTGAGGCCGCGCCGGAACAGCGGTTCGGGGTCCGTGCCGGGATGAGCGATGCTGTCCATGGACGAAACTCCTGGTGGGTGCCGGATGTCACCCCGATCTGCTCACTCCGGTCCGCCGGGAAACTCGAACGGAAACTAGTCATACCGCACCCGCCGGGCCGGCTCGGCGAGGTGCGTGCTGGACACCCGGCAGGCGCTCAGGTCGAGAAGGAGTCTCGGATCGCCTCGTCCAGCTCGTCCGAACCGCCCGCGACGACGCCGAGTTCGTCGCGGCACACCGAAGGGTCGAGGAACAGGTCCGACGTGAGCAGCGGACCGACCAGCCGGGCCGACAGCCCGGGCTCGAGCCGCCGGAGGCGGTGCTTCACGCCCACGCCGCGCATGGCCGCGTGCAACACGGACGCCGGCATCGAGTGGACCCGTACCGGGCCAGGACGGCCCGCCGCGAGGGCCATGCGTTCCACCAGCTGCGCCCAGCCCAGGTTCTCCGCCGCCACCGGGTAGTCACCGGCCGCGCGGCGCTCCACCGCCCCGGCGGCAGCCTGCGCCACCGCCCGTACCGGTACGACGGCCGTCCCGCCGGGAGGCGCGAACAGCGGCAGCCGGGAGCGCAGCAGCGGCCCGGCCGGCGCCCACAGCGAAGGCCGGCCCGGCGAGGCGCCGAACACGAAGGGGATCTCCAGCACGGCGACCGGCAGCTCCGGCCCGGCCGCCCGGCGGGCGGCCGCCGCCTGCTCGACCCGGCTCCGGATGTACGGATGCCGGTTGGCGAGCGCCAACTGCGGGCGCTGCCGGTCGATGGCCGTGAAGTACGAGCCGAGCACCACCAGGCTGCGGCACCCCATCCGCCGCGCCGCCGCCGCGAGTCGCTCCACCGGCGCCACGTTGCCCTGGTGGAAGTACGGCGCCGCAGGCGCGGGCGGCACCGTACGGTCGTCCCGGCCGGCCGCGAAGACCACGGCGTCATGGCCCGCCAGCAGCTCGGCCCACCCGTCCTCGTCCAGCTGCTCCGTGTCCCCCCGGACCAGCTCGTGCGTGGCATCCTCGACAAAGCATCTGCGGCTCAACACGGAGACGCGGTAGCCACGTTGGAGCAACTCCGCCACCACGTACCGCCCGATGAACCCTGTCCCGCCGACCACCAGGGCCCGTCTTGCGTCCATGCCCCCAGCCTTCCACCCGGCCCGGTGCGCAGGGCGGGTACTCCGCATTCGTGACCGATCGGTGATCATCGGACGTGCCGGTTCGTACTGGGTAAGCCTCAGGCCGGGTTGGTGAGGTGGGTGCTGAGCCACTCGAGGCAGGCGGGCAGCAGTCTGACCCAGGTGGTGAAGTTGTGGCCGCCGGAGTCGACCGTCGCCTGGGCGACCGTCATCGGGGGGTGCACGGCGGCGGCGAAGGGCTGGGAGTCGGCGTACGAGGTGCCGTCCGACTTGCTGTTGGCCAGCATGACCGAGACCGGTGGCGGCGGGAGGTTGGCGAGCCGCCAGTTCAGGTCGGCCTCGTTGCGGCGCTGCTGGCTGCCGCCGAAGAGGTCGCCGGTGGTGAAGTCCTCGGCCGCCTTGAAGTAGCCGGAGAGCGAGGCGGCCGTGGTGAAGACGGTGGGGTCGGTCATGGCGAACTTCAGCGCGCAGTAGCCCCCGGTGGAGTCGCCCGCCGCACCCCAGCTCCCGGCGCCGCCGAGGACGCGGTACGACGCCTGGACGTCCTGCGGAACGTCCTGGGTGAAGTAGGTACGGGCCTGCGGGCCGCCCGGGATGTCCTCGCACTCGCTGTCCCTGGGCATCGAGGGGGAGGGCCGCATCAGGATCTGGACCACCGGTCTCATCCGGCCCTGGTTGATCAGTTGGAGCTCGATGGACGGGTAGTCCAGCTTGGTGACCAGGTTCTTGGCGTCACCGGGGAAGCCGGTCAGCACGGCGATCGCGGGGAACTTCGTCGCCCGGTACGCGGGCTGGAAGTACTGCGGCGGAAGGTAGACGTAGCCGTCCGTGGAGAGTTTGCTCAGCGCCCCGGGGATCCGCACCCGCTGCAGCGCGCCGACCTTGACCGGGTCCTGGCCGGCGCTGCCCGTGCCCGGTACGGTCTCGGTGCCGAGTGTCTGCACCCCGGCGGGAGTGACCGGCTTCGCCGTGGAGGTGCCGGGGCTCGGACCGGTGCCGGGGGCGGCGCTCGGGCCGGCGCCGACCGCGCCCTGGAGGTTGACCGGACCCTGGTTGCCCGTACCCAGCAGGTCGGACCAGCTGCTGTAGAACACGAACGAGTTGTTGACCAGCAGGCCGATCGTGCAGAGCACGGCGAGCTGGGTGACCACGATGGTGCCGAGCCTGGCGAACACCGCCGGCCAGCTGCGGTACGCCAGCCGGGGCCAGATCCACACGGTGCCGAGCACCGTCAGCGCGGTGATCACTATCGACAGTGCCAGCACCTTGTGGCTGGTCAGACCCATGGGTCCGGTCGCCCCCGTCCGTTCGCTCGGTGTGTCCCTGTCCAGGGTGCACCAGAGGTCCAGGGTGCACCAGGGGCGAGTGGGCCGCAGGGACGGACACTCCGGCGTGATCCCGGCGCGGCGCGGCCGGGCCCGGCGTGGCTATGCGTTGAGCGTACGCTTGACTGTCGATCATATCGACGTGAACTCCCGGACAATAAAGGCTACTTGGGGCAGTCAGCGGGCTCGTGCGGTCTTGCCGGGACGGCCCGGCGCGCCGGAGTCTGAGAGGGCGCGACGCACCGCGACAACCGGACCGTCGACGTCACGCTGCACTTCGGCGACCCGGGGCCGGGCTTCACCCCGAACTGCCCGCCGGAGCGGGCCCGGGGCCGAGGCCGGGCCTGGTACCGGGGCGACTGCCACCTGCACACCGTCTACTCGGACGGCCGCCGCCTGCCCGAGGAGGTGGCCGCCGGTGCGCGGGCGGCGGGCCTGGACTTCATGGTCTCCACCGACCACAACACCCCCGCCTCGCACGGCGCCTGGGGCAACTACGCCGGGCCCGACCTGTTGATTATCACGGGCGAGGAGATCACCACCCGCAACGGCCACTGGCTCGCCCTCGGCCTCCCGCCCGGCGAGTGGGTCGACTGGCGGTACCGCTCGCGCGACGAGGCGTACGCGCGCTTCGTACGCCAGGTGCACCGCTCGGGCGGCCTGGTCGTGCCCGCGCACCCGTACTGCCCGTACGTGGCCTGTCAGTGGAAGTTCGGGTACCAGGACGCGGACGCGGTGGAGATCTGGAACGGACCCTGGACCTACGACGACGAGTCGGCCGTGGACACCTGGGACGCGATGCTCGGCGACGCCCTGCGCCACGGCCGTCCGTGGCTGCCCGCAGTCGGCAACAGCGACGCGCACAGCGTGCCGCAGGTCATCGGCGCTCCGCACAACGTGGTGCTGGCAGCCGATCTGACCAGGGACGACATCCTCGACGGACTGCGGGCCGGCCGCAGCTGGCTCGCCGAGTCCGCCGCCGTGCAGCTCGACTTCGCCGTCACCGGTCACGGTCGGCAGGCCGGGATCGGGCAGACGCTGACCGTCCCGGCGGACGCCTTCGCCGACGTCCGGCTGACGGTCGCCGGGGTCCCCGGCGGCACCGTCCGGTTCATCACCGACGAGGGGCAGACGCACCAGGAGTCGCTGCCCGCCTCGGGCTCCGGCACGGTGACCTGGCGGGCCACCGCCTCGCTCGCCTCCTACGTCCGCGCCGAGGTCCGGCACCCCGACCCGGACGGCACACCGGGCCACGGCAACTCGACGGGCCCGGCCCTGCCCTGGGGACCGATGGCGGCGATGACCAACCCGGTCTTCCTGCGGGCCACCGGCTGACCGTCGCTGCCCGCCCCACACCAGGTCCGGGTGTGGGGGAGCGGCGGACGGTGCAAGGTGGGAGACGTGGGTATGAGACGGGCGCTGGCGGACCTGCGGGAGTCATGGAAGACGGGGCATCTCCTGGTGCTGCTCCCGCTGGCGTTCATCGTGCTGATCTCCATCGCCGACATCTCCTCCCCGTCCGACATCCACCTCGGCCCGCTGCTGGTGGTCGCCCCCGCCATCACCGCCTCGTTCGCCGGCTCCCGGCTCACCGCGCTGATCGGTGCGGCGGCGGTGGCGGCGCAGGTGGTGATCGGGACGCTGCACGGCGGCCTGGGGACGGCGAACCACGAGACGCAGATCGCCGCGCTGCTGGTGGTCTCGGCGGTCATCGTCTTCTACTGCCGGGTACGGGAGCGGCGCGGCCGCGAGCTCGCGCAGGTGCGGACGGTCTCGGAGGCGGTGCAGCAGGTGCTGCTCCGCCCCCTGCCGAACCGGCTGGGCCCGCTCCGGGTGGCCACCACCTACCTGGCCGCCGAGGACGAGGCCCTCGTCGGCGGCGACCTCTACGCGGCCGCCCGGACCGGCTCCGGCACCCGGCTGCTCATCGGCGACGTCCGTGGGAAGGGACTACCAGCCATCGGCGACGCCGCGCTCGTGCTCGGCGCCTTCCGCGAGCTGGCCCACCACCACGCCGGCCTGGTCGACCTGGCCGTCGGCCTGGAAGCCAGCTTCTGCCGCAACCTGGCCGAGCTGGCCGACACCGACGAGGAGCTCCGGGAGCACTTCGTCACGACCCTCCTGCTGGACGTGCCCGACCTGGAACCCGTCATCCGGATCACCAACTGCGGACATCCCCCGCCGCTTCTGCTGCGCGGCGGCCAGGTCCGCACGCTGCACGCCACCCGGCCCGCGCCGCCGCTGGGCATGTGCGGCATCCCCAACATCGTCTACTACACGGACACCTTCGCCTTCGAGCCCGGCGACACCCTGCTGCTGCACACCGACGGCATCACCGAGGCCAGAAACGCCGAGCGCGCGTTCTACCCGCTCGCCGACCGGGTGGTGCTCTGGCCGGGCGCGGGGCCCGAGGCCCTGCTGCACCACCTCCGCCGCGATCTGCGCGCGTGGGTCGGCGGCCCGCTGCGGGACGACGCGGTGCTGATCGCGCTCCGCCGCGTTTCGGCCTGACCCGGGGGCGTTCGCGCGCCACCGGGTCAGGCCGCCCAGGGTCAGGCCGGCTGGACCAGGCCCGCGACGAGGGCAGCCGCGCGTACCTGGGTGGTGAACAGGTGGTCGAGGGTGGTGGCGTCCAGCCAGTTGAAGTGGCCGTACACCTCGAGTGACACGAAGCCGTGCAGCGTCGACCAGGTGAGCAGCAGGACCTGGTAGATCTCCGGGGCCAGGCCGTCGGCGCAGTGCTCCGTCTTCTCCGCCAGGGTGCCCGCTGCCGCCGGGACGGCCGGGGCGGCAGGGGCGACCAGCGGGGGGCCGAGGCGTCCGAGCCGCGCGGTGTCGGTGACCAGGGCCGCGAGGTGGTCCAGGGCCCGCTGTCCGGCCTCGGCGGTCGGGCCGTCCGGCGGGGCCTGGTAGCTGGGGACGGGTACTCCGAAGATCAGCGCGAAGCGCTGCGGATCGCCGAGTGCCCAGGAGCGGTAGGCCGAGCAGATGGCCAGGAACCGGCCGCCCAGGTCGTCGGCGGGTACCGACTCCTGGGCGCCGGCCAGTGCGGCGGCCAGGCTGTCGAAGGAGTCGGCCACCAGGGCGGTGAGCAGCTCGTCGCGGTCGGCGAAGTACCGGTACAGCGCCGGGGCCGTGATGCCCATCAGCCGGGCGATGTCGGTGAAGCGCACCTCGGCGGTGCCGGACTCCCGCATCAGCGTCAGCGCCGTCTGCTTGATCTCCTCCACCGTGGCCGCCCTGACGCGCTCCCTACGGCTGTGCACAGTCGTGGAATCCGTGGGCATGGCGGCTCCGTTCTCCGGCCGCTGTGATCCGGGGCACAGGGCGTTGACAATCCGTATGCCACATCATAAGTGTTACGTCTCGTAACGTCCATGAAGCGGCATCACGTCAGCAGTCACGTCGGAGGATCGCATGTCCCAAGCCGTCATAGGTAGCCGGGGAGCGCCCGCCGGGGCGGAAACCCGCCACCGGGCAGGCCCGCTCGGCCGACTTGCGGGCTGGAGCTTCCGGCGCAGGGGGACGACCGTCCTGCTCTGGCTGGTCGCGCTCGGCGTCGCGTTCGGGCTGGCCTCGGCGTTCGGCGGCAAGTACAGCGCCGACTACTCCGCGCCCGGCTCGGACTCCAAGACCGCCCAGCTGCTGCTGGTCCGCGACTTCCCGACCGAGTCCGGTGAGACGATCAGCGCCGTGGTGCACGCCGCCGACCCGATCACCACGCCCGCGATCCGCTCCCAGGTCGAGGGCCTGCTCGGGCAGCTGGCCACCGTCGCGCATGTCCGGAGCGTCCAGAGCCCGTACGCCGTGCCCGGCTCCATCTCGGCGGACGGCCGTACGGGTATGGCCACGCTGCGCCTGGACGTGGGCAACCCGTCCGACATGCCCAAGGCGGACACCCAGCACCTGCTGGACATCGCCGCGCGGTCGGGCGGCGGGGTACAGGTGCACCTCGGCGGTGTCACGGTGCAGCAGGCCGAAATGGGGTCGATCGGGTCCGAGGGCATCGGGATGGCCGCCGCCGCGCTGATCCTGCTGCTGACCTTCGGTTCCGTGGTGGCGGCCGGTCTGCCGCTGCTCACGGCCGTCGCCGGACTGGCGGTGAGCAGCATCCTGCTGCCAGTGCTCGCCACGATCATGCCGCTGCCGGACTGGTCCACCTCGCTCGCCGCCATGATGGGCATCGGCGTGGGCATCGACTACGTGCTGCTGCTCGTCACCCGCTACCGCGAGTGGCGGGCGGAGGGGCTGGAGCCGGAGGCCGCGACGGTCGCCACCCTCGACACCGCCGGACGGTCCGTGCTGGTGGCCGGGCTCACCGTGGTGATCAGCATGCTCGGGCTGTTCGCGATGGGGCTGTCCTTCATGCGTGGGGCCGCGTTCGCCGCGATCCTCTCCGTCCTGGTCGTCCTGGTCGCGTCCGGAACGCTCTTCCCCGCCCTGCTCGGGTACCTCGGCCGCCACATCGACCGGCTCCGGCTGCCCCTCCCACGGCGCGGCGCGCAGCGGCCCGCCAACGAGATCAGCCCCGGCTGGCTCCGCTGGAGCAGGCTGGTCGAGCGGCACCGGATCGTCGCGGCCGTCATCGGCGTGGTCGTCCTGCTGGCGCTGGCCGTGCCGTTCCTGGGCGTCCGGTACGGCTTCCCCGACGCGGGCAACGACCCGGCGGGCCGGTCCAACCGTCAGGCGTACGACAGTGTGACGGCGGGCTTCGGCCCCGGCAGCAACGGCCCGCTGCTGCTGGTCGCCGAGCTGGCCGCTCCCGCCGACCGCGCGGCGCTGCCCGGGCTGAGCGCGGTGCTGTCCGCCCTGCCCGACGTCGCGGCCGTCACCCCGGCGCGGCTCGACGCGGCCGGGACGGCGGCGGTACTGACCGTCGTCCCCAAGTCCGGCCCGCAGAGCACCGCCACCGAGGACCTGGTCCGGGACCTGCGGGACCGGGTCATCCCCGGCGCCGTCGCCGGCCATGGTCTGCAGGTGCACGTCGGCGGACTCACCGCCGCCTCCATCGACAGTACGGACAACATCGTCAGCCGGATCCCGCTGCTGGTCGGGGGCGTGGTCGCGGTCTCGATGCTGCTCCTCCTGGTGGCGTTCCGCAGCCTCGCCGTCGCGCTCAAGGCGGCCGCGATGAACCTGCTCTCCGTCGGGGCGGCGTACGGAGTGGTCGCGCTCGTCCTGCAGGGCGGGGCCGCCGGGCGGCTGATCGGGATCGACAACCCGACCCCGCTGCCGGCCTTCGTCCCGGTGCTCACCTTCGCCGTGCTGTTCGGCCTGTCGATGGACTACGAGGTGTTCCTGGTCAGCCGGATGCGCGAGGCGTGGCTCGCCTCCCGCGACAACGGCAGCGCGATCGTCGGCGGCCTGGCCACCACCGCCCGGGTGATCACTGCGGCGGCGGCCATCATGGTCTCGGTCTTCGCGGCCTTCGTGCCGGCTCCCGACATACCGATCAAGCTGATCGGGGTGGGGATGGCCTCGGCGATCCTGATCGACGCGACGCTCGTCCGCATGCTGCTGGTACCGGCCGTGATGCACCTGCTGGGCAGCCGCAACTGGTGGCTCCCGGCCTGGCTCGACCGCGCGCTCCCGCAGCTGCACATCGAGGGCCACCCCGAGCACTACCGGCCCGCTACGGCAGACTGATTCCGAGCTGTCCGACCGAGAGAGGTATCCCCATGGCACTGACCACACTTGACGAGCGCACCGCGCTGGTCCTGATCGACCTGCAGAACGGCATCGTCGGCGGACCCGTCACCCCGCACTCCGCCGCACAGGTGATCGACCGCTCGGTCGAGCTCGCCGACACCTTCCGTGCCCACGGCGCCCCGGTCGTCCTGGTCCGGGTCTCCTTCGCCGCCGACGACGCCGACCTGGTGCCCGGTCGTAACGAGACTCCCGGTCCCGCCTGGACCCCGCCCGCCGGGTGGGACCAGATCATCGACCAGCTCGCCGGGCACGACGGCGACATCATGGTGACCAAGCGCAACTGGGGGGCGTTCTACGGCACCGACCTCGACCTGCAGCTGCGCCGCCGGGGCGTCACACAGATCGTGCTGGCCGGTATCGCCACCAGCATCGGCGTCGAGTCCACCGCCCGCGCCGCCCACGAACACGGCTACCACATCACCATCGCGACCGACGCCGTCTCCGACCGTGACGCCGAGGCCCACCGCAACAGCGTCGAGCGGATCTTCCCCCGGCTGAGCGAGAGCGGCACGACGGCGGAGATCGTCGAACTGTTCACCAAGACCCGGCCGTCGTCCGGCCCGGCTTCATGACCCTGCGCTGACCTGGCGCTGATCTTGCGCTGACGGTTCCCGGGTGCCTGGGTGGTGCTGCGGCTCGCGGTGGCACATCAGGAACCACCCCGGCTGCTACCCCGGGGCGGACTCTGACGTGTGGTCAGGGTCGGCCCAGGGGTAGCAGCCGGGGTGGTGGGGGAGTGCTGGTAGCTCCCCGTCAGCTGAGGCCGAGTCGGGAGGCGGGGGACAGGCGGGCCGGGTGGGTCCGAGTGCAGACGGAGGGGCCCGGTGCGCGGAGTTCGCGCACCGGGCCCCTCCGTCTTCGCCCCGGGACGCCCCTGTCCGACGCCCGGAGCGCCGCGATAGTGGCTATTCGGAGGGAGGAGGTGGTTCGGGTTCGGTAGAGCCGGTTCGGCTTAGTACCAGTGGTGCGTCTGCCAGAACGCCCAGGCGGCGTTCGGGCTGCCGTAGCGCTCGTCCATGTACTTCAGGCCCCACTTGATCTGGGTGGCGGGGTTGGTCTTCCAGTCCGCGCCGGCCGAGGCCATCTTGGAGCCCGGCAGGGCCTGGACCAGGCCGTAGGCGCCGGAGGAGCCGTTGGTGGCGGTGGTGTTCCAGCTGCTCTCGTGCGAGACGATCTGCTTGAACGACGCCAGCTGGTTGGCGGGGACGATCTGCGCTGCGAGAGCCTGCGCGGAGGAGGCCGGGGTGGCCGCGCTGGCGATGCTGGGGGCGACGACGCTGCCGAGGGTGGCGATACCGGCGACGGAGGCGAGCAGGGCGGCCGAGGTACGCAGACGGGTGGAGAAAATGCGCATGGGGAAGTTGATCCTCAATCGGTTGGCTGCGCTTCCACCCACGGGAGATCCGTACGGCCGGACAGGGGCTCGTGCGGTCGGGGTGAGGCGCGGGGACCCGCTGTGAGCGGGGCCTGGCGAACGAGAACCGCAGCGGGACAGGTGCTGCGGTCTCTGGCGACTCCGCAATTGTTAGCGGGCCCGATGACAGCCGCCAAGACCCCCTTGGTACGACGCCGCGTAGTAGCCGGCCCGGACGATCACCTGCCCGGAACCCGCCCCGACTACCCGTTGCCCGGTACCTCAAACCACCGCTTTTCGGCACCTTCTAAGCCCGGGTTCACCCCACTGACCTGCACGAATCGTCCGCTACACCCTCAAACCTGCCGAACCGCCGTTTCTGGCCCGCCGCTGGCACCCGCCGCCCCGTCCCGGTTGGGCGGACGATCAACTATCCGACTCCGTACTCCCCCGGAGCCTGTGAGGACCCTCACCCGCCAGCCGTCCTAAATGTCCGATTTATGTGGCGCGGACCATGCGTCGAGCCGCGCCCACGGAGTGTGCAGGCGGGATCGGGCCGCCCGGATCCTCACGTAGCGTAGTCACCTCCGAGCTGCACGTGTCGCCCTCCTCGCCTAGCGTCGGAGCAGTGCTCGAACAGACCGAGTGCCTGCTTCGGCGTGTCGGCCGATTCCGGCCCGATGGCTCAGGCGCGCCTTGGCGCACTGGGGCACGGCACCCTGTGGGATACGGATCCTTCGTCGGGTGCCCCGTCCGCTCGATGGAGACATGTGGTGGTGAACCCGACGGGATCGCGTCCGCCGGACCAGGCCTCCTGGCGGGCGGTGGGTGCCGACTCGCGCCGCGCGGTCCGGCTGTCCGAGCTGATGGCCGGCTGGCCCGGTGCCGAGCATCGGGGCCGGGACGTCGGCGTGGTCGACTGCACGCACGACAGCCGACAGGTCCGCCCGGGCTGGCTGTTCTGCGCCCTCTCCGGGGCTCACTTCGACGGCCACGACTACGCGGAGACCGCCGTTCGGGCCGGTGCCCGCGCTCTGCTGGTGCAGCACTTCCTGGATCTCGACGTGCCGCAGCTGCGAGTGCCGAACGTACGCTGGGCCATCGGTCCGGTGGCTGCGGTTCTGCACGGCCGTCCGGCGGACGGGCTGTCGATCGCCGGTTTGACCGGCACCAACGGCAAGACCACTGTGAGCTACCTGCTGCACTCCGCGTTCGTCGCGGCCGGCTGGCCTGCGGCGCGGCTGGGCACGGTGGAGACGCGGATCGGCCGGCACCGGTGGACGTCGCCGCTGACCACGCTGGAGGCGACCGAACTCCAACGCGCCTTCGTCCGGATGCGGCGGGAAGGGGTGCGGGCCGTGGCGATGGAGGTGTCCTCCCACGCGCTCGACCAGCACCGCGTGGGCGGGGTCACCTTCGACGTCGCGGTCTTCACCAACCTGGAGGCCGAGCACCTCGACTACCACGGCACGATGGAGCAGTACTACTACGCCAAGTCGCTGCTGTTCACCCCCGAGCGCTGCCGACAGGCGCTCGTGTGCGTCGACGACGAATGGGGTGTCCGGCTCGCGCACCAGAGCAGGGTTCCCACGACCACGTTCGGTCGCACCGACCGGGCGCAGGTCCGCATCACGGACACGACCAGCGACCTGAACGGCACGCGCATCCGGCTGGAGGACGCGGCCGGGTCCGTCGAGCTGTCGGCGCCCGTCGTGGGTGCCTGCCACGCGACCAACGTTGCCGCCGCGTATCTCGCCGCGCGGGCGCTGGGAGTGCCGGCGGAGGCGGCGGCCACCGGGATCGCGACCTGCGAACCCATTCCCGGGCGGTCCGAGCTGGTGGATGTCGGCCAGCCGTTTCTCGTGGTTGTCGACTACGCGCACACGCCCGGCGCACTCAGAGCTCAGATAGAAACCGCTCGCCGGCTGGTCGAACGAGGCGGCCAGGTGCATCTGGTCGTCGGCTGCCGTGGTGGCCGGGACCGCCACAAGCGCCCCGACGCCGGACGGGCCGCGATGGCCGCCGACACCGTCATCCTCACCAGCGACAGCCCAGGCGACGAAGACCGGCAGGGGATCGTCTCCCAGATGCTCGCCGGCATGCTGGAACGCCCGGACCGGGAGGTGGTCGTCGAGCTCGACCGGGCCGCCGCGATCGGCTCGGCCGTGGCGGTGGCCAGGCCCGGCGACGTCGTGCTCATCCTCGGACGAGGGCATGAGACGACGCAGTCCGTGGCCGGGCGGGCCGTTCCGTTCGACGACCGGGAGCAGGCCCGGGCCGTCCTCACGGCCCGTGGCTGGGCCGACGGCGGCAGCACCGGGACCCCCGTGCGGAGAAAGGCCGAACGCCTCCGGCTCGGGGTGGTGAAGTGCCACCCGGCGCACGGCGCGACCGGGAACGTCCCCAGCGGGGTCCTGGGCTTTGCCGACGAGGGCCCGCCGTACGGGGCACTGTCGCCGTAGCCGACCGGCAGCCCGTCCCGCCTCGAACCACGGCCCCCATTCCACCCAGGATCCGCTTTCACGAACTCGAGGTCATCGGCGTGTCGGGCAAACCTCTGTCACCTGAGCCCCGGATGACCGGTGACGGCTCTCGCTTCCGCCGGTGGCAGGGCGCGCTCCGGCCGGAACTGACGATGGCGGTGGGCACCACCCTGTCCAGGCTGACCGGGCTGGGGCGGGTCTTCGCCCTGTCGTACGCCCTCGGCATCACCCCGCTGGCGGACGCCTACAACCTCGCCAACACGACGCCCAACATGGTCTACGACCTGGTCCTGGGCGGAGTGCTGTCCGCCACACTCGTCCCGGTCTTCGTCGCACGACTGCAACGGAAGCAGGACCGGGCCCCGGACGACGGACCGGACGACGAGGGATGGGCCGGTGTCTCCGCCGTGGTGACCGTCTGCCTGGTCGCCCTGGTCCTCGCCGCAGCCCTCGTGGCGGCTTCGGCCGGGCCGCTGATGCGCGGTTACACCCTGGTCGCTCCGGCGGAGACGGCAGGCGCCGAGAGCAGCGTGGCGGTGCGGCTGCTGCGGCTGTTCGCTCCGCAGGTGCTGCTCTACGGTGTCGTCGCACTGGGTACGGCCGTGCTGAACAGCCTGCGCCGGTTCGCGCTGGCGGCGTTCGCTCCGATCGCCAACAACCTGGTGCTCATCGCGGTCCTGCTCGCACTGTCGGGAACCCTGCGGCACACCTCGACCGGCCAGGCGCTCGCCGATCCGGCGCTGCTCGCCGTGCTCGGGTTGGGCACCACCGCCGGTGTCGTCGCCCAGGCGCTGGTCGTGGTGCTCGGGGTGCGCCGGTCCGGAGCGCGGCTGCGCTGGCGCTGGGAGCCGCGCCACCCGGCCGTCCGGCAGGTGGCCGGGCTGTCCGGGTGGACCTTCGCCATGGTCGCCGCGAACCAGGCGACGCTCTTCGTGGTGCTGCTGCTCGCCAACAGCCGACCCGGCGGGGTGAGCGCCTACACCTACGCGTACACGTTCTTCCAGGTGCCTTTCGGTGTGGTGGCGGTGTCCATCACCGGCGCGCGGCAGCCCTCCTGGTCGGCCCACTGGGCCGCCGGCCGGGTCCGGGACCTGCGTACGGGGGTGGCCGCCGGACTGCGCCTGCTCATCCTCCTCATGGTGCCGATCGCCGCCGTGCTGGCCGCACTGGCGGATCCGATCGTCCGCCTCCTGCTCGGGCACGGCGCGACCGGCGCGGCCGGGGCGGCCGTCACCGGCCAGGTGCTGGCCCTGCTCGCCCTGGGCCTGCCGGGGTTCTCGGCCTACCTCTACTTCGTCCGGGTCTTCCAGGCGATGCAGGACCTGCGCTCGGCCTTCGGGCTGTACGTGCTGAACAACGGGCTCACGGTGCTCCTGGCGACGGCCCTGTACCGTCCGGCGGGCGTCCAGGGCATCGCCGCCGCCGTCTCCGTGGGCTACACGGCCGCCGCCGTGGCCGCCGCCGCCGTCCTCCGCCGACGGCTCGGCCCGGCAGGCGACGAGCCGCCGATGCTGGGAGCGCTGACCCGGGCGGTGGCGACCAGCCTGCCGACCGGTGTGCTGGCCTGGCTGAAGGTGCGTTCGATGGCGCCCGTGACCGGTACGGGGGCGGTGCTGCCGCTCCTCGCGGGCCTGACGGTTGCCGCTGCGGCGCTGCCCGTCTGTCTGAGCATGGCGGCGCTGGCGCCGGTCGCCCCGCCTCAGCTCCGGCGCAGCCGGCGCAACGCCCGCCCGCCCAGGAAGGGGGCGAGGTAGCGGGCGGTTGCGGCGGGCACATGCCGGCCGAGGCCTGCCACTCGTAGCTCCCGCAGTACGTCCCGCACCCGTTCGGGCTGACCGGCCAGCAGGAAGGCCAGGGCGAAACGCAGGTGGTGCCAGGTCACCACCTGGGCGAAGGCGGCCGCAGTCAGTGTGGTGCAGACGCGTTCCCGGCTCAGCATCGTGAGCATCCTGCGGTACAGGCGCGGCAGGTCCTTGCTGTAGCCCGTCGGTTCGTCGCGGTAGACCACCAGCGGTACGTCGAGCTTGACGGCTGTGCCCAACTTGGCGCACCTCAGCCACAGATCCCAGTCCTCGGCGCCGTCCAGCGCGGGATCGAATCCGCCACAGGCCGCCAGGACGTCTGCGCGTACCAGGACGGTGGAGGTCTGGAAGCGGTTGAGCACCAGGAGCTCCCGGTAGCTCAGCAGGGTCTCCGGCGGGTCGGTCACGGCCGGGGGAGCCGCGACCCCGGCGGGCTCGGCCCGCAGCCAGTCGCCGGCCAGCAGTACCGCCGCCGGATGCCGCTCCCACGCGGCCAGCTGCCGCGCCAGCTTGCCCGGCAGCCAGACGTCGTCCGCGTCGAGAAACGCCACCCAGGGCTGGGAGGCCTCCCGGATCCCGGCATTCCGCGCCGCCGAGGGCCCTTGGTTGTCCTGCTCGAGCAGCAGCACGTCCGGGAACGACGCGGCCACTCCGGCTGTGCCGTCCCGCGATCCGTCGTCGACGACGATCACCTGGGCCGGCCGGGGGACCTGCCGGAGCGCCGAGGCCACCGCCGCGCCCAAGGTCCGCTCCGCATCGTAGGCGGCGATCACCACGCTCACGGGCGCCGAACCGTCCGCCATCCCGCACCTCTTCTCGTCTCCGCGTTCGGGGGCGTCGCAGACCCACCGCCGGTGTCCCCGGCATCGTCCCAGGCCGGGCGGTGGCAGGTGGTCAGGCAGGGCGTGTGCCGCCTTCGGTGCACCCCCATGGCCCCATCCCGTGTGGCGGAACGCGCCGCCGGGCCGTCCGAGCGCTAGCGTCTGGCCGGAGCCCAGGCCCTGTCTGACAATTCCCGCCGGGCGCACGACGCGCCCCCAGCCTTCGGCCGGGAGGTACCCCCAGCCATCCCGCCTGGACGCACCGGCGGATCGGCCACGTACGACCGAGTACGAGGCCGATCCGCCGGCACGCCCAGCCGGGCGCCGTGGGGGTACCTCCCGGCCGAAGGCTGGGGGAGTTGCGCGCTGATCCGACGGGAATTGTCAGACAGGGCCCAGCCGGGACACACCTGTCGACGGATCGGAGCCGCCGTGGTCCCCATGACCCTGCAGGAGATCGCCGAGACCGTACGGGGAACCCTGTACCGAGTGCCCGATCCGGGAGCGGTGGTCGACCGGCCGGCGGTCGTCGACTCCCGGCTGGCCGAACCCGGTTCGCTCTTCGTCGCACTGCCCGGCGAGCGCACCGACGGCCACCTCTTCGCGGCCGCCGCCGTCGGTGCCGGCGCGGTCGCGGTACTGGCGTCGCGGCCGGTGGACGGTCCGGCGATCATCGTCCGGGACGTGCTGGAGGCGCTGGCCGAGCTCGCGCGCGCCGTGCTGGCCAGGCTGGATTTACCGACGGTGATCGCACTGACCGGTTCGGCCGGGAAGACCAGTACCAAGGACCTGCTCGCCCAGGTACTGCGGACCATGGACACGACCGTCGCCACACCGCTGTCCTTCAACAACGAGATCGGCCTGCCGCTGACCGTCCTGCACACCGATGTCGGCACCCGCCACCTGCTGCTGGAGATGGGCGCCAGCCGGGCCGGGCACATCGCGCATCTGACGGGCATCGCCGCGCCGGCCGTCGGTCTGGTGATCAACGTCGGCACGGCCCACCTCGGTGAGTTCGGCGGCAGCAAGGAGGCCATCGCCGCCGCGAAGGGTGAACTGGTCGAGGCCCTCCCTCCGGACGGCCTGGCGGTCCTCAACGCCGACGATCCGTACGTCATGTCGATGGCGTCCAGGAGCCTCGCCCCGGTGCTGACCTTCGGCCGCCTGGGAGGTGAGATCCGTGCCACCGGCATCGCGCTGGACGAGGCCGGACGACCGTCCTTCACCCTGACCTGGCAGGGCGCGGGTGCCCGGGTGAGGCTCGGCATGTACGGGGAGCACCACGTGGCCAACGCCACCGCTGCCGCCGCCGTCGCGCTCGGGCTCGGTGCCGGTCTCGGCCAGGTCGCCGAAGCGCTCAGTGCGGCCCGGCAGTTGACGCCGGGTCGGATGGAGGTCGGTGAGCGCCCGGACGGTGTGACGGTCGTCAACGACGCCTTCAACGCCAACCCCGATTCGATGGCCGTGGCCCTGCGGGCGCTGGCGGCGATGGCCGGGGGCCGGCGGCGGGTGGTCGCCGTACTGGGCGAGATGCGGGAACTGGGCCCGGAGTCCGGGTCCCACCACGTGGAGCTGGGCCGCCGGGTGGCGGCGACCGGTGTCACGGACCTGATCGCGGTCGGCGGCGCCGAGGCCGCGCTGATGCACGGTCAGGCCTTGCTGGCCGGCGTGACCAGCACGCTGGTGGCCGACCGGGACGCGGCCCTCGAACTCCTGCGGGACTACCTGGAGCCGGGAGACCTGGTGCTGGTCAAGGGATCGCACAGCACCGGACTCGAGGACACCGCGAGGCGCCTCACCAACCCCGACGCCGCCGCGCGGGCCGCGACGCGCGCGGCGGTCTCCGGCCGCCGATCGCCGGACGTCTGACGTGCAGCCGGGGGATCAGCGCAGGTCGAGCCACATGGTGACCTCGTCCCGGTCGTCGCCGGGGGCGACCCGGAGGGCCGCCGGCACCCGGCCGACCTCGGTGTACCCGCAGCGGCCGTAGAACTTCTCCAGGCCGAGCCCGCCGCGCAGGGTCAGCCGCAGGGCGCTCAGGCCCCAGCCCCGGGCGATCCGCTCGGCCTCGCCCATCAACTCCGCGCCGTAGCCCCGGCCCTGGAGGTCGGGGTGCACCATGACCAGCTTGAGCAGCCGCCAGTGGTCCATCAGCGGGAAGCGCATGTCCTCGAAGATCAGCATCCCGGCCAGCCGCCCGCTTCCCACCTCGCGGGCGATCAGCAGCCGGTCCGGACAGCCGGGCCCGAGGCCCGCGAAGTGCTTCTCGGCGGCGGCCCGCGCCTGGTCCACCGTCACCGGCGGGACGAAGCCGACGGCGCCGCCGGCGTTGCTGGCGTCCGTCCAGAGCCGGATGAACTCCTCGCGGAGTCCGAGATCGAGCGGGGGGTGCAGGGCGAAAGTTAGCGTCATGGGCAAAGAGGCTATCTGCCTATTACTTCGGTGGCAACGACGAGCGGGCCCATGGCGGAGAGCTGCGGGTTCACTCCCCGCCGGTACGTCAGGGGAGTGCCGGGGCGCCGCTACCCCCGTGGAGGGCGACGGCGGCGCCCGCCCGACCACGTCGAGCCTGAACCTGACGCCGGGAACGACGGCGGCCAACCTGACGCTGGTTCCGGTCGGCAGCGACGGCTGCATCGACATCTACAACTCCAGCGGCGGCACCGACGTCGTCGCGGACCTCCAGGGTTACTTCGTCTGACCGGCGTATCTGACCGGCGTACCCGCGCACAGCCGTCTGGGCCCGACCGTGCATCCTCGGTCGGGCCCAGACGCGTACAGCGGGCGGAGCAAGCGGAACTGACGACTCGTCAGATCAGTAGTTCGGCAGTTTGCGGAGCAGGTGGCGGCGGTCGATGATCTCTCGGGTGTAGACCTTCTCGTTCCAGTCGGCCGGCTCGACGGGTTCCAGTGCGATCGAGACGGCGCCCTCGTCGCAGCCCAGGTTCTCGCGCAGGGTTTCGGTGAGCGCGGCTACCAGCCTGGCCTCCTGTTCGTCGGTGACCGGGGTCGGGAAGTACTTGATGTTCACGTGGGGCATGGTGGTGGCCTGCTTTCGGTGTCAGGGGGTCGGGGGGTGGATGCTGCGCACCAGGGCGTCGACGCCCGGGTCGCGCAGCATGCTGTAGTGGTCGGCGTCGAGTTCGATGATCCGGGGTTCCTCGGCGGAGTACCCGCTGCTGTTCTCGATGAACGAGTAGTCGTCGCCTCGGGCCTTGACGACCGTCACCGGGGCGTTGACCCGACGGGTCCTCAACTCGGTGAAGTTGTACGTGAATTCGTAGGTCTGCCGGACCACGTCGATGATCCTGGTGGCCAGTACGGGGTCCAGGTCGAAGCTCTGCACGATGTGGGCGACGAAGCTCTCCTCGTCCACGGTGGCCCGCAGGCACTCGTCCAGCCCGGGGCCGGTGATGCTGCCCGCGAACACCGAGTAGAGGATCGTGACGAAGGCCGGACAGGAGAAGGACCACCGGCCGCCGGCCTCCACCAGGGCGCCCGGCTCGGGGAGTTGGAGCGTCGGCGACCCCGGGGCGATCAGGACCAGCTGCTCCACCCGCTCGCCGGACCGCTCCAGCAGGTGGGCCGCCTCGAAGGCTACCCGGGCGCCGAAGGAGTAGCCGTAGAGCGTGTAGGGGCCGTGCGGCTGGACCTCCCTGATGGCCTGGACGTCCGCCGCGGCCATGTCCGCGATGGTGAGGTAGGGCTTCTCGCCCTCGTTGATCCCGTGGGCCTGGACGCCGTAGAACGGGCGCTCGTCGTCCAGCCGCCTGGCCAGCGGCCGCAGGTTCATCAGGTAGCCGCCGAGGCCGGGCCAGCAGTAGCGGGGCGCGCCGGTCCGGCCGGCGCCGAGCGGCACCAGCCGGGAGGCGGGGCCGCTGCGCTCACCGTCGACCCGGCAGGCCAACTCCTCGATGGTCGGGGCCTCGAAGATGACCTGGAGCGGCAGGGCGCAGTCGAACTCCTGGTTGATCCGGTTGACGAGCCCGACCGCGATCAGTGAGTTGCCGCCGGACTCGAAGAAGTCGTCCTGTACGGAGGCCGTTTCACGCTTCATCGCGGCCCGCCACAGTTCGCGGATCCGGCACTCGGTGAACGTCCTGGGCGCGACGAAGGGCCGGTCGGTGGGTGAGACGTCCGTCTCGGGGGACGCCTCCAGCGCCTTGAGGTCGATCTTCCCGTTGGCGGTGAGCGGCAGCCGGTCCATGACCACGACCCGGTTGGGCACCATGAAGTCGGGCAGCAGGTTGACCAGGTCTACCTTGATCATCTCGGCCGGGCCCTGCATGTGGACGCTGTCCTCGTACATGCCTTCGTGCGCGAGCTGTTCCTCGCTCACCCGGCCGCCGACGAAGAAGTACGACGGGCCGTTCGGCCGGCCGGCGGCCGTCCGGACGGCCTCCATCCGCTTGGCCGCAGGCAGGTCGTTCCCGGTCCTGGAGCTGTAGCCCGCAGCCATCAGCCCGAACCGGGCGTCGTTCATCTGGAGCCGTTGCAGCTCCCGCCCGAGGTCCAGGTACGCCCGCCAGTCCTCGTCGGTCCTGCTCACCACCGTGATGCCGAGCGCGGAGCGGTCGTAGACCTGCTGGTTGATGGCGATGACATGGCGCTTGAGGACCAGCTCGTCGGAGATCCACTCCAGCGCTCCGCCGGCGTACCGGTACTGGCCGGCCGCCAGGCCGGACACGCCGCCCGGGTGGAGCTGGACGTACACGTCGACCGGGACGTCGGGCTTCGCCTCCCGGTAGGGGACCAGCTCGAACGCGCCGAGGTAGTAGTCCTCGTCGGCACAGTCCAGGTGCCTCATCTCGCCGGGGGTGTACGGGCTGGGGCTGACGTCCAGTCCGTAGCCGGGCAGCACCTGCTCCAGCAGGCCGACCATGTGGCCGGCCTCGATCTCCAGTACCTCCTGGAGGTTGTTGCGGTAGACGGACGCGATCGCCCGCTTCCTGCCCACGAAGTGGAAGCGCACCCCGGCGTCGTGGGACGGCGCCCGCTCGTCGATCAGGACGAGTTGGTGGTGCACCGGGTGGTAGTAGTAGTAACCCGGTGCCAGGCTGCTGGTCCCGCCGGTCCCGCCGACCGCGTCGGTTGCGTCGGTTGTGCCGATCCCGCCGGTCTCCAGGTACAGCTGCGTCGCGTAGAGCGAACCCGGTGAGGCGTAGCCGTACTTGGGCAGCAGCCGCTCCTCGCTCGGGTACTGGCCGAGGTAGCGGAGGATCTCGCCGAGTTCGGCCAGGCCGAGGCTCTCCGGGGGGCGGGAGCTGTGGCCGGTGGTGCGGGTGCCGAGCAGGTCGAGGAGGTCGGCGGGCTGGATCCCGCCGCCTTCGTAGAACCGGTAGCTCTTGCGGGCGAACACCCGGCGCCGCTGCTCGGCGGTGGGTGTGCGGCCGGGCAGCTGGACCACCGGGCGGCCGTCGAGTTCACCGGCGTCCCGGCAGCCCCCGCCGGCGAGTTGGGCCCGCACCTGGAGCCTGCTCTCCTTCGAGACGTGGTGCGAGCCGTGGTGGCCCTGGTCCATCAACGCGGCTTCGCGCGGGCTCAGTTCGACGCAGGCGATGACGTTCTGGTAGCCGGTGGCGGGGTCGTCCTTGACCAGGACGGCGGCGTTCTTGACCCAGTCGTGGCTCTCGATCGCCAGCCTGATCTCGTCCAACTCGACCCGGAAGCCGCGCAGTTTGACCTGCCGGTCGACCCGGCCGGCGAACTGGACGCTGGCGTCGGAGTTCCGGTAGGCCAGGTCGCCGGTCCGGTACAGCCTGGAGTGCGCCGGGTCGGTGGCGAACGGGTTGGCGGCGAACCGCTCCGAGGTCAGGTCCTCCCGGTGCAGGTAACCCCGGGAGACCTGGACGCCACTGATCCAGAGCTCGCCGACCTCGCCGAGCGCCACCGGCGACCTGTCCTCGTCCAGGATGTGGAACGCGGTGCCGTCCACCGGGGTGCCGATCGAGATCGCCTGCGGCCCGTCGCCGACGCTCTCCGGATCCACCGTGCAGGCCGAGGCGTTGATCGTGCACTCGGTCGGCCCGTAGAGGTTGACGAGCTCGCACGTCGGCAGAGTGGCCAGGAACTGCGCGGCGAGCTGCCTCGGCAGGGCCTCGCCGCCGCAGAACACCTGGGTGAGCGAGGCGCACTCCGCCAGCCGGTCGGTGTCCAGGAGCGCGCGCAGGAGCGTCGGAACGCACTGGAGGGTGGTCACGCCGTGTCGGCGGATCGTGTCGACCAGGCGCTCCGGATCCCGGTACACGCCGGGTGCGCCGATCACGATCCGGCTGCCACGGCAGGGCGCGAGGATCTCCCACTGCGCCGCGTCGAAGCTCATCGGCGTCTTCTGCAGGACCGTGCTCCCCGGCCCCAGGCCGTACGCCGTGGTGAGCCAGCGCATCTGGTGGACGATGCTGCGGTGTTCGATCATCACGCCCTTGGGCCGGCCGGTGCTGCCCGAGGTGTAGATCACGTACGCGAGGTCGGACGGCTGCGGACCGGTCGGTCGGGTGTGGGCAGGCTGCCGGGTGGCGCTGTCGGTCACCTCCGCCAGGGTGACGATCCGCGTGCCGGCGGGAGCGAGCTCGGCCAGGCGGTCCCGGAGCGGCTCGTCCGTCAGGATCACCGCCGAGCGGGAGTCCTCGATCATGTAGCGCAGGCGCTCGTCGGGGTACCCCGGTGACAGCGGGAGGTAGGCGCCGCCGGCGAAGAGTACCGCCCAGACGCCCACCGGCAGCGTGAGCGAGGGATCCAGGAAGACGCCGACGCAGTCGTCGGCGCGGATCCCGAGGCCGCGCAGCCGGGAGGCGAGGTCCAACGCCCCGTCCGCGAGTTCGCGATAGGTCAGCGTCTCGTTCCCGCACTCCACCGCGACTTCGTCAGGTCGGTTGTGCACCTGCTCCACGAACAGGTCCGTGAGGCATGTTCCGTCGGGATACGCCTGCCTCGCCGTGTCTGGATTCCCGGCGACCAGGATTTCCATTGTGGCCCCCCATTCGAATGGAGCTCAACTGTCAGGACGGTGGAAACTATGAGTTCAAGCCGAGGTTTTGGCAAGAGCTTTCGGTGGATGGCTCGTTCCGCTCGCCGGCAAGCTTCCCCATTTCCTGACAAAAGCGACAGTGGCGGGCCATCGGCTGCCTTTGCAAGGCTCTGCCCGGCCATTTATGACATGGCCACATCCGGCGATTGCTGCGCTCCAAGGGGCCATCATGTGGGGTTGGATGCACCGATTGGTCCGTTATGAACCCCTGGATTGTGTGCACTGCGCTAACCCGAATCATCGCGGCCGTGGCGGGTCCGGCGAGCGGGCGGCAGAGTACTGGCATGAGCGGGGACCCGATTGCCGTCGATTACCGCCGACTGCCGCAGAATATCGATGCTCTCGGAAGGCGGCATTGTCGAATGCACTTCTGGGCGGCTGCCGGTGTGCGCTGAGACGTATGTGGAGACGTGTGCGGAGATGCGCACGGAGACGCGCACCGAGACGCTCGTAGAGGCGTGCACGCGGAGCTGCGTAAAAGTCGGAGCAGCGCATTCGGCGAGAAGCACGGCACCAGCCAGACCTTCGAGCACCACTGAGCCCCGAGGAAAGAGCGATGACCAACCAACTGGCCGCGAGGGTGGCCACCTCGTTCGAGGACCTGGTCGGCAACACCCCCCTGCTCCGGCTGACGCTGGACGGCCTACCGCCGGCCGCCACGGTCCTGGCGAAGCTGGAGGCCGCCAACCCGCTGTCCAGCATCAAGGACCGGGCCGCCCTGTTCATGGTCCGGGCGGCCGAGGAGTCCGGTGAGCTGACCCCCGGCGCCACCGTCATCGAGGCCACCTCCGGCAACACCGGTATCGCGCTGGCGGCGCTGGCGGCGGCGCGCAGGCATCCGTGCCTGATCGTGCTGCCCGAGAACGCCTCCCGCGAGCGGATCCTGACGCTGCGGATGCTCGGCGCCGAGGTCGAGTTCACCGACCCCGCGCTCGGCTTCGCGGGCTGCGTAGCGCGGGCCGAGCAGCTGGCGGCCGCCACCCCGGGATCCTGGTACGCACGGCAGCACGAGAACCCCGCCAACGTCCGGGCCCACTACGAGTCCACCGGTCCGGAGATCTGGCGGGACACCGAGGGCCGGGTGGACGTCCTGGTCTGCGGGGTGGGCACCGGCGGCACGATCACCGGCATCGCCCACTACCTGCGCGAGCGGAACCCCGCGCTGCACGTGGTCGCCGTCGAACCCGAGGGCTCGCCGCTGCTCTCCGGCGGCTGTGCCGGACCGCACCGGATCCCCGGCCTCAACGGCGGCTTCATCAGCCCGGTCACCGACGTCGGCTGCATCGACGAGGTGATCGCGGTGTCCGACGCCGACGCCGCCGCGACCACCCGCACCCTGGCGGCCACCACCGGCCTGCTGGTCGGCGTCTCGGCGGGCGCCGCCGCGTACGGCTGCGTCGAACTCGCCCGCCGCCGCGACCTGTCGGGTGCGACGGTCGTCACCGTCTTCCCGGACAGCGGCGAGCGCTACCTCAGCTGGTGGCCCGTCGAGGAGGGGGAGGGCGCGTGAACTTCCGGGAGCTGCACCGCAATCTCAAGCTGCGCATCGGCGTCGGCTTCTTCCAGCGGTTCTTCGACATCATGCTCGTCCCGCTGATGGTCATTCACTTCGCCCATCTCTACGGTGCGGCGACCGCAGGTCTGATGACCCTGCTGGTCGCGGCCGCCACCGTGCTGTGCAACCTGGTCGGCGGACACCTCTCTGATGTCTACGGCCGTCGGCGGGTGCTGCTGCTCGGCGAGATCGGCGTCGGCCTGTCGTACGCCGGGCTCGCCCTGGTCAACTCGCCGCTCCTGCACTCCGGTCCGGCGACGTATCTGCTGTACCTGAGCGCCACCTGCATGGCGGGCATCGCGCTGCCCGCCAACGAGGCGATGATCGTGGACGTCTCCACACCGGAGTCGCGGACCACCGTCTACACGATCAACTACTGGGTGGTGAACGTCGCCTTCATGCTCGGTTCGCTGGTCGGCGGCCTCCTCTACGGCGGCTACTTCTTCCAGCTGCTGGCAGGGGCGGCGGTCGCGACCCTCGGCATCTTCCTGGTGACCTGGTTCGCGCTCGCCGAGACCGCTCCGCCCGAGGCGGCACAGAACCCGCGCGGCGTGAAGTCGGCCCTGGTCGGGTATGTGTCGGTGGCCCGCGACCGGGTGTTCCTGCGGCTGATCCTCGCGGCGCTGCTGGTCTGGTGCGTCGAGGTGCAGATCTCGTCGTCCATCGCGGTCCGGCTCGGCTCGCACTTCCCCGCGCAGCGGCTGCTGAGCATCGGCTCCTGGACCGTGCACGTCGACGGCGTCAACGTGCTCGGCATCCTGCGGGCCGTCAACACCCTGCTGGTAGTGTGCTGCGCGCTCTGGATCGGCCGGCTGCTCGGCCGGTTTGATCAGCAACTGCGCATGGTGGTAGGCGTGGTGGTCTTCACCCTCGGCTACATGGTCTGGGCGGTCAGCAGCAACGCCTGGGTGCTGATCGTGGCGGCCTTCGTGGTCACCTTCGGCGAGATCACCTCCCTGCCGGTCAACCAGGCGCTGCTCGCCGATCTGGTGCCCGCCGACTCCCGGACCAAGTACATGGCCGCGTACGGGCTGCACGTCCGGCTCGGCTACCTGGTCGGGTCGCTCTCGGTGATCCTCTCCGCCGTCGTGCCCAGCTGGGTGATGGCCGTGCTCTTCGCGGCCTTCGGCGCCGGCGCGATCCACCTCTACCGATTCCTGTTCCGGGTCCAGCAGGACCGGGCGGCCCAGGCGGCGGCTCAGGTGGTCGGCGCCGACGTGAAGACCGGGGTGGCCGCGTGAGAGGCCACGGGCCGCTGCCCCGGCTTCGCGGCGCCGTGCGCGGTGTGGTGCGCGGCGGCCTGGAGACGCTGGACGTCATCGTGGCCCGCGACCCCTCGGTCGGCCGGCGCAGCGAGGCCCTGCTGCACCCGACCGCGCTGGTGCTGGCGGGCCACCGGGTGGGCAACGCGCTGTACCGAAGCGGCTGTTACCGCTCGGCCCGGACGGTCTCCATGATCGCCAAAGTCGTCACCGGCGGGGTCGAGATCCACCCCGGCGCGCAGATCGGGCGGCGCTTCTTCATCGACCACGGCGGCGGGACGGTGATCGGCGAGACCGCCGTGATCGGGGACGACGTGTCGCTGTTCCACCAGGTCACACTGGGCTCCCTCGGCTGGTGGAACGACCGCCGCCGCGAGCCGGGCGAGCGCCGCCACCCCCGGCTCGGCAACGGCGTCACGGTGGGAGCCGCCGCCACCCTGCTCGGACCGATCACCATCGGCGACGACGCGCTGATCGGTGCCACGGCCCTGGTGATGACCGATGTACCCAAGGGCGGACGGGCGCTGGCCCCGCAAGCCGTCCTCGACCACGAGATGCCCACCGCCCCCGAGACGTACGAGCAGACGTACGAGATGCCCACCGCCGCAGAAGGGAATGGCGCGCAGTGACAGAGAACAGCGCAGTGACGACGAGTGGTTCAGCAGTCGGGAACAACCGCCTCCTGATGGTCCAGCCGTACAGCCAGTTCGTGGCGAAGGCGGCGGAAATCGGCTTCGAGGTCTGGTCGATCTGGGATCCGACGCTGCAGCCCGCCTCGTACCTGGCGCAGGTGGCGCAGCACGTCAAGGAGATGCTGTACGTCGACTTCAAGGACGAGCCGGCGCTGCGCCGCCTGGTCCGGGAGACCGCCCTCGCCCACGACGTGGCGTACGTACTGCACTTGGGCGAGGAGGCGACCATGTTGCCGGTCGCCGAGGAGGCCGAGGCGCTCGGGCTCGCGGTCAATCCGCCGGATGCGATCCGCCGGCTCAACGACAAGGCGGCGCTGCGTGAGCTGCTGTCCGAGCACGGGTTGTCCCCGGTGCGTTCGGCCGTGGCGGCCGACCCGTCCGAAGTCGCCGGAGTACTCGAGAAGTTCGGACTCCCGGCGGTGGTGAAGCCGACCCGGCTGCAGGGCAGCGCTGCGGTGCGACTGCTCCTCGGTCCGGAGGAACTCGACAGCTGGCAGGCCGAGTTGGCTCGATTCGACTACCAAGGTCCGGTGCTGGTCGAGGAGTTCCTGGAAGGTCCAGAGTTCAGCGTCGAGACGCTCAGCAACGGCGGGCGGCACCAGCTCGTCGGCATCACCGCCAAGCGCAAGACGCCCGCGCCCGCCTTCGTGGAGACCGGCCATGTCTTCCCGGCGCCGCTGCCCGAGCAGGACGTGGCGGCCATCGGCGAGTTGGTCACCGCCGTACTCGACGCGGCCGGTTATCAGTTCGGCCCGGCGCACACCGAGCTGATCCTCACTGCGTCCGGCCCCCGGATCGTGGAGTCCCAGGCCCGCTTCGGCGGTGACCGGATCCCGGCGCTGATCAGGATCGCCACCGGCTTCGACATCGAGGGCGCGGTCTTCGACCAGCTCGCCGGGCAGACCGTCACCCCGACCCAGGCCACGCGGGTCGGGGCGATCTCCTTCTTCGAGTTCCGCCCGGGCCCGATCACCCGGATCGACGGCCTGGAGCAGGTCGCCGCGCTCCCCTACGTGTACGACGTGAAGTTCCCTTTCGCGAAAGGGGACTTGCTCCCGCACACCCGTCACTCGGCCAGTCGGCACGGCAGCGTGATCATCGAGGCGGAGTCGGCGCAGGAGGCGGACCGGCTGGTGGCCGAGGCGAAGGCACTGCTCCGGGTGGAGACCGGCTCGGAGCTGCTGAACGCGGTCAACGCGGCCCCCGCAGGGCCGATGCACCCCGAGCGGACGCTGCTGCTGATCGGCCACCTCACCGAGCCGGTACGGATCGCCAAGCAGCTCGGGCTGAACGTGATCCTCGTCCAGCACAAGGACAAGTTCGAGCCCGAGCAGGCCCGGCTCGCCGACGTCACCCTGATCGCCGACTACACCGACTGGTCGGTGATGGAGCCCCTCGCGCGAGCCGCCCACACCATCTGGAACTTCTCCGCCGCGCTCTCGCTGACCGAGCCCGGCCTGGAGATCGCGGGGCGCGTCAACGACCTGTTCGGCCTGGGCGGTACGGGCTACCTGCCTGCCCGGCTGCTGCGCGACAAGCTCGCGATGCGCCGCCACCTGGCCGAGGTGGGCGCGCCCACCGTCGCCGCCGACCCGCTGCGGGACCGCGCGAGCATGACGGCGTTCGGCCGGGCGCACGGGTACCCGTTCGTGGTGAAGCCGACCGACCTGACGGCGGGCTTCGCCATCTTCCAGGTCAGCGGCCCCGAGGACATCGACGCGGTCTGGGAGCGGATCGCCACCGTCCGCCGCGACGGCATGGACCGGGGGAGCACCCTGTACACCGTCGGGGACTTCCTGATGGAGCAGTACATCGACGGCCCCGAGTTCAGCATCGAGGGCTTCAGCTTCGGCGGCCGCCACATCGTGGTCGCGATCACCGAGAAGCTGACCGGCGGCGAGCACTTCGTCGAGCTCGGCCACGCGCAGCCGGCCCGGCTGGACGAGGCCGACGAGGAGCGGATCGTCGACGCGGTCGCCGTCTTCCTGGACGCGATGGGCATCACGGACGGCCCCAGCCACACCGAGCTGCGCCTCAGCTCGCGCGGCCCGCTGATCATCGAGGGCCACAACCGCCTCGGCGGCGACCACATCCCCGACCTGGTCCAGGCCGCCTACGGCCTGGACCTGACCCGCTACGCCCTCGCCTGGCCCTTCGGCCTGGTCGAGCCGCTGGTGGAGCGCCCGAAGCCGGTGGCCGCAGGCGCCGTCCGGGGTGTGATCGCTCCGCCCGGCCGGGTGGCGGAGATCGGCGGCGTCGACGAACTGCGCGCCCACCCGGCCGTCCTGGCCTTCGACCTGGCCGCGCGCAGCGGCTCGGTGATCCGGCCGATGGAGGACAACTGGGACCGGCTCGGCCTGCTCGCCGTCACCGCGCCGGACACGGACGCGGCGGTGCGGCTCTGCGAGGAGCTGATCGACACGGTGCTGACGGTACGGATGGAGGACGGGAGTCGATGAGCATCGTCGTGCTGGACCCGGACGGCCGGTACGCGGCCGACTGCCCCAACTGGCTGGCGGACTCCGGCCGTTCGCTCGTACTGCTGACCGGCCGAGCGGGGGAGTACCCCGGTTTCTCGGCGGTCCGTGTGGTGCGGCGGTACGCCGAGTCGGCCGCCGTGGAGACCACGGTGCTGGACCTCGCCCGCCAGGGCGGGGTGTCGGCGGTGGTCGCCCTCGACCCGGCCGACCAGATCAGGGCCGGCGGCCTGCGCGACCACCTCGGCCTGGCCGGGCAGTCGCGCGACACCGCGCTGGCCCTGGCCGACGGCGTGGCGGCCCAGGACCTGCTGGCCCGGGCGGGCGTCCCCGCGACCCGCCGCGAGGAGGTCCGGCGGGTGGCCGACCTGTACTGGTGGGCGCACCAGTGGGGTTACCCGCTCGCGGTGCGCCGCCGCCGGGCGGCCGGTCGGCCGGTGGGCGCCGAACTCGCCGAACTCGCCGAACTCGCCGACGAAGCCGCGCTGCGCGCCTTCGTGGCGGGCGGCTTCCTGCCCGACGACCCGTCGGTGGTGCCGAGCCTGACCGTCGAGCCGCTGACGACCGGCGAACGCCACCACGGACCGGGCCTGGCGGTCACGGACGCGGTGCTGGCGGCGCTGCCGTCCGACCCCGGTCACCCGTACGCCGTCGAGGCGGTCCGCGAGGCCGGCGGCGACTGGCTGGTGCACGGCCTCGGCTACCACCCCGCCGCCCGCCCGGCGCGGGCCCTGGTACGCGCGCAGGCCGGGCTCGACCCCGAGCTGGAGCTGAAGCTGGACGCGGACGCGGACTTGGAGCTGAAGCTGGAGCCGGCCGAGGAGGGCCTGAGATGACCGTGCTCGTTCTGCACCACCGGGGTTCGCTGGTCGGCACCCCCTACGACCAGTGGCTCGCCGACCACGACGGCGACGTTCTGTTGATCACCTCCCGGGAGCATCTGGCCCTGGTGGGCGAGGAGTTGCCCGCCGAAGGCGGTGGCTACGCTCGAACGGCCGCCGTGGACGGCTACGAGACCAGCGGTGAGCTGGAGGAACTGGCGTTGGCGCTCGCGCGCGAGCACGAGATCCGGTACGTCGTCGCGTGCCAGGAGCGGGACCTCGAACGCGCGGCCGAGCTGCGGGACATCCTCGGGCTGCCCGGCCAGCGGATGGACACCGTCCTCCCGTACCGCGACAAGGTGGTGATGAAGCGCCGGGCGCTCGCCGCCGGGCTGCGGGTGGCCCCGTACCGGGAGATCGAGTGCGCCACGGAGCTGGTCGGCTTCGCCGAGGAGCACGGCTTCCCGGTGGTGCTCAAGCCCCGGGACAGCGCCGGCTCGGTGGGCCTGCGGATCCTCGAGTCGCGCGCGGACCTGGACGACTACCTCGCCGACGGCTTCGACCTCTACGGGCCGTACCAGCCGAACCTGATGGCCGAGGCCTTCGTGCACGGCTCGATGTGCCATGTGGACGGGCTGGTCGTGGACGGGCGGGTGGTGCTGTCCTGGCCCTCGCAGTACCAGTACACGCTGGCGTCCTTCGCCACCGACACCGGCCCCCGGCTGGACCTCACCCTCGATGTCGGCGATCCGCTCGCGCAGCGGTTGCTGGCGTTCACCGAGCAGGCATTGGGGGCACTCTCTGGCCCGGAGCACTTCGCCTTCCACGCGGAGTTCTTCCACACCCCCGAGGACGAGTTGGTGCTGTGCGAGATCGCCTGCCGCACGGGTGGGGCCGCCATCCGCGACATCGTCCGTACGCTGTTCGGCGTCGACCCCAGCGAGTCCTGGGTACGGGCCCAGCTGGGGCTGCCGCTGCCGGAGTGGCTCGGCCGGACCGGCCCCGAAAAACTGACGCCACGTCAGATGTCGGGCCAGTTGGTGCTGATGAAGCGTCCCGGCCGGGTGGTGGCGATCCCCGAGGTGCCGCCGGCCTTCCCGTGGATCGAGAAGTACCAGGTGTTCGTCGGGCCGGGGCAGACCATGAAGGCCGCCGCCTTCTCGTCGGACTTCCTGCTCACAGCGCTGGTCTCCGGAGCGGACCAGGCCGAGTGCCGGGCGCGGCTGCAGGTGCTGGAGGAGTGGTTCCTGGGCGAGCTGGTGCTGGAGCCGCTCGGCGGCAACGGCTGAGCGGCGGCGCCCGTACCCGTGGTGGGGCCGGTCCTCACCACGGGTACGGCAAGTTTTCTGGTCGGCAGCCTATTTGGTGGCCATCAGCAGGTACTCGTGCGAGCGGTTGGTCCGCATCGGGTCGTCGCCGCTCGCCGGCCGGTCGTAGAGGTGGATGCGTTCGTCGCCGAGCGTGAGGTGCCGCCCGAGCACCCGGGCGGCGTCCCAGGCGAGCGGCACGAACCGGTCGGCGATGCGGCGGTTCTGCACCGCGATCACCGCGTTGGCGCCCGGGCGCATCGTGAGCGCGATGGCGGCGAACGCTTCGTCCAGTGCACCCAGGTAGTCGTCGTACTCACGCAGCGCGTAGAACTGGCCGTCGGCCATCGCGTCGGTGTCCAGGTTGGTGCCGAAATACGGCAGATCGCACAGCACCAGGTCGACCGACCCGGCCTCCAACGGGGGCTTGCGGGCGTCGCCGCAGTACATCTCCTGCCCGGGGTAGTCCCGCAGCCACCGCCGCGCGTCCTCGGCGCGCTCCGCGTTCACCTCGATGCCGAACCCACGACGCCCCTCGACCGAGGCCGCCACCAGCGTCGTCCCCCACCCGGCGAACGGGTCGAACACCAGGTCATCTGGCTTGCTCAACTCACGGATCAGCGGCCTGAGTTGGCTCACCAGCCCGGCCTGACCCGCCGCTTCGGCGAGGGCGTGCTCCGGGTCCTCGCCCCCCAGAACCAGCCAGCTGGAAACCCCCATCAGGATCACTCGTCCCTTCCAAGCACCACCGCCGCCGCCGGCAGGCCGCCGCACGGCATCCGGGGCGGATATTACTGAGCCGGCGGCCCCGGGGTTGCTGCGTACGGGGGCTAAGGCCCAGCTCGCGGGGGGTGCGGGCGGGTAGAAAGGGACTCCGGATATGTCAACTCGCGGCGTGCCGAGCGGACCGAGGAGCGAGGTGAGTCCCGTTGCCGGAGGTCACTGCGTGTGCTGTCCGAGCCCCCGGAGGGCCGGGCTCAGGGGGTCTGGCCGTAGCAGCGCTCGATGTGGAGTTTGAGGACGAGCCGGCGGTCGCGGACCATCGCGGCGCGGTAGTCGTCCCAGTCGGGGTGCTCGCCGTTGATGGCGCGGTAGAGATCGATGAGCTCCTCGACGGTGGCGTCGTCCCGGTCCGCCGCGACCGGGGTGAGTTCGGCGGTGCCTTCCGCCACGGCCCAGGACCAGAAGTCGCCACTCGTCACGTGGAAGCTCGCGCGGGGATCGCGGCGCAGGTTCCTGGCCTTGGCGCGGTCGTCGGTGATGGACACCCGGATGAGTGATCAGGCTTCGTCGTAGGCGTAGTTGACGTTGGAGAGCTGTGGGCGCCCGTCCCGCTTGAGGGTCGCCAGCACGCCACCCTTTCGAGTGGCGAACAGGGCGCGGAGCGCCGCGTCGTCGGTCATCGGGATCTCCTTCTGTTGACGGATCGTCAGTGCATGTCCACCGTACCCATCGGCCGGCGGCCGACCACTCTGCAACGCGTCGACGGTGCCGAGCCGGCCGGGACCAGATTGCCTGAACCGGGCCTGGTCCGGGCCGGTCAACTGTCAGACATCGAACCCGGCGCGGGTGATGTCGAGGCGGGGCCCTACGCTGCATGCGTTCGATTCCGGCCGGCGACGGGTGTGCTCGTCGCCTGCCTCTTCGCCCCAGACGCGGAAAGTAGGGCACTGACAGTGGAAGACCTATCGATTCTGACCCGCCCGGCGCCAGGGCCCGATCTGACGTTGCGCTACGGTGCTGCGGCCGAGCAGGTCGCGGACGTCTGGCTGGGTGGCCCCCTCGCGGCGGGGCGTCCGCTGGCCGTACTGGTTCACGGTGGCTTCTGGCGCCCCGAAATAGACCGTACGCACACCCGTCCGCAGGCCGTCGCGCTGCGCGAGGCGGGGTGGACGGTGGTTTCGGTCGAGTACCGGCGCGTCCCGGGACGGCCCGAACTGTCGCTGGACGATGTCGGCGCGGTCCTCACCGCCGTACCGGAGTTGCTGGCCGCAGCGGTGGGGGACCGCGCCGGGGAGGCGTCGCACAACGGATCAGTGGTGGTCCTCGGACACTCTGCGGGCGGCCAGCTGGCGCTGTGGGCCGCAGCCGTGGTGCCGATTCCCGGGCTGGTGGGCACGATCGCCCTCGCCCCCGTGGCGGACCTGGAACTCGCGTACCGACTGGGCCTGCGCGACGGTGCCGTGGCCGATTTCCTGGGCGGCTCGCCGCAGGGCCGGGGTGACCTGGATCCGGTACGGATGGCCGGCCCGCCGACCCCGGTGGTGATCGTGCACGGGAAGGAGGACGAAATCGTGCCCTTCGAGGTCGGAGATTCCTACGCCGTCGCGCATCCGGCCACTCGGATGGTCCCGATGCCGGGCGTCGGCCACTTCGCGCTGATCGACCCGCTCAGCGAGGCCTGGCACGTGGTGGTCGAGGCGTTGTCGACGTTCGGTGGCTCAGTGCCCGACGCAGCGCGTAGGCAGACCGAGGGCAATTGCTTGACAGTCTCAACTATATAGGCGTACCTTCAAACCATTGCTTGAGTGACTCAACAATCAAGACTGTCAAATCTTTCTGTTTCGGGAGCACCACCATGAAGGCCATCACCTACCGCACCTACGGCACCCCCGACGTCCTGGAGTACGGCGACGTCCCGGAGCCCAAGCTGGGTCCCGACGCGGTGCTGGTCAAGGTCCGGGCGGCGTCGGTCAATCCGGTCGACTGGAAGATCCAGGCCGGGTACCTCGACAGCGTGATGGACGTGGTCTTCCCCGTCATCCCCGGCTGGGACGTGTCGGGCGTGGTCGAGCAGGTGGGCGTAGGTGTCACCGAGTTCGCCCCCGGCGACGAGGTCATCGGCTACGTCCGTGAGGACATGGTGGGCCGTGGGACCTTCGCCGAGTACGTCGCGGCGCCCGTACGCACCCTCGCCCGCAAGCCCCGCAACCTCACCTTCGAGCAGGCCGCCGGCCTCCCGCTGGCCGGTCTCACCGCCTACCAGGCGCTCAGCGGGGCGCTGGCCGTGAAGCCGGGCGAGACCGTCCTGGTGCACGCCGCCGCCGGCGGTGTTGGCTCCCTCGCCGTCCAGGTCGCCCGCAGCCTCGGTGCCCGCGTGATCGGCACCGCAGGCGCGCACAACCACGACTACCTGCGCACGCTGGGCGCCGAGCCCGTCACGTACGGCGAGGGCCTCGCGGACCGGGTCCGGGCACTGGCGCCGGACGGCGTGGACGCCGTCCTGGACCTGATCGGCGGCGAGGCGCTCCAGGCCTCCCCGGCGCTGCTCGCCCCCAGCGGCAGGATCGCCTCCGTCGCGGACGGCGCGGTGCTCGCCCTCGGCGGCCACTACGTCTTCGTCCGGCCCGACGCCGCAGAGCTGGCCGCGCTCACCGACCTCGCCGAGGAGGGGCGCCTGCAGGTCGAGGTCGCCGCGACCTTCCCGCTGCACCAGGCCGCCGACGCGCAGCGGCTCAACGCTCAGGGGCACACCCGCGGCAAGATCGTCATCACCGTCTCCTGATCCGCTGACACCTCGTCATACCTCATTCCTCTGATGCCTCGTCCGAGGTATCGCTGGACGCCGGTAGGGCCGCCGATCCTTGGAGTTCCCAGGGATCGGCGGCCCTACCGCCGTTGAGCCGGGCCACGTCCGCCGGCGCTATCCCGAGGTGGGCCGGAGGCGCGCGGCGGGTGACCGGGGCCGCTGTTCACGAGGTTTGTCAGTACCGGGCTCTATGTTCTCTACAGCAGCACCACTACGGGAGCGCGACGGTTTCCATCGCCGTATCCCCGGAACGAGTAAGAGGAGCGAGTCACGTGCGCATCGTGATCAGTGAGTTCATGAGCCTGGACGGCGTCGTGCAGGCACCGGGTGGCCCGGAGGAGGACACCGACGGTGGCTTTGCCCACGGCGGCTGGTCGCACCCGTTCTTCGATCCGGAGGTGGTGGGCGGCTTCTTCAACGATGCGCTGACCAACGCCGAGGCGCTGCTGTTCGGTCGCCGCACGTGGCAGACGATGGCTGCGGCCTGGCCCGAACGATCCGGTGACCCGTTCGCCGACCGGATGAACGCCATCCCGAAGTACGTCGTCTCCCAGACGCTGGGCGCCGAGGAGCTGACGTGGGATCACACCACGCACATCCCCGGCGACAAGGCCGTCGCCCGCATCCGTGAGCTGCACGAGACCGACGGCGGCGACCTGCTGGTGATGGGGAGCCCCACGCTCGTGCGCACCCTTCTGAGCGAGGGTCTGGTGGACGAGCTCCGGCTCGTGATCATGCCGGTGATCCTCGGCGGCGGCAAGAGGATCTTCCCCGACGACGGCACCCTGCGCGCGCTCGAACTCGTCTCCACGGTCGCCGGCGGCACGGGCGTACAGGTGTGCACCTACCGGCCGGTTACCAAGGGGTAGGCGCGGGCGATGCATAAACCGGCCAGCCGGGCCGCGCTGACGCGACCCGGCGACCAGGCAGTTCGGTCACCTACCCTGCAGTCTCGCTCAGCACTGCGGCCGCCGACCGTGGTTGGCCGCGTGCTTACGACGACCCTTCTTCTTACGGCGTCGCTTCGATGACATGACCTCTCCTCTCGCAGCGCCAGACTTCGCCCCTCCACCTCCAACGTGTCACATCCGTGCCCCATCGGCGCGCTCGCGCAGGACGACATCCGTCGGACGGCACCCCAGTCGACAGTCGACGAACTTCAGGAGATCGAGAAGTTGAACGTGTCGACGATCGGAGTCATCGGGACGCACAAGACCTGCCAGAAGCAGGTGGAGCCGATGGCGGTGTCGCTGCCGGCGCTGCACGGGATCTGCGTATCCTCGGCGGCGGCCACGATGATCCCGCGTGCCGTCATGGACGCCTGCGGGCCGGACGGGTCGGCCACGACCGGGCCGCCGCTGTCGCCCTGGGCGACCACGATGGCGTGGCCGCTCTGGTGCTCGCCGGTGTCTACCGGGCTGATGACGTCGCCGTGTTCGTTGGGCATCCTGCCGTCGACGCCGGTCAGTTCCACGCCGCAGTGGTACCCCGACGCGGCACCGGAGATGCAGGTGAGGTCTCCGACGTTGTTCCGGCCGGCACCGTACAGGCCACGGGTGGAGGCCGAGTTCCAGGCGGCGTCGAAGAGGCGGCCCTCGGGTGACTGACGCTCGACAGGGAGAGGACCGCTGCGGCGGCCAGGACCACGGACAGTAGGTGGCGGGGGCGCATGGACGGATGTCCTCCCAGCAGCGGACGGAGCGGCCCCGGCGCCACCGCAGGGCCGGGCGCCGCAGCCTTGCCCTGCCAACGACCCCGCGTCGCGCCGGCCACTACCGGCGTGGAGCATGGCAGACCGCGCACGCCCCCCCGGTGCTGGCAGGATCGGGTACTGGCAGGATCTCTGTCGGCCCGTCACCCGGAGGGCCGGAAGCGATTCTCGGAGGATTCTGTGGTTTCGGCTGCGCGTACAACTGTTGTGATCGGTGCCGTTCTGCTCGCGGGGGCGGTGGGCTGCTCGCCGTCGACGGCCCATCACCCGGGCTCCGGGGGCGGGGCTGCCACCACGCCGTCCGCCGCCGCCGGTGGGCCGGCGGCTGGTGGTGCGATACCCGTGGGCGCGGGTCCGCAGTCCGCCTACACGGCGCAGGCGCAGCCGGCTCCGGGGACGTGCCACTACCGGTACACGACGGCCAAGCAGCCGCTGCCGGACGCGGCGTGTACGCCGGGGGTGACGAGTCCGGCGGTGACGCAGGCGACGATCTCCTCGACGATCTGCAAGGCGGGTGGTTACACCTCCGCGATCAGGCCGCCGGTGAACGTCACGGGCAAGGAGAAGGCTGCCAACGCTGCCTCCTACGGCTACACCGGGCCGATGGGTGATGCGGAGTACGATCACCTGATCAGTCTTCAGCTCGGTGGCGACCCCAACGACCCGCGCAACCTGTGGGTGGAGCCGCCGTCCCCGGGACACGTCCCCGGCAAGGGGCCGAACAACCCGAAGGACGCCGTCGAGACCCACCTGCACACGGCGATCTGCAAGGGCCAGGTCACGCTCGCTGCCGCGCAGCAGGCCGTTGCCGCGGACTGGACGACCGCCGAGGCCAAGCTGGGCGTCAAGGCCGCAGCGTCCGACGGTCCGGTGGAGTCCGACTGACCGCCGGCCTCCGCGCTGCTCCGGGCCGGGGACAGGCGCGGGGCGCCGCCGGCTACTTGGTGTCGGAGGAGAGTCGCTGCGCGAGGTAGATCGGGACGACGGAGAGCAGGACCAGGACGGCGGCGACCACGTTCACCACCGGGGCCTGGTTCGGGCGCGCCATGTTGGCGAAGATCCATACCGGCAGGGTCTGGACTCCGGCGCCGGCGGTGAAGGTGGTCACGGCGATCTCGTCGAAGGAGAGCGCGAAGGCCAGCAGCGCGCCGGCTGCCAGGGCGGAGCGCAGCAGCGGGAAGGTGATGTCGCGGTAGACCTGGAAGGTGGTGGCCCCCAGGTCCATGGCGGCCTCCTCGTACGAGCCGGAGGTGCGCCGCAGCCGGGCGGTGACGTTGTTGAAGACCACCACGATGCAGAAGGTGGCGTGGCCGACCACGACCGTGAACAGGCCGAGACCGATCCCGGCGGGCTGGAGTACCGTCCGGAAGGCCGAGTTGAGGGCGATTCCGGTGACGATGCCGGGCAGCGCGATCGGCAGCACGACGGCGAAGGAGACCGCCTCCCGGCCGAAGAAGCGGTGCCGGTGGACGGCGAAGGCGGCCAGGCTGCCGAGCACCAGCGCGAGCGCGGTCGCCCCGAGCCCGGCCCGGACGGAGGTCCAGAGCGCGGCGCGGGCACCGGTGCTCGCCCAGGCGTCGGTCCACCAGTGCAGGGTGAGCTGCCGGGGCGGCCAGCCGAAACTCCGGTCCGCGTTCAGCGAGTTGACGAGGACCAGCAGCAGCGGCAGATAGATCGCCGCCAGGCCGAGAAAGGCGATGATCCGCACGGTGATCCGCGCGCGGCGGGAGAGTTTCATCGGTCACCGACTGCGCAGGGACGGGCGGGCTGCATCGTTCAGAGGCTCCTCAGGGCACCGCTGCGGCGTACGGCCAGCAGGTAGAGCAGGATCGCCACCACCGGGACCGTGCCGAGCGCGGCGGCCAGCGGCAGGTTGAGGGTGACGTTGGCGTAGATCAGGTTGCCGATCAGCTGGCTGCGGCCGCCGACGATCTGCACCGCGAGGTAGTCGCCGAGGCTGAGCGAGAAGGTGAAGACCGACCCGGCCGCGACGGAGGGCAGCACCATCGGCAGGACGACGGACCGGACGGTACGCCAGGTCCGGGCACCCAGGTCGGCGGAGGCGTCCAGCAGGTTCGCCGGCAGCTGCTCCAGGCCCGCGTGGATCGGCAGGATCATGTACGGCAGCCAGAGGTACGCCAGCACCAGGATCACCGCCGTCAGGCCGTAGCCGGGGCTGTGCAGGCCGAGCGGCCCGAGCGCCCAGTCGAGTGGGCCGCCGTTGGCGAGGATGATCCGCCAGGCGTACGCCTTGACCAGATAGCTCGCCCACAGCGGGGTGAGCAGCGCGACCACGAGCAGTGGGCGGCGGGAGGGCTTGGCGACCAGGGCGGTGTAGCAGGCGATCGGGAGGGCGACCACCGCGTCGATCACGGTGACCGCCGCCGCGACGCCGAGGCTGCGCAGCGCGACGGTCCGGTAGACCGGGGCACTGAGCAGCGTCCGGAAGTTGTCCGTGGTCCAGGACCTGACCACGTCCGAGGTGAACGGGTCGGTGGTCCAGAAGGCGGAGAGGAAGAGCACGGCCAGCGACCCGAGGTAGGCCACCAGCAGCCAGGTGAGCGGCGCGGCGAGCAGCAGGCCCAGCCGCAGCCGGGGGCGGCGGTGGAGGGCTCCCGCCAGCCGCCGGCCGGCCGAGTCGGTGGTCACCCGTCAGCCCTTGATGGCGGTCCAGGCCTGCACCCAGTCCGCGTACGGCACGCACTTGACGTTCCTGCGGCCGTCGACGCACTGCGGGATCGGCGTGGTCCAGAAGGCGATCTTCTGGTAGTAGGCGGCGTCGCCCGCGTGGTACTCGGCGCAGAAGTTCTTGTCCGAGGTGTTGTCGCAGGCCTTCTGGTTGGCCGGGGCCTCACCGAAGTACTCGGCGACCTGCGCGTTGGTTTTGGCGGAGGTGATCCAGTCCATCCACTTGTAGGCGCAGTTGGGGTGGGCGGCCTTGCTGTAGAGCATCCAGGTGTCGGACCAGCCGGTCGCGCCCTCGTCCGGCAGGACGGCCTTGACGGGGATCTGCTCGCCCTGAGCGGTGTTGGCGATCACCTGCCAGGTGGTGCCGAGCACCGAGTCGCCGCTCTTGAAGGCGGAGACCTCCTTGAGGTAATCGCTCCAGTACTCGCCGACGTTGGCGCGCTGCTGCTTGAGCAGTGCGACTGCGGCGTCGAACTGCCGCTGGTCCAGCGCGTACGGGTTGGTGATACCCAACTCCGGCTTGGTCTTGGCGAGATAGAGCGCGGCGTCGGCGATGTAGATCGGCGAGTCGTAGGCCGTGATGTGCGACTTGTACGGGGAGTCCGGCTGGAAGACCGCACCCCAGGAGGTCGGCGCGGGGCTGACCTTGTCCGTCCGGTACATCAACAGGTTGGCGCCGTAGCCGTGCGGGATGCCGTAGGCGACGCCGTTGACGGAGTTCCACTTCTGCAGCTTCAGGCTGGGGAAGATGTCCTGGTAGCTGGGCACCAGGTCGGTGTTGACGGGTGCCGCGTCACCCGAGGCGATCAGGCGCAGCGAGGCGTCGCCGGAGGCCGAGACGGCGTCGTACTGGCCGCTCTTCATCAGGTTGACCATCTCGTCGGAGGTGCCGGCCACCTTCACGTTGACCTGACAGCCCGTCTGCTTCTGGAAGGGCGTCACCCAGTCGACCTTGGGGTCGTCCGAGCCGTTCTCCACGTAGCCCGCCCAGGCGATCAGGTTGACCTGGCCCTCCCCTGCGCCGAGCGACTGCTGCGCGGTCAGCTTGGGCGGGGTGAAGCTGCCGTCCGGGGCGGTCTTCGCCGGGGTCGAGCTGCAGGCGGTGGCGAGAGCCAGCACACCGATGGCGACGAGCGACTTGAGAGCAGAGCGCACGGGGAGTCCGATCTGATGACGTCGGGTGGTCGATTGACTGACTGGTCGCCGGATGGGCCGGTCAAGTGCTCTGTACGACAGCGAAGTTGTGGCGTCGGTGCCAGCGGAGCAGGACGCGTCGGCCACGGTAGGCGGCGACCTCGGTGGCGTCGGCGTCGAGGTTCTGGCGCAGGGCGGTGAGCCGGCCGCCGCTGTCCAGGTCGACGATGAAGCGGGTGGATTCACCGAGATATACCACCTCGGCGACGGTTCCTGCCGCCTCGTCGTGCTCGGACTCGGCGGGTGAACCCTCGGCCAGGATGCGGATCTTCTCGGGTCGGACGCTGAAGCCGTTGGTCAGGTTGGACGTGCCGACGAAGCCCGCCACGAACGGGGTGGCGGGCCGCTCGTAGATCTCGGCAGGGGTGCCCACCTGCTCGATCCGGCCGTGGTTGAACACCGCGATCCGGTCGCTCATGGTGAGCGCCTCCTGCTGGTCGTGGGTGACGAAGACGAAGGTGATCCCGACGCTGCGCTGCAGTTGCTTCAGCTCGACCTGCATCTCCTCACGGAGCTTCAGGTCGAGCGCGCCGAGCGGTTCGTCGAGCAGCAGGACGCGCGGGCGGTTGACCAACGCCCTTGCCAGGGCGACGCGTTGGCGCTGGCCGCCGGAGAGCTGTGCGGGTCGGCGTCGCTCGTAGCCGTCCAGGCGGACGCTGCTCAGCGCGGCGTGGGCGCGTTCCCGGCGCTCGGCCTTGGGGACCTTGCGGATCTTCAGGCCGTAGGCAATGTTCTGTTCGACCGTCATGTGCGGGAAGAGTGCGTAGTCCTGGAACACCGTGTTGACGTCACGTTCGAACGGGGCGAGCCGGGTGACCTCCCGCCCGGCGAGTTCGACCGTACCCGCAGTCGGCTCCTCGAAGCCCGCGATGATGCGCAGCACGGTCGTCTTGCCGGAGCCGGAGGGACCGAGCATGGCGAAGAACTCGCCGTCCCGGACCTCCAGATCCACCCCGGCCACGGCCTCGGTCGCACCGAAGGCCTTGCGCAGCCCGGTGAGCCGGACCGCAGTGCCGTCATCAGCCGCCATCTCGCGCCTGCCTCTTCCTGCCACTCGGACCCACAGCGATGTCTGCACCCATCTCTGCGCTCATCCGCCGGGCGGAAAACATCCGAACTCTGGTTCGGGGTCGGGCGTCCCGGCCCCTGTCCGTCGCGTTGCCCGGAGTCCCGCAGGCCACCCGCCACCCGGGTCAGCCTGACGGTGGCAGCACGACCGGGTCGGCCCGGCTCGCCCGGCCCGACCCGGCGGGTCAGCCCGACCGGCGGCTCAGCGGCACAGGGCCGCGTCCACGGCGGCCGCTATGTGCTGCCTGGCCGCAGCGCTCGGGATCATGGTCACGGCGATGTCGACGGCCCGGCCGTCGTCGGTGGCGCCCCCGGCGGTCTCGTACCCCGGAATGGTCCCGCCATGGCCCCAGTACAGGCCGCCGCACGACAGCGGCCGGCTCATCAGGCCCAGTCCGTAGCGGGTGCCCGGGCCCACCGCGTCGGCGGGCACGGTGGTGCGCATCTGGGCCAGCTGCGCCGCAGGGAGCAGGCGCCCGCCGAGGAGTGCGGTGAAGAACCGGTCGACGTCGCTGTTGGTGGAGACGACCGCGCCCGCCGCCCAGCCCCAGGAGGGGTCCAGTTCGGTGACGTCGCGCATGGATCCGTCGGCCGCGTCCCTGTTGTAGCCCTTGGGGTGGGCTTCGTGGACGGTCATGTCCCCGGGGGCGGGGAAGTAGGTGTGCCGCAGTCCGACGCGGTTGATGATGCGTCGGGTGATCTCCTCGCCGAGGGGTCGCCCGGTGACCTTCTGGATGATCAGGCCGGCCAGCAGGTAGTTCGTGTTGCTGTACTCCCACTGCTTGCCCGGGTGGAAGTGGGCCTTCTGGGCCAGTGCCGCGTCGAGGAGTTCTCGTGGTTCGTAGTACCGCTGCGGATTGCTGAGGATCTCGTCCTTGTTCAGGTAGTCGGGCAGGCCGCTGGTGTGTTGGAGGAGTTGGCGGACGGTGATGGTGCGTCCGTCGATGCCGTCGCCGCGCAGGAGGTTCGGCAGGTAGGTCTCGACGGGGGCGTCGAGGGCGACCTTCCCCTCACCGACCAGTTGGAGCACGACGACTGCGGTGAAGGTCTTGGTGTTGCTGCCGATCCGCACCTGCCCGTCGACGGGTACCTTCGCCTTGGTGGCCAGGTCGGCGACGCCGGCGGTGTAGTTGTGGGTGCGGCCGTCGCGGTCCGTGACGGTGGCCAGTGCGGCGGGCAGGCCGTCGTTGTGCACCAGCGCGTTCAGGCTCTGCTGGACGGTGTCCGGCTTGGCGGCGGCGGACGCCGACAGCGGCGCCAGCGCGCCGACCGTCATGATGCCCGCAGCCACGGCGACCGCAGCCGCCACCGCCCTGCGTCGACCATCCCGCCGCCGGGGGAGACGGAAACCCTGCGATGCATGCTCGTTCACGAAAACTCCTTGATGGAAGGCGCCGGGGATCCTCGGCCCGGATCAAGAGGACCATGCGGGGCCCCGGCAACTCGTCCGCTGCCAGCACGAGACCGCCCTGGGAGCGTGCTCCGGGAGGCGCCTTCACCCAGGACCGTGGTCCTGGTCGTCTCGCGACTCCAGGGCCTGGTCCGACCCGGGGACCAGGGGGGGAGAATGCGAGGCCGCCCGGCTCATGATTCAGCTGAAGCTTCCGGGTACGACCATCCCGGCCGAGGAGGTCAGCCGGACCGGCACTTGGGCGCACTCCGACGCGCAGCCGGAGCACGGCAGGTTCCCGCTCGTGCTGCTCTCGCCCGGTTTCACCATGCCGCGCACCGAACTCACGAGCCTCGCCGAGGACTTGGCCAGCTGTGGGTACGTCGTCGCACTCGTCGACCACACCTACGAGAACTCCGGTACGACCTTCCCCGACGGGCAGACGCTCGCCTGCGCCATCTGCGACACGCCTCCCGCAGGCGGTCCCGGGGTCATGGCGGAGAGCCGGGCGACGGACATCTCGTTCGTGATCGACGAGCTGACCGGCCGTCATCCGGCCTGGCGGTACGCCCGCATGATCGACGCCGGGCGGATCGGCGTCGCCGGGCACTCCCTCGGCGGTGACGCCGCTGTCACGACCATGGCCACCGACAACCGGGTGCTGGCCGGGGTGAACCTGGACGGCACCATCGCCGGTCCCCGCGACCGGCCTGGGCGGTCGCCCCTTCATGCTGGTCAGCCACGACCTGGGCGGCGCGGTGGATCCCACCTGGGCGAGCGGCTGGGCGAACCTGGACGGCTGGAAGCGCTGGGTGACCGTCGCCGGTTCCAACCACGGCAGCTTCACCGACGTGCCGGTCCTCGCCGACAAGCTGGGCATCCCCGAGCCCCCCGGTACGACGATCTCCGCCCAGCGATCGGTGCAGCTCACCCGCACCTACGTCGGGGCGTTCTTCGACCTGCACCTGCGGGGCATACCGGAACCGGTCCTCGACGGCCCCTCCGCAGCCAACCCGGAGGTCAGCTTCCACTCCTGACGGAGCGCGCGCACCGATGCGGCTGACGCGTCGAGGGGGCCGCAGCGGGGCCGGGGTTTCGATGAGCCCCGGCCCCACGCGGCGTCCGGCCGTCCCCCCGGAGGCGGCGGTGGCGCTTCGGCTTCACGTACAGCCGCGCAGCCGATGACCATCCGCCCGGCGTTCCGGTTCCCTAGGCTCGGGCCATGCGCGTACTCTTCAGCTCGCCTGCGGGAACGGGCAACTTCACCGAGGTGTCCGGGCTGCCGGTGCGAGTACTGCTGTCCGGCGGCCGTTGCTCCCCCCATACGGAGTAACGCGTGCAGTGGCCCCCACCATCAGATGGGGGCCGCTGCGCCGTGGTGCGGCTCGCCGCCATGGCGCACGCCGGTCCGCCGTCGGGCTTCGGGAGGCGCGATCCGCCCGTGGTGTTCCGCCTTCGCCGTCGAGGCGGAGCCGGTCACCGTCAGGAGAGGACGGTCCAGGACTGCCCGGGGGCCGCCGCACTGGCCGTGTTGGTGACCACGGTGGAGCCGGCGTTGGTGGCGGTGGTGGCGAGGGCCAGGCCGGTGGCGGAGTTGGTGATGGTCAGTGCGCCGGTGGCGGTGCTCTGCAGGACGCGCCACTCCTGCGAGGGGTTACCGGGTGAGTAGTCGAGCAGGTAGGCGTTGGTTCCGGGGGCGGTGCCGGCGGTGAGCACGGTGTGGACGTGGGTGGGGGTGTAGCAGTTGTCGCTGATCCGGACGGTGCCGTCGGGGTTGGTGGTGAAGGTCCACTGCTCGGAGGTGTGGTCGGACCACCAGGTGTTGATGTCGGCGGCGGCGCCGAGTGGGGAGCTGCAAGTGCCGGAGACCTCCAGGACCTGGCCGCCGCTGCCGCCGGCGCTGATGCTGTGGTAGCGGCCGCCGCCGACGATGGTGGCGGGGATGGTGGCGGGCGGCGGTGAGGTGGAGCCGGTCGGGGAGGCCGGGGCCGACGCGCCGGCCGGGGCGGGGCTCGCGGCTGACGCCGACGGGTCGGGGGACGGTCCGGCCGGGGTGGACGGGCCGGACGTGGCGGCGGTGGCGGCACTGGCGGATGTGGTGGCCGACACCGACGGGCCGGGGGAGGGACTGGCCGAGGCGGACGGGCCGGGGGAGGTGGACGCCGTCGGCGGGGACGAGGCGGGGGTCGCCGCCGTCGGCAGGGCCGGGAGGGCGGGCGCTGCCTGGGACTGCGGCTGCCGCATCCCGACGACACCCACGATCGCCAGGACCACGACGGCCGCGCCCGCCGTCAGGAGTACCCCGCTCCTCCTCGGGGACGACCCGAGGAAGCGGCGGCTGCCGGCTGCGGGCTGGTGGGCGGACGCGTTCGCAGCGGCTCCACCCGGGGCTGCGGCCGCCGCGACCGGTGGATCCGCCGGCGGTTCCCCCGGCCACAGCAGCAACGCCGGTATCAGGATGGCGCGTTGCCAGGCGTGGACGGCGACGAGTTCGGTGCGCGCGCTGCGGCAGCTCCCGCACCTGGGCAGATGGAGCTCGAGCTCGTTCGTCGGGGCGGAGATGCCGCTCCGGACGCTGTCGCCCAACGCGGCCACCAAGTGGCGGCAGGAGCGGTTGGGGGTATGCGAGACGTACGCCTGCAAGTAGGCCTCATAGAGGCTCTGTCGGGCTGCCGGGTCCGGGGCCGGGGTCAGCCCAGGCGCAGCCGGGGTCTCCGGTGTCCCGGCGGGGGCCTCGAGGTATCGCCACAGGTTGGCCTGAGAGGATTCCGGCAGGCTCCGGAAGGCCCGCAGGAGGAGCGAGGCCTCTTCGGCAGCGACTGCCGCCGCCCGGCGGGAGGCTTCCGTCAGGTCGGTGCAGGGCAGGTTCCTCAGCCAGGAGGCGAAACCTTCCGAGAGGGACGGTTCCCGCCCGGTGTCGGCCCATCGCGCAGCAGCACGCCGCACCGCCGCCAGCAGGTACGGGCGCCAGCCGTCGGTCGGGCCGGACCCGGAGCGGACCGCATCCAGCGTCCGGGCGAAGGCCTCGTCCGCGAGTTCCTCCGCTGCTCGGAGGTCCCGGCAGCACAGGTCCGCGTAGGCCAGCACCGCCGCCCGGTGGCGGTCGGCGATCTCGTCGGCCGCCGACCGGTCCCGCTCCGGTCCGCCGCGGATGCGACCCGCGAGTTCGGCGTCCGTGGGTGTGGTGGCTACTGGGTCTGGCACTTGCTGTCCTCCGTGCATGTTCAGGGTCGTGCGGCCCACGGGGTCGGGTGAGAACACCGTGGCGCTGAGGCAGGGAGGTTGAGGGCTGGTGGCCCCGGCGCGACGCCGTGCGCCGAGCCCGGTCGGGAGCGGCCCCGGTTGTCCGGCGGCCTCGGCCCTGGCCGCAACCGATGCGGTCGATGCCTGGCTGACCTGCAGTGATGCTGTGTCAAACCGCCACCCGCCCACAGTGGATAGTGGCCGTACCGGACCCCGCGCGTCAAGGGGGTGCGGTTTCGTCCGTGCACGGTGGCCCGGGGGCCGAGCTTGCTGACAATCAGTCAGTAATCAGTCGGTAAGTTGATGTCGCCCCGCAGGCCGCAAAAGGCCGGGGTTCCGAAGAACCCCGGCCTCTCGCCGCGCCCGGCCGTCCCCCCAGGGTGGCGCTACGGCTTCACGTACAGCCGCGTCGCGTCGATGTTGGAGAAGAACTTCTGGTAGGTCGCCCCGCCGACGTGCGAACCGAACATCTGTAGCTGCTTGTAGTAGACCGTCGGGACAGCCGGGACATCGTTCTTGGCGATGAAGTCGCTCAGCTTCATCCACGCCGTCGCGGCCTTCTGCGGGTTGGTCATGGCCTCGATCCGGTCGATCCGGCGGTTGACCCGGGGGTCGTTGAGCATCGAGTAGTCGGAGGAACCGTTGGCGATCGTGCGGCCGTCGAAGACCGGCGGGATCACGGTCAGGCCGCTGGGCCAGTCCGAACCCCACGCCGAGCCGTACATGTCGTAGGTGTTGTCGGTCATGCCGATGGTGTCGTAGTAGTGCTGGCCGGGGATCGGGAAGCGCTGCACGTCGAAGCCGGCCTTGTCCAGCGCGGTCTCGATGGCTGCCGAGTACTGCCGGCCCGCCGGGCTGTCGATGTAGGCGTACCGGATCTTCATGCCCAACTTGTGCTCGCTCTTGAGGATCCGGCGGGCCTTGTCCGGCTCACCCTGGGGGTGCGCGACCTTGCCGAGCGGGTCGCTCTTCCGGTAGCCCGGCAGGGTGGGGCTGATGAAGCTGCCGGCCAACTCGGCGCCGTACGTGCCGCCTTGGGCGTCGAACACGGCCTGGGTCGGGATGGCGTAGGCGAGGGCGAGCCGCAGTCGGCGGTCGGTGATCAGCTTGGTGTTGAAGTTGACCTGCGCGACGTACGGCTGGTAGCCGGCCAGGGTCCGCTGGGCCATCTGCGGGTCGGCCATGATCTGGGCGATGCTGCCCGCGTCCACCGAGTTGGTGAAGGAGGTCGCGGTCCGGTCCGCACCGGCGTCGCTCATGATGCGGCGGGTGGAGTCCACGCTGGAAACGTTGAAGGAGATCTGGAACCGGTCCGGGTACTGGTGCCGCGACGAGTCCGTCGCCGGGTCCCACTCGGTGTTGCGGACCAGGGTCATCGAGACGCCCGGCTTGAACTCCTGGATCTTGTACGGGCCGGACGCCACCGGCGCCAGGTCGTACGCCTCCTTGGTGTCCTTGGCCTGCGGCACCGCGCTGTAGCCGGCCAGTGCCAGCGCGTAGGGCAGGTCCGGCCGCGCCTTCTTGAAGTGGAAGACGATCGTCTTCGCGTCCGGGGTGGCGAGCACGGAGTCCGGCAGGTGGCTGCCCGTGTAAGGGCCGCCGGGCAGCAGGTTGCGGTAGTCCGTGCCGTTGCTGTCGGCCAGCCACTGCTGGAGGTACGTCGGGCCGCTGGTGACGAACGGCGCGAAGAGGCGCTCGACGGACTGGCGGATGTCGGCCGAGGTGATCGGCGTGCCGTCCTCCCACTTGATCCCGTCCTTGAGCGTGTAGCTCCAGGTCTTGCCGCCGTCGCTCATCCGGCCGCTGTCGGTGGCGAGGTCGCCGACGACCGAGTAGGCACCGGAGTTGTCGAGCTTGTAGCCGGTCAGGCCACGGTCCAGCAGGGTGGCCAGCTGCGCCTGGTTGTTGACCGAGATCTGGGCGGGGTCGAGGTGGCCGAAGGTGTCCTGCTGGAGCATGTTCAGGGTGCCGCCGCTGCTGGCTCCGGGAATCGGCTGCGCGGGGCCGGCGGATCCGGCCGCATCGGCGAAGGTGATCTGCGTGGGGTCCGTAAGTGCGGCCTGGGCGGTGGCGGCTGTCGCGGAGGTGCCGGCGGTGGTGCCGGTGAGGACCAGCGATCCCACGGCGAGGGCCAGCACGGTGGATCTGGTCCTGGACATACCGGATATGTCGGTCATGCGAGTCATCAGGCACTTTCCTCAGGTGTCAGGGTAAGAGCGTGGGGGATGACGAACAGCCCGCGACGAGGGCGGGTCCGGCCGACCTGAACGTGCGCGGCTGCGCCGTGCCGACCGTGGTTCCTGTCCGTCAGGTCGTCGCCGTCGGTATCCGGTTCTCTCCGGCCCGCGCGGCTGAACTCCCTTGGACACAGCGCGAGGTGCTTCTCGAAGGTGTCTCGAATTGCGGGTGCGCCGTTGACTGATCACGACTCTCCCAACCGGAGCCTGCGCCGGTCAAGGGTGTGGAGCGCCGCTGCGGCGACCCGATGCCTCGGAAAAGTGCAAGGGGCCGCCGGCGCGCGGGAAATGGCGCGATTGTTCCTCCGGCGGCCCCTCGTTCGCGTTCGTGCTCACCCCGGACAGCCCACCGGCGGCCCGCAGTTCGTCGCGGTGCTGAAGGTCCGTCAGGCCTGGAGCCGCGTCGAACCGCGTCGAACCGCGTCGAGCCGCGTCGAACCGCGAGAACCGCGCAGCGTCGGCGGGCGTCAGGCTGCCGCCTGGTACCCACCGCATGGCACTGACTGCCTGGCACCGCCCGCCTCGGTCAGCTGCCGACGTAGGCCGCGAGGTGCTCGCCGGTGAGGGTGGAGCGGGCGGCGACGAGGTCGGCGGGTGTGCCCTCGAAGACGATCCGGCCGCCGTCGTGGCCCGCGCCGGGTCCGAGGTCGATGATCCAGTCGGCGTGCGCCATGACCGCCTGGTGGTGCTCGACGACGATGACCGACTTGCCGGAGTCGACGAGCCGGTCGAGCAGGCGGAGCAACTGCTCGACGTCGGCGAGGTGCAGGCCGGTGGTCGGCTCGTCGAGGACGTACACGCCGCCCTTCTCGGCCATGTGGGTGGCCAGCTTGAGCCGCTGCCGCTCGCCGCCGGACAGCGTGGTGAGCGGCTGGCCGAGGCTGAGGTAGCCGAGCCCGACGTCGGCGAGCCGGTCGAGGATGGCGTGCGCGGCCGGCGTGCGCGCCTCGCCGGCGCCGAAGAACTCCTCGGCCTCGGTCACCGACATCGCGAGTACTTCGCTGATGTCGCGGCCGCCGAGGCGGTGCTCCAGCACCGAGGCCTCGAACCGCTTCCCCTCGCACTCCTCGCAGGTGGTGGCGACGCCGGCCATCATCGCCAGGTCGGTGTAGACGACGCCGGCGCCGTTGCAATTGGGGCAGGCGCCCTCGGAGTTGGCGCTGAACAGGGCCGGCTTCACGCCGTTGGCCTTCGCGAACGCCTTGCGGATCGGGTCGAGCAGCCCGGTGTACGTCGCCGGGTTGCTCCGCCTGGAGCCGCGGATCGCGCCCTGGCCGATCGACACCACGCCCTCGCCGGCCGCCCCCGACCGTCCCGGCAGCGACCCGTGTACGAGCGAGCTCTTGCCGGAGCCGGCGACGCCGGTGACGACGACCAGCACCCCGAGCGGGATGTCGACGTCGACGTCGCGCAGGTTGTGCGCCGTCGCGCCACGGATCTCGAGCGTGCCGGTGGGCTTGCGCACCGCCTCCTTGACGGCGGCCCGGTCGTCGAAATGGCGGCCGGTGAGGGTACCGCTGGTCCGCAGCCCCTCGACGGTGCCTTCGAAGCAGACGGTGCCGCCCCCCGTACCGGCGCCGGGGCCGAGGTCGACGACGTGGTCGGCGATCGCGATCGTCAACGGCTTGTGCTCCACGACGAGCACCGTGTTGCCCTTGTCCCGCAGTCGCAGCAGCAGGTCGTTCATCCGGTGGATGTCATGGGGGTGCAGGCCCGTGGTGGGCTCGTCGAAGACGTAGGTGACGTCGGTGAGCGGGGAGCCGAGGTGGCGGATCATCTTGACGCGCTGCGCCTCGCCGCCCGACAGCGTGCCCGACGGCCGGTCGAGCGAGAGGTAGCCCAACCCGATCTCCACGAACGAGTCGAGGGTCTGCTCCAGCGTGGCGAGCAGCGGCGCCACCGACGGCTCGTCGAGGCCGCGCACCCACTCGGCCAGGTCGCTGATCTGCATCGCGCACGCATCGGCGATGCTGATCCGCTCGATCTTCGACGACCGGGCGGCCTCGCTGAGCCGGGTGCCGTCGCAGTCGGGGCAGGTGGTGAAGGTGACCGCCCGGTCCACGAACGCCCGGATGTGCGGCTGCATCGCCTCCTTGTCCTTGGCGAGGATCGACCGCTCGACCCGGGGGATCAGCCCCTCGTAGGTCATGTTGATCCCCTCGATCTTCATCCGGACCGGCTCGCGGTGGAGGAAGTCGTGCAGCTCCTTCTTGGTGTACCTGCGGATCGGCTTGTCCGGGTCGAAGAAGCCCGACGAGCTGTAGAGCCGGTAGTTCCAGCCGCCCGGCGTGTAGCCGGGGATGGTGATCGCGCCGTCGGTGAGTGACTTGGAGTCGTCGAAGAGCTGGGTGAGGTCGATGTCGGTCACCGACCCCATGCCCTCGCAGCGCGGGCACATGCCGCCGGTGATGGTGAAGCTGCGGCGCTCCTTCACGGTCTTCCCCCCGCGCTCCAGGGTGACCGCACCCGCTCCCGAGATCGAGGCGACGTTGAAGGAGAACGCCTTGGGCGAGCCGATGTGCGGCTTCCCGAGCCGGCTGAAGAGGATGCGCAGCAGCGCGTTGGCGTCGGTGACGGTGCCCACCGTGGAGCGGGCGTTCGCGCCCATCCGCTGCTGGTCGACGATGATCGCGGTCGACAGCCCTTCGAGTACGTCGACCTCCGGCCGCGCCAGTGTCGGCATGAAGCCCTGTACGAAGGCGCTGTAGGTCTCGTTGATCAGCCGCTGCGACTCCGCTGCGATCGTGTCGAACACCAGCGAGCTCTTGCCCGACCCGGAGACGCCGGTGAACACCGTCAGCCGGCGCTTCGGGATCTCGATGCTGACGTCCCTGAGGTTGTTCACGCGCGCGCCGTGCACGCGGATCAGGTCGTGGCTGTCGGCAGCGTGCGGCGCAGGCGACTGCGCGTTCGCTCTCGTGGCCTTGCTCATCGTCTCTCCATCTGCTGGGCGGGCCCGCCTGATCGGCGGTGTCAGCCGGGGGTGGCACGACCCCGTCCGGTGGACGCCGGCCGGGGCGCGCTCGGCGCAAGGAACCAAGGTATCCAAGGCGCTTCGGGTCAACGCCCCGCAGCAGCAGGTAGCACCCGGGCGGCCCGTCATCCCCCCGAGGCCGGGACGCGTCGGCGTCCGGTGTCGAGCGGTTCTGTGTCCCGGTACGCGCGGAGGGTGGTGGAGGTGGCCGGCCAGGGCCGGGGGCGCGGCCGGAGCCGTCGCCAGTCGTAGGGCGGGTGGCCCAGTTTGGGGTGTCGGCGGTCGTAGCCGTTGGTGGCCAGCCAGGCCAGGACGCAGAGGATGACCAGAGCCCGGACCGTGATGTCGGCCGGCCCGGCGCCGGGGGCGGCCAGGCCACCGATCACGGAGGTCCAGAGCCAGTAGCCGAGCAGCGGGTACACGACCAGTTGGTGCCAGATCTTGGTCGGGGCCAGGGCCTGTTCACGGGTGAAGAACCCGTGGCGCAGCTCGGTGTGCCACTGGAGCAGCCCGAATCCGAGGCACCCCACGAGCCAGGCCGACGCGAACCTCGGGTCGGCCGGTCCGGTGGGCGGCGCGCCCCGCATCCGTTGGACGCCCAGGCCGACCGCCACTGCCAGCAGCGGGTCGCCCAGTAGGACCGCCACGAATCCCTCGCGCGTCCCCATCCAGCGGCGCTCCAACAGGAGAGCGAGGATCCACATCGCTCCGGGCGTGACGGCCACGGCTGCGGCGGCCGCGACCCAGGGACCGTGGCCGAGGGCTTCGCCGAGCCCGGGAAGCCAGCTGCGGTTCATCGTGAGCCGCTCCCTTCGGACGCCGATGCCGTTGTTCATCGCCCGCTGATGGGTGCCAGCACTGGGTTCCAGCGCTGGCTTCAAGCGTTGGCATCGGGTTCCAGCATTGGGGGAGAAGCGGCACCGCGCCACCGAGCCGGTGTCGGCAGCGCGTATCGCGGCCGACCTGATCGCAGCCTTCGGCCGCCGACACCTGCGCCCCGCCCGCTGAGCCTCAGCGGAGAGCCTGCGCCTGCCAGTAGCTGAACTGCTGCACCGGGTCGCCGTCCAGCCGCCACGGCCAGGGCGTGACGGTTCCTCCGATCAGCTGGAAGACCTCTGCGGCCTCCGGGAGCCGGTTGGCCTGGACCAGCGCGTAGGCCAGCATGTTGAGATCGGCCAGGGCCGCCGCATGACCCAGGCGGCCGGCCCGGACCCAGTCGGCGAGTGCCCGGGCCAGCGCGGACTCGGCGCGTGCCTGTGTCCACTGCCTTCTGGCCAGCAGCGCGTCGACGCCGCCCCGGGCGACGGTCCGGTTGTGGTGATCGACGGCCGCCGCCAGCTCCAGGCCGACGGCAGGCACCGCCGGGGTTATCCGGGACCGGACGGAATCGACGAAGTCGAGCACTTGGCCGTGCGAGCCGCACTCCTCCGGTGACACGTAACCCAGCATCTGGATATGCGCTTCGCGGTGCCAGGCATCGCGAGCCGTCACCTCGTGCCAGACCTTGAAAACGTCCTGCTGATCGCATCTCGTCAGCCGCAGGATTCCGAGCAGTACCACCCATGGCGTCGGATCGTTCGGCTGGAGTTCGGCAGCGCGATGACAACTGTCGGCCGCAGCGTGCGCGTCCTCCATCCGGCCCGCCGAACGGCCGCGCACCAGCTCGACCCACGCCTCGAAGATCAGCGCATCAGCGCTACGCGGCTGACGCCGCCGCCAGGACCTCGCGAGACCGGAATCCGCTGCGGATTCCGCGAGCACCAGAAACCGGTGCGCCCGGCGGTCCCAATCCGTTCCAGCATCCTGAATGACCCGCTCGATCTGGTCGACCTGAATATCAGTCAGGCCCGGCATAGGAGGGGTGTCCAGTTGCTTGCGCACCCTGCCGAGATTGCTGTCATCGAGTTCTGGGACCAGACGGGGGCCGGAGTTCCGAAACATTCGAAAGATCGACACGGACGCAGACTAGGGCCGTTCCGGAGCACGAGAAAGACCCCGGAGCGAATCGTTATTCCCTGGGGGGCCAGGGTGATGTTACCGCCCCGTACGGCGAAGCGGATTTGGGGGAATGAGGCCGGTTGCCTGTCCGGACTGGTGGAGTCCGGCGTGGAGCCAGGCGTGGGGGCCGGTGTGGACTCCGGCGTGGACTCCGGGCGTGGGGTTCGGCGTCATGCAGGATTCGGAACGGGCATATCGCCGTCGCCCAAGGCTCAAGCCTCTACGCTCAAGGCAGGGCCGTTTCAAAGTCCCGGTGAGCATGTGAGTGCGCAGGTCATGCCGATGAAGGGGTCCGGGCCTGGCCCGTCACGAACGCAACGAAGCTCC
>NZ_JARXZC010000014.1 GCF_029894335.1 Kitasatospora sp. MAP5-34 | reverse complement strand
ACGCCGCGCGAGGCGTATCTCGAGCATCGCAACATGCGGCTCGCAGCGTAGCTTTCAAGCACACGGCGGCTGTCCGGAAAACGCGTGGCCCCTCACCTCTTCGGTGTTGGCGGTGGTGACGGCGGTGGTCGACGGCCGTCCCGTGGCGGTCACCGGCGGTTCTGACCGGACCGTGCGGGTATGGGATCTGACCACCGGCCGGCAGATCGGCCAGCACCTCACCGGCCAGGGCGACTGGGTGTGGGCGGTGGCGACGGCGGTGGTCGACGGCCGTCCCCACGCGATCGCCGGCTGCGAGGATTGGACGGTGCGGGTGTGGGACCTGACCACCGGCGACCAGGTGGGTGAGCCACTTGCGGGTCACGACGGCGGGGTGTTGGCGGTGGCGACGGCAGTGGTCGACGGCCACCCCATGGCTATCACCGGCGGCGAAGACGAGACGGTGCGGGTGTGGGACCTGACCACGGGCAAGCAGGTCGGCGAGCCCCTGACGGGCCACACGGGCGATGTGAACGCGGTGGCGACTGCGGTGGTCGACGGCCGCCCCGTCGCGGTCACCGGCAGCGACGATGGCACCGTACGGGTCTGGGATCTGACTGCAGGTCGGCAGATCGGCCGACCCTTGACCGGGCACACCGACCTCGTGCTGGCAGTGGCGACGGCGGTGGTCGAGGGCCGCCCCGTCGCGGTCACCGGCAGCAGCGATGACACGGTACGGGTCTGGGACCTGACCGCAGGTCGGCAGATCGGCCAACCCATCGCCGCCCACACTGACGATGTGAACGCGGTGGCGACTGCGGTGGTCGACGGCCGCCCCCTGGCGATCACCGGCGGCGACGATGGCACCGTACGGGTCTGGGACCTGGCCACCGGCGACCAGGTCGGGCCGGAGTCGGTGTTCCCACTGCCGGTCTACGCGGTGGCCGTGATGCCGGATGGTCGGTTGGTGGTGGGCTTCGGCTGGGAGGTCGCGGTGTTGGCCCGCCGTTGACCGGGCCCCGCACAAACGCCTCGCAGTACGAGCCACTTGAGAGGCGGTCCCCGAGGACGTGGGGGTCTTCAGGGGCTGGAGTTCAGGGACGACGGCGGGGACGTCTCTGTCGGCGGTGGGTGGTCCAGGCTCGTCGGATGAGGCTGCGGACGGTGATGATCGTGTCCGCGAGGTCGAAGAACGCCTCCATCACGACGGCGCGGCGCTCGAAGCAGCGGACGAGACGGTGGAAGGCGTTCTGCCAGGCGTGGGTCCACTCGACATGCCACCGTTCGCCTGCCTGAATCGGGGCCTTCTCACCCTTGTGCGCGATCCGGCCGTGCTGGCCGCGTTCGTCGAGCCGGGCGCGGGTCTTGTTCGAGTCGTAGCCGGCGTCCAAGTGCACCGTGATGTCCTCGGGCAGCGGCCCGAGGTCCACCAGGCGGTCCGGGGTCGAGGCCAGCAGCGGAGAGTCGTGGCAGTTCGCGCCTGCCAAGACATGGCCGAGCGGGATTCCGTAGCCATCCGTCATGCCGGAGCGTTTCAGGCCCTGTTTGCCCCGGTCAACCGGCGAACGCCCGGCAACCTCGCCACCGCCGGGGGCCTTGGTGATGGAGCCGTCGATGACAATATGATCCAGCACCAGGCCGACGATGCGGTCGTAGGCGGCGAGTGCGATCTGCCTGAACTGGCTGAAGACGCCCGATGAGCCCGACAACCAGGGCAATGCCAATTAAGCTGACGAGCGCCGTCCCGCAGCTGCCCGACTGCTTGGGTTCCATGGAATACATGCTGACCACCTCCCGTACCTGGTGCTCCGGACGACCCCGGGCAAACCGCTAGGCGCAGCTTCCGGGCCACCTTGTACCGCAGCGAGACGATCACCCGGAGATGGTGCCAGCCGAGATCGCCCTACTGCTGCCACCTTCAGCGATGACTTTCCGAGCTCGCCAGGGTCACCGGGCCAGGGCGAATGGGCTCAGGTGGTGGCCTGCCAGGTGGTCAGGGAGAGCTTGACCTCGCCGGTCTGTGCGTTGGCGTCTTCGATGTCTGCGAGGGCGATGGTGTGGGTGGCACGGTCGCGGACGCAGAGCAGGTGGCCGGCGCTCGCATGGGCGAAGGCGGGAACGGATTCGGGGTGGGTGTCGATCGCGGTGTCGCACTGGGCCGGGGTGGCCGCCGGGTCGGTGAGCACGGCGAAGTCGGAGAGGTCGAAGCCGGCCCCGGTGAAGGCGTCGGCCGTGGCGCTGCCGGTGGGGCTGCTGTGCGTCAGGGCGAGCCCCCACTTGGGGGTGCTGGCTGCGGGGCTCAGCTTGCCGCTGCTCAGTTCGACCTGGTACGCGGTGGTGGCGTACAGGCTCGGCGGGATGTCCAGTTCGACCTTGCCCACCAGCGGGGTGTAGCTCACCGCGGCGCCGGACGCCGCGCCGGTCGGTGCGGCTGTCAGTGCGGTCGTGGGCGCGGTTGCGGGCGCGGTCGTGGTCGTGGGCGCGGTTGCGGGCGCAATCGGGGACTTCACGGCAGCCGGGGCCTGGTTGGCGCTGCCGGCGGCTCGTACACCACCCGGTAGAGCACCGCAGTGTCCGGGCCCTCACCGAACGGCTGCACGCCACTCGCCACGTACGCGGCCAGAGCCCCCAGCGCGAAGACGTCGGTGGCGGGTGTGACCGCCGCGCCCTGGGCCTGCTCGGGCGTCATGAAGGCGGGCGAGCCGATCCGCAAACCGGTACCGGTCAGCGCAGTGGCGTCGGCGGCCCGGGCTATGCCGAAGTCGATCACCCGCGGGCCGTCGGCGGCCACCAGCACGTTGGCAGGCTTCAGGTCGCGGTGCACCACGTCGACGCCGTGGATCGCCTGAAGTGCCTCCGCGATGCCGCCGAGCAGCAGCAGCACGGTGCGCACCGGCAGCGCGCCGTGCTCGCGCACCACCTGCTGGAGCGAGGGGCCGGCCACGTACGCGGTGACCAGCCAGGGAGACTCCGCCTCGGCGTCGGCATCGATCACCTGCGCGGTGTACAGGCCGTGGATGCGCTGGGCGTTGGCCACCTCCTGGGCGAAGCGGCGACGGAACTCGGGCTCCTCGGCGAACTCCGGGCGCACCACCTTGAGCGCCACCGGGCGTCCGCCGGGCGTGTAGGAGAGGTAGACCCGGCCCATCCCGCCGGCCCCCAGACGCGCGTACAGCTGGTAGCCGGCCACCTCGCCCGGGTCGTCCGGCTGGAGGGGCTGGAAGGTGGATTGCGGCGATGCCGTGTCGTGTGGAGCATCTGCTGGCATGGGCTGGGCTTAGCCTTACTGTGTGTCAACTATGGATAATTGGAGCCAATTTGGGCAAGTAGTTGCAACGCCGTGTGCGCCGGCTTGCCGTCCCTGCCGGTTCCGTCGTCGCTGCGACCGCGCGGCGGAGCCCGGCACCGGTGAACGCCTTGATCGAAGACGTGTCGTCAGCCAACGGGTTCGAACGCACGGCCAGCTGCGGATGGTTCCGGCGTTCTTGCCGTCGGAAGCGATTGCGTTGCTGTCACCGGCGATCACGACCGGCCCGTCGCCCGGGGCGCCGGTCCCCCGTCGCAGCTGCGGCCGCCGGTCGACTCCGCCACGGTAGGCAGGGCGCTTCGCCGAGGGCAACACCCCACCGACCCAGCGTCAGGACCAGCTGCCTCCCTGCTGGAAGGCCCAGCCTTCCAGCCCTGGTCAGTGCGCTAACGCTGCGGGAACCGGTACCGGTCGCCCACCGGCAGCCAGGCGTGCGGCCCGTGCGGCCCGAGGTCTCCGGCCGCCTCGCAGAGCACGTCAACCACGGCGAGCACCTCCACGCGCTGCTCGTCGGCACGCCGGACCAGCGACCAGGCCCAGTGCACCTGCGGCGCCACGATCGGGCGCTGGACCAGGTCCGGCGGCAGTGGAATCGTCTGTCCCTTGGGTGAGTTGACGACTGGTCGGTCGAGGCGGCGGACATGATCGAAGAACGCCGCGCCCATGACGCCGCCGTCGGCGATGTGCTCAGCCCGGGAACCCGTGTCGCGGACCAGTTCCTCGGCGTAGGCGTTCCACGACGCCCAGGAGTCGTCGTCGTCCAGGAGCACGGCGGTGTCCTGGGCGCGCACGGCACCGGTGCCGGCCCCTGCGGACACGGCGTGGAGCCGGTTCACGCCGACCAACCGGGCCACCAGGCCCAGCTGTTCCAGCTCCTCGTCGCGCACCCAGCACACCGCGAGGTCCAGGCTGCCGTCGGCGACCCGGGCGGCCTGGGCGTGGGAGGGCGCGACCCACGCATCGATGTGCACCCGGGCCACCGCGGAGGTGCGGGCGGTCAGGTCGGGCGGCAACCAGGTGACGTAGCCCAGCCGGACCAGCTCCGAACCGGACAGCCGCCCGGCCCGCCGCCGCAGGTCGTCGGCCCGGTCCAGCAGGGCGCGCACGTGCGGGAGCAGCGCGGTGCCCGCCGCAGTGAGCGCGACCGAGCGCCGGTCGCGGTCGAACAGGACCACCCCGAGGTCGCGTTCGAGTGCCTTGATCTGCTGGGACAGGGATGGCCCGGCGATCAGCAGCCGGGCGGCGGCCCGACCGAAGTTCAGCTCCTCGGCGACCGCGACGAAGTACCGGAGTTGGCGCAGCTCCACGCCCCTCATGCTACGGCCGTTAGGAGGCTGCGCCTACCAGCGCCGGGGACGCCGGTCGCGGCGCTGGTAGGCGCCCGGTGACCTCGACTACCGACCAGGCCATACGGCTGCGCCTGACCGGAAGCCCACCGGCAGCGTCCGCATCCTTGCGCTGGCCGACAACCTGGTGGTGACCGCCGAACGGCTGAGCGACGCTTGGGAGGCCGACCTGGCCCCTGACCCGGCCCCCGAGCTCCTGCTCGGCCTGCTGCGGAACCAGACCCCGGCCTGCGCACCCGCGCGGGCGGCACTGCTGGCCGGTGGCACCGGTCGGATCAACGACCGGGTGCAGCCCGCCGACCAGCATGCCAACATCTACACCGGCAGGATCGAACACACGCGCGCGAACGGCATTGAGACCATCGGACTCCCGGAGGGCGTGTCGGCGCTGCGGGCGCTCGGCGACCGCCCGGTGCGGCTGGCGGCCATCGACAGCCCGGACCACTGCTGGCACTTCGTCCTCTTCGTGGCCGCCGACGGCGGCTCGTTGGTGGGCTGTGCCGGCGTACGACGAAGTGGAGCAGCAGCATGAACCCGACCACCTGGTCCGGCGTCCGCGAGCGGGTCCTGGCACTGCGCGAGGCCCCGAACGCGGCACAGGTGTTCGGCGCGCGCGGGCACCGCTTCGAGTTGCTGCCGCCGTTGAGCGAGGTCGAAGTGGCGGAAGCCGAGCAGGAGTTCGATGTCCGCCTCCCTGCGGACTACCGCAGCTTCCTGCTCGAAGTGGGCGCGGGCGGGGCCGGTCCGCACTACGGTCTGTACCCACTGCAGCGCGACGAGCGCGGCTGGGCCTGGAACGAGGGACAGGGGGTACGCAGTGACAACTCTCTGCTGCCCCAGCCGTTCCCCTCCCCCGCAGAACGAGCCCGCCTGCGCGCGGCGTACGACGCTCGCGAACCGGTCGAGAGCGCTTTCCCCGACGAGCCCGCGTTCCGCGCGGCATTCCGCGTCTGGGACGACGAGTGGGAGGCACTCAGCGCGGCGTTGACCGCAGGCGCGGTCTGCCTCAGCCACGAAGGATGCGGCTACTTCGACTGGTTCGTGGTGACCGGCCCGGAGCGCGGCACGATGTGGGTGGACCTCGGAGCGGCGGACGGTCCTCTCCAATCGCTTGCCCGTACCCCCCACGAGCGGCTCGGCTTCCGCGAGTGGTACCTGACCTGGTTGACGGCGGCCACCCGAGAGGCCACGGCCGGTGACCGAGTCCAGTGACAGGGTGCCCCCAATCACCACTCGCCATCGCTCGCCATCGCTCGCCAGAATCGCCTGCAGGCGGGCCAGGCACTCCGCCACGAACGCCGGGTTCGTCTCCCAGTAGTACGACACCCCGCCGACCGCTACCGCCACCGCCACCGCCCAGGCGTGTGCGCGCAGCCAGGTCGGCTCGTCCAGGCTCACCGCGTCCCAGTACGCCTGTCTGGCCGCCCCGGGCAGGTCCCAGACCGTGGCGTGCTCGGCGTCGGGGTGGCCGATCGAGAGACCGCCGAAGTCGATGACCGCGTGCAGGGTGCCGTGGCGGGCCAGGAGGTTGCTCGGCTTGAGGTCGCCGTGCAGCCAGACCTGACGGCCCGTCGGCTCCGGCAGGGTGAGCGCGGTCCGCCACAGGTGCCCCAGGTGATCGCGGCCGGGGAGCTCCGGGCAGGACGCGAAGCACTCGCCGACCCACCGGTCGCAGTCCCGCAGGCTACCGCCCCGGTACGTGAGTCTCTGACACGGCGGAACGGTGACAGGCCCGGCGCTCCCCTCGCAGCGTCGGGCCTGTCACCGTTGCGCCCCCGCTCCGGACGACCGCTGACGCGGTGCCGGATCGGGCCCGCGTTCAGTGCGCGGTCGTGACGTTCTTCACCAGGGCCTTGGTCAGGGCCACCCCGACGGTTCCGGTCGACTTCTGGTCGTTGTCGTAACTGGTGACCACGACGCTGCCGACCCGGACGGCCACCATCGTGCTGCCCCCGGCCCAGTCCGGTGAGGTGGCGACCGCCTGGAGTGCCTCGTCCCCGACGCCGGGCAGGCTCTTCAGGGTGACGGTCACGGGGTAGTTCTGGCCGTTCTGGGCCATGGTGAAGGTGTGACACGTGGTCAGGACCCGCTTCAGGCCGGCCATGACCGCCTGCGCGTCGTTTCCCCGGAAGGCGTCGAGCTCCTGGGCGAACATGTCCTGTGAGTCGTCCGTGTAGTCGTTCTGGGCGAAGGACGCGCTCGCTATCCCCGCCGCGTTGACCCAACTCGAGCCGTTGAGCGCGTCGCACACGTGCCCGGCCGGGGCGGCGGATGGGGAGAGCGGCGGGTTGAAGCCGTCGCCGGTGCTGCGGGTGCCACTGGCGTCGATCCTGAGCTGGCTCGGGAGCGCGGTGGCCGGTAGCAGCATCGCGTTGAGCTTCGTGCCGTTGGGCAGACCATCGGTGCCTGCGGCGGGCCCGGGGATCGACGTGGCGGGTGACTTGGAGGGGCCCCCTGCGGCAGCCGACGAAGCACCCGACGGAGCGCCCGAACCGGCGGCCGACGGGTGCGCGGCCCCGGAGGAACAGGCGGTGAGGCCGAGTATCACGGTGGCGCTGCAGGCGATCAGGGCGATCCGGCGAGATTGCTGAGACATAGCGGGACTGTGCACCTTTCAATCAGTAAAGCTGTGTGAGCGGCGCGCCAATAAGAACATGACCTGTGAACCGCGTCAACACGCATTCACTGTGTGAGGCAGGTTGTAGGATCGGCTGCAGTGTCACGTCGCCACAGAGGAGCTACTCAGTGCCGGAGAGCAGGACCGAAGTCACCGCTGCCGGGATCGCGCGGTTCGCCGGGGTCGGTCGCGCCGCGGTCAGCAACTGGCGGCGTAGGCATGCCGACTTCCCCAAGCCGGTCGGTGGCACCGACGCCAGTCCGGTCTTCGAGCTGGCCGAGGTGGAGCGGTGGCTGCGCGACCAGGGCAAGCTCGACCAGGTACCGCTACGGGAGCGGGTCTGGCAGCAGGTCGAGCGGGATCCGGGCGGAGCGGCGACCGCCCTGCGCCTGGTCGGTACCGTCCTGCTGCTGCACGATCGGCCGCTCCTGTGGCAGCGGCTGCTCGGCGCGGACGCCGACCTCAGCCACGAGTTTCCCCAAGCGCTCGCAGCGGCGCTCCGCTCCCGCCTGGGCGAGGACCACGCGGTGCCCGTGCCCGCTGATCCCGAGCTGACCGAGCGTCCGACCCTGCTGCGCGGCGCCGCGCAGCTCGCGGACGAGCTCGGTCCCCGCCAGGCGTACGAGTTCCTGCTGGGGCGTCACCTGGAAGCCGGGCACCGCCAGTACACGCTGACCCCGGCACCGCTCTGCGAGCTGATGGCCGAACTCGCGGGCCCGGCCGAACTCCTGCTGGACCCCGCCTGCGGCTTCGGCGGCCTGCTCGCCACCCTCGGCCCCGGCGCCACCGCGGCCGGCCAGGAAGCCGATCCCGACCTGGCGGCGCTCACCGCGCTGCGCCTCGCGCTGCACGCCGGGGGCCCCGCGCGGATCAGGGTGGGCGACAGCCTGCGCGCCGACGCGCACCCGGGCCTGCACGCGGACGTCGTCCTGTGCCACCCGCCGTTCAACGACCGTTCCTGGGGGCACGAGGAGCTCGCCTACGACACCCGGTGGGAGTACGGGCTGCCGCCGCGGGCCGAGTCCGAACTGGCCTGGGTGCAGCACGCCCTGGCCCATCTGCGCGAGAACGGCACCGCCGTGCTGCTGATGCCGCCCGCCGCGGCCTCCCGCAAGTCGGGCCGGCGGATCCGGGCGGACCTGCTGCGCCGCGGGGCGCTGCGGGCGGTCGTCGCGCTGCCTGCGGGCGCGGCGCCGCCGTACGGAGTCCCGCTGCACCTGTGGGTGCTGCGCCGCCCCGCAGCGGACGTGCCCGAGCCGCACCGGCTGCTGGTGGTGAACGTCGCCGACCGGGCGGACGGCCGGGACAATCCGCCCTGGCCGGAGCTTTACAGCACGGTGCTGGAGCACTGGCACGCCTTCGACCGCGAGGGCTCGGCTACGCAGCAGCCCGGAGTCAGCCGGACGATCCCGCTGGTCGAGCTGCTGGACGACGACGTGGACGTGACCCCGGCCCGGCACCTGCCGGTACGAGCGGCAGGCACCGGCGAGGCGGCCCTGAACGAGGTGAGCGACCGCCTGACCATCGCCCTGCGCCGCACCGCGGAACTGGCGCCGGCGGCCGGCGGCCAGCGCGCGCCGGCGCACTGGGCACTCACAAGCCTGGGCGAACTGGCCAGGACAGCGGCCCTGTTGATGCGCACCGGCGGCGCCGGAGCCGGCTCGGGCGGCGGTCCGCCGGTGCTGACCGAGCACGACGTCGTGTCGGGCGGCGCCCCTTCCGGTGTGCTGCCCGAGGGCGAGGCCGAGGAGCCGGTGCTCACCCAGGTCGGGGACGTGGTGATCCCGGTGCTCAGCCGGGGCGCGGCGGCCCGCGTGATCGACGAGGACACGGCCGGAGCGGCACTGGGCCGCAACCTGTACCTGCTGCGGCCGGACCCGGCCACCCTGGACCCGTGGTTCCTTGCCGGGTTCCTGCGTGGCACCGCGAACACCCGGCAGGCCAGCAGCTTCACCTCGTCCGCGACCCGACTGGACGTCCGCCGGCTCCAGGTGCCCCGGCTGCCGCTGGCCGACCAGCGGCGCTACGGCCAGCGGTTCCGTGCCGTCGCCGCCTTCGAGGAGGCGTCGCGGCTGGCCGCCGGGTTGGGCGAGTTGCTCGTCCAGGGCCTCTACGACGGGCTGACGGACGGGAGCATCAGCCCGTCGTGACGCCGGCGGACGAGCGGCCGCACCGGGGTCGGTAGGCTGACCCCGGCCAACCGCCGATCACCCGCCGCCGCCAGGAGCTGAGCCATGTACGGCCCCGTCACGACAACGCCGCAGCGCCGACGAGGCGCGCGAGTGGGGACCGTGCTGCTGCGGGTCGTGCTCACCGCCGTTCCGGTGCTGAGCCTGGGGATGCTCGGCTGGATACCGATGCTGCGGCTGGCGATCGTGCACAACCGAGGACGTGACTGGCTGTTCTTCGGCGCATCGGCGGTGGCGTCCGTCGCCGGGATCGTGCTGATCGGGTGCAATGCCGACGACAGCAGCTGGCAGACCACCACCGGAATGGTGCTGCTGCTCGGGACGGCGGTCTCCGTCGCGGCCTACTTCCCCGCCGCCGACCTGCGCCCGCCGCGAGCGTACGGGACTCCTCGCATGGCCGACGTCCGGACCGCCCCCGCAGGCCCGCCCCCGGGCATGGCGCGCCAGGACCGCATCGGGCAGGTCAGGGCCGAGCTCGACGAACTGAGTGCCTATCTGCAGCAGCAGGACCGCGCGTGAAGGGCCGGCTCGTCGCAGGCCGCTACGAGCTGGCGACGCTCATCGGGCAGGGCGGCATGGGCCAGGTGTGGAAGGCCCACGACCGCACCCTCGACCGCTGGGTGGCCGTCAAGCTGCTGCAGCCCAACCGGAGCGCCGCAGCGGAACAGGACGCCGAACTGCGGCGGCGGTTCGCCCGGGAGTGCCGGGTCACCGCCCAGGTCGACCACCCGGGGCTGGTCACCGTGCACGACGCCACCGGCCACGGCGACGACCTCTACCTGGTGATGCAGTACGTCCAGGGTGCGGACCTGGCCGACCACCTCGCCGAGCACGACCCCTACCCCTGGCCGTGGGCCGTGGCCGTGGCGGCGCAGCTATGCCCGATCCTGACCGCCGTGCACGCGGTGCCGGCGGTGCACCGCGACCTCAAGCCGCGCAACATCATGGTCCGCCCCGACGGCACCCTGGTCGTGCTCGACCTCGGGATCGCCGCCGTCCTGAACAGCGACACCACCCGGCTCACCCTGACCGGCTCACCTATCGGCAGCCCCGCGTACATGGCTCCGGAACAGGCCATGGACCGCGAGGTCGGCCCACGCACCGACCTCTACTCGCTCGGCGTGATCCTGCACGAACTGCTCAGCGGCACGCTCCCGTTCGCCTACTCGTCGGCGCTCGGCGTGCTGCACCAGCACCTGCACGAGCCGCCCCCGCCGCTGCGCCGGATCCGCCCCGAGGTGCCGCAGGCGCTGGAGGAACTGGTCCTGCGGCTGCTCGCCAAGGACCCCCTGGACCGGCCCGCCGACGCTGCGGAGGTCTACCGGACGCTCGCACCGCTGCTGCCCGGGTCGGCCCCGACCGGCCCCGAGGACCCCGGCACACCGATGGACCCGACCCGGCCGTTCCGGCAACCCCACGCACCCTGGCACGGCACGCCACCACTGCCCCGGCCATCGCCGCAGGCTCCGCAACCGCCGCAACCTCCGACCGCAGCCCCGTCGGCCGCAGCCCCGTCGGCCAGCCGCAAGGCCGACGTCGCCGCCGCCGTCGAGCAGGCCAAGCTCCTGCTGGACGCGGGCCGGATCACCCAGGCCGTGGGCGTGCTCGGCAGCGCACTGCCCGCCGCCGTCGCGGCCCACGGACCTGATTCACCCGTCGTCCACATGCTGCGCAAGCAGTACGCCACGACCCTGCTGGAGGACGGTCAGTTCCAGGCCGCGCTGCCCGAGTTGCGGCTGCTGGCCGACCAGCGCGCGGCCACGACCCGCCCCGACGACCCGCAGGCCCTGCGCTTTCGCATCGAGGCGGCGCAGTGCCTCGACCAGCTCGGCGAGCACACCTCGGCGCTCGCCGAGTACCAACTGCTGCTGTCCGAGCTGGACCGCGACGCCGCCGCCGACCCGTCGCTCGCGCTGGAGGTCCGCCACCGGACAGCACAGCTGCTCCTTGCCACCGCCGACCACACCGGCGCCCGCACGGTGCTGCTCCGGCTGCTCCTCGACACCGAGCGGCTGTACGGCCCCCACCACCCGCTCGCCGCCGAATCCCGGCGCTCGTTGGAGTGGTTGGAGCGTGCGGCCGGCTGACGGCCGATCGGGACGCCCGCTCAGCTTGAGGGCCTCCGGCTGCGGACAGCTCCCGGGCGGTGCGGGCGGCGAAGCCGTGGGCACCCATGGCGTCGAAGAGGTCGAGGGCGATCCGCAGTTGGCGTCGGGCCTCCTTGGTGCGCTTCTCTCGCCGCAGCGACTCTTCGTGGAGTTGGTGGCTGCGGGCGCGGTGGCCCGGGCTGCGGGTGTGCTCGTGGTGTGCTCGGTGTTCATGGCCGCTCCAGCGGGGGGCCGGGCCTGATGGGGTTGATCGGGAGGCGGACCTGGAAGCAGGTGTCGCCCGGCGTGGATGCGAGCCGCAGGTCGCCGCCGTGGCGGTTGACGATGATGCGCCAGGAGATGTCCAGGCCGAGGCCCGTGCCTTCGCCGACCGGTTTGGTCGTGAAGAACGGGTCGAAGACGCGGTCGCGCACCTCGGGGGGCACGCCCGGGCCGGTGTCGCGGAACTCGACCAGCACGTGGTCCCCGTCCCGTGCGGTGCGGACGGTGAGGGTGCCGCCGGAGCTGTTGCTGCGCATGGCCCACACCGCGTTGTCGATCAGGTTCGTCCACACCTGGTTCAGCTCGGCGGGGTACCCGGGGATGCGGGGCAAGGCGGGGTCGTAATCGCGCACGACCGTGATGTTCGGGCCGATCTTCGCGGCGAGCATCATCAGCGTGCTGTCCAGCAGCTCGTGTACGTCGGCGTTCTGATAGGGGGCCCGGTCCAGCTGCGTGTACTGCTTCGCCGCGCCGACGAGTGCGGAGATGCGGTGCGTGGCGTCGTCGATCTCGTTCAGCAGCAGTTCGGCCTCGACCGTGCAGCTCAGCAACTTCAGGGCCCTGCCGAGCAGGTACTCGGGCTGGGAAGCGGCGATCCGATCGAGCCAGTCGGTGCCCAGGTCCGCCTGGACGAGCACCGGCGCGATCTGCCGGCCGTCTTCGATGCCGTGCTCCTCCAGCCAGTCGCCGAGCTCGTCCTCTCGGTCCGCAGCCTGCAGCGGGCTGAGCGACTGGGCCGGGCCCAGCCGGCCGACGGTCAGGTCCACCAGCTCGCTCAACTGGGCGAGGTCTGCGCCTCGATGCGGCTCGGCCGCGAGTTCGCCGAACTCGCGGCGTACTGCGGCGAAGCGTTCACGCAGTGCGGCGGCGGCGCGCACGGCGGCGGCAGCAGGGTTGTTGAGCTCGTGGGTGAGCCCGGCGGTCGCCGATCCGAGCGCCAGCAGCCGTTCCCGCTGGCCGACCGCCTCCTGGGTGTTCTTGAAGCCGAAGAACAGGCCCTCCAGCAGGTGGACGGCCATCGGGAACCAGCCGCGCATGATCTGTGCGAACGCCTCCGCCGGCAGCACGAAGAACCGGGACCGCTCGGTCACCCGCATCGAGTTGTTGTACACCTGGGGCACCTGGTCGCCGAGGTACGCCTGGAAGGCCCCGGCATAGACGCCGGGCGCGGATGTGCGGCTGAAGTCCACCTCCTGGCCGCCGACGCTGCGCGAGAGGATCACGGTTCCGTGGAACAGCACGTACAGGTTCGCGGCCGGATCGCCTTCCCGGTAGACCGGGCCCGGGTCGAACCACTCCACGTGGCCGTCGCGGCACAGCCGCGCCAACTGGTCGGGCGCCAGCTTCTCGAACAGGAACAGCGAACGCAGCTCGTCCTCCTGGCACCGAAGCGGGCCGCTGGTCATGACTGCTCCAGATAGCGGTGCACGAGCATGACGGCCATGGCACCCTCGCCGACTGCGGAGGCGACCCGCTTGGCGGACTCGGCGCGGGCGTCCCCCGCCACGAAGACTCCGGGCACGTTCGTCTCCAGGTGGTACGGCGGCCGGTCCAGCGCCCATCCGGCCGGTGGGCGCCCGTCGGCCGTCAGATCGGGGCCGGTGGGGAGGAAGCCGTGCGAGTCCCTGGTCACCGTGCCGTCGAGCCAGTCGGTCATGGGGGCCGCGCCGATGAACACGAACATCCACTGTGCGTCGACCTCTTCGGTCTCCCCGCTCACGGTGTTGCGCAGGGTCAGCCCCTCCAGGTGCTCCTTGCCGTGGACGGCCGCCACGACCGTGTCGGTGCGTACCGAGATCGTGGGGGCGTCCTCGACGCGCTGCAGCAGGTAGTGCGACATGGAGGCCGACAGCGACGGGCCGCGCACCAACAGGGTGACCGACTTGGCACCCCGGGCCAGGAACATCGCGGCCTGGCCCGCGGAGTTCGCCCCGCCGACGATGTACACGTCGTGGTCCTGGCAGGCGAGGGCCTCGGTCAGCGCCGAGCCGTAGTACAGACCGCGCCCGGTCATCTCGGCCGCTCCCGGCACGTCCAGCTGCCGGTAGGACACGCCGGTCGCGAGGATCACACAGTGCGCCGACACGGTGGAGCCGTCCGAGAACCGCACTGTGCGGGCGGCGCCGTTCGCCTCCAGGGCGGTGACCTCGCGCGCCGTCAGCATTTCGGCGCCGAACTTCGCCGCCTGCCGGCGTGCCCGATCCGTGAGCTGCGCGCCGGAGACGCCGTCGGGAAAGCCGAGGTAGTTCTCGATCCGTGAGCTCTGGCCCGCCTGGCCTCCGGTCGCCGAGCGCTCGACCAGGACCGTTCGCAGCCCTTCCGAGGCGCCGTACACGGCCGCGCCCAAGCCCGCGGGCCCGCCGCCGACGATGACGAGGTCGTAGAAGTCGGCCGCCGGTGTCGTCGAAAGACCCACCCACGTGGCCAGCTCCCGTTCCTGCGGCTCGACGAGGGTCGCACCGTCCGGAGTGACCACGAGTGGCAGCCGGAGCCCGTCCTGCCCTGCGGCGGAGAGCAGCCTCCGGCCCTCCGGCTCGTCGGAGTTGTACCAGCGGTAGGGCACCTGGTTGCGGGCCAGGAACTCCCGGATCTGCGAGGACTGCGCCGACCAGCGGTGCCCGACGACTCTGATGGTGCCCGCCGTCCGGCCGTCGCCGGCCCGCCAGGACTCCAGCAGATCGTCCACCACGGGGTAGAGCTTCTCCTCCGGCGGCTCCCACGGCTTGAGCAGGTAGTGGTCGAGGTCGACGACGTTGATCGCGTCGATCGCCGCGTCGGTGTCGGCGTAGGCAGTCAGCAGCACGCGCCGCGCGCCGGGGAACAGGTCGAGGGCGTGCTCCAGGAACTCGATGCCGTCCATCTGCGGCATGCGGTAGTCGGCCAGGATCATCGCGACCGGGGAGCCCCGCAGCTTCAGCTCGCGCAGGGCGTCGAGCGCCGCCGCGCCCGACTCGGCACGCACGACGCGGTACGCGTCACCGTAGCGGCGGCGCAGGTCGCGAGCGACGGCCCGGGAGACTGCGGGATCGTCGTCCACGGTCAGGATCACGGTCCGTGCCGCGTCGCTGGTCTCTGCCATGGTTCACCGCCCAGACTGTCGCGGGGCCGGAGAGGCGACAACTCCTCCAGTGTGCTCGCCGACACGCGGTACGGCCCGACTTCGCCGCGCCCTCGGGCTGAGGCCTCTACTCAGCGTGATGCTTCTGGACTCGGCCCGTGGTCCAACCGCCCACAGGGTCCTCCCGGTGTCCTCGTTCTCGCGGGCAGAGGCTCAGGGCTGGGCGTCGCCCTCGCCGCCGAAGGCGGGGATGTCGGCGGACAGCAGGTGTTCGGCGCCGCCTTCGAGCATCTTGGCCGTCTCGGTGGAGCGGGAGAGCATGGTCTTCTCGTAGGTGCGGACGGCGTCGTCGAGGGTGGCCTCGTTCGCGAGAGCCAGGGCGAGTTCGGCGGCGTCGAGCATGGCGAGGTTGACGCCGACGCCGAGTGGGGGCATGAGGTGGGCGGCGTCGCCGAGCAGGGTCACGGTCGGGTTGTGCTCCCAGGTGTGCGGGACGGGGAGGGCGAAGATCGGGCGGTCGACGTAGGGACCGTCGTTGTCGGTGATCATCTGGCGCAGGCGGGGCGCCCAGTGGGCGTACCTGTCGAGGAGTAGGGCGCGGATGCCGTCGGTGTCGCCGGCGGTCAGGCCGCTCCGGCCCACCCAGTCGACCGGGACCCGCTGGATGACGTAGACGCGGATGTGGTCTCCGCTGTTGCGCTGGGCGAACAGGCCCCGCTCGCCGTCGGCCGCATGGGCGCCGCCCGGGCCGACCAGGTCGGCGATGTCGGGGTGGCGGTTCTCGACGTCGGAGAACCGTGCCTCCAGGAAGCTCACCCCGGTGTACCGGGGGACGGCGGGGGACACGACCCGGCGTACCCGGGAGAAGGCGCCGTCAGCGCCGATGACCAGATCGGTCTCGATGGTCGTGCCGTCGGCGAAGTGCAGCTGCCGCGGCCCATCGGCGGGCCCGCTGATCATGTCGAGGGTGCGTCCCCAGTGCACGGTTCCCGGTTGCAGGGAGTCCAGCAGCAGGTCGCGCAGCTGGCCACGGTCGATTTCCGGCTTGAAGAGCTCGTCGGCTGCCGGGACCTGGTGGGACGTGATCGTGCCGGTCGGGTCCAGCCGGCGCATCTCCTGTCCTTCGGGGCGGGCCAGCTTGAAGAACTCGTCGAGCAGGCCGGCTTCGCGCAGGGCGATCTGGCCGTTGTCGGCGTGCAGGTCCAGGGTGCCTCCCTGGTTGCGCGCGTCGGGGCCCGGGTCGCGGTCGTGGACGGTGACCGCGATGCCGCGCCGCTGGAGGATGCGGGCGCAGGTCAGCCCGCCGGGTCCGGCGCCGATGATGCTGATCCTGGCCTGGGCGGGTGCTACGGAGTTCATGGTGGTGCTCCTTCGTCGGCGCCGGATCATGGCCACGGCCCTGTGTCGCGGACCCGTCGGGCACCGCCTTCATTATTTTGCAATGACTCCAAATATGCAACCGTTCTAACTTTGCTCGATGCCGGGTAGGGTTGCGGGCATGGCAGAGACGATCGACCGCGCAGGAACGGGCGGGCGGCGCGAACGCAAGAAGGCCGCCACCCGCCAGGCGATCGCCGACACGGCGCTGCGGCTGTTCCTGGAACGCGGCTACGAGCAGGTGGGCGTCCGCGAGATCGCCGAGGGCGCCGACGTGTCGGTGTCGACCCTGTTCAACTACTTCCCCCAAGGCAAAGAAGCCCTGGTCTTCGACGAGGACGCCCGCAACGAGGCCGCCCTGGTCCGCGCGGTCACCGACCGCCCGCCGGGTCAGACGGTCCCGCACGCTCTACGCGCCCACCTCATCGGCTTCGTCGACTCGGCCCACACCCGAGACCCCCGCTTCGCCGACTTCCAGCGGCTCGTCCAGGAGACCCCGGCCCTTCGCGAGTACTCGCGCACGATGTGGCTGCGCCACGAACACGCTCTGGCCCGCGCCCTGGCCGACCAGACCGGCCGGCCGCACGACGACCTCATCTGCGCCGCCTACGCCCGGTTCACCCTCGAAATCCTCGCGTTCGCCGGCTCCAGCCCCGACCCCGCCGCCGCCGTCGACCAGGCCTGCCTCCTACTCGACCAGGGTTGGACGACCACGGTCGCCCAAGATGACCCCGAACACCGCAGACCCGCCGCCGCCCCGTTCACCTGAAGCGTGCTCACGCCCGAACCCCTGGCGGCCCGGACGTGAGCGCGCGTGCCCGGTGGTCAGTGCTTGAGACCGCGTAGCAGCCGTACGTACGGGCTCCAGTGCGCCGGGCGGGCCACCGCGCCCGTGCAGGCCAGTTCGGCGCGGTCCAGGCTGTCCTCCAGGCATGCGTCGTGCAGCGGCCGCCAGACGAGCGGCCAGCCGAGACGGGCCGGCCCACGGGCGTCCATGGCGAGGGTGTGGCGCAGCAGCGTGTGCTCCTCGTCGACGGCCAGGGCGGTGTATTCGTGGAAGCCGTGGAAGCCGCGCGGCCCGCTGAAAGTGAAGCGCACCCACTTCGAGGGGACGTACGCGGCGACGGTGTAGCGGACCGGGCCGTGTCCGCCGACCGCTCCGGCTGCCAGCGGGCGGTCGAACTCCATCTGCGGCCAGCCCAGTTGCGCCCAGAGCTGGTCGTCGCAGCTGGACAGGGTGTCGATCAGCGCTCCCACCTCGCTCTCCTTCGCGGCCAGCAAGCGCTCGTGCACGTTGTAGACGCCCATGCGTCCTCCCGGGACTCGTTTTAGAGGTAGCTCTCTAATATTTTGGAGAGTACTCTCCTATTCATGGCCAGACCACCCCGCTTCGACACGAACCAGCTCCTGGACGCCGCCGTGCGACGGGCCGCCGTATCGGGCCCCGCCGGGGTGACCATGTCTGCGGTCGCCAAGGAGGTGGGAGCCCCGAGCGGTTCGGTGTACCACCGCTTCCCCGGACGGACCGCACTGCTCGCCGAGGCGTGGCTGCGGACGGTCGAGAGCTTCCAGGAGGGCTACTTCAAGGCCCTCGAAGCGGACACCGACGCGCGGCGGGCCGGGCGCGCGGCGGCCCGCCACGTCGTCGCCTGGAGCCGCGCCCACCCGCAGGAAGCCGCTCTCCTCCTCTACGGCGCCGAGGAGTTCGGGCGCGCCGACTGGTCCGAGGAACACCTCCACCGCGCCGAGCGCGGCGACCAGCGCGTACGCACCGCCCTCGCAGCCCTCGCCGAGGGCCTGGGCGCCGAGGGCCCCAAGGCCACCGAATGCGTCACTCTCGCCCTGGTCGATCTGCCCCTCTCGCTGGTCCGCCGCCATCTGCGGGCCGGCACACCCCTCCCCGCCCACGCCGAGGACCTCGCCGAGCAGGGCACCGCCGCACTGCTCGGCACGCTCCCCACCGGGCCGGCCTCTCCGAAGACGGCCCCGGCCACCGGCCAGGGCCGCTGAGGCGTCGGCGCACGCGAGGGCGGCCGGCCCACCGGGGAGGGTGGGCCGGCCGCCGGTGCTGCGGTCCGTCAGTTCCGTACGGGCAGCGCGCCTCCCCTGGTGTGGTTCGGCGCCCTGAACAGGACCGGGCCGGTGGTCGAGGGCCTGGTGCCGGAGCGCAGCGCGAGCCCGCTCTGGACGGTGTACATGCCTTCGTCGAAGGCCTGGCCGTTGGTCGGGGTCTTGCCGACGGCGAAGACGGAGATGCTCCTGCCGTTCACCACGGAGCAGGAGATGTAGTCACCGACCATGCTGCCCTGGGTGCTGCTGGCGACCTGGGACAGCGACATCGGTCCGGCGACCGTCTGCGGGGTGCTCCAGGTGGCGCCGGCGTTGGTGGAGGAGATGAAGCCGACCTCCAACTGGCAGGTGGCAGCTGTGCAGTTGGCGTTCGGGTAGAAGTAGTAGTACAGACCGAGCTTGGCGGTCGCACCCGAGGTGGTGCGGTCGACGCCGAAGCCGGGGATGAAGTGGTCCGCGCCGCTGGTGGTGGCGTCGATCGGCACCCGGGTCACCGCCGACCAGGTGGTGCCGTCGGTGGAGGTCGAGTAGACGATGTCGTTGGAGGAGCAGCCGGAGCGGAACCGGCAGTCCTGCCAGGCGACGTAGATCTTGCCGCTCGCGTCGATCTCGGCGGAGGGCAGGCCGCTACCGTCGCGCAGGCCGCCGGCGACGGTGGCGTTGGTGATGTTCGAGACGAGTGCGGAGGAGCCCCAACTCGCGCCGCCGTCCGTGGAGGTGAAGGCGCGGACGGAGGCGCCGTCGGTGGAGAACGGGACCACGACGTTGCCGTTCGGCTGGACCAGGGGCTGGCCGCCGAGTCCGGCGTCGCCGCTGGCGGGTGAGGCCGGGGTGGACCAGGTGGCGCCGCCGTCGGTGGAGGTGGCCATGATCACCGCGTTGCCGGAGGAGGTGAGGTCGACCTCGACATAGCAGTTGCCGTAGTGCGGGCTGGTCGGCGTGGAGTCGCAGACGATCCAGTCCTTGTCGTAGCCCTGGCCGTCGTTGCCGACCGCGATCACCGGGTTCTGCCAGGTCAGCCCGTCGGCGGAACGGCTGACGCTCACGCCCGCGCCGTTGACGTTGGCGTCGATGACCAGGCCGGCGATCATCCAGGTGCCGTGCTTGGCGTCGTACGCGACGGTCGGGTCGGAGACCCGGGCGAAGCTGCCGCCACCCTGATAGGTGGTGATGCCCGGCAGCATGCCGTGCTGCCAGGTGCTGCCGCCGTCGGTGGAGGTGACCCACCCGGTGTCGGAGGCGCCGCCGTCGGTGAACCGGCCGACCTGGGAGGCGCCGACGATGGTGTTGCCGACGGCGAAGGTGTCCGGCTCCAGTTCGGTGGCGTGCTGGCTGGTGGTGTTGGTGAACGGGTCGGTGCTGACCTGGATCAGGTTCGGCCCGGTCCCGTTGACGGTCACGCTGAACGTGGTGGTGTGGGTGGCCGAGGTGCCGGTACCGGTCACGGTGATCGGGTAGGTGCCGGACGCTGTGCCGGCGGCGGTCGTGACGGTCAGGGTCGAGGAGCCGCCGGCGGTGACCGAGGTCGGATTGAAGGCGGCGGAGGCACCCGTCGGCAGGCCCGAGGCCGAGAGCGCGACGCTCTGGGCGCTGCCCGAGGTCACTGCGGTGGAGATGGTCGAGGTGGCCGAGCCACCCGCGTTGACGCTCGCCGAGGCGGGGCTGTCGGAGAGGGAGAAGTCGTTGGCCGTCGTGCCGCCGCTGAGGGTGACGTCGTCGTAGAGGGTGTAGGTCGGGTCACCGGGGTAGTTGTCGTCCTTGCTGGTGAGCGTCAGCGTGTAGTTGTGGCCTGCGGTCAGGTTGCTGGTGACCTGCTTCCAACCTCCGCCGTTGGTGCAGGTCTTGGGCAGGACAGTGGCGGTGGTGTTGCTGGTGGTGTCCTTCAGGGTCGCCGTCGCCCAGTCGTAGGTGACCGTGTCGGGGCAGAACACGTCGTACCAGAAGCCCAGTTGCGGGCTGCCGGTCGGAGCGGTGAAGGACTGGCTGATCGAGGAGGCGCCGTTGGTCGGGGCGGTGCCGCCGAGCTGGGCCGCGTAACTTCCGCTGTGCGGACCGCTGGTGGTGACCGAGGTTGTCCCGGCCGTCGTCCAGCCCGAGAGATTACCGCTCTCGAAGCCGCCGTTGGTGATCGAGGTGGCGGCCTGGGCCGGGCTCGCCGTGAAGGCGGCGCCGGCCAGCACGAGGGCCGCCGAGGCCGAGGCGGCGAGTGCGCGCCGCCAGGTGGGCAGGAGGGATCGTTTCATCCGGAGAGCTCCTGTGTCTGGGCCGGGCGGGTCTGCCGGCCCGGTCGCGCCAGTGGGGTTGGTGCTCGACCGTGCGGAGGTACGGAATGGCGTGAGGCGGGCCGTGGTGCTGTGGCACGGCGGCACGCCCCAGGTTGGGTGGCGCTGTTCAGCAGAGGGTCACGTGGTCGTACCTGTTCAGCCTCGACCGGGGACCGGGCGTGACGCTGAACGTCCTTTCGGGCAGCCGGATTTCGCCCGGCTCGCGGGAGCGGGGGACGCCTACGTAAGAGTGCACACGTGTTCGCAACTCGGAAGTCTGGCCCGGGACATGACATCGCACAAGATGTGCGACCAACAGCGACCGACATCTCCTCGGGCACAACACCCGCATCGCATCGTGGCGTTGGCACCACCGGGGGCCTGCCGGGCGCAGCGGGGACCCGTTGTCCGACTACGGGAGGAGGGTGTTCAGGCAGCGGACGAGCGCGACGGTGGCGTCGGCCAGGGCAACCGCCGTGGCCAGCGCCGCGACTGCGGCCGGCCACACCCGGCGCCGACGGCTGGTCGGGCCCGTGGCCCGCAGTGCGCCGACGCGGGCGGCGATGCGGTGGCGCAGGTAGGCGAGAGCCGGAGGCGGCCCGGGGAGGCAGGTGGTGGCGAGTGCGGCACGGGCCAGCGAGCGGGCCGCGAGCTCTCGCGAGGCGACAGCCTCTGCGGCGGCCTCGTCCGCCCACCGCTCGACGCCGAAGGCGATCTCGTCGCGCAGGCGCCCCAGCAGCGGGTTCAGCGCGGCGGCGGCCTGGGCGATTGCGGCGTAACGGTGATGATGATGCGTCAGATGAGCTCGCTCGTGAGCGAGCAGGACGGCGCGTTCGTCGACGGGCAGAGCCCGCAGCATCCCGACCGTCACCACGATCCGCCCCGGGCGGCCCGGCAGCGCGTAGGCGTCCGCATGATCAGCCGGCAGGACGATCAGGTCTCCCGCTGCCGGGCGGGCCCGCACTGCGTCCAGGGCCCGGAGCTCCCTTGCGCGGTGCCACCGCGTGGCCGCCAGCCGTACGAGTGCGGTGGCGAGCAGGGCGGCGGCGATCACTCCGAAGCCGTACGGGACCGGGTCGGCCGCCGCGAGCCTCCTCGGGCTACTGTGTGCGTACGCCTGCACCTGTGCGGTGTGGGCGAGCCCGCCGACGGCGAGCACGGTCAGCGCCCACACCGTGGCACCGGCGGCCACCGCCGTGAGACACGTGAGCACCCGGACGGCGGCGGCCGGAGCCAGGTACCGGGACACGGTGGGGCCGGCCGCGACCAGGACCGCAGGGGCGAGCAGCAGTACGTAGACGGTGAAGTACACGGCGGCCCTCCTGCGGTGAAGTGCCTAGTCCCGGCTGTCGAGCAGGTCACGCAGTGCTCGCTCGTCGTCCGGGTCGAGCCCGTCGACGAACCGCTGGAGCACGGCGAAGCGGTCGGCGCCGCGTACCAACGCCTGGTTCATCTCGGAGGCGACCTCATCGGCCGGTCCCCTGCGGGGAACGTAGGCATGGGCCCGGCCGACCCGCTCGCGCTCCAGCAGACCCTTGCCGTGCAATCGGCCCAGCACGGTCAGCACCGTCTTGTAGACCGGCGCCGAGGCCCCGAGCGCCGTGTGGACCTGACCCGCTGTCATCGGAACTCCCTCGGCCCACAGCACGGCCATGACCTCGGCCTCCAGCGCGCCGCTCTCGCGCCGCTGGTCCCGGGCGTGCTCGCCCACGGTACTCTCCGTTCCCCTCGACGCGATGGTGGATCTGCTGTCGATGGCGAGAATGTACCCGGACCTGCGCTCGGTGATCCGCCCGGGTCCATGACCTCTCCCTTGCAGGAGAGTTGACGGGCGGAAAGGCCGCGACCGGTACACCGAGGACGACCGGATCGGGTTCCGTGAGGTGCCCGCAGGATGCCGGTGCCCGCCCGGTCCGGCGGACCGGGCGGGTGACGACGCCGAGGCGCGACGGCGATGACCGCCGCCAGGATCTTCCACCACTTCCTGGTCATGCGCACGAGCGCCACCCGGTGAGGGACGGAACCCGGCAGCCCGAGGGAACTGCGATCGCCGGGTGGGGACTGGCCGTCCTGTGCGACGAAGCTGCCCAGCAGTGTGGCGGGCCACCGGTTTACGCGCATAGACCTGGCAGCTGAAGAAATGATGACGCATCGTCAGTTCTGGCCGACCGGCAGCGCGCTGCCGCGTGAGCCCCGCGCGATGCCCGGGTTCGTCCCGGAGCCATCCGAACTGTTCGCCCACTGTTCGGTCCGCAGGACTGCCGATCGTGAGTACCAGCCGGTAACGTGCGCTCACGGCCTGCCGCCGCTCGGGGTGGGCCACTCGTCGTACACCGTTCTCCGCCGGCGCCGTCAGGGCCCCCGGCGGTGTGTCTAAAGGGGGATACACATGTCCGCGTTCAGTCGCCGCCGCTTCGTCGGCGGCGCTTCGGCCACGGCCGCAGGTGCCGCGCTCTCGCTGGCCGGCGGGACGTTCGCGTCGGCCGCCGCCCGCGACAGCGCACTGGCGGCCACTGCGGCGCGCGCGGTGGCGGTCGGCGGTACGACGCTGGAGGAGGTCGCCACCCCGCTCGGCAGCGGCGGTTACCGGCGGCTGCTCTCCGGACCGGGCTGGCCGTTGGTGGTCCGTGCCGACCTGGCCGCTGCGCAGGCCGGCAGAGACGGCCGGCGCACCGGCCTGGCGAGCTTCGTCCAGTTCACCGATATGCACCTGTGCGACACCGAGTCGCCGATGCGCTTCGAGTACCTGGCCCGCTGGAACGACGCCGCGCACCGCCCGCAGGAGACGCTCACCGTGCGCGGCGCCTCCTCGCTGGTCGAGCGGGTGAACGAGGTGGCCGCCGGCCCGTACACCGGCCTGCCGTTCAGCCTGGTGATGGCCACCGGTGACAACACCGACAACCACGAGCAGCTCGAACTCGACTGGTACCTGACGGTGATGAGCGGTGGTCAGGTGACGCCCAACAGCGGCGACACCAGCCGTTACGAGGGCGTGCAGAACTCCGGCGACGCCGCCTACTGGAACCCCGAGAGCGCCTACCAGGACAGCTACAAGGCGGTCGGCTTCCCCCAGGTCCCCGGTTTCCTGAGCGCGGCCGGCCGCGAGTTCAAGGCACCCGGCCTGAAGACGCCCTGGTACACCACGGTCGGCAACCACGACGACAGCATCGAGGGCACGCTGCCGGACATCGGGCTGCTGAACTCGCTGTACACCGGCGACCGCAAGATCGAGGGCTGCGACGACGCCGACGCGGCGAAGCTGGCCGGCCTGCTGAAGAGCGACCCGGCCGCCGCCGTGCTGCTGCTCGGCAAGCTGCTGGAGGACGCCGAGGCGGTGCGCGAGATCACCCCGGACGCACGCCGCCAGCCGTTCACCACCAAGCAGTTCGCCCAGGCGCACCTCAACCCGGCCTACACCGGCGCCGGCCCCTACGGCCACGGCTTCACCTCGGACGCGGCCAACAGCGGCAACCTCTACTACACCTTCGAGATATCCCCCGGCGTCCTCGGCATCAGCCTGGACACCACCAACGCGGCCGGCTTCGCCGACGGCTCGATCGGCACCGCGCAGCTGAACTGGCTGGAGCAGCAGCTGCGGGCCAACAGCGACCACTGGTACGACACCAACGGCAAGCTGGTACGCGGCGGTTCGAACAGCCGCCTGGTGGTGCTGTTCAGCCACCACACCAGCACCACCATGGGCAACCTGCTGCTCGACCCGCGCCACTTCTTCGAGCTGCGGCACGACGGCAACACGCTGGTCGCGCTGCTCCAGCGCTACCCGAACGTCATGGCCTGGGTGAACGGCCACACCCACCGGAACCAGATCACCGCACACGGCCACGCGGTGCCCGAGCGGGCGTTCTGGGAGATCAACACCGCCTCGCACATCGACTTCCCGCAGCACGCGCGGATCATCGAGGTCACCGACAACGGCGACGGCACCCTCTCGCTCTTCACCACCCTGATCGAGTCCGCCGCCCCCTACGGCACCGCCTTCGACGACACCTCGGACGCCGGACTGGCCTCGCTCTACCGCGAGCTCTCCTTCAACGACCCGTACGCCACCCCGGGGGCCAAGCTCGGCACCCCGCTGGACCACAACACCGAGCTGCTGCTGGCCAAGCCCGGCCGCTGACCACGCTCCCCCTCCCTGCGGGCGGGCGGGCGGCCCGCCCGCAGGCGCGGCCGCACGCCCGCAGGTGCTCTCCGCCGACCCGGTGGCGGCGCGGGCCGCCCTGCGCAGCATCGAGGAGTCGACCCAGGCCGCGCTGGAGGACCTGGACTACGTGCTGGGCGTGCTGCGCGAGGAGGCGGCGGGGACAGCACCGACCCGGACCTTGGCCGACCTGCCCGAGCTGCTGGACCGGTTGCGGCACGCGGGCGCGGTGGTGGAGCCGGAGCTGTCGGGCGAGTTGGCGCAGGTGCAGGTGCAGGTGCAGGGGACGCTCTCCCGGGCGGCGTACCGGATCCTGCAGGAAGGGTTGACGAACGCGTTGCGGCACGGGGCCGGCGGTCCGATCACGGTCCGGGTGGCGGCCGCGTCGGACGGGCTGGAGCTCAGTGTGGTCAACCGGAGCGGGCCGGGGACCGGCGGGGGCACGGGTGCCTTCCCGACGTCCGGGCACGGCCTGCCCGGACTGGCCGAGCGCGTGCGGCTGCCGCACGGTGAGATCGAGGCCGGCCCGCACGGGCAGCAGCACTGGCGCCTGGCGGTCCGGCTGCCGGTGCGGCTGCCGGTGCGGCTGCCGGCATGACCGGCCCCGAGGCGAGCGCAGCCGTCACGACCGGCGCCGACGCGAGCGCCCCCGTCACACTCCTGATCGCGGACGACGAGGTGACCCGCAGCGGCCTGCGCACGTCCTCTTCCCGGCGGCACTGCGCCGGATGGTCACCGCCCGCCCGCTGGGCTCCGCCGAGGCGTTGCCGAAGGCGGCGCTGACGGGGCGGGAGGAGGAGGTGCTGCGGTTGATGACCACCGGCCTGTCCAACCCGGAGATCGCGGAGTCGTGCACGGTGAGCCTGGAGACGGTGAAGACGCACGTCGGGAACGTGCTGGCCAAGCTCGGCGCGCAGAACCGGACCCACGCGGTGGTGATCGCGTACGAGTCCGGTCTGGTGCTGCCGGGGTTCGCCGGCTGACACGGCCCGCGCCCGTCGACCGGCCGGGAGTCGCGATCGTCCGTACTACGCTTCCCACCGCCTACGACGCTCGGGCAGCGGGGGCAACCCGCAGTGCGGGACAAGTCTCGGCCTTCTCGTGTGATCTGTTCATGCGGAGCGGATGAGAGGAGAGTGCGGTCGGGAGGAAAGCGCGAATGGAGCTGGAGCTACGACACCTGCGGGTGCTGTGTGCGATCGCCGATGCGGGGAGTGTGGGCCGGGCCGCTTCGGTTCTGGGGTACTCGCAGCCGGCCATGAGTACTCAACTCCGGCGCATCGAGAGCCACTTCGGAGAGTTGCTGTTCGAGCGCAGGGTGTCAGGCGTGGTGCTGACGGAGTACGGTGTCGAGGTCCTGGCACAGGCCCGCGACGTCCTGGCGCGGATGGACGCGATCGGGCACCGTCCGCGCGGGAGCGTCGCGGGAACGCGTCAGACCCTCCGGATCGCGGCGACCAACTCTCCGGTCCTGTCCGGGATGGTGGTCCGGACCAGGAACCGGATCCCCGATCTCGCGCTCACGGTGAGAAGTGTCTACTCGTCCTCGGAGATCGTCGAACTCCTCCAGGAGGGCGAGGTGGACGTGGCCATCGCTGCGGACTATCCCGGCCTGCCGCTGCGGCATTCGGCCGCTGTGACGCATCGCGGGATCGCGACCGCGCCGTGCTTCGTCGCCCTGCCCTCGCGGCACCGCCTCAGGCACCGCCTGGAGGTCTCCCTCGCCGACCTGGCCGACGACGCCTGGTTCCTGACCCCCGACGACGGCGCCGGCTGGCCGGGAGTGTTCCATCAGGCCTGCGCGGCGGCCGGATTCACGCCGGCCGCCGTCCATGAGTTCCTGGGCGACCAGCTCCAGCTGCAGAACATGATCGCCGACGGCCTCGGCGTGTCCGTCGTGCAGGCGACCATGCGGCCGATCCCCGACATCCTCGTCAAGCCGCTGACCGGCACGCCGCTGTGGTGTCGCTACGTGCTGGCCTGGCGGTGCGACAGTTTCGCCGCCGAGGTCGCGGACACCCTCTTCAGCTGCGCCACGGCGGCCTACCACGACCTCATCGCACAGGCGCCGCACTTTCAGGCGTGGGCGTCCGGGGCATAGGACAGCAAGAGACGGCAGGGCGGCACAAGGCGCCCTGATGCCGACCCCGCCAAGCCAGGCGCCGAGGCCGTCGCGGCGGCGTGTTATGGGATCTCCCACAAGGTGCTATGTCACACCGTATTGAATGCGACGGCGTGAGATGAAAGCGTCCCTCTCACGCCTTACACAGCCCCCACTTCGAGGCGTCTATCCATGAAGGAGCAGAGATGCGCTACCGCTCCACCCTGCCCGGACTCGTGGCGAGCGGTCTGGCCGCCGCCGTCACGCTCGCCGGCCTGGCGACACCCGCGCTCGCGGCCCCCCAGCCTCGAAACGTTGCGAAGACGCCGACCGCAGCCACCGCCGCGACGCCGGCGCACGCTCGTGCACTGTCGCCGGTCGGCCGGGCCGTCACCAGGTCCGACCAGGCCGCCGAGCAGCACGGCAAACTTCCCGCATCCGCGATTCCTCCGCTGGCCCCCGCGACGCCTGCGCCCGCCTCGCACGCCGGAGTTCAGCTCAAGAGCAACGCCAGAGCGGCGGCGGTGTCCTGCAGCCCGGCCGACTTCGGCAGCAGGACCGGATCCGCGCTGGTGTCGTTCGTCCAGGCGTCGACCACCGACTGCGTCAACACCCTCTTCAACGTCACCGGCACGGACGCGGCCAACGTGTTCGCCGAACCGCAGATGGTCTCGATAGCCAACGCGCTCGGCAGCGCGGCCGTCAGCTACCCCGGGGACGACTCGACCGGTGTGTGGCAGCTGGTCCTCTTCCTGCGGGCCGGCTACTACGTGCAGTACAACAACCCGTCCGTCGGCAGCTACGACGCGACCCTGGCCACGGCCACCGAGGGCGGCCTGGACGCCTTCTTCGCCAACGCGCACTCGCGGGACGTCACCGCCGCGAACGGCAACGTCCTGGGCGACGCCGTCGTCCTCACCGACAGCGCCAACGAGCAGGCCCGCTACCTGAACGTCGACCAGCAACTGCTCAACGGTTACGACAACTCCTACAACGCCATCGACAGCATGGTCGCGGCCGTCAACGACGTCTACACGCCGCTCTTCCGTGGCCACCAGAACGCGGACTTCGTGGCCGCCGTGACGGCGGACCCGAGCATCCTCACCACGCTCGACAGCTTCGCGCACAACCACCTCGACCTGCTGGGCACCGCCAACTCCTTCCTGGACTCCAATGCCGGGATCGAGCTGAGCCGCTTCATCCAGACCCCCGCGCTCCAGGCCACCGTGCGCCCGCTGATGCAGGGCCTGCTGAACATCTCGTCCAAGACCGGCCCGACGGCACCGCTGTGGGTCGGCGTCGCCGGCATGGCCGACGCGTACGACCAGGCCAACTGCTCGTACTACGGCACCTGCAACCTGGTCGCCCAACTCACCGCCGCCGCACTGCCGATCACCCATGTCTGCGACCCGGCGCACACCATCCTGGCGCAGTCCCTGAGCGCCGCCGACCTCGCCGCCGCCTGCAACAGCGTCATCCACCAGGACGCGTTCTTCAACAACCTGGTCAAGGACAACGGCCCGATCCCGGGCGAGTACGAGTCGACCGTCAAGCTGGTCGTGTTCGCCAGCCCCACCGACTACCAGACCTACGCCGGTGTCCTCTACAACATCGACACCAACAACGGCGGCATGACCCTGACCGGGGACCCGACCGACCCCAACAACCAGCCCATGTCCGTCATGTACGTGAAGAGCCCCGATGACGGCTTCGTCGGGGGGATCTGGAACCTCAACCACGAGTACACGCACGCCCTCGACGCGCGCTACAACACCAAGGGCGACTTCGCGGCCGAGGTGGTCGTCCCCGACGTGTGGTGGATCGAGGGCGTCGCCGAGTACGTCTCCTACACCTACCGTGGCGTGACCGACACCGAGGCGGTCTCCGAGGCCGCCAAGCACACCTACGCGCTGAGCACGCTGTGGCAGAACACCTACGCGAACAGCGATGTGACGCGTACGTACCCCTGGGGCTACCTCGCGGTGCGGTACATGTTCGAGAAGCACCCGCAGGACGTCTACAACATGCTCGCCAAGTTCCGCGTCGGCGACTACACCGGCGGCTACGACGTCTACAACTCCGGTATCGGCACCCGCTACGACGCCGACTTCAACACCTGGCTCACCGCCTGCGCGGCCGGCGCCTGCACGGTCCCGGTCGGCGAGCCGCAGTGCACCAACGCCGACTCCCGGGAGCTGGGGCAGAACTGCTCGCTGCCCAACCAGTCGGCTTCGGCGGGTAGTTCCGACTTCCTCTACCTCTACCTCCCGGCCGGCACCACGACGCTGAAGGTCACCACGACCGGCGGCACCGGGAACGCGTACCTGTACTACAACCCGGGCACCTGGGCCACGGCCGCCGCCCACACGGCAGCATCCACCAACCCGGGTACCGACCAGAGCATCACCGTCACCAACAAGACGGCGGGCTACCGCTACATCAGCCTGTACGCCAAGACCTCGTTCAGCGGAGTCACCGTCACCACGCAGTACTGACCTGACGGGCCGATGGCCTGACCGGCCGATGACCTGACGACCTGACGACCTGAGGACCGCCTCCGTCGAACGACGGGGCGGTCCTCAGCCGTGGTCGCCGGTGCGGCGGCCGTACTTCAGCCACGGTCCGACGCCGGCGGCTGCGACCAGGTCGGCGCGGGAGTGGGCGGGCCGAGGGTGGGGCGGGGTGTCAGCCAGCGAGGTTGAGGTTGCAGGAGGGGACCCAGCCGACGACACCCGTGGCGATGTCCTGACCGTGCAGCCAGAAGGTGGTACTGGTGAGATCACACGTGTAGTTGGAGCCGTCCGCGTTGTCGTCGACGGCGAACCCCTGCCCCGGGTAGCCCAGGCCGAGGCGGGTCGACTGGCCGTCCGGCGCACTCCAGATGATCACTCCGGGCACGAAGAACTCGGCCCGGTAGGGCGGATGGGGGTCGGCCGGCGCCTGCGGCGCCGCCTGAGCGGAGGTGGCGGCCCCGGCGCCGCTGCCTGCGGCGGCCACCGCCGCCGTGGGTGCCAGCGCGACGACCCCGCACGACAGCGCGGCGATCAGCTTGATCTTCGTTCGTCCGAGCATGAGTTCTCCTCAGCAGGTGCAGCAGGTGTGCTGTCTGTCTGCACCAGGATGAGAGCGCTGGCGTCCCGGGCGCATGAGGTACTCGTCCCGATCCACAGCCCTTGCTCGACGCCGGCCGAGGACAGGCGCGGCCGGCCGCCGGTCGGTCTAAGCCAGGTCCGCGAGGAGGAAGGGGAGGGCCGACTCCTCGTGCAGAGCCGTACCGAGGGCCGTCATCGCAGGGGCCAGGGCGGCGTCCCAGCCGGCCGCGACGGGTGTGCCGGACAGTGGCAGGGGCGGGGCGCCCTGGGCCCGGGCGTGGGCGGCCAGTTGCTCGTAGTCTTCGGCCGTCATCCGCCAGGGGGTGGCTGCGCAGCGTTGCAGGACGCGGTTGGCGAGGGCCAGGCCGGGCCAGTCGAAGTCGCCGTGGTAACGGAGTTCGCAGCTCGCGGCGGCCAGTGCGTCCAGGAGCTCCAGCACGACGGTGGCGGCGCTTCCGGACGTGCAGACCAAGGGCGCGGTGCAGGCCGCCTCCGCCGCCGCCTCGACCACGCGAGGGTTCTCGCAGACGTGTACCCGGGTGCCCGGCGGCAGGGCGAGGTCGAGGCTGCGCAGGTCCCGGAGGGTGAGGTGGGTCTCGGCGTTGTGGTCGGCGCGTTCGCGCAGTGCCGCTTCGCGCCAGCCGGGTCCGGTCGGGCGGAGTCCATAGGTGAGGACGGTGCTCGACACCTCGTCCGGGGAGACCGAGGCGAGGCGCCACAGTGCGCGACGGCCCGCCGCGCCGTCGGAGAGCGCCACCCCGTGGGCACGGGCGATACCGCGTTGTACGAGGCGGGCGAGGACGGTGTCGTCGTCCAGGCCGTGGGCGGTTCCCGTGACGCGCGAGGCGAGTTCGCCCCGGCCCCGGAGCTTGGAATCTGATGGTCCGTCAGGTCCGCCGGGGAAGAGGATGCCGAGGAGCTGAACGGCCTGGCGCACCAGGTCCGTTGCAGCTTCGGGCGTCAGGCGGCCGGGTGTTCCGGCGCGGCGGAGGTCGTCCAGCCAGGCGGCGGCCCAGTCCTGCCCGGCCAGTGGTGAGCCCGCCAGGGCCGTGCTCGCCGAGGCCCACAGGTCGGCGCGTCGGGCGCGGGCGGTGTCGCGGGCGGCCCGGCGGTCGGTCAGGGCCGGGCCGAGCTGGTCGACGGTGTCGACCAGACCCCGGCCGACCGCCGTGCAGCGCAGGCGGGTGTCCAGTTCGGCCAGGCGGACCGTGGCCTCCGGGCGGGTGACCTGACGGCCGAGCAGGAGGGAGAGCGCCTCGCGTTCGGTGGGAGTCAGTTCGGTGAGGCGCACGCTGCCGGCTGCTTGCAGGCCGTTGCGCTCCAACCGGTGGCGCAGCAGGACCCACAGCCGGTCCAGGCCGGGCCGGGCCAGCCACGCCCTGGTCTCGGCGGACATGGCCGGGGGATCGGACAGCGCCGGTAGCTGGGGCCTGCTCACACGCTCACCAGCCGGCGGTTGCGGCCGTTCCAGGTGTAGTGCAGCGTCGCGACGCCTCGGTGGTGCGGGTCGCGCAGGCATTCGTAGATGTGCAGGGACGGCACATCCGGCCAGTTGCCCATCAGCCGTTCACTGGTCAGCACGAAGTCGAGATCGAGGTCGACCAGGATGCGGCCCAGTCTGGCGTGGGTGGGCTCGTCGACCTTGGCGAAGGCGTCGTCGAGCAGGATCAGGCGCGGGGCCTGCGGCGCCGACTCGGCGAGTGTGGTGAAGTGGGCCGCCGCAGCGGCGAAGAGTACGAGGTAGGACAGGACGCGCTGCTCCCCCTGGCTGAGGCCGGTGCGCCCGGAGAGCTTGCGCCTGCGGACGGCGGCCGCGTCGTCGACGACCCACGGTTGGAAGGTGAACCAGCTGCGGTAGTCGAGCGCGGTACGCAGGTGCGCGGCGTAGCCGGCTGCGGGGTCGGCCCGGCGGGCGTCCTCGATCCTGCGCTGCAGGACCTCCCGCAGTTGCTCCGACTGTTCGCGGGTCCGCAGACCGGACGGGCTGCGCAGGAGTTCCACGGCGGCCCGTACGTCGGCGGACACGGTGTCGGCGAGCCGCCAGTCCAGCTCGACGCCGAGCCCGTGCGAGGTGCGGACGGAGCGCAGGGTGCGGTTGAGCGCCTCGACCAGGGCGGCGGCGGCGAGGACCTGGCTGGAGAGGTTGTCGCCCAGCTCGCCGGTGAGGAAGCGGTGGAAGACGTCGCGTTCGCGTTCGGTGAGCCGGGAGCGGGCGTCGGCGGCCTGGAGTGCGATGCGCTCCCCGACCAGGGCCACGTCGTGCTGGCCGGTGTCGTCGAGGAGTCGGCAGACCTTGATGCCGTCGGGTTCCTCCAGCGCCGCGTCGTAGCCGCCGACGAGTTGGTCGCGCAGGTCGTTGAACCGGTTGAGCAGCGCCGTGTCGGAGATGTCCCGTCGCTCCGGGTCCAGCGTGCCGCGCAAGGAGTCCACCAGCGTGTGCAGGGCCTTGAGGCGGGCCCGCGCGTCGTCGTGGGCCGGGTCGGGCGCGGTCAGCTCGGCGGTGTGGGCGGTCAGCCCGGCGCCGCGTACGACCTCGGGGGTCGCCAGCGCGGTCCGCAGGGCGCGGCCGCAGCGGATCACCTCCTCCTCCTGGCTGCCGAGGGCGGTCCGGCGGGCCTGTTCGTCCTGTTCCGCGCGTACCCGCTCGTCGTGCAGGCGCTCGACCTCCCGTTCGGCCTTCGGCAGGTGGTCGGCGATCGTGGCCAGGCGCCGCCTGATCGCGTCCTCCTCGGCGAGGATCTGCTGCGCCGTCGCGCCGACGGTCTCCTCCAGCCGGCGGATCTCCCGGCGGGCGGCCGCCAGGGCCGCGCTGTGCCGCACGTAGTCGGCCGCCGCGTCCGCGTGGCCGGACCGGGCGCTCTCGTAGGCCGTGCGTTCGGTCCGGTGCGCGGCCATGCTCTCGGAGACCGTGCGGATCCGCCGGCGCAGCCGGTCCGTGCCGCTGCCGAGATCGCGCAGGGCCTCACGGACGAGGTCCAGGGCGGGCGGGTCGACCGGCAGGGCGTGGGCGGTGGCCAGGGATTCGGCCTGCCGGCGGGCCTGCGCGCTGCGGGTCCGGGCCTCGCTCGCCGCCCGGGCCGCCGTAGCGGTGGCGCGGGCGAGGGCCGTCCCGGCGCGTTCGGCCTCCGTGAGGCGGGCCCAGGCGTCGGTGAGGCCATGGATCTTCGGCGCGCGCCGCAGAGCAGCGGTGAGGGTGTCCCGGTGATCCGTCAGGGTCTTCAGGAGTGCCTGGACGGTGGTCAGTTCGGTCTCGGCGGCGGCGATCCGGCCGGCCAGCTCGGCGAGCCGCTGCCGTTTGGTGGCGGCGCGCACCTCGGCGCCGACGTACTCGGCCCGGGTCTTCCGGTGGGCGCCCTGTAGGACGCCCAGCCGCCAGCGGCCGTCCGGGCTGACCGCACTACGGGACGGCCCGTCGAGCGGGCTGCCTTCCGGTACCAGTGCTACCGAGGCGAGGAGTTGGTGGATCTGACGGTCCGTCACTCCACTGCCGGGGGTGGAGACCGGGTGCAGGACGTCCGCCAGGTTCGGCCCGGGGGCCGTCGGTGTGTCGGGGACGAGCAGGGTGTCGCGGGTGAGCGGGTCGAGCGCCGTTCCCTCGGCGGTGACCCAGGCATCGAGCAGCCCGCCGGCCTCCAACGCCGCTTCCAGGCCGCTCTGTTCGCCGTCCGTCAGACCGTCGGCGAAGTCCACGACCCGGTACAGCGGTGCACCGGTGAACGGCGCCCGGACAGCTTCGTGGTGCCGGGCGCGGGGTGGCTCGGGGTCGGTGTGCTGTTCCCACACCGCCTGGTCGTGCCGGAGGGTTTCGAGCGTGGCGGCGAGGCCGGGGACCAGCGCCGCGGTGCTGTCGCGCTGGTCCGAGAGCCTCTTCAGCGGGCCGGCGAGTGCCTCGTGCGCGGCCGTCTCGACCTCCTCGGCGACGTCGGCGGGCAACGCCCGGTCCGCGAAAGCCGCTTGGGACCGGTCCTGGGCCACGACGGCCCGAACCGCGTCGAGGGGTTCGCCGGCCAGGGTCTGGAGCCGGTCCGCCCAGGCGGAGACCTGCGCCGTGTACGCGTCGCCCGCCAACAGCACCGCGCCCCTGCGGAGTTCCGTCTGCTCGGCGGCGCTCTGGGCCTGCGCCTCCAGGCGTTCGTACTCGGTGTCGGCCTCCCGCGCGGATTCCTCGGCGGCGCGGGCCTGCGCCAGAAGACCGGACAGTTCACCGACCGTCCGGAGCCTGGTCTTCACGACCGGTTCGGCTGCGGCCAGTTGGCCGTCCCAGCTGCGCAGCGCCGCCACCACGGCCCCGGCGTCGAAGGCGGTCACCAGCTCGCGGCGCAGTTGGTGACCGGCTCCGTCCGGATCGGTCAACTCCTCGTCCGAGGCCCGGCCGACAGTGATCGCGGGGACCGTCGCCGGGTCGCCCAGATGCGCGAGGGCCAGACCCGACTTCTCAGCGGCATCGCGCAGTTCGCGGTGCCAGGCACCGAGTTCGCGGAGTTCGGTGCCCGTACGGAGCGCTCCGGCGGAGAGTCCGGCACCCGCCGCCACCTCGGCGCCGTGGGCACCCCGGAGCGCCTTGAACGCTGCCTCTGCCGCTGTCCGCAGCGCCTCCACCGTGCCGCGTCGCTCGCCGAGTTCCTGCAGACTGCGGTAGCCCGCGCTCTTCTCGAGGGTCCGGAGATCCGACGTGGCGTCCTCCTGCTCACCCCACATCGTGTCGCGGCTCGCCACTGCGGCAGCCTCGGCGGTCCTCAGGTCCGAGACGAGCTTGGCGGCGACGCCGGCCGCCTTGCGTCGCTCGGCGAGCAGCAGCAGTTCGCCGCTGACGTCGGCGGCGCGGCGGCGCAACAGGCCGTGCAGGTAGCCCCGGTAGCCGCCGAGGAAATGGCGCAGGGCGGCGTCGGTCTTCTCCAGCCTGCCGAGGTCGTCACGGACGCTGTCGAGGTCGTCCAGGTTGCGGGCGACCTTCTCGACCACCTCCTCGTCGAGCCCGGGAAGGGTCTCGCTGAGCACCGCGACCAGGCCGCCCGACTCGATGCGGTCGCCGATCGTGGGGCGGCGCAGCCGGTGCAGCTGCTGGGTGAGATTGCGGTACCGGGAGCTGTCGGTGAGGCCGAACAGCTCGCGGGCCACCCGCGTCCGGTGGTCCTCGGCGCGATCCAGGACGTTCTCCGGGCCGATGCTCGCACGCAGCCGGTCCAGCGGCAACGGCTGCCCTGCCTCGGCGAGTTGGAGGTCTTCGCCGACGCGCCGGGTGGTGCTGAAGAAGAACGGTTTGGCGGTGTTCGCGGACTTGGAGGCGCGGATGGCGGCGCCGAGGGTGAGGTACCGCTGCGCGCCGCTCTCGTCGGTGCGGCGGAACTCGACCCAGAGGTAGCCGAGCCGGTTGGTCTGCTCGAAGCCGTCGAGCATCAGCCAGGCGAGGGTGGTACGGCCCGTCCCGGTGGCGTCGAGCGCGCGGGCGTCGCCGTCGAGGAGGTACGGCAGCAGCATTTCCAGGGCCTTGGACTTGCCGGCGCCGTTCTTGCCACGCAGCAGGAGCCGACCGTCGCCGAACTGGAACTCCTGTTCGTCGTACTGCCAGACGTTGCGGATGCCCGCCCGGTGCATCCGGAAGCGGTACGCGGCGGGCTCCTGCCGTCCGTACCCGCCGACAGGGGCCTGCGGTCCGGTGGGGGCGATCTGGCGGCTCAAGGTGACGGCTCTTCCTGTCGGGCGTCGTCGGCTGACGGCTGGTCCGCGCGGGCGTCGGGCAGCGGGCGGGCGGCGTGGTCGGCGTGGTCGGCTGACGGCCGGTCCGCGCGGTCGGGCGGCGGCTGGTCCGGCTTCCGGGCCGGGAGCGAGACGGTGGTGGCGTAGCGGGCCGCTGCGGCCAGCAGGACCAGGCCATGGCCGCCCGCATGTCCTCTGGCGGCTGCGACGTCGGTGACGGACCGTCCGTCGGCGGCGTCCGTCCCGTACTCCGGCGGGACGCCCTGCCCGTCGGCGCGCAGCGGGCCGGCCGGGGCCACCAGCCGCATCCGGGTGAGGAGTTCGAGGACGTCGGAGCTCAGCGCCGCCCGGTCGTCCAGGTAGCCGCGCTGCCAGTTGCTCCGTCGTCCGTAGGCCTCGATGAGGTCGTGCAGGATCTCGTCGACCAGGCCGGGTGGGATCGGTACACCGATCGTCAGGCGGCCGCCGACCGCCGGGTGGCCCGCGTCCTCGGGCCGCAGCTGCCGGACGGGCCGGTCCACCAGGAGCAGCGCGGCCTGGGCGACCGTGCCCGTTCCCGGGAAGTGCAGGTCGCTCAGCTCGTCGTCCGGGTCGACCATCGCGACACCCTCGGCGCGGATCTCCGCCTCCAGGCCGAGCAGTTCGGAGAATGCCTGGGCCTCCCGACGCTGCCGGGTGCGCAGCCACTCGCGCTCGGCAGCGGTGAGATCGTCCAGGTGGACGACCGGTGTCTCCACCAGCCGGCGCCGTACGTACGTCCGGGGCCCGCCGAACCCCGGGTCGGCGGCCCGGAGCACGAGATCCGCGCCGTCGCGGCTCGCTGCGAGCGGGCCGGCCACCACCACCCGGGCGATGTCCCGGTCGACCGTCAGCAGCGCCTCGGCCGCCGAGTCGTCCGCCACCGCGCCGATGCTGCCCTCGGTCTCGCTCAGTACGCCCCACTCGACCAGCTGGCGCAGCGCGGCGGCCATCGTCCGCTTCTCCACCTGCCGCCCGGTGTCGGCGAGTTCGAGACCCGCGTCGACCGCCGCCGCTCGCAGGTCGGCGACCAGTTGCGAGAGCAGGAGCTGCTCGGGCGCCGTCACCAGGACGGACAGGGCGAGGGCGAGGTAGGCATAGGTGCGGGGCGTGAAGGGTGTGCCGGTCGACCGGACCAGCCGGTGGCCGGCCGCCGCGCCGAGACCGGCCTTGAACAGCCGGGCATACGAGGCCTCCACCAACAGGCGGTAGCCCAGCACCTGTTGGAACCGCTGGGCGAGCCAGTCGGCATGGCGGCGAATCAGCGGAAAGGCGTCGGCGTGCGGCCCGTTCGAGGTCACCAGCGGGTGCGCGAGCAGCAGCCGCGCGGCGGCGCGCCGTTCGGCGGCGAGCGCGACGTCGTACGCGGAGGGCAACGCCGCCATCAGGCACTCACCTCTGCCACGGTATCGGCCACGGTGCCGGCCACAGTGTCGGCCATGCCGGGCGCGCGGTACGCCGTGACGACCAGCTCCAGGTCGTCGACCGTCAGGTCACCGTCCACGGAACGCAGCACCGAGCTGACACCGGGTATCCGAAGAACCGTCAGATGAAGGTCCAACTCGGCGTCCCCCGCCTGGATATCGTCCAACCTGAAGTCAGTCGGGTCGCCGGCTGGGTGGACATCAGCGGGGCGCCGGAGCTGGGCCTGGCCGAGCGCCGAGGCGAGCAGCTCCAGCAGCAGGGTCATGGCCGCCGCGGTCAGCCGGACCTGCTCGAACCGGCCGGACGCGCTGCGCAGTTCGGCGGCGGCGGCCTGCCGGGCGGCCGCCTGGGCCTGCGCCTGCTCGACCAGCCGGAGCTTCTGCGCGGAGTGGTCCTCGACGGCGGCGGTCCGGCCGCGCTGCGCCCGGTTGCCGCGCTCCCGCAGGGCCACCGGCACGTCGACGACCGGGCCGCTCCACCAACTGACGTAGGCGGGCACCACTCCGTCCGGGTCCGGAGCCACGCCGAGGTGGCGTGCGCCGTAGAGCCCGAAGGCGGCGACCGCGAGGTCGTGCGCTCCCTCCGGGTCGGCGGCGTCGAACCAGGCCGCGAGCCGCAGCAGATCCCGGCGCCGCGACATCTCGCCGGACGCCGAGCGGAGCATCCGCTTGGCGTTGGCCAGCAGTGACTGGAGAGCGCGCAACGTCGCGTCCCGGAGCTGGTCGACCTGGCTGCCCTGGCCGTCCAGGTCGACGAACCAGCCACGCAGGCCCTCCCAGTCCGCGAGCTCCCGCCCACGGCTGCGCTGCACCCGGGTCTCCGGGAGTCCGGACGACAGGGTCCCCAGCCCGACCGCGTGGCCGTCGATCCGCTGCAACAGGCCGGGCAGCTCGGGCCACAGCTCGGCCAGGCTCGCCGCGATCCTCGGCGACCGGAACGACACGTCCTCGGTGATCGCCTCCACGTAGTCCAGCAGGAGTTCCTTGAAACCCTGGTACTCGGCTCCGTCCAGGTCGTAGCGGGTCAGCACCTGGCCCAGGTAGGCGTAGAAGTCCCGGACCGAGTCCGCGAACTCGGCGAACTGGACGAACAGCGTGCTGACCCGCTCCAGCGCGTCCTGGGGATCGGCGCCGCCCGGCCGCCGCACGGCGAGGACGAGTTCGCCGAGCCCCCGGTCCACCAGGGTCAGCAGCTCACTGCTCACCTCCCGTGCCGCGTCCGCCCCCGCGAGCACCTCGTCGGCGTCCCGCTGGATCCGCTCCCCGAGCTTCGACAGCTGGTACCGGGCGCGCGAGCGCTGGTACTCCGCGATGCTGGTGACCTTGACCGCGTGCGTGCTGCGCAGCAGGTTGCCCCACTTCACCAGCTGTTCGAGCCGGGCGGTCAGCGTCTCGGCGTCGAGCGATTCCCCTGACACTGATGGCACTGATGACACTGATGACGTTGACACGCTGTGCTGCGGCAGTTTGGCCCGTACGTCGGGCACGGCCAGATCGGCGAGCAGCGTGGAGCAGAACACCCGCATCACCGCCACGTACTCCATGCGCTCGGGGGCGCTCAGATACGCGTACCCGGTCAGGCGCTGCCACGGCTCCCCGCCGGGCTGGGGTGGACCGGCGGCGGCGTGGGTCCCCGGGTCGAGGGGTTCGTGCTCCATGCGAGTGAGCGTAGACGTACCGACGGACGCTGCGGCCCCGGTCCGGGGAATCCGGCACCGAGCGGGCCGGAACACCCGAGCCGCGCCCCAGCTGCGGCTTCCCGCTGCGCTACCGGGCTGCCCGCACCCGAGCGGGCGGTGCGGGCGGCCCGTACGGCGGATCAGTCGCTTCGGGCGAGCAGGCGGTAGGCGTTGGACAGGCCCGCGCGGCCGGCAAAGGTGGCGATCAGGCGGTCGAGCACGGTTGCGAGCAGCAGCAGGGGGGCGCCCGCAAGGAAGACCGCGCCGCGCAGCGCACGCCGCAGGCGCCCGGGCGGTTCGCCCGGCAGCCATGGCAGGTCCTCGCGTGGCGCGATCGCGTCCAGCAGCAGCCAGCAGGCCGCGAGCAGGTCCACCGGGTCGTGCGGCTCGCCGTGCTGCTCCAGGACGACGGTGAAGCCCAGTTCGGACAGCCTCCGGCGCAGGTTGGCCGTCGGCATCAGGTTGAGGTGCTGCGGCTGCAGCCAGGGCAGCCACCAGCGCCCCAGCAGGCGGGCGAAGCGGCTCTGCGGGTCGGGGACCTCGATCAGCAGCAGACCGCCGGGCCGCAGCGCCTCGCGCGCGGCGGTCAGTTCACGGGCCGGGTCGGTGCTGTGCTCCAGGTAGTGGAACATGCTCACCACGTCGTACTGTCCGGCCAGCCCAGGCGCGAGTTCGGGGAAGGAGCCGCGGAAGCCACGGGCCAGCCGGCCGTGCTGCTCGGCCAGCTCGGCGCCCTCGCTGAGGTCCAGTCCGTCGAAGGACGTGCCGGGGAAGACCTCGCGGGCGGTCTCGCAGAAGTGGCCGTGCCCGGTGCCGACGTCCAGCCAGCTGCCCGGCGCGTCCTCGAAGGGGGCCACCGAGCGGGCGCGGCTGCGATAGGCCCCGACGCGGGACCCGAAGACTCCGCCGAGCCGCTGTTCGCCGAGCCCGTCGTAGAAGTCGCGGTAGTAGAACTCCAGCCCCGGGCCGGTCAGTCGGGGATTCTGGAAGACGTGCGCACAACCCTCGCACTCGTCCAGGACGAACCCGCCCGGCTTGTGCTGCAGCAGGTCGGTGGTGCGCAGCCTGGTCCGCAGGCGGCCGGAGCCGCACCACGGGCAGGCGGCGCGGCGCGGTTCGAAGAACCGGGCGGTGCCGTCGGCCAGTTCGGCCCGGTAAGCGGGCCGGAGAGCGGCGACCTGCCGGGCCCGGACCGCCGCCTCGCCGTCGTCCGGACCGGCTTCGGTCGTGGTCATCACAGCTCCCCCAGCTCTTCGAGGTGGGCGGCGGCGCGGGCCGCGCCGCCCGCCGCCCGGAAGGAGGCGCCGACGTGGCGCGCCCCGTCCCGGTGGGCGGGATCGTCGAGGATCGCGTCCACGGCCTGGCCGAGGCGGGCCGCGCCCGTCCGGCCGAAGCGGACCCGGACGCCCGCACCGGCGGCCACCACCTGGCCCGCCACCACCGGCTGGTCGTCCCGGATCGGGGCCACCACCAGCGGCACACCGTGCCACAGGGCCTCGCAGACCGTGTTGTGGCCGGCGTGGCAGACCACGGCGGCGACGCGGGCCAGCAGTTGCAACTGCGGCACAGCGGGCAGCACCAGCACGTCGGGATCGGGCTCGGGCGTGCCCAGGACCCCGCCGGGGTCGGCGATCACGGCCTGAAGTCGTCCGGACCGGGCTCGCAGCACGTCCTGACAGACTGTCAGAAATGCCGCACTCGCGTCGGTGTTGGCCGTACCGAGGGTGACCAGCACCGTAGCCCGGTCCGGGTCCAGCCACTCCCACGGGAAGGACGGCTGGGTGGGACGTACCGTCATCGCCGGGCCGACGAAACGGATCGGGCCGCCCGGCGCCGCCGCCGGTCCAGGCGCCACCGATCCAGGCGCCACCGATCCAGGCGCCACCGATCCAGGCGCCACCGATCCAGGCGCCAGCGGTGCAGGCGCCAGCGGTCCGGCCAGCTCCGGGGTGGTGAAGGCGAGGATCAGGTGCGGGGAGAAGCGCGGATCGGTGCCGGCCGCCGGGTCGCCGATGCGCTTGCGCAGCTCGGTGAGCAGGCCGGAGATCCAGGCGTCCACCAGCGGCATGCCGTCCAGCGCGCCGGTGAACTCCGCCGAGGTCGTCGCGGAGGTGGCCCACGGCAGGCCGAGGCGCTCGGCCACCAGCGCACCGGCGACGGCCTGTTGGTCCACCACCAGGACGTCGGGGCGGAAGCGGGCCACCGCCGCCTCCACTCCGGGGGCCATCGCCTCGGCGAGCGGGATCAGGAAGTCCTCCCAGAGGAACTTCAGCGCTCCGGGTCCGCGCAGCTCGGGCGGCCGCTCCGCCGTGCTGCCTGCGCCTGCGCCCGGGACGTCGCACGCGAAGACCTCGGCGTCCGGTCCGGCGAGCGAGCCGACCAGCTCCGGCAGGCCCGCCCAGGCGACCGCGTGCCCGCGAGCGGCCAGCTCGGCGGCGACCGCCACGGCCGGGTTGAGGTGGCCGACCAGCGGCGGGACGACGAACAGGTACCTGGTCACCGGCCACTCCCCCGCCCGGTCAGGACACCGTCGCGCACGGCACCGTCGCGCAGGACACCGTCGCGCAGGTCCGCGCCATGCTCGCGCAGCCAGGACAGGGTGAGTTCGCGCACCACCTCGGGGGCCTCGATCAGGACGGAGTGTTCCTGTCCGGGGACGAACGTGCTCCGGCAGTCGGCCAGCAGTCCGTCCAACCAGGCTGCCTGGCAGGCGAGATCGGACTCCGTGCCGTACACGGCCAGCACCGGGCAGCGGATCGAACGCAGCTCCGCCTCGGCGGGCAGCAGGCTGGCCGGGATGTCCCGGGCCAGCGAGGTGCCGGCCAGCAGCGCACCGGCCGAGCGGGCCAGCCTGGCGGTGTGCGAGCCGCGCTGCTCGGCGACCCAGGCGAGCGTCTCCTCCTCCACCAGGTGCCGTTCGGCCTGCCGCAGGATGCCGTCCAGTTTGACCGCCCAGGCGCGGGAGGCCGGCTCGGACTCGATGGCCAGGATGCCCGCGACCTGCTCCGGACGCCTGGCGGCGAGGCTGAAAGCCACCGTGCCGCCGAAGGAGTTGCCGACCAACTGGACCGGACCGGTCACCTCGAGCCGGTCCAGCACGGCCTCCAGGTCGTCGACGAAGTGCTCCAGGCGGTAGCCGGTCGGCGGCCGGCCGGAGCGCCCGTGCCCGCGATGGTCGTACATCAGCACGTCCAGCCCGGCGGCGGCCAGCGCGGGGGCCAGGGTGAAGTAGTAACTGGCGAGGCTGTCGGTGAGCAGCCCGTGCAGCAGGACGACGGTCGCGGCGGGCGGCCGGCCGTCCTGCGGGGCGAGCCGCTGCACGTGGCAGCGGAGCCCGTCGAGGTCGAGGAAGGCCATCTCAGCTCCGCCCGGCGGTCTGCAGCCGGTCCACCACATGGCGGACCAGCCGGCCGACCGTCAGGCCGATGATCTCGTCGAGCTCCATGCCCGCGATGAACTCGGCGAAGTTGATCCGGTCGCCCCAGCGCTCCCGGAGCTGCCCGGCCAGGGTGACCAGGTCGATGCTCTCCAGTTCGAGATCCTCGGTGAACCGGGACTCCATGGTGACCTCGGCGGCGGCCTCGGCGTCGTCGAGGCCGTACTCCTCCAGCACGGTGGCCAGCATGGCGGTGATCTCGGTGAGGACCTCCTGCTCGGTGGGCGGTTGCAGGTCTACGGTCTGCTCGCTGATGGTCACTTCGGGGCTGTCCTCTCGTGGCTGTCGTTGCTGCTGGCGTCACTACGGTCTTCCCCCGTGGTCCAGGCCACGACGTAGCTGCGCTCCGGCCGGCCGGGCGGGCCGGCGACCTGTGCGCAGCGCAGGTGGTGGGTGCGCCGGCCGACCGTCACCCGCAGGGTGGACGGATCGGCCGCGATCACGGTGAAGTCGCGCGGCCGTCCCTGGAGTCCGGTGCCCTCGCTCTTGGCCGCCGCCTCCTTCGCCGTCCAGAACCGGGTGAACCAGAGCGCCTGCGAGCCGCCGTGGGCCGCCCGGCAGGCCGCCAGCAGTTCCAGCTCCGCCGGGCCGAGCGCGACCGACAGGGTCTCGGCCGGGCGATCGGTGACCTCCTCCAGGTCGATGCCCACACCGGGCCCGCCGCCGGGGCGGGACGGCCGGACCAGCGCCACGGCCAGCTCGGGCCGGTGGGCGAGCGAGACGTCCAGCTCCGGCAACGTCCGGCCGTGCACCCCGACCACCCGGGGGCGGCCATGGGGATACCCCCGGCCGGAGGCTGGGGGAGGGTCGTTGCGTACCTCGATCTCGGCGGGGAACACCGCCGCCTCGCCCTGCTCCCAGAGCCACCGCCGGACCGCGTCCTTCGCCGCGATCCGTCCCAGCAGCCAGGCCCGGCGTCCGCGCGGCGACTGCTGCTCGTACCGGGCCCGCTCGGCGGCGCCCAGGTGGTTTCGCATGATCAGGTCACGGGAGGCGAGGTCGGGCCAACGCTCGTGCAGCAGCACCCAGCCACCCGGCTCGGGGGTGGAGAGGGTGTTGCGCTCGACGAATCGTTCGACCGGCCGGGTCTCGGGGTGGCTGTCGAAGCGGCGGTCCTGCCAACCGTGGACCTCCGCCCAGACCGCGCCGCCGGACAGCAGCTGGACGTCGGCTTCGAGGGTGGCGTCGGTGAGGCTGGTGATACGGATGTGGCAGTTGAGTTCGGTGCCCGGTCGCGGTGGCGGGCCGTAGAAGCGCAGCTGCCGGAGGCCCACCGGGAAGACGACGGTGCGGTCGGTGCGGGTCGCCATGATCCAGTAGCCGAGCAGCTGGCCGACGTTGTCCAGCAGCGCCCCGGGAGCGGCCGGTGCGGTGATCACGCCGCGTACGTGTGCGTCCCCGAGCGCGGTCAGCTCGGTCAGGCCCTGGAACGCCGGGCCGTGGAACATCCACCGCTCGTCGTAGAGCCCGGCGGCCGTCAGCTCCGGCGTGCGTTCACCGGACGCGTCCACCCGCCACGGAGCAGGCGGAGTGACATGACGATCCGCCAACTCCACTGTGCCACGCGCGAACCCGCCGAAACTGGCCGCGAGACCTCCGGGGCCCGCCGGTTCGAGGGTGATCTCGATGTCCAGCGGTGTCGCGGCCGGAACCCACTGCCCGAACCGCAGATCGCTTGCACTGGTGGCCAGTTGGCCCGGGGCCGCCCGCTCGGCGGCGTCCATCAGGTGCTGCACGATCGTGGTGGCCGGGACCACGGGCCAGCGGTCCGTCGGGTCGGGCCAGCCGGGGCGCTGCCGGAAGAAGCAGTGGTCGATGAGGTAGGGCATGGTGTCGAGGGAGACGTGCAGCCTGCTGTTGAGAGCGGGCTGCGCCGGGACGTCCGCCAACTTCTGCCGCGCGCCGATCAGTTCGGCGGCGACGCGCTCGGTGTCACGCAGCAGCGCACCGAGTTCGGCCGCCACCGGGAAGCGGTCGGCGAACGCGGCGAGGTCCGGCACCTGCTGCGGGCCGGGTACGGCCAGGTCGGCGCGGAGCGCGCCGAGCACGGCCGGGTCCAGCGAGACGAGCGCCCCGCTGAGGTCCAGCGGTACCGCCGGGTGCGGGCGCTCACTCCGAGTGGCGCGAGCGAGGGCGGCCTGAACGGTGGCGGCCCGAGCGGGGGCGGGCAGCAGGGCGGCGGCGTCCGGTTCGGCGCCGTCCACCCAGAGCGCGGCGGCCACCCGGCGCAGTTGCGCCAGCCCGTCGCGGTGCGGCGAGTTCGCCGCGACGGCCAGGTGCGCCCGTTCGCCCAGGGTGTCCCCCACCAGCGAGGCCAGCTGCCCGGTGCCCACCTGGACGAACGCCCGGAAGCCCGCCGCGTACATCGCCTCGACCAGTGACCGGAACCGCACCGGCTCCAGCAGGTGCCGGACGAACAGCTCGCGCACCGCCGCCTCGGCCGGCGGGAACGGCGAGGCCGTCGTCCCGGACCAGACCGGCACGGTCGGCCGGTGCAGCTCGAAGCGGTCGGCGGCCCGCCGGATCGGGTCGAGGTAGGGGGCCAGCATCGGCGTGTGGAAGCCGGACCGGAACGGCAGCACCTGGCCGAGTACGCCGCGTGCGCGGAACCAGTGGACCAACTCCGCGACCGGCCCCTGCGGACCGCAGACGATCGACTGCTGCGGTGCGTTGTCGTGCGACAGGACGACCTCGGACATCCCGTCGACCGTCGCGAGCGCTTCGAGCACCCGGTCGGCGGGCGCCCCGAGCGCGGCGAAGGCCAGCCCGGGGACGAGCAGCGAGTCCGGGTCGAAGGACTCCAGGAAGGCGTCCACCGAGTCGCCGGCGTAGAGCCCGCCCGCGATCATGGCGGTCCACTCGCCGACGCTGTGCCCGGCCACGCCGTCCGGCCGGATGCCGATCCGGCTCAGGGCGGTGTCGAGCAGCCGCCCGACGGCGACCACGCCGACGCCGTGCCGTCCGATGTCGCCCACCTCGGCCGCCGCCTCCGGCGGGAGCGGGCGCGGCAGGCCGAAGTGATCGGCGACCTCGTCCACCCGAGGGGTGAACTCGCCCTCCAGGCCGGGGAAGAGGAACGCGACCCGGCCACCGGCCGGTCCCGGGCCGAGCAGCGGCTCGGGGGCGAACCACACGTCGCCCCGCCCCCGCCAGGCCCGCCCCCGGGACACCGCCCGGCGCGCCAGCGCGAGCCGCTTGGGCGTCGGGTCCGCGATCGCCACCCGGCAGCGCGGCGCAGAGCCGCCGGGCTCGGCCGCTGCTGCGGCCAGCAGTGCCGAGTCGTCGGCCGCCAGCAGTTCGGCCAGCCGCTCGGGCCCGTCGGCGGCCAGCCGGAGCACCCGCTCAGATTCGGTGACGCTCGTAACAGCCTTACGAGGAACAGCACTTGGGGCCTGTTCCAGCACCACATGGGCGTTGATGCCGCCGAAGCCGAAGGCGTTGACCGCAGCGCGGCGCGGCGGCCCGTCAGGGCTGGTCTCCCAGGGCTGGGCCGCGCCGATGGTACGGAAGCGGGTGGCGGCGAGCGCCGGGTGCGGGTCGTCGCAGTGCAGTGTGGGCAGCAGCACGCCGTGGTGCACGGCCAGCGCCGCCTTGATCAGACCGGCGACGCCGGCGGCGGGCATGGTGTGCCCGATCATGGACTTCACCGAGCCCAGCACCGCCCGCTCGCCGCCTGCGGAAGGCCCGAACACCTCGGCCAGGGTGGCGAGTTCGGCGGAATCACCGGCCGGGGTCGCCGTGCCGTGCGCCTCCAGCAGGCCGAGCGCGCCGGGCGCCGCCGGGTCGAGCCCGGCCGCCCGCCAGGCCGCCCGGACGGCCCGGGCCTGACCGCCCGGGTCGGGGTTGGCCAGGCCGGCGGTCCGCCCGTCGCTGGCCACGCCGGTGCCACGGATCACCGCGTACACCCGGTCTCCGTCGCGTTCCGCGTCGGCGAGCCGCTTGAGCACCACCACGCCGGTACCCTCACCGATCAGCAGCCCGTCGGCACCCTTGTGGAACGGGCGGATCCGCTGGCTCGGCGAGAGCGCCCGCAGCTGCGCGAACACGCTCCACAACGTGACGTCGTGGCAGTGGTGCACCCCGCCGGCCAGCACCACGTCGCAGCGGCCGGTGGCCAGTTCGCCGACCGCCTGGTCGACGGCGACCAGCGAGGACGCGCAGGCGGCGTCCACCGTGTAGGCGGGGCCACGCAGGTCCAGCCGGTTGGCCACCCGGGAGGCGGCCAGGTTGGGCACCAGGCCGATCGCCGACTCCGGCCGGTCCGGCCCGAGTTGGTCGGCGAACGCCGCGCGCACCTTTTCGAGCTGACTTACCGTCAGATCCGGCAGCAGCTCCCCGAGAGTGCGTACCACCTGGTGCGCGCTGCGCACCCGCTGGTCGAGCCGGACCAGACCCGGCGTCAGGTACCCGCCCCGGCCCAGCACCACCCCGACCCGGTCACGGTCCGGCAGCCGGTCCGGGCCGCCGGCGTCCGCGATCGCGGCGGCGGCGACCTGGAGCGCGATCAACTGGTCGGGCTCGGTGGCCGGGACCGAGCTCGGCATGATGCCGAACCGGGTCGGCTGCACCTCGGCCAGCCCGTCCACGAAGCCACCGCGCCGGCAGTAGAGCCGGTCGGGTGCGGCCGGTCCGGAGGCGGCGTGCGGGTCGTAGTAGTCCGCGTCCCAGCGCCCCTCGGGGACGTCCGTGATCGCGTCGAACCCGCCCACCAGGTTCCGCCAGTAGGCCGCCAGGTCCGGGGCCCCGGGCAGCAGCACCGCCATGCCCACCACGGCCACCGGCGGGAGTTGAGTACCTCTCACCGGCGCCGTCACCAGCCCGAGGCGGTGTAGACCACGGACCGCACCGACCGCTCGCCCCAGGCGAGTTCGCGCAGCAGCGCGAGCGTGCCCGCATCCGGGTCGATCAGCCGGACGCCCCGCCGGACGTAGTCCCGGGCCAACTCCTCGGAGACCATGCCGCCATGCGCGCCGGAGGGGGCCCACGGACCCCAGTGCACGGTCAGCGCCCGGCGTCCGGTGCGGGTCGCCCAGCGGGCGCCCAGCTCCTCCAGCGCGTCGTTGGCCGCCGCGTAGTCGGCCTGGCCACGGTTGCCCAGCGCAGCGGCGATGCTGCCGAAGAGCACCGTGAACTGCGGCCCGGCCGGCAGCTCGGCCAGCGCGTCCAGCAGTGCGCGGGCGCCGTCGGCCTTGGTGGCGAAGACCCGCCGGAAGGACTCCGGGTCCTTCTCGGCGAGCACCTTGTCCTCGATCACGCCCGCCGCGTAGACGACACCGTCCAGCCGGCCGTACTCGGCGTACACCTCCTTGACCACCTGCCGCAGCGCCGCCGGATCGGCCGCGTCCACGGCCCGGTAGCGTGCCTGCGAGCCGAGCGCCGACAACTCGTCGAGGGTCGCGGCGACTTCGCGTCCGGCCAGCAGCCGGGAGGCGGCGAAGTCGATCTCGGGCAGCCGCACACCCTGCCGGGCGAGCACGGCCCGCAGCGCGGACCGGTCCCGGGCGGCGGCCGTCACCGGGTCCTCAGGGCCCTCGGGCGGCGTGGTGCGGCCCAGCAGCTCCAGCCGGCACCGGCCGGCCGAGGCGAGCGTCGCCGCGAACCGCGCGGTGATCCCGCGCGCCCCGCCGACCAGCAGCACCACGGCCTCCCGGTCCAGTCCCAGCGCGGCGGCCTCGGCCACCCCGTCACCGGCCGGGCCCGCCCCGGTGCTGCCGAGCAGCCCGAGACCACGCTCCGCGAGCGCGAGGCCCCGGCGTCCGGACGGCCCGCGCAGCACCACCGGCTCGCGGTCCTCGGCCGTCAGTTCGCCGAGCAGCGCCTCGGCGGCCTGCGCCGGGTCGGCCGCATCCACCTCGAGCAGCCGTACCGTGGTGTCCGGGTACTCGCGGGCGAGCGTACGGAACAACCCGCGCAGCCCGTCGGCCCTACCATCGGCGGACGGCAGTGCCGGCCGGGCGGCGAGCAGCCATCTGGGCGCGCGGGCCAGCGCCGCCTGCAGCGCCGGCACGCACCCCGGCAGCACCGGCGCGCCGTGCTCGGCGAGCGGGTCCAGCAGCAGCACGCCATCCAACGGGCCGTCGAGCGACGACAGTTCGTGCGTCGCACCCACGGCCAGCAGCTGCGCACCGGCCGAGGCGAAGCGGGCGGCGAGCGCCTGGGCGACTCCGTGGCCGTCCTCGCCCAGGACGGCGAAGCGCTTGCCCGCCAGCGCCTCCGGCGTGCGGGCGGGCAGCGCCGCGAGCGCCACCGGCTCGAACTCCAGGCGTACGGGCTCGTGGCCCCGGACGGGCTCGTGGCCTTCGACCGCCGGGGGCACTGCCACTCCCGACTCGGGCACCACGACTGCCGGTGCGACCACCGGTGCCGCTTCGGGCAGTTGGGCGGGTTCGAGGCGGGTGGTGAGCCAGGCGGTGATGGCGGCGGCCGTGCGGGCGCGGGAGAGTTCCTCCACCTCCTCGTCGGCGAGGGTGCCCAGGTCGGGCCCGTCGGCGAGGCGGCGGGCGAGTTGGCCGATGATCTCGGTGCGCTTGATGGAGTCGATGCTGAGGTCGGCTTCGAGATCCAGGTCGGGTTCGATCATGTCGGCGGGGTAGCCCGTGCGTTCGCTGATCACCTCGACCACCACACGCAGCACGTCGTCCGCGCCGAACGAAGGCGCGGCGGACGGTGCAGTGGCGGTGACCACCACCGGCTCCACCGGAACCACCGCGAGCGGCTCCGGCGCCAAAGGCACCGAAGCCACCAGCGCACGCACGGGCGCAGGCGCGGGCGCGGCGCCCGTCGCACCGAGGTACGTCATCAGCACGTCCCGTTGAGCCGCGATCAGTTCACGGCTGCTCCGCAGGAACTCCGAGACCAGGGCGTCCGAGTTCCCACCGTCCGAATGCGGTACCTGCGTCGTCATCAGAGCCTCCGGTACGGGTCGGGCCGGTGCCAGTGCACCGGGCAGCAGTTCTCCGGCGGCGGTGCGTACCAGCTGCCCGTCCACCGTCCAGCCGGGCCTGCGCGGTGCCCGCGCCCGGCCCGCGTCCACCGCGTCGCGGCCCCGGAACAGCCGGTCGGTCCGGACCGGGACGCCCGCGACGGCCAGTGCGGCCAGCGCGTCGAGGAAGCCGGGCAGGCCGCGCCGACGCCCCTCGACGGGCACCGCCCGGTGCGGACGGTCGCCGAGTACCGCCGTCACCAGCCGGGTCAGCACCGACCCAGGACCGGCCTCGACGAACACCCGGGCGCCCGCCTCGTACATCGCCTCGATCTGCTCGACGAACCGCACCGGCGCGCCGATCTGTGCCTCCAACCCGGCCCGTACCGCCGCCGGGTCGGCCGGGTAGGCGGCCGCCGTCCGGTTCGAGAAGACCGGGAACTCCGGTGCCCGTACCGGACGGGCGGCCAGCGCCTCGGCGAAGCGCTCGCCCGCGCCCGCCACCAGCGGGCTGTGGAAGGCGCACGCGACCGGCAGCCGCGTCACCCCGTACCCGGCCTCGCGCAGCAGCCCGGTCGCGGTCGCCACCTCCGGCGTCGGGCCGGACACCACCGTCTGCCGGGGCGAGTTGTGGTTCGCCGCCACCACGCGTCCGACCAACCCGGCTGCGGCCAGCACCCGTTCGACGTCCTCGGCACCGGCCGTCACGGCCGCCATCGCACCGGGGTCCTCCCCCTCGCCGACCGCGTCCAGGATGGCCCGTGCCCGCTCGGCGCCGAGCGCCGGCAGGTCCTCGGCGGCCAGCGCCCCGGCCGCACAGAGCGCGACCAGCTCGCCGTAGCTGTGGCCGCCCGCGAGCTGTGGACGTACCCCGGCCAGGCCCAGCAGCTCGTACGCCGCGAGGCCGACCATGCCCAGGACGGGCTGCGCCACCCTGGTGTCCGTCACGGCCGCGCGCTGCGCCTCCCGGGTCTCGGGGGTGAAGGCCAGCGGCGGGTACAGCGCGTCGGCGTCCGACCCACCCAGCCGCAGGTGGCGCCGCACGCCGGGGAACGCCGCGAGGAGTTCCGCGAACATCCCCGGCCGCTGGCTGCCCTGCCCGGGGAAGAGGAACGCGACCGCGCCGCCGACGGCCTCGCCGTCGGCCAGGTGCAGCCCGTCCGCCGGGCTGTGCTCCCCCGCCGTGGCCCGGTGCAGCAGCCGGATCAGCTCGGCCGGGTCGGAGGCCACCACCGCGACCTGTACCGGGCCGTGGCCCTGCTCGGCGCGCCGCGAGGCGGCCAGCGCCAGGTCACGCAGCCGCCAGGGCGAACCGTCCGCCTCCGCCAGCCGCAGCAGCTCCGCCACGCCGCGCAGCGCCCGCTCCCGGTCGGCCCCCCGGAAGGTGAACAGCTCGGCCGGCCACTCCTGCAGGCCGTGCGCCGGCTGCGGCCCGTCGTAACCCCGCAGGACCGCGTGGAAGTTGGTGCCGCCGAAGCCGAACGCGCTGACACCCGCGACTCGTTCGGCCGACGGAGCGGCCCACGGTCGGGCCTCGGCGTGGAAGGCGAACGGGCTGGTGGCGGGCTGCCAGGCCGGGTTCGGCTGCTCCAGGTGCAGGGTGGGCGGCTTGATGCCGGTGTGCAGTGCCAGCGACGCCTTGATCAGACCCGCCAGCCCCGCCGCGCACTTGGTGTGCCCGATCTGCGACTTCACCGAACCCAGCGCGCAACTCCCGGGCGTGGCACCGGCCTCCGCGAACACCTCGCTCAGCACGGCCAGTTCGGTACGGTCGCCGACCACCGTCCCGGTGCCGTGCGCCTCGACCAGCCCGACCTCGGCCGGTCCGATCCCGGCGCTGCGGTACGCCCGCTCCAGCGCCAGCCGCTGCCCCTCGGGCCGGGGTGCCGTCAGGCCCAGCGACCGGCCGTCGCTCGCGCTGCCGACCCCCTGGACGACGGCGTACACCCGGTCGCCATCCCGTTCGGCGTCCGCCAGCCGTTTCAGCACCAGGCAGCCCACGCCCTCGCCGAGCGCGATGCCGTCCGCCGACGCGTCGAACGGGCGGGACCGGCCGGTCGGCGAGAGCGCGTGCACCGAGGCGAAGAGCAGGAAGTCGTTGATCCCGTTGTGCAGGTCGGCGCCGCCGCAGAGCGCCAAGTCACTGGTACCGGCGGCAAGTTCCTTGCAGGCCACGTCCAGCGCGGCGAGCGAGGACGCGCAGGCCGCGTCCACCGTGAAGTTGGCGCCACCCAGGTCCAGCCGGTTGGCGATCCGCCCCGAGATGACGTTGGAGAGCATGCCGGGGAAGGAGTCCTCGGTGATCTTGGGCAGCTGCTCGGCGATCGCCTCCGGCACCTTGCCCAGGTAGGCCGGCAGCACCGCCCCCAGCACGCCCGCGTTCGACAGGTCGCTGCCCGCCTCCGCACCGAACACCACACTGGTACGCGAGCGGTCGAACGCCCGGCCACCGTCCCCGGCGGCGCCGCCGTCGTACCCGGCGTCCACCAGCGCGCGACGCGCCGCCTCCAGCGCCAGCAGCTGCACCGGCTCGATGCTGCCGAGCGCGGCGGGCGGGATGCCGTAGCTCAGCGGGTCGAACGGGATCTGCGGCAGGAAGCCGCCCCACTTGGACGGTGTGGTGCCCGGCCCGCCGTCGGCCGAGTGGTAGAGCGCCGGGTCCCAGCGCTCGGGCGGCACCTCCGTCACCGCGTCCACGCCGCCCACCACGTTCGCCCAGAACGCGGGCAGGTCGGGGGCCTGCGGGAACATCCCCGCCATGCCGATCACCGCGATCTCCAGTGGCGCGGGTACGGGCTCCGCCTCGACGTCCGGCGCCAGTCGCGCCGTCAGCTCGGCGGCCCTGGCGGCCAGCAGCGCGGCCGCGCCGGTGCTGACCGCCGCGTGCAGCTCGGCCAGCGTCGTGGTGGCCGAGCGCAGGACGGCGACCTGCCCGGCCATGAACATGCCCCGCTCCAGCTGCTCCTGCTCGTCCACCCCGGCGAGTTCCCCCGCCACCCGGTCGACGCCCTTGCTGGCGATCCGCAGCCGGCCGACGTTCAGTCGCTCCAGCTGCTCCCAGACCTCCCGGTCCGGCACGCCGTCCGCCCGCAGCCGTTCCCGGGTCCGCTCGAACTCCGCCGTGAAGGGGCTCGCGACACACCGGGTGGCGTGCCCGGGCGCCGTCTGCAGCAGCTCCGTCCCGCTTGCCGCCAGCACCTGCCGCTGGAACTGCGCCTGTACCGCGCCGTGTTCGACCGCCTCTTCGGTGAACAGGTACGCCGTGCCCATCAGCAGCCCGGCCGCCACCCCCCGGCCCGCCAGCGGTGCGGCCAGCGCCGCCACCATCGCCGCCGACCGTTCGTCGTGCACGCCGCCCGCGAACAGCACCTCGACCTGCGGCCGGTCCCGGGCTTCGGCCAGGAAGTCCGCCAGCACGGCCAACTGCACCTCCCAGAGCGGGAAGCTGTGCCGGGGCCCGACATGGCCGCCGCACTCCGAGCCCTCGAAGACGAACCTGCGGGCCCCGTCGTCCAGGAACTGCTTCAGCAGGCCCGGGGAAGGCACGTGCAGGAAGGTCCGGATGCCCGCCTCCTCCAGCACCCTGGCCTGGGACGGACGACCGCCCGCGATCACCGCATGGGTGGGGCGGGCCCCCAACACCTCCGCCAGCTGGGCGCTCCGCACCTCCTCCGGAGCGAATCCCAACACCCCTACGCCCCAAGGGCGTCCGCCGATGGCGGCGGCGCTCTGCGCGAGCAGCTCCCGAGTCTGCTCCGGGTCGGCCAGCGCCAGCGCCACGAACGGCAGCGCGCCTGCGGCGGCCACCGCCGCCGCGAAACCCGGCTGGTCGCTCACCCTGGTCATCGGGCCCTGCGCCACGGGCAGTTCGGTACCCAGCGCCTCGCTCAACGGCGCCCCCGACCCGAGCAGCGCCGTCGCCGCACCCGGTACGGCCATCGCCCGCAGCCCGTCCAGCACTGCCTCCCGGACGGCCCGTACCACCCCGCCGACCGTTCTCCAGCGCTCGGCGAATCTGGCCGCGAGTGCGCCGTCCTGACCGATCATCAACTGATGGTCAATCAGTGATTCACCGGGCACCTTACGCAGCAGCACCCGCTGCGAGTCGACGACGGTCGTCTCGGATCCGTCCATACCGCGTACGGCCGCCGCGATCTCCTGCGGCACCGCCGACTCGGCCAGCAGCGCGAGTTGGCTGTCCAACACCACTCCGGCCGCCCCGCCGGCGACCGCCGCCGCCGCCGTGTACAGGCCGACCCCACCGCAGGCCCACACCGGCAGCTCGATCTCCGGCGCGTTCAGCAACTGCTGCAGCAGGACGAAGGTGCTCAACTCGCCGACCCGCCCGCCGCTCTCGCTGCCACGCGCGATCAGCCCGTGGGCTCCGGCACGGGCTGCGGCCACTGCCTGCCCCAGATCGGTGACCTCGGCCAGCAGACGGTACTCACCGGCCAGTTCGGCGAGTTCCCAGCCGGGGATGTCCACGGCCAGCACGAGGGTGTCCGGCCTCGCACCGCCGGGAGAGCGCAGCTCCCCGGGGGAGAGCCGGCAGCCCGGGCCGACTCGGACGCCGAACCGGCCGGCGAACCGCTCGTGCAGTGTGGCGAGTTCCTCGCGCGAGCGTCGATCGCCCACACCGAGATCCAGCACCCCCAACGCGCCCGCGCGGCACACGGCCTCGGCGAGCCCGGCGTCCGGTTGGCAGAAGGGTGTTATCCCGACGACGAGGTCGGTCAGCAGCGGTGGCGTGGGCCTCATGGGCTCTCCGGGTGTGAGTCTGACGGCGCGACAGGGGCACGAGCGACTCTCGGTGCAGCGCGTCGCGACGCACCCCCTGCGTACTGAGGCACCCTCGCGCGATTCCGCTGTCCGGTTGTAGATTGACGCTACCGACGGGTAGTGCCTGCCAGGTTAAGCCCAAGTTGCGCGTACATGTCAAGACCATTGGCATACACCACCGCACCGCCTCACCACGTTAACGACCGCCGGATCGCGATCAGTTGGCGTGGCCCGACGCACGCTCTGCGGCGGCCCCGACGGGGACCGCCGCCCGCGCCGCGACGGCCAGGCCACCACCGCCGGAGCACAGCGCCACGTGCCCGGGCCACCACGACGCGACTCGCTCAACGGACACGAGAAGGCAACAATCGGACGATTTGAGCTTTCTATGAGCATTCGACCCCCTTTCGTCACCTAACCTGCTCGAGTTGTCCGGCCCAGGACGCGCCGCCGCGCGCCCTGGGCCGGGCCACGGCAGGACCCGACCGGGCCACCCGACCGGCCGGGGAGGACAAGACGGAGGACAGATACGTTGAGCGCGCCCGAGCCGACGACGGCGTCCCATCAGCACTTCCGCCGCTCGCTCGGCACGATCAGCCTGACGGCCGTCGGCCTCGGCTCGATCATCGGCTCCGGCTGGCTGTTCGGCGCCGAACGCGCCGCCCGGCTGGCCGGTCCCGCCGCGATCGTCGCGTGGGTGATCGGTGCCGTGGTGGCGCTGACCATCGCCCTCACCTACAGCGAGCTGGGCTCGATGTTCCCCAAGGCCGGCGGCATGGTCCGGTACGGCCAGTACTCGCACGGCTCGCTGGCCGGCTACCTGGCGGCGTGGGCCAACTGGATCGCCATCGTCTCGGTGATCCCCGGTGAGGCCACCGCGTCCGTCACGTACATGAGTTCCTGGCACTTCGGCTGGGCCCACCAGCTCTACGACGGCAAGCAACTCACGGTAACCGGCGTGGCGTTGGCGAGCGTGCTGCTGGTCTTCTACTTCGTGCTGAACTGGTTCGCCATCACGCTGTTCGCCAAGACCAACACCGCCATCACCGTCTTCAAGCTGGTCGTCCCCGCCCTGACGGCCGGCAGCCTGTTCCTGGCGCACTTCGACAGCCACCGGCTGACCGGCAACGGCGGCTTCGCCCCGAACGGCTGGAGCGCCGTGTTCACGGCGGTCGCCACCTCCGGCATCGTCTGGGCGTACAACGGCTTCCAGTCCCCGCTGAACCTGGCCGGTGAGGCCCGCAACCCCGGCAAGTCGCTGCCGAAGGCCGTGATCGGCTCGATCGCGATCGCGCTGGTGATCTACATCGCGCTGCAGGTCGCCTTCATCGGCGCCATCCCGGCGGACGGCCTGGCGCACGGCTGGGGCGGGCTCGACTACAAGTCCCCGCTGGCCGACCTCTCGATCGCCTGGGGCCTCAACTGGCTTGCCCTGCTGCTCTACTCGGACGCCTTCATCTCGCCGAGCGGCACCGGCATGATCTACGCCGCCACCACCTCGCGCATGATCCACGGCGTACAGGAGAACGGGCACCTCCCGTCCATCTTCGGCCGGGTGGACCCCAGGACCGGTGTCCCGCGCCCCGCACTCCTGCTCAACCTGCTGATCGCCTTCCTCTTCCTCGCGGTCTTCCGTGGCTGGGGATCGCTCGCCGAGATCGTCTCGGTCGCCACGGTGATCTCGTACGTCACCGGCCCGGTCGCCGTGATGGCGCTGCGCCGCCTCGCCCCCGACCTGCCCCGCCCGGTGAAGCTGCGCGCGATGCCGGTGATCGCCCCGATCGCCATGGTCTTCGGCTCACTGGTGCTGTACTGGGCCCGCTGGCCGCTCACCGGCAAGGTCATCCTGCTGATGGCGGCCGGCCTGCCGATCTGGGCCTGGTACGAACTGCGCAAGCCATGGGCCGAGTTGAAGCCCCATCTGCTGGCCGGCGCCTGGATGGTCGCATACCTGTTCGTGATGGCCGGCGTCTCCTGGGCGGGTGGCAAGGCGTACGGCGGCCAGGGCTACCTGCCGCAGGGCTGGGACCTGCTGGTGGTCGCGCTGATCGCCCTGGCGTTCTACCGCTGGGGCGTGGCGAGCGCCTGGTCGAACCCGTCGCTCGCCGAGGTCCGGCAGGAGCTCGCCGCCGCCACCGACGACCGGGCGGACGAGCCGGAGCCGGCCCGGGCCTGACCCGACGCGCTTCAGCGAGCCGACACGCGAGCCGACGCACGTACGAGCCCGCGCGGGGTCCGAACCCCGCGCGGGCTGTCGCGTACCCGGACGTACCGGGAGGGTCAGTGCCGGTGGGCGAGGGCTGCGACGAGCCCGGTGGCGTCGAGGGTGCCCACGCCGGTCGCCTGGTCGTAACCCGGGCCTGCGGTGTAGCCGTTCGGGCCGGTGGAGCCGGTGGTCACGTCGACGAGGCCGGGCGAGTGCTGGGCGTACAGGCGGTAGAGGTCGTTGTCGATCACGCCGAGCCGGTGCCCGGCCGCCTGGTCGGCGAGCGCGACCACGGCGGCGAACAGCGGCGAGGACTCGCTGGTGCCCGCGCCGTCCGCCGTCCAGCCGGTGTTGGCAGGGTCGAAGCTCGAGTACAGCCAGAGCGCGCCGTTGGGCGAGCCCGCCATGCTGACGTCCGGGGTGCCCCGGTGCGTACCGACCACCGAGCGCGCCGGGTTCTGGTACCCCGGCCGGGCGAAGACCTTGGAGAGCTCACCGCCGCTGCCCGACCAGGCGGAGTCCGGCGCGGTGCGGACGCCCTGGTCGTTCAGGTGCAGCTCGGTGCCGCCGACGGCGGTGACCAGCGGGTCGCCCGCAGGCCAGGCCGCGTCCAGCTTGGTCGAGTCGCCGCCGCCGTCGCCGGAGCTGGCGGTGAGCGTGACCCCGTGCCGGGCGGCGTTGACGAAGGCGTAGCGCAGCGTGGTGAGGCTGGTGTAGTCGCCCACGTCGAATCCGGGGAACATGGCCTCGCTGGTGGCCCAGCTCATCGAGACCACGTCCGCCTGGCCCGCGTCGACCAGGTGGTTGATGCCGCTCATCATCTCGGGGACGCCGACCGGGCCCTCGGTCTCGGACACGCCGGTCTCCAGGAGCACGATGTGCGCGCCCGGCGCCACGGCGTGGGCCGCCTCGACATCGAGCGTGCTCTCACTCGCCCACCCGTCCATGTCGGCGTTCTTGGGGTCGAAGGCCGGCACCTGACCCCACTTCACCACCTCCACCTGACTGCTGGGCAGGCCCCACTGTGCGGAGTAGACGTCCAGGTCGTGCTGGATCGTCGGTGACCCGTAGGAGTCGACGATCACGATCGTCCGGCCCTGGCCGGTGATCCCCGCGCGGTACAGCGGGTCGAGGTTGTACGCCGTGCGGTACTGGAGCGGCGAATAGCAGGCGCGCTGGAACTGGCTGACGCAGTCGCTGGTGGAGATCGGCGCGGCCAGCACCGGATCGCCCGCCGAGGCCGGCCGAATCGCCCGCAACGGGCCCGAGGCCATCGCGGGCACCGCCCGGTGCGCCGCCACGACCGGCGACAGTGCGACGGCACCGGGCACCGAAGGCGCCGCCGGTACCGCAGGCACCAGGGCGAGCGTGAACGCACCGGCCGCCGCAGCGGTGACGGCGAGTCGCAGGCGTGCGGACATCGACATTTCGTGACCCCTCGGAGAGTGGGCGGTCCGGGGCGGCATCGCCGTACGGGCGACGTCACGCCGGAGCCTCATGACGGGAGCAGGACAAGGCCTCACCCTAGAAGGCGGAGTGATGACCTGACGAGAGGCAGATCAAGCCAGCCCGCCCGGAACCGCGCCCTCCCCCCGGATGCGCTGCGATGACCGCCGACCCTGACGAGCAGAGTGGACATGACATGTCTCACACCGAAAGGTGACTCACCGTCAACATGCCTGATCGGACAGGGTCCGACCCCGATCGGTGGCCGAATTCGTCAACAAGCCGTCATTGCCGCCATCCCGCGCTGCCTACAGGCTGTGACGGTGTCCCAGCGACGTGTGGTTGTGGTGGTCTATTCCGGTGCGCAGGCACTGGACATATCGGGACCGATCGAGGTGTTCGACACCGTGAATCGGCAGTTGGCAGGAGTGGGTACCGGCTATCGGATCGAGTTCGTCTCCGCCGACGCGCCACTGGTCCGCACGTCCTCGGGCATGGTGATCGAGGCCGAACCGCTCGACACGGGCGACGGACCGATCGACACCCTGCTCGTCCCCGGCGGCTGGAGCCTCAAGGAGGCCCTGGGCAACCGGGAGTTGGTGTCGTGGATCGGCAAGGCGGCCGACCGGTCACGCCGGGTCGCGTCCGTCTGCGGCGGGGCGTTCCTGCTGGCCGAAGCGGGCCTGCTGCGCGGGCGGCGCGCCACCACGCACTGGGCGTTCTGCGAGGAGATGGCCCGCCGCTACCCGGACGTGACGGTGGATCCCGAGCCGATCTTCGTCTGGGACGGCCGGTTCGTGACCTCGGCCGGGGTGGCGACCGGGATAGACATGGCCCTCGCGCTGGTGGAGGCCGACCACGGTGCGGCGGCCGCGCTGGAGACGGCGCGGTTCCTGGTCCTGTTCTTCAAGCGGAACGGCGGGCAGTCCCAGTTCAGTTCGATCCTGGAGGCCCAACTCGCCGACCGGCCTCCGGTCCGCGCCGCGCAGGAGTGGATCCTGCAGCACCTCGAACAACCGCTGCCCGTACCGGAGATCGCCGAGCGCGCCAACATGAGCCTGCGCAACTTCGCCCGGGTCTTCCGCCGCGAGGTCGGCGTTCCCCCCGGCCAGTACATCGAACAGATGCGCATCTCGCAGGCCCGGAAACTGCTGGAGACCACCGACCTGCCGGTCGGCCAGATCGCCCGCTGCTGCGGATTCCCGGCCCCCGAGACCTTCTTCCGCTCGTTCGGCCGGGCCTTCGAAGTGACCCCGAACGAGTACCGCCGCCGCTTCCAGGCCATCTCGCCGTCCGGGCTCATCGTGCTGCCCGACCTGGCGGAGAGGAGTTCCACGTGACTTCCGAGGTACGACCGGCGGCCAGGGTGCGACAGGCCCCCGACCTACGCCTGCCCGACAGGATACGACCGGTCTCCGAGACACAACTGCCCGCCAAGGTAGGACCGGTCTCCGGCACACAACTGCCCGCCAAGGTGCGACTCGTCGACTACCTGGCGGGAGCGCTGGCCGGAGACGGTGTCAGGCACGTGTTCGGCGTCGGTGGCGCGAACATCGAGGATCTGTACGACGCCCTCCACGCCACCGACGGGGTGATCCGCGCCGTCGTGGCCAAGCACGAGTTCTCGGCCGCCACCATGGCGGACGGACACGCCCGGGCCACCGGGCGGATCGGTGTCGTCGCGGCCACCTCCGGCGGCGGCGCGGTGAATCTCCTGCCCGGGCTGGCGGAGTCGTACGCCTCGCGGGTGCCGGTGCTGGCCCTGGTGGGACAGCCGCCCACCGGGTCGGCGGGGCGCGGGGCGTTCCAGGACTCCAGTGGCAAGGGGGGATCGCTCGACGCGCAGCGGCTGTTCGCGCCCGTCAGCCGGTTCTGCGCCGTGGTCCAGGACCCGGACTCGCTACCGGAGTTGCTGGCCCAGGCACTCGCGGCGGCCCGGACCGAGCCGCCGGGCCCGGCGGTGCTCCTGCTGCCCAAGGACGTACAGCAGGCCCTGATCGACCCACCCCGGCCGACGCCGCCGACCGCCCCCGCCGAACCACCGATCCGGCTGCCACACCGGGCGGTGGAGCTGCTCCGGAGCGCCCGGACGGTACTGGTCATCGCCGGCGAAGGCGTGGCGTCCTCGGACGCCCGGGCGGAGCTGGCCGAGGTGGCGGGGCGGCTCGGCGCCTGGGTGGCCGTCACCCCGGACGCCAAGGACGTGTTCCACAACGACGACCCCCGGTTCGCGGGGGTGGCCGGGGTGATGGGCCACCAGAACGTCACGGACTGCCTGCGGCGGGCGGACCTGTGCCTGCTCGTCGGCACCAGACTGCCGGACCTGGCCCGCGCCGGACTGGACGCAGCCCTGGCCGGAACACCGGTCATCTGCATCGATCCCGAGCCGCCGTTCGTACCCGGGATCGCCCTGCCGGACGGCGTCCGGGACACCCTGCGCGCGGTGGCCGAGCTGCTCGGCCCGCACCCGCGCCCGGCACCCGAGCACGCCGGACCCGCGCCGCGACCGACACCCCGGACGGGTCACGGCACCACCTCCTACGCCGCAGCGGTGGCCGCCGTCGAGGCCGCGCTGCCACCGGACGCCCACGTCTTCGTCGACGCCGGAAACGCCGGGGCCAGCGCGATCCACCTGCTGCCGGCCCCGCGCCACGGCCGCTTCGTGGTGGCCGTCGGCATGGGCGGCATGGGGTACACCTTCGGCGCCGGCATCGGCGCGGCGCTCGCCACCGGACGGCGCACCTACGTGATCGCCGGTGACGGGGCGTTCTTCATGCACGGGATGGAGGTGCACACCGCCGTCGAGTACGCGGCGCCCGTCACCTTCGTGATCTTCAACAACAACGCGCACGCCATGTGCGCCACCCGCGAGCACCTGTACCTCGGAGCGCCGCACCCCAGCAACCTGTTCCGCCCGGCGGACATCGCCGCCGGCGTCGCAGCCATGTTCCCCGCGCTGGAGGTGACCCGGGCCGACGACGGCGCGCAGCTGCACCGGGCCCTGCTGCGCTCCAACACGACCGGCGGCCCGGCGTTCGTCGCGCTCGACTTCGACCCCGCCGAGACACCGCCGTTCCTTCCGTTCCTGTCCTTCCTGTCCGTCCCGAGCACCATTGGCACCGGCCCGAGGCCGGCCCAGACCGAGGAGACCACGCATGACCACGGACCCGTACGAGTCGGTTGACGTCCCCGGCCTGACCAGGGTGGAGAACACCGATCTGCAGCAACTGCTGGCCCTCTGCGCCGAGTTGACCCGTCCGGCCTACCCGCACCAGGAGGTGTTCGGGCAGTACTGCACCATCCAGACCTACGTCGACTGCCCGCCGGAGCAGGCGTACGAGTACCTGAGCCAGGGTCACCACCTGGAGGAGTGGACCTTCAGCCTGCGGAACTTCGCACCCACCGACACCCCGGGCCTGTGGGTCGGGGACGACCGGCTGGAGCAGGACACCAGGATCTACTGCCGGGTGGCGGCCAATCCCGAGGCCATGACGGTGGACTTCCACTGCGCCTGGGACCAGGGCGACGAGCTCTGGATGATCTACCTGATGCGGGTCGTTCCCGCGCAGTCGGTGCTGGGCCGGCCCGGCTCCGTGATCACCTGGACCAACTGCCACCACCCGTACTACGACCAGAACCCCCGCCCCGACCTGGCACCCCGCGCGGACCGGCCGTGGGTGGGCGACTACTGGGACGCCTTCTACGCCGGCCACACGGTGGAGTTGGAGAACCTCAGGGCCATCCTGGAACACCGCCACCTGGGCGGCCTCCCGGTCAGCACCTCTCCGCGCAGCGTGGTCACCCCGTGACCACCGTCAGTCTCACCGACGTGGCCGGCTATCTGCCCGGCGAGCCCGTCCCCGCCGAGTTCTACACCGACTACCCCGGCGCGGAGGACAAGCTCCGCGACAACCCCATGTTCCGGGTCCCGCCGCTACGGCACCATGTGGCCGCCGACGAGACCAACGTCGACATGATCGAACGGGCGGTGCAGCCGCTCATCGATCGGCACGGACCGGACGAGATCCGTTCCGTGGACGTTCTTCTGACGCACAGTCAGCTACCTGACACGCCGTTCATAGGAGCCGGCACGGAGGTCGCGCGCCGACTCGGGCTGAAGCCGAAGTGGCTGATCGACGTGGCCAACGCGGGTTGCGCCTCCTTCATCCAGATGCTCGAACTCGCCCGTACGATCCTCAGCACCACCGACGCGAAGACCGCGCTGATCTGCAACGCCCAGGGCGCCGCCGGCCAGCTCTTCACCCAGTCCGACGTACGCGGGCTCGCCCAGGCCGCCGTCCCCGGCGACGGCTGCGGGGTGGGCTACCTGACCACCTCGGCCGGCTCCCCGGTGCTGGACGTGCTCACCCGGCACATCGGCGACTACGGCGGCGACATGACCGCAGTCCTCGACGACGGCCGCAAGTACTGGGAACCCGGCACGTCCCAACTGCGGATCGGCTTCACCGAAGCCGCCGTCGCCAAGGTCCTGGAACGCGGCAACCGCCTGGTCCCGGAGGTGGTCACCGACCTGTGCCGGCAACTCGCGCTCCCCACCACCGAGATCGACCTGCTCGTGACCAACCAGCCCAACCGCACCTTCCTGCACAACTGGCGGACGGCACTGGGGATTCCGCAGGACCGGCACCCCGACACGTTCGACACCTGCGGGAACATGTTCGGCGCGGCGATCCCCATCACCCTCGACCGCGCCATCCGCTCGGGCCAACTCCGGGACGGCGACCTGGTCGTCCTCGGCGGCTTCGCCCACGCGGGCGACTTCGCCGGCGCAGCCGCGATCCGCTGGGGCGGCGCGGGGGCTGGGGGGTGACCACCCACCCGCCGGACGTGTCGGGCCGCCAGCCGTGCGGGGGCCTCGACCGGGGACTCTCCAGACCACGCCCCGCCGGACAGGTGCCGGTCGGTTCGCGCCGAGGCCGCGCCTGTCCGGAGTCGGGATCAGTCGGTATCGGAGTCCGGCCGGTGGCCGGACTCCGATACCTGTCACGTCAGGCTGCCGGCATGACGGATTTCCGTATCCGGCACGTCAAACCCGCCGCTACGCCCGGTATCGGAAGAGGATCCGGCCGCGGGTGAGGTCGTACGGGGTGAGTTCCACCAGCACCCGGTCGTACGGCAGGATCTTGATGTAGTTCTTCCGGATTTTCCCGCTGATGTGCGCGAGCACCTTGTGCCCGTTGTGGAGCTCCACCTTGAAGGTGGCGTTGCGCAGACATTCGAGGACGATGCCCTCGACTTCGAGGCCTCCTGCTGTTTTTGCCATGTTCTCCCTCTTCTCCGGTCAGTGACCGTGCGGTCGGTCGGGAAGCGAATTCAGCTGACGGAACACCAACTCCAGGTTGCTGCTTGCGCGCTGGGCACCGACGCCGTCGAACAGCGCCGTCGCTGCCGCGTTGGATTCGTTCACGTCGGCCGATGCCGTTTCGAAGCCGGAGCGGCGGAGCGAGCCCAGCGCGTGGGCCAGCAGCGCCCGGGCGATGCCGTGGCGGTGCTGGTCGGCCCGGACTGCGATCAGTCCGATCCGTGGCAACCGGGTCACCGGCGCCACCCGGAGCAGGCCCACGTACTGGCCGGACCGCACTGCCACCGCGTACTTCGACGGGTCCAGCACGGTGGTCCCGTGCGGGCGGGGAAACACCTCGGCGGGCATCTCCTGCCATCCGACGGTGGTCTCGGCCTCCTCGCGAATGGCGCGGTCCAACGCGCGCAGGGGGCCTTCCTCCGCCTCGCCGGCGGGCACGATCGTCACGCCCGACGGCGGTTGCACCGCGTCGAGCCCCGTGACGCGCGGGTCCGTGGGCACGAGGTACTCCCACTCGCGGCGTCGGACTGTGAATCCGACCCGCTCCCAACTGGACGTCAAGTCGCGGTCGCCCTCGTCGACCACCGTGTACAGCGGTTTCGGCAGCTCGGTCAGCATCGCATCGGCGAGCTGGTCGAAGACCGGGCCGTGCCACGCGTCGATGCTGAGGAAGATCCGCCCGTCGGGCCTGGGCAGGACGTCGCCGTGGCCGACCACCTGGTCGTCGGCCAGCGCGTGCCACTCTTGTTCCGCGACCCGCGTGACCACCACCGGGTGCTCGCTCGTGCCCGCAGCGAAATGCACAGTATTCATAGGTGTCTGCCTCTCAGGAGAGCCTTGTGTTCAGGCGCTCCCGGCGACACCTATGTCAGTCGCCCGACCATGAAGGACAGGGGGGAGCACCCATTGGACACAGCGTTCACGGGTCTCACCTCCTGATGACAGCTTCACGGTCGACTGAAAGCTAGCAGCTGGCGGCCGTCCCACCCAACCCCTTATTCCGTTCCGGTTTTTCCATTCCGGCCGAAGCGTGCCCCCCGGGAAACCCGGGCCGGCCGATCCGGCGCGATTCGGAGAGCTCACAGCGCCACCGACCGGACCAGCAGCAGGGCGATGTCGTCGGTGCGGTGGTCGGCCTGTTCGGCCTGGCCGATGAGGGCGTCGGCGAGTTGGTCGAGTGGTCCGGCGCCGTGGCGGGTGAGGGTGGTGGCCAGGTCGGCGAGGGCCAGGTCGAGGTCTACGCCGGGGGTTTCGATCAGGCCGTCGGTGTACAGGACCAGGGTGGTGCCGATCGGCAGCGGGACGCGGATCACGGGGTATTCGGCGCTGGGGTCGACGTTCAGGACCAGGCCGGTACTCGGCCGCAGCGGGTGCACCCGGCCGTCGGGACTGCGCAGCAGGGGTACCGGGTGTCCGGCGTCGGCCATCCAGGCCTCGCGGCGGGTGAGGTCGACGCGGAGGTAGGCGCAGCTGGCGAGCAGGGTGGTGTCCAGGTCCACGAGCAGGTGGTTGGTGCGGGCGAGGACGGTGCTGGGGTCGGAGTCGGCCGTCGCGAAGGCGCGTACGGCGGTGCGGATCTGGCCCATCAGGGCAGCCGCGTTGACGCTGTGGCCCTGGACGTCGCCGATGACGATGGCGGCAGTATCACTGTCGACCCGGATCAGGTCGTAGAAGTCGCCGCCGACCTCCATGCCCTCGGTGCCGGGCAGGTAGCGGGCGGTGGTCTGCAGGCCCGGGACGCTGGGCAGGGCGCGCGGCAGCAGGCTCTCCTGGAGGCCGTGGGCGAGGCCGAGCTTGGTGTCGTACAGCCGGGCGCGGTCGAGGGCCTGGGCGAGCAGGCCGCCGAGCGAGGTGAGGACGGTGCGTTCCTCCAGGCCGAAGTGGTGCGGCTCGGCGAAGGCCAGCACGCAGGTGCCGAACAGCCGGCCCGAGGTCACCAGCGGCAGGTAGGCCCAGGCGGCCATGCCGTCCTGGGTCTCGTGGCGGCCGGGGTAGAGCCGCTCCAGCGCCGCACGGGTCTCGAAGAAGGCCGGTACGGGGTTGGTGGTCGCCTGGACGCCGGGGGTGGGCTCGGTCAGCGGCGTCCGGTCGAACTGGTCGACCAGGCCGGGCGGGTAACCCCGGTGGCCGACCGTACGCAGCCGGCCGCTCTCCCGCAGCAGGACGGCGACGGCCTGGCCGCCGAAGGCCGGGAGGATCTGGTCGGAGATCATGCTCACCACGTCCTGCACGCTGACGGCCTCGGTCAGCGCGCTCGCCAGGTGCAGGATGTGGTACAGCGCTCCGGGCCGGGTGCGGACGGCCGCCTCGACCGGCCCGGCGGGCCGGACCAGGGTGGGCGGGTCGGAGTGGGCGCCCTCGGCGGGGGTGATGCGTACGGTGAGCCCGGAGGCGTCCGGGTAGAGCTGGAAGGACAGCCACCGGTCCGGCGGCCGGCGCGCCACGAACGACGTCGGCTGCCCGCTGAGCACCGCCGCCCGGTAGTGGTACTCGTACACGGGGTCGCGGAGCCAGGACAGCGCCGCCCACGGCTTGGCGCCGAGCAGGCGCTCGACCGGCTCCCCGAGCAGCGCGGCCGCCGTCGGCGTGACGGCGGCCAGCCTGCCGTCCTGGCCGATGCCGCAGACGCCCTCCGGCAGCCGCGCCGCCATCGGCCCGAACGGCTCCCCGGTTCCGCCCGGAGCAGTGATCGCCGCCGGGCGCGCGCCGGGCCGGACCGGACGGCCCGCTCGGGCCGCCCGGGTCAGCACCTCGGCCAGCTCGGCGGCGAGCGCCGTGAGCTCATGGCGTTCGGCCGCCGACAGCTCCGGCGGATGCGCGGCCGGCCAGAGCAGGAAGACGGCCCCGTGGGTGGTCCCGTCCGCGATGAGCGGCGCGGCCGCGAGGCTGAACGCGTACGGCATGGCGACCGCCACCCGAGGGTACCGGCGCACCATCTCCTCCGTGCCGCCCACCCACACCAACCGGCCGTCGCGTACCGCCTCGGCCACCGGGATCGGTGCGGTGATCCCCACGCCCTGCCACGGTCGGGTGAACTGCCGCGCGGCCCCGAGCGTCAGCGCCAGCTCGAGCAGCTGCCGGTCGTCCGAGAGCAGGTAGAGCCCGCCGATGTGCGCGTCGAGCCGGTCGGGGACCGTCCGCAGGAGCTCCGTCAGCACGTCGAGGCCGTCCTCGGCCACCGGCTCGGATCCTCGCGGCCCGGGCCCGGGCTGCGAGGACACGGGCAGCGGGGGTACTGGTCGCGAGGATCCGAGCCGCGGGGACACGGGTCGCGGGGGTACCGACCCTGACGTGCCCATATCAACCACCTCGTTCGAGCCGACCGGGTACACCCGCACAGGCTTGTTCCCATACTGGCCCGTCCGGGCGGCAGATGCTTCACCCTGGGCCCGGACCGGGGCTGCCCCGGGCCCGGACCGGGGCCACCCTGACCCTGGACCGGGGGCCGCCACGGACCGTGATCGACACAAAACGGCAGCAGCTATCACATGAGTCCAAAAATGAGGTGAATAATCCATAAGACTCCACTCAATCCAGCCAAGTTTGAATACGTACGTTCGATGGACGGTGCCCCTCCCCCCGCAGAACGGACAGTGCCACCGGCGCAGACCGGCCGACCGGCTCCTCAAGCACCGCTTGAATTTCCGGGTCTGCGCAGCCGGCACTCGGCATGATCATGCTCAGCCCACGAACCGAGTGGCCGATTCCGGGCACCCGCCACCGAGAAGTCCGGAATCACTTCCACCGCTTGCCCGTACCAGCACTTCTGACCGACAGTCACACAGGTGAACGTCTTTCAGCGCCTCGTCGGAGGCGCCCTCTTACGCCACCGCGACTTCCGGTTACTGCTGTCCGGAGCCGCCGCCGGCCAGCTCGGCAGCCAGGTGACCCTGGTCGCACTGCCGCTGGTAGCGGTGTTACGACTGGACGCCTCCGCCTTACAGGTCGGTCTGCTCACTGCGGCCGAGACCGCCGCCTTCCTGCTGGTCGGCCTGCCCGCAGGGGCCTGGGTCGACCGGATGCGCCGCCTGCCGGTACTGATCCGCGCCGACGTGGTGCGGTGTCTGGCGGTGGGTTCCATCCCGCTGGCCGCCGCCGCAGGCGTTCTGACGATGGCTCAGCTCTACCTGGTGGCGCTGGTCACCGGCGTGGCCACGGTGTTCTTCGACGTCGCACACCAGTCCTTCCTGCCGCAGTTGCTGCCCCGCGACCAACTCGTCAGTGGCAACGGGGCGCTGGAGACCGTGCGTTCGTCCGCCCAGGTCGCCGGTCCGGGGCTCGGCGGTGTACTGGTCCAGCTGCTCGGGGCACCGATCGCGATGGTCGCCGACGCGCTCGGGTATCTCACCTCCGCGCTCCTGCTGCTGGGCATCCGCAGCGACGAGCCCCGCCCCGAACCCGCTCCGGGCCGTTCGCTGCGCGCCGACATCGCCGAAGGGCTCTCGTTCGTCCTGCGGCAGCCGCTGCTGCGGGTGATCGCGTCGGCCACGGCCGCCTCCAACTTCTTCTCCGCCCTCCTGCTGGCCGTCCAGACGGTTTTCTGGGTACGGGTGCTCACGCTCTCCCCCACCGCCATCGGCCTGCTGCTCTCCGTGTCGGCCGTCGGCGGCCTGGCCGGCGCCCTGTGCGCGGGGCCGCTGGCCCGGCGGTTCGGGCAGGCCAGGCTGATCTGGCTCTCGGCCACGGTCACCTCGCCGTTCGCCCTGCTCTGGCCGCTGTCCGGGCGTGGCGCCGGGGCCCTGCTGTTCGCGGCCGGTTCGGCGGTGGTGTTGTTCGGCGCGGTGGTCTACAACGTCGCACAGGTGAGCTTCCGTCAAGTGATCTGTCCACCAGCACTGTTGGGCCGGATGAACGCCACCATGCGCTTCCTGGTCTGGGGCACCCTGCCGCTCGGCGCCCTCGCGGGCGGCGCCGTCGCCACCGCCGCCGGGCCCCGGACCGCCCTGTGGATCTGCGCTGCGGGCTTCCTCGTCGTACCACTGCCGCTGGTGCTGTCGCCGCTGCGGCGGCTGAGAGACCTCCCAGGGGCCGACGAACGGCACGGCGAACCGGCCGAGGCAAATCCCACCCGCTGAACCGCCCGCTGAACAGATCGCCGAACCGATCGCGAACCGATCGCGAACCGAACCGAAGCGGAGATCCACCTGTGTCCGCCAGCATCACCGCCGCCTATCTGGCGCGTTTCCGTTCCGTCACCGCAGGCGCGGCAGACCTGCTCCCGCTCACGGGGGCCCAACGCCGCTTCGCACTCACCCGGCGTCTGGACCCGCAAGGGCGCCCGGACGTCGTCCCGCTGTTCTTCGCCTACCCGCGCGGGACCGTCGACGTGGCCCGGCTGCGCCGCGCCGCCGTACGGCTGGCCGGGCGCCACCCCGCCCTGCGCGGCACCCTGGCGGCGTTACGCGGCACTCCCGTGCTGCGGCTCGGCGAGCCCACGGCCGAGGTCCGGACGGTCCCGGTGCGACCCGGGGGGACGGCCGAGGACGCGCTGCGCCGCGAGTTGCTCGCCTGGTCGGCGGACGGTCCCCCGCTCCGGCTGCTGCTGGCCGCCGGACCCGGCGATGACGAAGAGCTGCTCGCAATCGCCTTGGACCATGCGGCATGTGACGAACAGTCACTCGGTACGGTCACCGCAGAACTCACCCGGCTCTACCGGGAGGACTCCCCCTCCGACCAGGCCCCGCCGACCGCCGTCGGCGACGACGTCGCCGCTTACCGCGAGGCGGTGGAGCTCCAGCTCGCCGCCGAGGTCGCGGCCTCCTCCCCCGGGGCCTTCACACACTGGGGCCGCCGGCTCGGCGGGCTCACCGGCAGCGCCGACGGGCTGCCCGGGCGGGCCGAAGGGCCGCCGGACACCGGCATGTTGAGCCACCGGCTCCCCGCCGCCACCGGAGCGGGCCGCAGCGCCGCCTTCCCCGCGCTGCTGGACGCCGTGTCGGCCGCCGCGTGCAGCCTGTTCGGCGCGGACCGACCGACGGACCGCGCGACGGACCGAACCACGGAGCAAGCGCCGGACCGAGCGACGGACCACGGGCTCGCGCTCGGCTACCCCTGGGGCGGACGGCCACCCGGCGCGCCGCAGGCCCTGGGCTGCTTCCTCAACACGCTGGTCCACCCGGCCGACGCCGGCCCGGCGGACCTGGACGGGCTCAGCGCCTCCTGGTGGGACGACCTGGATCACGCCGACACCCCGTTCGACGAGGTGGTCCACGCCGCGCGGTCGGCCGGGTCCCGCTGGTCGGGCGCCCTGGACGGCCTGCTGACCTTCGAGGATCTGCACCGCCGCCCGGCCCTGGTGCTGGGCGGGACGGCGGGACGCGAGACCCACCTCGCCGGACGCCCGCTCACCGCGCCGTTCGCCGTGTCCGCCTCGCACGGCGACGACCTGCTGGTCCGCTTCGCCTGGGACCGGGCCAACTGCACGGACGACGCGGCCCGCAGCGCGTTCGATGCCCTGCTGCACACCCTGCGCCGCCATCTCGGCGCCGCGCCGGGCAGTACCACGCCCGCCGCCTCCTGAACCACCTGCACACAGCCGCCGTACGGCCCCACCGGGCCTGCCCGGCCGCACCACACTCGCCACAAGCGAAGGGAACCGTCCATGTTCGCTCTCTCCTCCTCGCAGGAGATCGTCTGGCTGCACGAGCAGATGCTGCCCGGTAGCCGCGCCTACAACTTCACCGCCGCACTGGACCTCTGGGGCCCGCTCGACACCGCCGCACTGCGCGCCGGCCTGGCCGGCGTGATCGGCCACCACCCCGGCCTGCGACTGGAGTTGGTCGAACGGCCGGGCGGGCTGCCCGGCCAGCGGGTCAGCGAGCAGGCCGAGCCCCGGCTGCGCACCAGCGACCTGTCCGGCGAGGACGACCCGGAGTCCGTCTTCCAGCAGGTGCTGCGGGCCGAGGCCGAGGAGCCGCTCGACACCACCCAGGCACCGCTGCTGCGCTGGCACCTGGTCCGGCTCGGCGAGCAGCACCACCGGCTGATCCACGTGGAGCACCACCTGATCCATGACGGCCACTCCTTCGCCGTCCTGCTGCGCGACCTGTTCACCGGCTACCGCGCGCACGTCCTCGGCGAGCAGGCCGAACTGCCGCCCACCCGCTCGTACGAGGAGCACGCGCGCGCCACGGTGCCCGAGGCGCGGGAGCGCAGCCTCGCGTACTGGAAGCAGGAACTGCGGGACGCCCCGCTGGATCTGCAGCTGCCCGGGCTGACCCGCCCGGGCGCGGTCCGCCGTCACCGGGGCGCCCAGCTGCGCCAGGCGATCGGCGCCGACCTCGCCGAACGCCTGCGGGCCCGCAGCCGCACCGACGGCCACACCCCGTTCAGCACACTGCTCACGCTCTTCGCCGAGCTACTGCGCCGGCACGGCGGCCACCGGGAGCTGGTGGTCGGCACGGCGGTGGGCAACCGGCCGGTGGGGTTCGAGGGCACGGTCGGCATGTTCGTCAACACCCTGCCGCTACGGCTGCGGCTCGACCCGGCCGCGCCCGGTCTGGACGCGGTGGACGAGGTCACCGACACCCTGATGCGCGCGCTGCCGCACCAGGACGTCCCCGTCCAGGAGTTGACCCGTGAGCTCGGCCTGCACACCGGTGGCGCGGACAACCCGCTGTTCGACGTGATGTTCAGCGCCCACGACGCGGCGCTGCCCGAGATCGAGGCACCCGAGCTGGAGATCTCGCTGTACGAGGGGTTCAACACCGGCACCACCCGGTTCGACCTGGACCTCGTCCTGATACCCGACGACCGCCGGGTGGTCGGGCAGCGGCACGGCGCCGCCGGGATGACCCTGGTCTGGGACTACGACGCCGACCTGTTCGGCGAGCAGGTGGCCGGTCTGCTGGCCGAGCGGCTGCTCGACCTGCTGCGCGCCTACCTCGACGACCCCTCCGTCCCGCTGGCCGCCCTCGCCGCGCTCACCATACCCGCCGCTGTGGAGCCCGCCGCAGCCGCCGAAGCCGTTCTCGACCCCGCTGCCGCGCACGACCCGGGCCGGCTCGCCGTGCTCGCCGGGTCCGAGCGGCTCACCTTCGGCGACCTCGACCGCCGGGTGTCCGAGCTGGTCGAGCGGCTGCGCGCGGCCGGGGTGACGGCCGGTCAGCCGGTCGCCGCCGTGCTGCCGCGCGGTGTGGACAGCGTGGTCGCCCTGCTGGCCTGCCTGCGCCTGGGCGCGGTGTACGCGCCGCTCTCCCCGGAGGACCCGGCGGCCCGTCTCGGCCTGCTGGTGGACCGGTTGGAGCCCGCCCTGGTACTGGCCACCCGGCAGAGCGCGCTCGCCCTGCCCGTCGACGGCCGCGCCCCCGCCCTGCTGGACGGGCCCGCCTTCCCGAAGGCCGAACCGGCGGCGGTACTCGACGGCGCCGCGTACGTCATCCACACCTCCGGCTCGACCGGTGTGCCCAAGCCCGTCCTGGTCGGCCGCGCCGCGCTGGCGGGCTACCTCGGCGCACTGGCTCAGCGGTACCAACTGATGCCCGAGGACCGGGTGTTGCTGTTCGCCAGGCCGTCCTTCGACGTGGCGCTGGAGGAGGTGCTGCCGTCGCTGGCCGCCGGTGCCTGCCTGGTGCTGCCGCAGCGCGAGGTGCCGACCGGGCCGGAGCTGGTCGCGGTGCTGGCGATGCGCGAGGTCACCGTCGCCAACCTGCCGACCAGCTACTTCCTGGCTGTCCGCGAGGAGCTGCGGGAGGCGCTGCGCGACGGACGCTGGTCGCCGCGCCTGATCGTGCTGGGCGGCGAACGGCTGCCCGCCCAGGCCCTGTCGGGCCTGCGGCAGGACACCGACGCGACCGTACTGAACGCGTACGGCGTGACCGAGGCCACCGTCACCTCCACCGTGCACGAGATCACCGCGGCCGACCTGACGGACGGCGCGGAGATCCCGCTCGGCACCGAGCTGCCGGGGACGCGGGTGTACGTGCTGGACGAGGGCGCACGGCCCCTGCCCCCGGGCGGGATAGGCGAGTTGGCGATCGGCGGCCCGGCGCTCGCGGAGGGTTACCTCGGGCTGGACGAGGCCACCGCCGCCCGCTTCGTGACGCCCGCCGCGCTGGGCGGCGAGCGGGTGTACCGCACAGGCGACCGGGGTTACCGCGACCTGGACGGCCGCCTCTGGTTCCTCGGCCGCCAGGACAACCAGGTCAAGCTGCGCGGCTTCCGGATCGAACTGGAGGAGATCGAGGCAGCGGCCTCCGCCGAACTCGGCGGCCGCTCCTGCGCGGTGGCGCTCGACCGCGACGCCGCCGACGGCCCCCGGCTGGTCGGCTTCCTGGAGGGCGACGGGCCCGCCGACCGGGCCGCGCTGCACGCCGCGCTCGCCCTGCGGCTGCCCGGGGCGCTCGTCCCCGGTACCTGGGTGGCGCTGGAGACCATGCCGACACTGCCCGGCGGCAAGCCCGACCGAGCCGCGCTGACCCGGGCCCTGGCCGACCTGCCCGCCCCCGGCGGCGAGCAGCCCGAGGAGCAGCTCTTCGACGACCCGACTCTCGCCCTGGTCGCCGAGGCGTGGCGGGAGGTACTGGGCCACAGCCGGTTCGCCGCCGACTCGCACTTCTTCGAGGTCGGCGGGCACTCGCTGCTCGCCGCCCAGTTGGCCGCCTGGCTGGAACCCCGGCTGGGCCACCGCCCGCCGCTGCACGCCCTGTTCGCCAACCCCGTGCTGGCCGACCAGGCCAAGGCCCTGATGGGAGACCACAAGTGACCTCCGCCCCCTCCGCCGTCCTGGAGAACGGCCACCGCGAACTGGTCGACGCGTTCGAGAGTTTCGTCCGCCGCGAGCTGGTGCCGCTGGCCGCCGAGCTGCCCGAGACCGCCGACCTGCCGCCCGCCGACCTGCGCTCGTACGTCCGCAGGCGCTCGGCCGCGCTCGGCTTCTACGCGGGCGACCAGCCGGAGGAGCTCGGCGGCTCCGGGATGCCCTTCACCGCCGTCGTCCTGCTGCACCACGCGGCCGGGCGCAGCGGCTGCTCGCTGGCCCCGTACGCGCTGGCCGGCTCGGACGGCCCCAGCCCGCTGCTGCGGCACGGGACGCCCGAGCAGGTCGAACGCTTCCTGCTGCCGCTGGTGCGCGGCGAGGCGGCGCGCTGCCTGGCGCTGACCGAGCCGCACGCCGGTTCGGACGCCTTCCGGCTCACCACCACGGCGAAGCGGGACGGCGACGACTGGCTGATCAGCGGCCGGAAGACCTTCGTCAGCAACGCCGACCGGGCGGACTTCGCGCTGGTCGTCACCGCGACCGACCAGGGCGACGGCGTCACCGGCGGCGCGACCGCCTTCGTGCTGCCGATGGACCAGCCGGGCCTGCGGATCGGGCAGCGGTACGAAGGCATGTCCGGCGAGCCGCTGTTCGAGCTGCTGCTGGAGCAGGTCCGGGTGCCGATGGACGCCGTGATCGGCGGCGAGGAGGGTGTCGGGGCCGCCATGGCGCTGGCCGTGGACAGCCTGTCGCGCGGACGCCTGGTGGTGGCGGCGATGTGCAACGGCGTCGCCGAGTACGCGCTGCGCCTGGGTGTGGAGTACGCCCGGGAGCGGGAGGCGTTCGGTGAGCGGATCGGCAGCTACCAGCACGTCCAGGAGCACCTGGTGCGCAGCCGGGCCGAGGTGGAGGCGTCCAAGCTGCTCACCCTGGCCTGCGCCCGACTGGTGGACGAGGGCACCGAGGCGCCGGAGAACGCGGCGCTCGCCAAACTGACCGCCTCCGAGACGGCCGTGCGGGTGGTGGACCGCTCGTTGCAGGTGCACGGCGCGACCGGCTGGGTGCGCGGGCATCCGCTGGAGTTCCTGTACCGGTACGTCCGGATGATGACGATCATCGAAGGGACCTCCGAGGTCCAGAAGGTGATCATCGCCCGGGCCATGGGCCTGAACTGACCGCGACCCTGCTACTCGGAGGCACGAACATGACCAACCCCGACGCTGTCCTGAGCATCACGTACGGCGGCCCGCACCAGGACGCCGCCGTCCTGGACCGCCACCTCGACTGGGTGCGCCGCACCCCGGACGCCCCCGCCCTGCTGGACGGCGAGCACAGCTGGAGCTACGCCGAACTCGACCGGCTGGCCGCCGCGTTGGCCGACACCCTGCGCGACCGGGTGCGCCCCGGCGAGCTGGTGGGCGTCTGCCTCGACCACTCGGCGGCGCTGGTCACCGTCGCGCTGGCGGTGGCCCGGCTCGGCGCCGTCTACCTGCCGCTCGGGCCGCGTCCCGGTGAGCGGCGGCTCCAGGCCGTGGCGGAGAACCTGCGCCTGGCCTGCCTGATCGGCGACCCGGCACTGCTCCCGCCCACGCACCGGGACGCCGCGCAACTCCCATTGGCGCTGCCCACCGAGGGCGCCAACGCCGCCGCCACGGTGGTCGCCGCGTTCGCCCCGGCCGCGCCCGACGCGGTCGGCGCGCCGGCCGGCAGCTACTACGCGGTATTGACCTCCGGCTCGACCGGCACCCCCAAGGCGGTGGCCGTCGGCGAGTCCTCGCTCGGCGCCCTGCTGCGCTGGTACCAGGGCCTGACGGGCCTGGGCCCCGGCGACCGGCACAGCCTGATGATCGGCGTCGCCTTCGACCCGCACCTTCAGGAGCTGTGGGCGACCCTCACCTCCGGCGCCGCGCTGAGCGTCGCCCCCGACGAGGTGCGCTGGGACCCGGGCGCGCTCACCGGTTGGTGGCAGCGGGCCGGGATCACCGTCGGCGTCCTGCCCGCCCCGCTGGCCGAACCCGTCCTGGGCCTGCCCTGGCCAAGCGAACTGACACTCCGTCACCTAACGGTGGGCGGCGACCGCTTGCGCCGCCGGCCTGCGCCGGACGTCACCGCGCAGGTCCACAACGCGTACGGACCGGCCGAGGCCACGGTGACAACGACCGTGCACACCATGCCCCCCGGCGCGGCCCCGGACGGCCCGGACGCACCGCCGATCGGCCTGCCCCTGCCGGGCGTCACCGTCTTCGTCACCGACGAGGACGGGCGCCCGGTACCCCGGGGGACCTCCGGCGAGCTGCGGATCGGCGGCCGCCTCCTGTCGCTCGGCTATCTCGACCGGGAGCTGACCGCCCGGCGGTTCATGGCGGCACCGGCGGGCGCGGAGGGGGTAGATCGGGTGTACCGCACCGGCGACCGCGTGCTGATGCGGCCGGACGGGGTGCTGGAGTTCCAGGGCCGGCTGGACGACCAGGTGAAGGTCAGCGGCGTACGGATCGAGCCCGCCGAGGTCGAGGCGGCCCTCGAGCGCGACCCGCGCGTACGCCGCGCCACCGTCGCCGCCCGGTACGGCGCGGACGGCGGGGTGCAGCTGGTCGCCTTCGTCCAGCGCCTCGCCGACGGCGAGCCCTCGACCGGCGCCGAGCTGCTGCCGCAGGTCCGGGAGTGGCTGCCCGTGCAGGCCGTGCCCACCCGGATCCGGCTGGTCGACGCCTTCCCGCTGGACGCCAACGGCAAGGTCGACCGCACCGCGCTGCTGGCGGACCTCGAGAGCAGCCCCACCACCGACGACGGCTCGACGCAGAGCGAGGCGCGGAGCGAGTCGCCGACCGCCTCGGCGACCGAGCGGACCGTGCTGCGGCTCTGCCGTGAGCTACTGGGCAACCCGGCGCTCGGCCCGCAGGACAACTTCATCGACGCGGGCGGCAACTCGCTCGCCACCTCCCGGCTGCTGGTGGCCCTGAAGCAGGAGTGCGGCGTGGAGCTGCGCGCCCCCCAGCTGCTCCGCCAGCCCGATCTGCGCCGGCTGGCCGAGCTGGTCGAGTCCCGCCGCCCGAGCGCCGTCACCGTCACCACCTCCTGACCGCACGCCGTACCAGGGTGCCCCGGCGCGAGCCGGGGCGCCCGGAAGGGAACTCCGATGTCCTCCCCCGTCTCCGTAGCCGGTGGCGTACCCGGTCTGATCGCCCGGCACGCCGAACTCCGGCCGCAGGCGCTGGCCGTCTCCGACGGCAGCACCGCCCTCACCTACCGTGAGCTGGTGGCCGCCGCGCGCCGGCTCGCCGCCGAGCTGACCGCCCGGGGCGTCGGCCCCGGCAGTGCCGTCGGGCTGCTGGCCGCCCGTTCGACCCGCCGGATCGTCGCCCAGCTCGCCGTGTGGTGGGCGGGCGGCCACACCGTCGCCCTCGACCCGGCGTACCCGCTCCCCCGTACCGCCGGCATGATCGCCGACGCCGGAGTGCGCCTCACCCTCGGCGACAAGGCGCTGCTGGCCAAGGCCGGCCTGCCGGACGACCGGACGTATCTCCTGGACGACGCCGAACTGCCCGGCGACGCCGCCGCCGGCGCGCCGAACCCGTCCATCGACGGCCCGCAGGCGACCGCCCTGGTGCTGTACACCTCCGGCTCCACCGGCCGTCCCAAGGGCGTCGAGGTGCCGCACCGCGCGATCACCGCGCTGGTGACGGCTCCGGACGCGGTGGCGCTGGGCCCGGGCGACCGGGTGCTCTACCACTCGCCCGCCACCTTCGACGCCTCCACCTTCGAGATCTGGGCGCCGCTGGTGCGCGGCGCGGCCGTGATGATCTCCCCCGCCGACCGGCCGACGCCGGAGGAACTGGCCCGGGACGTCGAGCGGTTCGGCGTCACCACCACCTTCCTGACCACCGCGCTCTTCCACCAGCTGGCCGCCCGGCAGTCGCGCGTCTTCGGTGTGCTGCGGACGCTGGTCGTCGGCGGCGAGGCGCTCTCCGCCGAGCACGCCGGGACTGTCCTGCGAGCCTTCCCCTGGCTCGACCTGCTGAACGCCTACGGGCCGACCGAGGCCACCACCTTCACCACCCTGCACCGGCTGCGCGAGGCCGACTGCGACGGCCCGCCGCCGATCGGACGCCCGTTCGGCGGCGCGAGCGTCGCCGTGCTGGACGAGCGGCTCGCGCCGGTGCCCCCGGGCGGACGCGGCGAGCTGTGGATCGGCGGCGCCCGGCTGGCCCTCGGGTACCTCGGGCAGCCGGAGCTGACGGCGGAGCGGTTCCGGGAGATCCCGGGCCACGGGCGGATGTACCGCAGCGGCGACCTGGTGACGGCCCGTCCGGACGGCACGCTGGACTTCCACGGCCGCGCCGACGGCCAGGTCAAGGTACGCGGCTTCCGGATCGAGCCCGACGAGGTCGAGCACGCCCTCCGCCGGCATCCGGCGGTCTCCGAGGCGGCCGTCGTGGTGCGGCGGGCCGGGCAGGAGGACGCCGCGCTGACCGCGTACGTCGTCCCCGCCGACGGGCACCGGCCCGCGACCACCGCGCTGCGCGACCACCTGGCGGGGCTGCTGCCCGCCCATCTGGTGCCCACCGCCTGGACCGTCCTGGAGACGCTGCCGCTCACCGGCACCGGCAAGGTGGACCGCCACGCCCTGGCCGGGACCACCCCGGACCAGGCCCACACCGCTACCGCCGCGCTGACACCCCTGCAGCAGGCCGTCGCCGAAGCCTGGTCGCGGGCGCTCGACCGGCCCGTACAACACCCGGACGCGGACTTCCTGGCCGAGGGCGGGCACTCGCTGATGGCCATGTGGGTGGTCGACGACCTCCGCGAGGACCTGGGCGTCGAGCTGTCGCTGGCCGACTTCTTCGGCCACCCCACGGTCGCCGGCCAGGCCGCCCTGATCGAGCGGTCGCTGCTCGCCGTCCACGGCGGCCCGGCCGCCGCTCCCCACCCCGAGGACGCCCGATGAACACCACCGACCAGCTGAACCAGCTGGACCAGCTGGATCTGCTCCGCCTGGCCCGGCAGCGGTCCGGCGCGACCCGTCCGGCGGCCATCCCTCGAAGCACAGAGACCGGCCCGGCCCCGCTCTCCCACGCCCAGCGCCGGATGTGGCTGATGGACCGCCTCGGCCAGGGCGGCGCCCGGTACAACGTGCCGCTGGCCACCCGGCTGCACGGCCCGCTCGACCTCGACGGACTGGCCACCGCCCTCACCGAACTGACTGACCGTCATCTCATCCTGCGCACCCGTTACGGGCAGCACGGCGACCAGCCCTACCAGGAGGTGCTGGCCCCGGCACCGGTCCCCGTCCCGGTGCTGACCGCCACGCCCGACCAGGCTCCGGCCCTGCTGCGCGCCGAGGCGACCCGTCCCTTCGACCTGGCGACCGGGCCGGTGCTGCGGGCGCTGGCGCTGCGCCACGCCCCGGACGACCACACCGTCCTGATCACCCTGCACCACATCGCCGTCGACGGCGGCTCGCTCCCCGTGATCGCCGAGGAACTCGCCGCGCACTACGCCGCCGCACTCGGCCAGCACCCCGCCGAGCTGCCCGAACCGCCGCTCCAGTACACCGACTTCGCGCGCTGGGAACAGACCCGCGACTTCGCCGCCGAGGTCGACGCCTGGGCCGTCCGCCTGGCCGGGGCCCGCCCGGTGCCGCTCCCCCGCACCGCACCCGCCGGGCGCCGGACCAGGGCGGCCGGGCTGCACACCGCGCCCCTCTCCGCCGAGACGCTCGCCGGGCTGCGGCAGCTGGGCCGGGACCACGGCGCGACCCTGTTCACGGTCGTCCTGGCGGCCGCCTTCGCCACCCTGCGACGCGCCACCGGGGAGGCCGACCTCACCCTCGGCTGTGCGAGCGGCCACCGCTCGCGCCCGGAGCTGCGCCGACTGGTCGGGCTGTGCGTCAACACCCTGCCGATCCGGGCCGACCTCTCCGGCGACCCCGCCTTCAGTGAGGTGCTCGGCCGGGTCGGCAGCGCGCTGCTCACCGCGCAGGGGCAGCACGAAGTCCCGTTCGACCTGGTCGTGGAGCGCCTCGGCGCGGCCGCGCGGGGGGAGGACGGCACGCCGCTGCTCGCCGTCACCTGCGACGTCGTCCAGCCGTCCGACCCGCTCCGGCTGCCCGGCCTGACGGCCGAGGCGGTCGAAGTCGACCTCGGGCTGGCCAAGTTCGACCTCGGCCTCTTCGTCGAGGACGGCCCGCAGCCGCGCTGCCTGGTCCAGTACGACACCGGCGCCCTCGCCGAGCAGACGGCCCGGCAGCTGCTCACCGCCTTCGCCGCCCTGCTCACCGCCGTGGCCACGGACGGCGGCGGCCGACTGCCGCTCGGGCAGCTGCCCGGCACCCCGCTCACCCCGGCCGTCCACCCCGCCGAGGCCGCGCTCCGGGCCGACCCCCGGGTCCGGGAGGCCGTGGTGGTGACCCGCGACGGGCTGCCGCCGCTGGCGTACGTGGTGGCGCGTGGCCCGTCGGCCCCGAGCGGCGCCGAGCTGCGGATGTCGCTGCGTTCCCGGCTGACGGCCGGTCAACTGCCGGTCGCGGTAACGCTTCTGGACAGCCTGCCGCGCAACGCCACCGGCGCGGTGGACCTCGCCCGGCTGCCGGGCAACGGCTCCCGAGCCGCGTCGGCGAGCAGCGGCCAGGGACGGGTGGAGACCGTCCGGACGGCCTTCGGCGAGCTGCTCAGCGCCCGCCCCGGCCCGGAGGACGACTTCTTCGAGTCGGGTGGTCACTCCCTGGTCGCCGTCCAGCTCGCCGAGCGGCTGCGCGCGAGCACCGGCCTGCCGGTCACCGGCCTCGACATCCTGGAGCAGCGCACCCCGCGCGCGGTGGCCGCCCTGCTCGACACCCGGGAGACCGAGCGGCGCGCAGCAGCTGTCAAGCGTCGCCCGAGCGGCGGCGCGCGGGCCGGGACCGTGCTGCTCACCGGCGCCACCGGGGGTGTCGGCGCCGCCGTACTCCAGGAGCTGCTGGCCCAGGGCCACCCGGTCCGCGCGCTGGCCAGGCCCGAATCCGCCCACCTGGTGGCGCTGGACGGCGTGGAGGTGGCGGAGGGCGACCTCACCGACCTCGACAGCCTGCGCGCTGCGGTACACGGAGCCGACGCGATCATCCACGCGGCCTCGACCTTCACCACACCCGAGCTCGACGTCGCCGCCATGCGTGCGATGGTGGACGCCTGGCGGCACGGCAGCTTCGTCTTCGTCAGCAGCGTGGACGCGTACGGCCGTCCGCCCGGCGCCGCAGTCGCCGAGGGCGCCCCGACCGCGTTCCCCGTCTCCGCTTACGGGCAGGGCAAGTTGGACTGCGAACGGATCCTCCTCGACGCCGCCGGAACCCGCGGGCGCGGCGCCGGCGCGGCGGTCCGCTCGCCGATCGTCTGGGGCCCGCAGCAGCGCCTGCGCGACCAGCTCCGCTGGGGATCGACCGGCGCGCTCTACCAGGCCGCCCGGGCGGGAGCACCCCTCGTACTGCCCGACCCGTCGGCGCACGAGCACGACTGGTACGGCGCGGCCTGGGTGCACTCCGCCGCCCTGGCCCGGGCCGTGATCGGCTGCGCCGACGGCTCCGGGCGGGCGGACGGCCAGGTGGTGAACGCCGTCTCCGGCCACCTCGCCTGGCCTGAACTCGCCACCGAGCTGGCCCGGTTGCTCGGTTCCACCGGTACGGTGGACCTGCGGCCGGACGCCGAGGCCGAGCTGCTGCGCCCCTGGCGCTACAAGGCCGAAGCCCTCGCCGACCTGCTCCGCGAGCAGCCGGGCGAGGACTGGCGCAGCGTCCTCGCCGCCATGGTGGAGCAGGGCCGGGTGGGGTAGGGCCGGGTGCGGTAGGGCCGGTTCGAGCGGCCGGGCACCGTCAGCTCGCTCCTTCGCCGTCCGGCGGGCGCTACCGCAGGACGGGGAGTACGGGGGCGGTGGTCCGCCCGGTCGCGGCCTCGATGAACGCGACGCTGTCGGGTACGGCGGCCAGCAGGTCCCTGGCCGCCTGCACGGCGGCGCCGGGTGGCGGCGGGCCACCGATGGCGGCGATCAGGTCGAGCAGGTGGACGGTGGCCTCCAGGACGGCGACCTCACCGAGCGCTCCGAAGGTCACAGTGCCCAGCAGCGGGTGCGCGACCACACTGGAGAGCGGCACGTCACCGAGCTCGGCCAGAGCCTTCGGGCCCTCGACGGCGAAGCGGCGGAGCAGCACCCCGGGGGGTGTCTGGTCGGCCACCTGCCGGGCGTGCTCGGCGACCTGGTCGGCTGCGGTGTGCGCCACCTCGCCCGGCCGGTTGTAGTTCCTGATGATCTCCGCGCCGCTGGTGACGGCCGCCGGCTCCTGCACCAGCGCGCCGCGCAGCTGGGCGAACATCTCCGGAGCGGGGGCCACATGGGCGAACAGCGCGTGCACCGACCAGCCGGGCAGCCGGGTGGGCCGGGCCCACTCCTCGGGCCCCAGCCGGGACCCCCGCTCCGCCCACGACTGCCAGAGAGTGACCATCAGTTCGTCCCGCATGCGCGCCTGACCCTCCATCGGAATCGCTCACTGCACGAAGGGCAACACTATCGACCGCAGGCCGCCGCAGCGCCCGCAAAGGTTGCGTTAAGGGTGCCCGGCGGCGGCCCGGTCCGGCGTCGGGCCTGCTACACCGGAATGCAGGAGGAATGCAGGAGGTACGTCATGCCTGGGTACGTTCGGTACGTCACGAGGGACACCGCCTCGTTGCTGGCAGCGGTGGCGGCCCCGATCGCGCTCTGCGCGGTGCTGCTGCCGTTCCGGAGCAGCCTGGCGAACACCAATGTGGCCCTGCTGCTGGTCGTCGTGGTGGTGGCGGTGTCGGCGCTGGGGAACCGGTGGGCCGGGATCGTCGCGGCGGTGACGGCCGCGCTGTGGTTCGACTTCTTCTTCACCCGCCCGTACGAGCGGTTCTCGATCAGCAAGTCCGCCGACCTCACCACGGCCGTCCTGCTGCTGGCGGTCGGGCTGGCGGTGTCCCAACTGGCCGCCCACGCACGCCGCCTGCAGGTGATCGCGGTCACCGACGCCGACCACCTGGCGCGGATCCACGAGACCGCCGTGCTCGCCCGTACGGCCAACTCGGCGCTCACCGTGGTGGACGAGGTCCGGGCGCAGCTGATCGAGTTGCTCCAACTGCGCGGCTGCCGCTTCGAGTACGGGACGCTGATGGGCCACCCGCCGCACCTCGAACCCGACGGGTCCGTCATGGTCGGGCGCCGGCGCTGGGACGCCGACCGGCTGGGGCTGCCGGACGAGGAGGTGGAGCTGCGCCTGTTCGGCAACGGCCGGTACGTCGGCCGGTTCCTGCTCGAACCCACCCCCGGCACGGTGCCCTCCGCGCAGGCGCGGCTGGTCGCGGTGACCTTGGCCGACCAGGCCGGTACCGCGCTGGAGTCCCTGTGGCAGGCCCCGAGGGTCGCCTGACCTCGGGGGAACGGCTCAACGCGGGATGCGCGGGATGTCGATCCGGAACCGCAGACGGCAGATCACCACATCCGTGTAGCGGCGGATCGCCCGGTCGAGGATCGCGCCGCGCTGGTTCTGCAGCAGGCGCTGCCAGGGCCGGGGCAGATGCATCTCGGGGATCAGCACGACCAGCCGGTCGTGCTCCTCCTCGGCCGCCAGCGAACGCAGGTAGTCGACGATCGGCCAGGTCAGGGAGCGGCTCCGGCTGCTCAGTACGATCAGCGGGACGTGCGGGTTCCAGACGCTCCACGCCTCCCGGATCTGTTCCGGGCTCGGCGCGTCCTCGTCCTCCGCCGTGACGACGGTGATCGCGCGCACCTCGTCGCCGAGCGACAGGGCGGCCCCGATCGCCTCCTGGGTGAGCAGGTTGACCGCCCCGACCGGGACGATGATCAGCGAGTGACGCTCCTCCGGCGGCCCGGGCACCTCGCCGACGTGCAGGCCACGGCCGATCCCCAGGTAGGTGCGGTGGATCGCCTCGAAGAGCAGGACCAGGACGGCCACCGCCAGGAACACCAGCCAGCCACCCTGGCCGAACTTCGCGATCAGCTCGATGACGGTTGCCGCCGCCGTCAGTACCGCGCCGACCCCGTTCAGGACCGCGCGCCCCCGCCAGCCGGGACCGCGTTCGAGGCGCCAGTGCCGGACCATCCCGACCTGGGAGATGGTGAAACCGATGAAGACGCCGATCGCGAAGACCGGCACCAGCGCCTGGGTGTCGCCCTGGGCACCGACCAGCAGCACCAGCGCGGCTCCGGCCAGCACCAGCACCCCGTGCCGGTAGACCTGCCGGTCCGCGCGCAGCGCGAACACGTGCGGCAGGTGGTGGTCCCGGGCCAGCAGCGAGGTCAGCACCGGCATGCCGCCGAACGAGGTGTTCGCGGCCAGCGCCAGCAGTGCGGTGGTGGCGAACTGGACGACGTAGAAGCCCAGGTTGTGGCCGAGCGAGGCGTCGGTGAGCTGGGCGAGGACGGTCTTGGTGCTGTTCGGGGCGACGTGGAACCTGTCGATCAGCAGGGACAGCCCGATCAGCATCGTGCCGAGCAGCCCGCCGAGCGCGATCTCGGTGCGCTGGGCACGCTGGACCCGGGGGGTGCGGAAGGTCGGCACGGCGTTCGCGATGGCCTCCACGCCCGTCAGCGCCGCACACCCGGAGGCGAAGGCCTTGAGGAGCAGCAGCAGTCCGACACTCTCGGTCGCCACCGCCACGTGCGTCGGCTCGGTCACCGGGTGCGCGCGCAGGAGTCCGACCACGATGATGGTGAAGATCGCCACCACGAAGACGACGGTCGGCACGATCAGCACCCGCGCCGACTCGGCGATCCCGTACAGGTTCACCGCCGTGATCAACGCCAGCACCAGCACGCACAGCCACACCCGGTCGGCGTACAACGACGGGAAGGCCGAGGTGAGGGCGGCGACACCGGCGGACACCGACACCGCGACGTTCAGCACGTAGTCGATGATCAGCGACGCGGCCGCGACCAGGCTCACCCGCCGCCCCAGGTGCCGCCCGGCCACGGCGTACGCACCACCGCCGTTCGGGAAGGCCGCGATGACCTGCCGGTACGAGAACGTCAGCGCGGCCAGCAGCACCACGATCGCCAACGTGACCGGGAGCGTGAAGCCCAGCCCGTGACTGCCCGCCATGGCCAGCACCACCACGATCGCCTCGGGCCCGTACGCCACCGAGGCCAGCGCGTCCAGCGAGAGCGCGGCCAGCCCCTGAGGGACCGTCAGCCGATCCCGCTCGCGCTCCCCGGGAGCGTCTGCCTCCGTGTTCATGGCCACTGCCTACCGCCTCGCGTCGTCCCTGAGTACAGGGCGACGCTAGCGGTGGGCATGGACACGCGGGCGCTCTGACTCGCGAACGGACGGGGCGATCTGCGCTGCCGGTACCGCCGTCGGCGGCGCGTGGCCTACCCGGGACCCACCCGTCCCTGCGACAGCTCGACGGGTGCGGGGGCGGCGCCGCCGAGGGTGAGGACGGTGTCGGCGTACGTGCCGACGAGGGGCAGGTCGTGGCTGACGAGGGCCAGGGCGAGGCCGTGGTCGGCGCAGAGGCCGGAGAGCAGGCCCATGATGCCGGTCGCGGTGTCGGCGTCCAGGGCCGATGTGACCTCGTCGCAGAGCAGGACGTCCGGCTCGGCGGCGAGGGCGCGGGCGATGGAGACGCGCTGGCGCTGACCGCCCGAGAGCTCGTACGGGTAGCGGTCCGCGAACTCGCTCGGCAGGCCGACCGATCGGAGCAGTCCGGCCACCCGCGCCGCGCACTGTTCCTGCGGCAGCGAGAAGTGCAGGCGCAGCGGGCGGGTGAGGGTGGCGCCGATGGTGCGGGCCGGGTTGAGGGCGCCGAGCGGGTTCTGCGGGACGAGTTGGATGCGGCGCCGCTGCTCGCGGGTGCGGGCCCGGTGGGAGGGGGCGAGGGGTGTTCCGGCGAGGGCGAGGGTGCCCGTGGCCGGGGGGTGGAGACCGGCCAGGAGGCGTACCAGGGTGGTCTTCCCGGAGCCGGACGCGCCGACGATGCCGGTGCGGGTGCCGGGGGTGAGGTCGAGATCGAGGTCCGTCAGGACGGGCCTGCGGTCGCGGCGACCGCCGACGTACGCACCGAGGCCCCGCGCGGTGACGAGGGCCGGTGCCGGGGAGGCGGGTGCCGTACGGGTGCGCGGGGCCCGGGCCGGGGTGCGCCGGGTGGCCGGGGTGAGGGTGAGGGTGAGGACGTCGTCGGCGCAGCGGGAGACCAGCCGGGGGTCGTGGGTGGCGAGGGCGACGGCGAGCCCGTGCCGGGTGGCGAGTTCGCGCAGCAGGTCGGCGATCTCGTCGCGCAGGGCCGGGTCGAGTCCGGCCGTGGGCTCGTCCAGCAGGAGGAGTTCGGGGCGGCGGGCGAGGGCCCGGGCCAGCGCGACCCGGCGCTGCTGGCCGCCGGACAGCTCGCCGGGGCGGCGGCGTTCGAACTGTTCGTCGGTGGGCAGGCGGACCTGGGCGAGGAGGTCGCGCAGGCCCTGGCCACTGGGGTCGGCGGCGGTCTCGGTGATCAGACGGCCCACCCGCATCCGGGGGTTGAGGCCGGAGCCCGGGTCCTGGCCGACGTACGCGAGGCGGTGCCGACGCAGCGCGCGCAGCTCGCGTTCGGGCAGGTCGAGTGGGTCGTGGCCGAGGACGGTGACCGTTCCGGCGGTGCGGCGGGCGCCGGGCGGCAGCGCTCCGAGCAATGCACGGAGCAAGGTCGTCTTGCCCGCGCCGGACGGGCCGGTGAGGGCGTGGACGCGGCCGGGGGTGAGGGTGAGGGTCGCGCCGGTGAGGAGTTGCGGGCCGTCGGAGATGGCGATGCTCAGGTCGGTGACGCGTGCGGTGACGCGTACGGTGGTCACAGTGCGCTCTCCGGGGTCGGGCGGGCGGCGATGCCCTCGACGGCGAGGTTGACGCTGATCGCGAGCAGGCCGATGGCGAGGCTGGGGGCGGCGACCGCCCAGGGGTTGAGCAGGATGCCGGGTGCGTTCTCACGGATCATCAACGCCCAGTCGGCGGCGGGTGGTTGGGGACCGAGCTGAAGGAAGGCCGCGATCGAGACGATGTAGACACCTTCGACGAAGCGCAGGCCGAAGAGCGCGAGCAGGGTGGCGCGGAGGTTGGGCAGCACCTCACGGACCATCAGGTACCAGAGGCGTTCACCCCCGGCGGCGGCAGTCTCGACGTACCCGGTGGCGGCGACCGGTGCGGCTGCGGCGGCCACGATCCGTACGGCGTAGGGGATGCCGAGCACGGTGGCGGCCGCCGCGACGGCGAGCCGGCCACCGCCGGGCCAGGCCAGAGCGACGAGCATGATGCCGAGCACGGCGGGCAGCAGGATGGCGAGGTCGGCGGCGCGCTCCAGCCACCGGCCCAGCCGGGGACGGAGGGCGGCCAGGATGCCGAGCGCGGCGGCGGCCGTGGTGACCAGCAGCGCGATGCCGAGCGCGGTGGCGATCAGGGGTGCTCCGCCGGAGAGCAGTCGGCTGAGCAGGTCGCGGCCGAGTTGGTCACCGCCGAGCGTGGCGACGGCGTCCGGCGTCGCGTAGGGGGCGGTGACGGGCTGATCGACGGCGTGCGGCGCGAGCAGCGGTCCGGCGAGGGCGAGCAGGACGAGTAGCAGCGCGGGGACGGTACGGACGAGCTTGCGGACGGTCACGCCCGTACCCCCAGGGTGCGGTCGCGGATCAGGTCGGCCGCGAGCAGCAGGGTGCTGATCGCGGCGCCGGTGGCGGCGACGACCCCCGCGACGAGCGGGGTGTCGCGGTCGGCGACGGCTCCGGCCAGGACGGCGCCGATGCCCGGGTAGTTGAAGAGCGTCTCGACCACGACGGCGCCGCCCAGCAGCATGCCGGCCGAGGTGGCGGTGCCGACGGCGATGGCGGGCAGGGCGCCGGGCAGCACGTGGTGGGTGAGGACGCGGTGGCGGGGCAGCCCGTCCAGGATCGCGGCCTGCACGTGCGGCAGACTGGCCTGGTCGGCGAGGGCGCCGCGTACGATGCGGGTGTTCCAGCCGATCTGCGGGATCGTCAGCGCGAGCAGCGGCAGGACGAGCATCCGCCAGGAGGCGGGCGCGCCGTCGGGCCCGGTCAGGGTGACGGCGGGCAGCCAGCCGGTCCAGAGCGAGAGCACCAGCAGCAGCGCGACGGAGACCACGAACTCGGGCAGCGCGAACGCGGCGGTGGCCGCCGTCGCGACCGCCCGGTCCACCCGACCGCCCGGCCGCAGCGCGGCCCAACTGCCCAACGCCAGTGCGCCGGTGACGCTGAGCAGCAGGGCCAGGCCGCCGAGCAGCAGGGTGTTGGGGAAGGGCGCGGCGAGCAGGGCGGTGACCGGCCGGCCGTGGGCGGAGGTGCCGAGGTCGCCGGTGGGCAGGCCCGCCAGCCAGTCCCAGAACCGTTCGGCCAGTGGCCGGTCGAGCCCGAGCGCGGCCCGGCGGGCGGCGAGGTCGGTGGCGCTCTCGCCCCGCTCGGAGGTGGCGGTCGCCGCGTCGCCGGGCAGCAGCGACACGGCGGCGAACACCGTCGCCAGCAGGACGGTCAGCAGCGCCAGCCTTCTGACCGCCGGCCACACGAACCGGACGAGGCTCAACGGGCCAGCCAGGTCTTCTCGAGCTGGACCCGCCCGTAGCCGGGCAGCCTGGGCAGGCCGCGCACGGGGGCGGCGGCGAGGTCGATGCCGTCGGCCATGCCCCAGAGCAGGTAACCGGACCTGTCGTACTCGATCTCCTGGAGCTGGTGCAGCACCTTGGCGCGCTCGGCGGCGTCGGCGGTGGCCAGCGCCTTGCGGTACGCCGCGTCGAAGGCCGGGTCCCGCCAACCGGCCTCGTTCTGGCCGGCCTCGGAGACCATCGTCTTGCTGGCGAAGAACACTACCGAGTCGTTGGTGCCCCAGTACGACGCGTAGAGCGGGGCCTTGAGCCAACTGGCGTCCCAGAACAGCTTGGAGTCCTGCTTGACGACGTTGATCCGCACCCCGGTCTCGCGGACCTGGGTGGCGAAGAGCGTCGCGGACTCGGCGAGGCCGGGGATGTCCTCGGTGGTGACCAGGTCGTAGCTCCTGGCGAGGTCGAATCCGGCCGCGCCGAGCAGCTGCCGGGCCCGGACGAGGTCGCGCGTGCGCTGCGGGAGATCGCGCGCGTAGGCGGGGTCGCCGGTGCCGAGGACGTCGTTGGCGACCGTGCCGTAGCCGGACAGCACCTGCTTGACCATGGCCTCGCGGTCGACGGCCAGCCGCAGCGCCTGCCGCACCCGGGGGTCGGCGAACGGGCCGCCGGCGGCGCGCATCACGATGGGCATCGCCAGGTCGTTCGGTCGGCGGACGACCTGGACGTCCTTGCGGGCTCCGGCGGTACGGGCGGCCGTCGCGCCGACGTTGGACGCCACGTCGATCTGCCCGGCGAGCAGGGCGTTGGCCAGCGCCTGCGGACTCTCGAAGATCCGCACCTCGACGGCGTCGAGCAGCACCTTGCCGCCATACCAGTCGTCGTTGCGGACCAGGCGGGCGTTGCCGTCGCGGAACCAGTCGAGTTTGAACGGGCCGCTGCCGGAGGCGGTGGCGACGGCGTCGTCCTTGGTGTCCTTCTTGAGGACGAAGGTGGTCAGCCGGGTGAGCAGCGGCAGGTCCGCGTTGGCGTAGTCGGAGACCAGGACGACCGTCCGCGCGCCTTCGGCGCTGATGCCCGAGGGCTGGATGCCGGGCAGCCGGCTGGCACCGGCCGGGGTGGCGCGCAGACGCTTGAGCGACCAGACGACGTCGGCGGCGGTGACGGGCGTGCCGTCGTGGAACTTCGCGCCGTCGGCGATGGTGAAGCGCCAGGTCTTCAGGTCCGGGGAGGGCTGCCAGGAGGCGGCCAGGCGCGGGACGGTGTTGGCCGTGTCCCCGGGGACGGCGAGGGTGTCGTAGAGCAGGCTGATGATGAGGTAGTCACTCTCGTTGGCCTGCGAGCCGTGCGGGTCCCGGGTGACGGCCGAGGCCCGGCCGAGTGCGCCGATCTTCAACGTGCCGCCGGAGCGCGGCTGTTCGGAGGTCGAGCCGGCCGGAGCCGGTTCGCTGTCGGAGCGTCCGCTGCCGCTGCCGCAGGCGGCGAGCGCCCCGGCCGTGCCGATCCCGGCGGTGGCCCACAGCAGCTGTCGTCTGGTGACGCTCACTTCGTCCTCGTTTCACCTGAGCAGTATTTACTTAGGATTGCCTATCCTAAGAATGATGCCCCTGGCAAGGCGAAACAATCCCGGGAGATTCCTGGCGGCACACCAATCACCGCTCACACCAAGGCGATTGGGACGACCACACCGATCTGTGGGCCGACGAAGAAAAGTTAGGCTTGCCTTACTAACTGATCGTTGTTACGTTTTCGTCGTCGCCCGGCAGCCGTCCCTGTCTCCGCGCCGGATTTCGACAGTTCCCCCTCTCCCACCCGTGCCGGGCTGCGCCGCGCCGCGCCCCGCACCGGTTCCCCTTGCCCGTGCAACGGAAGGCCCCACCGTGCCCGCAGCCACCGCCCCGATCCGCCGGCTCGACCGCGCAGCCGTCGAGGAACTGACCCGGACCGCCGCCGAACTCCTGGACCGTCACGGCTCCGCCACCAGCCCCGCCCTGCTGGCCGACCTCCCGACGGCGGCCGCCCGGCTCGGCGACGGCCGGCCTCCTGCTGCGCCGCTACGACCGGACCCTGACGGCCCGCAGCGCCGCGCGTACCCGAAGCTGAGACCGACCGGCAAATGGTGGGTGGATGAAGGAGCGGTGTCCGGGCCGAGTCTGGGCGGTGCCGACGATGGGGGCACCTCCCGGCCGAAGGCTGGGGGAGAGTCCATGCGGAGCATCGGCGACCGAGGAGAAGCCGTCCAGGCGACAGCCCGGGCGCCGCGACGCCGCCCACCATTTGCCGGTCGGTCTGAGTGGCCCCCCGCGAAGATCGGCCGCTACCAAGTGGTGGGGCGGGCAGCAGCTGTCGGCCGGGCAGTGGCAACGCTTCGCCGTCGCCCGCTCGTTCTTCCGCTCCACCCGCAGCCCCGGCCTGCTGATCCTGGACGAGCCCACCTCGGCCCTGGACCCGAGGGCGGAACACCGGATCTTCAAGAACCTCCGCGCCCTCGCCGCCGACCGGGCCGTCCTGCTGGTCACCCACAACCTGAGCAACGTCGTGGTCGCGGACCGGATCGTCGTCATGGCCGAGGGCCGGATCGTCCAGGAGGGCACCTGGGCCCAACTCTCCCAGCAGCCCGGCCTGTTCCGCGAACTCCTCGCCCTCCGACAGGACCGCACCGTCCCGGGCCAGCGGGCCTCAGCCGTCTCCTGACACCCCGTGGGGTGGCGTTGCGGCCACCCCACGGGCGCTCAGCCGAACTTGGTGTGCGGGCGGTCCTGGAGTACACCGTCCACGTACAGGTCCACCTTCTCGTTGTAGAACGCCACCAGACCGGTGATCTTCTGGCTCTCGGGCAGCGGCGTCCGGTACGACCAGGCGATCTCCGGACGCGTCTCACCGCCGACCCGGGCGGACAGGTGCTCGGCACTGCCCTTGTACGGACAGTGCGTGACCCTGCCGCCCGCGTCGAGCAGGTCCAGCCGGACATCCGTCTTCGGCAGGTAGTAGCGCACGGGCAGCCCGGTCTCGAAGAGCAGGCGCGGGCTGTGCGACTCGGCGAGGACGACCCCGTCCAGCTCGACCCGGACCGTCCGGGAGGAGGCCAGGATGTCGATCCGGGTGTAGGGGCTCCGGGGGTGGGTGTAGACCTCCTCGTCCTCCTCGAACCAGGCGTCCATGGCGTCCCAGTCGAGCCGGACCAGCCCGCGCAGCTCCTCGACCGGCGACTCCTCGAAGCGCCACGCGGCGTCGACCGCCGTACGGTCACCGACGGTGACGTCGAACAGGTGCGCGTTACCCCGGCTGGGCCAGTGCTTGGTACGCCCGTAGTCGGTGAGCAGATCCGTGCGAACGTCGGTGACGGGAACGTAGTACGCCGGGTAGTACGGGTTCTCCCAGACCAGGACCGGCCGCAGCGTGTCCGCCACCGCCTGCCCCCCGAGGTAGGCGCGGACCCGCTTGGCACCCTGCTCGATACGCAACTCTCTGGTACTTGTAGTGGCCATACCCGCTACAACCCGCCCGGGCAGCCGTTCATTTCGGCTCTCCGGCAACATGGTGCAGTCACTCGCGCACGCTCGGAAAGCCACCGCCCGGGCCCGACTCCGCTCAGGCCGGACCTGCGAGTCCCGTGATCACCACCGGCGATCCCACGGCCGCCCGGGCGGCCCGGGACCTGCGGAGATCCCGCGTCACGCTGACCCGCTTCAGCCAGCGGTCTCTTCCGTCGTAGCGAGCCTGGAACGGCCGACGTCCGTGCACAGCACGGTAGTTGTCCACCATGAGGAGTTCACCGGGCGCGAGCGCGATCTCGCTGCGGTGGCGTTGCAGCTGGCCGGTGAGGGCGGCCAGGGCCGCGCGTGCCTCCTCGTCCTCGGGGTCGGTCTCGATGAAGTACTCGTCGAAGACCAGGTAGGGCGCGGACGGATCGCCGAACAGCACTCCGGTGCGCGGTGGCACAGGGGGGCACTCACCGCGCTCGGCGGCACGCCGCACGTGCTCCTCGTCCGGGGTCAGAACGTACCGTGGCTCGGCGAGTACCCGGCGTTGCTCACCGGTGAGATCGACCCGGTCGACCGGTGCGTACGCCGTCGGGACCCAGTCGTCGTTGCGCAGGCAGAACAGGCCCAGGTAGTCGCAGCGCAGGGGTGAGAACGCGTCCTCGTTGTGAAGATCAAGGACGCTGGCGCTGCTGCCTGCGCTCTTGTCCAACTCCTCCCCGCGCACGGGCAGGAGGTCCTGCACGAGCCTGCCGTCCTGCACAGTGCTCCACGAGAAGACGTCTCCCAGGACCGACGCCACCAGTACTAGGTAGAGCTCGTGGGCCGACGTCCCGGCCTCCGCCCCCGAGAACGTCCGCCAGTGGGCGGGCGTTCGCCCCAGACCGGCGTCGTCCACCGTCCAGCCGCTCAGCACGAAGCCGCCGGCGGGCTCCTCACGACGGAACGCGTCCAGGAAGCCGAGCAGTCGCTCCGGCAGCCGGCGGGCGGCTGCCGGGACGGCCCGGAACACCTCGGTGGTCTGTTCCAGGGCGAGGGAAGTGACCTCGCCGGCCAGCCCGGCAACGGCGTCCCGGACCTGGCCCACCTCCTGCGGGGTGAGCGAGAAGCGCAACGGCCCCGGATCCCGCAGTGGCTCAGCGGGTTCCACTTGGCCTGCCTGGCTGGGGATCACCGGATTCCTCTCTGGCGGCGGACCTTCCTGACCGTCCGGCTTCGGGCATTCATCGGCCGGTCAGGCACGACTGGCCAGGTGATCACCGATGGCGACGGCGTCGATGCGAGTGCCCAGGAACGTGGCCAGCGCATCGGACGGCGTGCAGACGATCGGCTCACTGTCGTTGAACGACGTGTTGAGCACCATGGGAACCCCCGTCAGTTCGTCGAATTCGGAGATGAGCCGGTGGTAGCGGGGGTTGAGGTCGGCGGAGACGGTCTGGACCCGCGAGGTGCCGTCCACGTGGACGACGGCTGGAATCCGGGATGCCATCGCGGGGAGCACCGGACAGGTGAAGAGCATGAAATGGAAGCTCTCCGAGTCCCGTCCCAGATCGAACCAGTCCCTCGCGCGCTCGGCCAGCACGCTCGGGGCAAAGGGCCGGAACGCCTCCCGGTGTTTGACCTTGTCGTTCAACATGTCCCGCATGCCGGGATCACGCGGATCAGCCAGCAGAGACCGGTTGCCCAACGCCCGGGGGCCGAGCTCCATCCGGCCCTGGAACCAGCCGACCACCTCACCGCCGGAAATCCTCCTGGCCACCTCGCGGGCGATATCAGGGCTGCGCTGCGAGGTGACACCTGCCTGGGCGAAGGCCGCAAGAATCTGTTCGTCGCTGTACTCCGGACCGGCGTATTCACAGGAAAACTTCGATGGGGAAATGGTCGTCGGCTCGGGAAACGGCCCACCGGACGCATGGAACGCCGCGAGCGCCGCACCGATGGCTGTCCCACCGTCATGAGGCGCGGAAGGTATGAACACCCGCGAGAACGGGCCCTCTTCCTTGAGCAACCAGTTGGTCGTGCAGTTCAACGCCACGCCGCCGGAGAAGCACAGCGTCTGGGCCGGGTGGAGCCGGTGGGTCCGCTCAGCGAGCCCGAGAATCGTCCGGTTGTTCCAGCTCTGCAGTGTGGCGGCCAAGTCGATGTGACGCTGGTCGAGCGGTTCACCAGGCAGGCGACGCGGGCCGAAGTGCTGTTCGAGGGCCTCAAAGCCCGGGAGTCGAAACTCGAAGGCGTCGGTGCGGACCTCCAATTCGGGACCCTCGCCGACGATTTCAGCGAACGCGGAGGCATGTGTGCGCGGGTCGCCGTAGGATGCGAGACCCATGACCTTCGAGGCGTCGTAGGGGCTGAAGCCGAGATACGCGCTGAGTTTCTCCCAGACGAAACCGACCGAGTGCGGGTAGCGCAGGTCTCCCAGGGGCTCGATCAGCGTCCCCTTCCCGGCACCCAACAGCGCTGTTGCCGATTCCCCGATTCCGTCCACGACGAGAACGGCCGCCTCGTCGTCGCCACAGGGGTAGTACGCGGAGGCGGCGTGGGCCACGTGGTGAGGAATCCAACGCACCATCGCTGCGCAGTCGACTCCGAGCAGGTCGGAAATCCGCTCGGGTATGCGCGCCAGGCTTGTTCGGAACAGGGCCTCCCCCCGGGCACTGCCCCAGTCGCCGTCGACGCTGAGCGGGTCGACCTGGAACGTTTCACGGCGGAGTTGGGGGTCGAATGCCACCGCCACGAGGTCGATCTCCTCGGGTTCGATGCCCGCCTGCTGCAGGCAGAAGGCGATCGCGCGACTGGGCAGATCATCGGCATTCGACACCAGAGCCGACTTTCCGTGCTTGATGCGATTGAAACGTTCCTCCTCCGCAGCTGCGGTCACATTCCCGTCCACGACAAGAGCGGCCGATGACTCGTGGAATACGCAGTTGATACCGAGGACGTTCACCTGACCCCCTCCACATTCGGCTCTCGTCCGGGCAGGACAGCTGGAGTCCGGGCCCGGTCAAGGAAGTCCCACAACACGCGGAAGGCCATGCTCCATGCGCTATGACCCGCGTGACAAGACGTTCGACACGCCGATTCGGCCGGCGGGTCGAGCCGACACCTGGTCACGGACACCCCTGGAGCAGCCCACGCCTGACTCGACAACAGGTGTCGCCCTGCGGAGCCAGGAGCACGAGGGGCAGCGGCTCGCCCGGCGTCTCCCAGTCTCAGCTTCCGTCTCGGTCGGGGCCTGCCGGACTCCGCGCGTGGGCAGAATCCGGTGCCGGCGCACCCCAGCGAAGCGGGGGGAGCCTCAGGCGGTCAGCGCGAGGGAGCCAGCAGGCGTCGAAGGACCGTGGGCGTGTGGCCGAGGTGCTGGCGCATGGTCCGGGTCAGGTGGGCCTGGTCGGCGTATCCGAGGTCGGCGGCGAGAGTGCTGAGGCTGCCCTCGTCGGCCTCCAGACGGTCGAGGGCCCGGCCGATGCGAACGCGGTTACGGTAGCGAGTCACCGACACGCCGAGCTCACGCGGGAACGCCCGGCTGAGGCGATACGGAGAGACACCGAGCAACTCGGCCAAGGAGAACAGCGTTTCCGAGGCCGAGTGGCCTTCGGCGATCGCCTCGCGAGCGGCCGCGACGAGGTCTCGGTCGCGCCCGACGGACATGCCGCCGATCGGCGTTGGTCCTGCCACCGTCCGGCCGACAGCGGCCGACAGCAGCGTCAGCAGTTCCTCGGAGAGCGCGTAGTCGACATCTCCCAACTCGGCAGCGGCGAGGAGGCGACGGTGGGCCAGGTCCAAGCGCGGGTCGACGTAGACCGTCCGCCCGGTCGGCCGCGCGACGTCCCCGGCCAGGGAGCGCCACAGCTTCGGCGTCACGCTGATCGCCGTGCAGAGATCACCGCCGACGGGGTGAGCGAAGCTCTCCTCCTCGCCCGGGGCTCCCACATAAGCGAGGGTTGCGTCGATGTCGGCGGGCACGCCGGCGGCCATCCTGCGGAACCGCCCGCGGCGCACGAGCACTATGCGGTGGTCGCCGCGGACTTCCGGTGCCGACCAGCGAGTGTGGTCGTCGCGGCAGGCCACCGCGCTGATGCCGAATTCGGGACGGGTGGCGACAGGAACGGCAGTAAGCACCCTTCGAACGCTACGCGGCGGGTCTGACAGCCGCGCAAGGATGTTCAAGACGAGGGCCTGACGCCGGGAGCAGGCTGGCGGAGCGCGACGGGCCGTTCCCTTCGCGCCTCGTCCAGCACCGACACCCAGGAGTTATCGGGATGCCTGTTCTCAAGCAGCTCAACACGGTCGTCATCGACTGCGCCGATCCGGCCGCGCTCGCCGCGTTCTACCAGAAGGCCACCGGCTGGGAGATCACCTACAGCGACCAGAACTTCGCGTCTCTGGGCGACGGCACCCCGGTCCAGCTCGCCTTCGTCCACGTCGAGGGCTACCAGGCGCCGGGCTGGCCCGACGGCGCCAAGTACACGCACCTCGACTTCACCGTCACCGACCTGGACGACGCGGCCAGGGAACTGCTCGGCATCGGAGCCTCCCGGCCCGAGTTCCAGCCGGGCGACGGCAGGTGGGTCGTCCTCACCGATCCCGAGGGCCACCCGTTCTGTCTCACCGGCGACACCACTGGCAACTGAGCACCCCCGAAGAGAGGCGACCGACCCATGGCATCCATCCACCGCGACATCCTGATCAACGAGACTCCCGAAAACGTCTGGGCCGCCATCCGCGACTTCGGCGAGGTCCACAAACGCCTCGCACCGGGCTTCGTCACCGACACCCGAGTCGAGGGCGACAGCAGGATCGTGACCTTCGCGAGCGGCACCGTGGTGCACGAGCTGATCGTCGACATCGACGACGAGACCCGGCGCATCGCCTACGCGGTGGTCGGCGGCTCCCTGGAGCCCAAGCATCACCACGCGTCCATGCAGGTCGTCAGCGACGCCGCGAACCGCAGTCGCTTCGTCTGGACCATCGACGTGACGCCGGACAGCCTCGGAGAGCCCATCGCCGAGATGGTCGACGAAGGCATCCGAGTGATCAAGCGCACCCTGGATCGAGAGGCCGCCCCGGCCGATTGATCAGCAGGTCGTCGGCGCTCGGCGTGGTTGCGGTTTTGGTGGCGTTCACCCCCTGCAGTTCACCCCCTAGGTCACCAGCTTCGGCACCGGCTCCTCCCTGCGGCAGCACCTCAACACCACGATCGGCGTCCCGCCCGGCGTGTACCGGCGTACGTTCCGGGGCTGACCCCTGCAAGGCCCTCGGGACAGGGGAGTAGACCAGGTCGACCCGGCCGACATAGGTGTCGCCAAGGTAGAGGTACTGGGCATGGCTGACGGTGGTGCTGTAGTCGCATCCGTCGCCGGGGCCGCCGGCGTCGGCAACGCCGGCGTCGACGGCGAGGCCCGCGAGGGTGAGAGCGGTGGTGGCGAGAGCCACCGAAGTCCTGCGCAGCGCGGTGGACAGCAGGAAGGTCTCCTCGGTTCACGGGGACGGGCTCGGACCGACGGCCGGGCTGGGGCCCGATGTAGGCGCCCCAGCCCGGCCGTCAGGCGTGTGCAGTGCGGGACTTACGCGCAGCCACGCCATCCGGTGGTGCCCTCGGTGATGCAGAGCGTGGTCCCGTAGTGACCGTCCACAGCGAGCCCGTCGTTGCCGGGGTACCTGATGTCAGAGGGACCGGAGAGGCTGCCCGCGTAGACCCGGTAGTCGGTGGTGGGCCCGTAGAGCGTGAAGGTGTACTGGGTGAGGTTCACGGACCGGTTGTAGTAGTAGCTGTTAAAGCAGAGCCGCTCGCCGCTGCGGGGCCCGTTGATGCAGTTGCCGACGGTCGCCTGGGCCGGGGCCGCCAGCAGCACGCTGGACAGGGTGGCGGCGGCGAGGGCCAGGGTGGTGATCGTCTTTCGGAGCATGATGTACCTCCTGCGTTGCGGGACCGGGGGAGCCGGGACGAGTCCGGGGCCGCCTTCCGGTATGCCGGGACCCAATCTTGGGGATGCGTCACATGTTCGACAGCCCCTGACAGGGGTCTGACAACATCGAACACCGGGGGGAAACACCAGTGAGTACGACCGAACAGGGTGGGCCTGTCGCAGGGCAGCGCCAATCTGCCGTCACGGACTTCGCCGCCGCACTCCGTCAGCTGCGTCTGGAGGCAGGGAAGCCCTCGTTCCGGGCGATGGCCGGCGCCACCGGAGCGATCTCCCACACCACGCTGCACGAGGCGGCGTCCGGATCCCGGCTGCCGTCCTGGCCCACCACCCGGAGCTACGTCCGGGCCTGCGGCGGCCACGAGGCCGAGTGGCGCCGACGCTGGCTCGCGGCTGCGAGCGCCGCGTCCGGTCGCGAGACGGCTGATCACCGTCCCCCGGAGCCGGAGGCCGCGCTCCCGCACCCGCAGGAGCCCGACGAAGGGCTCCCGCCCGACGCCGGTCTGCCGGCCTCCGCCACCGACGACGGCACGCCGCCCGAGCCGCCGCAGGACGCCTCGGCCCAGCCGCACCGCTTCCGGCGGCATCGGCGCGTGCTCACGCATCTGGTCGCTCTGGCAGCCGGCACCGCGCTCGGCGCCGGAACGGTGCTCGCCACCGACCGGGTCACCGTCACGGTCACCGTGCCAGCAGCGGCCGTGCCGAGCTACGTCGCCCGCGTCGCCTCGGCGACGGGGACGACGTACCAGACGGCGACGACACTCCCGGTCCAGCACGCGGTCGCCGCCGGCGAGACCCTCGTGGTGCCGGTGATGCTCACCAACACCCGACCGGGGGAGGTCCGGGCGACCGACAGCCAGGGAAACACCTACATGATTGCTGCGGACCAGACCGACGGCGCCGCCGGTGACCGCACCCTGGTCCTCACCGCGACCGTGGCCGGCGCACTTTCGCCCTCGGACACGATCACCCTCAGCTACCCGTCAACCGGTGAACAGCACGTGATCGTGGACGAGTTGACCGACGTCAGGGTGGTCGACCAGCACGCCGCCGCTACCGGTGCACGGGGCACGGACTTCAACTCCGGTACGACGCCGACCACCAGGGTCGGCCCCAAGCTGGTGTTCGGCGTCGCCGGCGTCCAGGGAGGCGCGCCGGTGACCTGGACGGACGGCTTCACTGCCCTGCCGACGCTGTCTGTCTCCGCCGACCAACTGGCCACCGGCTACAAGCGGGTGACCGTCGCCAGCTCCTACGCGGCCGTCGGCACCTGCGACCACCAGTGGATGGCCGGCGTCGTCGCCTTCGCCTAATGGGATCTATCGGGACGTGACCGAGACTCGGCCGGTGACCGCCAGCAGGTGAGCACTGCCGCCACCCGAGCCGTTTCGAGCTCTGGTGTCAGACCGTGCCCCGGCCGGCCCGGCCGGGCGGCCATGACCTGCGAAGTCTTCAACCCGCACGGGGTCAGTGCTGCAACCCGAGGATCAGCCGAACTGAGTCCTCCACGCGGGGCAGCTCGCCCGGAGCCGGCAGCCCCAGCTTCCGCCGCAACCGCGACTTCGCGACCGTGTGAAGGTCTGCACAGTTCACATACGACTCGTCGTACTTCGTCAAACCTGCGTCAGACCCGATCGCGACATGAGTGACCTGCGGACCGGAGGTGCCGGTGATCAGCGCGACCGTGAAAGAGGCGAGCGGTTCCGCGATCCGGTTGACCGTGAGGACCGATCTCGACCTCCGCAGCAGTTGGCCCGCCCGCCTCAGTTGCCGGCGCCAAGCCGCCGGGCCAGCACTCGGCCGCGTTCGGCCTGCACCGCTCCGGCCTTCCCAGCCGCGTAGCGGAGCAGGCCGAACGGCGCGTGCAGCTGCAGCGTATCGACCACGACAGAGCCACCGCCGTCCCGGGCAGTGACGGCGAAGCGGTAGTCCATCCGCACGCCACCAGGGCTGACCACCTCGCCGCTGACCGTCGCCTCGCCCGGCAGCCGGGCGCTCTCGGTGCGCAGGGTGACCCGGATGACGTTGTCGTGGCTGACCAGCCCGAGGAACCGGAGGCGCTCGACGGCCGCGTAGTGTGTCACCCCGCCCTCGCACCGCACGTCCCGCACGTCCACGAGCAGCGGGGAGAGACCGATGTAGTTCTCGGGCTCCGCAAGATGTGAGAGCACAGCGGCGGGGGTCGCCGCAATGTCGTAACTGCGGCTCAGTTCGGTGCTGGGCACGTCCAACTCCCCTACCCGGTCCGGATCCGGTCATCGTCGTGGACCGGGAACGATCGGTGGGTGATCGCACCATCCCGCCGACTCCGCCAAGCTATCGCGGAAAGCTCCGCGACATGGGCCGGATCAGGGGGGCTCGGCGCCCGTCAACCGGATCGCCGAACGGGTCGGCTTCGGCACCGGCGCCTCCCTGCTGCAGCACCTCAACACCACGATCGGCGTCCCGCCCGGCGTGTACCGGCGTACGTTCCGGGGCTGAACTCCTGCCAGGACCTCTGAGGACGGATGGAGGTGGCCCACTACCGCTGTAGCCGTCTCAGCTCTGGTCTCGTTCACGGGCGTTCGCTGACGTTCGATGGCCCGGCGCCCGTCCGTACGACGACCCGGGCGGCGGCGATCTCCTCCCGCCCGCGCATGCCCCCGTGGTCCGGCTCAACAGCGGCGTGGACAGTTGTCCGGCGGGGTGCGCGGACGGCATTGCGGTGGTTGGAGGGGGTGGTGCCGAAGCGGGTGAGGAAGGCCTGCCGGAGGGTCTCGGTCGAGCCGAAGCCGCAGCGGCGGGCGACGGCGGCGAGCGGCAGGGCGGTGGATTCGAGCAGCTGGGCGGCCGCCTCGGTACGCGCGGTGCGGACGAACCTGGCCGGGGTGTCGCCGAGTTGGTCGAGGAAGAGGCGGGCGAGGTGGCGTTCGCTGACTCCGGCCCTGGCGGCGAGGGCCGCGCTGCCGAGATCCTCGTCCAGGTGACCGGTGATGTGCCGGACGAGTCGGGACAGGATCCGGTTCTCCGGCGGCGCGTCCTTCACGAAGATGGACAACTGGGCCTGGTTGCCCGGTCGTTGCAGGTAGGTGACCAGCCAGCGGGCCGCCGACCGGGCCAGTTCGGGGCCGTGGTCGTCCTCGACCAGGGCCAGGGTCAGGTCCAGTGCGCTGGTCACCCCGGCGGAGGTGTAGACCTCGCCGTCCCGGAGGTAGAGCGGGCCCGGGTCCACGGCCACCGAGGGGTGGCGGTCGGCGAGTTGGCGTGCGAAGGCCCAGTGCGTGGTGGCCCGCCGCCCGTCCAGCAGTCCCGCCGCCGCCAGCACACTGGCCCCGGTGCAGACGGAGGCCACCCGACGGCTTCTGGCGGCCAGCCGGCGCACATGCCCGGTCAGCCCCTCGTCGGCGGCCGCGTCGAGGTGGCCGAGGCCGCCCGAGACCACCAGCGTGTCCAGCGGGCCCCGGACCTGCTCCAGCGCCGCCTGGCCCGCCAGCACCAGCCCGCCGGAGGTGCGCACCGGCCGGCCCCCGGGGGTGGCCAGCCGGACCTGGTACGGCGGCTGCGCGCCCAGCCGGTTCACCGAGTCGAAGGTGTCGCTCACGCAGGCGATGTCGAGGAGTTCCGCCTGGTCGTAGCCAATGATCACCACGCGTCGGGCTGCTGTCGTCATGGTCGTCAACCTACGCCAACCTGTCCGGAAGACAGGGATCGCAGGATTCCGGACCACCCGCCCGGGCCCGGCCCCTGGCGACGGCCCGGCGGTGTGAGAGTGAGCGCCGGCGGCAGACCGCCTCCGCGCCGGACCAAGGAGCCCACCGTGCCCCAGACCCCCACCCCCGAGCCCGCCCCCACCCCCGAGCCCGACGACGGCATCCGGACCATCGCGTTCGCCGTGTACCCCGGCATCACGCCGCTCGATCTGGTCGGACCGCTGCAGGTCTGCTCCGCGCTCGCCGACCTGGTGCCGGGCTTCCGGACAGTGGTGGTCGGCGAGCGGATCGAGCCGATGCCCACTGACACGCCGCTCGCCCTCATACCGAGCCACACCTTCGCCGAGGTACCGGCGCCGCATGTGCTGATCGTCCCGGGCGGTCTGGCGCCGACGCTCGCCGCGATGGCCGACGAGTCGCTGCTGGAGCACATCCGCCGGACCGCCGGGCAGGCCCGGATCGTCGGGTCGGTCTGCACCGGCTCGCTCCTGCTGGCCGCCGCCGGGCTGCTGGAGGGCCGCCGGGCCACCAGCCACTGGATGTACCGGGACCTGCTCGCCCGCTTCGGCGCGACGCCGGTCGCCGAACGCTGGGTCGAGGACGGGCACTTCGTCACCGCCGCCGGTGTCTCCTCCGGTATCGACATGGCACTCCAGCTGGTGAGCCGGATCGCCGGTGAGGAGGTGGCCCGGCAGATCCAGCTCTTCATCGAGTACGACCCCGAGCCGCCGTTCGGCCCCATCGACTGGACGGCCGTCGGCACACCGGAGCACACCGGTTTCGCCTCGGCGGTGCTCGCTCAGGCCCTGACAGACCATCCGGAGCTGCTCGCCCGACTCACCGGCTGAGGACCTCCACCGGGATGCCGTTGAGCACAGCCGTGCCCGACAGCGGGTCGATCGGCTCCTCGTCGGTGAGCAGGTTGCTGTTGACCCCGGCCTCGCGGGTGGCCAGCTCGCTGCGGGTGGCCGGGTCGGTGTGGCCCCAGCCGTGCGGGAGGCTCACCACGCCCGGGGTGAGGGTGTCAGTGAGCTCGGCGACGGCCGCGACCTCGCCGACCCGGGAGCGGACGGTGACCGACTGGCCGGCGGTGACGCCGAGGCGGGCGGCGTCGTCCGGGTGCAGCTGGAGGGTGCAGCGGTTGCTGCCGCCCGCGAGCAGCGGGAGGTTGTGCATCCAGGAGTTGTTGGAACGCAGTTGGCGGCGGCCGACCAGCAGCAGCCCGGCACCCGGGGCGGTCGCGAGGCTGTCCGCCAACCGCCTTGCCTCGTCGACGAGTTGCGGCGGCGCCAGCTCGACCTTGCCGCTCGGGGTGCGGAGCACGCCGGGCAGCCGGGGCCGCAGCGGGCCGAGGTCGAGGCCGTGCGGGGCGGCCACCAGGGCGTCGAGGGTGAGCCCGTCGGGTTTGGCGCCGAAGCCGTCCCCGTACGGGCCACCGCGCAGCAGGAGGTCGAGCAGCCGGTCCTGGCGGCGGCGGCCGGAGACGGCGGCGAGCAGCTCGACCGGGTCGCGGCCGTGGGCCGGGGAGGACGGGTCGGCGGCCAGCCGACGGGCGGCGTCGGCGGCGGTGAGGTCGTCCAGCTCGTCGGGGGTGAGGCCGCCGCCGAGGGCGGTGCAGGCCAGGCGCAGCAGTACCTCGGACTCGTCGAGTTCGCCGGGTGCGAGCGGGAGGCTGGGCGGGGAGTACTTGGCGGTGTTGCGGACGGCGAAGCTTGCGAAGACCAGGTCGTAGTGGCTGCGGGCCAGCGGCGAGGCGGCGGGGAGCAGCACGTGGGCGTGCCGGGTGGTCTCGTTGAGGTAGGCGTCGACGCTGATCATCGCGTCGAGCGAGCCGAGAGCGGCGCCGAGCCGGGCGCTGTTCGGGGTGGAGAGCACGGGGTTGCCCGCGAAGGTGATCAGCCCGCGCAGTCGGCCGGGCCCGGGGGTGTCGATCTCCTCGGCCAGCGTGCCGACCGGGAACTCGCCGAAGACGCTGGCCAGTTGGCGCACCCTGGTCCGGCGCGAGCCGGGCACCCGGACACCCCGGCCCCGACCGGGTTCGCCGGTGGTGTTGGGCGAGCCCGTCGCGGGTTCGGGGAAGAGCACGCCGCCGGGCCGGTCGAGGTTGCCGGTCAGGGTGTTGACCACGTCGACCAGCCAACTGGCCGCCGTACCGAAGGCCGTGGTGGTGGTGCCGATCCGGCCGTAGACGGCGGCGCTGGGCGCGGCGGCGAGTTCGCGGGCCAGCCGGCGTACGGTGTCGGCGGGGACGCGGGTGGCGGCGGCGACCGCCTCGGGGGTGAACGGCCGTAGCACGGCACGGAGTTCGGGCAGACCGTTCAGGTGCGGGGCGGCCTGGCCGGGATCGGCGAGGCCCTCCTCCAGCAGGGTGCGGGCGATACCGGCCAGCAGCAGCGCGTCGGTGCCGGGGCGGATGGCGAGGTGCTCGTCGGCGATCTCGGCGGTCCGGGTGCGGCGCGGGTCGACCACCACCAGGCGGCCGCCGCGCCGGCGCAGGGCGCGCAACCGGCCGGGGAGGTCGGGGGCGGTGAGCAGACTGCCGTTGGAGACCATCGGGTTGGCGCCGAGGATCAGCAGGTAGTCGGTGCGGTCGACGTCCGGGATGGCGATGGAGAGGTCGGTGCCGTACATCAGGCCGGAGGCGACCTGCTTGGGCATCTGGTCGACCGTGCTGGCGCTGAACCGGTAGCCGGTGCCGAGCGCCTGGACCAGTACCCGGGTGTAGAGCGAGGCCGCGTGGTTGTGAACGGTCGGGTTGCCCAGGTAGACGGCGACGCTGTCGCGGCCGTGGTCGCGGAGCAGCGGCTCGAGCAGGCGGCCGGCCTCGGCGAACGCCTCGTCCCAGCCGACCTCCGTCCAGGTCGGGCCGCGCCGGATCAGCGGGGTGCGGAGCCGGTCCGGGTCGCTGTGCAGCTGCCCGAGCGCGACGCCCTTGGGGCAGATGTAGCCCTTGCTGAACGGGTCCTGCCTGTCGCCCCGCACCGAGATGGCCGCATCGGCGCCGACGGTGACCGTCAGCCCACAGGTCGCCTCGCAGAGCGGGCAGGTGCGGTGGCTGACGGATTCGGACGCATTACCGCTCGGTAGCCCGTTCATGGCCCGAGGCTAGCGGGCGGGCAGCGGCAGCAACAGCCCCTGGCAGCCGGGTTCTCAGGCGGCGGGGAAGACGCGGGCCAGCAGCCGCTGGAAGGTGATCCGCTCCTCCTCGTCCAGCCCTTCCAGCCCGGTGAGGCTGGACATCAGTTCAGCGCGGATCTGACGGACGGTGTCCTCCCCCTCCTCGGTGAGCGTCACGTTCTTGATCCGCCGGTCGGCGGGGGCGGTCTCGCGGCTGACCAGCCCGCGCGCCTCCAGCCGGTCGACGATGCCGGTGACGTTGGAGGCGTCACAGGCGAGCAGGTCGGCAAGGGTGCGCATGGGCATCGGCCGCCGGAGCAGGCTGAGCATCTTGCCCTGCATCAGGGTGAGCCCGCGCTCGGCCGCCACGGCGGCGAAGCTGCGGTAGTAGCCGGCGGCGGCCTGCGCGAGCTGGTCCATGAGCTGGGCCGGGGTGGGCGGGGCGGTGGGAGTCATGGGTCAAGTGTAGGCGAGAGTGCTTGACATTCTTAACTATCGAGGATTACCTTCAAGTCAATTGCTTGAAGGCTTCAACCATCAAGCCTTCAAACTCCCGGAAGGACCGTAGTCCCGTCATGAGCCAGACCCCCTCCGCTGCCAGAGAACGCAGCAGCACACCCCTGATCCTCGCGCTCGGACTGGCCGCGATGGTGGTGGCCATGGCGCAGACCCAGGTCGTCCCGATCCTCGCCCTGCTCCAGAAGGAGCTGCACACCGGCTCGGCCGGCGTCAGCTGGGTGACCACCGCCGCGCTGCTCTCCGCCGCCGTCTTCACCCCGCTACTCGGCCGGGTCGGCGACCAGTTCGGGAAGAAGCGCACCCTGCTGGCCGTCCTGGTGGTGATGGTCATCGGCTCGGTGATCGCCGCGACCACCACCTCGCTGGCGCTGCTCATCGTCGGCCGGGTCCTCCAGGGATCCGCCACCGCGATCTTCCCGCTCGCCCTCTCGGTGATCCGCGACGAGGTCCCGCACGAGAAGCTGCACGGTGCGATGGCCCTGGTCAGCGGCACGCTCGCGTTCGGCAGCGGCCTCTCGCTGGTCGCCACCGGCCTGCTCACCCAGGGCAGCCACCCGAACTACCACCTGGTCTTCTGGTTCTCCACCGCGCTGACCGTGCTCGCCCTGGCGGCCGTCGCGTACGTCGTCCCGCACGGCGGCTCGCCGACCGGTGGCCGGATCGACATCCTCGGCGCGCTCACCCTCGCCGTCTTCCTGGTGCTGCTGCTGCTCGGCATCTCGCAGGGTCACGAGTGGGGCTGGTCCTCCGGCCGTACGCTGGGCTGCCTGGCCGGCGCCGCCGTGATGGCCGCCGTCTGGGTGCTGGTCGAGCTGCGCGTCCCGAACCCGCTGGTGGACATGCGGATGTTCGTCCACCGCCAGGTGCTCTTCACCAACCTGGCCGGGCTGTTCTTCGGCTTCGCCGCCTTCGCCCAGTTCATCGGCATCTCCTACCTGGTCCAGATGCCGCAGCGGCTCACCGGCTACGGCTTCACCGCCTCCGTACTGCGCGCCTCCGTCGAGTACCTGCTGCCCAGTGCGCTGATCGCACTGGTCGCCGCCCCGGCCGCCGGCATCCTGGTCCGCCGGATCGGCGCCCGGTTCACCCTCACGGCGGGCGCCCTGGTCGGCGTCGCCGGCTTCGCCTGGCTGGCCTGGGGACACGGCGCGAGCATCTCCGTGATCATCGCCGGGATGCTCACCGGCATCGCGATCGCCTTCGGCTACGCCGCCATGCCCGCCCTGATCGCGGCGAGCGTGCCGCTGGAGCAGACCGGCATCGCCAACGGCATCAACTCGATCTCCCGCTCGGTCGGCAGCTCGATCGCCAGCGCGGTGGTCACCTCGCTGCTCGCCTCCAAGACCATCACGTACGCCAAGTTCGGCGTGGCGCTGCCCGCCGAGAGCCAGTTCACGCTGAGCTTTGTCATCGCGGCGGGAGCTCTGCTGCTCGCGGTCCTCGTTTCCCTGGTGGGGCTGAGCCGGCACCACCGCCCGCTCGCACCGTCCGTCCCGGTGGCCTCCGGCCTGCCCGCCGAGCCCGTCCCCGCCAAGATCTGAGGAGCAAACCATGACCTCCGCACTTTTCGTAGTCACCGGCTCCAGCACCTGGACCCTCGCCGACGGCACCCAGCACCCCACCGGCTACTGGGCCGAGGAGCTCGCCGAGCCGCACCGGATCTTCACCGAGGCCGGTTACCAGGTCACCATCGCCAGCCCCGGCGGTGTCCCCGCCCCCGTCGACCACGGCAGCCTGAGCCCGGCGGTCAACGGCGGCGAGGAGCGCGCGGCCGCCGTCGGCGCGTACCTCGACTCGATCCGCAACGGGCTCGACAGCCCCGCCAAGCTGGAGGAGGTCGACCCCGACGCCTACGACCTGGTCTTCTACCCCGGCGGCCACGGCCCGATGGAGGACCTCGCGGTCAACGAGACCTCCGGCCGGATCCTCACCCGCACCCTCGACTCGGGCAAGCCGCTCGGCGTGGTCTGCCACGCCCCCGCCGCGCTGCTGGCCGCCCGCCGCGAGGACGGCAGCTGGCCGTTCACCGGGTACCGGATGACGGCGTTCACCAACGCCGAAGAGCAGGCCGTCGGCCTCGCCGCCAAGGCGAAGTGGCTGGTCCAGGACCGGCTGGTCGAGCTCGGCGCCGACTTCGTCGAGGCCGCCCCCTTCACCCCGCACACGGTGACCGACCGCAACCTGTACACCGGCCAGAACCCGGGCTCCTCGGCCGGCCTGGCCCACGCACTGGTCGCCGCCGTCGCCACCGACCCCGCCACCGTGGTGGCCCGGGTCCGCGCGACCTTCGACTCCGGCGTCACCAAGCCGCTCGACTGGCGGCTGCGCCAGCTCGCCGCGCTGCGCTCGATGCTCACCGAGCAGACCGAGGCGTTCCAGCAGGCCCTCCAGGCCGACCTGGGCAAGAGCCCGAAGGAGGCGTACCGGGGCGAGATCGGCTTCACGCTGAACGAGCTGGACCACACCGTCGCGCACCTGGCGGAGTGGCTGAGCCCGAAGCCGGCCGCCGTGCCCGACTTCTTCCTGCCCGCCGAGGCCCACGTGGTCCGTGACCCGCTCGGCGTCGTGCTGGTCATCGCGCCGTGGAACTACCCGCTGCAGCTCGCCCTCGTCCCGCTGCTGGGCGCGCTGGCGGCCGGTAACACCGCCGTGGTCAAGCCCAGTGAGGTGACCCCGGCCACCTCGGCGGCGATCGCCCGGCTGCTGCCGCGCTACCTGGACCGGGAGGCAGTCGCGGTCGTCGAGGGCGGGGTCCCGGAGACCACCGAACTGCTGGCGCAGCGCTTCGACCACATCTTCTACACCGGCAACGGCGCGGTCGGCCGGATCGTCATGACGGCCGCCGTGAAGCACCTCACCCCCGTCACGCTGGAGCTCGGCGGCAAGAGCCCCGCGCTGGTCGAGCCAGGCGTGGACCTGGCGGCGACCGCCCAGCGGATCGCCCGGGGCAAGTTCGGCAACGCGGGACAGATCTGCGTCGCCCCCGACTACATCCTCGCCATCGGCGACACCGCCGCCGCGCTCGAGGAGCATCTGGCCACCGCCGTCCAGGCGCTGTACGGGGACGACCCGTCGGCCGACCCCGCGTACGGCCGGATCGTCAACGAGCGCCACCACGACCGGCTCACCGCCCTGCTCGGCGACGGCCGGATCGTCACCGGCGGCACCCACGACCGCGCCGGCCGCTACCTCGCACCCACCGTGCTCGCCGACGTCTCTCCCGACGCCCCGGTGATGCAGGCCGAGATCTTCGGCCCGGTGCTGCCGATCATCTCGGTGCCCGACCTGGACGCGGCGATCGCCTTCATCAACGACCGCGACAAGCCGCTCGCCCTGTACGCCTTCACGGAGTCGGAGCTGACGAAGCGGCGGCTGACGGAGGAGACCTCCTCCGGCGCGCTCGCGTTCGGCCTGCCGGTCTCCCACCTTGCGATGCCGGAGCTGCCGTTCGGCGGTGTCGGTGAGAGCGGGATGGGCCGCTACCACGGCGAGTACTCGATCGACACCTTCAGCCACGCCAAGGCCGTTCTCGACAAGCCGATCGGCTGAGAGAGTTACCGCCAGACAGTCCCATGGGAGCGCCGGCCATGAGGCCGGACCGCCAGGAGAGGCACATCACCACATGAACACCTCGGACCAGTACCGCCACGGCGCTCCGGTCGACCACCACTCGACCGACCACCGCCCGGCCGTCGCGGCTGAGGCCGCCGGGCTCGTCGCCCTGGTCGGCGGCGCCGACCTCGCGACCCCGGTGCCCAGCTGCCCGGGCTGGACCTTGGCCGACCTGGTCAAGCACACCGGCAGCGTGCAGCGCTGGTTCTCGGTGCTGCTGCGTCAGCGCGTCCAGGAGCGTCCGACCAGCCGGGACGTCGAGCTGAACCTGCCGGAGAAGCAGGACGGCTACCCGGAGTGGCTGGCCGCGAGCGCGGCCGAGGCGGCGGACGCGTTCACCACCCTCGAGCCGGGCGCCCCGATGTGGGCGTGGGGAGCCGACCAGCACGTCCGGTTCTGGATCCGCCGGATGCTGTTCGAAACCCTGGTGCACCGGATCGACGCGGAGCTGGCCCTCGGGCTGACCCCCGCGATCGACCCCGCACTCGCGGCCGACGGCGTGGACGAGTTCCTGGTCAACCTGCCGTTCGCCACGCCGTTCGCGCCCAAGGTGGCCAACCTGCGCGGCGAGGACCGGACGATCCGGTTCACCTGCACCGACGCCGCCGGCGACTGGCTGGTCCGCCTGCGGCCGGACGGCTTCGGGCTCGACCAGGACGACACGGGTACCGTCGCGGACGCGACCGTCCGGGGAACGGCGGCCGACCTGCTGCTGTTCGTCTACGGCCGCCTGGACGGCAGTGCCGACGCCCTCGACCGCGCCGGGGACGAGGAGCTGCTCGCGCTCTGGGTCGCGAACTCCGAGTTCTGACAGCCGAGTTCTGAAGTGGGGCGGGGAGCTCGAGCTCCCCGCCCCACCGGCATGCCGGCCCGAGTCACCGCCGGCTCACTGGTTGAAGGTGTCGATGTTCGCGATCCGCCAGCCGCCGCCCTGGCGGACCGCGTCCACCGCGAACATCGCGGCGGCGTAGCTGGTCCGGGCGGGCTTCGCGGAGTCGGCGGTGCTGGTGTTGCGCTGGTCGGCGAAGACCAGCAGCCGGGCCCGGTCCCCGTCGATCAGCTCCACGCCGCTGTCGGTGACCGTGGTGGTGAGGACGAGCTTCTGCTGCGGCGCCTGCTTTCGCACCTCGGCGAGCATCGTCGCGTACTGCTGCACGGCGTTGCCGACCAGCAGGGTCTTCGCCGCCGTGTCGGTCCTCGCGGTGTCGGCGTAGTTGTAGGAGAAGAGCGTGTTGACGGCCTGCGAGAGCGTCCCCTTCACCTCACTGGTGCGGACGGGGTCGGTGAGCGCCAGGTTGCGGGCGGCCGGGTCGGCCCGCAGGGCCGCCATCCGCGCGGCGGCCCCGGCGCCGAAACCCGCCAGCAGGACGGCGGCCAAGGCCAGCACGGCGGGCCGACGCCACCGCCACCGCCTGGCAGGCGGCTCGGTCGACTTCTCCAACTCTGCTACCACAGCGGGGACTTCGACCGGACCGGCAGCGGCGGGCCGGGCCGTCGCCGCCAGCCGTCGCTGACGGTTGATCAGATAGCGCGTGGTGGTCGACGACATCTGCGGCGCTCCTCTCGGGTACGGCGTACGACTACTGGCCGGCGGACGGCTGAGCGGACGGCTGGGGGGAGACGGCGGCACTGTCGCCCATCGGCGCCTGGCCGAGGGCGCTCAGCTTCCAGCCGTCGGGGGTGCGGGTCAGCTCGCCGAGCATCCGGCTCTCCTTCGCGGCGGGCGCGCTCTGCGGCGCCTGCACCGAGATCCGCAGCGCGATCATGACACTGGCCCGGCCGGCCCGGTCGTCCAACTCGGTCACCGCGCCGGACAGCACCCGCGCGGTGGTGACGGTCTGCGCCTGCTGCACCTGCTTCTCGAAGTCCGCGCGCCCCTGTACCAGTTGGGTGTGCAGATCACCCGTGGTGGACGCCTCCCAGAGGTCCAGCCCGTGCGTGAGGTCCGCGTGGTCGAGGGTGTTCATGTTCTGCACCGCCTGTTCCCCCGCCGCCAGCACCTGGTCCCGGGCCCGCGCGTAGGCGGCGGAGTCGTCGTGCGCCGCCCGGTACCAGGACCAGCCGGACCACACCGCGAACACCGCCGCGAGCACGACCAGCCCGACCGTGACCGCCGCCCACCGGTTCTTCGGCACCTGCAATCTCCGTACTGCCATCGTCCGCTCCCCTACCGGGCCTTGAGATCGGTGATCCGCCAGTGACCGCCCCGCAGCTGCGCGGTCACCGACAGCTGGGCGGCGGCCGTGGTGGCCGCCTGGCCCTCGCGCTGGGCGGTCTGGTCCAGGAAGACCAGCAACTGCGCCCGGTCCACCGTGAGTTCCACCACCCCGGCCCGCACCACCCGTGAGCTGAGCGTCAACTTCTGCTCCGCCACCCGCTGCTGCAACTGCCCGAACAGCGCCTGGTACTGAGCCGCCGCCGTACCGTCGAGCAGCTCCGCCGCCGCCTGCGCGGTCGCGGTGGTGTCGGACGGCGAGTACGAGAAGACCTTGCCGAGCGCGCTGCTGACGTCGCCGGTCACCTCGGTGGTCGCCCGGGTGTCGACCAGGGCCCGGTTCGCCATGGCAGCCGGGTCCCGCAACTGGGCGCCGAGGTAGCGGAATCCACTGCCCGCGAGCAGCAGGGCGGCGAGGGCCGCCGGGACGGCCCAGCGCCGCCGCGACCTCGCCGTACCGCCCTCGACGTCGGGCAGGATCGCAGCGGCGACCTCGGTCTCTTCCACTGTGCTCACGCGCCGGTGTCCTTTCGATCAGCTCGGTCGGCGAGATCCGCTCGGTCCACGCGTCAGCTCGCGCCGACGGGCACGGCGGTGAGTGCCGTGACCTTCCAGCCGCCGGGCGTACGGGCGAGCGCCGCCTCGAAGCGCTTGCGGTCGGTGCTGGGGGCCGCCGTGCCCCGGCTGACCGTCACCTGCACGGTGGCGATCAACCGGGCTGTCCCGGCCCGGGTGTCCAGCTCGGTGACGGCGGCATCGGTCACGGTGCCACGGGCCGAGGTGCCGGCCTGGCTGAGCGTGGCGCCGTCGGCCGCGCCGGTACGCTGCAACTGATCGCGCAGCGGTCCGGTCGTCGCGTCCAACCACTGCCGCAGCCCCTCGTCCACGCTCGACGCGTCGACGGTGTTCAGCCTTGCCAACTCCTCCCGTGCGGTGGCCAGCACGGTGTCCCGGGCCTTGGCGTACGCGAGCGAGTCGTCGGAGCGCGTCTGCGCGTACCACCCGGCGGAGAGCGCGAAGTACGCCACCGCGACCAGCGCCGCCACCCAGCCGGTGATCCGTCGGACTGTCATCGGGCCGCCTCCTCCAGTCCGAGCAGGCCCTTCAGGTCCGTCGGGCCGTCCGCCGGGAGGGCGGGCAGCGCGAGCGCGCCGGGCAGCGGGGTCGTGGCGGACGAGCGCTCGGTGCCGGTGGGCTGTGGCGGTGCGGCGGGCAGCAGTGAGCCCGGCTGCGCGGGGATCGGCACTCCGCCGTTCGGCGCGTTGGCGGAGCCGCGTACGTCAACTCCCGTGCCCGGGGCGGACGTACAGCGGGCGGCGGTGTTGAACGCTGGGGCCGGGCCGGTGTCGAGCCCGTTGCGGTACGTCGTTCCGCCGTAGCCGGAGGTGCAGGGCAGCGGGGAGAAGAAGGTCACCGCCATGCCCAGATGGGCACCCTGGCCGTCCACGGCGGTCAAGCCGGCGGCGGCCAACGCGGGGAGCCGGACCAGGAGTTCCTGGATTCCGTGCTGCCGGGTGACGGCCACCTCGGACGTGGTGAGCAGGTTGGCGAGCACCACACTCAGGCTCGGGTCGAGATCCCGCAGCAGCGCGCTGACCTGGCCGGCCGCCTCCGGCGCCGTCGCGATGATCCGCCGCAGGTCGGCGTCGGAGGCGTTGAGCTGGCCGGCCAGCTGGTTCGCGCTGGTGGCGAAGGAGTTCAGGGCGTCGCCCTCGTCGATCTGGGTGCGCAGTACCGTCTGCCCATCGACCATCAGGGTGGTGTTGCCGGGCAGCGCCTGGTCCGCCGCACCCAGGAAGCGGCCGCTGTTGTCCAGCAGCGACTGCAGATTGGCGCTCTGCCCGGCGAACGCCTTGCCGAACTCGTCCACGACGGTACGCAGCGACTGCAGCGGCACCGACCCGGCCAGGCTGTCGACGCTGCTGAGCAGGTTGGTCACCGGCGGCGGGGTGCTGGTGTCCTGCTGCGCCACCGTCGAGCTGTCCGCCAGGTAGGGCGGGGCGTCGGTGGTCGGCCGGAGGTCGAGGTACTCCTCGCCGACGGCCGACAGGTCGGCGACCACCGCCTTGAGCCGGGCCGGGATGCGCGGCGCGGAGTCGCTGATCCGCAGCTCGGCCTCGACACCCTGCCCGGTGAGCCTGATCGGCCCGACCCGGCCGACCGAGACACCCCGGTAGGTGACGTTGGCATGCTCGAACAGCCCGCCAGCCTCAGGGAGTTCGACGCGCACGACGTAGTAGCCGCGCAGTCCGACGTAGCGGCCGAGGTCGGCATAGCGGATGCCGAGGTACCCGAGGACCAGGACCGCGATGACCAGGAAGGCGAGGTTCTTCAGGCGGGTGCCGAGAGTGAGCATCAGCGGCCTCCGCCGGCGGGTGGGGTGACCGGGGGCAGTGGCATCGGGAGCTGGGGCATCGGGAGCTGCTGCGGTGCGGGACTCGGCGGCGGCGGGGGTGCGTTGTCCTGCGGTTGCAGGGCGGGGATGATCTGGGTACCGGGGGCGGCGGTCAGGTTCAGGTACACGTTCAGGTAGTCGCCCTTCACTCCGCGCAGCACCTCGTCGGTGAACGGATAGGTCAGCAGGACCTGCAGCGAGTCCGGCAGCGCCTTTCCGGCGTCGGCGAGTTGGCGCAGGGTGGGGGCGAGCCCCTGGAGGTCGGCGACCAGGTCGGCCTTGCTGCGGTTGACGGTGTCGACGGCCACGCCGGACAAGCCGTCGAGCGCGCGGAGCATCGTGACCAGTGAACCGCGCTGCTGGTCCAGGACTTTGAGACCGGGGCTGAGGTCGGTGAGCACCGTGCCGATCTGCTGGTCACGGTTGGCCAGGGTGGCGGACAGCCGGTCGACGCCGTCCAGCGCGTCGGTGATGTCCTGCTTGTGCGCGTCGAGGTCGGAGACCAGGGTGTTCACCTGGGTGAGCATCGAGCGAATCTGCGGCTCGTTGCCGGTGAGCGCCTTGTCGAGTTCGACGGTGATGGTCCTGAGTTGGCTGACGCCACCGCCGTTGAGGAGCATCGAGAGCGCCCCGAAGACCTCCTCGACCTCGGGGTTGCGGCTGGTACGGGAGACCGGGATGGCCGCTCCGTCGGCGAGCCTGCCCTCGGGGTTCTGCTCCGCGGGCGGCGCGGAGAGCTGGACGTACTTCTCGCCCAGCAGGCTGGACTGCTCAAGGTGGGCGTAGGCGTTGGCCGGCAGCCGCACGTCTCCGTTCACCTTCATGGTGACCACCGCCGACCAGCCGTCGGCGCCCAGCGAGATCGCGGTGACCCGGCCGACGGCCACGTCGTTCACCTTGACGGCGGCCTGCGGGACGAGGCTGAGCACGTCGGCGAAGTTCGCCGTGATCCGGTACGGATGAGCCCCGAGGTCGGCTCCGCCGGGCAGCGTGAGGCCCTGGATGCCGTGGAAGGAGGCCGAGCACCCGGCCAGGCTCAGCACAGCGAGCAGTGCGGCGGCGACAGTTGGACGTCTCATCGGGCCGCTCCCGTCGTACTGCCGGTACTGTGGAGGGTGCCGACACCCGGCAGCGGCAGCGGCAGCGGGAGTGGCAGTACGGACTGCCCGCTCAGCTCGTTGAGGTTCGCCCGGCCGTCGAGCGTCCCGTACGCCGGATCGTACGCGCTCAGTGCGTTGTCCACCGCCAGGGGTGCGGTGTCCAGGAGTTCGGCGAGCGAGGCGCGTTGGTCCACCAGGGTCTGGGTGATCGGGGTGAGCTTGTCGATGCTCGACTTCAGCCGGGCCCGGTTGTCCTGGATGAACCCCTTCACCTGGCCGAGTGCGGTGGCGAGTTGCTGCAGCGCGGCGCCCAGGTCCTGCCGGTCGGCGGCCAGGAAGCCGGAGACGGTGGAGAGTTGGTCGGTGGCGGCGCGTACCTTGGTGTCGTTGTCCTTCAGCATGGTGGTGAAGGACTGCAGGTAGCTGAGGGTCGCGAACAGGTCGCCGCTGTGGTCGGAGAGCGTCCTGCTCGCCTGCCCGAGCTGCGCGATGGTGTCACCGATCGCCTGGCCGTTCCCGTCCAGGTTCTGCGCCCCGGTGTCGAGCAGCCGGGAGAGCGCGCCGGTGGCGTTGGCGCCGTTCGGGCCGAGGGCGTCGCTGAGCTGCGTGATCGACTGGTAGAGCTGGTCGATCTCGACCGGGGTGGCGGTGCGTCCGATCGGTATCTGCGCGTGGTCGGCCAGTTCGGGTCCGCCGGTGTAGGCCGGGCTGAGCTGGATGTAGCGGTCGGAGACGACGCTCGGCGCGACCACCACGGCCCCCGCACCGGCCGGTATCCTCACTCCCGCGTCGAGCGTGAGGCTCACCTTGACCTGAGTGCCCTGCGGCTGCACCGAGTTGACCGTGCCGACCTTCACCCCGAGCACCCGCAGGTCGGATCCGGCGTACACGCCGACGGCGTGGTCGAAGTACGCGGTGAAATGCTTCTGCCCGGCGCCCGAGGAGACCTCGACCCCCGTCGTGACCAAGCCGACGGCCACCACCAGCGCGGCCGCGAAGACGTGGATCCGCCTCATCACCGACCACCTTGGGGCTTGGGCGGCAGGCAGCCGCTCTGGGGTGAACTCCCGGCAGGCAGGTAGTTCTTGGGGACGATCCCGCACAGATAGCTGTCGAACCAGCGCCCGTTGCCGAGCGTGTTGCCGACCAGCCGGTAGTACGGCCCGGCCAGCGCGAGGGCCTGGTCCAGACTGCTCTGGTTGGCGGCCAGCACGGTGGTGACCCGGTCGAGTGCGTCCAGCGTGGGCGCCAACTGCCGGTTGTCGTCGGCCACCAGTCCGCTGATCTGGGTGCCCAGATCCGTGGTGCCGGTGAGCAGTTGGTGGATGGCATCACGCCGTTGCTGGACCTCGCCGAGCAGGAGATTCCCGTCCGAGAGCAGTTTCTCGAAGCGGCCGTCCTGGTCGGCGAGGGTCTGGGTGAGCTGCTTGCTGCCGTCCAGCAGCTTCGCGAGCTGGGCATCCCGGCTGGAGATGGTCTTCGACAGGGCGGAGAGCCCGTCGGCCGCGCTGCGGACCGAGGCCGGGGTGTCCTTGAAGGTGTCGGCGATGGCCTGGAAGCTCTGCGCGAGCTGCTTGCCGTCGATCGCGCCGAAGGTCTGCCCGAGCCCGTCGAGCGCCTGGGTGACGTCGTACGGCGAGGTGGTCCGGCTCTCCGGGATGCGGGCCGCCGGGTCCTGCCGGTCGGTGCCGAGTGGGTCGACGGCGAGGTACTTCTCGCCGAGCAGCGTCTTGATGCCGATCGCGGCGGTACTCGCGTTGCCGATCCAGGCGTCCTGGACCTTGAAGGTGACCTTGACCTTGGCGCCGTCGAGCGCCACCCCGGTCACCTGGCCGACCTTCGCCCCCGCGACCCGCACCTCGTTACCGGGCCGCAGGCCCGCCGCCTCGGTGAAGTCGGCGGTGTAGGCCGTGCCGCCGCCGATCAGGGGCAGGGCGTCGGCCCGGTAGGCGACCGCGCCGAGCAGCACGAGCAGCAGCAGGCCGACGGCCCCGACCGTGACGGGGTTGCGTTCGCGCAGCGGCCTGAAGAGCGGCGCCCCAAGGAGCCGTGCCCTGAAGAGCGGTGTCCCGGTGGAGAGCCTCATCCCTGGCACCTCGCTGCCGTGATCGCGACGCCGGTGGGCGGCGGGCCACCCTCCGAGGAGGTCACGCCGGACACCTTGGCCTCGCAGAGGTAGAGGTTGAGCCAGGAGCCATAGCTGGCGAGCCGCCCGATGGTTCGCATCTTCTCGGGGGTGTTCCGCAGGAAGCTCTCCAACTGCGGGGTGCTGTCGGCCAGGTTGGTGGAGAGCCGGCCGAGCTGGGCGATCGAGTCCTTCAGCGGCGCCCGGCCATCGGCGAGCAACCCGGCTGTGCTGGTGGCGAGTTGGGAGATCGCGGTGATCGAGTCCCCGATCGGCTTCCGGTCCCCCGCGAAGCCGCTGACCAGTTGCTGCAGGGTGGTCACCAGGTCGTTGAAGCCGGCCTCGCGGGTGTTGACGGTGGTCAGCACGGAGTTGAGGTTGTCGACGACCTGTCCGATCACCTGGTCCTTGCCCGCCAGCGTGCTGGTCAGCGAACCGACCGTCTGCAGCAGGCTGTCGACCGTGCCGCCCTCGCCCTGCAGCACCTGGACGATCTCGCCCGCGAGTTGGTTGACGTCGTTCGGCGACAGGCCCTGGAAGAGCGGCTGGAAGCCGTTGAACAGCTGCGTCAGGTCCAGCGCGGGCGTGGTCCGGTCCAGCGGGATGGTCGAGCCCGGGGCGAGGTCGCGGTCCACCGCACCGGTGCCGCGCTCCAGGTCGACGTACCGCTGTCCGACCAGGTTGAGGTACTTGACGGAGGCCGTCACCGAGGCGGGCAGCGGGCGGCCCTTCTCGACGGAGAAGTGCACCAGGGCGATCCGGTGGTCCACCACGCCCACGCTGTCCACCTGGCCGACCTTCACCCCCGCGATCCGTACGCTGTCCCCGGCGGACAGCCCGGTGACGTCGGTGAAGCGGGCACCGTAGCCGACGGTGGAGCCGACCCCGGTGTCGGCGATGCTCAACGCGAGCACGGTGGTGGCCAGGGCCGTGACCAGGATGAAGACGATCGACTTGGCGAGTGGGCCCGCGAGGCTGCGGCGCCCGACTCCAGCGCTTCCCTTCATGTCACCGTCGCCGCCCGTCATTTCAGCGTCACCTCCGCCCCACGGAAGACCGGCCCGACCAGCACGCTCGCCCAGTCTGGGACGGCCTGCGCGGCCGGATCCAGGCCGGGGCTCAGCAGTTCGCTCACAAGTTCGTTCTCCTGCGGGGAGTTGGGCAGCCCGAGCGAGCTGTCGGCAGCCGCGACCGGGGTCGTCCGGCCGGTGTACGGGACGGCGTAGCACTGCGGACCGCCGCTGGCCGAGTAGACCGGGGTGTCGATCCCGGGCACGTACCGGCCGCGCGAGGGGACGGTGGTGACGTTGACGTGCAGCCCCGGCTCAGCCGTGCCCTTGCCGAGCGCCTTGTCCATGACGGGGACGAAGGCCGCCAGTGTCCGTAGGGTGCAGGGGAACGAAGGAGCGTACTCGGCCAGCAGGTTGAGGGTGCCCGCGCTGTCGGCGGCGAGCCGGATCAGGTTGTCCTTGTTCTGCTGGAGGAAGGTGGTCAGGTCCTGGGCCGTGGCCGTCGTGGCGCCGTAGAGCGAGCTGAGGCCCGCCTGCTGCTCGGCGACGGTGCCGCTGGTCCGGGTGAACTCGGTGAGCGCCTGCACGATGTCCGGCGCGGCCTGGTCGTAGACCTGGCTGACCTTCACCAGCTCCTGGATGTCGCTGTTGAGGACGGGCAGTTGGGGGTTGAGCCTGCGCAGATAGGCGTCCAGCTGCGTCAGGGTGGTGCCGAGCTGGGCACCGCGCCCGTCCAGCGCGGTCGCGACGGCCCCCAGGGTGGCCGAGAGCTCCGTCGGCTGGACGGCGGTCAGCAGCGGCATCAAGTGGTCCAGGACCTGCTGGAGTTCGATGGCGTCGCTGGAGCGGTCCTGCTGGATCACCGTGCCCGCGCCCAACGAAGCGCCCGAGGCGTGCGAGGCGCCCGAGGCGTGCACGGCGGGGACGAGGGCCACGAAGCGCTCGCCGAAGAGCGTGGTGGGCAGCATCTGCGCCGAGACGTCGGCCGGGATCTGCCGGAGCTTCGCCGGGTCGATCGCGAGGGTGAGCCGGGCGCCGTCGCCGTCGGCGCTGATCCCCCGGACCTGCCCGACCACCACACCGCGCAGCTTCACGTCCGCGTTGAGCTGCATCTCGTGACCGACGCTGCCGGCCTCCACGAAGATGTCGGCGGAGTCGGTGAACGTCTTGTCGTAGACCGCCACCGCGAGCCAGGCGAGCAGCGCCGGCACCAGCAGGAAGACCACCCCGGCCGATCTGCGGCCCACCGTACGGGCGTTCATCCGGCCACCCGCACCGTCGTGGTCGCGCCCCAGATCGCGAGGCTGAGGAAGAAGTCCGCGATGCTGATGATCACGATGGCGTTCCGCACCGAGCGCCCGACGGCGATACCGACCCCGGCCGGGCCGCCCTTGGCGTTGAAGCCGTAGTAGCAGTGCGCGAGTATCACGATCACGCTGAACATCAGCACTTTCAGCGTGGAGAGCAGCACGTCGGCCGGGGAGAGGAACAGGTTGAAGTAGTGGTCGTAGGTGCCCTGCGACTGCCCGTTGAGGTACACCGTCACGGCGCGCGAGGCGACGTACGAGCTGAGCAGCCCGATCCCGTACAGCGGGATGATCGCCACCACGCCCGCGATGATCCGGGTGGTGACGAGGTACGGCATGCTGCGGACGCCCATCCCCTCCAGCGCGTCGACCTCCTCGTTGATCCGCATCGCGCCGAGCTGCGCGGTGAACCCGGCCCCCACCGTCGCGGAGAGGGCGAGTCCGGCGACCAGCGGCGCGATCTCCCGGGTGTTGAAGTACGCCGAGATGAACCCGGTGAACGCGGCGGTCCCGAGCTCGTTCATCGCCGCGTAGCCCTGGAGGCCGACCACCGTGCCGGTGAAGAGCGTCATCCCGATCATCACGCCGATCGTCCCGCCGATGACGCCCAGGCCGCCGCTGCCGAACGCCACCTCGGCCAGCAGGCGCCGGACTTCCTTCGAGTAGCGGCGCAGGGTGCGCGGTATCCAGAGCAACGCGGTGAGGTGGAAGAGGAGGTGGTCGCCGCTCTCGTCCAGCTTGTCCAGGAGTGCCACCGCTCAGGCTCCCTTCTGCGGGACGATCTGGAGGTAGATGCCGGTGATCACGACGTTCACCAGGAACAGGAGCAGGAAGGTGATGACCACCGACTGGTTGACGGCGTCCCCGACGCCCTTCGGCCCGCCGCGCGGGTTCAGCCCCCGGTAGGCGGCGACGATGCCGGCGATGAAGCCGAAGACCAGCGCCTTGAACTCGCTGACGTAGAGGTCGGGGAGCTGGGCGAGGGCCGAGAAGCTGGAGAGGTACGCGCCGGGCGTGCCGTGCTGCATGATCACGTTGAAGAAGTAGCCGCCCAGCGTGCCGACCACCGAGACCAGCCCGTTGAGCAGGACGGCGACCAGCATGGTCGCCAACACGCGTGGCACGACCAGCCGTTGGATGGGCGACACTCCCATCACCGCCATCGCGTCCAGCTCCTCCCGGATCTTGCGCGACCCGAGGTCGGCGCAGATCGCCGCTCCGCCCGCCCCCGCGATCAGCAGTGCGACGATCAGCGGGCTGGCCTGCTGGATCACCGCGAGCACACTCGCTCCACCGGTGAACGACTGCGCGCCCAACTGCTGGGCCAGCGAACCGACCTGGAGGGCGATCACGGCACCGAACGGGATCGAGACCAGGGCGGCGGGCAGGATGGTCACGCTGGCCACGAACCAGAACTGCTCGATCAGCTCACGCACTTGGAACGGCCGCCGGAAGGTGTCCCGGACGGTCGTCGCGGAGAGCTGGAAGAGCTGCCCGGTCTGCCGCAGGGCGCCGAGGCCGGGCAACTGCGCGGGGGCCGTCATACCGACTCTCCCGGTACGGAGGCGAGCCCGGCCCGGACCGCCTCCCGTGCTGCGGGCGGCAGTTGGTCCCACATCGCCAGCACCCGCGCCCGGCGCCGCTGCACCGCCTGCCTGGGCCCGAGACCCGCCGACGGCTCCAGCTGCGGGACGAGCGCCCGGCGCGGCGGGGTCGGCAGCGCTTCCCGCTGCTCCAGGGCGAGGGCGGCCTCGTCCTTCTCCTCCGACATGCCGATCGGGCCGGCCCGCCGACCGCTGAGGAACTGCTCCACCACCGGTTCCTCACTGGTGAGCAGCAGTTCACGCGGGCCGAAGGCGACCAGCCGGCGCCGGAACAGCATGCCCATGTTGTCCGGCACGGTCGCGGCGATGTCGAGATTGTGGGTGACGATCAGCATGGTGGCGTCGATCTGCGCGTTGAGATCGATCAGGAGCTGCGAGAGGTAGGAGGTCCGCACCGGGTCGAGCCCGGAGTCCGGCTCGTCGCAGAGGATGATCTGCGGGTCCAGTACCAGTGCGCGGGCCAGACCGGCGCGCTTGCGCATCCCGCCGGAGATCTCACCGGGCAACTTCCGCTCGGCGCCCAGGAGTCCGACCATGTCCATCCGCTCCATGACGATCCGGCGGATCTCGGACTCCTTTCTGCGAGTGTGCTCACGCAGCGGAAAGGCGATGTTGTCGAACAGGTTCATCGACCCGAAGAGCGCGCCGTCCTGGAACATCAGGCCGAACAGCTTGCGCGCCTCGTAGACGTCCCGCTCGGGGCTGTTCACCATGTCGACGCCGTTGACCAACACCCGGCCCCGCTCGGGCTTGAGCAGCCCGATCACCGACTTGAGGAAGACCGTCTTGCCCGTCCCCGACGGACCGAGCATCACACTGACCTCACCGGGCGGCAGAGTGAGCGTCACATCCTCCCAGACGGTCTGCTGTCCGAAGGACTTCGTCAGACCCTCGACGATCACTTCGATTCCCATGACACCTCCCAGGGGCTCCAGCGGAGACAACTATCAGCGGCGGTGCGGAAGTTCTGGAATCTGGATCTCCGGATAGCACCCGTTCGAGGGGTCCGTGGTGCCGTCCGGGGTACAGAGCGGCGCCTGGATGAGGTTGAGGGAGTTCGCCGGACCGGAGACGGCGGCGGTGAACAGGGCGTCCAGGTTCTCGCCGTGGGTGCCACAGCCGGTGAACTCCGGTATGTAGAGGTCGGTCTGGCTCAACGGGCCGCCGCCCTGGATCGAGTAGTCGGGCTGCCCGTTGCCACCGCCGGGGAGGTAGGAGTCCTCCTTGCCCCTGAGCACCAGGTTGATGTTCGAGGCCGTGTGGCAGTCGGGCCCGACGTCCAGCGGAGTGCCGTTGACCCTGACGTCGAAGAGGCGCATCGTCTGGTAGCCGCCGATGGTGAACTCGATCGGCTGCTGCCACACCGTGCTGCCGGTCACCACGATCGTCATCAGACCGACCGGCTTCAGCTCCATCTTCGCGGTGGTGGGGATGAAGCCGTAGGTGAGGAAGGTCGTGTCGGCGACCGGCAGGGTCAACGTGCCCAGGGCGTCCTGCTCGATGTACTGGGCCGGGTTGTCCAGCACGAAGCGCCTGGACATGTTCAGGACGACCATCGCCGGGTTCTTCGCCGGATCGTTGACCACCGACGCCTGGCCGAGCTTCGCCACGTTGGCATACCCGACCGCATAGGCACAGGCGGGTGACGGCGGACTGGGCGGGACGATGACGAACGCACCCGGAGGCACCGGCGGCAGCCTGGACTTGTCCAACTCGCCGACCGGAGGGGGTGGGCAGTCGTGCCGGCCCGAGTGGAAGGCCGGGGCGATCCTGATGCTGCCGGTCCCGCTCGGCGTCCCGGCAGCCGTCGCCGACGGCGGTGCAGAGGGCAGCCGTGACGATGCGGAGGTGGACGCCGACGGCTTCGCGGGGGTGGGCGACGGACCGACCAGCGGCACGGGGACGGTACCCAACTGGGCTCCCCCAGCAGCCCGCAGAGCGCACGAGACGGCCAGCTCGACCGGCGCGGCCGGAGCCGGCTGCGCCGGGGTCTTGACCGCCGGGGGCGTCGCCTTCGGGGGCGCCGAAGCAGAAACGGGCGGCGGCGCCAAGGTCGAGGCCGGGGACGCGGACGGGGACGGGGACGGCGTGGGGGTCGGCGTGGGGGTCGGCCCGGCTCGTTCGGCCAGCAGGTCCAGCACAAGGTCACCGGCCGCGAAGGTGACCGCGCCACCCGCCGTCACGCTCACGGGAGCCACCGGGCCGGCGAAGGTGAGTACCAGATCCCCCTTGCCCACCAACGGAGTTGATGGCGCGGCCAGCCCGTTCCAGTCGGCGTCCGCCCGGGAGGTACCCTGCGTGATCCGGACGGCCAGGCCGGCCGTACCGCCGACCGCCACCGTGCCCGGCGGGAGCAGCACCGCCGAGCCGGCCCGCGCGAGCGCCACTGTCAACGTCAACGGACCGGGCTGGATGGACTTTTCGACCGCCCCGACGGCCGGGTAGGACTGCTCGAGGCCGACCGAAACATCCTGTTCACCGCCCGGGAAACGGCAGTTGTACGTCAGCGACACCCGCCCGGCCTGGCCGCCCGAGGCCGACTCGACGCCGGGCAGCAACCCCGCGAGCAGCCCGGCCACCGCGACGGCCGCCAGCCGCACCGAGCGGTGCCGGACCACTGCATCCCTCATCGCTGCACTCCTCGGCCTCGGTCTGGGCGTGACTCGCTACGGGTGTTCCGCCGAGCGTGATCCGGCGGGCGTGATTCTCCGGCGGGCGATGGTTCCTGGGCGAATTCGTTCGGGACGCAGGACGATACGGGCCGGTAACAAGCAGCGACAAGTGATCGAACACAGGAATGTTCCGCGATCTCACCCCGCTCGGATTTCTTGTCACCGGATGACAAATCCGTAGCGGAGGATTGTCCTCCACTGAGCAACCCGGGCAGGCCGTCAGGCAGGCAGCCGGGCAAGCGACAGGGACCTCGCAGCCCGGGAGCCCGGGTCACGAAGTCCCCTCCGCCGTGCGGGTGTTCAGATCACGGCTCAGATCACGGCTCAGATGACGGCTCAGAGCACGGTTCAGATCACGGCGAGGTGATCGTCTGCGATCCGGCGAGGACGTAGTTGGCGACGTAGGTCGCGGAGTCCCCGGTGTTGAGCAGACCGAGGCAGGATCCCGAGACGTTGTACGCGTGCAGGTTCCCGCCGCTGAGGCTCAGCGTGTGGCTGGAGTTGGTGTAGGTGCCGGTGAGGGTGGCGGGGCTGGTGCTGCTGGTGCCGGCGAAGTCCGCCGTGCAGCCGGCGCCGCTGATGTGGGCCTTGACCCCCGATATGGTGCCGGTGGTCACGCCGGTGGAGGAGTTGTAGCTCACCGCGTTGAGGGCCCACGGCAGGCCGTTGGCGGTCACCGAGAAGGTGATGCCGAACGGGCCGGAGCAGCTGGTCCAGGCCACCGAGGTGATGGAGGAGATGCCGGTGCCGGAGAGGCCCGAGCCGCTGTGGAGCGTGCCCGCCGCGCTGGAGGAGGAGCAACTCAGCTGCGTGCCGGTCGAGGTGTCGGTCAGCTTGGGCGAGCTCGCCTTCGCGGTCCACGCCCCGCCGGGGGTGGCCGTCCAGGTGCCGGACGCCGAGGCCGAACCAGCGGTGAGTCCGAGCGCCGCGGTGAGTGCGGCGGCGGCAACCATGGTGCTCTTGGTCAGCTTGTGCACGTGCTGATCCTCTCTGGGAGTTGACGTGGTTTGACGTTGTTCGGGAGTTGACGCACCTGATAAACCGAAACCCGCTCACGGTCGCCGCAGGGAATTCCGATCGTGGCTCGCCACCTGGGACGTTGCGCCGAATCCACTCGGCCACCGTCATGGAACGGGACGTTACGCATCAGTAACTGGGCCGCGCAACAGTCCCGTCGGAGATTCCGCGCGCGACCTTACTCTCGGGTATTTTTTTATCTCCCAAGCAACAGAACAGACTTCGCCCTTATAAGGAAATGAGCACCGCTCCCGAGCGCCGGTCGGCAGCCGGCCGGGGCGGAGCAGCGGCCGACCGGAAGGTTTCCTTGTCACGGGTGCTGCGCCGGGGTGACTTGGTGGTCTATCTTTCACCGAGCCAGCATGAGTTTGTACGCTACGCGCCTCGCCGGGTCCGCCGCTCCCCCACCCCGGCGCGTCGGGGCGCGCGCTCGTTACCGATGCCTCCGACGCCTGCGACCGCAGCGGACCCGCCCTGTCCCCCACCCGGACCGGTCGGCGGCCCCCACGTCGTCGGAGAGTCAGGGGGACACGCATGGCCGTAGCGAGACAGACCTCCGAGCACGCCGATCCGCTGGGACCGATCCCGCGCGAGTTCGCCGCGATCATGCGGCCCGAACTACCCAGCCTGCTCAAGGAGATGGCGTCCGAGATCGTCGCGGCCATCCCCGAGTACGCACAGCTGCTGGACGGCCCGAACGCCCGGGTGATCCGGGTCGGCATCGAGCAGAACATCGCGACCTTCGTCGACCAGATCGCGGCCCCGACGGCGACCACCTCGTTACGCGACGAGATCTGCCGCCGTTTCGGACGGTTCGAGGCGTACGAGGGGCGGAGCCTGGACATGCTCCAGGCCGCGTACCGGATCGGCTGCCAGGTCGCCCTGCGGCGGGTGCGGACCGTCGGCAAGCGCTACAACCTGTCCGTCACCGTCATGCTCGCCTTCGCCGACGCGCTCTTCGCGTACATGGGCGACATCGCCGAACTGTCGCGCGAGGGCTACCTACAGGCAATGGCCGAGCTCGGCGAGGAGCCGGACAACCGACGCAGACGGCTGCTGCGCCGGATCCTGACCGGGTCGTCCGTGGCCCGCAGTGCACTCGCCGAACTCGCGGAGCACGCCGGGTGGCCGCTGCCGCAGGAGGTCACCCTGGTCGCCCTGCGGGTCGAGAACACCCCGTCCAGGACGGCTCTGGACAAGGACATCCTGCTCGACTTCGCCGACCCGGAACCGCACTTGCTGATCCCCGGCCCGCTGGACGACCGACGACGCGACTCGCTGCAGACCGCGCTCACCGGCTGCCGGGCGGCCGTCGGGCTCACCACTCCGCTGAGTGAGGCGGCGGACTCACTGCGCTGGGCCCGCCACACCCTCTCCCTCGCGGAGGCCGGACTGATCGACGCCCAGCCGGTCGCCCACTGCGAGGACCACCTGTTGCCGCTCTGGCTGCTCGGTGATCCCGGCCTGATCAGGCAGTTGGCCGACCGCTACCTCAGCCCGCTGACCGGCCTGACCCCGACCCAGCAGCACCGCCTGATCGACACCCTGCGGACCTGGCTGACCACCCGTGGCACGGCCGTCCAGATGGCCGGGATCCTCGGCGTCCACCCCCAGACCGTCCGCTACCGCATGCGCCTCCTGGACCGCACCTTCGGCGACCAACTGGCCGACCCCGACGACCGGTTCGCCACCGAGGTCGCCCTCCGGGCCCTCCACCTGAACGAGAACAAGCGCACCCCGACCTCTCGTGAAGGCCCCACTCGCGCAGGTCCCAGTCGTGAAAGCCCCACTCGCGAAGGCCCGACTCGCGAAGGTCCCTTCAAGCGTCCCCCCGGGAGTCAGTAACCGACGTACTTCTTCCCCTCGCTGACCGCCTTCACGCCGGGCACGTTGTCGATCGATCCGTAACGGCCCAGCGCATAGCGGGTCCCGGCGATGATGTTGTCCACCGGGTTGTAGATGTCGTTGTGGCCGGGGAGCTTGTTCGAGTCGAAGGTCGAGTCGATGGTCTGCATCAGCCCCTTGGACGGGTGGCCGGCCCTGGCGTTGCTGTCCCAGTTGTTGACGGCCTCCGGGTTGCCGCTCGACTCGTTCTCGATCATCAGCAGCACGCCCTCGGCGTTGAGCTTGTCGGCCGGCACCCCGTTGGCCTTCAGGATGTCGAACGCCTGGTTGATCCACGCCATGACCTGCTCGCGGTTGGCGTAGTTTCCCTTCGGCAGCGGAGCCTGCGAGCCATCACCGCCACCACTGGCACCACCGCCGCCACTGGCACCCTGACCACCGTGCTGCCCGCCATGGCCCCCGTGCCCGGGAGCACCCGAACCACCCGAGCCGCCCGAAGCACCCGGGCCGCCCGGGCCCGTCGGCTGCTTGGGCGGTACGACCGACCCGGACCCCTGCCCGTCATGCAGGTGCCTTCCGGCCTCCTCGTCGGCCTCGCGGTAGTTGTTGGCGCACTGCGTGATCCCCGTGGCATCCTGATGCAGCGCGGCGGCGAGCGTGCCCGCCGTCTCTCCGGCCTCCTTGACCAGGCGTTCGGCCAGCACCACCGCCTCGGCAGCGAGCAACCCCCGGCTGATCAGCGTGGTGAGCTCGGCCCGCCCGAACTCACCGAGAACCGACTCGACCTTCTGGGCCACCTGCTGGAGCTTGGCCGCCTCGGCCTGCCAGCCGGCGGCGAGTTGGTCGAGCTGCTCCGGGGACACCCGGTACTGCTGTCCGCCTGACATATTCGTTGATCCCCCCGTTGATTACCGGCACAGATTTTCTGGACGGACGGACCGTCAGAGCAGACCGCCCACGACGACCACAGCACCTGCCGCCGCTGCCGCGCCGTCCAGCTCCCGGACGAGGTCGTGCAGGTCCTTGATGCGCTGCGCAGCGTGCGCGTGGAAGGCGTCAGCCGCCGCACCCGTCCACTGCACCGATCCCCTGGCGTGGTCCAACTCCTTGGAGATATCACCCACTTGGGTGGCCAGCGCCTCCAGCTCGGCCCGTATGCCGCCGAGTGGGGCATCCGAGACCAGGCCCTCCAGGTCCTTGCCCAGCTCCCCGAAAAAGCTCATTCGCGATCATCCCCCGTACCCGATCGACCAGCCGGCCGTGCGTCGACCGACAATCATATCGACCATATCGACAAGATGTGTCCGACAGTCTGCAGCTGCCACGAACAAACACCGACCCGCATCCGGCCCACGCGGGTTCTCCCCGGCCGCCCAACCCCGCCACCGGTACCCCCAGGTAGGCTGCGGCTGCCCATTCCGACCTGCGAGGACCCGAGGAGTACCCGTTGGCCACCGCCGCAGCCCCGGTGCCACCGGACGACCCGATGGACCACCCCCCGGCCCGCCCGACCCACCCGATCAGCGTCGTCGGGATCGGCGCCGACGGCTGGCCCGGCCTCGCCGACACCTCCCGCGACGCGCTGCGCGAAGCCGACGCCGTGCTGGGCGCGCCGCGCCAGCTCGACCTGCTGCCGCCCGAGGTGCCCGCCGCACGGGTGCCCTGGCCGTCCCCGCTCCGGCCCGCCGTGGCCGGACTGCTCGCCGCGCACGCCGGGCAACGCCTCGCCGTCCTGGCCAGCGGCGACCCGATGTTCTTCGGCATCGGCCGCGCCCTCGCCGAGACCGTCGGCCCCGACCGGCTGCGGGTCCTGCCGCACCCCTCCTCCGTCTCGTACGCCTGCGCCCGGCTCGGCTGGCCGCTGGAGGACACCGAGATGGTGAGCCTGGTCGGGCGGCCGCTGGACTCACTCGCCCTCGCGCTGCACCCCGGCCGCCGCCTGCTGGTGCTCAGCGCGGATGCCACGACGCCCGCCGCCGTCGCCGCCCTGCTCACCGAACGCGGCTACGGTCCCAGTCGGCTGCAGGTGCTCGAGCAGCTCGGCGGCCCGGCCGAGCGCCGGTACGAGGGCCCCGCCGACGGCTGGCCCCACCCGCCCGGCGACCCGCTCAACCTCGTCGCCGTCCAGTGCGCGGCCGCCCCCGAGGCACCCCGCCGCTCGCTCGTGCCCGGGCTGCCGGACGACGCGTACGAGTCGGACGGGCAGCTCACCAAGCGTCACATCCGCGCCGCGACCCTGGCCACCCTCGCGCCCGTACCGGGCGAGCTGCTCTGGGACGTCGGCGGCGGCTCGGGCAGCATCGCGATCGAGTGGCTGCGGTCGCACCGCGAGTGCCGGGCCGTCAGCGTGGAGCGCGACCCCGTCCGAGCCGAGCGGATCGGCCGGAACGCGGCCGCCCTGGGCGTGCCGAGGCTTCAGGTCGTCACCGGCCCGGCCCCCGACGCGCTCGCGGGCCTGCCGACCCCCGACGCGGTGTTCATCGGCGGCGGGCTGACCGCGCCCGGGCTGCTGGCGGCCTGCTGGGACGCGCTGCGACCGGGCGGCCGACTGGTCGCCAACACGGTGACGCTCGAGTCCGAGGCGCTGCTGACCGAGTGGTACCACCGCCACGGCGGCGAGTTGCTGCGGCTGGCGGTCGCACACGCGGTACCCGTCGGAGGCTTCACCGGCTGGCGGCAGGCGATGGCGGTCACCCAGTGGTCCGCCGTAAAGCCCTCGCCGTAAGCCCTACCCCTAGGAGAAGACCAGTGACCGTCCACTTCATCGGGGCCGGCCCCGGCGCCGCCGACCTGATCACCCTGCGCGGGCAGCGCATCCTGGCCGCCAGCGGGGTCTGCCTGTACGCGGGCAGCCTGGTCCCGCGCGAGCTGCTGGCCGAGTGCCGCCCGGACGCCCGGCTGATCGACACCGCCGACCTCAACCTCGACCAGATCATCGCCGAGCTGGTCCGGGCCCACGCGGAGGGCCACGACGTCGCCCGGCTGCACTCCGGCGACCCGTCGGTGTTCAGCGCCGTCGCCGAGCAGATGCGGCGGCTCGACGCCGTCGGCATCCCGTACGACGTCGTCCCGGGGGTACCCGCCTTCGCCGCCGCCGCTGCCGCGCTGAAGCGCGAGCTGACCATCCCGACGGTGGGTCAGACGGTGATCCTGACCCGCGTCGCCCGCCAGGCCACCCCGATGCCCGAGGGCGAGGACCTCGCCACCCTCGGCCGTAGCGGCGCACTGCTGGTGCTGCACCTGGCGACCCGCTACGTGGAGAGCGTCGTCGAGGAGCTGCTGCCGTACTACGGCGCCGACTGCCCGGCCGCCGTGGTCGCGATGGCCAGCCGCCCGGACGAACTGGTCCTGCGCGGGACCCTGGGCGACATCGCCGCGCAGGTGAAGGAGTCGGGCGTCCTGCGCACCGCCGTCATCCTGGTCGGCCGCACCCTCGCCGCAGAGCAGTTCCGCGACAGCCACCTCTACTCCACCGACCGCGACCGGCCCCACGAGTCGTGCAGCTGACCGATCAGGATCGGGTACCCCAGGGGCGCGGGGAACTGCGCGAAACCGGAAGGCGCCAACCCGCGCTCTCCCGCATCGTTCAGCCCCTCGCGCCCCTGGTCACCCCGCTAACCCGCTCGTCCGACGATGGCCCCCGCACGATCGATACAGATGACGTCCACCTCGACCGGCGACCCCCGAAGAACGCCGAGCGCGGTGCTCCTCGCACCTTGAGCAACCAAGTCACCGAGCGGCACACCGGCAGCCGAGCACAGCTGCACGGCCTCCAGACCGGTGTTCGCGGCCGCGACTGCGGCGACCAACGCCTCGTCCGCGCCGCCCTCGCGGGCCAGGCCGGCCAGGTAGCCCTTGTCGACCTGCGAGCGGGCGGAGTGCAGGTCGAGATGCCCGGCGGCGAGCTTGGAGAGCTTGGCGAAGCCCCCGGCGACGGTCAGCCTCGGCACGGGGTGGCGCTTGAGGTACTTGAGCACCGCACCCGCGAAGTCGCCCATGTCGAGCAGGGCGTCCTCGGGCAGGCCGTGCACGGCGACGGCGACCTTCTCGGACGTCGAGCCGGTGCACCCGGCGACATGCGTGCGACCCGCCGCGCGGGCCACGTCGATGCCACGCCGGATCGAGTCGATCCAGGCGGAGCAGGAGTACGGGACGACGATGCCGGTGGTACCGAGGATCGAGAGCCCGCCGAGGATGCCGAGGCGCGGGTTCCAGGTGGAGCGGGCGATCTCCTCGCCGTGGTCGACGGAGATCTCCACCTCCACGTCCCCGCTGCCGCCGTGCCGGGCCGCGATCCCAGCGACGGCGTCGCGGATCATCTGCCGGGGCACCGGGTTGATCGCGGGTTCGCCGACCGCGAGCGGCAGCCCGGCCTTGGTGACCGTCCCCACGCCGGGGCCCGCCCGGAACACCACTCCGGTGCCGCATTCCCCGAGCCGGACCGTCGAGCGGATCAGCGCGCCGTGGGTGACGTCCGGGTCGTCCCCGGCGTCCTTCACGATGCCGGCCATGGCCTGACACTCCGTCAACTCCTCGGCGGCGAGCGCGAATGCGGGCCGCTGCCCCTTGGGCAGCGTGATCGTCACCGGGTCGGGGAACTCGCCGGTCAGCAGCGCGGTGTACGCGGCGGCGGTCGCCGCCGTCGCGCAGGCGCCCGTCGTCCAGCCGTGCCGCAGCCCGCTGCTCCGCAGCTGCTCCGCCCTACTGCCGACCACCTCGCCGACCACCCCGCCGGTCCAACCATCCGTGGCACCGCCCGTCGCACTGCCCGTCACGCCGCCCGCCTCAACCACGAAGATCCCCTGGAGTTCCGATGCGCGTCCCGAAGCACGTACTGATCCTGGGCGGCACCACCGAAGCCCGTCGCCTGGCGGCCGAACTCGCCGCCGACCCGGCCCTGCGGATCACCAGTTCGCTGGCGGGACGGGTGGCCGAGCCCCGGCTGCCGACCGGGGAGGTGCGGATCGGCGGGTTCGGCGGCCCCGACGGGCTCGCCGCCTGGCTGCGCGAGCAGCGCGTGGACGCTCTCATCGACGCCACTCATCCCTTCGCCGGCACCATCAGTCGCAACGCGGCCACTGCGGCCGCCGAGGTCCATGTTCCCCTGCTGGCGCTGCGTCGTCCCAGCTGGGTACCGGTTGCCGGGGACAGCTGGCACCCGGTCGGTTCCCTGGACGAAGCGGCGGCGGCCCTCCCCGCCCTCGGCCGACGGATCTTCCTCACCACCGGCCGCCAGGGGCTGGCCGCGTTCGCGCACCTCACCGACCTCTTCTTCCTCGCCCGTTCCGTCGACGCCCCGGAAGCCCCGATGCCACCCCGGACCGAGGTGCTGCTCGATCGCGGGCCCTTCACCCTGGAGGGCGAGCGCGCGGTGCTCCGCGAACACCGGATCGACGTACTGGTCACCAAGGACAGCGGTGGCGCCGCCACCGCCCCCAAACTCGCCGCCGCCCGCGAACTCGGCCTCCCGGTGGTGATCGTCCGCCGCCCACCGGCGCCGGCCGGCGTCCCGGAGGTGCCGGACGTGGCCGGGGCCGTCGCGTGGGTGGTACGGCAGGCTTGACTTCCGGGGCTCACGGAATGAACATTCATTCCGTGGCCCTCAACCGAAAGCCCGACCTCCCCCAGACCCTCCTGGACAGCGCCCTGGCCCTGTTCGCCGAGCGCACCTACGAGGGCACCCAGATGCCCGCCGTCGCCCAGCACGCCCAAGTCGGGGTCGGCAGCATCTACCGGTACTTCCCCAGCAAGGAAGCCCTCGGCAACGCGGCCTTCCAGCACGCCAAACGGGAACTCCTGGCCCACCTCGCCGAAGCCCTCGCCGAGGGCGGCCCGGCCGGGAGCACCCGCGAGGAGTTCGCGCGGTTCTGGCGCGGCTTCACCCGCTACGCCGGACGCCACCACGCGGCCTTCGCCTTCATCGAGCACCAGCAGCACGACACCTTCCTCGCCCCCGAGAGCCAGGCCCTGGCCGCCGAAGTCCACCGCCTCGCCGCCGACTTCATCGTGCGCGGCCAGCAGGCCGGCGAAATCCGCGACGGCGACCCGCAGTTGCTCGTCTCGCTCGCCCTCGGCGCCTTCGCCGGACTGGTCAAACACCTTCGCCCCGTCGGCATCTCCGAACTCCCCCCCGAGGCCCTGACCCAGGCCGAAGAAGCCGTCTGGGCCCTCCTGCACCGAGAGGCCACCCGATGAGCACCGGAACCACCTCCGCCACCTCCGCCAAGTCCGCTCTGATCACCGGCTGTTCGTCCGGCATGGGCCGCCGCACCGCACTGGCCCTGCACCGGCTGGGCTACCACGTCTACGCCACCGCCCGCCGCCCCGAGACGCTCGCCGAGCTCGAAGCCCAGGGCCTGACCACCCTCGCCCTCGACGTGACCGACGAGAAGTCGATGGCGGCGGCGGTCGCCCAGGTCGAGGCCGAGCACGGCGCGGTGGACCTACTGGTCAACAACGCCGCGTACGGGCTGCACCTGCCGGTCGAGCTGGCCTCGCCGGAGGAGGTCCGCGCCCAGTTCGAGACCAACGTGTTCGGGCTGGTCCGGATGACCCAGCTGGTACTGCCGGGCATGCGGCGGGCCGGGCAGGGGCGGATCGTCAACATCTCGTCCATGGGCGGACGGTTCTCGCCGCCCGGCGGCGCCTTCTACCACGCCACCAAGCACGCGGTGGAAGCCGTCAGCGACTCGCTGCGACTGGAGGTCGCGCCGTTCGGCGTCAAGGTCGTGGTCGTCCAACCCGGGCCCACCATCACCGAGTTCGCGGGCACGGCGGTCGACACCATGCAGCTCGGCCCGACCGACGACCCGTACGCGGGCTTCCGCGCCGAGCTCGCGGACATGTACGCCAACCGGTCCTTCCGCCGCCGCAACGGTGCGGTCCCGGCGGAGGCCGCAACCAAGGTGATCGTCCGCGCCGCCACCACCCGCAACCCGCGCGCCCGTTACGCGATCGGCATGGTGGCCCGCTCGACCATGATCGCCCGTCGCCTCCTCCCGGACGCCGCCTTCGACGCACTGATGCGCCGCAGCTTCCCCATTCCTTCGACTGCCTGACGATCCGTCAACTCACGCCGGGGGCGTCCTCCAGATCTCGGAGGATGCCCCCGACGGACTTCACCGGCTGCCGCGCCACCACACTCCCCCTCACCCCGGACGGAGTCACCACCGGGGCCCCCGCGCATGATCGTCCCAGACGACGCCGCGAGGGGCCATCCGCATTCCGCCCCGGCTCCGGAAACGCGAAGGCAAGGTGCGGCCGGGTGATGCCGCGACATCCGCACCAACCGTGGTAGCTTGCTTTACATGGTAGATGGCAATGCAAGCATCCCTGGAGCGGACGGCCGGGTGGCGAGTCAGCTCCGCAAAGGGGTGCTCGAGTACTGCGTCCTGGCGCTGCTACGGGACGGCCCCCGCTACGGGGTGGAGCTACTGGCGGAGCTTGCCCGGGTCGAGGTGATGGCAACCAGCCAGGGCACGATCTACCCCTTGCTGTCGCGCCTCCGGCGGACCGGACTCGCCGACACCCACCTGCAGGAGTCCGAGAGCGGACCGCCGCGCAGGTACTACACACTGACCGACGCCGGCCGGAGCGCACTGGAGGAGTTCACCGCGAACTGGCCCTCCTTCCGCAACGCCGTCGACCACTTCCTCGCCCCTGGAGAGACGACGTGAACGACCCCCTCGCCCACCCCCTCGTACTGGCCTACCTGTCCTCGATCGAGGAACGGACCACGGCGCTTCCCGACGCCCGCCGCCAGGAACTGCTGGCAGATCTGCGTGAGCACATCGAGGTGGCACTGGCGGAGTCCGGCACCCTCGACGAGACCAGCGTGCGCCGTGTCCTGGACCAGCTGGGGACACCCGGGGAGATCACGGCAGCCGCCCTGGCCGAGGAACCCGGCAACCACCCGACACCGGAGACCAGCAGGCACACCTCCATCACCCTCTGCCTGGCCGCCCTGGCACTGCCGGCCGCACTCGTCCCGGTGGCAGGACCGCTCCTCTCACTTGCCGCCACAGTCGCCGCACTCGTACGGCTGTGGAAGTCCCCGCAGTGGGTACGCCGGGAGAAGCGGCAAGCGACGCTGCTGCTGCTCTCGCCGGTCGTCACCGTCCCGGCGTTCGCGGTGATCTGCTCCGTGGCGCTCGGCGGTCTGACCGCGATCGCGTTGCTGACGGCCCTCCTCCTTGCGGCGTTCCTCCCGGTGGCCGCAGCCGTACGGCTCGGCCGTTCAGCCACGCGACTCCGACAGCAGCTGTCCTGGTAATCCAGCAGGACCTGTAGGGCTGCATCGAAAACAAGCGAGGGGACGACCCTGGGTCTTGGCCTCACCTCGCACTGCTGCCCGTGCCATCGCCTCCGTCGTGCCCTTTCAGGAACGAGTCATGTGGGCTGTCCAGGGCACTCGCCGATCGACTCGCCCGCCTCCACCAAACCGACCAAGTGGAGTCCATGACTGCATGCATACCGGCACAGATGTGGACCCCAGGGCTTCGGCGTAGTCGGATGGTGTCCGGTTCATGACGGTCTGTCGGGCAGGAAGCCCTGGGAGTGGGACAGTGTCGGTGTGTGGTCTCAGCCCCGGATACCTGTACCCCTTCCGGCGCTTCACGGTGCAGAACCGTGCTGTAGGACGTGCGGGGTTCGCCGGCTGTGTGAGAAATCCCTCTCCCGTCGTCATGGCGCTGGTGGCCTGGGAAGGTTGACCATGTGGTCATGACCTCCTCGCACCGCCCGCCGCACGTCGGTGGCCGACCGGATCCGACAGGCGGGACCACCGCGCTCGGCGGAGAGTCCGCTCCCGCCCGTGGGTACCTGCTGGACAACGCGCGCGCCGAGGCGGGCGAGCGATTCGTCTGGCTGGCCGAGCTGTTCGACGGTGTGACGCGCGGGCACTTCGATCGACTGGGGGTCAGGGCCGGCTCGCGCTGCTGGGAAGTGGGGGCCGGTGGCCCCGGTATCCCGGAGGCGCTCGCGGCGGCCGTCGGTCCGACCGGGCACGTGCTGGCCACGGACATCAACCCGTCGTGGCTGAAGGCAGGCGACGGGTACGAGGTGCGCCGGCACGACGTCGCCGCTGATCCGCCCCCGGAGCCGGGGACGTTCGATCTGGTGCACGCCCGGCTCGTGCTGGTCCATGTACCCGACCGGGCTCGCGCGTTGGCCACGATGGCGGCAGCGCTACGGCCCGGCGGCTGGCTGCTGGTCGAGGACGCCGACACCGCTCTGCAGCCACTGGCATGCCTGGACGACAGCGGCCCTGCGCAGCGGCGGGCCAACCGGCTGCGCGACGCGGTCCGGGAGCTGCTGGCGCGCCGAGGCGCGGACCTGCGCTACGGCCGGACACTGCCGCGGGCATTGCGTGAGGCCGGCTTGGTGGATGTCGCCGCAGCCGGCTCTTTCCCGGTCGGCGGGCCGGCCTGCGACCGGCTGGAGGCGGCGACCATCCGGCACGTGCGCGGCGAGCTGCTCGCGGCCGGCCTGGCCGACGACGCCGAGATCGACGCGCACCTGGCCGCCATCCACGCGGGCGAACTCGACCTGACACTCGCGCCGCTGATCTCGGCCTGGGGGCGCCGTCCGGCCGAGCACCCACCGGCACTCGGTTAGGTGCGGATCCAGGCGATGTCCGACCTGCCCACGGCGCTGCCGATGACCACCGGTGAGTGACGCTCGGCGGCAGGTGTGCAACGAGGTGCGCTGAAACGAGAGGTGCCCCCACTGGTCATCTGGCCAGTGGGGGCAGGACAGCGGCGGAACCCTCAGACCGGCGGGTACCGCCTCGGGGTCCAGACCACCTCGGTACCGTCGTCGCGACGGACGGCCTGGGTCTGCGAGGAGCCGATCAGCAGGATGGTCCGCATGTCGACCTCCGCCGGGTCGAGATCCGCCAGCCGGACCGTCCGCACCCGCTCGGTCGGGCCGCCGACGTCCCGGGCCATCACCACGGGCGTGTCCGGGGCGCGGTGTTCGAGCAGCAGGTCCCGGGCCAGGCCGACCTGGGTGGTGCGGCTCTGCGAGCCCGGGTTGTAGAGCGCGAGCACCAAGTCCGCTGCGGCGGCGGCGCGCAGGCGCTGGGCGACGACCTCCCAGGGCTTGAGCCGGTCGGAGAGCGAGACGACCGCGTAGTCGTGGCCGAGCGGGGCGCCCGCGCGGGAGGCGGCAGCGTGCGCGGCCGTCATCCCGGGGACGATCCGCACCGGCACGGACCGGTACGGGTCGCCGCAGGCGGCCTCCAGTACGGCGGTGGCCATCGCGAAGACGCCGGGGTCACCGGAGGAGACGACGGCCACCCGGTGGCCACGGCGGGCCAGGTCGAGGGCGAACTCGGCGCGCTCCGCCTCGACCTTGTTGTCCGAGCCGTGCCGCACCTGGCCGGGCCGTACGGGCACCCGGTCGATGTAGGTGGTGTACCCCACCAGGTCGGTGGCGGCGGCGAGTTCACCGCGCGCCTCGGGGGTCAGCCAGAGCGGACCGGCCGGCCCGAGGCCGACCACCACGACCTCGCCGACGGCGTCCTCCGCCACGGGCGCCGGGCCGAGCCCGATCCGGCTCGGCAGCACGGCGACGGAGAAGTACGGCACGGTCTCGGGGTCCACGTCCGCCAGCCGCGCCGTACGCTCGCCCGCCATGGTGGCCCGCTCGACGTACTGGGCCTCGTCCAGCCGGCCCGCGCGCTCCAGCGCCCGCCGTACGGTCGGGAAGGTGCGGCCGAGCTTCATGATGACGGCGGAGTCGGTGGACGCCAGGCGGGCCGTCAACTCCTCCTCGGGCAGCGTGCCCGGCAGGATGGTCAGCACCTCCTCGGCCTCCACCAGCGCCTTGCCCAACCGGGCGGCGGCGGCGCTGACGGAGGTCACGCCCGGCACCACCTCGGTCGGGTAACGGTCCGCCAGGCGCTTGTGCATGTGCTGGTACGAGCCGTAGAACAGCGGGTCGCCCTCGGCCAGCACCACCACGTCGCGGCCCGCGTCCAGGTGGGCGGCCAGCCGGGCGGCGGCCTCCTCGTAGAACTCGTCCAGCGCGCCCCGGTAACCGCCGGGGTGGTCGGTGGTCTCGACCGTGACCGGGTAGACCAACTGCTCCTCGATCTGGTCGCCGCGCAGGTACGGCTCGGCGATCGAGCGGGCTATCGACCGGCCGTGCCGGGCGCTGTGGTACGCCACCACGTCGGCCTTGCCGATCAGCCCGGCAGCACGCACGGTGACCAGCTCCGGGTCACCCGGGCCGAGGCCGACACCGTAGAGCCTGCCTACCTGGCTCCCAATCTGACGATCCGTCATTCTACTTCGCTCGCAATCGCGTTGATGGCGGCGGCGGCCATCGCACTGCCGCCGCGCCGCCCGCGCACCACCAGGTGCTCCAGGCCCGAGGGGTGGTCGGCGAGCGCCTGCTTGGACTCGGCGGCGCCGATGAAACCGACCGGGACGCCGATCACGGCAGCCGGGCGCGGAGCACCGGCCTCGATCATCTCCAGCAGCCGGAAGAGCGAGGTCGGCGCGTTGCCGACGGCGACCACCGCGCCCTCCAGCCGGGGCAGCCACAGCTCCATGGCGGCGGCGCTGCGGGTGTTGCCCATCTCCTTGGCGAGCCCGGGCACCGACGGGTCGGAGAGCGTGCAGATCACCTCGTTGTCGGCGGGCAGCCGCTTACGGGTGACACCGCTCGCAACCATGGAGACGTCGCAGAGGATCGGCGCACCGGCGCGCAGCGCGGCTCGCGCGCTCGCCACCACGCCGGGCGACCAGAGCAGGTCCTCGACCAGGTCGGTCATGCCGCAGGCATGGATCATGCGCACGGCGACCTGGGCGACATCGGCGGGCAGCCCCGCGAGGTCGGCCTCGGCGCGGATGGTGGCAAAGGACTGGCGGTAGATCTCCGCGCCGTCCTTCTCGTAGTCGATCACTTGATCCTCCTGGCCTCGGCCACTGCTTCGGCCATCTCTTCGGTCGTCAGGTCCTGCGAAGTCCGCGAAGTCGGCGTCCCACCCGGACGGGCCGTCACGCGGTAGCCCTGCCCAGTGGCGAGGACGTCCACCCACTCCCCCGCCGGATGCCCGCAGCGCCGCTCGCAACCGGACCAGTGGACGGGCAACAGCCCCCCGCCCACCGCACCGGACAGCGCGCGCGCCGCATCGGCCCGTACGTCCGCCAGCGACTTGGCGCAGCCCGGCGTACCGGTGCACGCGGTGGCGCGCTCCCAAGGCGAACCGGGGTCGGTCCGCAGACCGGCGTGCGCCAGCTCGGCGAGCCGGTCGCGCGCAGCACGGGGGAGCACGACGGTGCGCCACGGGGTCACCCGCAGCTCACCGTCCGCTACCTCCGCCAGCAGCCGCCACTGCGCGGCACTCACCCGCCCGAACCGCAGGCCGACACAGAGCCCGCCGGGCAGCTCCCCCACCTGCGGCGCCCCGCCGTCGAGCACAGGCAGCGGCTCGGCTCCCGGGTCGAGCTCGGCGCCCGGGGCCAGCAGGGTGGGCACGTCGCGCAGGTGCCAGGCGGCGGTGCCGGTGTCCCGTAGCGCGTCGAGGAACTCCAGGGCACCGGCGAGCGCGTACCGCGCCGCCTCACCGGCGGGTACCCGCCGGGCGGTGGTGGCGCGGCCGAAGCGGAGCAGCGAGCCGCCGTCCGGGGTTGCGATCAATGTCACATCGGCGTCGAGGGCGGCGACGTCACCGCGCCCGTCGTCGAGGGCGAAGAGGAACTTGCCCGACAGCCCGGCGGCCCGGTCGGCCGCGCAGAGCGCGGCGTCCAGCTCACGCGTCCAGGACTGGACGTCGGCGTACCCGGCGCCGTCGAGTCCGGCGGACGGGGAGGCGACGATGTTGCGGACGCGCTCGTGGGAGTCGGAGGGCAGCAGGCCGGCGGCGCGCAGTCGGCGGCCCAGCTCCAGGCCGGAGTCCGAAGGCAGGCCGCGCAGTTGGACGTTGCCGCGCGAGGTGGTCTCCAGCGAGCCGTCGCCCAGCTCGCTCGCGGCGTCGGCCAGCACCAGAGCCTGACGGACCGTCAGAAGTCCGCCGGGCACCCGGATCCGGGCCAGCGCGCCGTCATCGGCCATGTGTAGACGAAGGGCCCCCGGGCAGGAGTCCTCGCGCCCACGGTCGGGCACGCCGGGGCCCGGCCGGGCGGCGTCGGGTGTGGGTGGCATGGCGGCGAGCATACCCACGATCCGCCGGAATGCCGCTGCCTTGTGGATCACACCGGGCAACCCGGTCAGGGGCGCGGGGAACTGCGCGAATCGCAAGGCAACCGCCCGCGCCCTCCCGCTCCGCACCCTCCAAGGCGGGGTCCCCCCGCCACGCCGCACGCCGTACGATGCTCCCGGACAGTCCCTGCGGTCTGTCCACGCCAGCGACGGCGCAAAGGGGAGGAAACCGGTGCAAACCCGGTGCGGTCCCGCCACTGTGACCACGGCTCAACGGCCGTGGGAGCCAGGAACTCCTGCCGTCCTCTCAAATCCCCCGGCCTCCGGTCGGGAGATACGCCACGGGGCGCGGACCCCGAGGAAGGCAAGACCGATGCGCCGCTGCACGCCCATGCCCACGCCCGTTGACGAGGCCGGGAGGGCCATCGCATGATCCTGCTTCTTTCCACCTCCGACACCGACCTGCTGAGCGCCCGCGCCTCGCAGGGCCCGGTTCCGTACCGCCTCGGCAACCCTGCGCGCCTCACCCCCGCCGACCTGCCCGCGCTGCTGGAGGACACCGACCTGGTCGTGGTCCGCCTGCTCGGCGGGCGCCGCGCCTGGCAGGAGGGCCTGGACGCGCTGCTCGCGGGCCCCCGCCCGGTGATCGTGCTGACGGGTGAGCAGGCGCCGGACGCCCAGCTGATGGAGCTGTCCACCGTCCCGGCCGGCATCGCCGCCGAGGCGCACGCATACCTCGCGCACGGCGGCCCGGAGAACCTGGCCGAGCTGGGCGCCTTCCTCTCCGACACCGTGCTGCTCACCGGCCACGGCTTCGCCGCCCCCGCCTCCGCGCCCGAGTGGGGCCCGCTGGAGCGTACGGAACGCAACGCGGACGGCCCGGTCATCGCGGTGCTCTACTACCGTGCCCACCACATGAGCGGCAACACCGCCTTCGTGGAGACGCTCTGCCAGGCCATCGAGGACCAGGGCGCCCGCCCGCGCCCGCTGTTCTGCTCCTCGCTGCGCGGCGCCGACGACGAGCTGCTCGCCGAGCTCGGCCAGGCCGACGCGATCCTGACCACCGTCCTCGCGGCCGGCGGCACCCGCCCGGCCGACGCCTCCGCCGGTGGCGACGAGGAGTCCTGGGACGCGGGCGCGCTGGCCGCGCTCGACCGCCCGATCCTCCAGGCGCTCTGCCTGACCTGGTCCCGCGCCGCCTGGGAGGCCAGCGACGACGGCCTCTCCCCGCTCGACACCGCGACCCAGATCGCCGTCCCGGAGTTCGACGGCCGCCTGATCACCGTCCCGTTCTCCTTCAAGGAGCAGGACGAGGACGGCCTGACCGTCTACCGCGCCGACCCCGAGCGCTCCGCCCGCGTCGCGGGCATCGCCGTCCGGCACGCCCGGCTGCGCCACATCCCGGCCGCCGAGCGCCGCCTCGCGCTCGTGCTCTCCGCGTACCCGACCAAGCACGCCCGGGTCGGCAACGCGGTCGGCCTGGACACCCCGGCCAGCGCGATCCGCCTGCTCCAGCGCCTCCGCACCGAGGGCATGGACCTCGGCCACGACCTGCCGGGCCTCGACGTCATCGACGATGACTCCCACGAGGGCGACGCGCTGATCCACGCGCTGATCGCCGCCGGCGGCTACGACCAGGACTGGCTGACGGAGGACCAGCTCGCCCGCAACCCCGTCCGCATCCCGGCCGCCAACTACCGCCGCTGGTACGCCACCCTCCCCGAGGGCCTGCGCGCCAAGGTCGAGCAGCACTGGGGCCCGCCGCCCGGCGAGCTGTACGTGGACCGCAGCCAGAACCCGGACGGCGACATCGTGCTGGCTGCTCTCCGCGCCGGGAACCTGCTGGTCCTGATCCAGCCCCCGCGCGGCTTCGGCGAGAACCCCGTCGCGATCTACCACGACCCGGACCTGCCGCCGAGCCACCACTACCTCGCCGCCTACCGCTGGATCGCCGCCGCGCAGTCCGACGGCGGCTTCGGCGCCGACGCCGTCGTGCACCTCGGCAAGCACGGCAACCTGGAGTGGCTGCCCGGCAAGACGGCCGCGCTCTCCGCCGACTGCGGCCCGGACGCCGTGCTCGGCGACCTCCCCCTCATCTACCCCTTCCTGGTCAACGACCCGGGCGAGGGCACCCAGGCCAAGCGCCGCGCCCACGCGACGCTGGTCGACCACCTGATCCCGCCGATGGCCCGCGCCGACAGCTACGGCGACATCGCCCGCCTGGAGCAGCTGCTCGACGAGCACGCCAACATCGCCGCGATGGACCCGGCCAAGCTGCCCGCCGTCCGCGCCCAGATCTGGACGCTGATCCAGGCGGCCAAACTCGACCACGACCTCGGCCTGAACGAGCGGCCCGAGGACGACGGCTTCGACGACTTCCTGCTGCACGTCGACGGCTGGCTCTGCGAGATCAAGGACGCCCAGATCCGCGACGGTCTGCACGTCCTCGGCCAGGCCCCCGCCGGGGTCGACCGGGTCAACATCGTGCTGGCCATCCTGCGCGCCCGCCAGATCTGGGGCGGCGTCAACGCCCTCCCCGGCCTGCGCGAGGCGCTCGGCCTGGACGAGGCCGCGCTCACGCTCGGCGCGACGGACGCCGCCGAGGCGCAGGCCCGCGAGCTGGTCGAGGCCATGGAGGCCGAGGACTGGGCGCCGGAGGCGGTCGAGAAGGTCGCCGCCGGGTTCCCGCCCGCCGTCGCGGAGGTGCTCAGCTTCGCCGCCCACCAGGTCGTCCCCCGGCTGGCCCGGACCACCGACGAGCTGGACGCCGTGGTGCATGCGCTCGGCGGTGGCTTCGTCCCCGCCGGTCCGTCCGGCTCGCCGCTGCGCGGCCTGGTCAACGTCCTGCCGACCGGCCGCAACTTCTACTCCGTCGACCCGAAGGCCGTCCCGAGCCGCCTCGCCTGGGAGACCGGCCAGGCGCTGGCCGCCTCGCTGGTCGACCGCTACCAGGCGGACAACGACGGCGCGTACCCGACCTCGGTCGGCCTCTCGCTCTGGGGCACCAGCGCGATGCGCACCGCCGGTGACGACATCGCCGAGGCCTTCGCACTGCTGGGCGTCCGCCCGGTCTGGGACGACGCCTCCCGCCGGGTCACCGGCCTGGAGCCGATCAGCCTCGACGAGCTGGGCCGCCCGCGCATCGACGTCACGCTCCGCATCTCCGGCTTCTTCCGGGACGCCTTCCCGCACGTGGTCGCCCTGCTGGACGACGCCGTACGCCTGGCCGCCCGCCAGCACGAGCCCGCCGAGAGCAACTACATCCGCGCCCACGTCCAGGCCGACCTCGCCGAGCACGGCGACGAGCGCAAGGCGACCGTCCGGATCTTCGGCTCCCGTCCGGGCACGTACGGCGCCGGCCTGCTCCAGTTGATCGACAGCCGGGACTGGCGCACCGACGCCGACCTCGCCGAGGTCTACACGGTCTGGGGCGGCTACGCCTACGGCCGCGACCTGGGCGGCCGCCCGGCGCGCGAGGAGATGGAGACCGCGTACAAGCGGATCACCGTCGCCGCCAAGAACACCGACACCCGCGAGCACGACATCGCGGACTCCGACGACTACTTCCAGTACCACGGCGGCATGGTCGCCACCGTCCGCGCGCTCACCGGCCGCGCCCCGACCGCCTACATCGGCGACTCGACCCGCCCGGAGACGGTCCGCACCCGCACCCTCACCGAGGAGGCCGCCCGCGTCTTCCGGGCCCGCGTGGTCAACCCGCGCTGGATGGAGGCGATGCGCCGGCACGGGTACAAGGGTGCGTTCGAGATGGCGGCGACGGTCGACTACCTGTTCGGCTACGACGCCACCACGGGCGTGGTCGCGGACTGGATGTACGAGAAGCTCACACAGGAGTACGTTCTTGATCCGACCAACCGGGAGTTCCTGAACGGAGCCAACCCGTGGGCCCTGCACGGCATCAGCGAACGTCTGCTGGAGGCGGCCGAGCGCGGTCTCTGGGCCGAGCCGGATCCGGCGATGATCGACGCCTTGCGGGCGGCGTTCCTGGAGACCGAGGGCGATCTTGAGGGTGACAGCTGATGTGACACACCCGCCGGGACAGAGGGTGGCGGACGCCCCGAAAGCAGACAATCGGGGCATGACGCTACGCGCCGCCTTCTCCCGGCCCGCCCGGTGGGGTGCCCTCGCCACCGGCGCGCTCCCGGTCCTCACCTTCCCGGCGCCCGGGCTCGCCGCGCTGGCCTGGGTCGCGCTGGTGCCCGGTCTGCTGCTGATGCGGCGGGCACCGAGCGGGCGGGAGGCGGCCGTACGGGGCTGGTGGTTCGGGGCCGGATTCATTCTGACCGCGATGTACTGGCTGATCCCCTCGGTCGGGCCGGGACTGCTCGCCATCGCCGTCGTGTTCGGCGCGCTCCAGTCCGCCGTCGGTCTGGCGGTCTGGCGGCTGCTGCACCCGCCGGTCACGGCCCTTCGGGCGCTCGCCGCCCTGGTGGTCGTGCCGGCGGTCTGGGTGAGCACCGAGTACGCCCGCTCCTGGCACGCGCTCGGTGGTCCGTGGGCGCTGCTCGGCGCCACCCAGTGGCAGCACCCGGCGATCCTCGGGCTGGCCTCGGTCGGCGGGGCGTGGCTGGTCAGCGCGGCGGTGGTCGCCGCCAACACCGGCGTGGTCGTCCTACTGACGATCCGTCAACTCCGGGTGCGGGTGGTGGCCGCCGCCGTCACCGTGCTCGCCGTCGCGGCCGGTCCGCTGCTGTTCGCCCTGCGCACCCCGCCGACCCCCGGCGACTACGCGACCGTCGCGCTCGTCCAGCCCGGCGTGGTCGAGGACCAGACCGCCCGCTTCGACGCGAGCGCCCGGATCACCGCCGCCCTCGCCGGGCAGCCGCTCGATCTGGTGGTCTGGGGCGAGAGCAGCATCAGCACCGACCTGGACCGTGACACGGCCACCATGAGCCGGCTACGCGCCCTCTCCACCGCGACCGGCGCCCAGCTGCTGGTGGGCGAGGACGCCCGCAAGGCGGACGGCCGGATCTCCAAGGACACCGTCCAGATCACCCCGGCGGGCATCGCGGGCCGCTACCGCAAGATCCGCCTGGTGCCGTTCGGCGAGTACATCCCGCTGCGGCTGGTCCTCGGCTGGATCGCCGGCATCAGCAAGGCGGCCGGCGAGAACCGCGCCCCCGGCACCGCCTTCCACCTGCTCCAGGCCACCGACCGCACCGGCCGCCCGCTCCCGCTCGGCGCGCTGATCTGCTTCGAGTCGGCCTTCCCCGACATGTCCCGGACGGCCGCCGACGACGGCGCCCGGCTGCTCGTCTACCAGTCCGCGACCTCCACCTTCCAGCACACCTGGGCCCCCCAGCAGCACGCCTCCCTCGGCGCCCTGCGCGCCGCCGAGACCGGCCACCCGGTCGTCCAGGCCTCGCTGACCGGCGAGTCCGTCGCGTACGACCGCCAGGGCCGCCGCCTCGCCCTGCTCGGCACCTCGGCCACCGGCTCGGTCACCGTACGACTCCCGCTGGCCGCCCCGGCGGACCGCACCTGGTACGACCGCCTGGGCGACTGGGTTCCCCTGACGGCGGTCGCGATCACCCTGACCGCCGCCTTCGTCCCACTTCGCCGCAGGAACGATCCGGCTTCGCGCTCAGCCACACCGGGCACTGTCCAGGGGCGCGAGGAACTGCGCGAACAGCCACCCACCTCCGTCGAGCCCTGATCACACCCCGTCGGAGGGTTAGTCCCGTGCGAGGTGGACCCCGAACGCCGCGCCCTGCGCATCGCGGATCACCGCGAGCCGGGGCCCGCCGGACAGCTGGACGGGCGGCAGCATCACGGTCGCGCCGAGCGCGGCGGCCCGCTCCGCCGTCAGGTCCACGTCCGCCACCGCGAAGTACGGCATCCAGTAGGGCGGCACCTCGGGCGGGAACCGGTCCCCCATGTCGAGCATCCCGCCGAAGTCCCGGCCGTCCAGACCCCACTGGGTGTACGTCTCACCCTCGTTGACGCTCCAGCCGAAGACCCGGGTGTAGAAGGCCACGGCTCCGGCGGGGTCGCGGGTCGCCAGTTCGACCCACCCGAGCGAGCCGGGCTCGTTCAGCAGCCCGACGCCCTTGAAGGTCCGGGCCTGCCAGAGCGAGAAGGCCGCGCCGGAGCTGTCCTGGACGACGGCGAACCGCCCGAGGTCGAGCACCTCCATCGGCTCCATCAGCACGTGGCCACCGGCCGCCGTGACCACCACCACCGTGGCGTCGACGGCGGCGGTGGCGAAGGAGACCGTCCAGGCGGTCGGCTGCCCCGGCGCGTACAGCGCGGTGAGACCGGCCACCGGCGCGGTGTCCAGCATCATGCTCGTGTAGCCGCCCGCTTCGGGGTTCGGGTCGGTCTCGGCGCGCCAGCCGAAGAGTTCGCCGTAGAACTGCTTCGCCGCCGCCGGGTCGGAGGTGCCCAGCTCCACCCAGCAGGGTCCGCCGACGGTGGGTTCGGTGATCTTCACAGTGTCGTTTCCCGTCAGCCGATTTCCAGTACGAGCTTGCCGCGCGCGTGCCCGGCCTCCACCACCGCGAGTGCCTCGGCGGCCTGCTCCAGCGGGTACGTCGCGGTGATGTGCGGGTCGAGCCCGCCGGCGGCGACCAGCGCGGCCAGCGCGTCGAGGGTAGCCGCAGTGCCGCTGCGCCGGACGAAGGCGCCGTCGAGATCGGTCGCGGTGACCGGGTCGACGACGGAGACCAGCCGCCCGGGGGTCGCCAGCGCCTCGGCGGCGGCCCGCGCGTCCGCCCCTCCGATCAGGTCGAGGATGCCGTCCACCCCGCCGGGCGCGACCGCCCTGATCCGTTCGGCCACGCCCTCGCCGTACCGCACCTGGGTCGCGCCGAGCGATTCGACGAAGCCACGGTTCGCGTCGCTCGCCGTACCGAGCACGGTGAGCCCCGAACCCCGGGCGATCTGGGCGGCCGCCGTACCGAGCCCGCCCGCGATCCCCAGGATCAGCAGCGTCTGACCCGGCTCCAGCGCCAGCTGGAGCACACCGTCGTACGCCGTCGCGGCAGCCACCGGGAGCACCGCGGCCTGCACGAACGAGACTCCGGCGGGCTTGCGGGCCGCATGGTCGGCGGCCAGCAGCGTGTGCTCGGCATAGCCGCCGGCCAGCGCGCTGCCGAACACCTCGTCCCCCACCGCGAAGCCCTCGACGCCCCTGCCGACCCCCTGCACGACACCCGCCACCTCGACCCCGTACACGGCGGGCAGCGGTAGCTCCGTCCCCATGAAGCCCTGCCGGATCTTCCAGTCAATGGGGTTCACCCCGGCCGCCCGGACCGCGACCAGCAACTGACCCGGACCTGGCACCGGGGTCGGGCGGTCCAGGAACCCCTGGCTCTCCGGCCCGCCGAACTCCTTGAATCCGAACGCCTTGGACATACCCATCCTCCGGTCGGTGGCTCCCCCGCTCCCAGCTTGCGGGCCGCCCCCACGGGGTGGACGGGGATGCTGCGCCGAACGGGTCGGGGGCGACCCGCAACGCCTGCTGTTCAGATTCAAACAACAGGCGGGCGCGCAAGTGCGCACTCCGATGACTTTCGGTAGTGGCGGATATGCGGTGCGTCGCAAGATATGGTAGGGAGACCCTTTTCTGGGAATTGATGCCAACTCCCCTTACAACGCCCTGACTTGAGGGCATCGAAGATTGGATGCAGCGATGGTCGGCACGTCGGGGCGGCAGATTGCAGTGTTCGGCGCGGGCTACATCGGTCTGGTGACCGGTGCATGCCTGGCAGAGCTGGGGCACAAAGTAGTGGTACGAGACATCAACCCCGAGCGGGTGCAGGTGCTGCAGGCCGGGGACGTGCCGATCTACGAGCCCGGACTGGGCGACATGATCGCTCGGAACAAGGAGCGCCTGACCTTCACCCTGGACCTCGAGGAGGTGCTGGCGGACGCCGAGGTCGCGTACGTGTGTGTCGACACCCCGCCATCGGCGTCCGGCGACGCGGACCTGTCGCGGGTCTGGTCGGTCATCAGGTCGTTGGCGGGTGCTCCGCACCTTCAAGCCGTGGTGATGAAGTCGACCGTGCCGGTAGGCACTGGCAGTCGGGTGCGGGCCGTGCTCGACGAGACCGGTCTGACGCACGTCGGCTACGCCTCGAACCCGGAGTTCACCGCAGAGGGCAAGGCGGTCGCCGACTTCATGAAGCCGGATCGGATCGTCATCGGCGCTGACAGCCCGGCGGCCGGTGCCCTGGTGGAACAGCTACACGCAGGCGTGGACAGTCCGGTCGTGGCGATGGACGTGCGGTCGGCGGAGATGGTGAAGCTCGCCTCGAACGCCCTGCTCGCCACCAGGATCAGCTTCGCTAACGAGATCGCCACCCTGTGCGAGAACACGGGCGCGGATGCCGAAGAGGTCCTGCGGGCCGTTGGCTTGGACCACCGGCTCGGTCCCCACTTCCTGCGCCCGGGGATCGGCTGGGGCGGGTCCTGCTTTCCGAAGGACTCCGAGGCGCTGCGGCAGATGGCCAGCAACACCGGCTTCCACCCACCGCTGCTGTCGGCGGTGATCGACGTGAACAACATCCAGAAGCGCCGGGCGATCCAGAAGCTCACGGACCAACTCGGCACGCTGGCCGACGCCCGGGTGGCACTGCTGGGGATGGCGTTCAAGCCGGGGACGGACGACATGCGCGAGGCACCGAGCACGGTACTGGCCACCCGGCTGCTCGCGGAGGGAGCTCAGGTCCGCTGCTGGGACCCACTGGCCCGCCCGGCCGAGGTCGAACCGTGGACGTCCGCAACCAGGTACGCGAGCCCGGAGAAGGCGATGGCCGACGCCGACGCGGCAGTCGTGGTCACCGAGTGGCCGCAGCTGCAGGACGTCGACTGGGTCCGCGCCGCGCAGGGCATGCGACGGCCAGTCCTCTTCGACGGCCGCAACCTGCTCGAACCCAAGCGGATGCGGGCGGCGGGTTTCACCTACATGTCGGTCGGCAGGCCGTAGCGCGGGCGCGCACTGCTGCTCGGGGCAGCCGGAGGTCTTCCGGCCGCCCCGAGCAGCAGTTGCGTTTAGGCTGCACCGACGCGACGGGCGACGGTTTCGACGTGGCCGGCCAGGAGGCCGAGCAGATCGGGCGGTTCGGCGTCGCCGGTGTGGAGGTGGGCGACGGCGGCCAGGGCGGTCATCGCAACGTCCAGCAACTCGCGCTCCACGTCCTGCAGGGTCGCCGAGTGGCCCTTGCGGGGGTTCTGGCCGGTCGCTCCGATCAGGGCGGCGATCACCTCCCCGACCTCCTCCCCGACCTTGGTGACCCTTCCCCATAACAGCGCCTCGCGGTCCCGGTCCCGGTTGTCGGGCGAGTGGTCGATCCACTCGGAGACCGCGCGGATCGTCGCGTTCACGCGGCCGGGGTTCACCGCCCGTCTCCGGCGGCCGGGACCTCGGCGACGGCCAGGACGTGGGAAGACAGGCCGAGAACAGTAGGCTCCGTCTCCGTACGCCGGATCGCCATCAGGACCCGCTCCCGGTCGGCCTCCTCGCCCATCCGCTCGGCGAGGTCCGGCAACAGCTTGGCCGGGCCCTCGACGGCGAGCAGCGCGCGGACGGCCAGGCCTGCGGCACGGGCCTCGGCGGCGAGCTCGGCGGGGTCGTGGAAGTACGCGGTGGTCCACAGTCGGTCGAAGTCCCGCTCAGGGTTGCGGTGCTGCCCAGTGGCGAGGTGCTGCCGGACGACGTCCTCGGCACCTGGCAGGTCGAGGGTGCCCTTGGAGAGCATCTCCCAGGTGGTGTAGTAGCGGGAGGCCCCAGCAGCAATCACGGCCCCGCCCGGGCGCAGCACCCGGTGCGCCTCCGTCCAGGCCCGGGCCCGGTCGGCGGGGTCGGTGAGGTGGTAGAGCGGGCCGAGGAGCAGGACGGCGTCGGCGTGGCCATCGGGGTGGTCGAGGGTGCGGGCATCGCCGAGCTGGGCGCTGACCAGTGGGCGTTCGGCGCTCGTGGAGGCAGCCTGGGCTTGGTCGACGTGGAGGGGGACGGGGTCGATGAGGTGGACCCGGTAGCCGAGGGCGGCCAGGGTCAGCGCGTAGAGGCCGGGGCCACCACCGATGTCGAGGACGGTGGCCGGGGCCGGGGGCAGGTGGCGCAGCAGGATGTCCATGGTGCGCCAGTACTCGATCGAGCGGCGGGGGTCCTTGAGTCGGTCCTGCTCGCGCCCTTGGGCGTAGAAGTCGAGGATGTCGGGGTCGATCACCGGTGTCGCCTTTCTCGCTGCTGCTTTCTCACTGCTGCGGCGGGGCTAGGTCGAGGCGGGGCTCTGGTGGGTGAGGGTGTCGAGGAAGGCGTGCTGGAAGGCGGCGCGGCGGCGGCGGTCGCCGGGGGTCATGACGGGGCCGTGCACGCGGTCGATGACGGAAGCGACGGCGCCGGCGACGGCAGGGCTGGAGCCGATGTAACTGACGAGCTTGAACTGCATGACCAGGTGCAGGTCACCGTCGGGGGTGGTGCTGTCGACGGGGTGGGGAGTGAAGAAGGCGGTGTTGTAGCTGAGGCCGCCGAGGGTCAGACAGCGGTTGGCGACCCACGGGCGCTCCGCGAACAGCCGCATCTGCCGGTCCGTCACGTCCTTGAGGGCGCTGCGCAGGTGCAGCAGGTCGGCACGGGTGCCAGTCGAGAGCCACGGGAGGGCAGTGACGTTGTCGCGGACTGCGCCGGGCGGGAGCAGGTGGGGGCGCCTCCAGGGCTCCGGGGTGTCGGCGGAGCCGGTGAAGGCGGTGAACAGCGACCGGTGGGTGGCGGCCGCAGTGGAGTGGAGAGCCCGCAGTAGGGCGCGGCACGGTGCGGTGGTGAGGAAGGGCCAGCCGGGCAGGCGGAGCTTAAGGCCGACGGGCAGGCCGAGGTCGGCGTCGCGTCCGAGGTCGGGGGCGAGGACGCGGCAGCCGGCCGGGAGCTTCGTGCCGCCGAGCGCGTCGGCCATGACTCGGTGGGCGAGATGGGCGGCGGGGTCGATGAGGGAGCGGCGGGTGGTGGTGTCCGTGATCTCGGCGAGGCGGACGGCCTGGACGGTGGCGCATACCGGGGCGGTCCAGCAGTTGAGGTGCAGGTGGAAGCGCTTGTCCCACCACTGGCCGTTGTCGCGGTCGATGGTGGGGTCATAGTTCCACCCGACACCGAGTTGGCTGCCCGCCAGGCCGAAGCGGCGCTGGGCGGCGGGGTCGTGGGCGAAGTCGTGGAAAGCCCGGGCGGCCGTGAGCAGCGCAGCGAGGACGGCGTCGGGGGTGTTGCCGACGTGGGTGCGCAGCACGTCGTCGCGCGCGACGAGGAGCATCAGGTCGTAGAGGCTGTGCGGGAAGGCCTTGTCAATCGCGGCGAGGCGCTCGATCTGGCCGTCGACGGGAATCTCGCGGAGGATGAACGGCCGGTAGTGGTCGCGGTAGCCGGTGAGATTGCGGCGCTCCTCGGGCGGGGCGGGCAGACGGGGCGCGGGCAGGCCCGGGTTGACGGGCAGGTCCCAGGCGGTTGCCGGGTAGAGGTCGTCGAGCGTGGCCGCTCTGGTGTGTGCGGCGGGCCGGTCGGGGGTGGTGATGGTCATCGCGCTCACCTGCGGGAGGCGTCGGCGAGCACAGGCAGCGCGGGTCCGGCGGTGGTGGCGATGGCGCGGCCGGCGGCGATGCCCATCATGGCGGCTTGGACGATGCCCTGGGCGATGCCGGCGGAGTCTCCAACGACGTAGACCGGCAGGCCGGGCACCTTGCAGTCGGCGTCGATCGCCGGTCTGTTCCAGAGGAACTCCATTTCGGGCCCGACCACCAAGACGTCGTCAAGGATGTCCTCGACGGTCAGCGCGCGGCCGGTGTGGGTCAGGATCGAGCCCATGAACCGGCGGAATCCCGCAGCGAGGCCGGCGTGCTCGGCATCGGTGAACAGCTTGTCGACCCGGCCGACCGTCAGGTCCAGCACGGAGGGCTGGAACGGCATCCGGGCCTCGAGCTGCGGCCAGCCGGCCCCGTCGGAGGTGCGGTCCATGAAGGCCCGCAGGCTCTGGGTGAAGGGTCGGCCACCGGCAAGCTCTCGGTAGGTGGCGATGAAAGAGTCTCGCGCCTCCAAAGCATTGCCGCGACCCTGCACCTGGCACAGCAAGCCGAAGTTCGACGCCAGCGCCCGGATTCCACGCACCCGCTCGGTGGTCTCGTGCCCGTCGAGAGTGATGACGGGGTCGCCGAAGGCATCTTGATAGTTCGTCAACTTGATGCGACCACCGTTCGGGCCACCGCAGAAGCAGAACGACTTGATCTTCTGAGCGTGGTCGAGCTGAGAGACCTTCAGGTCAGGATGCTCCTCGCCGATCGCCTCCAGCAGTTCGACGGCCATCTCGAGGCGCACTCCTACCGAGATGTCCGGCAGCTCGGTAGGAACGCCAAGGCCCTGGAGCAGAGCGGTGGTTGAGGTGACGCCGCGCCGGCCGGTGGCCAGCACGAGGTGGTCGCAGGTGAGCTGCCGCTCGCCCCGCGCGGTGCGCACGGTCACCGCGAGGCGGTCGCCGTCGGGCTTCGCGGCGAACAGCTCAGCGGTGTGCCACAGCTGGACGGCGGGTGCCAGGAGGTCGTGCCAGCCCTGAATGGGCAATTGCCAACCTGAACGTGCAGGTCACGGGGCTGGTGTGGGCCGGAGGCGGGGTGCTCGGGCTGGTCGGGGACGTGATTGCTAGCAGGAG
>NZ_JARXZC010000013.1 GCF_029894335.1 Kitasatospora sp. MAP5-34 | reverse complement strand
TACATTCCGAACCCGGAAGCTAAGCCTCGTAGCGCCGATGGTACTGCAGGGGGGACCCTGTGGGAGAGTAGGACGCCGCCGAACAATCATTCACAGAGAGCCCCCATCCGGGAACGGATGGGGGCTCTCTGCATTTCCGGATAGGATTCCTGATATGGCAAGACCAGGTCCCAAGAAGGCCAGCCCCGAACCCCAGCCGCACATCGAGCCGTTCAGCCTGTCCACCGACCCGTTCGCGATGGAGACGTCGCACGAGGTCGCCGGGATCTATCTCGCACCGCCGGAGCGTGTCCTCGCGCTGCACGTCGATGCCGAGACCGTGCTGCGGCCCAAGCTCCGGGACGCGCTCACGACGCTGCGTGCGGAGCCGCTCCCCGCTGCCGTGACGTCGTTGCTGACGACTCTCGGCAGTACGACCGGGAAGGTGCAGGGGACGTTGCACCGGCGTCGGCGGGGTGTGGAGTTCCGTCGCTTCCTCACCGAGTTGGAGAAGCAACTGCCCGAGGTCGGCGAGGTCCACCTCATCTGCGACAACTACTTCACCCACAAGTCGCCGACCGTGAAGAACTGGCTGAACGCGCACCCGCGCTTCACCATGCACTTCGCGCCCACCGAGGAGGCGTGGCTCGCCCACGTCGAGCGGTGGTTCGCGTACCAGGCGGCCCGGGAGGGATTCCACGGCGACAAGTCGTCCGCCGCCGCCCTGACCGCAGGCATCACGGCCTGGCAGGCGGCTCCCACGCAGCCCGAGGAGGGCACCGGCGAGGAGGACGGGACTGTCTCGTCCGCTCACGTCTGGATCAAGCCGGGGCGCTGAACCGCTGTCGTTGACTGTGTAGCTAAACGTGTTGATGGCCCCTTCCGAGTTCGGAAGGGGCCATCAACACGTCCGGAGCATGGGCGGGGTCAGAGCCGGCCTGCCGCCTTGAGGGCGAGGTAGCTGTCGGCGAGGGCCGGGGGGAGGGCGGCGGGTGGGGCGTCGAGGACGGTGACGCCGTGGCGGGTGAGGCGTTCGGCGGTGCGGCGGCGGTCGGCCCGGGTCTGTTCGGCCGCTGCGGCGCCGTAGACGTCCTTGACGGTGCCGCGTGCGGCGGCGAGTTCGTCCAGGCGCGGGTCGGCGACCGAGGCGAGGACGACTTCGTGGCGCTTGGTGAGCAGCGGCAGGTGGGGCAGCAGGCCCTCCTCCACCGGGCGGGCGTCCAGGCCGGTGAGCAGCACGATGAGTGAGCGGTGCGGGGCCATCCGCAGCACGGTCGAGGTGAGCGCGCGCATGTCGGTCTCGAGCAGTGCGGGCTGCAGGGTGGCCATGGCGTTGGTGAAGGCCGGCAGGATCTCGGAGGGGGATCGGCCGATGACGCTGCCGCGCTTGCGGAGGTCGTGTGCGAGCAGGTCGACGCGGTCGCCGGCCTTGGTGGCCAGGGCGGTCAGCAGCAGGGCGGCGTCCAGGGCGGCGTCCAGCCGTGGTGCGTCGCCGACGCGGCCGGCCGAGGTGCGGCCGGTGTCCAGGACGATCAGGATGTGCCGGTCCCGCTCGGGCCGCCAGGTGCGGACGGCGACAGTGTTGCGGCGGGCGCTGGCCCGCCAGTCGATGGAGCGGACGTCGTCGCCGGGGAGGTACTCGCGCAGGGAGTCGAACTCGGTGCCCTGGCCACGCGTCAGGACCGAGGTGCGGCCGTCGAGTTCGCGCAGCCGGGCCAGGCGGGAGGGAAGGTGCTTGCGGCTCGGGAAGGGTGGCAGTGCCCGTACCGTCCAGGGGACGTGGTGTGAGCCCTGACGGCCCGCCAGGCCCAGTGGGCCCAGCGAACGGACCGTCACCCGGTACGCGTGGTGGTCGCCGCGCCGGGTCGGGGCGAGCAGGCTGGTGATCCGGCGGCGCTCCCCGGCCGGAACGGTGATGGTGTGCCGGGAGCCCGCGATCGCGCTGCCGGGGCGCCAGGCGGACGGGGGCCAGGCGTCCCGGATCAGGGCTCGGAGCGGGCGGCGGGCCGGGTTGGTGACGGTGAGCTCGACGGTGGCGGGCTCACCGAGCCGGACGGAGGTGTCGCCGCTCCGGACGAACCGCAGGGTACGGACCGGAGCGGCGAACGCCAGGTCGACGAGGACGCCGAGCAGGACGGTGAGGGTGACCGCGCCGATCCCGGCCCAGGAGGGCAGCAGGAAACCCACGACCAGCGCGCCGAGCGCGGCGAGGAGGGCGGTTCGGCCGGTCAGGGCCATCTGGTGCTCCTAAGAGGGTTTCAGCGCGGGGCGGGCGTCTGGGCCAGGACGGCCTGGATCACCGAGTCCGCGGTGACGCCCTCCATCTCGGCCTCGGCACGCAGCTGGATCCGGTGGCGCAGCGTCGGCAGGGCGAGGGCCTTGACGTCGTCGGGGGTGACGTAGTCGCGGCCGGCCAGCCAGGCCCACGCCCGGGAGGTGTTCAGCAGGGCGGTCGCGCCGCGCGGCGAGACGCCGATGGACAGCGAGGGGGAGTGCCGGGTGGCCCGGCAGAGGTCGACGATGTACGCCAGGATCTCGGGCGAGACGGTCAGTTCGGCGATCTCGGCCCGGGCGGCCGTGATGTCGGCCGGGCCCGCCACCGGGCGGACGCCGGCGGCGGCCAGGTTGCGCGGGTCGAAGCCGGCGGCGTGCCGGCTGAGGACCTGGAACTCCTGGTCGCGGGAGGGCAGCGGCAGCACCAGCTTGAGCAGGAAGCGGTCGAGCTGGGCCTCGGGGAGGGGGTAGGTGCCCTCGTACTCGACCGGGTTCTGGGTGGCCGCGACCAGGAACGGTACGGGCAGCGGGCGCGGCTCGCCGTCCACGGTGACCTGGTGCTCCTCCATCGCCTCCAGCAGCGAGGCCTGGGTCTTGGGAGGGGTGCGGTTGATCTCGTCCGCGAGCAGCAGGTTGGTGAAGACCGGGCCGGGCTGGAAGGAGAACTCGGCGGTGCGCGCGTCGTAGACCAGCGAACCGGTGACGTCGCCGGGCATCAGGTCGGGGGTGAACTGGATGCGCTTGGTGTCGAGGGCGAGGGCGGTGGACAGGGTCCGGACCAGCAGGGTCTTCGCGACACCAGGGACGCCCTCGAGCAGTACGTGACCGCCGCAGAGCAGCGCGACGACCAGGCCGGTGACGGCGGAGTCCTGGCCCACCACGGCCTTGGCTATCTCGGTGCGCAGGGCGGTCAGGGCTGCCCGGGGACCGCCGGGAGGAGTCTCCCGGGAGTCCGTAGGAGCCTCCGTCAGGGAGATGGGGGCCTGCTCGGTCACGGCTGTCGTACCTGCCTTTCCAGGGCATCGAGGTCGTCGGTGAGCCGCAGCAGTGCGGCGTCGTCGGTGGGCGGGGCGCCGTACAGCAGCGACCGGACGTCGGCGGCCGGGCACGCCAGCCGGTCGGCGACGGCGGCGCAGAGCGCGGTGGGCTCGGGTTCGCGGGTGGTGAGCAGTACGCCGAGTGCGGCGGCGAGGCGGTGCTGCACCGCGCGGCGCAGGGTGTCCGCCGCGCGCCCCCGGGCCTTGGCGCGCTGGTACAGCCGGGCCCGGCCCTCGGTGGTCTCGGCGGCTCGGACCACCACGGGGAGGTCCTCGCCGACCACCGGGCCGAGCCGGCGCCCGCGCCAGCAGGCCGCGAGCAGGGCGGCGACGGCCAGCTGAAGGGTGGCCCAGGACCAGCCCTTCGGGAGGTAGTCGGTGAGGGTCTTCTGCTGGGTGACGGGCGGTGCGGCGGTGTAGTCGGGCAGGTACCAGACCAGGTGCGGCCGTGAGCCGAGCAGGCCGAGGGCGAGCGAGGCGTTGCCGTCGTGCGCGAGCCGCTCGTTGGTCAGCAGCCTGCCGGAGCCGAGGACGACCAGCTCGCGCGAGCCCGGGTCGGTGTGCCGGACCAGCGGCGAGCCGTCCTGGCCGGGGTAGCAGGCCACGTCGTCCTGGCCGGGCCGGTAGAACAGCCCGCCGAGTTCCGCGCTGCCCGCCCGGACGGCCTCGGGGAGCGCGCAGTCGGCGGGCAGGCTGGTCGAGCCGGCGCTCGAGGGCAGGCCGCCGGGCCCGGTCGCGACCGAGATGCCGGGGGCGAGGGCGTTGAGCGCGGTGGTCTGGGGGGAGATCAGCACGAGGCGGCTGTCGCCGCCGCGCTGAAGTGTGGCGAGCCGGTTCAGCTGTCCGTCGGTCAGCAGGTCAGGTTCGGGGAGGACGACGGTGGTGCCGGGTGCGGCCAGCGCGGCGGCCAGGTCGTCCTCGCCGGAGACGGTGCGGGTGGTCACGCCGCGCTGGTCCAGCAGGTGGACGGCGGCCTGGGTGCCTTCGGGGTCGGTCGAGCGCGGGTCCAGCGGGGGGTACTGCGGGTGGCTGCTCAGCGCGCTGAGCAGCAGACCGGCGAGCAGCAGCAGGCCGGTGGCGACCAGGTACCAGCGGGAGCGGCGCCAGAGCCGGCGGCCGTCCGGGGAGATGCCGGTGGTGGGGGCTTCAGGGGCCTCGGTGGTCATGCGGCACCTCCGGCGGCCGGGGTGAGGACGGGCTTCGTCGCCTCGAGGGCCTGGTCCAGCTCGACCAGGGACCGGTACGCGGCCTGGTCGGCGGTCCGTTCGCCGAACGCGATGTCGTCGAAGGTACGGGCGGCCGTGCCGAGCGCCGCAGAGTGGGCCGGCAGGGCGCGGCCGGCTTCGGCGGCGGCCTCGTCGGCGGTGCGCCCGGGGCGGGAGTCCAGCAGCGTGCGCTCCTCCAGGGCCCGGACCAGGGCGCGCATCTGCTCCCGTACGGCTTCGCCCCACTCGGCGGCGGCCGCGTGGGCCGCCGCTGCGGTGCGGTGCTGGGCGGCGGTGCGCGGTCCGGCCGTCTCGAACAGCGAGGCGGTGCTGCGGGCCTCCCGGCGGGGTGCGCCGAGCCGCCACCACAGGGCGGCGCCGATCGCCACCGCCACCAGCAGGAAGAGCAGCAGCCCGGCGGCGCCGCCGTGGGCGGTCGACCCGACCTGGGCGAGGGCGTGGTCGAGCTGCTCGCCGAGCCAGTCCATGACGCGCTGCGTCAGGCTCGGGTCGTGCCGGTGGTAGGCCGGGTTGAGCAGTTCCTGGCGGGCGGCGTCGTGCGCCGCGTCACGAGGAACGGTGACCGGGGCACCGCCGGCCGGCGGTGCCCCTTCCCCCCAGTTCGACATCCGCGTCAGATCCCCTGCGGCCCGCTCTGGCCCGGGATGAGCGGGCCGGGGCCGGCCACCCCGGTGGCGCTCTCGGGCAGCCCGGCGGCGCGGGCGAGTTCGATGTCGAGGGCCTCGCGCCGGATCCGCTGGTCGACGTAGAGCAGCACGTTGATGCCGGCCAGCACCGGGATGGTGAGGGTGGCGCCGAGGACGCCGCCGATCGAGGTCAGCAGGATGACCAGCGGAGTCGTACCCCCGCCGGTACTGCCGAACGGGGTCGAGCTGGTGGCGCTGCCCACCGTCAGCGCGACGCCGACGATCGCGAACGGTGCCGCGATGATCCCGGCTACCACGCCGATCAGGATCTGGCCGAGCAGGGTGATGCCGAAGACCCGCCACCAGGAGCCTTTGACCAGCCGCCGGGACCGGGACAGCGAGGCGATCACGCCCTGCTTCTCCAGCATCAGCGCGGGAGCGGCGAAGCTCAGCTGGATGCCGATCCAGCAGGCCACCACCAGGCCGGCCAGGGCCAGCAGTACGGTCGGGGCGACCGACCAGAAGGTGGGCCCGCCGATGAGCAGCACCGTGACCAGCGGAGCCACCGACAGCAGTACGATCCCGACGGTGACGAGCACGGTGAGCAGGGTGACCCCGGCCAGCTTCGCGAGCCGTGGCCGGGCGGCGGCCCAGGCGGAGCCGAGGGTGACGTTCTCACCGACGACCGCCTTGCTGACCACGATGGTCAGCAGGCCGGTGGCGACGATGCCCAGCAGGATGGCGACGGGGTACGTGGCGAACCGGGCGACGAGCGCCAGCACGTCGTGCGGACTGTTGTACGACCACAGCTGGCCGAGCGCGGTGACGGTCTGTTCCAGCACGGCGATGCCGAAGGAGAGGCCGAGCGCCGTCCGCCAGTGCTTGCGCACGGTGGACATCGCGCCGTCCAGGATCTCGCCCACCCCGAGCGGGCGCAGCGGTATGACGCCGGGCTTCGGGCTGGGCGGCGCGCCCCAGCCCGGGAAGGGCCGGCCCGGGCCTGGGTACGGCTGGCCCGGGTGCGGTCCGCCGCCGTAGGGCGCGCCGCCGTACGGGCCGGGGGTGCCCCAGCCCTGGTGCGGGGGCGGGGTGTCCTGAGGCGCGTCCTGAGGAGAGCTCTGCGGGGCGGCGGGCGGTGCGGTCACGGGTGCCGAAGGTGGTCCCGACGGTCCGGCGGCCTCGTCGGATGGCTCGGGCGAGCCGGGCGACGTCCAGCCCGGGGTGTCGGTCATCACTGCTCCTTGTGCGGGGCTTCGGGGAGAATCCGAGTGATCCCGGCCCCTGTGCGGCCCATCGTGCCATGGTGTGACCAGGCACCCCAGAGCCGCCGCCCCACGGAATCCCCGTCGGCCCGGAGATCGTTCGGAGATCGGTCCGACGACTGGAGCGAGCTGCGAACTTTGCGACGGTATGACTGACTCGGAGGCTCCCATCAGGACGAAATGGCACGACTGTGCGGCAGGTCACAATCCGGTAATGAGAGGATGGACCCATGAAGGGACGCGTCCTCGTCGTTGATGACGACACCGCACTGGCCGAGATGCTCGGCATTGTGCTGCGTGGTGAAGGTTTTGAACCGTTTTTCGTCGCGGATGGGGACAAGGCACTAGCCGCGTTCCGGGAGACCAAGCCTGATCTGGTTCTCCTCGATCTGATGCTGCCCGGCCGTGACGGCATCGATGTCTGTAGGCAGATCCGATCGGAGTCGGGGGTGCCGATCGTGATGCTCACCGCCAAGACCGACACCGTTGACATCGTGGTCGGATTGGAGTCCGGCGCCGACGACTATGTCGTCAAGCCGTTCAAGCCCAAGGAGCTGGTGGCCCGGGTTCGCGCCCGGTTGCGCCGCGCAGAGGAGCCCACACCTGAACAGCTGACCATCGGCGATCTGGTGATCGACGTGGCAGGCCACTCGGTCAAGCGGGACGGCCGTGGCATCGCGCTGACCCCGCTGGAGTTCGACCTGCTGGTCGCCCTGGCCCGCAAGCCCTGGCAGGTGTTCACCCGCGAGGTGCTGCTGGAGCAGGTCTGGGGATACCGGCACGCCGCTGACACCAGGCTGGTCAACGTCCACGTCCAGCGTCTCCGCTCCAAGATCGAGAAGGACCCGGAGCGTCCCGAGATCGTGGTGACGGTGCGTGGCGTCGGCTACAAGGCCGGGCCCAGCTGACGTGATGTTCGATACTGACGACTCCCCGTCGGGTGCGGGTGCCGACGGGGAGTCCGCCGTGCGCGGGGACGTACTGAGCTCGACCACCCAGGGCCGTGCGCCCCGCCGTGGTCCGGCGGCCCTGCTCGCGTTGGTGGTGCGTCAGTTCCGGCGCCCGGTCGACCAGGTGCTCGCGCTGTACCGGCGGTCGATCCAGGTGCGGGTGGTCGCCGCCACCCTGCTGCTCTCGCTGGTGGCGATGCTGGTGCTCGGCGTGGTCGTGGTGGCCCAGGTCCGCCACTGGCTGCTGGAGAACAAGCAGACCTCCTCGCAGGGGCAGGCCATCGGCGGCTTCCAGAACGAGCAGGAGAAGATCAACGAGGCCATCAACCTGCAGGCCAAGGCAGGTGCCGGCACCGACCCGACCCGGGACCAGACCAGCACCTGGCTGATCAAGCAGGTCTCCGACCTCGCCAGCGGCGGCACCGGTGTCTACTCGGTGATCGCGCTGGTGCCCACCGACGGGCAGGAGGAGACCGCGCAGAGCGCCGGTCTCCAGGGCGCCTTCTACTCGGGTGACATCCTGCCGAGCAGCATCTCCCCGGAGCTGCGCAACCAGGTCGCCGCCGACCCCTCCAGGCCGCACGAGCAGACCACCGAGATCCAGCGCGGCGCCGGCAACGGCAGCCAGCCCCACGGGGAACCCGGCCTGGTCATCGGCAAGCAGTTCACCGGCCCCGATCTCACGAACTACCAGCTCTACTACGTCTTCTCCTTCGTCCAGGAGACCCAGACCCTCGGCGCGATCACCAGCACGCTGGCGACCGCCGGCGTGTTCGTGGTGATGCTGCTCGGCGGCATCGCCTGGCTGGTGGTCCGCCAGGTCGTCACGCCGGTCCGGATGGCCGCCGGGATCTCCGAGCGACTGGCCGCCGGGCACCTGGAGGAGCGGATGAAGGTCACCGGCACGGACGACATCGCCCGGCTCGGCGAATCGTTCAACCGGATGGCCAACGCGCTCCAGGCCCAGATCCGTCAGCTGGAGGAACTCTCCCGGGTGCAGCGGCGCTTCGTCTCGGACGTCTCGCACGAGCTGCGCACGCCGCTGACTACCGTCCGGATGGCAGCCGACCTGATCTACGACAGCCGCGAGGACCTCGATCCGATGGCGGCCCGCTCCGCCGAGCTGCTCCAGGGGCAGCTGGACCGTTTCGAGTCGCTGCTCGCCGACCTGCTGGAGATCAGCCGGTTCGACGCGGGCGCCGCGATCCTGGACGCCGAGCCCGTCGACCTGCGCGACGTCGTCACCCGGGTGATCGAGGCCGCCGACCCGCTGGCCCAGGCCAAGGGCAGCGCCGTACTCGTCCGGGGCGGGGATGAACCGGTCGTCGCCGAGGTGGACCCCCGGCGGATCGAGCGCATCCTGCGCAACCTGGTGGTCAACGCACTGGAGCACGGCGAGGGCCGGGACGTGGTCATCCAGCTCGGCTCGGCCGGCGGTGCCGTCGCGGTCGGTGTCCGGGACTACGGGATCGGGCTCAAGCCCGGCGAGGCGTCCCGGGTCTTCCACCGCTTCTGGCGCGCGGACCCGTCCCGGGTCCGGACCACCGGTGGCACCGGTCTCGGCCTCTCCATCGCGGTCGAGGACGCCCATCTGCACGGCGGTTGGCTGCAGGCCTGGGGTGAGCCCGGCGGCGGCTCGCACTTCCGGCTCACCCTGCCCCGGACCCGGGGCGGCGAGATCGGCCGGGCGCCGTTCCGCCTGGAGCCCGAGGACTCCCGGCACAACCGGGGCCTCGGCGCGCCCGGCACCCCGTACCGGCGGGCCGTCCGTTCGACCGGGGCAACCGCGCTGACCGTGTCGGGCGAGCCGGGCGTCGGTACGCCGGACATCCCGGAGACTCCGGACACCCCGCAGACCGGCTTCGGCAGCGGCCTCGGCGGAGTCCTGAGCATCGGCCCGGGGCTCGGGCGGATGCCGTCGGCGCCGGTCTCCGACCCCTCGGACGTCCGGGCGGCGTCGTCGGGGTACGGTGCCACCGGGGCGCAGGTCGTGGTGGACCGGTCCGCTGTCCGCCCGCCCGCCTCGCGCGCCGGCCGGGACGGAGCAGCGCAGGACGGGGCTGCGCAGAACGGAACGGTGCGGGACGGAGCAGCGGGCAGCGACAGGGACAGCGACACAGAGGGGGCGCACCGTGCCGAGGACGAGCAGCAGGGCGGCTGACCGGCGCACCGGCGCGGTGTGGGCGGCGTGGGGGGTACTGATCCCGCTGCTCGCCACGGGTTGTGCGGGGATGCCCACCGACGGGTCGCCGACGCCCGTCGACTTCCCGCAGGGCGCCGCCGCGCAGGACCTCCAGGTCCGGGTCTTCCCGGTGGAGCCGCACCCGGGCGCGGACCCGGTCGACCTGCTGACGGGCTTCCTGGACGCCTCCAACGCGGACGAGGCCGACTACGGCACCGCCCTGAAGTACCTCACGGCCGACGCCCGTAAGCGCTGGCACCCGGACGCCGGGGTGGTGGTGCTGGCCAGCAAGAGCCAGACCCAGCCGAAGGGTGACGGAGACGCCACCGGCATCACGGTGACGGGTAGTCAGGTCGCCCAGCTGGACGGCAAGCACACCTACCGGGACGTACCGGATGTGCCGTACCAGCAGAAGTTCACCTTCGTGAAGGAGACCCAGGGCCCGGACAAGGGCGAGTGGCGGATCGACCAGCTGCCGGACGGGCTGATCGTCGACCTGACCAACTTCAACAACGGCTACCGCCCGGTCCACCGTTACTTCTTCTCGGCCGCCGACCCGTCGGTCCACGCCGGCCCGCCGCAGGTCCTGGTGCCCGACCCGATCTACCTGCGGCGGCGAATAGACCCGCTGACCGCCGCCGCGCAGGCGCTGGCCGACGGTCCGTCGGACTGGCTGAGCGGTGCGGTGGAGACGGCCTTCCACGGCGTCAGGGTGGTGGGCCCGGTGTCGATGAGCGACAGTCAGGTGGCTGCCGCCAAGGTCAGCGTGGCCGACTTCGGGAGCCAGCCGCTGCTCTGCCGCATGATGGCCGAGCAGCTCTTCTACACCCTCGCCGACCAGCAGCCCAAGCGGCAGCTCGAACGGCTCGACCTGAGCGGGACCAAGGGCTCCTGCTCGGTGGACGCGACGCACAGCGCGCAGCTCGCTCCCGGTGCGCTGGCCGGTGTGGACACCGGGGCGCAGCAGTACTTCCAGCTGGACAACGGCCAGTTGATGCAGACTCAGGGCGAGGGCGACGGTAAGCCGGTGCTCGGCGCACTCGGCCAGCCGAGTCAGGCCGGCCAGGCCAGGCCGGCCGACATCGCCGTCCGCCGGGACGGTGGCGCGGCGGCCGTGATCAGCGCCGACCGCAGGTCGCTGTCGGTGGTGGATATCGGCGCGGGTGACAAGGCCACCGGGCCGCTGATGACCGTTCACCCCGCACAGTCGGACCAGGGGTTGGCCTCGCCGAGCTGGGACGGGCGGCAGAACCTCTGGGTGGTCGACCGCGACCCGGTGACGCCGCGGGTCCTGATGGTGCGTGGCAGGACCGTCGTCGCCGCGCAGGTCGACGGGCTGAACGGGCGGATCGTCCAGGAGCTGAGGATCTCCTCGGACGGGACCCGGGTGGTGCTGCGAGTCGTCGACGCGTCGTCAGGGGCCTCGGCGCTGATGCTGGGTCTGGTGGTGCACTCGGGGACGGTCGACGACCCGCAGGTGGCGATCACCGGGCTGCGGCCGCTGGCACCGAAGCTGAGCGAGATCGTCTCGTTCTCCTGGGCGGACACCGACCAGCTGCTGGTGCTCGGGAACGAGCCGAACAAGCTCCAGCAGCTGCACTACGTCGGCACGGACGGTTCGCAGACCGGCGACACCCCGCAGCCGGGCGGCGATTCGATGCTCTCCGTCTCGGCGTCGGAGACCCTCTCGGGCGACGACATCGCGCCGCCGGTGCTGGCTGTCTCGTCCAACAAGCAGATCTACCGCCTGCTGGGCAACCAGTGGCGCGAGGTGACCGGGCAGCACCACGGGAGCTTCTTCAGCTACCCGGGCTGAGGCCGGCAGTTGGTGCCCGCCGTCGGCGGCCCGTGGCGGCCACCGTCGCCGCCGCGAGCGGTGGGCAGCCGACCGCGTGCAGGGCGCGGGCGGCTTCGGCGAGGCTGGCGCCGGTGGTGACCAGGTCGTCCACCAGGATCAGCGGGCGGCCCCGGGCCCGGGCGGCCAGCCGGGCCGCCGAGCGGGCGGGGACGCGCAGGGCTCCGCGCAGGTTGTCGTGCCGCTCGGACGCGGACAGGCCGGACTGGTCGGCGACGGTCCGCCGGTGTCGCAGCACCGGAGCCACCGTGGCGGGCCGCCCGTGCCGGCCCAGCTCCCGCGCGGCGGCGCGGGTCAGCCGGAGCATCGGGTCGTGCCCGCGCGAGCGGACGGCCTGCCGGGTGGAGGGCATCGGTACGAGCAGGACCGGCCCGGGCGGTGCGGGACCGAGCGCGGACCGGACGGCGGCCGCCAACGCGAGCCCCAGCGGCCCGGCCAACCGGAGTGCGCCGCGCTCCTTGTGGGCGAGCAGCAGCTGCCGGACCGGGTCGGCGTAGGGCATCGCGGCGTGCAGCGGCGGCAGACCGGGCGGCGGGGGCAGCGGGCCGGCTGGGCCGGCGGGTGGCGTGGACAGGGTGGCCCGGCAGGCGGGGCAGAGCTGGCTGTGCCCGGTACGGCAGCCGGCGCAGTCGGTGGGCAGCACCAGTTCGAGCAGGTCGAGGAGGCCGATGGTGAGTCGGTTGTTACCGCTGATGGTCACGGACGGTCACGACTCCTCCCGGGGCTCGTGGGGAGCACGGAGTGAGACCTAACGGTGGGCCGTCTGGGGGGTGTTGTCCAGGTGTTTACCGTCGTTTCACTCGCAAGAGGGTAAACAGGGTGAAACAGCTGGACAGCCAGCCCCGAGCCGCTACGTTGTTCGACTGGGGAGGCGGAATCCCCTAAGCAGGTGTTCGATAAGGCTCCAAGGGGTTTCACGCGTTCCTGGTGGGGAGGAAGTGAGGTGAGGGCCGGTCGCGCTCACCGCCCCCGACGTAGTGCGGGTCGGCGGTAGAGGGGCTGGTCCGGCTGGGTCTCAGCCCGATCCGGTGAGCACTCCGGGTCGGCGTCAGCACGAGGGATCGGAGTTCTGCGTGGACATCGTCGTCAAGGGCCGCAAGACCGAGGTGCCCAAGAGGTTCCGCGAGCACGTGGCCGAGAAGCTGGAGAAGATCCAGAGGTTCGACGAAAAGGTGATCAGCCTCGACGTCGAGGTGTCCAAGGAGCACAACCCGCGCCAGGCCGACCGTTCCGACCGGGTGGAGATCACCCTCCTCACCCGTGGCCCTGTGATCCGGGCCGAAGCAGCCGCAGCCGACCCGTACGCGGCGCTCGACCTGGCCTCCGCGAAGCTCGACGCGCAGCTGCGCAAGTCCGCGGACCGGCGCCGGGTGCACAAGGGCGGCACCGGAGCCCGTACCCCGATCAGTGTCGCGGAGGCGACGGCCGCGCTCGCCGCGCTGCCGGTCGCCGAGCAGCCGACCGGGGGGACCAACGGGGCGGTCCGCAAGACCATGATGGGATCCCTGGAGGTGGAGGGCGACGGCCCGCTCGTCGTCCGAGAGAAGACGCACCCGGCCGCGCCGATGGCGCTGGACCAGGCGCTGTACGAGATGGAGCTCGTCGGCCACGACTTCTACCTGTTCGTGGAGAAGGACAGTGGTCTGCCGAGCGTGGTCTACCGCCGGCACGGCTACCACTACGGCGTCATCCACCTCAGCACCGACGGCACGGCCGCCGGCGAGGTCGGCGGTGCCGGTGGTGCCATCGGCGGGCCGGACGAGGACTGATTCGTCCGGTGGCCGACCGGCCGGTAGCTGCCGGTAGGTACTCCCAACGGGTACTACTGGCAGGTACTTCCTGGTAGGTACGGCACAACCGAAGAGTTCGACCGAGCCGGGTGACCCCGGCGGCTTCGGCCGCCGGGGTCACCCAGCTGGGCGGTCCGACGGCGGAGGGTGATCGCAGCCGGGTCGGCCATGGAATGATGGGCCGACAGTGACCGGCTACGGGGGAGGAGCGGATGGGGGATCCGAGTCAGGGCACGAGGATCGGTCCGGGAGCGAACCCGGGCCAGGGCCAGGGTGGGGAGACCGTGGACTACGACCAGCCGGAGTATCCGCCGCGTCGCGCAGAGCCGATCCGGGTGCTGGTGGTGGACGACCACGCGCTGTTCCGCCGGGGCCTGGAGATCGTGCTGGCCGAGGAGGAGGACATCCGCGTCATCGGGGAGGCGGGCGACGGCGCGGAGGCCGTACTGAAGGCCGCCGACCTGCTGCCCGACATCATCCTGATGGACGTCCGGATGCCTCGCCGCAGCGGGATCGAGGCCTGCACCGCGATCAAGGACGTGGTGCCCAGTGCCAAGATCATCATGCTGACCATCAGCGATGAGGAAGCCGACCTCTACGAGGCGATCAAGGCCGGCGCGACGGGCTACCTGCTGAAGGAGATCTCCACCGACGAGGTCGCGACCGCCATCCGCGCGGTCGCCGACGGCCAGTCGCAGATCAGTCCCTCGATGGCCTCCAAGCTGCTCACCGAGTTCAAGTCGATGATCCAACGGCGTTCCGACGACCGGGACTTGGTGCCCGCGCCTCGGCTCACCGACCGCGAGCTGGAGGTGCTCAAACTGGTGGCCACCGGGATGAACAACCGGGAGATCGCCAAGGAGCTCTTCATCAGCGAGAACACCGTGAAGAACCACGTCCGCAACATCCTGGAGAAGCTGCAACTGCACTCCCGGATGGAGGCCGTGGTCTACGCGATGCGCGAGAAGATCCTCGAAATAGGGTGAGCGCCCCGCTTCAGGCGAGCAGCCGCTCCAGCACGGGCCGCAGCCGCTCGTCGGCGAGCGCCTCGACCCGGACCGCCGTGCAGCCCACCCACTCGGCGGCCTCGCGCAGTGCGCGGGCCAGCTCCTCGACGTACTTCGGTGCGTCCAGGGAGATCTGACGGGCCACCAGGGTGCTGCCCTCGCGCGCCGGGTCGACCCGGCCGACCAGCCTGCCGCCGGCCAGCAGCGGCATCGCGAAGTAGCCGTGCACCCGCTTGTGCTTGGGGGTGTACGCCTCCAGGCGGTGTGCCATGCCGAAGATCCGCTCGGTGCGCGCGCGGTCCCAGATCAGTGAGTCGAAGGGCGAGAGCAGCGTCGTCCGGTGCCGCCCGCGCGGCTCGGTGGCCAGTGCCGTCGGATCGGCCCAGGCGGGTGCGGGCCAGCCCGCCACCTCGACGGGCAGCAGCCCGGAGTCGGCCAGTACCGAGTCGACCTGGTCGGCCTTCAGTCGGTGGTAGTCCATCAGGTCGGCCCTGGTCGCGACCCCGAGGGCGGCTCCCGCCTGCGCGACCAGGCGGCGCAGGCACTCCTCGTCGCCGAGCTCCTGTCCGTAGAGCTCCGCCGGAACGGCTTGCTCGGCCAGCTCGTACACCCGCTTCCAGCTGCGGCGTTCGGTGCAGACCACATCGCCGAAGGCGAGCGCGCGCTCGACCGCGATCTTGGTGTCGGACCAGTCCCACCACTCGCTGGTCTTCTTGCTGCCGCCCAGTTCGGTGGAGGTCAGCGGGCCCTCGGTGCGCAGCTTGTCGAGCACGTGCCGGTACGTCCCGGGGGTGACCTGGTGGTCCCAGAGATTGCCCCGGCTGCGGTACGCGCGGCGGCGGAAGGCGAACAGCGGCCACTCCTCGACCGGCAGGATGCAGGCGGCGTGGGACCAGTATTCGAACGTCGCCTCCGATCCCCAGTACGCCTTCTCGACGGCCGGGCGGCCCACCGCGCCCAGACGCGCGTACGGGATCAGCTCGTGCGAGCGGGCCAGCACCGAGATGGTGTCCAGCTGCACCGCGCCGAGCCGTCGGAGCACCCCGGGCACCCCCGCGCGCCGGTCCGGTGCGCCCAGCAGCCCCTGGGCGCGGAGCGCGATCCGGCGGGCTTCTTCGGCGGTGAGTTCGGCGGTGCGGGAGAACGGGCTCATGCCCGGCAGCGTAGAGGCCGGCACTGACAGGCCCGGATCGGCCGCTGTGGCGCCCGATTTGCCCCACCGGGTCGTGCTATCGGCGGATGTGCTCGCGGAGACTCGCAGGGGTGACACGGGAATACCGTGCTGACGCACCTCCCGGCGCGTTGGACTCCTCGCATACGATGGCCCGTACGGTGGGGTAAACCCCGCCTCGCAGTCGTCCAGAGCCGATCCAGGCAAGGAGCCCGCTCAAGTGTCCGTCTTCGACAAGATCCTGCGCGCAGGCGAGGGCAAGATCCTTCGCAAGCTGCAGCGGATCGCCACGCAGGTCAACTCCATCGAAGAGGACTTCGTCAACCTCACGGACGACGAGCTGCGTGCGCTGACCGACGAGTACAAGCAGCGCCTCGCCGACGGTGAGTCGCTGGACGACATCCTGCCCGAGGCGTTCGCGACCGTCCGTGAGGCGGCGAAGCGCGTCCTCGGCCAGCGGCACTACGACGTCCAGATCATGGGTGGCGCGGCCCTGCACCTCGGCTATGTCGCCGAGATGCGTACCGGTGAGGGCAAGACCCTCGTCGGCACGCTGCCGACCTACCTCAACGCGCTGACCGGCAAGGGTGTCCACCTGATCACGGTCAACGACTACCTCGCCGAGCGTGACTCGGAGTGGATGGGCCGGGTGCACCGCTTCCTCGGCCTCGAGGTCGGCGTGATCCTCGGCAGCATGTCGCCCGCCGAGCGCAAGCGGCAGTACGCGATGGACATCACGTACGGCACCAACAACGAGTTCGGCTTCGACTACCTGCGCGACAACATGGCGTGGTCGCAGGACGAACTGGTCCAGCGCGGTCACAACTTCGCGGTGGTCGACGAGGTCGACTCGATCCTGATCGACGAGGCCCGTACCCCGCTGATCATCTCCGGCCCGGCGGACCAGGCGACCAAGTGGTACGCCGACTTCGCCAAGCTCGTGCAGCGCCTCAAGATCGACCGGGACTACGAGGTCGACGAGAAGAAGCGCACGGTCGGCGTGCTGGAGGAGGGTGTCTCGCGGGTCGAGGACTACCTCGGCATCGACAACCTCTACGAGTCGGTCAACACGCCGCTTGTCGGGTTCCTGAACAACGCCATCAAGGCGAAGGAGCTCTACAAGAACGACAAGGACTACGTCGTCATGAACGGCGAGGTCATGATCGTGGACGAGCACACCGGCCGTATCCTCGCCGGTCGCCGTTACAACGAGGGCATGCACCAGGCGATCGAGGCCAAGGAGGGGGTGGAGGTCCAGAACGAGAACCAGACGCTGGCCACCATCACCCTGCAGAACTTCTTCCGTCTGTACGACAAGCTCTCCGGCATGACCGGTACGGCCACCACCGAGGCGGCCGAGTTCCACCAGATCTACAAGCTCGGCGTCGTCCCGATCCCGACCAACAAGAACCCGCTGCGCATCGACCAGCCCGACCTGATCTACAAGTCGGAGCCGGCCAAGTTCGCCGCCGTGGTCGAGGACATCGTCGAGAAGCACGAGAAGGGCCAGCCGGTCCTGGTCGGCACCGTCTCGGTCGAGAAGTCCGAGTACCTGTCGCAGGAGCTGCGCAAGCGCGGCGTCCCGCACGAGGTGCTGAACGCCAAGCACCACGAGCGCGAGGCGCAGATCGTCGCCCAGGCGGGCCGCAAGGGCGCCGTCACGGTCGCCACCAACATGGCCGGCCGTGGTACCGACATCATGCTCGGCGGCAACCCCGACCACCTGGCCTCCGCCGAGCTGGCACAGCGCGGCCTCACTCCGGTGGAGACCCCGGAGGAGTACGAGGCGGCCTTCCCGGAGGCGCTGGAGAAGGCCAAGGCGGCCGTCAAGGCCGAGCAGATCGAGGTCCAGGAGATCGGTGGTCTGTACGTCCTGGGCACCGAGCGGCACGAGTCGCGCCGCATCGACAACCAGCTGCGCGGCCGCTCCGGCCGTCAGGGCGACCCGGGCGAGTCCCGGTTCTACCTCTCGCTGGGCGACGACCTGATGCGGCTCTTCAAGGCCGGCATGGTCGAGCGCGTGCTGTCGATGGCCAACGTGCCGGAGGACGTGCCGATCGAGTCGAAGATGGTCACCCGCGCCATCGCCTCTGCGCAGACCCAGGTCGAGCAGCAGAACTTCGAGATCCGCAAGAACGTCCTCAAGTACGACGAGGTGCTGAACCGTCAGCGCGAGGTCATCTACGGCGAGCGCCGCCGCGTCCTGGAGGGCGAGGACCTGCAGGAGCAGGTCGGCCACTTCATGGACGACACCGTCGAGGCGTACGTCAACGCCGCGACCGGCGAGGGCTTCGAGGACGACTGGGACCTGGAGAAGCTCTGGCTCGCGCTGAAGCAGCTCTACCCCGTCACCCTGGAGCTGGACGCGCTGGAGGAGGAGGCCGGCGGTTCGGCCGGGCTCACCTCGGAGTTCCTGACCAAGGTCATCCAGGAGGACATCCAGGCGCAGTACGGCGCCCGCGAGGACCAGCTCGGCTCCGAGATCATGCGCGAGCTGGAGCGGCGGGTCGTCCTCTCGGTGCTGGACCGCCGCTGGCGCGAGCACCTCTACGAGATGGACTACCTCCAGGAGGGCATCGGCCTGCGGGCGATGGCCCAGCGCGACCCGCTGGTCGAGTACCAGCGCGAGGGCTTCGACATGTTCGGCGCCATGATGGAGGGCATCAAGGAGGAGTCCGTCGGCTACCTGTTCAACCTGGAGGTCCAGGTCGAGCAGCAGGTCGAGGAGGTCCCGGTCTCGGACGGCGTCCCCGGTGAGATCTCGCTGGAGAAGGAAGCCCGCCCGGAGATCAAGGCCAAGGGCCTGGAGGCCCCGAAGCCGCAGCGCCTGCACTACACGGCTCCCACCGTGGACGGCGGCGAGACGGTCATCGAGGGCGACTTCGACGACGACCTCGAGGACGAGGGCGACGGCCTGACCCGCGCGGAGCGCCGCAAGGCCGCGAAGTCGGCCAAGGGGCGGCGTCGTAAGGCGTAAGGCCTGACGGCCGGTCAGCGTCAGACGACTGGAGGGGCGCGGGGAACTGCGCGAGAGCGGTAGGGCACAGGTTGTCGCCTTCCGGTTTCGCGCAGTTCCCCGCGCCCCTTGTGGTTGGCCCGAGCTGACCGGTCTCGGCTGTGGTTGGCCCGACTCAGCGGGCTTCGACCGCTGCGCACTGCCACTGGTCGGTGCGGCGGTGCTGTTCCAGGCGGAAGGCGACCATGTGGTGGCGTGGGCCGAACTCGACCCGGACGCAGACCTCCAGGGTGCCGGGCAGGGGCGCGGAGTCGTAGACCCGGCCGAGGCGGTGGCTGGTGACCCGGCCCCGGGGGCGCAGGGGACCGCCCCGGACCAGGGCGGTGAGCTGCTGGTAGGCGGGGACGGTGGTGTGGCGCTGCAGCTGCCCGGCGGGGCGCAGCCCGGTGAGCACCTCGACCAGGCGTTGGGCGAAGCGGGCCGCCAGCTCGCCGTGGCCGCCGTGCGTGGGCGCGCAGGCGGCGCGCGGGTGCCTCGGGCGGCGCGGCTCGGTCGCCACGGCGGCGGGGTGCGCCACGGCGACGGGACGGTGGTGGTGCGGGGCGTGGGCCGGGCGCCGGGCGTGCGGGTGGCCGGTCTGCTGGACGAGGGGGCGTACGCGCGGGGCGTGCGCGGTCGCGAGGTGCCGTACGGCTGCGGGCTCGACCATGGGCGGGACCTCCGGCGGTGGCGTGGGGGTGGCGCGGGGTGTTGAGGTCCTTGGTACCCGGGCCGTGGTGGGGCGGCAACGACCGCCGGAACGGTGTCGGGAACGCCGTTCCGTGTCACCTATCCGGGTGACCGTCGTTGTGGTCGGCGGGGTGCGGGCCCGGCGGACGGCGCATCCGGTTGACGTGCGCGGGCGGTAGGTGGCGCACGAAGGGGTACGTACGCCGGGAGAACTTCGGGTGTCGGGCCGGTGGCGGCGACCGTCCTACCGTCGGGTAGGAAGGAGGATCGGGAGACACGATCCGGAGAGGCGGCGGTGGCATGGTGAGTCGGGCTTCGACTCGGGCGTCGGCCGGTGGTGCAGGCCAGGCGGCAGAGCCGGGCGTCCGGCGCGGGCTGGTGCTCGGCGGGGGCGGGATGCTCGGGGCCGCCTGGACGATCGGTGCGCTGTGCGCGGTCGAGGAGGTCACCGACTGGCGTCCGGCGGACGCCGAGGTGATCCTCGGGACCTCCGCCGGGGCGATTCTGGCCACCATGCTGGCCGCCGGGGTGCGGGCCGAGCAGCTGCGGGACCACCAGCTCGGCCTGCCGATCGAGGCGGGCCCGCTGGCCGGGGTGGACTTCGACTACGACAGCGCGGTCGGCGGCGCGCTGCCGCCCCGCCCGCGCCCCGGGATCGGCTCGCCCGGCCTGCTGCGGGACGCCGTCCGGCACCCGCGCGAGTACCCCTTCCTGACCATGGTCTCCGCCGCCGTCCCGACCGGCCGGGGCTCGGTCGCCCCCGTCGGTGAGCTGGTGCGCGGCCTGGTCGGCGCGGACGGCTGGCCCGCCGGGTCCGGGCTGCGGGTCGCGGCGGTGGACTACCGGACGGGCCACCGGGTCACCTTCGGCGATCCGGACGCACCGGCCGCCAGCCCGGCGGACGCCGTGATGGCCTCCTGCGCGATCCCCGGCTGGTTCGCCCCGGTCGAGGTGAACGGCAGCCGGTACGTGGACGGCGGCTGCTGGTCCGCCACCAACGCGGACCTGATGGCCGCCCGGGACCTGGACGAGATCTACGTCCTCGCCCCCATGGCGCTGCGGCCCACCGGCCCGGGCTCCGGGCTGCGCGAGTGGCGGGCGCGGGACCGGCCCAAGGGCGTGCTCGCCCAGCTGGTCAGCCGCTACCGGCGGTCGGTGACCCGGCAGTTGCTGCGCGAGGCCCGGCTGCTGCGGGAGTCCGGCACGCGGGTGCAGCTGCTCGCCCCGACGCTGGAGGACCTGGCGGTGATGGGCCCGAACATGATGGACCCGGCGCGCCGCACCGAGGTCCTGGAGACGGCGCTGCGCACCAGCCGGGCCGCGCTGACCGGCGTAAAGGCGGTGGGCTGATCACGCGCGCCGTATTCTGGGGGCCCACCACCACCTCGCCCAGAACCGGAGCACCCCCGATGCGCGTGTACGTGCCCACCACGTTGAACGGCCTGGCGGCGGCGTACCCGGGCGGCGCCCTGGACGAGTCCGCCGCGTACGCGGTGACCCCCGCGCTGCGCGAGTGGTACGTCAGCGACGACCTGGAGGAGCTGGAGTACGCGGCGCTCAACCGGGCCGCCCAGTCCTCGCTGCGCCTGCTGGCCGCCGACCCGGCGGCTCCCCGCCGGCGCGTGGTGGTCGCGGTCGACGTCGCCGACTCGGCGGTGACGCCGTTCGCCGGTGACGAGTACCAGGACCAGGCCTCGCTGGGCCGGATCCTGCTCAAGGGCCCGCTCCCGCTGGCCAAGGCCGCCGCCGTGCACGCGGACACCGCCGACGCCGACGTGGTCACGGACGTCACGGCCGCTGCCGAGGCGATCACCGCCGCCGACAAGGGCGACGACGACGCCCAGTTCACCGTGGACGGCGCGGAGGACCACGAGCTGCTCTGGTTCGCGACCCAGGAGATCCCCGGCCTGCTGGCCTGATTGTCCGCCCACCCGACTACCCTTCCTGGGTGCGTACTCACATCGTCTGGGACTGGAACGGCACGCTGCTGCACGACATGGACGCGGTGGTGGCGGCGAGCAACGCCGCCTTCGCCACGCTCGGGGTGCCGCCGATCACCGTGGAGCGGTACCGGGAGCTGTACTGCTTCCCGATCCCCCGGTTCTACGCCCTGCTGCTCGGCCGGGAGCCGAGCGCGCAGGAGTGGGTGGTGCTGGACGCGGCGTTCCAGGAGCGGTACGCCGAGCTGAGCGAGGCCTGCGCGCTGACGCCCGGGGCGGCGGAGCTGCTGGCCGGGTGGCGGGCGTCCGGGCGGAGCCAGTCGCTGCTGTCGATGCACGAGCACGTCCGGCTGGTGCCGCAGGTGCGGGCGCGCGGGATCGAGGAGCACTTCGTCCGGGTGGACGGCCGGAGCGGGATCTCCGACGGCACGGGCAAGAGCGGGTACCTGCTGCGCCACCTCGCCGCGCTGGGCCCGGCGGTGGACCCGAGCCGTACGGTGCTGATCGGTGACGCCGCCGACGACGCCGAGGCGGCGCTGAACGCGGGCGCGTACGCGGTGCTGTACACCGGCGGTTCGCACACCCGGGCGAAGCTGGAGCCGCTCGGCGTGCCGGTGGTCGACAGCCTCGCCGAGGCGGTGGAGCTCGCGGAGCGCATCGTGGCGTAAGGCGGATCGTGGCGTGAGCCACAGCCCCGGGTGGCGTGTCACCCGGGACGAATCGGCTGAAAGGTAGTCAGTCTGGGACTGACGTCAGTTTTTCGACCGAGCGGAGCCGCCATGCCCATCGACGCAGTGACCCAGGTGCCGATCCCGCGCAACGAGCCCGTGCACGGCTACGCCCCCGGCAGCCCCGAACGGGCCCGGCTGGAGCAGAAGCTGGACGAGCTGGCCGCCGAGCCGATCCCGCTGCCGATGACGATCGCGGGCGAGCAGCGGTTCGGCGCCGGCGAGCGGATCGACGTCGTCCAGCCGCACCACCACGCGGCCCGGCTGGGCGTGCTCGGGAACGCGACCAGGGAGGACGCCCGGCTGGCCGTGGACGCGGCGCTGGCGGCCGGTCCCGAGTGGCGTGCGCTCTCGTTCGACGACCGCGCGGCCGTCTTCCTGCGGGCGGCGGACCTGCTGGCCGGGCCCTGGCGGGAGACGGTCGCGGCGGCCACCATGCTCGGCCAGTCCAAGACCGTCCAGCAGGCGGAGATCGACTCGCCCTGCGAGCTGGTGGACTTCTGGCGTTTCAACGTGCACTTCGCCCGGCAGATCCTCGCCGACCAGCCGCAGTCCTCGCCCGGGGTGTGGAACCGTACCGACCACCGGCCGCTGGAGGGCTTCGTCTACGCCGTCACGCCGTTCAACTTCACCGCCATCGCCGGGAACCTGCCGACCGCGCCGGCCCTGATGGGCAACACGGTGGTCTGGAAGCCCTCGCCGACCCAGACGCTCTCCGCGTTCCACCTGATGCGGGTGCTGGAGGCTGCCGGGCTGCCGCCCGGGGTGATCAACATGGTGACCGGGGACGGCAAGCAGCTCTCCCAGGTCGCGCTGGCCGACCCGGCGCTGGCGGGCCTGCACTTCACCGGCTCCACCGCGACCTTCCAGTCGCTCTGGCAGACCATCGGCGCCAACCTCGCCTCGTACCGGGCGTACCCGCGCATCGTCGGGGAGACCGGCGGCAAGGACTTCCTGGTCGCGCACCGCTCGGCGGACCCGCTGACCCTGAAGACCGCGCTGATCCGGGGTGCGTTCGAGTACCAGGGGCAGAAGTGCTCGGCGCTCTCCCGGGCGTACCTGCCGCGCAGCCTCTGGCAGCAGATCAAGGACGACTTCCTGGCGGAGGTGGACGCGCTGACCGTCGGCGACGTCACCGACCTCAGCAACTTCATGGGGGCGCTGATCGACCGCCGCGCCTACGACAAGAACCGGGCGGCGATCGACCGGGCCGTCCAGGATCCGACGGTCGAGCTGGTGGCGGGCGGCCAGTACGACGACGCCATCGGGTACTTCGTCCGGCCGACGGTGCTGGTCTCGGGGGACCACCGCAACGAGATCTTCAGCACCGAGTACTTCGGGCCGATCCTCGCGATCCACGTCTACGAGGACTCCCGCTGGGACGACGTGCTCGCCCGGGTCGACTCCACCTCGCCGTACGGGCTGACGGGGGCTGTGCTGGCTCAGGACAGGTACGCCATCGCGCAGGCGGTGGAGCGGCTGCGGTTCGCGGCGGGCAACTTCTACGTCAACGACCGGCCGACCGGCGCGGTGGTCGGGCAGCAGCCGTTCGGGGGCGGGCGCGGGTCGGGGACCAACGACAAGGCGGGCGCGGCGCAGAACCTGCTGCGCTGGACCTCGGCCCGGTCGATCAAGGAGACGTTCGTGCCGCCGACGGACCACCGTTACCCGCACATGGGATGAGCAGGTGTTCCGACCTGACAGGGACTGACATGCTTCGATCACCAGTTTGGACAAGGTGTCCAGGAGGGATCGATCTTCCTGCGGGTTTGTGCCTCCCTGTCCCCTGACACCTTCGTTTCAGCCCGTTAGGCTGACTGGCGTCGTCGGGTTGGCTCCGCAGGCCAAAAGCTCTCATGTACCCGGTCGAGAGGTGATCCATGCGTGGCATGGGCGCTTTTCACCCAGAATGTGAGGGAAGATTGCGGCAGACCCGGCGGTGATCACCCACCACCACCGAGTCACGCAACGGCGCGCGACAGGAGCCAACAAGCCATGCAGACCAAGCTGGACGCAGCCAAGGCCGAACTGCTCAAGAAGGCAGCAGCAGCCGCTGAGAACAGCCAGGTGGGGGGAGCGGCGCCAGGGGAAGGTCTGAGCAATGGTGCTCTGACCGCGTACCTGCACCACTACTACCTCCACACCGCGCCCGAGGACCTGGTCGACCGCGACCCGGTCGACGTCTACGGCGCGGCCGCCTCCCACTACCGCCTCGGGCTCAAGCGCCCGCAGGGCACCGCCGAGGTCCGGGTGTACACCCCGACCGTCGAGGAGAACGGGTGGTCCTGCGGCCACACCGTGGTCGAGGTGGTCACCGACGACATGCCCTTCCTGGTCGACTCGGTCACCAACGAGCTGACCCGCCAGGACCGTGGCATCCACGTCGTGATCCACCCCCAGCTGGCCGTCCGCCGTGACATCACCGGCAAGCTGCTGGAGATCCTGGACATCGACGCCTGCTCGCGCAACAAGACCGCCACCGCGGACTGGCCGGCCGACGCGATCGTCGAGTCCTGGATGCACATCGAGATCGACCGCGAGACCGACCGCGAGGACCTGACCGCCATCGAGACCGGCCTGCGCCGCGTCCTGGGTGACGTCCGCGAGGTCGTCGAGGACTGGACCAAGATGCGCGACGGCGCGCTGCGCCTCGCCGACGAGCTCGCCGAGGAGCCCCCGGCCCACCTGCACGAGCAGGAGGTCGGCGAGGCCTGGGAGCTGATGCGCTGGCTGGCCGACGACCACTTCACCTTCCTCGGCTACCGCGAGTACGAGCTCGCCGAGCACGAGGGCGAGGAGGTGCTGCGCGCCGTCCCCGGCACCGGCCTCGGCGTGCTGCGCTCCGACCCGCTCAGCCACGACACCGACCACCACCCGGTCAGTGAGGCCTTCGGCCGGATGAGCGCGCCCGTCCGGGCCAAGGCGCACGAGAAGAAGCTGCTCGTCCTCACCAAGGCCAACAGCCGGGCGACCGTGCACCGCCCGGCCTACCTGGACTACGTCGGCGTCAAGAAGTTCGACGCGGCCGGCAACGTGGTCGGCGAGCGCCGCTTCCTCGGTCTGTTCTCCTCCGCCGCGTACACCGAGTCGGTGACCCGCATCCCGGTGGTCCGCCGCAAGGTCCAGGAGGTGCTGACCACCTCGGGCTTCTCCAGCGACAGCCACGACGGCCGCGACCTGCTGCAGATCCTGGAGACCTTCCCCCGGGACGAGATCTTCCAGACCCCGGCGGACGAGCTGCTCACCATCGCCACCAACGTGCTCTACCTCCAGGAGCGCCGCCGGCTGCGGCTGTTCCTGCGCCAGGACGAGTACGGGCGCTACTTCTCCGCGCTGATCTACCTGCCGCGCGACCGCTACACCACCCGCATCCGGGAGCGCCTGACGGCGATCCTGAAGCAGGAGCTCAACGGCACCGCGATCGACTACACGATCTACTCCACCGAGTCGGTGCTGACCCGTCTGCACTTCGTGATCCGGGTCGCCAAGGGCAGCGAGCTGCCGCAGCTCACCGAGCCCGAGATCGAGCGGATCGAGGCGAAGCTCGCCGAGGCCGCCCGGTTCTGGATGGACGGCTTCAACGACCAGCTGCACGTCGAGCTGGGCGAGGAGAAGGCCGCCGAGTTCTCCCACAAGTACGCCAACGCCTTCCCCGACGGCTACCGCGCCGACTTCACCGCCCGCGCGGCCGTCGCCGACCTCAAGCAGATCGAGTCGCTGAGCGGCGAGGGCGACTTCCGCCTCAACCTGTACCAGCCGGTCGGCGCGGGCGACGACGAGCGCCGCTTCAAGATCTACCGGGTCGGCGGCCCGATCTCGCTCACCGAGGTCCTGCCCGTCCTGCAGCGCCTGGGCGTGGAGGTGCTCGACGAGCACCCGTACGCGCTGCGCCGCTCCGACGAGACCACCGCGTGGGTCTACGACTTCGGGCTCAAGCTGCGCGAGGCCACCGGCCTCACCGACGAGGCCCGCGACCGCTTCCAGGACACCTTCGCGGCGACCTGGACGGGCAAGGCCGAGAACGACGGCTTCAACGAGCTGGTCCTGACCGCCGGGCTGAACTGGCGTCAGGCCGTGGTGCTGCGCGCCCTCGCCAAGTACCTCCGCCAGGCCGGGAGCACCTTCTCCCAGGACTACATGGAGGACGCGCTCCGCAACAACGCCCACACCACCCGGCTGCTGGTCAACCTCTTCGAGGCCCGCCTGAGCCCCGGCCACCAGTCGGGCGCCCAGGAGCTGACCGAGGGCATCCTGGAGGAGCTGGCCGGCGCGCTCGACGAGGTCGCCTCGCTGGACGAGGACCGCATCCTGCGCTCCTTCCTGCACCTGATCACGGCCACCCTGCGGACCAACTTCTTCCAGCACGCGGCCGACGGCCGGTGGCACGACTACGTGTCGATGAAGTTCGACCCGAAGGCCATCCCGGACCTGCCCGCACCCCGCCCGGCCTTCGAGATCTGGGTGTACTCGCCGCAGGTCGAGGGCGTGCACCTGCGCTTCGGCAAGGTCGCGCGCGGCGGTCTGCGCTGGTCCGACCGGCGCGAGGACTTCCGTACCGAGATCCTCGGCCTGGTCAAGGCCCAGATGGTCAAGAACACCGTCATCGTCCCGGTCGGCGCCAAGGGCGGCTTCGTCGCCAAGCAGCTGCCGGACCCGAGTGTGGACCGCGATGCCTGGCTGGCCGAGGGCATCTCCTCGTACAAGACCTTCATCTCGGCGCTGCTCGACATCACCGACAACCTGAAGGCCGGCGAGGTCGTCCACCCCGTCGACGTGGTCCGCCACGACGAGGACGACACCTACCTGGTGGTCGCCGCCGACAAGGGCACCGCGACCTTCTCCGACATCGCCAACGGTGTCGCCGAGTCGTACGGCTTCTGGCTGGGCGACGCGTTCGCCTCGGGCGGCTCCGCCGGGTACGACCACAAGGGCATGGGCATCACCGCCCGGGGCGCCTGGGAGTCGGTCAAGCGGAACTTCCGCGAGCTGGGCGTCGACACCCAGAGCGAGGACTTCACGGTCGTCGGCATCGGCGACATGTCCGGTGACGTGTTCGGCAACGGGATGCTGCTCAGCGAGCACATCCGCCTGGTCGCCGCCTTCGACCACCGGCACATCTTCCTGGACCCGAACCCGGACGCCGCCGCCTCGTACGCGGAGCGCCGCCGGCTCTTCGACCTGCCGCGCAGCTCCTGGGACGACTACGACCGGAAGCTGATCTCGTCCGGCGGCGGGATCTTCCCGCGCAGCGCCAAGTCGATCCAGCTGACCGCACAGGTCCGCGGCGCGCTCGGCATCAGCGAGACCCGGCTCACCCCGGCCGAGCTGATGAAGGCGATCCTGCAGGCGCCCGTCGACCTGTTCTGGAACGGCGGCATCGGCACCTACATCAAGGCCTCGCGGGAGACCAACGCCGAGGTCGGCGACAAGGCCAACGACGCGATCCGGGTCAGCGGCGGCCAGGTCCGCGCCCGGGTGATCGGCGAGGGCGGCAACCTCGGCTGCACCCAGCTCGGCCGGATCGAGTACGCGGCGGCCGGCGGCCCCGAGGGCACCGGCGGCTGGATCAACACCGACGCCATCGACAACTCGGCCGGCGTGGACACCTCGGACCACGAGGTGAACATCAAGATCCTGCTCAACCAGGTGGTCGCCGACGGCGACATGACGGTCAAGCAGCGCAACACCCTGCTCGCCGAGATGACCGACGAGGTCGGCGCGCTCGTCCTGCGCAACAACTACGCGCAGAACGTGGTGCTCGCCAACGCCGTCGCCCAGGCCGGCTCGATGGTCAACGTGCACTCGCGCATGATCAACCGCCTGGAGGCGGACGGCCAGCTCGACCGCGCGCTGGAGTTCCTGCCCACCGAGAAGCAGATCCGGGACCGCCAGCAGGCCGGACGCGGGCTCTCCCAGCCCGAGCTGTCCGTGCTGCTCGCGTACACGAAGATCACGCTCGCCGACGAGCTGCTCGGCACCGACCTGCCGGACGACCCGTACTTCCGCTCCACGCTGCACGAGTACTTCCCGACCGCCCTGCAGGGCAGGTTCGCCGAGGCGATCGACCGGCACCCGCTGCACCGGGAGATCATCACCACCCTGATCGTCAACGACACGATCAACCAGGGCGGCTGCACCTTCGCCTTCCGCCTCCGCGAGGAGACCGGCGCGACGCACGAGGAGATCGCCCGCACCCACACGGCGGCGCGCGCGGTCTTTGGCCTGGCGGAGATCTGGGACGAGGTCGAGGGCCTGGACAACCAGGTGTCGGCCCGGGCGCAGACCCGGATGCGGCTGCACTCCCGCCGACTGGTCGAGCGGGCCACCCGCTGGCTGCTCAACAACCGGCGTCAGCCGCTCGACATCGCGGGCACCATCGCGTTCTTCCACGACCGGGTCAACCAGGTCTGGGGCAGCCTGCCCAAGCCGCTGCGCGGCGAGGACCTGGTCTGGTTCGAGGCGGTCTACCAGGACCTCACCACGGCCGGTGTGCCGGACGCGCTCGCGGTCCGGATCGCGGGTCTGTCCTCCGCCTTCCCGGCCCTCGACATCGTCGGTGTCGCGGACCGCTCGGGTGCCGAGGTCACCGAGGTCGCGGAGCTGTACTACGACCTCGCCGACCGCCTGCAGATCACCCACCTGCTGGACCGGATCATCGAGCTCCCGCGTACCGATCGCTGGTCCTCGATGGCCCGCGCGTCCATCCGCGAGGAACTCTTCGCGGCCCACGCGGCGCTGACCGCCGACATCCTCGCCTGCGGCCCCGAGGGCGCCTCGCCCGAGGAGCGGTACGAGGTCTGGGCGGACACCAACAGGAACCTGCTCAGCCGGGCCAGGACCACCCTCGACGACATAAGGGGTTCGGACAACTACGAGCTGTCCAGCCTGTCGGTGGCCATGCGGACCATCCGCACTCTCGTGCGGACGGGGTCGATGCAGTAGCGGCCAACTTGCTCGGGGCGCGGGGAGCTGTTCTGCGCAACTGTGTACGGGAGTGCATGGTTGGCAGCGCAGCTCCCCGCGCCCCTTTTGGTACCCCGATCAGCGCAGTTCCTCGCGCCCCTGGTTGTGGTTACTGCGCAGCGGCACGCTGGAGCGCGCTGGCGAGGAGGGCTAGGTCGGTGGGGCCGTTGCCCAGTTCGCGGACCGGGCGGCGGGTGGGTGGGGCGCCCAGTTGGGAGCGGTCCACGGCGACGACGGTCGGGCGGAGGGTGGCGGTGCGGGGGATGCGGCCGCTGACCCGGGCGGTCTGGAAGGCCGTGACCCCGCCGTCGGGGCGGCGGAGGTAGCCACGGCCCGGGGTGTCGTCGGTGAGGGCGGCGGCGTCCGGGAGGTGGATCAGCAGGTCGGAGTCGGCCGGGTCGCCGGTACGCAGGGCGATCCGCAGCAGCGCGGCCTCGTCGACCTCGCTGCCGGCCGTCTCCTCCGGGGCGCCGGTGGCGGCCACCAGGTGCATCCCGAGCCGTCCGCCGCGCTGGGCGACGGCGGCCAGCGCACGGGCCAGCGGGCGTCCGGCCGGGGAGGTGGGGGAGAGCAGCGCGTCGTAGTCGTCCACCACCACGACCAGCCGGGCGGGCAGCGCGGCGCGGGCTTCCGGGGCCTGGCGCGGGCCCGCGATCCGGGGGGCGTCGGGGGAGCCGGCCCGGCCTGCGGCCACCAGTGCGGGTGTGTGTGCACGTACGGAGTGCCAGGAGGCGAAGTCGAGTTCCCCGAGGAGTTCCTCACGGTGCGTCAGCTCGTCCAGCAGGGCTTCGGCGGCGAGCATCGCGTGCCGGGGGTCGGCTGCCGCGTCCACGTGGGTGGTGACGTGCGGCAGGTCGGTGCAGCCGCGCAGGCCCGCCGGATCGTCGGTGCCGGTGGAGCCCCGGCCCTCGACGACGGTGACGGTGAGCCGTTCGGGGCGTTCCGAGACGGCGAGCGAGGCGATCAGGGTACGGAGCAGCTCGGTCTTCCCCGAGCCCTTGGCGCCGCCGACCAGCAGGTGCGGGCCTCCGGGCTCGCCCGGTGCCGTCAGGTCGGGGTCGGCGAGGTCGATGGTGCAGAGGTCGTCGCGGGTGGTGCCGAGCAGGGCGGCGGCCGTGCCGGGGGTGACGGGCAGGGCCGCCCAGCGGGCCGAGAGCTTGGCGGGGGTGACGGTGTCCAGGTGCAGCAGGTCTAGCAGGCGCAGCGTGCCGGGCAGCGGGCCCCGGGTGTTGGGGGTGGCCTCGCGGAGCGGGGCGAGGACCCGGGCCAGCCGCTCGGCCCAGGCGGCGGAGACGGCGTCCAGGGCTATGTCCGGCAGCACCTCGTGCCCGGACATGGCCGGGCGGGTGACTGTGAGCTGGGTGGAGACCTCGCCGGTGATCAGCCCGGTCGCGCCGAGGCCGTCCGGCAGCTCGTCGGGGTGTTCGGCGAGGCAGATCGGGAAGACGCCGAGCGCGGGGCCCTGCCTGAGCAGCCGCTCCAGGGCGCGGCGGGCGGCCGGGGTGTCCGGGTCGCCGTCCAGCAGGACCACCGTCGCGGGCGGCCGGGTGGCCGGGTCGGGTGCGGTCAGTTCGTCGAGCCGGGCCTCGGCCTGGACGGGGTCGAAGCCGACCAGCAGCCGGCAGTCCTGCCCGTGGGCGGGCCGCAGGTGCGGCAGCCAGAGGGCCCAGGTCCAGTCGGCGGCCCGGGTCTCGTCCGGGCTGACCAGCACGGTGCTCAGGCTGCTCGGCGGGTGCAGGGCGGCGAGCTGGGCCAGCACGGCGCGGGCCAGGCCCGCCAGACGCTCGCGCGGGCCCGCCAGGCCGAGGCTGCCGGCCGTCTTCAGGTCGACCGTCACGGGGACGCCGGGCAGCACCGTGCCGGGGGCCGTACCGGCGCCACCGGGGAGGTCGGCGGTGCCGAGCCGGACCGTCAGCGCGTCCGGGTGGCCGGGACCGCGCTCCCAGAGCCGGGGGCCGGGGGCGAGCGCGGTGAGCAGCAGGGAGGCCGGGTCGGGCCAGCGCTCGCGCCGGCCGGCGGCCTGCCGGGTACGGGCTGCCGCGTGCTGCTGGGCCGCGCCGGCGGGGGGCTGCTCGGCGGGGCCGGAGCGGCCGAGGCGGCGGGAGAGCAGGGCCCGGGCCCGGCCGGGGGCGGGCGGGTCCGGCGTGGGTTCGGGGGCCGGGGTGGTGGGGGCCGACCTGGCGGGTGGTGCGGGGGAGAGCTGGAGGTGGCCCAGGCCGTCCGGCGTGGCCTGCCGGGGCTCCGCCGGGTCGGGCGGCGCGAGCAGCAGGGTGGACTCGCCGACCCGCAGCAGTCCGCCCTCGGGCAGCTCGGCGGTGTCGGCCCGGAGGAACCGGCCGTCGAGCGTGGTGCCGTTGGTGGAGCCGAGGTCGCGGACGGTCACCCGGCCGTCGGGGCCCAGGTGCAGCGAGAGGTGCAGCCGGGAGACGTCCGGGTCGTCGAGCGGGACGTCGGCCTCGCTGGAGCGGCCGACCCGGATCTGCTCGCCGTGCAGCCGGTGCACGCCGCCCGCGTCCGGTCCGCCGATGACGCGGAGCTCGGCGGTGGCGGGGTGGACGGCCTCGTCGGCGTCCGGGTCCGGCTCGTTGAGGGAGAGAATCGCGCCGTCCAGCAGCGGGGGGTGCCCGAGCAGTGCCTGCTCGTCCACCCGCCGGGTGCCGGCGTACAGGTGCACGTGTGTCGCCGAGCGCGGGCCGCGTACGCCCACCGCCCCCGCGAGCGCCCCCGCGACGGTGCCCAGCGTCGTCCCTATCGGGGCGGTGACCAGTACGTCGGTGCACGATCCGGCGGCTGCCGGGCCGCTGCGCGGTCGGAGGACGGTCAGCCGGATCTGCATCTCGCCCGTGGTCCCTTCTGGCTAGTGCCGCTGTGTCCCAAGGGGCCACACGTGTGGTTATGCCATCCTGCCACCCGGGACCGACCGCCCGCGCACGGTACCGGATTTGACGATCTTGCGATGATCGCCATGGTGGAGCCGACGGGCAGTCAGGTCAACCCGGCCTCCTGGGGGAGCTCTTCGCGGGCGCGGAGGCCGTACCTCGGAAACCGGGGCGGACACGGTTAGAGTTGCCCGAAACGTGGCTCACGGCGGCGAGCATTGACATTCAGGAGTACACAGGTGCGGCCAGTCGGCAGCAAGTATCTGCTCGAGGAGACCCTCGGGCGCGGAGCCACCGGCACCGTGTGGCGCGCCCAGGTGCGCCCGGACGTCAGCGTGCCCGGGATCGAGCCCGGCCGGCCGGTGGCGATCAAGATACTGCGCGAGGAGCTGGCGGCCGACCCGGACGTCGTGATGCGCTTCCTGCGCGAGCGCTCGGTGCTGCTGCGGCTCACCCACCCGAACATCGTCCGGGTCCGCGACCTGGTGGTCGAGGGCGAGCTGCTGGCCCTGGTGATGGACCTGGTCGACGGGCCCGACCTGTTCCGCTACCTGCGCGGCAACGGGCCGTTCAGCCCGATCGCGGGCGCCCTGCTGATGGCCCAGATCGCCGACGCGCTCGCCGCCAGCCACGCCGACGGCGTCGTGCACCGCGACCTCAAGCCCGCCAACGTACTGCTCGCCTCCACCGATGTGGACGGCGTCGAGCAGATGCACCCGATGCTCACCGACTTCGGCATCGCCCGCCTCGCCGACTCCCCGGGCATCACCCGGACCCACGAGTTCGTCGGCACCCCGGCGTACGTCGCCCCCGAGTCCGCCGACGGCCGCCCGCAGACCGCCGCCGTGGACGTCTACGGCGCCGGGATCATGCTGTACGAGCTGGTCACCGGCCGCCCGCCGTTCCAGGGCGACAGCCCGATCGCGATCCTGCACGCCCACATCGCGCAGGACCCGGAGCGTCCGCGCACCATGCCCGAGCCGCTCTGGACGGTGATCGAGCGCTGCCTGCGCAAGAACCCCGACGAGCGCCCGAGCGCCGTCTCGCTGGCCGACGCCCTGCGGGTGGTCGCGGCGGGCGTCGGTGTCCACGCCTCCCCGGCGGCGGTGGACGCGGCCCTCGCGGTCGGCGCGCTGCTGCTGCCCCCGCGACCCCCGGCCACCGGCACGTTCGCCGAGCCGGTCGTGGAGACGGTGCAGACCTGGTCCGACCCGACCCAGGTGCTGCCGACCGGCCGCTACGACCCGGCGGCCGCCACCCAGCTGTTCGGGGCCGAGGACCGTACCCAGCTGATGGGCACCCCGCCGACCTCGGCGGACCCGACCAGGATGATGCCGCCCGTGCCCGCCGCGCCGCCCGGCTCCGCGCCCACGCCGGTGGCCGCCGCCGCGCAGGGTGAGTCGCCGCACCCGTGGCAGACCCAGCTCCGCGCGGCCCGGGACCGCAACCAGCAGACCGAGGTCGGTTACTTCGACCAGCAGGACCTCGGCACCCCCCAGGTCGCCCCGCGCCCGTACCAGCCGTACCGGCAGCAGCCCCAGCAGTCCCCGCAGGCGTACCAGCAACAGCGCCCGGGCCCGGGCGGCTACGCCCAGCGCCCGCCGATGGACCCGCCGCCGTACGGGCAGCAGCAGTCCCCGCAGGGCCGCCGCCAGGGCCAGCAGCGGGGGCAGCAGCAGGCCGGCCGACCGGAGTACGAGGCGTACCCGCCGCCGACCCCGCAGCCCGCGCCCGCCCGCCGTCCGGAGCCGGCGCCGCCGCGCCGCTCCGAGCCGCCGGCCCCACATCAGCGCGAGCGCGAGCCGGAGCCGGTGCGCGAGCGTGAGCGGGAACGTGAGCGGGAGCCGCGCCGTCGTAGCCGGAACCGGATGTACATCCCCGGCCTCGGCTGCCTCAAGGGCTGTCTGATGGTGCTGCTGATCCTCGGGGTGGCGGGTGTCGCGCTCTGGAACTTCACCCCGCTGCCGCAGTACTGGAACGACGTGCACGGCTGGTACGACGTCGCCGTCACCTGGGTGCGGACCGTCACGGGCAAGTGACCGGGCCGGGCCGCCGCTGATCAGCAGTTTTGGCGCTTTGTCGACACTTCGCGATATTTCCCGTCAACCGGCGGCGCCCGGAGGCCCTCCAGCGCCCCTGGAGGGTCTCCGGGCGCGTAGGTTGGTCGCTGACGCACCGACACCGAGCGCACCGACGGCCGTGCGCTCCCGCCGCCTACGGAGCATGAGCTTTGGCACGCAAGATCGGCAGCCGGTACACCGTCCACCAGGTGATCGGCCGGGGTTCCGCCGGGACCGTGTGGCTCGGTGAGGGGCCGGACGGGCCAGTGGCGGTCAAGCTGCTGCGCGAGGATCTGGCTTCCGATCAGGTGCTCGTGGGCCGTTTCGTCCAGGAACGCGCCGCCCTCACCAGCCTCGACCATCCCCGGGTGGTCGGCGTGCGCGACATGGTGGTGGACGGCGACGACCTGGCGCTGGTGATGGAGCTGGTCCAGGGCACCGACCTGCGTTCCCGGCTCGAACGCGAGGGCGTGCTCGCCCCGCAGGCAGCCGTCTCGGTGATCGCCGACGTCGCGGACGGCCTGGCAGCCGCGCACGCGGCCGGGATCGTGCACCGCGACGTCAAGCCCGAGAACGTCATGCTCGACCTGCTCTCCCCACCCGGGCCGGGCGGCGCCCCGCGCGCCAAGCTCACCGACTTCGGCATCGCCCGCCTGGTCGACGCCCCACGCCGCACCCGGGCCACCCGCATCATCGGCACCCCCGACTACCTCGCCCCCGAGATCATCGAGGGCCTGGAGCCCCGGGCCGCCGTCGACATCTACGCCCTCGCCACCGTGCTGTACGAGCTGCTCACGGGCTTCACCCCGTTCGGCGGCGGGCACACCGGCGCCGTCCTGCGGCGGCATGTCACGGAGAGCATCCCGCCCGTCCCGGGGCTGCCCGACGGCCTCTGGCGGATCATCGCCGAGTGCCTCGCCAAGGCCCCCGCCTCCCGGCTGCGCGCCGCCGAACTGGCCGACCGCCTGCGCAAGCAGCTCCCGGCGCTGGCCGGACTGCCCCCGCTCGCCGTCCCCGTCCAGCGCGCGCCGGCCGAGGAGGCGCCCACGCCGGGGGAGGCCGTGTACGCCGAGGCCGACGCCGGTTCCGGTACCCACCGGCGCCGCCGGGGTCCGGCGGTGCCGCTCGTCCCGGCCCCGTCGCCGGACTCCACCCGGGACACCCACACCAGCCTGCGCCGCCCGTCCCCGCAGGAGCTCGCCTCGTACGCGGCCGAGTCCCAGGCCCAGCGCAACGCCGCACCCGCGCCCAGTCACCGCCGCCGGGCGCTGGTACGGCGCCGCCGGATGCTCGCGGTGCTGGTCGCGGTGGTCCTGCTGGTGGCGGGAGCGGCAGCGGCGTACGCGGCTTTCGGGGCCGGCCGGGACGGGCGGCACGGTCCGGCCAGGGGGCTCGTTCCGCACTCCTGGACGTCGCACGGGCCCCCGCTGTAGTCCAGCTCCCTCCCGGAGCCATTAGGCTGGTCATGTGGCAGCCGTCGATCCTTCCGAAGAGCTCAAGTCCCTCGAAACGACCATGGGGTCGATCGAGGCCGTCCTCGACCTGGACAAGATCCGGGCCGACATCGCGTCCCTGGAGGAGGAGGCAGCCGCTCCGAACCTGTGGGACGACCTCGCGAACGCCCAGAAGGTGACCAGCCGGCTCTCCTTCCTGCAGGGCGAACTGCGCAAGGTCCTGCACCTGCGCGGCCGGGTCGACGACCTGGCCGTGATGTTCGAGCTGGCCGCCGACGAGGACGACGCCGACACCCTCGCCGAGGCGCTCATCGAGCTGACCTCCGTGCAGAAGGCCGTCGAGGAGCTCGAGGTCCGCACCCTGCTCTCCGGCGAGTACGACGCCCGTGAGGCCCTGGTCAACATCCGGGCCGAGGCCGGTGGCGTCGACGCCGCCGACTTCGCCGAGCAGCTGATGCGGATGTACCTCCGCTGGGCCGAGCGGCACAACTACCCGACCGAGGTGCTCGACACCTCGTACGCGGAAGAGGCCGGCATCAAGTCCGCGACCTTCTCCGTCAAGATCCCGTACGCCTACGGCACGCTCTCCGTCGAGCAGGGCACGCACCGCCTGGTGCGGATCTCGCCGTTCGACAACCAGGGCCGCCGCCAGACCTCCTTCGCGGGCGTCGAGGTGCTGCCCGTCGTCGAGGTCAGCGACCACGTCGAGATCGACGAGACCGAGCTGCGGATCGACGTCTACCGCGCCTCCGGCCCCGGCGGCCAGGGCGTCAACACCACCGACTCGGCGGTCCGGATCACCCACCTGCCGACCGGCGTGGTGGTCTCCTGCCAGAACGAGCGCTCGCAGATCCAGAACAAGGCCTCCGCGATGAACGTCCTCCAGGCGAAGCTGCTGGAGCGGCGCCGCCAGGAGGAGCGGGCCCTGATGGACTCGCTCAAGGGCGAGGGCAGCTCCTGGGGCAACCAGATGCGGTCGTACGTGCTGGCGCCGTACCAGATGGTCAAGGACCTGCGGACCGAGTACGAGGTCGGCAACCCGCAGGCCGTCCTGGACGGCGACATCGACGGCTTCATCGAGGCCGGCATCCGCTGGCGCAAGCAGCGGGAGACCGGCGCGGCGTAACAGGCTCCGCCTGGCGTGAGGGGGCGCGGAACGGTAGGGCACAGGTGGTTGCCTGCCGATTCGCGCAGTTCCTCGCGCCCCTGTTGTGGTTGTCGTAGTACGTAGAGAGAAGGGCCCCGGGAGATGTTCTCCCGGGGCCCTTCCTCGTGCGTACGGCTGTCAGGCCAGGGCCTGCCGGGCGATCAGGGCCACCGCCAGCAGGGCCACGAGCAGCGCGATCAGAGTGGCCGGGGACAGCGCGGCGAACGGGCCCTGCTGCTCCTGCAGTCGGGCACGGTTGGCGCGGCACACCGGGCAGCGGCCGTCGCTCACGCGGCCGTTGCAGTTGGCGCACACCAGTTGGTCGCAGGTCATGCGATCTCCTCCTTGCTGCTACAGCCAACGCACCGGGCGGGCTTCTGGTTCCTGTCCATGCCCTGTGCGGGGTAGCGGCCAAACTGAGCCGCTCTGCTGTTACCACTAGCTACCACTGTGCCAGGTCCGGGCGCATCCGGCTCCCGGGGTGGGGGAGTCGGATGCCCTTCCGGCTTGGAAATCGGGGCGGTGGCTGTGAAATGGCTCGAATTATTCGGGTCATATGAGGACATACTTCGCCAATTCCCTGGCCGCTCGGCGGGCGGTGCCTGCGAGCTCGTAGGGGATTCGCGTATGGTCCCTGGCTGGAGGGGTGGCAGACGGCCGCTCCCGCCGTCCGCTCCAGGCCTGGTGCAGGGGCGGTACCGACCGAGGAACGGCGCCGTGGGGCCGCGACCTCCGGCCTCGACGTAACGATCGGGTCACGGAAGTCCGGCCGAGTGGTCCGCCATTCCACCTAGGATGGCCTCCGTGATGCAGCCGTGATCAGATTCGACAACGTCTCCAAGACCTATCCCAAGCAGAACCGTCCCGCCCTGTCGGACGTCTCGCTCGAGATCGAGAAGGGCGAGTTCGTCTTCCTGGTCGGGTCCTCCGGCTCGGGCAAGTCCACCTTCCTGCGGCTCTGCCTGCGCGAGGAGCGCCCGAGCACCGGTGAGGTGCACGTGCTGGGCAAGGACCTCGGCAAGCTGTCCAACTGGAAGGTGCCGCACATGCGGCGCCAGCTGGGCACCGTCTTCCAGGACTTCCGCCTGCTGCCGAACAAGACGGTCGCGCAGAACGTGGCGTTCGCCCTGGAGGTCATCGGCAAGCCGAAGAGCGCCATCAACAAGGTCGTCCCCGAGGTGCTCGACCTGGTCGGCCTCGGCGGCAAGGAAGGCCGGATGCCCGGCGAGCTCTCCGGTGGTGAGCAGCAGCGCGTGGCGATCGCCCGGGCGTTCGTGAACCGCCCGATGCTGCTGATCGCGGACGAGCCGACCGGAAACCTCGACCCGCAGAACTCGGTCGGCATCATGAAGCTGCTGGACCGGATCAACCGGACCGGCACGACCGTCCTGATGGCCACCCACGACCAGGCCATCGTCGACCAGATGCGCAAGCGAGTGATCGAACTCGACAAGGGGCTGCTGGTCCGCGACCAGGCCCGCGGTGTCTACGGCTACCAGCACTAGACACCCGCCCGCCTCGTCGCCCGACCCTGCATTGACCCTGGAGTGAGATAAAAGATGCGCGCCCAGTTCGTTCTGTCGGAGATCGGTGTCGGTCTCCGCCGCAACCTGACGATGACCATCGCGGTGGTCGTCAGTGTCGCGCTGTCGCTCGCCCTCGCCGGTGCCAGTCTCCTGGTCCGGGACCAGGTCAACTCGATGAAGGGTTACTGGTACGACAAGGTCGAGGTGAGCATCTACTTCTGCACGAAGTCCGACGCCCGTGCCTCGGCCCAGTGCGCCAACGGTGTCGCCACGGACCAGCAGATCAAGGACGTCAAGACCGTGCTGGACGGCATGCCGCTGGTCCAGAGCTCGACCTTCGAGAGCTCGGCCGAGGCGTACAAGCGCTACAAGGACACCAACCCGGACAACCCGCTGCTGGCCGCCGTCGGCGCGGACGCGATGCCGCAGTCCTGGCGGGTCAAGCTCAACGACCCGACCAAGTACGACGTCATCCAGAGCGCCTTCGCCGGGAAACCGGGGGTGAAGTCGGTCGAGGACCAGCGGAAGATCCTGGAGAACCTCTTCGGCCTGCTCAACGGTCTGCAGGCCGCAGCGTTCGTGATCATGGTGCTGATGCTCTTCGTCGCGCTGCTGCTGATCGTCAACACCGTCCGGGTGTCCGCCTTCAGCCGACGGCGTGAAACGGGCATCATGCGCCTGGTCGGCGCTTCGAACTTCTACGTGCAGATGCCGTTCATCGCGGAGGCCGCCTTCGCGGCGCTGCTGGGCGCAGCGCTGGCGTCCGGGCTGCTGCTGATCGGGCACTACTTCGTGCAGAACTTCCTTGCCTCGCGAGTCCAGTTCATCCAGTTCATCGGGCTCTCCTCGGTGTTGGCGGTGATACCGCTGCTGATCGTGGTGGGTATGGCGATGGCCGGCGTCGCCGCCTTCTTCACGCTCCGCAAGTACTTGAAGGTCTAGTACTGCCCTGAAGGTTCAGCACCGCCCTCAAGGTTCAAGTACTGCTCCGAAAGGTCCGACCCCGCACAGCGGTTCGCGATCGAACAGCCCCGGACGGCACTGCGCCGTCCGGGGCTGTCGTGTGCCTGGTCCGCCCGTTTCGGCTTCGGCCGGGGCAGCGGCGCCTAGACTCCGGTGCCATGCCAGCAATGCCGCGCCAGGTACGTCAGGGAGCCACGCTCACCTTGGTGTTCGGCGCCGTGCTGCTCGCCGGAGCGGCCACCGGGGCCTGGGGCGAGCCCGCGTCCGCACCCCGACTGCCGTCCTCCGACAGCGTGCCGGCGGACCTGCCCGCCGGGATCGACCCGGCGGGTGCCCAGCTCTCCCGGCAGCAGGCGGAGCAGTTGGTCGGAGCCAGTGGCGACCGCTGGGCCGCGTACTACAGCCCGCAGGCGTACTCGGACCTCACCAGCGGCCGGTACCTCGGTGTCGGGCTCTCGGTGGACCGGGCGCGGGACGGCAGTACCGACGTGTCGCAGGTCCGGGCTGCCGGGCCCGCCGCTCTGGCGGGGGTCACGGTCGGCGACCGGCTGCTGCACATCGACGGGATCCGGGCCGACCGCCTCCCGGTCACCGAGGTGGTGGCCCGGCTGCGCGGCGGGCCGGAGGGCCGGCAGGCGGGCTCGACCGTGTCGCTGGCCGTCCAGCGGGCGGGCGGGCCGGTGCGCGAGGTGGTGCTGCGCCGGACGGTGCTGGACGCCCAGGAGGTGACGGTGGATCACCCCGCCGCCGGCATCGTCCGGATCGCGGTGCACGGCTTCACCAGCGGGGTCGCCGAGCAGGTCCGGGCCGCCGCCCGAGGCGCGCGCGGCGTGCTGCTCGACCTGCGGGGCAGCTCGGGCGGCCTGGTCGAGGAGGCGTCCGAGACCGCCTCGGTCTTCCTGGACGGCGGCCCGGTGGGCTCGTACGAGGCCCGGGGCGTGGCACGGGAGTTGACCGCCGCCCGGGGTGGTGACACCACGACACCGCTGGTGGTGCTGGTGGACGGCGGCACCATGAGCGCCTCCGAGCTGCTGGCGGGGGCTCTGCAGGACCGCTGCCGCGCGGTGCTGGTGGGCGCCCGTACGTTCGGCAAGGGCACCGTCCAGCAGCCGAGCCGACTGGCCGACGGGTCGGTGCTGGAGCTGACGGTCGGCCGCTACCAGACCCCGGACGGGCGGTCGCCCGACGGCACCGGGCTGACGCCCGACGTGCCGGCCCAGGATCCTTCCGAGGCGGCGGAGTTGGGCCTGAGGGTGCTGGCGGGCCTGGGGACGCGCGGATAATAGGGCTGCCGCGCACGCCCCCGGGATGCGAGAATGATCGGCGCTATGGCAAAGGAAACCGGACAGAAGCTGATCGCGCAGAACAAGAAGGCGCGGCACGAGTACACCATCCTCGACACCTACGAATGCGGCCTGGTGCTCACCGGCACCGAGGTGAAGTCGCTGCGCGAGGGCCGGGCCAACCTGGTCGACGGTTACGCGTACATCCAGGGGCACGAAGCCTGGATCGACAACATCTTCATCCCGGAGTACACCCAGGGCACCTGGACCAACCACTCCGCGCGGCGCAAGCGCAAGTTGCTGCTGCACCGGATGGAGATCCGCAAGCTGGAGGCGAAGACCAAGGAGACGGGCCACACGCTGGTCCCGCTCTCGCTGTACTTCAAGGACGGCAAGGTCAAGCTGGAGCTGGCGCTCGCCGTCGGCAAGAAGTTGTACGACAAGCGGCAGACGCTGCGCGAGCAGCAGGACACCCGCGAGACCGCCCGCGCGGTCGCCGCCGTCCGTCGCAAGCAGGGCGGACGTTAAATGAGCTGGACCGCTCTCGGTCGGAGCGCGTACCATAGCTCCAGCAACGCCGGGTAGGGGTAGCCCTCCTCGGATGACGCGCCAGTTGGTTGTTACTTCTGGCTGTTACTTCTTAAAAAAACATGGGGATGATCGGTTTCGACAGGGGAAGTCGAAACAGGAGAAGCGAGCCGAGGAAGGCGACAATGATCTCGTTAACCATCTGTCGCAAAAAAATAATCGCCAACACTAAGCGCGATTCCTTCGCGCTCGCTGCCTAAGCAGCGAGTAGCGTGGTGTCAGCCCGGAGCGTTCCCGATCCGGATCCTGGCATAATTTAGGGAACTCAACCGTCCACCCGGGCTGCGAGGGTGGGCGGGAAACCAAACAGCAGCTGGGCCTGTTGGCGGCTTGTCCGCGTGACTGCCAGGGCCGAGAAAAGCACAGCGGACTGCGCTCGGAGAAGTCCTGAATCCACTCCACTGGACCCGGGTTCGATTCCCGGCATCTCCACCACCCCATGTTTGATCGGCACGTATCGAAAGCCGCCCTCCGGTCGGAGGGCGGCTTTCGTGCGTCCGGGGCCTGGCACCGCGCCCTCTCGATCTCAGCCCCCCATCGACGAAGTCGGGTGCCGAAGGCGTAGGATCATCTGTCCGCTTCTTTCGGGAGGCGGTCTCCCACCACTCGCAGGACGCACCTCAGGGGGCTCTTTGGGCGCGCACGGCTCAGCCCAGCAAGACACCGCCGCAACCACCGAGGCCATGCACAGCACCGTCATGCAGACCAGCACAGTCACCGGCACCAGCGCCGGCACGCCCACCCCCGCCCCCACGACCCCGGGCGCGGACGCGGACACCGTCCGCGACCGCGAGATCGCCGAGGAGCAGCGCCACCTCGACAACGTCTACCACCGGCTGGAGGAGAAGCTCGCCGAGGCCGAGTACATCCTCGAGGACGCCGCCAAGCGCGTGCAGGTCGGTACCCCCGGCGCGCTCGCCGAGCGCGACGCCCAGGTGTACCGGGCCGGCGCGCACCTGCACCGGTTGAACAGCGAGTTCGAGGACTTCCTGTTCGGCCGGATCGACCTCCAGGCACCCGACGCGCCCGAAGAGCACGGCATCCCGTCCAACACCCCCCTGGACGCCGCCGACCCCACCGTCGCCGAGACCCTGCACATCGGCCGCCTCGGCGTGCTCGACGCCGAGTACGGCCCGCTGGTGATCGACTGGCGGGCGCCCGCCGCCGCGCCGTTCTACCGCTCGACCCCGTTGGAGCCGGGCCGGGTGATGCGCCGCCGGGTGATCCGCTCCAAGGGCCGCAAGGTGATCGGCGTCGAGGACGACCTGCTGCGCCCCGACCTGGCCCCCACCCTGGACGGCACGGAACTCGCGGTGGTCGGCGACGGCGCCCTGATGGCCTCGCTCGGCCGGGCCCGCAGCCACTCGATGCGCGACATCGTCTCGTCCATCCAGAAGGAGCAGGACGAGGTCATCCGCGCGCCCGCCGCCGGTGCCACCCTGGTCACCGGTGGTCCCGGCACCGGCAAGACCGCCGTCGCCCTGCACCGGGCCGCCTTCCTGCTCTACCAGGACCGCCGCCGGTACGCGGGCGGCATCCTGGTGGTCAGCCCGACCGCCCTGCTCGTCTCGTACACCGAGGGCGTGCTGCCCTCGCTCGGCGAGGAGGGGCAGGTCGCGATCCGCGCGGTCGGCAGCCTGGTCGCCGGCATCGAGGCGGGCCGGTACGACACGCCCGAGACCGCTCACGTCAAGGGTTCGGCCCGGATGACGCAGCTGATGCGCCGCGCGGCCCGCGCCGCGCTGGAGCTGGACGCGCCGACCGAGCTCAAGGTCTTCGCCCGGGGCGAGGCGCTGCGGCTGGACGCCGGCCGGCTGAAGGCGGTGCGCGGCAACGTCGTCGGCAGCGGCGGCACCCCGCTCAACCTGCTCCGTCCGCGCGCCCGCCGCCTGCTGCTGGACGCACTCTGGTCCGAGCTGGTCCGGCACCTGCCCAAGGTCACCGACCACTACTCCCGGGAGCAGCGCCAGGAGGAGAAGGAGGCGTTCGACGAGTACGTGTCGGACGAGGCCGTGTTCCTGGACTTCCTGGACGCCTGGTGGCCCGCCGTGACCCCGCGCCGGGTGCTGGCGACGCTCAAGCAGACCCGGCACACCAACAGGATCGCCCGCCGCGCGGTCACCCCGGAGGAGGCCCGCCTGCTGGCGACCTCCTGGCGGCACCTGACGGACCGGGGCGAGGGCGCGCTGTCCGCTCACGACGTGGCACTGATCGACGAGCTGCAGCTGCTGCTCGGCGAGCCCGCCCGGCCCAAGCTGCGCGAGGTCGACGCCGTCGACCTGCTCAGCGGCCTGGACGAGGTCACCACCTACGCGGACCGGTCCTACCGGCAGCGTGAGCGGGGGCCGGTCGAGCGCACGGAGTACGCGCACGTGATCGTGGACGAGGCCCAGGACCTCACCCCGATGCAGTGGCGCATGATCGGCCGCCGCTCGCGGATGGCGACCTGGACGATCGTCGGGGACCCGGCGCAGAGCTCCTGGCCGTACCCGCAGGAGGCCCAGGCCGCGCTGGACGAGGTGCTGTCCGGCAAGCCGCGCCGCCGCCACACGCTGACGGTGAACTACCGCAACCCCGCCGAGATCGCCGAGGTGGCGGCGAAGGTGCTGGCGCTGGCCGCGCCGGGCACCGAGTCGCCGCGCGCCGTCCGCTCCACGGGCATCGAGCCGAGGTTCGCGGCGGTCACCTCCACCGACCCGGCGGCCTTCGCCGAGGCGGTCCGCGCCGAGCTGGCCCACCTGCTCACCGAGGTGGACGGCACGGTCGCGGTGGTCGTGCCGATGGACCGCCGTACCGAGGCCGAGGACTGGATCAAGGGTCTCGGTGAGCGCGTGGTGGCGCTCGGCAGCCTGGAGGCCAAGGGCCTGGAGTACGACGCGACGGTGGTCGCCGACCCGACCGGCATCGCCGGCGAGTCGGAGGCCGGCCTGCGCGTCCTGTACGTGGCGCTGACCCGCGCCACCCAGCGCCTGACGGTCCTCTCCGGCCCGGACGACCTGCCCGACGCGGACGGCGTCCCGGCGCTGCTGCACGGCTGACGCCGCCGGGCTGACGGTCACTCACGGCGAAGGCCCCCACCGGATGGTGGGGGCCTTCGCCTCACGTTGGTGACACCGACCCGCCATGCTCGCCTCGCGGCAAGTGGTCGCTCGAAGCGACTAAGGTTGGGCCCGGGGGCTTGGATCGAGCCGGTGTCTCGTCCAATGTAACCCATCAGCTCCGTGAGGCAGCCCGGAGACGAGAGATTTTCACGATGCGGACCGCGCGGCGGGGCGGCTGTTGTCGGGTCCGTGCAATCAATGAACGTTATTTCTGGCTACCCACTGGTAGGTGCGACCATCGAGGTCTAACATGCGCTGCAGCAGCGCTTCAACAATCTGTTGAATTAGTGGACGGAAGAAGGACGTCGATGGCGACGGTGCCCAGTGTCTCGAACTCGATCACGGTGCGGCTGGAGGTTCCGGCCACGGGCAACGCAGTGAGCTCGATCACCACGGCGGTCGAGTCCTCCGGTGGCTCGGTCACCGGTCTGGACGTGACCGCGTCCGGCCTGGAGGCGCTGCGGATCGACGTCACCGTCGCCGCGACCTCGGTCGTGCACGGCGAGGAGATCGTCGAGAAGCTGCGGGCGATCGAGGGCGTGACGATCGGCCGGGTCTCGGACCGTACGTTCCTGATGCACCTCGGCGGCAAGATCGAGATGTCCTCGAAGCTGCCAATCCGCAACCGTGACGACCTGAGCATGATCTACACCCCCGGCGTGGCCCGGGTCTGCATGGCGATCGCCGAGAACCCCGAGGACGCCCGCCGCCTCACCATCAAGCGCAACAGCGTCGCCGTGGTCACCGACGGCTCCGCCGTACTGGGCCTCGGCAACATCGGCCCGATGGCGGCGCTGCCCGTGATGGAGGGCAAGGCGGCCCTGTTCAAGCGCTTCGCCAACATCGACGCCTGGCCGATCTGCCTGGACACCCAGGACACCGACGAGATCGTCGCCATCGTCAAGGCGATCGCCCCCGGCTTCGCGGGGATCAACCTGGAGGACATCTCCGCGCCGCGCTGCTTCGAGATCGAGGCCCGGCTGCGCGAGGCCCTGGACATCCCGGTCTTCCACGACGACCAGCACGGCACCGCGATCGTCGTGCTGGCCGCGCTCACCAACGCGCTGCGGGTGGTCGGCAAGGAGATCTCCGAGATCCGGGTGGTGATGTCGGGCGCCGGCGCCGCCGGTACCGCCATCCTCAAGCTGCTGCTGGCCGCCGGCGTCGAGCACGCCACCGTCGCCGACGTGCGCGGTGTGGTCCACCTGGGCCGTGACGACCTCAACGACAGCCTCCGCTGGATCGCCGAGCACACCAACCGCTCGGGCCGTACGGGCTCGCTCAAGGAGGCCGTGGCGGACGCCGACGTCTTCATCGGCGTCTCGGCCCCGAACGTGCTGGACGGTGACGACATCGCCACCATGGCCGACGGCGCGATCGTCTTCGCGCTGGCCAACCCGGACCCGGAGGTCGACCCGGCCGTCGCCCGGCAGACCGCCGCCGTGGTCGCCACCGGCCGCAGCGACTTCCCGAACCAGATCAACAACGTGCTGGTCTTCCCGGGTGTCTTCCGCGGCCTGCTGGACGCCCAGAGCAAGACCGTCAACACCGAGATGATGATCGCCGCCGCCCGCGCGCTGGCCACCACCGTCGCGGACGACCAGCTCAACGCCAACTACATCATCCCCAGCGTCTTCCACCCGGACGTCGCCAAGACCGTCGCCTCGGCCGTCCGCGACGCCGCCGTGGCGGCGCGCGGTGACGCCGAGCAGGCCCCCTCGCGGCCCACCCACGGCATCGTCGGCACCCTGGACACCACCTCCTTCCCGCAGGTCCGGCTCTGAGTCGGACCCGCTGAGCCGGAGCTGCTCTGCCGGGCCAGCCGACCCGGGCCCGCCGACCCGGATCTACCTCGGATCTGCACCGGATCTGCACGGGAGCCGCGCCGGATCCGCGCCGGATCCGTACCGGTTTCTCCCTGATCGGTCCGGTATCGGGAGTGTCAGGAGCCGCTCGAAGGGTCACTCCTGGCGTGTCGTCGGCTCGGTCACCTGACCGATTGGCGGCCCCACCTGGTGAGACACGCCCCTTCCCCTTGCGACACAAGGGGAAGGGGCGTGTTTGGGCTTGTCGGTGACAGGGCGTACGGTAGCCCTGAACGGGGTGGGCGTGTCCGACAAGTACGGAACGTCCCCCTCGGCCTATCGGCGTGTCGTCCCGACCGCCGCCCGCGCCGGTCCGCCGGAGCCGACGGAGTGTCACAACTCCGCCCGGAGGGCGCTGTTCGGGTCAGTCCGCCAAGGCCCGATTGGCTTTCTCAGTGCCGGTCGGGGCAGGATTCGTACCCAGGCAGTGCGGTTTGAGGCGCTTCGGGGTGCAAGCCCGACCCCTGACCAACCCTCGCCTGAATGAGCACAGTGTGTGCGGACCAGCGGCCCAGCCGGATACCCCCGGAGGGACGACCGATGGGGCCCCCGCACGCCGCAACGCGAACAGACCACAGGAGTACACATGAACCGCAGTGAGCTGGTGGCCGCTCTGTCCGAGCGCGCCGAGGTGACCCGCAAGGACGCCGACGCTGTTCTGGCCGCCTTCGCCGAGGTCGTCGGCGAGGTCGTCGCCAAGGGCGACGAGAAGGTCACCATTCCCGGGTTCCTCACCTTCGAGCGCACCCACCGCGCCGCCCGCACCGCGCGTAACCCGCAGACCGGTGACCCGATCCAGATCCCGGCCGGCTTCAGCGCCAAGGTGAGCGCCGGTTCGAAGCTCAAGGAAGCCGCCAAGGGCAAGTGACGCAAGGCTCCCCGGAGCCCCGCGTGACGTATTGAGCGTGACGTAGTGAAGTGACAACGACTGTGGCCGGTCCCCCCTCGCGGGGAGACCGGCCACAGTCGTTCTGTCCGCCGGATCAGACGGTGACGAGCTCCTCGCTGGGCAGCTCGACGTGGGCGCCGAGGTCACGGAGCTTGTCCATGAAGTTCTCGTAGCCGCGGTTGATCAGGTCGATGCCGTGCACGGTCGAGGTGCCCTCGGCGGCCAGGGCCGCGATCAGGTACGAGAAGCCGCCGCGCAGGTCGGGGATGACCAGCTCGCCGCCCATCAGCTTGGACGGGCCGCTGACCACTGCGGAGTGCAGGAAGTTGCGCTGGCCGAACCGGCACGGGGTGCCGCCCAGGCACTCGCGGTACAGCTGGATGTGCGCGCCCATCTGGTTCAGCGCCGAGGTGAAGCCGAGCCGCGACTCGTACACCGTCTCGTGCACGATGGAGAGCCCGCTCGCCTGGGTCAGCGCGACCACCAGCGGCTGCTGCCAGTCGGTCTGGAAGCCGGGGTGCACGTCGGTCTCCAGGGCGATCGCCTTGAGCTCGCCGCCCGGGTGCCAGAATCGGATGCCCTCGTCGTCCACCTCGAAGGCGCCGCCGACCTTCCGGAAGGTGTTCAGGAAGGTCATCATCTCGATCTGGCGGGCGCCACGGACGTAGATGTCGCCCTTGGTCGCCAGCGCCGCGCACGCCCAGGAGGCCGCCTCCAGGCGGTCCGGCAGCGCGCGGTGGGTGTAGCCGCTGAGCTCGTCCACACCGGTGATCAGGATGGTGCGGTCGGTGCCCATCGAGATGATCGCGCCCATCTTCTGCAGCACGCAGATCAGGTCGACGATCTCCGGCTCGATGGCGGCGTTGCGCAGCTCGGTGACGCCCTCGGCCAGGACGGCCGTCAGCAGCACCTGCTCGGTCGCGCCGACCGACGGGAACGGCAGCTCGATCTTGGTGCCGCGCAGGCGCTGCGCCGCCACCAGGTAGGTGCCCTGCGGGTGCTTCTCGATGGTCGCGCCGAACTGGCGCAGCACCTCGAAGTGGAAGTCGACCGGCCGGCCGCCGATGTCGCAGCCGCCCAGGCCCGGGATGAAGGCGTGGCCGAGGCGGTGCAGCAGCGGGCCGCAGAACAGGATCGGGATCCGGGAGGAGCCGGCGTGCGCGTCGATGTCGGCGACGTTCGCGCTCTCCACGTGCGAGGGGTCGAGGATCAGCTCGCCCTCCTCGTCGCCGGTGCGCACGGTCACACCGTGCAGCTGCAGCAGGCCGCGGACGACCTTGACGTCACGGATGTCCGGGACGTTGCGCAGTCTGCTGGGGCCCGTGCCGAGCAGGGCGGCGACCATGGCCTTGGGGACCAGGTTCTTCGCACCGCGGACGCGGATCTCGCCTTCGAGCGGGTTTCCGCCGTGGACCAGCAGGACGTCGTCGGTCATCGTTCTCGCAATCCGGGATGCCAAGGGGTGAGAGCAGGACTTCAAGCGGTGTCGCTGTGGCTACTGCTTCTGCTTCTGCGGTGTCACTGTGCGGGTGGGGCCGTGGGCCTGGCGACCGGGCGCGGCAGAGCCTCGGGGGAGTCTCGGCCGGATCAACGGGTCACCACCACCTGTAGATGGTAATGGCCGGTCGATTGGTTCCTTTCCGCCCCTTTAGGTGATGGTGCTCTCTTCGCCGGGGGCCCGGCCGCCCGATTCGACCGTACGGGTGTTCGGTGCGGGTGTTCAGGTTTCGTGTTGGGGGCCCGTCCCGGGCCGGACTGCGGGATCATGTGGTCATGACCCCGGCCCTCTCGCACACCGGCCGACTGCTGGTCGCGACGCCCATGCTGACCGACCCGAACTTCGCCCGGGCGGTGGTGCTGCTCCTCGACCACGACCTCCAGGGCGCACTGGGTGTGGTGCTCAACCGCCCCACCCCGATCGAGGTGGAGCGGGTGCTGAACGGCTGGGCCGAGCTGGCGGGCCGGCCCTCGGTGGTCTTCCAGGGCGGCCCGGTGGCGCTCGACTCGGCGCTCGCCGTCGCGGTGGTGCCCGGCGAGCCGGGGCAGTCCGAGCCGCTCGGCTGGCGCCGGGTGCACGGCGCGATCGGCCTGGTCGACCTGGAGGCGCCGCCGCAGGTACTGGCCGGGGAGCTGGGCGGCCTGCGGGTGTTCGCGGGCTACTCGGGCTGGTCGCCGGGCCAGCTGGAGACCGAGGTCGCCGAGGGGGCCTGGTACCTGGTCGACTGTGAGCCGGGCGACATCTCCTGCCCGGACCCGGAGCGGCTCTGGCGCTCCGTACTGCGCCGCCAGCGCGGACCGCTGGCCATGCTCGCCACCTACCCGGACGACCCGACCCTGAACTGAGCGATTCCGTAGGCTCGCTGCTCTGCCGTGTCGGGACTCTCGTCCGCCGGTGCTGGCCCGCTCCGGAGCGGCCCCCATAGACTTGGCACCCATGAGCACTCTTGAGCCCGAGCGCGGCCTCGGCACCGGCACCCTGGTCGAGCCAGTCCCCCAGGTGTCCCACGGGGACGGCGACCACGAGCGCTACGCGCACTACGTCCAGAAGGACAAGATCATGGAGAGCGCGCTCTCCGGTACCCCGGTGGTCGCGCTCTGCGGCAAGGTCTGGGTGCCCGGGCGCGACCCGAAGAAGTACCCGGTCTGTCCGATGTGCAAGGAGATCTTCGACGGGATCGAGCAGCCCAAGGACGGCGACAAGGACAAGTAGTCCCCACTGCGTCGTTCCAGAGCGTCCGCCGTTAGGGGGCCGGCGTCGCGGAGGCGGCCAGTGGTCTATGCCAATTCAGGCTGCCGGGGCAGGATGGGCCGCATGGATCTCATCCCTGCTCCGCTGACCGCCCGGTACGTCGAGGAGTGGGCCCTCCCGCTCGACGGGGACACGCCGCTGACGGCCGGGCCCGGTACGGAGGCCGTGGGCGCCTGGCTGCGGTCCGTCCTCGGCGCCGCGACCGGGCTCCCGCTGCTGCCGGGCGCCGGGGGCGGCCTCGAACTGACGCTGGACGGCGCGCTCGCGCCGGAGTCGTACCGGATCAGCGTGCGCGACGGCCGGGCCGTGCTGCGTGGCGGCGACCCGGCCGGGGTGTTCTGGGGTGCTCAGACCCTGCGCCAGCTGCTCGGGCCCGACGCCTTCCGCCGCGCACCGCTGCGCCGCACCGGCTGGGCGCTGCCCGGCTGCGAGATCGAGGACGCGCCCCGGTTCGGCTGGCGCGGGGTCCTGCTGGACGTCTCCCGGCACTTCCTGCCCAAGGCGGACGTGCTGCGCTTCCTCGACCTGATGGCCGCGCACAAGCTCAACGTCCTGCACCTGCACCTGACGGACGACCAGGGCTGGCGGGTCGAGATCAAGCGCTACCCCCGGCTCACCTCGGCCGGCGGCTGGCGGGAGCGCTCGATGGTCGGGTACCGCTCGGGTGAGCGGCGTGACGACCAGCCGCACGGCGGCTACTACACCCAGGACGACCTGCGCGAGATCGTCGCCTACGCGGCGGACCGGCAGATCACCGTCGTCCCCGAGATCGACCTGCCGGGCCACGCCCAGGCCGCGATCTGCGCCTACCCGGAGCTCGGCAACACCGACGTGGTGGACACCGCCACGCTGGGCGTCTGGACGGACTGGGGGATCAACCCCAACGTGCTGAACGTCTCCGACGCCACCCTGCGCTTCTTCGAAGGGGTGCTGGAGGAGCTGTTGGAGATCTTCCCCGCCGAGTTCGTCCACCTGGGCGGCGACGAGTGCCCCAAGGACCAGTGGCGGGCCAGCCCGGCGGCCCAGGCCCGGATCAGGGAGTTGGACCTGGCCGGCGAGGACGAGCTGCAGAGCTGGTTCATCCGGCACTTCGACAGCTGGCTGACGGCGCGTGGCCGCCGCCTGATCGGCTGGGACGAGATCCTGGAGGGCGGCCTCGCGCCGGGCGCCGCAGTCTCGTCCTGGCGGGGTTACGCGGGCGGGGTGGCCGCCGCGCGGGCCGGGCACGACGTGGTGATGTGCCCCGAGCAGCACGTGTACCTGGACCACCGGCAGGCCGCCGGGGAGTACGAGCCGATCCCGGTCGGCTATGTCCGCACGCTGGAGGACGTCTTCCGCTTCGAGCCGCTGCCGCCGGAGCTGGACGCCGAGGCCGCCCGGCACGTGATCGGTACTCAGGCCAACCTGTGGACCGAGTTCATGAACGACGCCCGGGACGTCGACTACCGGGCCTTCCCGCGCCTGGCCGCCTTCGCCGAGGTCGCCTGGTCCGAGCTGCCCGCGTCCGAGGCCCGGGACTTCGAGGGTTTCGAGCGCCGGATGGCCGTCCACTACGCCCGCTTGGACGCACTCGGCGTCGAATACCGTCCCCCCGGCGGCCCGTACCCCTGGCAGCGCCGCCCCGGTGTGGCCGGCTGCCCGTCCGACGGGCCGGTTCCGGGCGTTTAGACCGGTCGGCTGGACGGGTCGGCAGCTGGTGGGCGGCGTCGCGTCGCCAGAGCAGCGCCTTGCCTCGGACATCAGCCGTCCGCCCGTCCGCCCGTCCGCCCGTCCGCCCGTCCGACGGGCCGGTTCCGGCCGGTCCGTGACCGGCCACCGGCCACCGGGTGGGCGGCGCCGGGGAACCCTCGCCGCTGGTCGAGCGTCAAGAACTGGTGAACATCTGGTTCCGTTCGGACCGGGTCGGATCGGAAGGCGCCCGGATTCGTCCGGGATTCGTCCCCGATTGCCGGTGACCCCGGAGTTGATCACTGAACATTGTGTGCCAGAGTTGCCCAACCCGCACCGATCGCCCGTACCCTACGGGCCAGGCCGCACACTGCAGGGACGGGGCAGGGCGGCAATGAGCAAGTGGAGCACGGTGGAATCCTGGTGAACCGGACGATCATGCTGCCGGCCTCTCTCGACGAGGCTGTCGAGGCGCTCGCCGCCACTCCCGGCGCGGTGCCGGTGGCCGGCGCCACCGACCTGATGGAAGCCGTCAACGCGGGACGGCTCCGCCCAGCCGCCCTGATCGGTCTCGGCCGGATCACCGAGCTGCGCGGCTGGCGCTACGAGGACGGCGGCACCGCCGTTCTCGGCGCCGGGCTCACCCACGCCCGGATGGACCGCCCCGACTTCGCCGCGCTGATCCCGGCCCTCGCCGACGCGGCCCGCACGGCCGGCCCCCCGCAGGTGCGCAACGTCGGCACCCTCGGCGGCAACGTCGCCACCGCCGCCCCGGCCGGCGACACCCTCCCCGTCCTCGCCGCGCTGGAAGCCACCGCCACCCTGGCCCGCGCCGGGTCCACCCGTGAGGTGCCGGTCAGTCACCTGCTCACCGGCCTCGACCCGCTCCGCCCCGGCGAGCTGCTCACCTGGGTCCGGGTGCCCCTGCTGAACGCCCCGCAGGTCTTCCTCAAGGCCACCGGTCGCAGCGGCCCCGCCCGCGCCACCGCCTCCGTCGCCCTCGTCCTCGACCCCGCCCGCCGGGCCGTGCGCTGCGCCGTCGGCGCGGTCGCGCCGGTACCGCTGCGGCCGTTGGAGGCCGAGACCTGGGTCGCCGGCTGCATCGACTGGGACGCCCGGGGCGAGGACGGCGCGACCGTCATCGACCCGGCGGCCGCGGCCGCCTTCGGGGAGTACGTCGCCGGGGCCTGCGTCCCCGAGGTCCTGCCGGACGGTACGAACGAGGGGTTGGCCCAAGGCGCGGCGCGCGTGCGGCGTACCGTATCGGTGCTGGCCCGACGGGCTCTGGGAAGGGCGCTGAAGTGACGACAGACTCGATCGGCTTCGGCCACGTCGACCTGGGTACGGACCCGCTCGCGCAGACTCCCCCCACGCACGACGTGGTCGGCGGGGGCGCGTTCGGCGGGGACGCCCGGCCGTGTGCCTCGTACACGCTGCGCGTCAACGGCTTTGAACGGCCCGTCACCGACGCCTGGATCGGCGAGAGCCTGCTCTACGTGCTGCGCGAGCGGCTCGGCCTGGCCGGCGCCAAGGACGGGTGCGAGCAGGGCGAGTGCGGCGCGTGCTCGGTGCAGGTGGACGGGCAGCTGGTGGCCGGCTGCCTGGTGCCCGCCGCGCTGGCGTCCGACAGCGAGATCGCCACCGTCGAGGGCCTGTCGGCGGGCGGTACGGCCAGTGACGTGCAGCAGGCGCTCGCCGACTCCGGTGCCGTGCAGTGCGGTTACTGCACCCCGGGGATGGCGATGGCCGTCCACGACCTGCTCCAGCGCAACCACCGGCCCAGCGAGGTCGAGGCCCGGCAGGCGCTCTGCGGCAACCTCTGCCGCTGCACCGGCTACCGGGGCGCGCTGGCGGCCGTCCAGGTCGTCGCGGAGGCACGCGGCGCCGTCGACGAGCTGCCCGAGCAGGAGGAACCCGAGCAGGCCGACCCGCCGGAGGCAGCCGCGCCGTCGGCCGTGCCGGTAGCCGTGCCCGTGCAGTCCGCCGCCGATCTGTCGCTGGCCGGTGAGATGCCGCTCTACGCGGACTCCGAAGCCTGGGTCGAGGCCGAGCAGCCGCACCCGGCGCAGCCCACCGCCGCCGGTACGGGCATCGGCGTCGGCATCGACGCCGTGGCCGACTACGGCGTCGACTACGGGGATGGCCAGGGCGTTGGTCATGGTGTGGGCCACGGGGGAGCTGCCACCACCCACCAGACCGGCGTGTACGAGCCGGCCGACTACCCGCCCTACCCGGCCACCCCGCCGTACAACGGGACACCGCCGTACGACGGCACCCCGTACGACGCCTCCTACGACGCGACGTTCGAGCAGAGCCGGTACGAGGCCACCCCGGCGCACGGCACCGCCCACGACGGCCCGCCCTTCGAGGGCACGCCCGCCCACGGCACCCCGTACACCCAGACCCCCGCGCACGGGACCCCGTACGACAGCGCCGCGTACGAGAACGCGACATACGAGACTGCGACGTACGAGACCTCGACGTACGAGACCTCGACGTACGAGAACCCCTCGTACGACAACAGCACCGTCTACGAGCACACCGGCTACGACGGCAGCACCCCCGCCCACGGCATCCCGCTTCCCGAGGACGACCACGCATGAGCTCGCCCACCGACATCGCGTCGGCGGCGGCCGCCGCGCAGTCCGCCCTCGCGCAGTCCGCCGTCGACGATGACGCGCAGACGCCCGAACCGTTCGGCCTCGGCAGTTCCGCGCCGCGCAACGACGCCCTGCCCAAGGCGCTGGGCATCTACCCGTACGCCGCCGACCTGTGGGCGGAGGGCCTGCTCTGGGGCGCCGTGCTGCGCGCGCCGCACCCGCACGCGCGGATCGTCTCGGTCGACACCTCGGCCGCGCTCGCCCTCCCCGGCGTGCACGCCGTGATCACCGCCGCCGACCTGCCGCCCGGCCCCGAGGGCGCCCCCGACGGCGCGCCGCACGGCCCGATCGTCGCCGACCGCCCGATCCTCGCCGCCGGCCTGATCCGCCACCATGGCGAGCCGGTCGCCGCCGTCGCCGCCGACCATCCCGACACCGCGCGGCTGGCCGCCGCCTCGATCGTGGTCGAGTACGAGGTGCTGGAGCCCGTCACCGACCCCGAGCAGGCGTTCAGCGCCCCGCCGCTGCACCCCGACGGCAACCTCTTCCGCCACCTCCCGCTGCGCACCGGCGACCCGGAGGCCGTCGGCGAGATCATCGTCGAGGGCCTCTACCAGGTCGGCCGTCAGGACCCGGCCCCGATCGGCGCCGAGGCCGGCCTTGCCGTGCCCCGCCCGGACGGCGGCGTCGAGCTGCACCTCTCCAGCACCGACCCGCACGGCGACCGCGACCGCACGGCCGCCTGCCTCGGCCTGGAGCCGGACCGCGTCCGCCTGGTCGTCACCGGCATCCCCGGCGCCACCGCTGACCGCGAGGACCTCTCCTTCCAGGTCACCCTGGCGATGCTCGCCCTGCGCACCGGCCGCCCGGTGAAGATGACCCTCACCCGCGAGGAGTCCTTCCAGACCCACACCTCCCGCCACCCCGCCCTGCTGCGCTACCGCCACCACGCGGACGCCGAGGGCCGGTTGGTCAAGGTCGAGGCACAGATCCTGCTGGACGGCGGCGCGTACGCGGACGTCTCCTCGGAGGCACTTGCCGCCGCCACCGCCTTCTCGGTCGGCCCGTACGTCTGCCCCAACGTCTTCGTCGACGCCTGGGCCGTCCGCACCAACAACCCGCCCGCCGGACGGATGCGCGGCGAGGGCGCCCTGCAGACCTGCTTCGCGTACGAGTCCCAGCTCGACCAGCTCGCCGTTCGGGTGGGCGTCGAGCCGCTGGAGATCCGTCGCCGCAACGCCATGGCGACGGGCGACCCGATGCCCACTGGACAGGCCGTCACCTGCCCCGCTCCGGTCGCCGCCCTGCTCGACGCGGTCTCCGCCTCACCGCTGCCGGCCCTGCCGATGGACGATCCCGAAGGCGACTGGCTGCTCCCCGGCGGCCCGGGCGGCGCCGGAGACCCGGCCGCAGTGCGGCGGGGGATCGGCTACGCCGTCGGCATGGTGCACATGCTCGGCGCGGAGGGCGAGGACGAGGTCTCCACCGCCACCGTCCGGGTTAGCGGCGACCACGCGACGGTCATCTGCGCCGCCGTCGACTCCGGTCAGGGCTTCGCGACCCTGGCCCGGCAGATCGTGCAGGACGTGCTCGGCGTGACCGAGGTCTACGTCGCACCGGTCGACAGCGACCAGTCGATCGCGGGCCCGTCGGCGCGGGGGCGGCACACCTGGGTGTCGGGTGGAGCCGTGGAGCGAGCCGCCCTGATGGTCCGTCACCAGCTGCTGCAGCCGATCGCCGCCAACTTCGGCATGTCGGTCGAGCTGCTGTCGATCGCCGACGGCAAGATCACCTCCTACGACGGCGTGCTCGGCATGCCAGTCGGCGAGGCGTTGGAGGGGAAAGAGCTCTGGGCGACGGCTCAGTGCCGCCCGCACCCGACCGAGCCGCTGGACGAGGCCGGGCAGGGCGACGCCTTCGTGTCGATCGCGTTCTGCGCGATGCGGGCCGTCGTCGATGTCGACATCGAGCTCGGGACGGTCCGGGTCGTCGACGTGACGGTCGCCCAGGACGTCGGGCGAGCGCTCAACCCCCGGCAGATCGAGGACCGCATCGAGGCTGGGGTCGCCCAGGGCGTCGGCCTGGCGCTGCTGGAGGATCTGCGTACGGAGGGTGGACGTCTCGTCAATCCTTCGCTCACGGGTTACCGCCTCCCGACCGCGCTCGACACCCCGGAAGTCCGGATCGCGGCCCTGCTGGAGGAGCGGGACGTGGTCGCGACCTTCGGCGCCAAGGCCGTCAGCGCGGCCCCGGCGGTAGTCGCTCCCGCAGCAGTGGCCGCCGCCGTACGTGCTGCGACCGGCCTGCCGGTCGGCCGGCTGCCGATCCTCCCCGAGGACGCCATCGCGGGCTGAGGGCCCCTCCTACCTCAAGGGATCCTCAACTCCTTGGTGCGGAAGCCGTGGAGAGGTGTGGGGTCCTGCCCACGTCTCACTGTCGGGCGATACGATCGGAGCTGCCCTGCGTTTGTGGGGGCCGCCGCAAACGCAGTATCGCAGTAACCAACTGACGGGTAACGGGGTAGGGATGACGCTGACCAGGACCTTGCGCGCGCTCAGCGCCACAGCTCTAGCCGGCAGCCTGCTGCTCACCGCAGCTCCGGCCGCCTCGGCGGACCAGGTGCGGGACGCGCAGTGGGTCAACCAGTACTTCAACCTGGACAAGGTCTGGTCGGTGAGCCGGGGCGACGGGGTTATCGTCGCTGTCATCGACAGTGGCGTCGACGCGAACCACGCTGACCTGACGGGGCAGGTGCTGCCGGGGTATGACTTGAGTGGCAAGGGCCTCGTCACGCACCCGACCAACCCGCACGGCACCAGCATGGCCAGCGAGATCGCCGGGCATGGTCACGGCAGTGGGGCTGGCATGCTCGGGTTGGCGCCGGGAGCCAAGATCCTGCCGGTCTATGAAGCCGACGCGGACGGCCATGACGCCGTTCCTGCGGATATTCACTGGGCTGTGGACAACGGTGCGAAGGTCATCAGCATCTCGCTGGGCGGAGGCCAGAACCCCAAGGTGGCTGAAGCGGTCGGGTACGCCGCTCAGCACGATGTTCTGATCGTGGCGGCGGCGGGTAACGAGGGAAAGACGTCGGTCGACTACCCGGGGGCCGAGCCCGGAGTGGTCGCGGTTGGTGCGGTGGACAAGCACGACATGATCTGGAGCCAGTCCAACGCGGGGCCAGAGGTGATGCTCTCGGCGCCCGGTGTCGACGTCGTGAGCGCTGGCGCCTGTGACGGCCAGCAGTACTGCATGGCGAGCGGCACCTCCGACGCGACTGCATACGTCTCCGCGACGGCCGCACTGGTCCGGGCCAAGTTCCCAAACCTGACAGCAGGTCAGGTGGCGAACCGTCTGGTGAAGTCGGCACTCGTGCCTTCTGCGCTCGCTGGTGCTCAGTTGCCTGACGAGCACTACGGGTACGGAGTGGTCCGGCCCTACGAAGCGCTCACGCAGGACATTCCAGTTGGCTCGGCTCAGGGCCCGCTCGCCAAGACCGCCGGCTCCGGTGATTCGGGAGGTGGCACGGCGACTCCTGGTGGAGCTGTCCCCGGCACTGCGAATCCCACCCCTGGCGCGTTGCCGCAGATCGCCAGCTCCAGTTCCAGTGTCTCAAAGGTGCTGTATGTAGGCGGCTTCGGCGTTCTGCTCCTGGCTGTGCTGGTCGCTGTGATCGTGGTGGTTGCCCGCCGCCGACGCACTCCTGGTGCGGGACAGGCCGGACCGGCACCGTACGGGACACCGCCCGGCTGGCAGCCCCAGGGGCAGCAGCACTACCCGAACCAGCCGCAGCCGCCGTACGGAAACCAGCCCCAGCAGCCGTACCCGAACCAGTCTCAGGCGCCGTACGGGAACCAGGCGCCGCCGCCTGGATACCCGCCTCAGCAGCCGTACCAGAATCCGTACGGCCCGGGCGGAAACCAGCCGCGTTGAGGGTGTGTCAACACCCGCTTCGTAAGCGCTACGATCGAACGCCCAAGTCATCTAGCCGCCGCCCGTGTGAGCGGGCACCTTCACCACCCGCCGGAGCCAGTGCCAGACGGGGAAGCATCGACACTCCAGGGGGAGAGAGCCGTATGTCCGACGGATACCGGGTCAATACCGACGAGTTGGAGGCGGTCGTCAAGCGACTGCGCGCGCTCCAGCAGAGTCTCGGTCAGACCGCGGACAAGACCAAGTACAACACCGTTCTCGTCCAGGACGACTTCGGTGGCAACTTCGTCGAGGCCCAGCAGCTGTACGCGCAGCACGACGCCATGCAGCAGTCGCTGACCGCCATGGTGACGAACCTCGACAACCTGATCAACGACTTCGGTGACAAGACGCACACGGTCAACACGTCGTACAGGAGTCTCGAACAAGACGGCGTGGTCACCATGAACCAGCAGCAGGAGAGGATCGTCTGAGATGGCTTCCTCCAAGACTGAGTTCGACAAGTACGACCTGGTCCCGCTCAAGGGGATGGTCGACCACTCGAATCCGGACCGGATCAAAGAGGTCGGCGACCACTGGAGCAGCGTCCAGAAGGAGATCCAGAGCGCTGCCGATGAGCTCCAGAAGGCGGTGCAGCAGGCCACACAGAACTGGCAGGGTGACGCCGCGCAGGGATTCACTGATCGTGCGTCAGCCATCCAGAGCAGCATGCTGAACACGGCTGCTCATGCGCAGAACACGTCGGTCGCGATGAAGTTCGCGGGTGACGCCCTGCATCAGACCAAGACGGCCATGGCCTCGATCCACGTCCCGAGCACGTGGGACAGCGGTCTGAAGCTGGTCAGTGACCTCGGCGACCGTTCTGATGCCCAGTTCAAGGCGGACCTGGCCAGCGGCATGGACCGGCTCACTGCGGTCAAGAAGAACTACGACCAGCTGTCGGCGACCGAGATCGCGCATCAGAACGCGATCGGGGTCATGGAGCACCTGAGCCCGCAGTACATCCAGGCCACCAACTACCTCGATCCGCCGCCGCCACCTGATGGTGGCCACCAGCACGTGGGCACGGGCTTCCCCCCGCCGCCGTCGACCACTCCGCCGACCGGCACCGCTCCCACCCCGATGCCGCCGATCCACCACCCCGCGCCCCCCGCGCCCCCGGTCGGTGGTGGCCCGCCCCCGCCCGGTGGGCCGGTTCCCCCCATCGGCGGCGGGCCGATCGGTACGAACCCGGTCGGGCCCGTCTACAACCCGGGTGGGCCCATCCATCAGGTCAACCCGCCGATTGGACCCACTCCGCCGTGGCAGCCGGTTGCGCCCACGCCGATTCACCACCCGGTGCCGTCGCCGATCGTTCCGGTCGGTACCGGGCTCGACAGTGTGACGCCCCCCGTCACCACGCCTCCGGTGACCGGCCCGCTGCCTAGTGGCGGTGACGGCCTCGGTGGTGGTGGTCTCGGTGGCGGCGGTGGCCTGGGTGGTGGAGGTGGTCTCGGTGGAGGCGGCCTCGGCCCGATGCCCGGCGGTGGTGGTTTCGGCGGCTTCGGTGGTGGTGGCAGCGGGAGTGGTCTGACCAGCACTCCTGGTGGCCGCGCCGGTTCCGTCGGCGGCCTCGGTGCAGGTGGCGCCTCGGGCGGTGTCGGCGGCACGGGTGCCGGTGGCGCCGGTGGTGCGCTCGGTGCCGGCCAGGGTAAGAGTGGTGCACCCGGTGCCGGTGGGATGCACGCTCCCAGTGGCCTCGGCGGTGCCGGTGGCAAGGGCCTGGGTGGCAAGAGCGGCAGCAGCCTGGGTAGTAGGGCCGGTGGTACGGTCGGCAGTGCTCGTGGCGGCGCCAGCGGCAAGGCGTTCACCCAGGGCGGGTCCGGCCTGGGTAAGAACGGTGCCAACGGCCAGGGCGGTGCCCACGGTGTCGGTGGCGCGGCCGGTAACAAGAAGAAGGGCAAGAACGGCGCTCGCCCGGACTACCTCGTCGAGGACGAGGACACCTGGCGTACCGGCGGGGCCAACCCGCCGGTCATCGAGTAGCCGAGCCCGGTAGGACAGCAGGACAGTAGGACGACAGGTGGCCCGGCCACGTCAGCGAAACTGACGTGGCCGGGCCACCGTGCTTTCCACCTTCGGACGGTCCGTCAGCTCTTGCCGAGGAACTTGAGTCTCGCCTGCAAGGCGAAGACCCGCCCCTGGCGACACGTCAGCAATTAGCCTTCCGGGACCCGCTGGCGGTCCGCATCCTCGGTGAGGACCCGGACGATCTCGCCCGTGACGCCGACGCCGAGGCTCATCCCGAACGGCGGTTGATGCGTCTCTTCATCGCCGTCCGCAGCCGCTTCGCCGAGGACGCGCTGGCCGACGCGGTGGAGCGCGGCGTGCGGCAACTGGCGGTGCTGGGGGCGGGGTTGGACACCTTCGGCTGCCGCAATCCGCACGAGGCCGTGGGGCTGACCGTCTTCGAGGTGGACCACCCGGCGACGCAGGCCTGGAAGCGTGCACGGCTCGACGAGGCCGGCATCGTTCCGCCGGCTTCGCAGAGGTTCGTTCCGGTGGACTTCGAGCGGGACGGTCTGGCCGGCGGCCTGGCGGCGGCGGGCTTCGATTCGCAGGCCCCGGCCTTCTTCGGCTGGCTGGGGCGTGGTCCCGTATCTGACCCGCGAGGCGGTGTTCGGCACGCTCGGCCTCGTCGCGGGCCTGCCCGGCGGCGCGGAGGTGGTGTTCGACTACGGCGATCCGCCGTCTGCCATGGCGCCGCTGAAGCGCGCCGCCCATGAGGCGCGGGCCGACCGGGTCGCCGGGATCGGGGAGCCCTGGCTCAGTTACTTCGCCGCCGAGGAGCTGGCCGCAGACCTGACGGATCTGGGTTTCTCCACCGTCGAGAATCTCGGCCCGGCGGACCCGCCCCGACGCCCTGGCGGGCATGTGATCCGCGCGGGTTCGGAATTTCGATAAAGCGTACGCCGAATTGCCGAGGGTGGAATTGATCACCCACTCGGCAATTCGGCGGAAACGCATGGAGGCCATGACGGGAATCGAACCCGTGTAAACCGCTTTGCAGGCGGTTCCCTAAGCCACTCGGGCACACGGCCATGGGATGACGAGAGGCCAGTGGCCCTCATCGGTGGGGGAGAACGCGCGCTCAGGCGCAGCAGGAACAACAGCAGGCGCGACAACAACTGGGAGCGGCACAGGCGCGGGGCGCTGTGCTGGCCACCGTCTTCCTGTCCATGGCCTGCTCCTGTCGTCGTGGCGTCCGATTCGGCTCGGCCGCCGTGCTTGTGAATTCATCTTATGCGGCCCGGGGTGGGGTGCGTCAATATCCGATTATGAATTCTGCATGTCGCGATGTTGCGATGTCGCGACGTGCTACGGTCGAGGACAGTGGGAACAGGTGAGCGATCACCCCGGACGAGCGCGTCGTACCCGGTATGACAAGACGGCGCAGTACACAGCGGCAACCCCGTCGCGAACTACTGCGGAGGAGTACTCGTCATGGCCTGGGTCGTTCTGATCATCGCCGGCGTCCTGGAGACGGTGTGGGCGGTCGCCCTGGAGGCGTCCAAGGGGTTCTCGCGGCTGGTGCCCAGCCTGGTCTTCGCGGTCGCGCTCGTGCTGAGTATGGGCGGGTTGGCGTACGCGATGCGGAGCATCCCGCTCGGGACGGGGTACGCGGTGTGGGTCGGGATCGGGGCGATCGGTACCGCGCTGTACGGGATGGCGGCGATGGGCGACGCGGCGACGGCGGCCCGGATCACCTGCCTGGTGCTGATACTCGGCGGTGTGGTGGGGCTCAAGGTGTTGCACTGACGCCCTGGAGGGCGCCCGGGTGCGGCCGAGGTCCTAGGTCGAACGGGGGAGGCGGCTCCGACTACAAGTCAGGAGTCAAAGAGGCGCGAGAGCCTTACCATGAGACGCATGACCACAGCCTCCCCCACCTCGGTCGACCGCACCCCCGGACAGCAGCCGCCCGTCGCCGAGGAGTCGGGCGGCGTGCTCAGCGGCCCGTACCGGGCGCTGACGCTGGGGATCGTCTCGGTGGTGCTGCTGCTGGCCTTCGAGGCGACGGCGGTGAACACCGCGATGCCGGTGGCCGCGCGGCAGCTGGACGGGATCGGGCTGTACGCGTTCGCGTTCTCCGGCTACTTCACCAGTACGCTCTTCGCCCTCGTCGTCTCCGGGCAGTGGTGCGACCGGCGTGGGCCGATGGCGCCGCTGTTCACCGGGATCGCCGTGTTCGGGGCCGGGCTGGTGGTGGCCGGGACGGCGGTGAACATGTGGCTGTTCGTCGGGGGACGGGCGATCCAGGGGCTCGGCGGCGGCCTGGTGATCGTCGCGCTCTACGTGGTGGTCGGGCGGGCCTTCCCCGAGCGGTTGCGACCGGCGGTGTTCGCCGCCTTCTCGGCGGCCTGGGTGCTGCCGTCGATCGTCGGCCCGGTGGTGTCCGGGGCCGTCACCCAGCACCTCGGCTGGCGCTGGGTGTTCCTCGCCGTACCGGTGTTGATACTTCTGCCGCTCGCGGTGATGGGCCCGGCGCTGCGCCGCTCCGAGCGTGAGCAGCCGAGCGCGGTCGGCGCGGAGATCGACCGCAGGCGTACCGGGCTGGCGGCGATGGCCGCGCTCGGTGCGGGTCTGCTGCAGTACGCCGGCCAGCGGCTGGACCTGCTCGCGTTGGTCCCGGCGGTGGCGGGTGCGGGGCTGCTGCTGCCCGCTGTGGTGCGGCTGCTGCCGCCGGGCACGCTGCGGGCGGCGCGCGGGCTGCCCACGGTGATCCTGCTGCGCGGGGTCGCGGCGGGCGCGTTCTTCGCGGCGGAGGCGTTCATCCCGCTGATGATGGTCACCCGCCGGGGCCTCTCGCCGACCATGGCCGGGCTGACCCTGACCAGTGGCGGACTCTCCTGGGCGCTCGGCTCCTGGTTGCAGGGCCGCCCGGCGGCGCAGCGGCACCGGGAGGCGCTGATCCGGCTCGGCTTCGTGCTGACGGCCGTGGCGATAGCCGGGGCCTCGCTGGTCCTGATCCCCGCCGCGCCGGTCTGGCTGGCGGCCACGGCCTGGGCGGTCGGCGGGGTCGGCATGGGTCTGTCGGTGGCGAGCATCAGCGTGCTGATGATGAAGCTGTCCACGCCCGAGGAGGCCGGGGCGAACTCGGCCTCGCTGCAGATGAGCGACGCCCTCGGCAACGTGCTGCTGATCGGCCTGGCGGGGGTGCTGTTCGCGGCGCTGGGCGGTGGTTCGGCGGTGGCTGCCGCCGACGGTGCGTCGACGCCGGCCGCCGCGTTCGCGGTGATCTTCCTGGTGATGGCCGGGGTGGCGCTGCTCGGCGCGCTGCTCTCAGGACGTACCGGCGGACGCGCCGACCGACGCACCGACCGACGCGCCGGCGGACGCGCCGGCGGAGGAAGCTGAGTCGGACGAGGAGGCTGAGCCGGCGGCGTTGCCGAGGAAGCTCTCCCAGCCCCCGGTCGGTGCCTCGCCCGGGTTGAGCTCCTGCAGTTTGCGCAGCACGGCCGGGTCCTGCGCCTCCAGCCACTGCACCAGCTGACGGAACGACACCAACCGCACCTCGGGATGCCCGGCGATCTCGGTGAGCACGTCCTCGACGGCGTTCATGTAGATGCCGCCGTTCCACTGCTCGAAGTGGTTGCCGATGATGAACGGCGCCCGGTTGCCGTGGTACGCCCGGTCGAAGCCCGCCAGGTACGAGTCCCGGGCCTGGGTCTGCCAGCCGCCGCGCTTGGCCGGGTCGGCCTTGGTGTTGGTGCCGGACTGGTTGTACATGATGTTGTAGTCCATCGACAGCACCTGGAAGCTGTGCCCGGGGAACGGGATCGACTGCAGCGGGAAGTCCCACAGCGCGCCGCCCTGGAACTTCTGCGGCCACACCTGCAGCCCGCCCGAACCGCTGCTGTCGTACTTCCAGCCGCGTGCCACCGCCGTCGGCAGCAGGGCGCGCTGGCCCTCCAGGCAGGGGGTGCGGGCGCCGATCAGTTCCTTGCGGTAGTCGAACGGCAGGGCCGGCAGGTCGGAGAAGCCGGTGTTGGTCTTCCAGTTCATGACGAAGGACATCGCCTGCTCGATCTCGCTGTCCCACTCGTCAGGAGACCACCGGCCGACCCCGTTCGAGCCGCAGAAGTGACCGTTGAAGTGGGTGCCGATCTCGTGCCCGTCCAGCCAGGCCAGCGCGATCTGCTGGAGGGTGGCGCGGATGTGCTGGTCGCTCAGGTAGTCGATGTCGCTGGCGCCGATGTGGTGCTGCGGCGGGTGGTAGAGGTTCTTCTTCGACTCGGGCAGGGTGTAGATGCCGCTCAGGAAGAACGTCATCGACGCGCCGTGCTCCTTGGCGAGGTGCCGGAACCGGCTGAACAGCCGGTTGTCCAGCTCGCCGGCGCCGTCCCAGGAGAAGACCACGAACTGCGGCGGCCGCTCGCCGGCCTGGAGTTGTACGGGCTTCGGCTGGTGCGGCTGCGGCCCGGTGTCGGAGGTCGAGCCGTCACCGATCAGGGTGGCGGGCGGCCTGGGTACGGGGGTCGGGGCGGCGGCGCGGCTCCCCGAGGCGGCGGCGGCGGTGGGCGGAGCCGCCTGCTCGCCCTCGCTGCCGCGGGTGGTGCCGCAGCCGGCGGCGAGTCCGGCCGCTGTGGCGGCCCCGGCGGCCAGCAGTGTCCGGCGGGAGAGAGCGTCCATGGTCACATCCGTTCCTGAAGGGACGTGCGGAGAGCCCGCGCCGGGGGAAGAGCCTGGACAGCGCGGTGGGGAGTTCGAGCCGCGCGGAAGGGGCAGACCGAAAGTCCGATGAGTCATCGAACGGTTCGAATTTGGGCAAAGTATGACATGGGGTAACGGATGGGCCCGGTATGACAGGGCCGGGCGAGGGAAGGCCGACACCCGGGTGCGGGCAGCCCGCTGCCCGTTCGGAGTACCTGAGGGCCTGTCGGCTGGCGGCAGGGTCTGATCCGACGTCAGCTGGAGGGTCAGAGCCATGCTGGGTAAGAGCCCATCCGTACGAGCCAGCCCGCCCGTACGAACCCACCCGCTCGAACCCACCCGATCGGAACGCTGTCCGGAGGTGTACGTCCAGCCATGTGGCAGTCGGTGCTCGACGCGTACCGGGAGCGGATCGTCGACACCGGTCGGCAGCCGCTCTTCCTGCTGCTGGCCGGGCTGATCGCCTCGTTCCTGTTCATCCGCTTCAGCGTCCGGATGATCCGGCGCGGCACCAGCTGGTGGCCGGGCAACGTGACCCCCGGTGGGCTGCACATCCACCACGTGGTGTTCGGCCAGGCGTTGATGGTGATCTGCGGGGTCGGCGCGTTCGCCGTCCGGGGCAGCGGAGGGGTGCTGCGGGAGGTGCTGGCGGTCGGGTTCGGCATCGGTTGCGGGCTGGTGCTGGACGAGTTCGCGCTGGTGCTGCACCTGCAGGACGTCTACTGGAGCGAGCAGGGCCGTAAGTCCGTGGACGCGGTGATCCTGGCGGTGTCGATCATCGGTCTGCTGCTGCTCGGTGAGCTGCCGTTCGGTGGTTTCAACGGCGGGCTGACGCTGGGGCAGCTGGTGGGGGCGGGGGTGCTGCTGCTCCTGGTGGTGATCAGCCTCATCAAGGGCAAGATCTGGACCGGCCTGCTCGGTGTGATGGTGTGGCCGCTCGCGGCGATCGGCGCGGTCCGGCTGGCCCGCCCGAGGAGTCCGTGGGCACGCTGGCGGTACCACTCGCGGCCCAAGCGGATGGCCCGGGCCGAGCGCCGGGACACCCAGATCCACCAACGTCTGGTCGCGGCCAAGTCCTCGGTCTACAACGTGCTCGCGGGCGCCCCCGACGTCGTGGCGGAGCCCGTGCCACTGGAGCCGGCACAGCCGGAGCTGCCGCCCGAGCCGTACGTCCCGCCGCCGCTGCCCGCCTGGCGGGCCCGGTGCGCGGTACTCGCCGAGTGGTACCTGCGGATCGCGGCGCTGCTCAACCTGGTCGCCGGGCTGATCGAACCCTTCCGGGACCAGGTCAACCACGCCAACAGCGGCCAGTTCTTTACCCCCGTGCTGATGACGGCCGGCTTCACCGCCGCGCTCTTCGCCGGGCTGCTCGCGGTGATGCTGCGCCGCCGCAAGCGGGCCGCCTGGATCGTCGCGGTCGCCGTCGTCGCGGTGTACGCGGTGCTGTTCCTGCTCGCGCTGGTGGTGCTGCCCGAGGACCGGGCACACCCGTTCAACTGGGTGTCGGCGGCGCTCACCGTCGTCCTGTTCGTCGTGCTGCTGCTCGGCCGGCCCGCCTTCCACGTCAAGGGCGGGCGAGGCAACATCGTGCTCGGTCTCGGCGTGCTGCTGCTCGGCGGGGCCGCGCTCACCGGCCTGGGCGCGGCACTGGTCCGCCTCAGCCAGTCCGGCACCCCGCCCGGCTGGGGGGACGCGGCCGAGTACGTCCTGTTCCGGCTGGTCACCCTCTCCGGGATCGTCGAGTACTCGCCGCTGGAGGTGGCCGGCTGGGCCGATCTGACGATCAACATCCTCGGTGCCGCGCTGCTGCTGCTCACCGTCCGGGTGTTCTTCCGCTCCGCGCGCGGGTTGCTGCACCTGGAGCCGGAGGACGAGCGGCGGCTGCGGGCGCTGCTGGAGCGGCACGGTGCCCGGGACTCGCTCGGCTACTTCGCGCTGCGCCGCGACAAGTCGGTCTGCTGGTCGCCGTCCGGCAAGGCCGCCGTGCTGCACCGGGTGGTGAACGGTGTCGCGCTGGCCTCCGGCGACCCGCTCGGGGACCCGGAGGCCTGGCCGCAGGCGATCGAGGTCTGGCGGCAGGAGGTCCGTGACCACGCCTGGATCCCGGCCGTCACGGGCGCGGGCGAGCAGGCCGGCACGGCGTACCGGCGGGCGGGGCTGCGGGCGCTGGAGATCGGCGACGAGGCGGTGGTCGAGACGGATGGCTTCAGCCTGGAGGGCCGCTCGATGCGGACGCTGCGCCAGACGTACAACCGGGTCCGCAAGGCCGGGTACCGCGTGGTGCTGCGGCGCCACCGGGACATCCCGGAGGGCGAACTCGCGGAGCTGGTGCGGCTCGCGGACGCCTGGCGGCACGGCCGGACCGAGCGCGGCTTCTCGATGGCGCTCGGGCGGCTCGGCGACCCGGCGGACGGCGACTGCCTGCTGGTCGAGTGCCGGGACGAGAACGACCGGACGTGCGCACTGCTCAGCTTCGTGCCGTGGGGCGCGCACGGTCTGTCGCTGGACCTGATGCGGCGTGACCGGGAGTCGGACAACGGGCTGGTGGAGTTCATGATCACGGAGGTGCTGCTGCGGGCCAAGGCGGGGGAGCTGACCCTCTCCCGGGTGTCGTTGAACTTCGCGATGTTCCGGTACGTCTTCGAGCAGGGCGGCCGGATCGGCGCCGGGCCGGTGCTGCGGCTGACCCGGTCGGTGCTGCGCTTCCTGTCCCGCTGGTGGCAGCTGGAGTCGCTGTACCGGGCCAACGCGAAGTACCAGCCCAGCTGGGAGCCGCGCTTCGTGCTGTACGAGAAGTCCTCCGAGCTGCCCGCCATCGCCGTCGCCAACGCCATCGCCGAGGGGTTCCTGACCCGGCCGTCGCTGCGGCGAGGCCGTTCGGCCGGTCGTTCGGCCAATCGTTCGGTGCAGGCCGTTCCGGACGCTCCGTCAGCTGACTGACCTGCGATTCTCGCCGATCGGCGGGGGTGAGGTTCGTCCGAGCTGTGGATGTCGGCCGGCGATCCTGCGGGTTCACTGGGCGTAGTGGCTGGGCCTACGCTTGCCCGGGGAACCGCGATCACGGCTGGGCACGTCGATACCAAGCGCGGGCCCGCCGCCTCCCACCGCCTCGGCACCTTCCACAAGGGTGACCGACCAGGACTTCCCGACGCGAAGGTCCATGGCGCGGGACCCGGCTCCCACCGGCGGATCAACACCTGCGGCGGGGGCTTCACCAGGCGAAACGCCTACCACGGCGACGTCGTGGTGTTCGCACCTCTGACGTATCTGAAGTATCCGAAGGAGAACGATGAGCCGGCCGATAGCGGCGTGGAATCCGCTCGACTGGTCGCTGACCCACGGGGTGATCCCGTACGCGGTCCTGGCGATCGGCGCCGCCGCCCTGATGGCCGTCGCGGTCTCCCGCACCCCGCGCTGGTGGACCCGCCGCCTCCCGGCCGTGCTGCTGCTCGCCGCCGGGCTCACCGTGTTGCTGCAGGTCGCCGTCGACGACTGGTGGCAGCCCTTCCCGGACAGCCTGCCGCGCCAGGTGACCGGCTGGATCGGCGTCGGCATTCTCGGGCTGGGCCTGGCGGCCGTCCGGCTGCCCGGGCTCCGGTGGCGCGGGCGAGCGGTCGCCGCGTCGGCCGCCGTACTGGTGCTGCTGATGTCCTCCTCGCAGGTCAACCGGTACTTCGACCAGTACCCGACCTTCCGCGTGCTGCTCGCCCCCTGGATCGGCCGGACCGACGCGCTGACCACCGGTCAGGCCCCGAGCACGGTGACCCCGCTGCCCGGCCAGGTGCTCGCCGAGGTCTGGCGCCGGCCCGCCGGGCTGCCCGCCAACGGCACCGTCTCCACCGCGCCGATCCCGGGCGCCAAGTCCGGTTTCAAGGCCCGCGACGCGTACGTCTACCTGCCGCCCGCCTACCAGGCGAGCCCGCGCCCGCTGCTGCCCGTGCTGGTCCTGCTGGCCGGTCAGCCGGGGACGCCGGCCGACTGGGTCAACTCCGGCGGGCTGCAGCGGCTACTGGACGGCTTCGCCGCCGCCCACGACGGGCTCGCCCCGGTGGTGGTGGTCGCGGACCCGATCGGCTCGCCCTGGAACAACACGCTCTGCCTGGACTCACGGATCGCCAAGGCGCAGACCTACCTCGCCCAGGACGTCCCCGACTGGGTCCACGCCCACCTGCAGACCGCCACCGGCCGCACCGCCTGGTCGATCGGCGGTCTCTCGCTCGGCGGCACCTGTTCGCTCCAGCTCGCCGTCGACGCGCCGCAGGTCTACGGCTCCTTCCTCGACATCTCGGGACAGGACGCGCCGACCCTCGGCAGCCACAGCAGGACCGTCAAGGCGGCCTTCGGCGGCGACGAGACGGCCTTCGACGCCGTCGACCCGCTGCATGTGATGGCCCGTCGGCGATTCCCCGACACCGCCGCCGTCTTCGTGGTCGGCGCCGGCGACGGGGAGTACGGGCCGCAGCAGCGGAAGGCCTACGCGGCCGCCGTGAAGGCCGGGATGACGGCGAAGTTCCAGACCGTCCCGGGCGGCCACGACTGGAACACCTTCCGGGCCGGGCTGGGCGGCAACCTCCCCTGGCTGGCCCAGCAGGCGGGACTGATCCGATGACCGTGACCATCGCGCCGGCCGCACCCGTCCCGATCACCCCGCGCCTCGAGCGCGACCGGCCCCGCCGGCTGCGCGCGTCGGCCCCTCTCACCGCCCAGCTGCGCGCCGCGCCGCTCACGCTGACGCTGCTCGTCACGCTCTGGACGGTCGGCGCGGCCACCGGCAGCATCGGGCAGGGGCCCTCCCAGCACCTGCTGGAGCAGATCGGCGTCGGCCTGCCCACCCTGGGCGCGGGCCACTGGTGGACGCCGGTCAGCTCGCTGTTCTGGTGCTCGGGCCTCGGCTCGTACGTCGCGACCACGCTGCTCCTGCTGGTGATCGGACCGGCCGCCGAGGAGCGGCTCGGCGCCCCGCTCAGCGCCGCCCTGCTGCTGGCCGGGCAGGTGTTCGGGGCCCTGCTCGGCACCGGTCTGGTCCGGCTCGGCATCGCCGCCGACCTGGGGTGGACGCTGGAGATCCAGGATCAGATCTCGATCGGGCCGGCCATCGGCCTGTTCGCGCTCGCCGCCGTGCTGAGCTTCCGGCTGACCGTGCTCTGGCGCCGCCGGCTGCGGCTGCTGGTGGTGCTCGTCCCGCTGGTGATGATGCTGTACATCGGCCATCTGCAGAGCGTGCAGCGGGCGGCCGGGGTGCTGGTGGGGATCGCGGTCGGCGCACTGCTGCAGCGCCGGCGGCCGGCCCGGCCGCACCCCGTCTCGCACACCGAGGCGCGGGTGCTGGTGGCCCTGTGCCTGGTCGCCACCGCGCTCGGCCCGCTGATCGCCTCGCTCTACCACGACGCCGGCGGCCCGTTCAACACGCTCGGCGACCTCTACTTCTCGCACGTCCCCTCGGCCGACGAGATCTCGCTGGCTTGCGACGACTCCGTCCGGTCCTGCGCCCGCGTGCACTCCGAGGTCCGGTTCTTCGACTCCCCGGGCCGCCTGATGGCCGCCCTGGTCCCCGTCCTGCTGCTGGTGCTGGCGGAGGGGCTCCGACGCGGCCTGCGGCTCGCCTGGTGGATCACCACCGTCACCGAGCTGCTCTGGGCCGGCGTGCTCTGTTGGCTGCTCGTCCTCGGCTACCACGACTTCCAGGCCGGCGGCGGCACCTCCTACCTCTACGAACTGATCGGCGAGTCGCTGCTGCTGCCGGTACTGATGCTGGTGCTGCTGCTGGTCTCCCGGCGCCGTTTCGACCAGCGGCTGCCGCGCCGCGACACCCGTCGGCCGGCCGCCGTCATCGGCGGCACGCTGCTGCTCGCCTGCGGCGCGTACGTCGGCCTCGGCCGGCTGGTCCGCGACCAGTACGAGCCGACCGCCACGCTGGGGCGGCTGGTCGAGGGGCTGCCGGCCGAGCTGCTGCCGCCCTCCTACAGCGACCTGCTGCCGGACCACCCGATCGCCGTGGGAGGGGTGGCGCAGTCACTGGAGATCTACTGCGGCCTGGTCTTCTGGGCCGTCACGCTGGCCGTGCTGCTGCTCGCCTTCCGCCGCCCGGCGGTACACCTGGACGCCGGGGACGCCGCCCGTGCCCGCGCGCTGCTCGTCCGGCACGGCGGCTCGACACTCTCCTTCATCAGCACCTGGGACGGCAACCACTACTGGTTCGACGAGGCGGGCGAGGCCGCCGTCCCGTACCGGGTGATCGCCACCGTCGCACTGACCACCGGGGACCCGTTCGGCGAGCCGGCGGCCCGGCGGCGGGCGGTGGGCGGGTTCGCCCGGTACTGCGACGAGCGCGGCTGGACGCCCTGCTTCTACAGCGTCACCCCCGACACCCGGAGTGCGGCCGAGGCGCTCGGCTGGCGTTCGCTCCAGGTCGCGGAGGACACCGTGGTGCCGCTGCCGGATCTCGCCTTCACGGGGAAGAAGTGGCAGGACATCCGCACCTCGCTGAACAAGGCGGGCAGGCAGGGCATCACTGCCGAGTGGTGGCGCTACGCCGACGCGCCGCTCGCCGTGAAGGACCAGATCCGCTCGATCTCCGAGGAGTGGGTCTCCGACAAGGGCCTGCCCGAGATGGGGTTCACCCTCGGTGGGCTGGCCGAGCTGGACGACCCGGCCGTCCGGGTACTGATCGCCGTGGACGCCGAGCGGACGGTGCACGGGCTGACCAGCTGGATGCCGGTGTACGAGAACGGCGAGCCGGTCGGCTGGACGCTCGACTTCATGCGGCGCCGGGCCGATGCCCGTGGCGAAGCCGCTCATCGGCCCTTCCGGGGCGTGATGGAGTTCCTGATCGCCTCGGCGGCCCTCGGCTTCAAGGAGGAGGGCGCCCGCTTCCTCAGCCTCTCCGGCGCCCCGCTGGCCCGCTCCGACCGGGGTGAGCCGCCGACCGCGCTGCAGCGGATGCTCGACTGGACGGGCAAGGCACTGGAACCGGTCTACGGCTTCCGCTCGCTGCTCGCGTTCAAGGCCAAGTTCCAGCCCGAGTACCGGCCGATGTACATGGTCTACCCCGATCCGGCCGCGCTCGCCAGCATCACCCGCGCGATAGGCAAGGCCTACCTCCCGCACCTGACGCCGACTCAGGGAGTCCGGCTGATGCGGAAGCTGACCGCTTAGACAGGTCGGTCTCAGCTCAGCAGTTCGGCGAGCGCGCGGTCGGCGTCGAGGCGCTGGAACTCCTCGCCCTCCGGTACGGCCAGGTAGCTGTGCCACAGGAACCGCCGCAGTCCGGCGGTGTCGAACCGCAGCAGGGCCACCCCCTCCGCCGCCCGCAGCTCCACCACGGTGTGCCGCTCCTGGGCGGGCCGGATGTGCACGTCCCCCACGCCCGACGGCAGGTCGAGCCCGGCCGCGAGCAGGTGCCGGGCGAAGATCCACTCGATCTCCGGCTCCGGGCCGGCCGCGCTCGCCGGGCCCATCGGGTGCTCCGGGTCCATCGGGTGCTCCGGGCCCGTCGAGTACTCCGGATCCATCGGGTGCTCGGCGTCCAGGGAGTACTCGGCGGGGAAGCCCATCCGCACCGCCAGCGGGTCGTCCGCCCGGTAGCGCAGGGTGACCCGGAGGCGGGCGGACCGCCGGGTGGACAGGATCAGGTGCGCCTGGACGGCCTGCTCGACGACTGCGGACATGTGGTTCCTCCCGATGGTGGGTCTGTAGAGGGCCCTGCTACCGGTGGGTCGGTCGGGTCTCACGTGGTGAGAGTGGTGGATGTGGCTCTGCTTACACGGCTTCAGGAACATTTTCCGAAACCCCCCAAACCACCAGGGCGGGTGACCTGCGGGAACCGGTCGGCGCGCGGTGTCGGGCGCCGTTCGGGGGCCCGGCCCGGTAGGCTAGGCGGGTTGTCCGACCGCCGCCCGACCGTGGTGCGGGGCTTGATTCACGGCCCTGACCTGCGACGATCCCACTCGGAGACCGTGAGTACTGCCGCCGCTTCCCCGATGGCTCCGCTGTTCTCGGATGCCGACCCGCACGCCGCCGTACGCGCCGCCGCAGCGCCCTCGCACCACCTGTCCCCGGCCTTCCCCGGCCGTGCCCCCTGGGGTACCGCAGGCAGGCTCCGGGCCTGGCAGCAGGGCGCGCTGGACCGGTACATCGAGAAGCAGCCGCGCGACTTCCTCGCGGTCGCGACCCCGGGCGCAGGCAAGACCACCTTCGCGCTCACGCTGGCCTCGTACCTGCTGCACAACCACCTGATCCAGCAGATCACCGTCGTCGCGCCGACCGAGCACCTGAAGAAGCAGTGGGCCGAGGCGGCGGCGAAGATAGGCATCCGGCTCGACCCGGCCTACTCCTCGGGACCGCTGTCGAAGGACTACCACGGCATCGTGGTCACCTACGCGGGCGTCGGCGTCAACCCGATGCTGCACCGCAACCGCACCGAGGCCCGCAAGACCCTGGTGATCATGGACGAGATCCACCACGCCGGTGACTCGAAGTCCTGGGGCGAGGCCTGCTTCGAGGCGTTCGAGCCAGCCACTCGCCGCCTCGCGCTGACCGGTACGCCGTTCCGCTCGGACACCAACCCGATCCCGTTCGTCTCGTACGAGGCGGGCGGCGACGGCATCCGCAAGTCGGTCGCCGACTACACCTACGGCTACGGCCACGCCCTCGCCGACCACGTCGTGCGCCCGGTGATCTTCCTGTCCTACAGCGGCAACATGCGCTGGCGGACCAAGTCCGGCGACGAGCTGGAGGCCCGGCTCGGCGAGCCGATGACCAAGGACCTGATCGCCCAGGCATGGCGCACCGCGCTCGCCCCGCAGGGCGAGTGGATCCCGAACGTGCTGCGCGCCGCCGACAAGCGGCTCACCGAGGTCCGCAAGGCCATCCCGGACGCCGGCGGGCTGGTCATCGCCACCGACCAGAACGCCGCCCGCGCCTACGCCAAGATGATCCGCGAGATCACCGGCCAGGGCGCCACGGTGGTGCTCTCCGACGAGACCGAGGCCTCGCAGCGGATCACCGACTTCGCCGAGGGCGACTCGCGTTGGATGGTCGCCGTCCGGATGGTCTCCGAGGGCGTCGACGTGCCCCGGCTCGCCGTCGGCGTGTACGCCACCTCGATCTCCACCCCGCTGTTCTTCGCGCAGGCCGTCGGCCGCTTCGTCCGGGCCCGCAAGCGCGGCGAGACGGCGTCGGTCTTCCTGCCCTCGGTGCCGATGCTGCTCAGCTTCGCCAACGAGATGGAGCTGCAGCGCGACCACGTGCTGGACCGGCCGAAGAAGGAGGGCGACGGTCTCTTCGACGAGGAGGACCGGCTGCTCGCCGAGGCCGAGCGGGCCAACGACGGCCCCGACGGCGCCGGGGGCGACGAGCTCTCGTACGAGGCGCTCGGCTCGGACGCGGTCTTCGACCGGGTGCTCTACAACGCCATGGAATTCGGCATGCAGGCGCACCCGGGCAGCGAGGAGGAGGACGACTACCTCGGCATCCCGGGCCTGCTGGAGCCGGACCAGGTGCAGATGCTGCTGCAGAAGCGCCAGACCCGGCAGATCCAGCGCAGCAAGGCCAAGCCCGCCGGGGAGGCCGACCTGCTCGAACTCCCCGCCGACCAGCGTCCGGTGGTCACCCACCAGGAGCTGCGCGACCTGCGCAAGGAACTCAACGCCCTGGTCGCCGCCTGGCACCACCGCACCAACCAGCCGCACGGCACCGTCCACAACGAGCTGCGCCGCCAGTGCGGCGGACCGCTCACCGCCCAGGCGACGGCCAATCAGCTGAAGGCCAGGATCGCCAAGATCCGTGAGTGGGCGAACGGTTGATGTTCCGTCGGCTCCTGGTGGCGCTCCGCCGGGAGCCGACGCGGCAGTTCAGCGGTCGGCGGAGATTCTGTGGAGACAGCTGATCTGATGATCCGCTACTGTTCCGCATGCCATGGCGCTCGCGGGGGAATTCGCGGCGTACATCCGGTACCCCGCTGAATGCCGAGACGTCGCCGTCTCGCCGCTTGACATGCCGTCAGAAGGAGCGCACCACCGTGTCTCACCCCGCCAACAACGCCGAGCTGTCCGACAAGTCGAAGGTCACCGCCGGTCTGCTGCAGATCTTCCTCGGCGGCTTCGGCGCCGGCCGTTTCTACACCGGTCACACCGGTATGGCCATCGCGCAGCTCTGCACCTGTGGTGGTCTCGGCTTCTGGGCCCTGATCGACGGCATCATCTTCCTGACCAGCAACGACCGCACCGACGCCCAGGGCCGCAAGCTCCGCAGCTGATCGGTGTCCCCGGCGCACAGCCCGCGAATCGACCCCCGTCCCGGTGACGTCACCCGGGACGGGGGTACTCGCGTTTCCGCCGCCCCTCCTGCCTCCCGCCGGGACCGCCTCCGGGCCGCCGCCCAGCCGCTGGCCCTGCTGGGCGCGGGTGTCGCGGCCGCCGGGTACCTGTGGTCCCGGAACCCGCACCTGCCCGGGCAGGCGCTGCCGTTCTGCCCCTGGCGGCGGCTGACCGGGTGGCAGTGCCCCGGCTGCGGCGGCACCCGGATGGCGTACGACCTGATGCACGGCGACCTCACCGCAGCGTGGCACGACAACGCCGGGCTGCTGCTGGCCCTCCCGCTGCTCGCCGCGTTCTACCTCACCTGGCTGCGCCACGGTCTGGCCGGCCGCCGCTGGCGGCTGCGGCTCGGACCGCTCGGGACGGCCGTCGTGCTCGCCGCCGCCGTCGCCTGGACGATCGGCCGAAACGTCCTCTGAACCGCCGCCCTGGTGACCGGTGGTGTCCGGACTCCGGAATTGAATCGAACCTATGTTCGCCATGGCCCTGAAAAATAGCCTTCTTGCCCCGATTTGGAGCACGGGATTGCATCGATCCTGCCCGAATTCGGGACAACTACTTCCGCCGGGTGCCTCTCCTTCATTACCTTCTCCCCACGCTCTCTCACGCCCCCACCCCGAGCCGAGAAGCCACCGCAGCCACCCCTCCTGCGTGCGTCACCCCTGTCCCGGCACCGGCATGTCCCGGCGTTGCCGGCGACCGCCGCAGAAAGGAAAGCGCTTCGTGACTGCCGAGACCTCCCAAACGCTGGACCGAGGCGTACGCGTCCTCAAGCTCCTCGCCGACTCCGAGCGCGGCCTGACCGTCACCGAGCTGGCGGCCCGCCTCGCCGTCAACCGCACCGTCGTCTACCGGCTGCTGGCCACCCTGGAGCAGCACGGCCTGGTCCGCCGCGACATCGGCGGCCGGGCCCGGGTCGGCCTCGGTGTGCTGCGGCTCGCCCACCGGGTGCACCCGCTGCTGCGCGAGGCCGCCCTGCCCGCGCTGCGCAGCCTCGCCGAGGACCTCGGCGCGACGGCCCACCTCACGCTGGTGGACGGGGCCGAGGCACTCGCCGTCGCCGTGGTCGAGCCCAGCTGGACGGACTTCCACGTCGCGTACCGGACCGGCCTGCGCCACCCGCTGGAGGAGAGCGCGGCCGGCCGGGCGATCCTGGAGGCGCGCGCTTTCCCGGGCCAGCGCCGGCCCGAGCAGGGGTTCGTCATCACCCGCGCGGAGGAGCAGTCCGGCGCGAGCGGTGCGGCGGCCGCGCTGCTGGGCCTCAGCGGGATAGAAGGCAGCGTCGGCGTGGTGATGCTGAACGGGCTGGTGCCCGAGCGGGTCGGCCCCCGCGTGGTCGAGGCCGCGACCGAGGTGGCCGACGCGCTGCGGTGAGTCCCGACGGGCGCCCCGGTGTGTTTGGATTCCGGTGTGCCCGACGTGAAGCTGCCCCCCGCCCTGACCGCTCCCAAGACCCGCGCGCTGGCGCTCTGCGGCGTACTGGTCGGTTCACTGTTCGCGGTCGCGGCCTTCGCACCGCTGCCGTACACCCTCACGTGGCCCGGCTCGACGGCGGACGTCCTCGGCACGTACCAGGGGAAGCAGGTGCTCACCATCACCGGAGCGCCGACCAGGCAGACCGAAGGACAGCTGCGGATGGTCACCATCTCGGCGACCAACCCGGGCGAGCGGACCACCCTCTGGACCGCCCTGCGGGCCTGGGGCAGCTCGGCGGAGGCCGTACTGCCCTCCGAGGCGGTCTACCCGCAGACGGACCCGGCGAAGGCCCAGCAGGTGACCGCCGACCAGATGACGCAGTCCCAGGACAGCGCGACCGTCGCGGCGCTCGGCTACCTCCGCCTCGCGCCGAGCCAGGTCAAGGTGACGGTGGACCTCGGCGACATCGGCGGCCCCAGCGCAGGCCAGCTGATCGCCCTCGGGATCATCGACCGGCTCGCGGGCGACGGCCAGGGCGGCGACCTGACCGGTGGCAGGGTGATCGCCGGCACCGGCACCATCGACGACCAGGGCAACGTCGGCGCGGTCGGCGGCGTCCCGCTGAAGACCCGGGCGGCGGCCAGGGACGGCGCGACGGTCTTCCTGGTCCCCAAGGACGAGTGCTCGGACGCCAAGGTCAACACCCCGGCCGGGCTGCGGCTGATCCCCGTGACCACGCTCACCGACTCCGTCAACGCGCTGAAGGCGCTGAAGACCGGCGGGACGGTCCCCAGCTGCTGAACGGCTCCGCCAACGGAACAGGGGAGCGGGGGCGGAGCGAAGCGGAAGGGTTCGGACCGTTGCCTTCCGGTTTCGCGCAGTTCCCCGCGCCACTGGTGGTGGCTGCCCGGGTTCACTCCCCGGCGGCCTGCTCCACCAGCGGTAGGACCCGGTACGGGACCGGGTTCTCCAGTGCGATCGCCGTGGAGGCGCGGACGATCCCGTCGAAGCACACCACCCGGTCGATCACCCGCTGGAGGTCCGCGTTGGAGCGGGCCACGATCCGTACCAGCATGTCGCCCTGGCCGGTGATGGTGTGCAGCTCCAGCACCTCCGGCACCGACGACAGGTGCGCCCGTACGTCCACCCCCTGGCCCTGCGAGATCTCCAGGGTGGCGAAGGCCATCACGGGGTAGCCGAGCGCCGCCGGGTCCACCTGCGGGCCGAAGCCGCCGATCACCCCCTTCGTCTGGAGCCGGTCCAGCCGGGCCTGGACGGTGCCCCGGGCGACCTGTAGGCGGCGGGAGCACTCCAGTACGCCGATCCTGGGTTCGTCGGTCAGTAGTCTGATCAACTTTCCGTCGAGCGTGTCGATGGTGTCGTTGAGGGAGTGCACTGAGGCTCCGTCCGATGGGCAACCTGTCCAGCTGGGACTGCCATTTTCCGGCCAGGCCGCGCAGCTTGCCCAGGATGAATCGGAACAGTTGCGCATCGATGTGAGTGGCGCCACGCTCCCTCCACAACCCCGTGGTGCGGGCCCCCACACCGTGCCACGGGGTCCAGACCCGGGGAGGTTCTCTTGACCGATGTCTTCGCCGAGCCGCTCGTCACCAGCCCGGACGAGTTCGGTCCGCTCCCCGTCCGGCGTACCGACGCGGTGGTGCTGGCCGTCGCCGACGCCCGGCGGACGGCGCGGCGCTACGCCACGGCGATGGCGATGAGCTGCACCGCGTACTCGGGCCCCGAGACCGGCAACCCCGAGACCGCCTCGTACGTCCTGGAGTCCGGCGGCGCCCGCTTCGTGATCACCTCGGTCGTCCAGGTGCTGACCGACCACGGACGCCTCGTCGCCGAGCACGTCGCCGCCCACGGGGACGGCATCCTCGACCTCGCCGTCGAGGTGCCCGACGCCTACGCCGCGTTCGACTACGCGGTCGACCGGGGGGCCACCCCGATCACCGAGCCGTACGAACTCGACGACCGCTACGGCACGGTGGTGCTCGCCGTCATCGGTACCGCCGGGACGGGCCGGCACACCCTGGTCGAACGCACCGCCTACGCGGGCCTCTACCTGCCGGGGTACGTCGTGCCGCCGCGAAGCGTCCGGTAGCAGGCCGGTCGGTCAGCGGACGACGGTCTGGACCTCCGGGGGGTGGCCGTTCCAGGTCACGAAGACCGAGTTGGTGCTGTCGCCCCGGGAGAAGTCGAAGCGCATCCACTGGTCGCCCTGCCAGAACTGCATCTGCCAGTCGGCGTCGGGCGTCGCGGAGACCAGCTCGGCCTGGTCGGGCCGCATGTCCAGGGCGACCCGGCCGCCCGGGACCAGGTAGCTGCGGACCGTGCCGGCGGGGCTCGTGGTGGCGGCGGCCGGCTTGCGGCTCGCCGCCCGGGTGGGCGACGCCGTACCGGCCGACGGGGCCGGGGTGGTCTGCTCTACGTGCACGGCCGGCGGGGAGGTGCTCGCGGAGGGCATCGGCACCGGCAGCCGCAGGGTCTGCGGCTGCTCGAAGGACGCGTCGGCGAGCACGGCGTGCACGCCGAGCCAGGACAGCAGCACCGCTGCCCCGGTGGCCGCCGCCCAGGCGCCGAGTTGTACCAGTCCGTTCCGCATCGCCTGCACATCCTGCCGTACCTGGGCGACCTGGGCGATCGACAGGTCCAGGCGCCTGAGGTACAGACCAATTGAGTCGAATGGCGTACCGTGCTGGGCCATGGCAACAGTGCTCGTGGTCGAGGACGACCCCTTCGTACGCTCCGCCCTCATCCGGCACCTGTCCGAGTCCGGCCACGCGGTACGCAGCGTCGGCACCGCGCTGGAGGCGCTCCGCGAGGTCGCCCAGGTCGGCTGTGACCTGGTGATCCTGGATCTCGGCCTGCCCGACCTGGACGGCGGTGAGGCGCTCAAGATGATCCGGGGGCTGACCGACGTCCCGGTGATCATCTCCACCGCCAGGGACGACGAGGCCGAGATCGTCCGGCTGCTCAACGACGGCGCCGACGACTACCTCGTGAAGCCGTTCTCGCCCGAGCACCTGACTGCCCGGATAGCCGCCGTGCTGCGCCGCTTCGGCGGCGGCAGCGTGCCCGTGCCGCCGCTGCTGCGGGTCGGCGGACTCGCCGTCGACGCCCAGCGCCGCGAGGCCGTGCTCGACGGGCGCCCGCTCGACCTGACCCGCCGTGAGTTCGACCTGCTCGCCTTCCTCGCCGCCCGCCCCGGCGTCGTCGTACCGCGCCGGGAGATCCTCGCCGAGGTCTGGCGCCAGACGTACGGCGGCGACCAGACCATCGACGTCCACCTCTCCTGGCTGCGCCGCAAGATGGGCGAGACCGCGTCCAAGCCCCGCTACCTGCACACCGTGCGCGGCGTCGGCGTCAGGCTCGAGGCGCCGTCGGACCACCTGACGTGAGGCGGGCCGGGTCCGGGCACTCACTGCGCTGGGCGTTGATCAAGGCCGCCGTCGCGGGCACCACCATGGTCGCGCTGGCCTTCCTCATCCCGCTCGGCCTGATGGTCCAGCAGACCGCTCGCGACCGGGCCTTCACCGCCGCCGAACGCCAGGCCGACGCCCTTGGCCCCGCCCTCGCCATCACCACCGACCAGGACGCCATCGCCAGAGCCCTGGCCAGCACCGACGCCGGAGCCCGGGAGCGGATCGCCGTCCACCTGCCGGGCCCGGCCGCTTCGGGGGCCGTGGTCGGCCAGGCCCGCGCCGACGCCCCGGGGGTCGCCGCCGCGAGCGGGCAGGGGCGGTCGTTCACCGTCCGGGTGTCCGGCGGTTTCGCGCTGCTGCAGCCGTTCGCCGTGGAGGACGGCCGGGTCGCCGTCGTCGAGGTGTACGTCGCCGAGAGTGACCTCAGCAGGGGTGTCGGCACGGCCTGGCTGGTGCTCTCGCTGGTCGCCCTGGTGCTGGTGGCGATCTCCGTGCTGGTCGCCGACCGGATGGGCGCCCGGATCGTCGGCTCGGCCCGCCGCCTCGCCGCCGCCGCCCGCTCGCTGGGCCACGGCAACCTCGCCGTCCGGGTCCCGGTCGAGGGCCGGCAGGCCGACGGAGCACCCGACGAACTCCGCGAGGCCGCCCACGCGTTCAACGCGATGGCGGACCGGGTCGTCCACCTGCTCGCCGCCGAACGCGAACTCGCCGCCGACCTCTCGCACCGGCTGCGCACGCCGCTCACCGTGCTGCGCCTCAACACCGCCTCGCTCGGCGAGGGCGACGCCGCCCACGCCACCCGGCACGCGGTCGCCCAGCTGGAACGCGAGGTCGACCAGATCATCCGCTCGGCCCGCCGCGCCTCCGATGACGCGCCGGCCGTGGCCATCGGCTGCGACGCCGCCGAGGTGATCCGCGAGCGGGTCGGCTTCTGGTCCGCCCTCGCGGAGGACGAGAGCCGCCGCTGGCAGCTGGCCGGCGCCGAGGGCCCGGCCCCCGTACCCGTCCAGCGCGGCGACCTCGCCGCCGCCGTCGACGCGCTGCTCGGCAACGTCTTCCGGCACACCGCGACGGGGACGGCCTTCGCGGTCGACGTACTGGCCACCGAGAGCTCCGTCATCGTCCTGGTCGGCGACGCGGGCCCCGGCTTCGCCGACCCCGCCGCCGCGCTGCGACGCGGCGAGGGCCAGGGCGGCGAGGGCTCCACCGGGCTCGGCCTCGACATCGTCCGCAAACTCGCCGAGGCCACCGGCGGCGACCTGGCCCTCGGCCGCAGCGCCGTCCTCGGCGGCGCCGAACTCCGCCTCCGCCTGCAGACCCGCCCCGACGGAACGCCATCCCGTGGCGCCCGCCGCAGGAGGCTCCGCCAGTAGCACCGACCGACCGGCCCGGGATGTGACTTGGGCCGCCGGTCCCTCTCGGCGCGGTGGTGTCGTGCACTCCGTCCGGTAGTGTCGCAAGCCGGTCGGACCGGCGGACGGAGTGGAACGTGACAGCGGCGCAAGCGCAGCGCAGGGCTCCAGAGGGGTCCGCTGCCACCCCGGCCTCCCCGGCCGTCCCGGTGGTTCCGGCGTGGCGCCGCGCGCTGGACGCACCCGTACGGGCGCTGCGGGAGGCCCCGCGCCGCCCGCTGGCCAGGGCCGGTGCCGTGGCGCTGTTCTCGCTGCTGGCGTACGCCGTCCTGAGGCACCTCGTCGGCACCTCGATGGTGGACATGGTCGTCTACCGCGCGGAGGGTGCCGCCGTCGCCCACGGCCATGACCTCTACGCGCTGCGCGTCACCCAGTGGAACCTGCCAGCCACCTACCCGCCGTTCGCCGCGATGCTGTTCGTGCCGACCACCTGGGTCGGGGTCGGGCTGCTGCGGGTCGTGGTCACGGCGGGCAACGTCGTCCTGCTCGGGCTGCTCGCCCACCTGTCGTTCAAACTGGTCGGCTGGCCGCGCCGCGAGCTCCGCCCGGTGGGCGTGGTGCTGGTCGCCGGGCTCGGCGTCTGGCTGGAGCCGGTCTTCACCACGCTGCGCTACGGCCAGATCAACCTGGTCCTCGCCTGCCTGGTCCTCTGGGACCTCACCCGCCCGGACGGGCGCCGCAGCAAGGGCCTCGCCATCGGCATCGCCGCCGGCATCAAGCTCACCCCCGGCCTGTTCGCCGTCTACCTGCTGATCACCGGCCGGGTACGGGCGGCCTTCGTGGCGGGCTTCACGTTCCTGGTCACCTTCGCGATCGGCGGGCTCGTCCTGCCCGACGCCACCTGGGGCTTCTGGACGAAGTACCTGTACGACTCCTCCCGGGTCGGCCGGACCGAGGTTGTCGACAACCAGTCCGTACGCGGCGCCTTCGCCCGCCTGCTGCACACCCCGGACCCCGGCACCCTGGCCACCGTGACCGCCGGCCTGGTCGCCGTCGCCGGTCTCGCCATCGCGGCCTGGGCCTACCGCAGCGCCCGCTGGCTGCCCCGCTCCGAGGCGTGGTCCGTCTGCTGCGCGGCCGTCACGGCGGTGCTCATCTCACCGATCAGCTGGACCCACCACTGGGTGTGGTGCGTGCCGATGCTGGTCCTGCTCGCGGCCGAGGCCGCGCACGAACGCTCCCGCCCGGCGCTCGTGCGGCGTCGGCGCTGGCGGTTCATCTTCGGTGCCACGCTGTTCGCCTTCCTGTCCTTCATGATGTGGATGGTCCCGCGCAAGGGCCTGCTCGTCCTGCACCTGCCCCCGCTGCACCAGCTCCCGGCGTCCATCTACCCCGTGGTCGGGATCTGCTTCCTGGCGGTGGCGGCCCTGCGGGTGCACGCACGCCGCCGCGCCGCCGGGGCACCACTCGTACGGGTGCCGAACCAACGGGTCCCCGCCGGGGTGAGCGCCGTACCGGCGGCTGCACCGGCGGCTGCACCGGCGGCTGTACCGGACGAGGGCGCGCGGGACGGCTCGCGCGCCGCCGCACCCGCCAGCCACTGAGCCCACGCCCGCTGAGCCCACGCCCGCTGAGCCCACGCCCGCTGAGCCCATGCCTGCTGAGCACCCGCCCCACCGCCTCTGAGGCCCTCACGCCCTCACGCCAGCAGCTCGGCGAGCGACTGATCCAGGTCCAGCGCGGCGAGCTCGGCGCCGGGCGGCACCAGCCGGTGCGCCCGCTCCAGCCAGGCCGCCACGGCCGGCAGCGGCGCCTCCAGCAGGGCGTCACCGGCGGGGGAGCTGAGGGCCAGGCAGAGCACGCTGCGCCGCCCATTGGAGCCGCTCCCGGCCGGCGGCTGGGCCAGGGTCGGCCAGATCCGCACGTCGCCGTGGCCGCAGGGCCGGAAGGTGCCCTCCACCAGCAGCTCACGGGCGAACACCCAGGTCACGGGCGTTCCGGTGTCCAGGTGGAAGGTGATGTGGACGGCGAACGGGTCGTGGCTGCCGTACGACAGCCGGGCCGGGACGGGGACGCTGCGCTCCGGTGACAGCACCAGGCTGAGTTCGAGTTCGTGCTCGACGACGCTCGGGGACCTCTCCATGACCAGCTTTCCTCTCGCTCTGCTCGGAGCCCGCCTCCGGGCTCCTTCGGAGGAGGAGAGCGTGGTGTGCGAAAGGTCTTACACGCCTTTCGGCGAAGTTCCTGGTATTCCGTATGTGCCAACCGGCACGCCCCTGAGGCACTACCCTTTGTGACTGCGTGGCGACTGTCCGCCCATGCGCACCGGCGGACTGCCCGCGCGCGCTGCCGCCTGCTCAGCTCCTCGTCCCCTCGTACGTCATGCACCCCGGTACTCCCGCAGCCAGGTACTCGGTGTGCTGCTGTTGCCACTGCCGCTGCTGTGAAAGCCACGAAAGAAGAACCTCATGACGGAACGGCCCTTCGTCGGCGGCGTGGACACCGCCGTTGGCCCGACGCCGGGCTACTACCCCGACCCCTCTGTCCCCGGCTTCGTCCGCTACTGGGGTGGTACGGCCTGGGTGCCCGGCACCAGCAGGCCGGCGCCGTCGGCGGGGGAGGTCCTGGAGCCCCCGCGCTTCGTCGCGCGGCAGTCGGCCCCGGCTCCCGCCCGGTACGTACCCCCGCCCGTGGCGGCTCCGCTGCCGGCGGTGGTCGTCGAGACCGGGCCGGTGTACCTCGACCAGACCTCGGCGGGCGCCTCGTTCACCTTCGCCCCGTACCCGGAGCCCGAGCTCCGCCTGGGCCCGGCGCCCGCAGCGGACCAGGTGCCCCGGGCCGCGCCGGCCCCGGCCGTGGAGCGGGCGGTGGAGACCGTCCGGATCTCCCGGTCCGAGGTGGCGCAGCCCGAGGCCGGGCCCGCCTGGCACGCCGACCCCGGAGCCCAGCGTGGCCTGCTGGAGCCACCGGATGCTCCGCGCTGGGTCTCCTGGGGAGCGCTCCCGACCGACCGGGCGGGCGGCGCAGTGGCGGATCCCGGCGGCGCGGCAGCCGTGCCGGTGCCGGCGTCGACTCCAGCGCCGACCCCGGTGCCCCCGCCGGTGGCTGCTGCGGCTGCCCTTCCCGTCGTACGTCCGGCGGTCGTGGGCCCGGCCGTCGTACGTCCGGCCGTGGTACGTCCAGCGGCCGTACGTCCGGCGGCCGTACGTCCGGCGGCCGTACGTCCGGCGAAGGCCGGTGAGCCGGCCGGGACCAGGAAGGCGGAGGTGCGTCCGGCGGCCGGGCTGGGGCGTCGGCTCGTCGCGCGCTTGCTGGACAGTGTGGTGGGTGCGGTGGTCGCGGTCGGGGTCGGGCTTCCGCTGCTCTCCTCCACGGTCGAGCACGTGCAGCAGAAGCTCGAGCGGGCGCGGGCGGCCAGTGAGCTGACGGGGCGTGACGTGCAGGTCTGGCTGGTCGATCCGGTGGTGGTCGGCAAGGTCGCGGTGCTGCTCGGCGTGCTCGTGCTGCTGGGGGTCGTGTACGAGGTGATCCCGACCTCCCGGACGGGTCAGACTTTCGGCAAGCGGCTGGTGGGTGTCCGGGTCGTCGACTGCGGGGCGTCCGGCCGGGGTGCCGGGCCGCTCACCCTGGGCCGTTCGGTGGCGCGTTGGCTGGTAGGGCAGCTCGGGTTGCTGCTGGTGGTCGGCCTGTTCCTGCCGCTGTTCGACCGGGGTGCGCGGCGCGGTTGGCAGGACCGGGTGGCACGCTCACGAGTGGTGCGGACCTGATGACGAGTCGGCTGACGGCGCAACACCGCCCGGCGTCCCAAATATCCAAGAATTGTAGTATTGGTGATGTTCTACTCGTGGTATGAGCAGCTATGACCCCTCGGCCCCCGAGCCGGAAGGGGGCGGCAAGCCCTCCTTCGACAAGCAGCCCCCGCCTCCGCAGGACGGCAGCCCCTACGACGCTCCGGGCGGTTACGGTGCTCCGTACGGCGCGCCGCCACCCGTGTACGGTGCCCCGCATGCGCCGGGGGCCGGCCCGGTGCCCGGGATGCCTCCGCTGGGCAGTTGGCCCAACCGCATCCTCGCCCGTCTGATCGACTTCGTGATGATCGAGGCCGTGGCGGCTCTGGTCGTGCTCCCCTTCGTCAACCTCGGCAACCAGAACGGCTGGGTGGGCTGGGTCTGGCTCGGCGGCGCGCTCTACCTGGTCTACGACGGGCTGATGCTGAGCCGGGACGGGCAGACCGTCGGCAAGAAGGTCATGAAGGTGCGCGTCGCGATGCTCGTGGACGGCAGCTCGCCGACCAACTCGGCCGCGTGGACCAGGGCGGCGACGTTCATCGTGCCCGCGCTGGTCTGTTGCGGCGCTCTCTGGTGGCCGGTCGACGGGCTGTTCGGTGTCTTCGACAAGCCGTACCGGCAGTGCATCCACGACAAGGCGGCCAAGACCGTGGTGGTCTCGACCGCCTGACCCGGCCGCACCCCGGTGGCCGCAGGCCGTGACCGGCGTCTGTGCCCGGTCACGGCCCGCGCGTCTTCGGGGCCTGCGGGTCAGGTGGTCGGTGACGTGCTGTGTTTCAGAGCTGGCGCGCGTACTCCGGCCGGGGGGCCGGGACGTGACCGGCGGCCACGGGTGTCGGCCGACGTCGGGCGGCGGTCATCTGCAGCGCCGTGGCGAGCGTGCCGAGGGCCAGCGAGAAGGCGACCAGGACCACGATCTCGAGCACCCCCGTGGCGCCGGAGACGGCGAGCAGCGCCACTGCGGCGGCGACGACGGTGAGAGTGCCGGTGCACAACTGGGCGATGGTGGGGCGCGGCATGGCGGTCCGTCCTTCGCGCGAGGGGGAGTGTCGTTCAGACACAGGTTCTGAAGGTCTACCCATGGCGGTAGGCCGGTAAGTACAGCCTAAATCGGCATATGCGGGGCACAGGGGGGCGCACGGGCTCACGCTCCCGCTCCCCCGTGCTGCGACTTCGTCGAGTGGGTACTGGACGGCCTGCTGGGACGTGTCCTCGGTACGGTGAGGCCGGAAAAGCCGTCCGTGAAAGTCTGCTGGGGGAACCGTGCCCGTACCCGAGAACTGGCCCACCACCGAGGCCGAGGCCCTGGCCGAGCAGCACCGGCTGCGGGCGCTGGTGGAGCCGTCCGGGCCGGGCCTCGCCGACGGCGCGTTGGTGGCGGGGGTCGACGTCGCGTACGACGACGCGTCGGACCTGGTGGTGGCCGCCGCCGTCCTGCTCGACGGCACGACCCGCGAGCTGGTGGAGGAGGCCACGGCGGTCGGGCGGATCAGCTTCCCGTACGTACCCGGCCTGCTGGCCTTCCGTGAACTCCCGACCGTGCTCGACGCCCTCGCCGCGCTCCGGGGCACGCCCGATCTGGTCGTCTGCGACGGCTACGGCCTGGCCCATCCCCGCCGGCTCGGCCTCGCCAGCCACCTCGGTGTGCTGACGGGCCTTCGGACGATCGGCGTCGCCAAGACCCCGTTCGCGTTCACGTACGAGCAGCCGGGACCGGAACGCGGCTCCTGGGCACCGCTGCTGGACACCGGGACGGGCGAGGAGGTGGGGCGCGCCCTGCGGACCCGACCAGGTGTGAAGCCCGTCTTCGTCTCCGTCGGCCATCGCATCGGCCTCGCCGAATCGGTGGCCGTGACGCTGGCGCTGGCCCCGGACTACCGGCTGCCGGAGACCACCCGCCGGGCCGACTCGCTGTGCCGACGGGCCTTGGCGCGGGCGGCGGGCGGGGAACAGTAGGACCGGTCGGTCCAGGGCGATTCCGCCGTCCCGCTGCGGGTACAGGTGGGGGGGAGCCCTGCCGCCTGGCCGACCGGGGGCCCGTGGTCGGGGTACGAGGCGGCGTTCTGGCGGACCGCCACGTGTGTTAGACATGTGGGTCGGAGCTGAGGTGATCCGCTCCGATCGGTCGGGTCGGTCACGTCGGTCGGACCGGGTCATGGTGTACGGCGGGTACGGGGGAGGCACGAGGTCGTGAGCACGGGGAGTGGTTCGAGCGGTGGCTCCGGCGCCGGCTACCGGGTCGAGGTGGACAGCCTGCGGGCGTTCGCCACGCAGGTGCGGGGACTGCTGAGTGAGTTTCAGGCGAGTGCGGACGGCACCCGGACGCACGGGCTGAGCGGTGTCGCGCCGACGGCGTTCGGTACCTTCGCCGAGGCCGAGGCGCTGCGCGAGAAGTACGACGTGATGCGGGACGGTCTGCGCGATGTCCTGAACGCCCTTCAGGAAGCGATCGACGAGTCGCAGAAGAAGGCCGATCTGACGGCGGCCAACTACGAGGAGCAGGAGCGCGAGACCTCCCGCCACCTCAAGCTCGACGCCGACGGCTGGTCGGTCGACAGCCCGTCGCCGGTCACGCCCGTCGCCCGGACGGTTCGGACCACGTACGGCAGCGGCCTGCCGAGCAGGCCGGCCGGCCCGGCGGCCACGCCGGGGGCGCCTGCGGGCAGTGCGCCTGCGGGCAGCGGCAGTCCGCAGCCGACGTGGTAGGCGTGGGCGCGCTCGGCGCAGGCGTAGGCGTAGTGAGCGGCGGTAGTACGGCGATCGGGACGGGGACCGGAGGCGTCCGAGCATGAGTGACTTCACGAACTTCAACGGCTACAGCCATGGCGACCTGCTGAAAATGGTCCACTCCATGGACTCCGGCGGGGTCATGTCCGCCGGCGATCCGTGGCGGAAGGCCTCGGACACGCTCAAGCAGATCCGAACCACCCTCAACACGGCCTCGGGTGACGCCACGTCGTCCTGGGAGGGAGCCTCGAGCGAGGCCTTCTACTCGAAGATGACCAAGCTGGCCGCCAGCGTCAACAATGTCGCCGCCTACGCCAACGACGCGGCCGTCACCATGAAGATGATGTCCGAGGCGATCGACCAGGCCAAACACGACATGCCCGAGGAGCCCAGCTTCCTGGACAAGGTCGGCAACGCGATCGATGACACCGCCAAGTCGGCGGTCGGCGACGACGCGGCCGCCCGGACGACGATCACGGACGAGAAGAAGGCCAAAGCGGTCGCGGTCATGGAACTGCTCGCGACCAGGTACCGCGCGGCTGCTTCCTACCTGAAGCCCCCTCCGTTCGGTGGGGGGCAGTTCGACGATGTCACCGACATACCGCCGCCCGCCGACCCCACGGGGGCCGCCGCGATAAGCGCGTTGATCATGGGCGGCGGCATGGGCCTGCTCAGTGCCGGTGGATCGCTCGACACCGTCGGGACGACCTCGCGGCAGGCCGGATCTTCTTCGGACGGTCAGACGCCGCAGGCTCCGAAGCTCGCCTCAGCGGGTCCGTCCGATCCCGGTATCCGGGGTGGGATGGCGAACCCGCTGCCCAAGCTGCAGTCCCCGGTCAGCATCGGCCCGGGTACCGGGATCGACGGCGGGATCGTCGGGCCCCGGCCCGGTGGCGGCGGTGGGCCCGGCCTTGGCCTGAACAGTGCCGGCGGCGCCGGGGGCAGTGGCAGCGGCAGCTGGACCGGCCGCTCCGGTGGCGGGACGGAGCCGGTCGGCGGAGCGATCGGCGAAGGCGTCGGCGGCCCGGTCGGGCGGTTCGGCGGCGGGATCGGCGGTTCCGGCCGGGGTGCCGGTGCCTTCGGTGCCGGTGGTGTCGCGGGGGCCGAGGACGGCGCCGGTGCCGCCGGTGGCCGTGGCCTCGGTGGTCGGGGCGGGAGTCTCGGCCGGAACGCGGGCGGTGTGATCGGCGAGGACGGCTCGGAGGGGGCCGGTGCCGGTACGGCCGGTCGTCGTGGATTCACCGAGGGCGGTTCCGGGCTGGGGCGAGGTCGCGCGCAGGCCGCACAGGGCGCGGGTGGCCAGGAGAAGGGCCACGGCCACGGGACGATCGGTGGCGCCCAGGCGAAGAAGAAGGACAAGAAGCAGGGCAGGGATCGTGCCGACTACCTCGTCGAGGACGAGGAGACGTGGGCTTCGGGGAATGGGCCCAACTCGAACGTGGTGGAATGATTCCCTGTCCGAAGGACAACTGGACCTGACCGGTCGTCCCGCAGATCAAGGTCTGCGGGACGACCGCTTCTACGAGTGGGGTGACCAGGCTTGACGACCAGCCGACCGTTGCGCGGCATGGCCGTGCTGGCTGCAGGAGCCCTGCTCTGGGGCATCGGCGCCGGGCCCGCCGGGGCCGACAGCATTCGCGACGGCCAGTGGCCGTTGCTGAAGTACGCCGCAGAGAGCCAGGTGTGGCCGATCAGCCAGGGCGACGGTGTCACCGTCGCCGTGATCGACAGCGGTGTGTCGGACCATCAGGACCTGGCGGGTCAGGTGCTGGCGGGTGCGGACCTCACGGGCGGCAGCTCGCAGGGGCATGCCGACACCAGCGGGCACGGCACCGGCATGGCCAGCCTGATCGCCGGTCACGGCCACGGAACGCAGGCCGGGATCATGGGGTTGGCACCCAAGGCGAAGATCCTTCCCATCAAGGTCCCGCTCACGGATGCCACCGAGTTCGGCGCCGGTCAGGACAGCAGGCTCGCGGACGCCATCCACTTCGCGGTGGATCACGGTGCCAAGGTCGTCAACATGTCCATCGGCGGCACGCTCGGCCATGACGCGGGTATCCGGGCGGCGGTGAGCTACGCCGTCAGCAAGGACGTCGTCCTGGTCGCCGCCAGCGGCAACCTCGGCCAGGAGCACAACCCGGTGCAGTACCCCGCAGCCTTCCCGGGCGTGGTGGCCGTGGGCGCGGTCGACAAGCAGGGGAACGTCTGGCCCGGGTCGAACACCGGCCCTGAGACCACGCTGGTCGCGCCCGGCGTGGGCATCTACCGGGCGACTGCCAAGTCCGCCAGCAGCTACGGCACGGGGACGGGCACCTCCGACGCGTCCGCCTACGTGTCGGCCATCGCGGCGCTGATCCGGGCCAAGTACCCCGAACTCTCCGCCGGGCAGGTCATCAACCGGATGATCAAGTCGGCGGTGGCGCCGCCCGATCACTCCACGGTGCCCAACGACAGTTACGGGTACGGCATCGCGTCGCCGGGCAAGGCGCTCGCCGCCAACCCCGCCGTCGACAACGGGCCGAAGGACAACCCGCTGCTCTCCCGGCCCGAGGCGCAGGGCGCCCCGGATGCCGGGGCGAGCCCGTCCGCGTCGGCGGTGGCCGGTGGCGGTGGCTCCGGTAGCTCCGGTGGGGCCTCCAAGCCGGTGGCCGCCGGTAGTACCGGCAGTGGTGGCTCCGTTCTGGTCTACGCGATCGTCGGGGTGGTGGCGCTGCTGGTGATCCTGGGGGCCGTGCTGCTCCTGCGCCGGCGCGGTGGCCGCAACGCCGCTGCTGCGCCCGGGGGTTACGCACCGCCGACCGCACCGCCGCCGTACACCCCGGGGGCGCCGCCGCAGCAGCAGAACGCCTACCAGCAGCCGTACCAGCAGAACCCGTACCAGCAGAACCCGTACCAGCAGCAGCACCCGCAGCAGTACCCGCCGCAGGGGCCACCGCAGTCCCCGCCGGGCCAGGGCAACCCGTACAGCTGACACGCCCACGAACGGCCCAGGATCACCGAGCAACGGCGGCCCTTCAGGTATTGATGGCTCGTCCGTCGTCTACCTGGAGGGCCGTCGTGCTCAAGCAACTGGTCACCCGTGTTCTGCTCGCCGCCGTCGTGGTCGCGATCCCGGTCGTCACTGCGGGCCCGGCCGCCGCGCAAGGCGCGCAAGGGCCGGCCAATCCGCAGGAGGCTGCGATGTGCAAGCAGTTGCTGGCCTGGGCGATGCCGACCGGCCTCACGCCGACCTCGATCAACTCGGTCTGCACGGTGAAGGGCAACCACGGCTGAGAGTCGGCGCCGGGGTGACCCTTAAACCGGGTTGCCCTCGCCGGGACAATGAGGGGTGTGACCACCTCAGCGCCCCGCACCTGGACCATCACCCCGACGCCGGTCGGCCACCCCGACGCGGTGGTGCTGCTGCGCGGGTATCTGGACGAGTTGATCAGCCGCTACTACGGACGTCCGGCACTGGAGTCCGAGATCGTCCAGGAGATGGGGGACGGTTCGGATCTCGTCGCGCCGCACGGGGTGCTGCTGGTCGCCCGGGACGCCGGGGTGCTGGTCGGGTGCGCGGGGCTGCGCTGGTTGAGTCCTGAGGTCGGTGAGCTGACCAGGGTCTTCGTGACCGCGCAGGCGCGGCGGGGTGGTGGCGGGGCCCGGGTGGTGGCGGCTGCTGAGGAGGCGGCCCGGGCGCACGGGGTCGGGCGGGTGCTGCTCAACACCCGGAAGGATCTGACCGAGGCGATCGCACTCTACCGGAGGCTGGGGTACCGGGAGACCGACCCGTACGGCGACGACCCGTACGCGGAGCTCTGGTTCGCCAAGAACCTCTAGCTCCTGCCCTGGCAGCATCTTGGTGCAGTGTGGCGGTCCGGCCGCTGGCCGGGGGCGGTGGGGCCGGGACATCCTGGGGGCATGATCACCCCTGACACCAAGGACTGGACCTGGGTCCTCCGGCGCGCCTGCGGCGACTGCGGACTCGACACCCCGGCGCTCGTCCGCGAGGAGATGGCCCCGAGGGTGCTCGCCGAGGCGGCCTGCTGGGTGGCCCTGCTCACCGGGCGGCCGGTGGAGGCGCTGCGCCGCCGCCCGAGCCCCGAGGTCTGGTCGGACCTTGAGTACGCCGGCCATGTGCGGGACGTCTTCCGGCTGTTCGACCACCGCCTGGAGCTGGCGCTCACCCAGGACGGCCCGCGATTCGTCAACTGGGACCAGGACGAGGCCGCCGTCGCCGAGCGCTATGGCGAGCAGGATCCGGCCGTGGTCGCGATAGAACTCGCAGCGGCGGCGGAGCAGTTGGCGGCCTCCCTGGCGGCGGTCTCGGGTGAGCAGTGGCAGCGCAGGGGGGACCGTAGCGACGGGGTCCGGTTCACCGTGGAGTCCTTCTCGCGCTACCTGATCCACGATGTGGTGCACCACCGCTTCGACGTCGCGGGCGTCGGACCGGCCTAGCTCCCGAGGTCGGCCGCCTCCGGTTCCCAGGCCGGGAGGCCGTGCGGGAGGGCTTCGGCGAGGACGTGCTCCGGGCCGGTGCCGACTCGTACGGTGAGCAGGAAGCGGTGTTCGGCGCCGGTCCGGCGCGGCTCGAAGGCGATGTGGGCGAAGGGCGCGGTGGGCGTGCTCGCGGCGGCCAGGCGCGCCAACTCCAGCTCGGCGCGCTGCCATTCCGGCTTCGGCACGTACTGCCGCATGACGGAGTGCCAGACGACGGTCAGGGCTCCGGCCGCGACCCGCACCTCCCGCAGGAAGTCGGCGGCACCTGTCGTCTCGACCCGTAGCGGTGCCTTGGCCGCGAGTTCCAGTGCGCCGTTCAGCCGGGCGGCGCGGGCGGGCTGGTCGGCCCAGACGTAAGCGCGCAGGGCCAGGGCGCCGTCCGGCGAGGTCGGGTCGATCGGGGTCGGGTCGCAGCCGCTCCGTTCGGTGAACTCCAGTACGGGCTGCGGGCCCGTGAGCCAGGCCGGCGGCGTATCGCGCCAGGCGTCGGGGAGCAGCACGGGGGAGCCCACCGGGCCGTACGCGAAACCCGGGGCCTCGCAGCGGAACCGGTCCGCGAGCAGATTGAGCCCCGCGCTGGAGCCGAGTTCGAACAGTCGGACGGGCAGTGGGCCGGTTGCCGGACCGGTGGTGAGGGTGTGCAGCAGGCCGGTGATCAGCAGGTTGGCGCGGCCGACCTCGTTGGTCTGCGGGGGCCGGGTCAGCCAGTCGCGGATCCAGGGGAGGTTGGCGGCGACGGTGCTGCGGAAGGCCGTCCAGGCGGCCTCGGCCGCCTCGGGGGAGGCGGGGTCGAAGGTGCCGCCGGCGCTGGGGTAGTGGGCCGCGAGTTCGGGGGCCCGGCCGGTGAGGACGAGCGCGTGCACCCCGCCGAGCAGCCGCAGCGAGATGGCGGCCGGCCCGGGAGCCTCCTCGTGCCCGGCGATGGCTGCCGCGCAGGGGCCGCCGTCGGCCAGGTCCCGGGCGACCCGGTGCAGTAGGGCTGCGTAGAGCGGCGAGCCCAACTCGGCGCAGGCGGAGGCCTGGTGCTCGGTCATGGCGATTGCGTGTTCGAGTGACACTGTGTTCTCCCGGCGGATCGACTGTAGATCATCATTCGCCTGCGGAACGCGCGGGAGAAGTGACCGACCGGGTGATCGGCGTCACCAGCTGCGCAGATGACGAGGGGGCGGGGCGGCCCGGCCTGCCGGGCTACCAGTCGGCGGTCTCGCGCCGGAGGGCGTGGCGCAGCTGGCTGGCGACGCTCGCGGTGTCGGCGCCCATGACGTCGGCGATCTCGGGGGTGGCGAGGCCGACCACGTAGTGCAGGATGGCGAGATCCTCGTCGGCGGCGGTCCGTGGTGTGGACGTGCCGGGCGGGGCGATCCGTTCGGCGACCGTGCCGCGCAGGATCTGCCAGGCGGCCGCTGCGGGGTTGGGGCTGCCCAGGATCTCGGGCCAGACGGTGGCCAGCGCCTTGAAGGCCAGCTCGACCACGTCGGCCGCCGACGCCGGGTCGGGGAACCAGACGCGCGCGTAGCTCAGGTAGCGGGGGTGGTGGAGCTCGCGGAAGGCCGTGAACTCCAGCGACATCGAAGCCGGCCCGGGAGTGCCGGCCAGGTCGGCGGCAGGGATATGACGACCGGTCACATCAGCCTCGCGATCTGGTCTCGACGGCAGGGGTGTCGCTGCGCTCACTCTAGGCCCTTGGGCGGATGCTTTGAGTGACAAGTCTCATCAGATGTTCAGAAGGGGCTTGATTTGAGTCGCTGTATGACGAAGTGTCAGCTGTGGTGCGGTGCAACCCTCTTGGGGTGAACCCTCAGGGGCGCCTCATGGTTGTCTCGGGGGAGTTCCGGGGTGATCACCGATGGTCGGGCGGGCCGGTCGGGCGGCAGGCTTACGGACATGAAGCCCACCGCTGCCAAGCGTCCCGCCACGTCGCTCGCCCGCCGCGCCGCCCTGACCCTCGCCGGGCTGGCCGTCGCCGTGGGGCTGGCAGCGACCTACGCACCGACCTTCGCCTTTGCCGACACCCCAGTCGGCACGTCCGCCGGCACGTCCGTCGGTACGTCCTCCGTCGGTACGTCCCCCGCGCCCGCAGCCGCTCCCCGGCCGACCACGGGCTCATGACCTACCTCTTCCGGCCTTTTCCGGTCCGCGCTTTCAGGCGGTGCGGCCGGCGGGCGGTGCGCCGACCGAGCGCTCGGCGCCGCACCGCGCGCGCTGTGCGGTGACGGCGGACGCGGCGGCCACCGAGGCGGCCGAAGCCGCGGCCGAAGCGGCAGTTGAGGCGGTTGAGGCAGTTGAGGCAGCGGCGGCGCGCTGCTCGGCGTGGGTCCGTTCGGGGTGGGACTGCTCCGGCAGCACGGTAGGGGCGGGAACGCCGGGGGCGGCGGGATCGGTCGGCCCGACGGGTCTGCTGCGGCGGGTGCGGGCGAGTTCCTCGACCGCCTCCCGCGCGGCCAGGTAGGCCTGCACGGCGGCTATCCCGTAGACCGGCTGGATCAGCTGGTGGCCCTTGAAGAACGGCCGCGCCGGGGCGAAGCCCGCAGCGATCACCACCTCGCGGATCTCCGCTATCTCCTGTTCGTTCCGCGCGGTGAAGCGGACCTCCCAGCCCTTCTTGTACGTGTGGCCGTCCTCGCCGTTGCGGCGGGCCAGGTCCGGTTGGCGGACGTAGCCGGGCAGGCGGCCGAGACGCAGTTGGGCGGCACGCAGGCCGGTGGAGTCGTCACGTGACATGAGGCGATCGTAGGCAATCGTGGGGGGCCACTGTGACTCCAGGGTGGTGCTTCACCGTATGGTACTCGTCACTCTCGGTCAGACGATGCTGTTCGGAGGTGTACGACTGGCCTGTCCGGAGACCCCGACGAATTGAGAAAAATCGGCTGGTATGGACAGAGCACGGCTTGAGTCCGGCAATCGGATGAAGGTCCGTTAGGCCGAATGAGTGAGGGTATGAGGACTTTAGTGCGGGCCAATCCCGATTTCGCGACGGTTGGGTAACGGTGCGTCAGGTCGGGGATGGTGCGGCCGCGCTCTTGGGGAGGGTGTCGGCATGAGCTACCAGATTCCTTCCTCGCACCCGTCCCTGCAGGAGCTGGCACAGCGTCAGCAGAATGTCATCACCGCCAGCCAGTTGCGCGCCCGGGGGGTGCCGACCCGGGTGGTCAGCGAACACTGCCGCCAGGGTGGCCCCTGGCGGCGGCTGCTGCCCCGGGTCTACCTGCTGCAGGGCGGTGAGCCGACCCCCGAGCAGCGGATGTGGGCGGCCCTGCTCTACGCCGCGCAGGACGGCCGGGAGGAGGGCCGCCGCGAGGGTGCCGTGATCACCGGCACGGCCGCGCTGGCGCTGTACGGCTTCGCCTCGGTGCCCCGGCTGCCCGCCGTCACCGAGGTCGAGATCCTGGTGCCCCGCCAGCGGCGGCTGAAGGACGCGGGGGAGGTCAGAATCCGGCGTACCGAACGGGAGTTGGAGGCCAGATCGGTGCACGGGCTGGCCTGCGCCCCGGTGGCGCGGGCCGTTGCCGACGCGCTGCGCGAGTGGGCGGAGGCGGGTGCCTTCGAGAGCGGCGAGCTGGGGCCGGGGCTGCTGCGCGCGGTGCTGGGCGAGGCGGTGGCGCGGGGGGCGGTGGCGCGGGCGGAGCAGCCGGTCCGAGGGGAATCCGGCTGCACAGTGGGCGAGTTGATCGCCGAGCTGGGCGAGGCCGGGCTGTTGCCGGAGCCTCGGATCCGGGCGGCGGTGGACGAACTGCTCGCTGCGGAGCGGGAGTCGGTGTTCGGGCGGATCGGTGAGCTGGTCGACGAGTGGCTGCTCCCGGAGCCGCTGGTCGGCCCCGAACTGCGGATGTGCGGCGGCACCTATGTCGCGGTGCCCGACCTGTACTGGCCGGCCGCCGGGGTCGCGGTGGAGGTGGACTCGGAGCTGCGCTGCGTCAGCGAGGGCGAGGCCGCCTGGGTGCGCGGCGGCCAGCACCGGATGGAGTTCCTGGGGGTGCGGGTGGTCTACCTGTCGGGGCAGCGGATCGCCGCCGAGCCGGACGTGGTCGGCGACGAGCTGCGCGAGGCGTTCCGCGCGGGCGGGTCGGACGTGGTCGGGCTGCTGGTCACCGAGCGCTGAGCACCACTGCGGCCGGTCGGCCCTGGTCGGCTCCGCTCGGCCGGTCAGCTCCGGACGACCGGAGTGCCGGTCAACTCGACTCCTGCCGCCGCCAGTTCGGCCAGCGCGGCCTCGGTGGTCGCGGCGGCCACCCCGGCGGTGAGGTCGAGCAGCACGCGGGTGGTGAACCCCTCGCGGGCGGCGTCCAGCGCGGTGGCCCGGACGCAGTGGTCGGTGGCGATGCCGACCACGTCCACCTCGGTGACGTCCCGGGCGCGCAGCCAGCCGGCCATCGACTCGCCGTTCTCGTCGGTGCCCTCGAAGCCGCTGTAGGCGGCGGAGTACGCGCCCTTGTCGAAGACCGCCTCGATGGCGCCGGTGGTGACGGACGGGGCGAAGTTCGGGTGGAAGCCGACGCCCTCGGTACCCGCGACGCAGTGGGCCGGCCAGGAGGCGACGTAGTCCGGTTCGGCCGAGAAGTGCCCGCCCGGGTCGATGTGGTGGTCCCGGGTGGCGAGGATGTGGGCGTACCCGGCGGCGGACTCGGCGATCAGGTCGGTGATCGCGGCGGCGACCTCGGCGCCGCCGGCGACGGCGAGGCTGCCGCCCTCGCAGAAGTCGTTCTGCACGTCGACGACGATGAGTGCCCGGTGCATGGGGTGTGTCCTTGGTCGTAGCGGTGGGTGGGAGGGGCGGGGGTTGGTGGTGGCAACTCTAGGGAGTGACGCGCGTAGGCGGAAGGGGCCGGGCGGCTACCGGTTCAGGCGGGAACCCCTTCGGTGGCGGCGATCCGGAGTTCGGTGCCGAGCACCGGCTCGCCCTTGGAGAGCTGGGTGGCCGACAGCGGCAGGGCGGCCCGCGCCCGCAGGTGCCGCTCGCGCGCCGCGCTGAGCGGCTCGCGCCCGACCACCTCGCCCCCGCTGATCAGCGGCACGTGCAGCAGGTGCGGCACCAGCTCCTCCGGCACCGGTCCGGTGCCGACCACCTCGGCCTCGGCGACGCCGTCCGCGTCGAGCGGGCGGGCGGCCCACTTCCGGCCGCCCACACTGGACTTGGCCCCCGCCGAGCGCTTGGCGACCGGCAGCAGCGACCCGTCGGGCGCGGTGGCCCGGGCGACCAGCTTGTAGACCATCGCGCAGGTCGGGTGGCCGCTGCCGGTGACCAGGCTGGTGCCGACCCCGTACCCGTCGACCGGGGCTGCGGCGAGCGCGGCGATGGCGTACTCGTCCAGGTCCGAGGTGACGATGATCCGGGTCTTGTCGGCCCCGAGGTCGTCCAGCTGCCGGCGGACGCGGTGGGCGAGGAGGGTGAGGTCGCCGGAGTCGATCCGGACGGCGCCCAGTGTCGGGCCCGCCACCTCGACGGCGGTACGGACGGCCTCGGCGAGGTCGTAGGTGTCGATCAGCAAGGTGGTGCCCCGGCCCATCGAGTCGATCTGGGCGGTGAAGGCGTCCCGCTCGGTGTCGTGCACCAGGGTGAAGGCGTGTGCGGCCGTACCTCGGGTCGGGATGCCGTGGGTGAAGCCGGCCTCCAGGTCGGAGGTGGCGGCGAAGCCCGCGATGTACGCCGCGCGGGCGGCCGCCACGGCGGCGCCCTCGTGGGCCCGGCGGGCGCCCATCTCGATGCAGGGGCGCTCCCCGGCCGCGCTGGTCATCCGGGAGGCGGCGGCGGCGATCGCCGAGTCGTGGTTGAGGATCGACAGGATGACCGTCTCCAGGATCACCGCCTCGGCGAAGCTGCCCTCGACCGTCAGCAGCGGCGAACCGGGGAAGTAGACCTCGCCCTCGGCATAGCCGTGGATGTCGCCGGTGAAGCGGTAGTCGGCCAGGAAGCGCAGCGTGTCCTCGTCGACCACGTGCTGGTCGGCCAGCCAGTCCAGCTGCGGCGTGGTGAAGCGGAAGTCCTCGACCGCGTCCAGCACCCGTCCGGTCCCGGCGACCACGCCGTAACGGCGGCCGTTCGGCAGCCGTCGGGTGAAGACCTCGAAGACCGAGCGGCGGTGCGCGGCGCCGCTGCGCAGCGCGGCCTGCAGCATGGTGAGCTCGTAACGGTCGGTGAGCAGCGCGGTCGAACGGCGCGCGGTGGTGGCGTCCATGGGGATGATGCTACTACCACTTAGCGTCAGAGTGACGATTTCTTCTGGGGATCCGCCCGGAGTGTTGTCAGGTCGCTCTCCGGGCGTCGCCGGGCCGGTCCGGACCCGGATTGGCTCGCAGGTCGCCCGGATGGAAGCATGAGAGACGGAATCCGTGCCCAGCGAGGAGTGTCAGCCGTGAGTGTCGCGCCCGTGGAGATCGAGCGCCCGGAGGTCGAAGGCCTTCCGGTGGTGGAGCCGGACACACCCTGGGTGACCATCGTGCACAACGATGCGGTCAACCTGATGAGTTACGTTCAGTACGTCTTCCAGGCCTACTTCGGCTACCCGAAGGAGAAGGCCAGGACGCTGATGATGGAGGTGCACTCCAAGGGGCGCGCCGTGGTCTCCAGCGGATCGCGCGAGGAGATGGAGCGGGACGTCCAGGCGATGCACGGCTACGGGCTGTGGGCGACGCTCCAGCACGACTGAGACGTGACGACTGAGACCTGACGGCTGAGACCTGACGACTGCCGGACCCGGCGACCGCGGGACCGAAGTACCAATCGACGAAGACGGGCTGACTGAGACTCATGGCTGGGTTGTTCGAGAGCGCCGGCGGCGGCAGTGCGGCGATCGCACTGGACGAGCTGGAGGCGTCCATCCTGCGCTCGCTCGAGGTGCAGATGCTGGAGCTGATCGGGCCGGGCCCGGGGGCGGAGAGTGACGACCCGTTGGCCGCGCTGTTCGCGGAGGGGCCGAGCGAGGCGCCCAGCGACCCCGCGCTGGCCCGGCTCTTCCCGGACGCGTACGGCGAGCCGGGGGAGGCGGTGGACCCGCAGACCAAGGAGCTGGCGAGTGAGTTCCGCCGCTACACCGAGCTGGACCTGCGGGCGCGCAAGCGCGACGACGCGCTGAGCGTGATCCGGGCGCTGGACGAGCTGGGCGGGGAGGGTGGGGCGCTGAAGGTGGCGCCCGGCGACTGCCTGCGCTGGCTCGGCGCGCTGAACGACCTCCGGCTGACGCTCGGCGCGCGCCTGGAGATCACCGAGGAGGACGAGGAGGGCCTGTACGGCCTGCCCGACAGCGACCCGCGCAAGCCCCTGGTCATGGCGTACCTGTGGCTCGGCGGGATGCAGGAGTCGCTGATCGAGGCGATGACGGACTAAAGGTCCAACCACCGGCCCCTGTCCAGCATGTGGGCAGGGGTCGGGGCGTTTCCGGCATATCGCCCTAACCCCCACATGACATGCTCAAATAACGCTCAGATGCATGCCGCTGACCGGTTACAGCGTGGTACGACTTCCTCACCCCACGACTGCGAGGACGGTGCCCATGGCCGATCAGATGTACGACGAGGTGGTCGAGACCACGCCGGACGACGAGGGCTACGCCCGGGGTCTGGGCAGCCGCCAGATCCAGATGATCGCGATCGGCGGCGCCATCGGCACCGGCCTCTTCCTCGGCGCGGGCACCGCGATCTCCAAGGCCGGCCCCAGCCTGATCCTCAGCTACGCGGTGGCCGGCGTGGTGATCTTCGCGATCATGCGGGCACTGGGCGAACTGCTCACCTACCGACCGGTCACCGGCAGCTTCGCCGAGTACGCCCGCGAGTTCCTCGGCCCGTTCGCGGGCTTCGTGACCGGCTGGACGTACTGGCTGTTCTGGGTCGTCACCGGAATGGCCGAGACCACCGCCGCCGCCGTGTACGTCAAATACTGGGCGCCCGGCATCCCGCAGTGGCTCAGCGCGCTGGTGTTCCTGGTGATCCTCTACGCCGCCAACCTGATCTCGGTGAAGCTCTTCGGCGAGATCGAGTTCTGGTTCTCGATGGTCAAGGTGACCGCGATCCTCGGCATGATCCTGATCGGCATCGGCGTGCTGACGCTGGGCTTCAGCAAGGCCGGTGACACCGCCTCCGTCACCCACCTCTGGCAGGACGGCGGGTTCTTCCCCAAGGGCATCGGCTCGACCCTGATGACCCTTCAGATCGTGATGTTCGCCTACCTCGGCGTCGAACTGGTCGGCGTCACGGCGGGGGAGAGCGAGAACCCCGCGAAGACCCTGCCCCGGGCCATCAACACCCTGCCGCTGCGCATCGTGCTGTTCTACATCGGCTCGCTGACGATCATCCTCTGCCTCGTCCCGTGGACGGAGTTCAAGCCCGGGGTCAGCCCGTTCGTGGCCGCCTTCGGCAAGATCGGCATCCCGGCGGCGGCCGGCATCATCAACTTCGTGGTGCTCACCGCCGCGCTCTCCTCCTGCAACTCGGGCATGTACTCCACCGGCCGGATGCTCCGCGACCTGGCGCTGCGCGGCCAGGCGCCCGGCAGCGTGACCAAGTTGAACCGGCACCAGAGCCCGGCCCTGGCGATCACCGTCTCCGCGCTGCTGATGGGCGTCGGCGTGCTGCTCAACTACGTCGCCCCCGGCAAGGCGTTCACGTACGTCACCTCGGTCGCCACCGTCTGCGGCATCTGGACCTGGGCGATCATCCTGATCTGCCAGCTCCGTTACCGCGCCGCCTGGCGCGCCGGGCACCTTCCGGCGCCGACCTTCAAGGCCCCCGGCGGCCCCTGGGTCAGCTGGGCCGCGCTCGCCTTCCTCGGGCTGGTCGTCGTGCTGATCGCCTTCGACCCCGACAACCGGATCTCGCTGTACGTCTTCCCGGTCTGGGCCGTGCTGCTGGTGATCGGCTTCCAGGTGCTCAAGCGCCGCCGGCCGGAGGCCGTCCACGGTGTGGCCCACGACCACCTGCGCGCGAAGTCCGGCCACTGAACCGGGCCACCGCCGGAGCCACTCCTCGGGCGGGCGGCGGCCCGTGGCTATCCTGACCGCATGCTGACCATCACCCGAGAGTTGCACGACGCGATCGTCGCCCACGCCCGTGCCGACCACCCGGACGAAGCCTGCGGCATGGTCGCGGGACCGGCGGGCACCGGCCGCCCCGAGCGGTTCATCCCGATGCTCAACGCGGCCCGCTCGCCGACCTTTTACGAGTTCGACTCCGGTGACCTGCTGAAGCTCTACCGCGAGTTGGACGACCGTGACGAGGAGCCGGTGATCGTCTACCACTCGCACACCGCGACCGAGGCGTACCCCTCGCGCACCGACGTCAGCTACGCCTCCGAGCCGTTCGCGCACTACGTCCTGGTCTCCACGGCGGAGGGGACGGGCCCGGAGGACGCCTTCCAGTTCCGCTCGTACCGAATCGTGGACGGCGAGATCACCGAGGAAGACGTCGAGGTCGTCGAGGCGTACCAGCCCTGATCAGAGCGGGTGTCCGCAGGGCCGCCGACCGCCCGAGCGGCGGTCGGCGGGCCCGCTGATCCCACTGGGGGAGACAGATCCATCCGGATGGCGAGACATAGATGTCGGGGCGGGGGCGGGAATCTATACGATGAGCCCATGCGTTCCGTCGATGTGAGCACTCAGGCCCCAGGCAACCGCCTCGTGGCGCGCCTGCACATTGACCTGTGCCGGCTCGCCGGTGCCAGCTGTCCCGGCACCGCCGGCGCCCGCTGAACCTCGGCGTCGCCCGCCCGCCCCCTCACCGGGGACCGCTCTTCCTCCCGAGCCGCGCCCTGCGGCCACCCGAAACCACTCCACAGGAGCGCAGTCATGGCCATCGAGGTCCGCATCCCGACGATCCTCCGTACCTACACCGACGGCCAGAAGGCCGTCGAGGGTACCGGCAGCAACCTTGAGGAACTCTTCGCCGACCTCGACGTCCGCCACCCGGGCATCGCCGCCCGCCTGCTGGACGCCGGCGAGCTGCGCCGCTTCGTCAACGTCTACCTGAACGACGAGGACGTCCGCTTCCTGAACGGCGTCACCACCGCCCTGGCCGACGGCGACAGCGTCACCATCCTCCCGGCAGTGGCCGGCGGTTCGGTCTAAGCCCCGCTCCTCCTCACCCGCTGCAACCCGCCGCACCCTCAGCCGGAGGCTCCCTTGCGTTACGACAGCCCGCTCGACGCCGTCGGCAACACGCCGCTGGTACGGCTGCCGCGGATCTCGGCCGCCATCCCCGGGAACACGGACGGGCTGGTGAGCCTCTGGGCCAAGCTGGAGGACCGCAACCCGACCGGCTCGATCAAGGACCGTCCGGCCCTGCACATGATCGAGCGGGCCGAGGCGGCCGGGCGGCTCACCCCCGGCTGCACCATCCTGGAGCCGACCAGCGGCAACACCGGCATCTCGCTCGCCATGGCGGCCAAGCTCAAGGGCTACCGGATGGTCTGCGTCATGCCGGAGAACACCAGCGAGGAGCGCCGCGAACTGCTCCGGATGTGGGGCGCGGAGATCATCCCCTCACCCGCCGCCGGCGGCTCCAACACGGCGGTCCGGATCGCCAAGGAGATCGCGGCCGAGCACCCCGACTGGGTGATGCTCTACCAGTACGGCAACCCGGACAACGCCGGCGCCCACTACGCCACCACCGGCCCGGAGATCCTCGCCGACCTCCCGACCGTCACCCACTTCGTGGCCGGGCTCGGCACCACCGGCACCCTGATGGGCGTCGGCCGCTACCTGCGCGAGAAGGTCCCCGGCGTCCGGATCGTCGCCGCCGAGCCGCGCTACGACGACCTGGTGTACGGGCTGCGCAACCTCGACGAGGGCTTCGTCCCCGAGCTGTACGACGCCGAGGTGCTCACCACCCGCTTCTCCGTCGGCTCGGCGGACGCGGTGCTCCGCACCCGCGAACTCCTCCAGCAGGAGGGCATCTTCGCGGGGGTCTCCACCGGTGCGATCCTGCACGCCGCGATCGGGGCCGGCCGCAAGGCCGCGCAGGCGGGCGAGCGCGCGGACGTGGTCTTCGTGGTCGCGGACGGCGGCTGGAAGTACCTCTCCACCGGCATCTACACCGCCGCCACGACCGAGGAAGCCGTCGAGGCCCTCCAGGGCCAGCTCTGGGCCTGAGGCTTTACCGAGTGGGCAACCACGAACAGGGGCGCGAGAAACTGCGCGAAACCGGAAGGCACCGACCCGCAGCTTCCGATCTCGCGCAGTTCCTCGCGCCCCCAGGTAGTACGGGCTACCGCAGCTCGCGCTGAGCTCGCGCCCAGGTCCCTTCGTCCAGCGGCCCGACCCTCCGACGGAAGTCGGCGAGCGGTACCTCGCGCAGCTCGTCCGTCTCCAGCCAGCTGGTCCGGCCCTGCCGGTCGCCGACCGAGCCGGGCGGGAGGGCGAGCACGCCGGGCCGTTCGGCGTGGTGCTTGCTGGTGATCTTGACGACGGTCGCGGTACGTCCGTTCACCCGCAACACCAGGCAGGGCCGGTCCTTCGCCCCCGGGCCGTCCTCGAACGGGACCTCGGCCCACCAGACCTCCCGGGCGGCCGGGCCGCGTCCGGTCGGGCGCGGGCGGTCCGGTCCGGCCGGTGGCCGGGCGGGCTGTTCCGGCCGGGTCCGGCTGCGCAGCGCCGCCGCCGCCAGGGCGATGGCCACCACGAGCCCCGCCGCCAACCAGCCCCAGCCGCCGTGCACTCCGCCGCCGTGCATCCCGCCGCCGTACATTCCGCTCTCCTTGGGCCGAGCCACTCGTACGCCAGACCGTACCGGCCGCCGCCGGAGGCCGTGACACCGACCGTCACTGTGACGAAATCGGGGATTTGTCCGTTCCGTGCTACTGGTTCGTCACGGAACGACCACCGGGTCCGTACCGCGCCGAGGGCCGTTGCCGGGCGGTCGAAGCTGAGCTGGAAAACCGAGTGCAGCTTCGGAACCCTCCCTCAAGGCGGCCCAGATGAGCCCTCGCAGCAACGAGCTTTGGTCCTACGCCGAGATCGCCCGTCACATCAACGTCCAGCCCGAGACGGTGCGCAACTACCGTCGGCACGGCCTGCTGCCCGACCCCGATCTGACGGACTCCGCCGGCCACCCCCGCTGGTACCCCGACACCATCCGCGCCTGGGCCCGCAAGCGTCCCGGCCACCGCTGACCCGCCGCCACCGACCGGGTGGCACCGCGCCCCCGCCTCCGCCTCGTTCTGGTGATTCCAGCCACAGCACGGCACGGAGACGGGGGCAAAGTGCTTCTCCGCCCTTACTCTCGTCTCGCGGACACAGCGCTATCGACAGGTAGTGCGGACAGGCGCGTCATGAAGTGCCGTGCCACGTAACGGCACGGCATGACCAGGCACGGATCCAGAACCCGGCGAGGCGGAGGGCACGGCATGAAGCTGACCGTGGTGGGATGCTCGGGGAGCTTCCCGTCCGTCGACTCGCCCTGCTCCAGTTATCTGGTCGAGGCGGACGGCTTCCGCGTGGTGCTGGACCTCGGCAACGGCGCGCTCGGCGCGCTGCAGAACTACTGCGGGCTGTACGAGGTCGACGCGATCCTGCTCAGCCACCTGCACGCCGACCACTGCATCGACCTGTGCGCGTACTGGGTCGCCCGCAACTACCGGCTGGAGGGCTGCCCGGACCCGCTCCCGGTCTACGGACCGCACGGCACCCCCGAACGCCTGGCCCGCGCCTACGACATGCCCGAGGATCCGGGGATGAAGGAGGTCTTCGACTTCCGCACCCTGACCGAGGGCACCTTCGACCTCGGACCGCTGCGGATCACCGCCGTCCCGGTCAACCACCCCGTCGAGGCGTACGCGTTCCGGGTCGAGCACGGCGGCCGGAGCTTCGTCTACTCCGGCGACACCGGCGAGAGCCCCGAACTCGTCGAACTCGCGCGCGGCACCGACCTGTTCCTCTGCGAGGCCGCCTACACCCACGGCCGCGAGACGTACCAGGACGTCCACCTCAACGGCCGCCAGGCCGGCGAGCACGCCGCCGCCGCCGGGGTCGGCCGCCTGGTGCTCACCCACATCCCGCCGTGGACGGACGCCGAGTACAACCGCGTGGACGCCGCCACCAGGTACCCCGGACCGGTCGAGCTCGCCCACCCGGGCGCGGTCTACGAGCTTTAGACCGACCGGTCGGAGCGTCAGTTCGCGCGATGCGGTGAGGCGTTGGCGACCGCCGGACGGCCTCCGAGGGCCGGTGTCGTCCTGGATGGTGAAACCCGCGTCCGCATGCTGACACGCACCCGAGCCGCCCCCTGACGCACCCCGAGCCACTCCCGAACGCGCCTCGGCCCCGCCGTACCGCCGGGTGAGTGCGGTGCGGCGGGGCCGAGGTGGTACGGCGGGAGGCGTCAGGCCTTGGTGACGTCCTCGAGTTCCTCGTCGGACTCGCGACCGGGGGTCTTGAGGTCGAACTTGGTGATCGCGAAGCGGAAGACCACGTAGTAGATCACGCCGAACACCAGGCCGATCGGGATGATCAGCCAGGGCTTGGTGGCGAAGTGCCAGTTGAAGACGTAGTCGATGGCACCGGCGGAGAAGGTGAAGCCGTCGTGCACGCCGAGCGCCCAGGTGACGACCATCGAGGCAGCGGTGAGCAGCGCGTGGACGGCGTAGAGCAGCGGCGCGATGAAGAGGAAGGCGAACTCGATCGGCTCGGTGATGCCGGTCATGAACGAGGTCAGGGCCAGCGACATCATCATGCCCAGGACGGCCTTGCGGCGCTCCGGGCGGGCGCAGTGCGCGATGGCGAGCGCGGCGGCCGGGAGGCCGAACATCATCACCGGGAAGAAGCCGGACATGAACTGGCCGGCGGTCGGGTCGCCCGCGAAGAAGCGGTTCAGGTCGCCTTGGACGACCTTGCCGGTCGCGTCGTGGAAGGTGCCGGCCTGCTGCCAGAAGAAGGTGTTCGCGAACTGGTGCATGCCGATCGGCAGCAGGCCGCGGTTGATCAGACCGAAGATGCCGGAGCCGATCGCGCCGAGGCCGATCGCCCAGTTGCTGAAGCTGTCGAGCGCCGAGCCGACCGGGCCCCAGGCCAGGCCGAAGAGGATGCCCGCGATGGTGCCGACGAAGGCCATCATGAGCGGGACGAGGCGGCGGCCGTTGAAGAAGCCGAGCCAGTCGACCAGCTTGGTGCGGTGGTACTTCTGCCAGAGCACGGCGCTGAGCAGACCGATCACGACGCCGCCGAGGACGCCCGGGTTCTGCGGCTTGCCGGCCGGGAGCGCGGCGGTCACGGTGCCGTGCATCGGGAAGACCGTGAGCACGTTGTGGAAGACCAGGTAGCCCACGAGCGCGGCGAGTGCGGTGGAGCCGTCGGCCTTCTTGGCGAAGCCGATGGCGATACCGACGCAGAACAGCAGCGGCAGGTTGTCGAAGACCGCTCCGCCGGCCGCGGCGAAGGTGGCGACCAGCTTGGCCGGGAGGTGCAGCTTCTCCTGGACGTCGGACTGGCCCAGGCGCAGCAGGATGCCCGCTGCCGGGAGGACCGCGATCGGGAGCTGGAGGCTGCGGCCGATCTTCTGCAGCCCCTGGACGAGGTTCTGCCCGAACTGCCTGACAGGGCTGGGCGAGGGGGCCGCAGCGGGCGCCGATGCCTGCGCAGTCGTACTCATGGGGGTGGTTCCTAACGGCAGGGCGGGTCGGTCGGGGGAGGAGCGTCGGGGGCCGAACCGCAAACTGGTCTACACCACTAGTGGTGTAGACCAGTTTTCTAGCATGCGCCGAGAAGGGGGGGAACCCCTGAAAGGCGTGCACGTAGGAACGCTATGAAATCGAAACCTTGTCGCGGATCAAATGATCTTGGCCGCCTGTTGTGATCGCCCTCTTTTGGAGAGTTGCGCAACAAAAGAGGACGTCAGTCCTTGGTGATGTCCTGAACTCCTCGTCGGACTCGCGACCAGGGGTCGGCAGGTTGAACCTATGATCACGGCAGGGCCATTGGTCATTTCCGGGCGGGCCGAAGGCCCTCGGGCGAGTGGGTCCGAGGGCCTCCAGGGGTTTATCGGGAGGGAATCCGATTCAGACTTTGGTGACGTCCTCGATCTCGTCGTCGTCCTCGCGGCCGGGCGTCTTGAGGTCGAATCTGACGATGATGAACCGGAACAGCGTGTAGTAGACGACGGCGAAGCAGAGGCCGATCGGGATGATCAACCACGGCTTGGTCGCCAGCTCCCAGTTGATCAGGTAATCGATCAGACCGGCCGAGAAGCTGAACCCGTCGTGCACCCCGAGCGCCCACGTCACCGCCATCGACACACCGGTCAGCACGGCGTGCACCCCGTACAGCGCCGGGGCGAGGTACGCGAAGGAGTACTCGATCGGTTCGGTCACGCCGGTCACGAAGGAGGTCAGCGCGACCGAGGTCATCAGGCCGTAGATCTCCTTGCGGCGGTGCGGCTTGGCGGAGCGCGCGATGGCCATCGCGGCTGCGGGCAGCGCGAACATCATGATCGGGAAGAAGCCCGAGGTGAACTGGCCGGCCGTCGGGTCGTGCGCCAGGAAGCGGGGAATGTCGCCGTGCACGACCGTGCCGTCCGGCTTGGTGAAGTCGCCGAACTGGAACCAGACGAAGGTGTTCAGCAACTGGTGCATGCCGATCAGCAGCAGCGAGCGGTTGGCCAGGCCGAAGATGCCCGAACCCCACGCCCCGAGATCGGAGAGCCACCTGCTGAACGAGGTCAGACCGTCGCCGATCGGCGGCCAGACCCAGAGGCAGACACAGGCGAACAGCAGGCCCAGCAGAGCCGTGATCATCGGCACCAGGCGGCGGCCGTTGAAGAAGCCCAGCCAGTCGACCAGCTTCACGCGGTGGAACCGGACCCAGAGCCAGGCGGTCATCAGCCCGATCAGGATCCCGCCCAGCACACCGGGGTTCTGGTAGGTCGCACTCACGGCGGTCTTCGCGGCGTAGTCGACGCACTGGTTGCCGGCCGGCGTGCTTCCCGCCTTGCAGCTCTGCGGAAACGCCTGCAGCACCTGGTAGTAGACGACGAAGCCGACGACGGCGGCGAGCGCGGTGGAACCGTCCGACTTCTTCGCCATGCCGATCGCCACACCGATGCAGAACAGCAGCGGCAGACCCACGGCGGAGTCCAGCAGAGCGCCTCCGGCGGCTGCGAAGACCTTGGCGACGTTCGTCCAGCCGAGGCCGTCCCGGCCGAAGACGTCGCCCTGGCCGAGCCGGTTGAGAATGCCCGCCGCCGGGAGCACCGCCACCGGCAGCTGCAGGCTGCGCCCCATCTTCTGCAGGCCACCGTAGAAGGAGTGCCACCACACGGTCTGCGGTACCGCAGCGCCTGCCGAGCTCATCTTCGCCCTCCGGGTCCCGTCCGCCGGTCCGACTGCCAGGGACCCCGGGCGCAGGAACCCCGGGGGCCGTTCCCGCGTTGTGCGGAGTGCGCCTAATATTGGTGTAGACCACTTGGGCGGAGTCGGCTGTGCCGGGTCCAGGGTCCTGCTGATTGTCATCCTGCGGTGAAGATCAGCAGCGCGCGCGCCGAAGTGGGCCAAAAGTGGACTGACGTGGCAGGCAGGTTGAACTCGGGTGATGCTTGTCGCGCTGTTGTACAGCGCGGCACCTGAGCCCGCGTCATCTCGCCCCCGACCCCCGGGCCGGGGCACCCCGCAGCCACCACAGCACCGAGCAAGGACGGCACCCGGCAGAGCAGCCGGCGCGCCGAGACAGAGGGAGAAAGACATGGCCTCCAAGGCTGAGAAGATCGTCGCCGGTCTCGGCGGAATCGAGAACATCGAAGAGGTCGAGGGCTGCATCACCCGCCTCCGCACCGAGGTCATCGACCCCTCCAAGGTCGACGAAGCCGCACTGAAGGCCGCCGGCGCCCACGGTGTCGTCAAGATGGGCACCGCGATCCAGGTCGTCATCGGCACCGACGCCGACCCGATCGCCGCCGACATCGAGGACATGATGTGAGCTGACCCCCCCGGTCACTCCCGTACGGCCCACCCCCCGGTGGGCCGTACGCGTTGGACCCGGCGGGCCGTACGCGTTGGAGGGGTACCCCGCCGACCGACTACGCTCGGACGCTATGTCACGCATCGACGGCCGCACCCCCGACCAGCTCCGCCCCATCACCATCGAACGAGGCTGGAGCAAGCACGCCGAAGGCTCCGTCCTGGTCTCCTACGGCGACACCAAGGTGCTCTGCACCGCCAGCGTCACCGAAGGCGTCCCGCGCTGGCGCAAGGGCAGCGGCGAAGGCTGGGTCACCGCCGAGTACGCCATGCTCCCCCGCGCCACCAACACCCGGGGCGACCGCGAATCCGTCCGCGGCAAGATCGGCGGCCGCACCCACGAGATCAGCCGCCTGATCGGCCGCTCGCTGCGCGCCGTCATCGACCACCGCGCCCTCGCCGAGAACACCATCGTCCTCGACTGCGACGTCCTCCAGGCCGACGGCGGCACCCGCACCGCCGCCATCACCGGCGCCTACGTCGCCCTCGTCGACGCCGTCTCCTGGGCCCGCGAGAAGAAGATCCTGCGCGCCAAGGGCCAGCCCATCACCAGCGGCGTCAGCGCCGTCAGCGTCGGCATCATCGACGGCGTCCCGATGCTCGACCTCAAGTACGAGGAGGACGTCCGCGCCGACACCGACATGAACATCGTCTGCACCTCCGACGGCCGCTTCGTCGAGGTCCAGGGCACCGCCGAGGCAGCCCCCTTCGACCGCGCCCTCCTCGACCAGCTGCTCGACCTCGGCACCCTCGGCTGCGCCGAACTCGACGAGATCCAGCGCAAGGTCCTCGAAGGCTGACACCTTTCGGCCGGACCACAGTCCGCCGCAAGGTCTGAACGAGTGCCAGGTGCTACGGGCTCCGGGTGCGGACGCTGTACAGGCGGCCCCCGGAGCCCGTACCGTTCCGCTCAGATGTCCGCTCGGACCTCCGCCACGGGAACCGGCGAGCCCCCGCCGTCCGTCTTCCCCACCGGACCAGCCCCCGCGCCTTCACCGGAGGACCCTCGATGCCGCACAGCATCAACCGCTCCACCACCCTCGCCGTGGTCGCGCTCATCCTCCTCCTGCCACTCAGCGCGGTGAGCTGCTCGGCCGCCCAGAAGGCCATCGACTGCGGCAACACCTCCGTCCGGATCACCGGCGACATCGCCGGCGCGGGCAGCGCCTTCAGCAACGCCGACAAGGACCCGGGGCCCGCCGGCCAGGCCCTCCAGAAGCTGAAGAAGGACCTCGACCAGGTCGGCCGCAACTCCAGCGACACCAACGTCGGCAAGGCCGTCACCGACCTGCAGAACCAGGTCGACAAGGCGCAGCAGGCGGTCGACGCCAAGCGGGCCCCCGACCTCCAGCCGCTGGCCGACGCCGCCGCCACGCTCAGCAAGGTCTGCACCGGCTGACCGCCTCAGTAGGCTGATCGGCATGACTACCCGACGCCTCGTCCTCGCCACCCGGAACCAGCACAAGGTCGCGGAGCTGCGCGCCATCCTCGGCGACGGCGCCTTCGACCTCGTCGGGGCCGACGCGTACCCCGAGATCCCGGACGTCCCCGAGACCGGGGTCACCTTCGCCGAGAACGCCCTCCTCAAGGCGCACGCCCTGGCCCGCGCCACCGGCCTGCCGGCCGTCGCGGACGACTCCGGCCTCTGCGTGGACGTCCTGAACGGCGCGCCGGGCATCTTCTCCGCCCGCTGGGCCGGCAAGCACGGCGACGACCGCGCCAACCTGGAACTCCTGCTCGCCCAGCTCTCCGACATCGGCCCCGAGCACCGCAGCGCCCACTTCGCCTGCGCCGCCGCCTTCGCCCTCCCCGACGGCACCGAGCGCGTGGTCGAGGGCCGCCTCCTCGGCACCCTCCGCACCACCCCCAGCGGCGACGGCGGCTTCGGCTACGACCCGATCCTCCAGCCGCTGGGGGACACCCGCACCTGCGCGGAGCTGACGGCCGACGAGAAGAACGCCATCAGCCACCGGGGCCAGGCCTTCCGGGCGCTGGCGCCGCTGGTCCGCGAGCTGCTGGGCTGAGAAACAGTCAGTTGGCAGACGAAGGCCCGCCTGGAGTGATTTTCCGGGCGGGCCTTCGTTTCTTAGGCAAGTGCGGCCTGAGGGACTTGAACCCTCACGAGGTAACCCTCACAAGCTTCTAAGGCTTGCGTGTCTGCCATTCCACCAAGGCCGCAGGTAGTGCTTCGCGGTCATGCTACTTGGACCGGAAGCGCATCCGCATCTCCCTTCTCACTCGCGTCGAGCTGGGTGACACTGCGGCCACGGTTGCCGCCGCACCACGTGTCCGTGCAGGCATGGCAGTTCGGGCAGAGGAAGCGGAGGTTCTCGCGGCGGTTGTCGAGCCAGTCGCCGTTGACGTGGTCGATCTGGAGGGTGATCGGACCACCCATCCACTCGCCCGGGTTACCGCAGGAGCGGCACTGGTACGCCGTCCCGATGGCTTCGAGGGCTCGGCGGAGTCGAGGATGGGTGAGCCGGGTCGATCCGGGAGGCAGCACCCGAAGGATGTCGATGGTGGGCCTCTGAACCGGCACGCGGGGAGGGAGGTCGGTCGAGCGGCGCGTGAAGTGGGACGTGTCCAGCCCCAGCTTGTGAATGCGGGAGCGGACCTTGCGGTGATTGCCGGAGTTGGGCGGGAGGCCGAACCGCCGCATGACCTGCGCGAAGCTGCTGGACTCGGTGACCGCCGCGCGGAGTGTCGTCTCGTCAAAAGCCAACACGGCGTACGAGACGAAGTGGGAGATATCGAGCTCCAGGCTGCGGATCGCCCGGTGGATCACCTGGCGCGTGCCACTGTCCTCGGTGGCGACGCCAAGCAGCCGGGCCACCTCCCGGACGCTGTGCGCCGCGCCGACGGCGTGGCTGAGCTCCTCCGTGGTGAAGGGGAGCTCAGGGTCGGCGGGCCGGTTCATCAACGGGAAGTGGCTGACGTCGATTTCGGCCCGCGCGATGCGTCGCCGCAGGTGAGAGAGGGTTCCGCTGGCGGGTACGGCGCCCAGCTTCTGCGCGGTTTCCCGGAGGTTCGAGGAGCTCGCGACCGCTGCGGCGATGGCGGCGTCGGAGTACTTCGTCCACGGGCTCGCCTGCTTGAAGTGGCCGGTGTCGAGGCCGAGCCTGCCCACCGCCTTCTGGAGCTGCTTTCGGCGGCCGCCGCTGATTTCGACGCCGAGGTTCCGCATGAGGTCGTTCCAGTTCCGCGCGCGGGCGATCTGTTCGGTGAGGTGTGAGACCTCGTAGATGTCGTCCATCGGTACCCCTCCCGGGCCTTGTATGTGCACCCGTCCCCCCCGCTTATACGAACGAGTGCTGGGAAATAAGGACACGGCGTCTACGGAATATGAGGATGTGATGAGAATCGTGGGCCGCCACTAGCGTCATCTGGTTACCGATTGGTACAGACCTATTGACCTATGTGGTTCAGACCACATAGCTTCGCGCCAAGCTGCAGCGCGGCAGCCGGGGGGTGTTGACCGGGCGTCGGCTGTGGTGTGTCCGACCGCCCCCACTGGCCGCGCGCCCCCACAGCGTGCGCCCGACACTCTCTCCCGGGGGACCGGGTGTTGATCCGATCGAACGCGGCGCAGCGTCCCGCCGCTGCCGACCGCCGCCGCCGCTGCCGCCGGGCTGGCCGGTCTGCTGGTCGCCACGCTGGGGGCGACGCCCTCGCAGGCGTCGGCTGTCGCTCCCGCCGTCGGCAACCAGTTGAGCGCGAGTCCGAGCAGCAGCTCGAGCACCCCGTCCGGGACCTGTACGGCGCCCAGTTGGAGCGCGACCACGGCCTACGCGACCACCGGCACCCAGGCGTCCTGGAGGGGCCACAACTACACCAACAAGTGGTGGACCACGGGCGAGGACCCGACGATCATCGGCGCTTGGGGTGTCCGGAACGACCTCGGTGTCTGCTGATCCGACGGCAGCTCGCTGAGGTGACGAGCGGCGGTGGCGGTGCATCCTGTCGGGGGGTGTGCTGTCACCGCCTTTCCCTTTTCCGGGGAGGCGGAGGTCTGCCGCAGCTCTTGACACTTGCGCGTCACCGGAGTGTCATGGGTCCGGCGCGTTTGATCCTGTTTGGTTCTGATGAATTTTGGGCCGAAGGTGAGGCGTCATCAGACCCCCGGCGCGCGTAGGGCCCGCCGGGCTGTGGGGTCGTCGCCCCCTGGCGGACGGGCCTGGGGGCGACGACGGCTCGCGGTGACGGCCGGTCAGGCCCGTCAAGCGGCCCGTGCTGGTCAGGCCGTGGCGATCTTCAGGTCGCGGAGCAGCTTGGCGACGTGGCCGGTGGCCTTGACGTTGTAGAGGGCGTGCTCGACCTTGCCCTGCTCGTCGACGATGACGGTGGAGCGGATCACGCCGACGTACGTCTTGCCGTAGTTCATCTTCTCGCCCCAGGCGCCGTACGCCTCCAGGACGGCCTTGTCCTCGTCGGCCACCAGCGTGACCTTGAGCGACTCGGTCTCGCGGAACTTGCCGAGCTTCTCGGGCTTGTCCGGGGAGATGCCGATGACGTCGTACCCGGCGCCGCTGAAGACCTCCAGGTTGTCGGTGAAGTCGCAGGCCTGGGTGGTGCAGCCCGGAGTGAGGGCGGCGGGGTAGAAGTAGACGATCACCTTGCGGCCGAGGTGGTCGGCGAGGGACACCTTGTTGCCATCGGCGTCGGGCAGGGTGAAGGCGGGGGCGGTGTCGCCGGCCTTGAGGCGCTCGCTCACGGTGGTTCTTCTCCTCGTGCGTGGACTGGTGGTCGTGCCATCGCAAACCTACCTCTGCCGACTGGGGAGCGTCCGCCGGTAGGGGGCTGGCGTCGCGACGCCCGGGCTGTCGCCTGGACGGCTTCTCCTCAGTCGCCGATGCTCCGCATGGACTCCCTCGTCGGCACCGCCCAGACTCGGCCCGGACGCCGCTCCTTCATCCAGCCCCCTACCGGCGGACGCTCTTACCTCCGTTGGTGGGTGGGGCCGCGCGTACGCGGGTGTCAGCTGACAGACTGGCCCTGTCGCACAGGACAACATTTCAGTAAGTGAAGGGGTGGCCCGAGTGGGCAAGGCCGGCACAGACGACAAGGCGGCGCGGACGACCGCCCAGATCGAGGCGAACATCGCCCGGACCCGCGAGCAGCTGGCGGAGACCCTGGACGAGCTCGCCGTCCGCGTCCACCCGAGCACCATCGCCGCCCAGACGAAGGCGAAGCTGCTCGCGTCGGTGGAGCAGAAGGCCGGGCAGGCATACGTCGCGGCGAGTGGCGCGGTGGAGCAGGTGAAGGCGCAGTTCACGGACGAGAAGGGGCGCCCGCGCAAGGAGCGGATCGTGCCTGCGGCCCTGGTGGGCGTGGGTGTGCTGCTGCTGGTGGCGTCCGCCCGTAAGCGCAAGCGGGGCTGACTGCCGGACGGGGAGGGGCCGGGGCTGGTACCCCGGCCCCTCCCGCATGTCGGTCCGGCGTTCCGTCGGGGCGTGCGGGCCCGGTACCGTCGGGGGCGTGAGCACCGAAAAGGATCAGAACACTCAGTACGACGCACCGCGCCACGACCGGCTGGGCGCGAAGCTGCCGATCAAGATGCTGCACGATCGGGTCCTGGTGAAGACCGAGGGCAGCGAGGGTGAACGCCGCTCGACCGGCGGCATCCTCATCCCGGCGACCGCCGAGCTGAGTAAGAGATGCGCGTGGGCGGAAGCCGTAGCCGTGGGCCAGAGTGTCAGGTCGGTGGAGCCCGGCGACCGGGTGCTGTACGACCCGGAGGACAAGCTGGAGGTCGAGGTGCGCGGCGCGACGTACATCCTGCTGCGCGAGCGCGACCTGCACGCGGTCGCGGGGATGCGCTTCGGTGACGCGGAGGGCTCGACGGGGCTCTACCTCTGAGGTTCCCCGAGGGTGGGACGTGGTGGGGTGTCCCAGGGGTGGCGGGCCTGTTCGGCCTCGATGAGAGGTCGGACCACGTCCTCCACGGTCCGGTGGGAGATCTCGGCGAAGTCCCGGAGCCATTCGACGAGATCGGTCGGCAGTTCGAGCGTGATCCGGCGGACGCCGGAGTCGGGGCGGGGCTTGGTCATGGGCCGACGGTAGCGCTGTCGGGGGGCGGGGAGCGAGGGCTGTTCGGGGCTGTTCCCAATGGTGGCTTTCGAACGCATCACTGTGACTTATGGCTCGACTCACACTTTTGACTGAGTTTCACGGAGCGCGTTCCCGATGTTGCGCACCGGAACAAATCGGTGTAATCGAACATGCCCACGCCAACTCAATAGTGCCGTAACAATCTTCCTGGCGAACGTACGGCGGACGGATCTCCCGTCCCTCGTACGTGATCTGACGTCCAATCAGCTATCCGGACCAAGGACGAGGACCAGGAACAGCTATGACCACCGAGACCGTGCAGCAGAACCAGCAGAACCCGCAGAGCCTCAGTACCTCCACCGCGAGGAACCTGGCCACCACCACCAAGACCGCACCGCAGATGCTCGGGATCACCCCCCGCTACCTGCTGCGTGCACTGCCCTGGGTGGACCTGGAGGCCGGTGTGTACCGGGTCAACCGCCGGCGGGGGTTCATCCTCGGTGACGGGCTGATCAGCACCTACGCCGACGGCAGCGGTGCCGCCCGGGTGATCGCCGAGGATCTCCGCGAGATCGGCTTCCTGAGCGAGCTGGAGAGCCCGCTGCTGAACGCCCTCGCCGGTGGCTTCGTGCAGCGTGAGGTCGGGATCGGTGAGGTCATCGCCGACGCCGGTGCCCCGGCCGGGCAGCTGCACATCATCGCGCTCGGCCGCGCCGAGAAGCGTGCCACGGGTCAGTACGGCGAGGACGCGCTGCTCGCCGTGCTCGGCGACGGGGACTTCTTCGACGTCGGCGCCTGGGTGCGCGGCGAGCCGATGCCGTACCAGGTCAAGGCGTCCACGCCGTGTACGGTGCTCTCGCTCGACCGGCGGATGCTCACCGAACTGGCCGACCGTGAGCCCGCGTTGCGCGCCCAGCTGGATGCGTACGCCGCCGACGGCCAGGGCCCGGCCGACCGCGAGCACCCGATCAACCTGACCTCCGGCCACACCGGCGAGACCAAGCTGCCGCAGACCTTCGTGGACTACGAGGAGAGCCCGCGCGAGTACGAGCTGAGCATCGCGCAGACCGTACTGAAGGTGCACACCCGGGTCTCCGACATCTACAACTCCTCGATCGACCAGGTCCAGGCGCAGCTGCGGCTGACCCAGGAGGCGCTGCGCGAGCGCCAGGAGTGGGAGATGCTCAACAACGCCGAGTACGGGTTGCTCAACAACGTCGTGCCCGGCCAGCGGGTGCGCACCCGTAAGGGCGCGCCGACGCCGGACGACATGGACGAGCTGCTCGCCCGGGTCTGGAAGCAGCCCGCGTTCTTCCTGGCGCACCCCCGGGCGATCGCCGCGTTCGGGCGCGAGTGCACCCGGCGTGGGGTGCCGCCGCAGATCGTGGAGCTCTTCGGCAGCCCGTTCCTGACCTGGCGCGGGGTGCCGCTGCTGCCCTCCGACAAGCTGGACCTCAAGGGCTCGGGCAACTCGACGCCCGGGACGACCAACATCCTGCTGATGCGGGTCGGCGAGGCCGAGCAGGGCGTGGTGGGCCTGCGCCCGGCGAAGGTGCCGGACGAGGTGGAGCCGGGCATGTCGGTGAAGGCGATGGGGGTCGACCACCACGCCATCACCTCGTACCTGGTGACGAGTTACTTCTCGACCGCCGCGCTGGTGGACGACGCGATCGCGGTGCTCCAGAACGTCGAGGTGTCGAACTACTATGACTACTCCTGACGGATTCGGACGTAGCGCCGGGGCAGGTCAACTCGCCGCCGTGCCAGTCGGTTTGGCGTCGGGCCCCGGGCCGCTGCCCGCAGCGCTCGCCCATGCGGGCGGTGCCCCCCGGTACTGGCTGCCGCAACAGCAGCAACCGGCCGCCGCAGCGCCCCCGGCCACGACTCCGCCGGCTCCAACGGCCAGCACGGCCACGGCCCCCACGGTGACGCCGCCCGCGGCTCCACCGTCGGCGCCGCCGAGCGGGTTCGACGTCGAGGCCGTCCGGCGGGACTTCCCGCAGCTGCACCGGGAGGTGAACGGCCGCCCGCTGGTCTGGCTGGACAACGGCGCCACCACGCTCAAGCCCCGCCAGGTGGTCGAGGCGGTCGCCGAGCACTACGCGATGGAGACCTCCAACGTCCACCGGGGGGCGCACAGCCTGGCAAAGCAGGCCACCCAGGTGTACGAGGAGGGCCGTCAGGCGGCGGCCGAGTTGCTCGGTACCCCGGACCAGGGCGAGATCGTCTTCGTCCGGGGGACGACCGAGGCCGTCAACCTGGTGGCGCAGAGCTGGGGCCGGGCGAACCTCGGGGTGGGGGACGAGATCCTGGTCTCGGCGGCCGAGCACCACTCCAACCTGGTGCCCTGGCAGCTGATCGCCGAGGAGCGGCGGGCGAGGATCCGCCCGATCCCGCTGCTCCCGGACGGGCAGCTCGACCAGGACGCGTACCGGGACCTGCTCGGCTCCCGGACGAAGATGGTCGCGCTGACGCACGCCTCCAACGTGCTCGGGACAGTCCCGCCGGTGGCCGAGATGACCGCCCTCGCCCACCGGTACGGCGCGAAGGTGCTGGTCGACGGCGCGCAGGCGGTGGCCCACTTCCCGGTGGACGTCACCGCGCTGGACGCCGACTTCTACGCCTTCTCGGGGCACAAGATCTTCGCCCCGACCGGGATCGGCGTGCTCTTCGGCAAGCGTGAGCTGCTGGAGGCGATGCCCCCGTGGCAGGGCGGCGGCAACATGATCGACTCGGTGAGTTTCGGGGAGACCACGTACGCCCCGATCCCGCACCGGCTCGAGGCGGGCACCGGCCACATCGCCGGGGTCGCCGGACTGCGGGCGGCCCTCCAGTACCTCGCCGGGCTGGACCGGGAGGCCGCCACCGCGTACGAGGATCAGCTCACCGCGTACGCGATGGGGGCGCTGGCGACGGTCCCCGGGCTGCAGCTGATCGGTAACGCGCCGGGGAAGATCGGGGCGCTGACCTTCCTGCTCGTCGGGACGGACCCGATGGCGGTGGCCGGGGCACTCGACCAGCAGGGCATCGCGGTACGGGCCGGGCATCACTGCGCGCAGCCGGCGCTGGCGGCGTTCGGGCTGCAGGCTGCGGTGCGGGCTTCGCTGGCGCTGTACAACACGGTGCAGGACGTGGATGCGTTGGTCGCTGCGCTGCAGGCCGTGCAGGGTGCGCAGGGCGCGCAGGCGCGGTAGCTACGCCGGGGCGCGAGGGGCTGGGCGAGGCGGGAGGGTGCGGGTTGTTGCCTTCCGGTTTCGCGCAGTTCCCCGCGCCCCTATTGGTTACCCCGATGCCGATGGGGTGGCCGTGCTCGGGGAGCTGGTGGGGGTACTACTCGCGAGGGAGGGTGAAGGCGTGCTCGATGGCGATGACGATGGCGTCGGGGAGAGGGTCGGCGTCGGGGAGAGCGTTAGCGCCGGTGTTGGCGTCGGGGAGAGTGTCGGTGTCGGTGTTGGCTGGGTGTTGTTGCTGCTCGGCTGGAGGTCGAAGGTCTGGACGGGTGTGCCGGTCAGGGCGGCGCGCATGTAGGCCGTCCAGATGGCGGTGGGGAAGGCGCCGCCGTTGATCCGGGAGTAGCCGGCGGTGCCGGCCAGCGGTTCCTTGGCGTGGGTCTGCGGGTTCTCGCGGAACAGGCCCACCACGGTGGTGAGTTCGGGGGTGTAGCCGGCGAACCAGGCGGACAGGTTGCCGTCGGTGGTGCCGGTCTTGCCGGCGGCGGGGCGGTTCAGGCGCAGCGCGGCGGCGCCGGTTCCGGTCGGGCTGACGGCGTCCTCGAGGACGTCGGTGACGGCGTCCGCCGTACCACGGCTGATCGCGTTCGTGGCCGGGTGCGCGGGCAGGGCGGGGATGTCGGAGTCGCCCGGCTTCTCCAGCTTCAGTACGGCCCAAGGCGCGTACGCCTGGCCGTGGTTGGCCAGGGTGGCGTACGCGGCGGCCAGGTTGAGGGCGCTGGGTGTCGCGGCGCCGAGGGTCATCGAGGCGTTCGCCGGGTCCAGGCCGGGGGTGCCGTCCGGGAAGCCGAGCCTGATCGCGGTCTGCCGGACGTTGCCGAGGCCCGCGTCCACGCCCTCCTGGGCGTACACCGAGTTGACCGACTTCATCATCGCGTAACGCAGTGTGATACTGCCGTAGTTGACGCCGTCCTCGTTCGGTGGCGCGTACCGTCCGGGGCCGCCGGCCACCGAGCGGCCGCTCGTGCCGTCGTAGATCGTCCCGGTGGTGATCGGGCGGCCGTCCTGGGTGGTGTGGTCGCCTTCGAGGCCGGCCGCCAGATCGACCGGTTTGAAGGTGGAGCCGACCTGGTTGTCCTGGCGGACCGCGTCGTTGTACGGCTGGGTGGCGTAGTCCGGGCCGCCGTAGACGGCGACGATCCGGCCGGTGCCGGGTTCGACGGAGGCTCCGGAGACACGGACGTCGGTGTCGCTCTTCGGGCGGGCGGCCGGGTCCAGCTCGGAGGTGAGTTCTTGCTGCACCGCCGCGACGAAGGCGTCCTGCCTGGGCTTGTCGAACGTGGTGGTGATCTTCCAGCCGCCGGCCTTCAGGGCCGCCGGGTCCAGCAGGCCGGTCGTGGTGGTGAGGTAGTTGTCGGCGATGTCGACCAGGTAGCCGGCCTGGCCGCTGAGGCCCTTGGCGGGCTGCGGGTCGATCGGCTCGGGGAAGGTGAGCGTGGCGCGGGTGGTGGCGTCCAGGAAGCCGAGCGAGACCATCCCGTCGAGGACGTAGTTCCAGCGGGCGACGGCCTTGTCCCGGTTGGCGGGTGTGGCGGTCTTCACGTCGTACGCGCTGGGGGCCTGCAACAGGGCGGCCAGGTAGGCACTTTGGGCGGTGTCCAGCTTCGAGACGTCCACGCCGTAGTACGCGTTGGCGGCGGTCTGGATGCCGTACGCGTTGCGGCCGAAGTAGCTGGTGTTGAGGTAGCCGGCCAGGATGTCGTCCTTGCTCTCCTGCTGGTCGACCTTGAGAGCGATGAACAGCTCCTTGAGCTTGCGGCTGTAGGTCTGGTCCTGGGTCAGGTAGTAGTTCTTGACGTACTGCTGGGTGATCGTCGATCCGCCCTGGAGGCCCTTTCCGGTGGCGCTGTTGAAGGCGGCGCGGGCCATGCCCTTCAGGTCGACGCCCTTGTTCTGGTAGAAGGTGCGGTCCTCGGCGGAGACGGCGGCGTGCTGGGTGTCCGCCGGGATCTGGCCGATCGGGACGTCCTCGCGGTTGACCGAGCCGGTGCGGGCCAGTTCGGTGGTGCCGTCCGAGTAGTAGTAGACGTTGCTCTGGGCGACGGCGTGGGCGTTCGCGTCGGGTACCGGGACGATCAGATAGAGCGTCACGAACGCGGCCAGGCCGAGCAGTAACAGCCCGAGCAGCCCGCCGACCAGCATCCGCCAGCTCGGGACGGCCCGGCGCCACCAGGGCATCGCGCGGCGGCGGGCCTTGCGGGCCGCGCGTCTGGTGCGGTCGCGGCCGGAGCCTTCGGCGCGGTCCTCCGACTCCAGGGCGTCGGGGGGTGGTGTGCGCCCGCTGGCGGGCTGCCGGTCCGGCGGCTGCTGGCTCATGGGGTGATTATGTGCGGCTCGGAACGGAATAGGCCGCTTCTGGGGCAGCGAAAAACCGGCTGCGCCAAGTGCGGGGCGGCGCTACGGTGAAAGGTGACAACCGCACAGCGCACGACACTCGCACGGCGCACGACAACCGCATAGCGCACCAGGAGCACTGAGCTCCGCCCGCAGCCCCCGCACCCCCGGGGTCCGTCGGTCGGAGGCGATCGGCGCTGCCCGGGCACTGTCTGACATACCGTCCGACAAGCTTTCCGACAAGCCGTCTGACGAACCGTCCGACATTGCGGCCCGGAGGTGTGCACCCGGAAGTGCTCAGAAGTGTCGTGCAATAAGTCGATAAGGAGACAATATGGCGGCAATGCCGCAGATCGAACCGCACTGGCGGGATTCCTGGGCGACGGCAAGGCTGTATCTCGCCGTCGCCCAGGGCGCCTTCCGCCGCTACTCCACCTACCGAGCGGCGACCTTCGCTGGTGCCTTCACCAACACCGTCTTCGGCTTCATCCTGGCCTACACCTTCCTGGCCCTCTGGCAGGCCAGGCCCGGCCTCGGCGGCTACGACACCTCACAGGCCGTCACCTACATCTGGATCAGCCAGTCGCTGCTGGTCACCGTCGCCGTCTGGGGCGGCGGCTTCCAGGACGACGTCCAGGAGCGGTTCCGCACCGGCGACATCGCCGTCGACCTCTACCGCCCGGTGGACTTCCAGGGCTGGTGGCTGGCCACCGACCTCGGCCGGGCCGGCTACCACCTGCTCGCCCGGGGCGTCGTGCCCACCCTCGCGGGCGTGCTGGTCTTCCACACCCACCTGCCGCACAGCCCGTACGTCTGGATGGCCTTCCTGGTCTCCGTGCTGCTGGCGGTCGTGGTCAGCTTCGGGCTGCGCTTCCTGGTCTCGCTCACCGGCTTCTGGCTGCACGACTCCGAGGGCATCCGGTCCGTGATGCTCGTGGTGGCGATGTTCTTCTCCGGGATGCTGCTGCCGATCAGCCTCTTCCCCGGCCTGCTCGGCCGGATCGCGCCCGTCCTGCCCTGGGCCGCGCTGATCCAGGTCCCGACGGACGTCTTCCTGGAGCGCCGCACCGGCGGCGCGCTGCTGACCGGGCTCGCCTTCCAGATCGTCTGGGCGGTCGTCCTGCTCGCCGCCGGACGGGCGGCGCAGCTGCTCGCCACCCGGAAGGTGGTGGTCCAGGGTGGCTGAGACGATCGCAACCCAGACCCTCGCAACCCAGACCCTCGCGACCGAGACCCTCGCGACCGAGACGCTCCGAGCCCGGGTCCGTTGGTCGGTGCGGTCGTGGCTGCTGATCGCTGGCATGTGGACCCGCGCGATCATGTCCTACCGCGCCTCCTTCGTCCTGATGCTGATTGCCAACCTCGCCACCACCTCGCTCGACTTCGTGGTCGTGGTGCTGATGTTCCAGCACACCCACCAGCTCGGCGGCTGGACCCTGCCCGAACTCGGCTTCCTGTACGGCACTTCCGCCTTCGCCCTCGGCATGGCCAACCTCTTCGTCGGCAGCATCGACGCGCTCGGCGACCGCATCCGCAGCGGCACCCTCGACACCGTGCTGATCCGCCCCGCACCCGCGCTCGCCCAGCTCTGCGCGGAACGCTTCTCGCTGCGCCGGCTCGGCCGGCCCGTCCAGGCGGTGGCCGTCCTGGTCTGGTCGCTGGGCGCGGTCCAGGTCCACTGGACGGCCGACCGGGTGCTGCTGGTGCCCGTGTTGCTGATCAGCGGGACGGTGATCTTCTCCGCCGTCTTCATCGGCGGCGCCACCCTGCAGTTCTGGTGGGGCGAGGCCAAGGAGCTGCAGAACTCCTTCACCTACGGCGGCGCGACCCTGCTGCACTACCCGCCGACGGTCTTCGCCAAGGAACTCGTCGCCGGGGTCGTCTTCGGCGTGCCGCTGGCGTTCGTCAACTGGCTGCCCGCCCTGCACATCCTCGGCAAGCCCGACCCGCTCGGCCTGCCCACCGCCTTCCAGTACGCCTCGCCGCTCGCCGCCGCGCTCTGCGTGCTCGCCGCCGGGTACGCCTGGCGGGCCGGGCTGCGGGCGTACCGCGGCACCGGCAGCTGACCCCTCTCGCATCGGAGAAACCACCATGGCACTCATCGAACTGGACGACGTCCGCCGCAGCTTCACCATCCGCACCAAGGCCGGGAGGCTGCGCCGGGAGAAATGCGAGGTCCGGGCGGTGGACGGGCTGACCTTCGAGATCGGCGCGGGGGAGTGCGTCGGCTACATCGGCCCGAACGGCGCGGGCAAGTCCACCACCATCAAGATGCTCACCGGCATCCTCGTCCCCAGCAGCGGACGCCTCCGCGTCGCGGGCGTCGACCCGGCCCGTGAGCGCACCCGGCTCGCCCAGCGGATCGGGGTGGTCTTCGGCCAGCGCACCACCCTCTGGTGGGACCTGCCGCTGCGCGACTCGTACGAACTCGCCCGCCGGATCTACCGCATCCCGGACGCCCGCTACCGCGCCAATCTCGCCCGCTGTGTCGAACTCCTCGACCTGGGAGCCCTGTTGGACACCCCCGTCCGGCAGCTCTCGCTCGGCCAGCGGATGCGGGGTGACCTCGCGGCGGCGCTGCTGCACGACCCGCAGGTGCTCTACCTGGACGAGCCGACCATCGGGCTCGACGTGGTGAGCAAGGGGCGCGTCCGGGAGTTCCTGCGCGAGGTCAACACCGAGCAGGGCACCACCGTGCTGCTCACCACCCACGACCTGACCGACATCGAGCAGCTCTGCGGCCGGGTGATGGTGATCGACCACGGACGGGTGGTCTACGACGGCGGCCTGGGCGGGCTGCACGCCGCCGGGGAGAGCGAACGCACCCTGGTCGTGGACCTCGCCGAGGCCTGCCCCGCGATCGCCGTCCCCGGTGCGAGGGTGGTGAAGGTCGAGGGCCCGCGCCAGTGGCTGGCCTTCCCCGCCCAGGACAGCGCCGCACCGATCGTCGCCGCCGTGGCCGCCCGCTACCCGCTGGTCGACCTGTCCGTCCGGGAACCCGCGATCGAGGACGTCATCGCGCGGATGTACGCGGAGGTCGCCATCGGATAGTGCGGCCCAACGCCCGTGACCGCCGCGCCCGTGACCGCCGCGCCCGTAACTGAACCGACGCAAGTGAAGTTGTCACCTCGTGACTCTGCGAGGGCTTGAGCAGGGCGTACCCGATGTCAGCGTCGTGATCGCCGTCTACAACACCATGCCGTACCTGACCGCCTGCCTGGACTCGCTCGTGGACCAGAGCATCGGGCCGGAGCGGATGGAGGTGGTCGCCGTCGACGACGGGTCCACGGACGGCAGCGGCGCCGAGCTGCACCGCTTCGCGGCGCTGCACCCCGGCCTGTTCCGGCTCCGGCACCAGGCCAACTCCGGTGGCCCGGCCGCCCCCACCAACGTGGGGACGGCCGAGGCCCGGGGCCGGTACGTGCTCTACCTCGGCGCCGACGACTGGCTGGCGCCCGAGGCGCTGCAGCGGCTGGTCCGGGCCGCCGACCGGTGGGACGCGGACGTGGTGCTGCCCAAGCAGGTCGGCGAGAACGGGCGGATGGTCCCGCAGGGCATCTTCGACCGGACCGCCGCCGAGGTCGGCTTCACCGACTCGGCCCTCGCCTGGTCGCTCGCCGACACCAAGCTCTTCCGCCGGGAGCTGCTCACCCGGTACGGGCTGCGCAGGCTGGAGAACCTTCCCGTCCACTCCGACCAGCCGTTCACACTGGAGGCCCTGCTGCGGGCCCGGCGGATCTCGGTGCTCGCCGACTACGACTACTACCACCTGGTGCTCCGTCAGGACCGCAGCAACGTCACCCACCGCGCCGGGCCGCTGGACCGGCTGCGCGGCATCGGGGCGATCCAGCAGGTGGTGGAGCGGCTCACCGAGCCGGGCCCGCAGCGGGACGCCATCCGCAGCCGCCACTTCGGCTGGGAGGTACCGCAGTTGCTCCAGGGCGACTTCCTGGCCCTGGACCGGCCGACCCAGCGGCAGGTCTGCGCGGGCGTCGGGCGGCTGGTCCGCGCCTACTGCCACCCCGCGCTGGTGCTCACACTGCCGGTGCCCGACCGGCTCCGGCTGGTGCTGGCCGCGCGCGGGCGGCTGAGCGCCCTGTGCGGGCTGATCGAGTACGAGGCCGCCAACGGCCGACCCCCGGTGCTGCGGCGCGAGGGGCACGAGTACGCCGGGTACCCGGCCTTCCGCAACCGCCGGTTGGGCCTGCCGGACCGGCTGTTCGCGCTCTCCGGCGAGGTGGCCCTGCCCGCCCAGCCCCGACGCGGGCGGGCGGACGGGCGGCCGGCGAGCCGCCGAACCCCTGAACCCCTGAAGCGCTGAAGCGCCGAACCGCCGAACCGCCGAACCGCCGTACGTGGGAGAGAGAAGAGCACGATGGACATCTGTGTGGTCGGCCTCGGCAAGCTCGGGCTGCCGCTGGCGGTGCAGTTCGCCGGGAAGGGACATCGCGTCACCGGTGCGGACATCTCCCCGGAGGTGGTGCGGGCCGTGAACGAGGGCCGTCCGCCCTTCCCGCGCGAGGCGGAGCTCGCGGAGCGGCTCAAGGAGGTGGTCGCGGGCGGCCTGCTGCGGGCGAGCACCGACACGGCGGAGGCCGTCGACGGCGTCGACGCCGTGGTGCTGGTCGTCCCGCTGGTCACGGACGCCGACGGCGTGCCGGACTTCTCGCTGCTGGACTCCGCCACCGACGCCGTCGCGGCCGGGCTGCGCCAGGGCGTGCTGGTCAGTTACGAGACCACCCTGCCCGTCGGCACCACCCGGCGCCGCTGGGCGGGCCGGCTGGAGGCGGGCTCGGGGCTGGTGGCCGGGCGGGACTTCGGCCTGGTGTTCAGCCCCGAACGCGTCCGCACCGGACGGGTCTTCGCCGACCTGCGCCGCTACCCCAAGCTGGTCGGCGGCGTCGACGCGCGCTCGTCCCGGCAGGGCGCCGACTTCTACCGGGCCGTCCTCGACTTCGACCCGCGCCCGGACCTGGCGCGCGGCAACGGTGTCTGGGACCTCGGCACGGCCGAGGCGGCGGAGTTCGCCAAGCTCGCCGAGACCACCTACCGGGACGTCAACATCGCCCTGGTGAACCAGTTCGCCCGGTTCGCCGACCGCTGCGGCGTCGACCTGGCCCAGGTCATCGACGCGTGCAACTCGCAGCCGTTCAGCCACCTGCACCGCCCCGGCATCGCGGTCGGCGGCCACTGCATCCCCGTCTACCCCAGGCTCTACCTCTGGAACGACCCGCACGCGACCGTCGTCCGCGCGGCCCGGGAGGCCAACGAGACCGTCCCCGCGTACGCCGTCGGGATGCTGGCGGGCGCGCTCGGCACGCTGGCCGGGGTCGGCGTGCGGGTGCTCGGCGCGGCGTACCGGGGCGGGGTGAAGGAGACCGCGTACTCCGGCGTCTTCCCGCTGGTCGAGGTGCTGCGGGCGGCCGGGGCGCAGCCGTACGTCAGCGACCCGCTGTACGAGGAGGCCGAGCTCACCGCGCTCGGCCTGCCGCCGTACCGGGGTGAGCCGGTCCAGGCGCTGGTGGTCCAGGCCGACCACCCGGAGTACCGCGAGCTCGCGGCGGCGGACTTCCCGGGCGTCCGGGTGCTGCTCGACGGGCGGCGGGTGACGGACCCCGCGAAGTGGACGGGCGTCCGGCGTCTGGTCCTCGGTGGCGGGAGTCAGGGAGCAGATCCTCGCGCCCCTGAGGGGTTGCCCCCGCCTCGGGGCAGACTGTCCGGGTGAGCGTTGATGAGAAAGTCGGACCGGTCGGCGGGGTGAGTTTCACCGCAGCCGACGAGGAGAAGCGCCGGGGCGTCCGGCGGATGAAGCGGATCGCGACCGGGCTGCTGGCCTTCGCGACCGTCGTCTTCGCCCTGGCGAGCTGGGCCGACGCCTCGGGTGTCGGCTCCTGGGCCGGGTACGTCGCGGCGGCCGCCGAGGCGGGGATGGTCGGTGCGCTGGCGGACTGGTTCGCCGTCACCGCGCTGTTCCGGCGCCCGCTCGGGCTGCCGATCCCGCACACCGCGATCATCCCGACCAAGAAGGACGCCTTCGGCAAGTCGCTCGGCGACTTCGTCGGCGACAACTTCCTCTCCGCCTCCGTCGTACGCGGCCGGCTCGCCAGGATCGGCATCGCCCGGCGGCTCGGTGAGTGGCTCGCCGCGCCCGGAAACGCCGACCGGGTCACCACCGAGGCCGCCGCCGCGCTGCGCGGGGTGCTGGCGGTGCTGCGCGACGAGGACGTCCAGGCGGTGGTCAGCGAGGCCGTCACCCGGCGGGCCGCCGCCACCTCCGTCGCCGAGCCGGCCGGACGGTTGCTCGGCAAGGTGGTCGCCGACGGCGGGCACCACGGCGTGGTCGACCTGGTCGCCGTCCGCGTCCACGACTGGCTGACCGACAACCACGAGGAGGTCGTCCACCGGGTCACCGAGAAGACCCCCGGCTGGACGCCGAAGTTCCTCGACCACCAGGTCGGCGAGCGGGTCTACAAGGAGCTGATGCGCTTCGTCACCGACATCCGGGACGACCCGCAGCACGCCGCCCGGGGCGCGATCGACGACTTCCTCGCCGACTTCGCCACCGAACTCCAGCAGGACCCGGAGACCATCGCCCGCGTCGAGCGCGCCAAGGCGGAGCTGCTCGCCCGCCGCGAGGTGCAGGACCTGATCGCCTCCTCCTGGGCGGCCGTCCGCTCGCTGGTGGTGACGGCCGCCGAGGACGAGGACAGCGAGCTGCGCCGCCGCCTCCGGGACGGCCTGCGGACGTTCGGTCGGCGGCTGGCCACCGACGCCAAGTTGCAGGCCAAGACGGACGGCTGGCTGCAGGACGCCGCCCAGTACGTGGTGGAGACCTACCGCGAGGAGATCACCGCGCTGATCTCCGAGACCGTGGCCGGCTGGGACGCCGACGACGCCTCGCGCAAGATCGAGGCCAATGTCGGGCGCGACCTGCAGTTCATCCGGATCAACGGCACGGTGGTGGGCGCGCTCGCCGGGCTGCTGATCCACACGGTGGCCGTGGCGTTCGGTGCGTAGGAGGCTCCGCCAGTGGGCAACCGGGGCCCCTGTTGTGGCTGGCTGGCCGCCGATCGGCCTCAGGTCGTCCCGGGGCGTGGAATGATGCCAAGTCAGTGCAATTCGAGCAGGGAGCAGTGGCGTGTCCGAAGGTAAGAACGGTATCGAGGCTTTCATCGCCGGCCTGCCCAAGGCCGAGCTGCACGTCCACCACGTCGGCTCGGCCTCCCCCCGGGTGGTCGCCGAACTCGCCGCCCGGCACCGGGGGCAGTCGAAGGTACCGACGGACCCGGCCGCGCTCGCCGAGTACTTCACCTTCACCGACTTCGCGCACTTCATCGAGGTCTACCTGAGCGTGGTCGACCTGATCCGCGACGCCGAGGACGTCCGCGCCCTCACCTACGGCGTCGCCGAGGACATGGCCCGCCAGCAGATCCGGTACGCCGAGCTGACGATCACCCCGTACTCGTCGGTCAGCCGGGGCATCCCGGACGTCGCGTTCATGGAGGCGATCGAGGACGCCCGTAAGTCCGCCGAGAAGGACCTCGGGGTCGTGCTGCGCTGGTGCTTCGACATCCCCGGCGAGGCCGGGCTGGCGGCCGCCGAGGAGACCGCCCGCCTCGCCGTCGACCTCGCGCCGGAGGGCCTGGTCAGCTTCGGGCTCGGCGGGCCGGAGATCGGCGTGCCCCGCCCGCAGTTCAAGCCGTACTTCGACCGGGCCCGGGCGGCCGGCCTGCACAGCGTCCCGCACGCTGGTGAGAGCACCGGCCCGGAGACGGTCTGGGACGCCCTGCGGGTGCTCGGCGCCGAGCGGATCGGCCACGGCACGCAGTCCGTCAAGGACCCGTCGCTGATGGACTGGCTGGGCGAGCACCGCATCCCGCTGGAGGTCTGCCCGACCTCCAACCTCGCCACCCGGGTGGTGGAGCGGATCGAGGAGCACCCGCTCAAGCAGATGGTCGACGCGGGCCTGCTCGTCACCATCAACAGCGACGACCCGCCGATGTTCGGCACCGACCTCAACACCGAGTACGCCGTCGCCGCCCGCCTCCTCGACCTCGACGAGACCGGCGTCGCCGGCCTCGCCAAGAACGCCGTCGAGGCATCCTTCCTCGACACCCCGGGCAAGGCCCGCCTCGCCGCCGAGATCGACACCTACCTGGCCGGCTGGGACAAGGGCTGACCTTCGGGCAACCGGTCAGCGACGGAAAGGGGCGCGGGGAACTGCGCGACGTGGGAAGGCACAGGCCGTTGCCTTCCGATCTCGCTCAGTCCCTCGCGCCCCTCGGCCATGGCTGATCGGTTACCGCTACGCCGCGACGGCAAGCGCCGCCACCGGCGCGCCGCGGTGCAGCCAGGCGCGTTCGGCGGCCGTCCAGGCGGTGGTGGTGAGCAGGTAGAGCCCGGCCGCGAGCGGGACGAGGGCCGCGAACAGCACCGTGCCGAAGGACAGGTACGGCAGGAAGGCCGCGCCCGGGGTCGGGGTGGGTGCGGTGGCGGTCGCCTTCCGGGCGCGGCGGAAGCTCGCGTAGCCGACGGCCGCGAGTGCCGTGTACAGCAGCCCGAAGATCAGCAGCTGGGCCGGGCCGTGGGCGGAGCCGACGTGCAGGCCGAGCGGGACGCCGAGCACGGTGTGGCCGAGCAGGTCGTTCGGGGTGGTGAAGAGGCGGTACATCACCGAGAAGAACGGGACCTGGATCAGCATCGGCAGGCAGCCCGCCAGCGGCGAGGACTGCTCGGCGCGGTAGAGCTCGGAGAGCGCGGTCTGCAGCTGCTCCGGCCGGCCCTTGTGCTTGCGGTTCAGCTCGGCGACCTGCGGGGCCAGCCGCAGGCGGGTCTTCTCGCCGCGCGCGGAGGCGCGGGCGAGCGGGTGCAGGGCCAGCCGTACGCAGACCGTGAAGAGCACGATCGCGAGGGCGGTCGGGAGCAGCTGGGCGATGGCCGACACGGCGTCGTGCGCCAGGTGGACGGCGGGGTCGAGCAGGGCGAAGACGGACATGGTGATGCGAGCCCTCCGGGGTCTCGTGGCAGAGATTTCGGCGGAGGACGGCCGCGTACGGGTTCAGACTCCGAAGGTCAGGCGGCCGTCAGGGCCGCACCCGGAGCCCTGGGGCGACGACGGCCCCGGGCGTCCGGATCACGTTGCGGGAGGAAGGCGGTCCGGAACGCGCGTCTGCGCAGCACTCCGTCCCGCACGAAGACCGGGGCCCGCGCCCCGAGCACCCGGGCCGCCGCGAGCGTGCCCGCGACCACGCCCGCCAGCAGCACCAAGGTCGCGGCAGCGGCGACGGCGGTCAGCCCGGCGGGCCCGAGCAGCACGTCGCCCGTCAGCACCCGGAGCAGCCCGAGCAGCGAGGCGAGCAGCGGCACGGCGTACCTCCTCGGGGCCGGGTTCGGACGGTCCAGCCGATCGTACGTGCTCCACCGGCCGAGCCGGTAGGGGATTGCTCAGGTGAGGTGGACGATGGTGCTGGTGCTGGTCGCGGCAGAGCCCCGGGCGGCTTCGAGGACGGTGAGGGTGGCGACGGCGTCGCGCGGGTCGACCGGGGGCGGGGTGCCGGTGGCCAGGGAGTGGGCGATGCCCGCGTAGTAGGCGGGGTAGTCGCCGGGGGCGGTCGGGGTCGGGGCGGACTGCTCGTCGGTGCCGAGGGTGCCGTACGCGGAGGGGGGCTCGGTGCCCCACGGGGTGCCGTCGTCCGGGCGGCGGCCGGCTCGGAGGTCGGCCTCCTGCGGGTCCATGCCGTACTTGACGTAGCCGGCCGAGTCGCCGAGGACGCGCAGGCGGGGCCCGCCCAGCGCGGTCAGGGCGCTGGTCCACAGGTGCGAGCGGACGCCCGAGGCGTGGGTGAGCGCGATGAAGGCGTCGTCGTCGACCACCGCCCCGTCGCGGCGGACGTCGACCTCCGCGTAGACCGACTCGACCGGGCCGAAGAGGGTGAGCGCCTGGTCGACCAGGTGGCTGCCCAGGTCGTACAGCGTGCCGCCGACCTCCGCCGGGTCGGCCAGCTCGCGCCAGCCCGCCTTGGGCTTCGGGCGGAACCGTTCGAAGCGGGACTCGAAGCGGTGCACCCGCCCGAGCGCGCCTTCGTTGACCAGTCGGCGGGCGGTCAGGAAGTCGCCGTCCCAGCGGCGGTTCTGGAAGACCGAGAGCATCGTGCCGGTGCGCTCCGCCAGCTCGCAGAGGCCACGGGCCTCGGCCGCCGTCGCGGCCAGCGGCTTGTCCACCACGGTGGCGAGCCCGGCGGCGAGCGCGGCCCGGGCGAGCGGGACGTGGGTGCGGTTGGGGGAGGCGATCACGACCAGGTCGAGGCTGTCGGCCTCCGCGAGCAGCTGTTCCGGGGTGTCCAGCGCGCGGGCGTCCGGGTGCTCGTCGCGCAGCTGCGCGCGGCGGTCGGGGTTGGCGGTGACCACCGCGTCCAGCCGCAGGCCGGGGGTGGCGGCGATCAGCGGGGCGTGGAAGGCGGAGCCGGCCAGGCCGTAGCCCACCAGGCCGACGCGGAACGGGGGGCGGGGCGCGGTACTCATGCCACCCACTCAATCACGAGCCGTCAGGACGGATCGGCGCGCGTCGGCGGCGTGGGTGCGCGTGTCGGTGCGCGCCTTCGGCGAGCGTGTCGAGAGGCGGAGCAGCCGCGTCCGGTGGGCGGGACGTGGTGCCGTCGGGCAGGTGTGCGGAATAGGCTGAGGCCGTCGGGGCAGCAGGTTTCAGTTCGATCACCGCACGACTTCGGATCACCGCACTTCGGGAGAGACGCACGTGGCAGACCGTAAGCCCATCGAGTCCTGGCTGACCGACATGGACGGGGTCCTCATCCACGAGGGCACGCCGATCCCCGGCGCGGAGGAGTTCCTCCGCCGTCTGCAGGAGTCCGGCAAGCCGTTCCTGGTTCTGACCAACAACTCCATCTACACCCCCCGCGACCTCAGCGCCCGCCTCGCCGGCATGGGCCTGAACGTGCCGGAGGAGCGGATCTGGACCTCCGCGCTCGCCACCGCCAAGTTCCTCAAGGGCCAGCGCCCCGGCGGCACCGCGTACGTCATCGGCGAGGCCGGGCTCACCACCGCGCTCTACCAGGCCGGTTACGTGCTGACCGACAACAACCCGGACTACGTGGTGCTCGGCGAGACCCGTACCTACAGCTTCGAGGCGCTGACCAAGGCGATCCGCCTGATCAACGCGGGTGCGCGTTTCATCTGCACCAACCCGGACGAGACCGGCCCGTCGCCGGAGGGCGTGCTGCCGGCCACCGGCTCGGTCGCGGCGCTGATCACCAAGGCGACGGGTGTCGACCCGTACTTCGTCGGCAAGCCCAACCCGCTGATGATGCGTGAGGCCCTGAACAGCGCGGGCGCCCACTCGGAGACCGCCGTCATGATCGGCGACCGGATGGACACCGACATCGTCGCCGGCATGGAGGCCGGTATGGAGACCATCCTGGTGCTCACCGGTCTGACGGACGCGGCGGACGTCGAGCGTTACCCGTACCGGCCGACCCGGGTGGTCAAGTCCATCGCGGACCTGATCGAGCTCGTTTGATCTCCTCACCGGCCCCGCCCGCTACCTGATCTTCACCGATCGGGGCGGGCGGGGCCGGTGCGTTGTCGGTGGGGCTGTGTAGCGTTCGGGGTGGAAAGCGGACGTGCGTGAGAGGTTGAAGTCGTGACGGATGTGGCAGAGGTGGCCGTGGGCGCCGAGTTCGAGGTGCCGGAGTCCTGGCGCGAGGTGCTGGCAGGCGAGTTGGAGAAGCCGTACTTCGCCGAGCTGGCGGCCTTCGTGGCGGCCCAGCGGGCCGAGCACGAGGTGTTCCCGCCGAGCGGGCAGGAGTTCTCCGCGCTGGCGGCGACGCCGTACCAGGGTGTCCGCGTGCTGGTGCTGGGCCAGGACCCGTACCACGACAACGGCCAGGCGCACGGCATGAGCTTCTCGGTGCTGCCGGGGGTGAAGACCCCGCCGTCGCTGCGGAACATGTTCAAGGAACTGAACACCGACCTCGGCGTCCCCGCGCCCGACAACGGCTACCTGATGCACTGGGCCGAGCAGGGCGTGCTGCTGCTGAATGCGGTGCTCACGGTCCGCGCGCACGAGGCGAATTCGCACAAGGGCAAGGGCTGGGAGAAGTTCACCGACGCGGTGATCAAGGCGGTCAGCGACCGCGAGGAGCCCTGCGTCTTCGTGCTCTGGGGCAACTACGCGAAGAAGAAGCTGCCGCTGATCGACACCACCCGGCACGTGGTCGTGCAGGGCGCGCACCCGTCGCCGCTCTCCGCCAAGCTGTTCTTCGGCAGCCGCCCGTTCTCGCAGATCAACGAGGCGCTCGAAGGCTTCGGCAACGAGCCGATCGACTGGCGGGTGCCGGACCTCAAGTCCGCCTGACCGCTTACCCGTTGCGGTCGGCCCTCGCTGTGCGAAGCTGGGGGCCGGTCGTGACGGCTGGGGGCTTGGGGGGCGGGTTTCGTGCACCGGTGGTGGCGTGGGGTGGCGTTGGCCGCCATAACGGTCGGGTCGATGGCCGGGTGCGGAGAGTCGCGGGCTCCTGTCGTGGCACCGGGGCTGGCCCAGCCTGTCGGCCAGGTCTTCTACGTCAACGACCAGGCGTCCGCCGCACGGCAGTTGACGCAGCTGAAGGGTACCGAGGCGGCCGCACTGGCCCGGATCGCCGACCAGCCGGCCGCGCTCTGGCTGGCCGGAGCGGACGCCCGGGCCAAGGTGCAGGACCTGACCGCACGCGCAACGGCCGCCGGGCGGACGGCGCTGCTGGTCGCGTACGACATCCCGCACCGCGACTGCGGCCAGTACTCGGCGGGCGGTGCGGCCGACGGTCCGGCCTACCGGGCGTGGGTCGACCAGGTCGCCGCCGGGCTGGCGGACCGGGCCGCCTGGGTCGTCCTGGAGCCGGACGCCGTCGCCCACACGCTGGACAGCTGCGGGGTCTCCCCGGCGGACGCCACCGAACGGTACGGGCTACTGGCCTACGCCGTAGAGGAGTTGAAGAAGCAGCCGAAGGTCCGGGTGTATGTCGACGCCGGCAACGCCGGGTGGGTCAAGGACCCGGGGCAGCTGGCCGAGGCGCTGCGCAGGTCCGGCGTGGAGCAGGCCGACGGCTTCGCCGTCAACGTGTCCAACTTCTACACCACCGAGCAGAGTTCGGACTTCGGGGCCCGGATATCGGCGGCGCTCGGCGGTAAGCACTTCGTGATCGACACCAGCCGCAACGGCAACGGCCCCCTGGGCGACAAGGATTGGTGCAACCCCGTCGGCCGGGCCCTGGGCGAGCCGCCGACCACGGCAACGGGCCGACCGGGTGTGGACGCGTACCTGTGGGTCAAGAACCCGGGCGAGTCCGACGGCGACTGCGGCCGGGGCGAGTCCCCGGCGGGCCAGTTCTGGCCCGCCTATGCGGTGGGCCTTGCAGGCGGCTGAGAGCAGGGGCGTGAGCCAGTGCCCTGAGTGGGAGGGTGCGGGTTGTGGGCTTCCGGTTCGCGCCCGCAGGTGATCAGACAGAGCCCCGCGCCCTTTGTGGTTAGCCACTCACCTGGATCCAGTGGGCCACCGAGGGCGTCCCGTTGGGGTCGGTGGCGAAGAGCATGTACCAGCCCGGGGGGAGCAGGCTGGGGTTGGTGGGCAGGGTGAGGCTGAGGCCGCCGGTGGTTCGGGTGGTGATGGTGAGGGCGACCGATCGCTGTTCGACGTCGGTGGCGTGGGTGACCGAACTGGGCCTGATCAGCTTGGCGGTGGTGATGGCCTCGGGGTGCGGGGAGGCGACCGTGATGGTGTTGCCGAGGCCGGCGGCGTCGGGGGCGGCCGTGATCTGCGGGCGGTCGCCGTGGAAGAGGTACGGGGGTGTGTAGATCTCGATCCGCTGCTCGAAGGTGGCCGGTTCGGTGTCGGCCTTGTCGGCGAAGAGCGGGTTGGAGCCGAGCACCACGACCCGGCCGTCGGGCAGCAGCAGTGCCTCCGAGTGGTAGTCCCGGCCGACCGTCGGCGCGGCGGCGACGGTGAAGCTGTTGGTGTCCGGGTGGTAGGTCTGCGCCTTGAGCAGGTCGCTGCGGTGCTTGCCCCGGTAGTCGCTGGAGCCGCCCGTGGTGAAGACGGTGTCGTCGGGGAGGATCACGCTGTTGAGGTAGCGGGTGCCGCCCGCAGGCAGGTCCGGCCCGGGGGTGAAGACCGGCTGTGCGGCCGTCAGGTCGGCGATGCCGGTGCGGGCGGTGGAGGCCGGGGACTCGCCGACCCCGCCGCCGCCCAGCACCATCACCTTCTGCGCCTGGGCGGGCGGCAGCAGCACGGACGAGGAGGTCTCCAGCTGGTCCGGGTCGCTCAGCCCGCCGACCACCTGGAAGCTGTCGTCCTTCAGGTCCCACAGGCCCGGGGTGCGGCCCTTGTCGGCCGGGCCGTAGCCCGCGTTGGAGCCGGAGTAGAAGAGCTTGCCGGCTGCCGTCAGGAAGAGCGACGGGTAGGTCGGGAAGTAGTGGTCCGGTGCCTTGGACCACGTCCTGGTGGCCGGGTCGAACAGTTCGTTGTCGTTGCCGGTGAGGATCTGCCCGGTGTCGTCCAGCCCGGAGACGGTGACCACGTTGCCGTTGCCCAGCCCGGTGAGCGTCGGGTACCAGCGGGCGTACGTCATGTCCGGCACCTGCTCGTAACTCTCGGTGTCCGGGTTGAACTCGTAGGCGCTGCGGGTGCCTTGGAAGTCCTGCTTGTCGAGCGTCATCTTGTCGCTCATGCCGTAGAGGTTCCGGGCATCGGCGCCGGTCAGGCCCTTGACGGTGTACTGGGCCGGGTTCTGGTCGACGTACGCGGTGCCGGCGGCGACCGCCTCGGCGAAGACGTGCTGCTCGCCGGCGGTGACGGTGACCTTGCGCGCCCCCGTCGCCGGGTCGGTGATGACGGTCTTGGTCGCGGCGGGCACGGTGACGTCGGCGGTGCTGAGGTACTCGCGGCCGTCCGGGGCGGTGAAGGTGGTGCCCTTGGGGAAGGTGCGCGGGGCGTCCGGGTTCTCGTTGCGGACCCGCATGGTGCCGGCGGCCTTCTTGACCGCGCCGTCCAGCGCCTCGTAGCGCAGCGTCCCGCCGGCGACCAGGACCTGTCCGTCGGGCAGCGAGGTGTGCCCGCCGCAGAACATGTCCTTGGGCGTGGGGACGAGCTTGTAGGTGTACTTCACCGGGTCCCAGAGCAGGCTCTTGAAGGTACCGGCGTCGAAGCTGTTCTGGTCGTTGCCGGACCCGGCGATGATCAGGATCTTCCCGGTGCGGAGCAGTGTGGCGTGGATCGCGTTGATCCGGAACTCGGTGGGGAAGTTGACGGTCTGCCAGTGACCGTACTGGGCCTTGTAGCCGGCCTGGTTGATCACGTAGTGGTGGTACTGGCTCCCCGCGAAGCCGAGCACGGCCGGGGCGTTCATACTCGCCACCACCAGCGCGATGGTGCTGCCCATCGCGAAGCGGCGGGTGCGGGCGCTCCGACCGGCGTTACCGGCCTTGAGGCGGACCTTCATCGGGTGACCCCCTTGGTCGGCGCGACGGCGCGGCGGTGGCGGATGGTGTCGGCCGCGCGCAGGAGCGGCGGCAGGATGCTGAAGAACAGCGCGACGCAGGCCCAGGAGCGCATCGCCACATGGCCGTTGCCGGTGAAGACCGAGGCGGTCAGCGCGCCGCCGAAGACCAGCGCCCAGCACAGGTGGATCCGGAAGGTGGCGAGCCGGTCCGGGCTGGCCGAGTCGCCCTTGGGCGTCACGACGAAGCGGCTCCGGCGCCGCAGCACGGCCTGGACGAGCGAGGCGGCGTAGATCGGCCCGCAGAGCGCGGACATCACCATGCCCGCCACCCCGGAGGAGCCGGCCGGCTCGTGCGGGCTCACGTTGTGTTTGCGGTTCCAGGTGTAGAGCAGCACCTGGAGCGCGGCGGCGTCGCTGTAGAGCATCATCCAGATCTCCGAGGAGACGTGCACCCCCGACGCCCCGAAGCCGAGGTAGAGCACGCTGGACAGGCCACCGAGCAGCCAGGTGAGCCCGGCCGTCGGGTAGAAGCACACCAGCAGCGCGTAGTTGAGCAGCCGGCCCGGCGACAGCCGCCAGGCGGCCCGCCAGAACTGGGTGAGCACGGTCTCGTAGGTGCCCCGGCTCCAGCGCAGCTGCTGGGAGAAGAAGTCCGTCCAGGAGGACGGGCCCTCGCCGACGGCCAGCACGTCCGGGGTGTAGACGGACTTCCAGCGCTCGCCGGTGAGCGGGTTGCGGCGGCGGTGGAACTCCAGCCCGGTCGCCATGTCCTCGGTGATCGAGTCGTACAGGCCGCCGATGGACTGCAGTGCCCTGATCCGGACGGCGTTGTTGGTGCCGACGAACATCGGTGCGCCGTACCGGTTTCCGGCCCGTTGGACGAGCGCGTGGAACAGGAACTGCTGGCTCTCGGCGAACTTGGTGACGGTCGATCCCGACGAGCCGTAGTTGCCGTAGACCTGCGGGCCGACCACGAAGGCGACGTCCGGGTCGCGGAAGTAGCCGAGCATCCGCTCGCAGAAGTCCGGCGAGGGGACGTGGTCGGTGTCGACCGAGACCCAGTAGTCGTAGTCGTCGCCGAACGCCTGAAGCCAGCTGTTGTAGTTGCCGTGCTTGGTCCTGGCACGGAAGCTGCCGCGCGGCTGGTTCCAGCGCGCGATGCCGTCGCGGCTGAAGTGCTGGACCCCCAACTCGGCGCAGAGCAGCCGCATTCCGGGGTCGTCGCCCTCGTCCAGCAGCCAGACGTCGTACGGTCCGTCGTGCCGGACGGCGAGGGCCGCCGTCAGGGTGGCCCGGACCATCTCGGCCGGCTCCTTGCCCGGCACGCAGGTGGTGAGGAAGGCGACCCGCGTCCCGCTCTCCGGGACGACCGGTACGGGATCGCGGGCGACCAGCGTCGCGTGGACGTTGGAGACCACGTTGAGCAGGCGGAAGGCCTCGATCAGCGCGATGATCCCGATCATCACCTTGTCCCCGGCCGGCAGCCACGGATGCGTCTCACCGACCCGGACCGGCCAGTGCTCGGGGAGCAGCAGCCAGACCAGCAGCGTGGCCTCGACGAGCGGCGCGAGGACCAGCAGCAGGACGGCCCGGAGCCGGTGCGGGTCGGTGCTCAGCAGCTTCCGGTACCGGACCCGGTAGACCTCCGGCGCCGGAGGCGGCGTGCTGAGCGGACCGGCCAGCCGGCTGAACCGGCGGTAGTCGTAAGCACCTTGGTCGCGTGCGTCCTGCTCCTGCGCGTCGTGGCGGTGCTCACTCCGATCATGCCCGTACGTTCCGGATATTCGGGTGGGCGGACCGGGATCGCTCCGGCTTCCGGTCTGCGTGTCGTACGCCCGCGCGAACGCGTCTGTTCTGGTCATGACGGTAACTCCCCCCACGGGCCGAGGCGTTCCGGCCCGTCGATGCCCTGTGAGCTGGGGGAGTCCGCGAACAACCGGCCCTCGTATGCACGTCACATGCCCCCGCATGTACGGCGACGCAGGGCCGCGTCGGCCATCCCCCTGGTGCCCCAACTCTCCCCAACCGCAAGGGCGATCGCAACCGATCCGGGGAATCGGCATGGCCGACGGGTGAATGTGTGGCGGAATCGGCGCGGAAGCCGACCGATAACTGATAGAGAGGGAAACCGATGTTCGGTCAGTGCACATACGGACGGCCGGACTCCCCGCGAAGGGGAGCCCGGCCGTAAGCGTCCGAGGCGCTACCGCACCTGTCGAGGCGCTACCGCGCCGCTGCCGGCGTCAGCCCGCAGTGCCGAGGAAGGTGTCCCAGCCGCCGGTGGGCGCCTTGCCGACGCCGAGCGAGCGCAACTTCCGCAGCGTGGACTCGTCCTGGACCTCCAGCCACTCCACCAGCTGGCGGAAGGAGACCAGCCGGACCTCGGGCTTGCCCGCGATGGTCTTCAGGGTCTCCTCGACGGCGTCCATGTAGATGCCGCCGTTCCACTGCTCGAAGTGGTTGCCGACGAAGAACGGCGCCCGGTTGGAGTTGTACGCCCGGTCGAAGCCGGCCAGGTAGGACTGGGTGGCCTGGGTACGCCAGTCGTTGTACTTGGCCGGGTCGCCCTTGGTGTTGTCGCGCGACTGGTTGTACAGGATGTTGTAGTCCATCGAGAGCACCTGGAAGCTGTGCCCGGGGAAGGGGATGCTCTGCAGCGGGAAGTCCCAGATCTTGCCGTCCTGCACCTTCTGCGGCCACATCTGGAGCCCGCCGGGCGAGCTGGCGTCGTACTTCCAGCCCAGCTTGGCGGCCGTCGGCAGCAGGCCCTTCTGCCCTTCCAGGCACGGGGTCCGGCCGCCGATCAGCTCCTTCCGGTAGTCGAAGGGGAAGGGATCCACGTCGGTGAAGCCGGTGTTGGTCTTCCACTGGGTGACGAAGGCGATCGCCTGGTCGATCTCGCTCTGCCAGTCGTCGGGGGACCACTTGCCGACCCCGTTGGGGCCGCAGAAGTGCCCGTTGAAGTGGGTGCCGATCTCGTGCCCGGCCAGCCAGGCCTGGGTGATCAGCTTGATGGTGCTCTTGACCGCGCCCTCGGAGAGGAAGGGGATGTCGGAGGCGCCGACGGGGTGCTGCGGCGGCGCGTACAGGTGCGACTTGGTCTTCGGCAGGGTGTAGATGCCCGAGAGGAAGAAGGTCATCGTGGCCTTGTACTGCTCGGCCAGCTTGAGGAAGCGCGGGAACTGCCCGTCGTTCGTGCCGCCCGCGCCGTCCCAGGAGAACACCACGAACTGCGGCGGGCGCTCGCCGGGCTTGAGCTTCTCGGGCTTGGGCTGGTTGGGCTGGGCCCCGGTGTCCGAGGTCGAGCCGTCGCCGATCGGCTTGCCCTTCACGCTGTCCGTCGGCGAAGCGGCGCCGCCGGAGCTACCGGAGTCGGAAGCCGGCTTGGAGCTTCCGGACCCGGAGCCCTGGCTCCCGCAGGCCGTCACCGCCCCGAGGGCCGCCGTGGCCGCCGTGGCGCTCAGCACGGTCCTGCGCGAGATCCTGCTCATGGTCTCCCCTGCCGGGTTGTGTCCGATCCGCACGAAGCATCCGGATACCCCGGCGGAGGGGTGCCCGGATGCTCAGCAGAAAACGGACATTTGATAAGTTTCGCTGCTTAAGCATGGCATGGGTGGCGGGTGCTGTGCAGCCCCCTCCCAGCACCTGATACGACGTCGAACACGGGCGCTACGGCTGCACCGCACGCACGACTGTTGCCGTCCTGAGACAGTACTGCGCGGGAGTTGTGCGGTGGCGCGCCGGTTCGGTCGGCCGGCCGGCGGTGCGACGGTTCAGACGGACAGCAGGCGGCGACGTCTGCGGACCAGCTGGGCGACGGCGGAGCTGACGGCGGTCGCGGCCGTGCAGGAGACGGCGAGGCTCAGCCAGGCGGTGTTGAACCAGTGGCTGTTGAGCCAGCCCAGAGTGACGATGTACGAGGCCCAGATCACGGCGGCCAGTGCCGACCAGCGGAGGTAGGTGCGCGGGCGGTCCGGTGCGTGGCCCATAGCGAGGTCCAGCACGGTGCGCCCGGCCGGGACGAAGCGGGCGATGATCACCACGGTCGCGGCGGCCCGGCTGGTCTTGCCGGCGAGGTGCCGCTGGACCCGTTCGACGTTCGCCGCCAGCTCCGGACGCCGCGCCAGGCGGCGGTTGACCAGCGGGGCGCCATGGCGGGCCAGGCTGAGCAGCGCCAGATCGCCGAGGAACGAGGCTATCGCCACCCCGAGCGCGAGCAGCACCGGTGCGCCGTTGAACCGCTCCGTCCGGAGCACGGCGAGGACGACCAGCGTGCCGCTGGGAAGGAAGGGGAGGAAGGCGTCCCCGAGTACGGCGAAGAGCGCCAGACCGCAGATCCAGGCCGGACCGGTGAACCACGCGGTGTCCATAGCGGTGACTCCCTCCAGGCCGCCCGGGGGGAGAACAGGTGGCTACGGGGGACAACGTATCGGGCGTTCCTTGAATGCCACTTGGCACCCCCTTGTGCCGAGCGTCACAGCATGGCGAAAGCCCCTGGGGCGGGGTACCGCTCCAGGGGCTCGCGGGGGTCGAGCGAGGCTGGTCCAGCCCGTCGGCCTTGCTGATGAGTGCGGCCCGGGTGCGCGGCCGCCGCTGGTCAGTAAGGCTGCCGGAAGTCGGGGGGTGTCCGCGAGACCCTGCGGCTGGCGACTTCCGGTTCTGGCGGCAAGTCGCCACTCGGAGCGTCCGGTTCCGGTTCGTGCCTCGGACCGATTTCCGGGGGGCGGGAACATGTCGGCCGTCAGTTGGTTGTCTACGGACGGCGGGAGCGGCCCGGTAGCCGATCAGCCGTGGCTCACCAGCCGTAGCCGACCAGGAGGACAGACGGCATGACCAGCAGCGCAGCACCCGCCATCGACCCGAGCACCGAGCCGAGCTCCGACCCGAGCGCAGTCGTCGGCACCGACCCGATCCGTGGGGTCGTCCGGGGCACCGCCCCCGCACCGCTCTCCATCCTCGACCTGGCGACCATCGGGTCGGGCTACACCGCCGGTGAGGCGCTCGGCGCCACCACCGAGCTGGCGCGCAGCGCCGAGGGCTGGGGCTACCACCGCTTCTGGGTGGCGGAGCACCACGGCATGCCGGGGGTGGCCAGCTCCAGCCCGGCCGTCCTGCTGGCGCACCTGGGCGCGCACACCAGCACGCTGCGGCTCGGTTCGGGCGGGGTGATGCTGCCCAACCACTCCCCGCTGGTCGTCGCCGAGCAGTTCGGGCTGCTGGAGGCGCTGCACCCCGGCCGGATCGACCTCGGCCTCGGGCGCGCGCCCGGGACGGACCAGGCGACCGCCCGCGCGCTGCGCCGGGGACTGCCCGACGGCGCGGAGGACTTCCCGGAGCAGGTCGCGGAGCTGACCCACTTCCTGGACGGCGACTTCCCGGCCGGTCACCCGTACGCCAAGCTCAGCGCGGTGCCGAAGGGGGACGGCCGCCCGCCGGTCTGGCTGCTCGGCTCGTCCGGGTTCAGCGCCCGGCTGGCCGGCCAACTCGGTCTGCCGTTCGCGTTCGCGCACCACTTCAGCGCCGCCAACACCGAACCCGCGCTGGATCTCTACCGGGCGAGCTTCCGGCCGTCCGCCGTGCTCGACGCACCGTACGCGCTGATCGGCATCGGCGCGGTGGCCGCCGACGACGAGAGCCAGGCCCTCCGGCTCGCCCGCACCGCCGCGCTGGCCATGCTCCGCCTGCGGCTCGGCTTCCCCAGCGCGATCCCGACCCCGGAGGAGGCCGAGGCGTACCCGTACAGCGCGGCCGAGGCCGAGTTCGTCGACCACTGGCTGTCGAACCTGGTCCTCGGCACGCCGACGGAGGTGGCCGACGGCCTGGAGGCGGTGCGCAAGCGGACCGGTGCGGACGAGCTGATGGTCACCTCGCACATCCACGGGCACGAGCTGCGGCACCGCTCGTACGGTCTGATCGCGCAGGCGTACGGGCTGACCGCCGAAGGCCCTGTCTAGGACCTCAGCCGGAGCATCTCCGCGACGAGCTCCGCCCGGCCCGGGCGGGCGAAGTACCAGCCCTGGGCGGTGTCGCAGCCGGTGAGGCGCAGGCGCTCCGCCTGGGCCGCGTTCTCGATGCCCTCGGCGGTCACCGTCAGGCCGAGGGCGTGCGCGAGCTGGACCATCGCGCCGACGATCTGCTCGTCCGCGTCGGCCCGCCGGAACCGGCTGTCGGGGCGGCCGCCGGTCGCCGGGTCGCGGAACCCCTCGATGAAGCTGCCGTCCAGCTTCAGCACGTGCACGGGCAGCCGGGAGAGGTACGCGAGGTTGGAGTACCCGGTGCCGAAGTCGTCGATGGCGATCCGGATGCCCATGTCCGCCAGTGCCTGCAGGGCCTGGACGGGACGTCCGCCCGGCCCGAGCACGGCGCTCTCGGTGATCTCCAGCTGGAGCAGCCGGGGCGGCAGGCCGGTGCGCTCCAGCACCTCGGCGACGTCGGCGACGACATCGGAGTCCCAGATCTGGCGGGCCGCCAGGTTGACGCTCACGAAGATCTCGGCCTTCGGGAACTCCGTCAGCCAGCTCCTGGCCTGACGGCACGATTCCTCAAGCACCCACTTGCCCAGCGGCACGATCGCGCCGGACTCCTCGGCCAGCGGGATGAAGCGGTCCGGCGAGAGCGTCCCGTACCGGGGGTGGCGCCACCGTACGAGGGCCTCCGCGCCGTGCACGGCCCCGTCGGCCAGCCCGACCAGGGGCTGGTACTCGACGGTGAACTCGCCGCGCTCCAGCGCGGGCCGCAGCGCGGTGGTCAGCCGCTGCCGGGTCAGCTGGTGGGCGCCCCGGTCCGGGTCGTAGAGCGTCCAGCGGGCCCGGCCGTCCGCCTTCGACCAGTACAGCGTCGCGTCGGCGTCCTTGAGCAGGTCGGTCGGGGTGGAGTCGAGCACCGGGCGTTCGACCACGCCGACGCTGGCCGTCACCACCAGCTGCTGGCCGGCGATCTCGAACGGCAGCTCCAGTGCCTTGATCAGCTCGGCGGCGAGCCGGGTCAGCTGCTCGCTGCCGTCGCTGTCGGGCACCAGGACGGCGAACTCGTCCCCGCCCAGCCGGGCCACCAGCCGGTCCTCGCCCCGGGCGAAGCCGCACTCCAGCCGGGCCGCCACCGCCACCAGCAACTGGTCGCCGACATGGTGGCCCAGGCTCTCGTTGATCGCGGCGAAACCGTCCAGGTCCACGTAGCAGAGACCCACCCGCCGGGCCCGCCCGCGCCGGCCAGAGGTGCCGGCCGCAGCTACCGTGGCGGACTCGCCGTTGGCCGGGGTGAAGGCCGCGTTGAGCTGCTCGAAGAACAGCGCGCGGTTGGGCAGCAGGGTGAGCGGATCGTGCATCGCCTGGTACGCCAGCCGGTCGCCGAGCATCCGCTGCTCGGTGACGTCCTCGATCATCGCCAGGGTGTACATCGGCTCGCCGGCGCCGTCGCGGATCAACGAGATGGTCACGTTGCTCCACACGTCGTGGCCCTCACGGTGCTTCAGGCGCTTCTCCAGCCGGATGCGCTCGCGTTCACCCCGGACCAGTTCCAGGTAGAGCCGGCGGGGGGTGTCCTCGGGGTCGATGATCTCGTGGATGTGGGTCCGGACCAGATCCGGCACCTCGTGGCCGATCATCGCCGCGAAGGCCGGGTTGGCCTCGATGATCCGGTCGTCGGGGTCGACCAGCAGCATCCCGATACCGGCGTCGGCGAAGGCCGCCCGGAAGCGGGACTCGCTCGCGCGGAGCGCGGCGAGCAGCTCCTCGGTGCTGCCGTCGACGACCGGTACCTCGACCGGCACGTCGTTCGAGGTGCTGCCGGGTGCGGCGCAGGACGGGCAGATCGTGCGCGCCCGGGTGTCGTGGCTCCCGTCCCCGCCGGGGTACGGCTCGCCGTCGCGTACGCGTCGGCGCTGTGCGTCGGCCCCCTCGTTCCGGCCCGGCACGGCATGCTCCCGTCCGCTGCTGACGCTGATCCGACCGGTCGACCGCAGTAGGGTGGCCGGCTCCCGCTCTGTCGAAGCCCCCTGCGATCGGTGCGGCAACGCTCGGTGAGGAGACGCTCGGCACGGATCGGTAAAAACAGGGCACTGCCGCTGATCATAAGACGCGCGCCGAAGCGGCGGCGACCGCCGCCAGGGTGATTCGCCGGGTTTCGCAGCAACCGTGCCGGTACGTGACTGCGCCCTTGGCACACATCGTGAGATGTGCGCCAAGGGCGCAGGTGATCCGGGTGACCGTCAGGCGATCGTCCGGTGCCGGACCGGGCCTGAGTGCGTCAGGCGAGCGAGGCGGTCAGCGTGATGGTCGTGCCGGTGAGGGCCTGGCTGACCGGGCAGTTCTTCTTGGCGTCCTCGGCGGCGGCCTGGAAGCCGTCCGCGTCGAGGCCCGGGACCACGCCGACGACGGTGAGGTGGATGCCCGTGATGCCCTCGCCGGGCTGGAAGGTCACGTCCGCCTGGGTGTCCAGCTTGGTGGGCGGAGCGCCGGCACCGGCCAGGCCGTGCGAGAGCGCCATCGAGTAGCAGGCGGAGTGCGCGGCCGCGATGAGCTCCTCCGGGCTGGTCTTCCCGTTCGCCTGCTCGGCGCGGGACGGCCAGGAGACCGGGTACGTCCCGATGCCGGAGGACGCGAGGGTGACCTCGCCGGCGCCCTTGAGAAGATCGCCTTCCCAAGCGGTGCTTGCGGTACGGGTGGTTGCCACGATCAGGTACCTCCTGAGATGGGGGACTGCTGGTTCGTCACTTCCGGTCATGCCGGGGCCAGCCTACGTGCCAGGCGTGCCGGGCCCGTGCAACCGGAAGAGTGGCCGTCCACATGGCGGACAGCGGTCCGCGACGACGGGGGCCGCGCGGGCGGCCCTGTTAGATTTTGTGCAGGCCCGAGTCCGACAGCCCGACCGGTGGTTCGCCCGGGTGCCACCCTGCCAGCCAGCCCCGGAGCCACCTCGATGACGGACCAGCCCACCAACCCCACCGCTTCGGCGGCCGACGAGATCAGTGCGAACGTCCGTGCGGAACTGACCTGTCTGCGCGAGAGCATCGACAACTTCGACGCCGCCGTTGTCCACATGCTGGCCGAGCGCTTCAAGGCGACCCAGCGCGTCGGCCGTCTCAAGGCCGAGCACAAGCTCCCCCCGGCCGACCCCGAGCGGGAGCGCGACCAGATCAGCCGGCTGCGCGAACTCGCCGCCGGAGCCCACCTCGATCCGGTGTTCGCGGAGAAGTTCCTCAACTTCATCATCGCCGAGGTGATCCGCCACCACGAGGCGATCGCGAGCCACACGACGGAGAGCTGAGCGCGCTCCGGACCCCTTCTCCCTGCCGGTCCCGGGGGTGTGCTGTGTGGGGTGGGTAAAGGTCTGATTTCGCGACACTTCTCGACCGGCGCTAACGTCTGACTTCCTGGATCCTCGGAGAGGCGGCACAGCGGTGGCACGCAGGCAGCAGCAGTGCAGGCAGCGGTCGGACATCCGCCTGTGAACCGGCCGGGGCCCGCACCGGCGGCCGAACACGCCGAGCCCGGAGACCACGCGCAGCACGCGCCTCACGCGCCTCACGGGCAGCACGGGCAGCACGCTGCGCACGGAGATCACGCCGAGCACGCAGCCCGGTCCGGGCGGTCCGGCCGGGGACGGGCGGGGAGTGGGCGGCGGCGGTGGCCGTGGTGGGCCGAGATCCCCGCGATGGTGGCGCTGGGGCTGGTGGCGGCGCTGCTGATCAAGACCTGTCTGTTCCAGGTGTTCACCATCCCGTCCGGTTCGATGGAGAACACCCTGCGGATCGGCGACCGGGTGGCCGTCAACAAGCTGGCGCCGCTGTTCGGCTGGCAGCCGAAGGCCGGGGAGCCGGTGGTCTTCAAGGACCCCGGCAACTGGCTGCCCCCGCAGTCGGACAACGGGGGGCTGGCCTCCGGGGCGGTCGGGGGCGTTCTGAGCTTCGTCGGCCTGCTGCCGCCCAGGGGTGACAACTACCTGGTCAAGCGGGTGATCGCGACGGGCGGCGAGACCGTCCAGTGCAGCGGGACGACCCTCCGGGTGAACGGCAGCCCGGTCCGCGAGCCGTATCTCCACCCGGGTGACGACTCCTGCGCCGGGCTGCCCTTCGGCCCGGTGACCGTACCGAAGGGCGACCTCTGGGTGGAGGGCGACCACCGCAGCGACTCCGCCGACTCGCGTTACCACCGGGACGGGCCCAACGGCGGCGCGGTGCCGGTGGCCAACGTGGTCGGCCCCGCGTCAGCGGTGGTCTGGCCCCTGAACCACCTCGGCTGGTTCGGCTGGGCGGGCAACTGAGGCTGCTGCGGTAACCGTCGCCGGAACGGGCGTCGGCTCGGCGGGCCTGCCGGTCTGGGCGGGCTCACCGGTCTCGGCGGGCCTGCTGGTCTGGGCGGGCTTGCTGGTCTGGGCGGCGAAGGCGCCGATCAGCACCAGCAGGCCACCCAGCAGTTGCGGGGTGCCGAGGTGCTCGCCGAGCAGTACCCAGGCCGCGACGGTGGCGACCACCGCTTCCAGGTTGGCGACCACCCCGGCCACCGGCGGCGACAGGTGCTGGACGGCGACGACCCCGGTCAGATAGGCGAGGACGGTCGCGATCAGCACCATCCAGAGCGCGGGCAGCAGTGCGGGCACCGAGTGCCCGTTCATGGTCACCTGGCCGACCAGCGGGCTCCAGTCGGCGGTCCACGGCCGGGTGACGGCGGTCAGTACCACGGCGCCGATCAGCAGCCCGTACGCGCTGACCGCCATCGGGTCCACCGGGCGGTCACCTTGGCGGCTCGCGTCGGCCAGGACGAAGTAGCCGACCTGGCAGCAGGCCGCGCCGAGGCCGAACAGCACCCCGAGCGCGTCGAAGCTCAGCCCGTTCCAGACCTCGACCACGCAGGCCAGGCCGGTCAGCGCGACCCCGGCGCCGATCGCCGCCGCGCGCGAGATCGGCCGCCGTTGGACGAACTTCACGTACCCGAGCAGCAGTAGCGGCCCCAGGTACTCGATCAGCAGCGCGACGCCCACGGGTATCCGGGAGATCGCGGCGAAGTAGCACGCCTGGACGCCCGCGACCGCGAGCAGCCCGAAGCCGATCAGCACGCCGGGCCGTTGCCGGACGGCGGCCCGGTGCCGGTACGCGAGCGGGAGCAGTATCAGCGCGGCGCCGGTGACCCGGAGCCAGACGACGTGCAGTGGTGAGAGTCCCGCCTCGATCAGCGGCTTCGCCGCTGTGCCGGAGCCGCCGAAGGCCAGTGCGGAGACCAGGGCCAGCGGCAGACCGAGGGTCCTGGCCGAGGCCCGAGGGTGGGTCTGTGAGCTGCGCATCAAGGCATTGTGGCAGCCCGGTCCCGATTTCGGTAAGGGGCTATCTCGCCTTTTGGTCCTAGCATCACGGTCGCGCTGTCCGTACCGGAACTTGCACGTCAGGGGGCTTGGGTCTGGCCCGTGCCGTTCGGCAGTCCGCCCGCCGTCGCCGTGGCGGAGCCGGACGGCAGGCCGGTGGGGCTCGGTGGCGGCGGCGGTGTCGGGGTGGGTGCGGGGGTGGCCGTCCAGGACGGCGGCGGGGACGGCGGCGGAGTGAAGGAGGACGGTGACCTGGTCGGCGAGGGGGACGTACCGGCCGAGGAGCGGCCCGTGCCCGAGGGCGTCCCGGACGGCGACGAGGTCGGCGGGGAGGAGGTCGCGGACGAGGAGGACGACGGGGTCGAGACCGGCGGGCTGTCCGCCGGCGGTGCGCTGAACTGCGTGACCGGCTGGCCCTTCAGCGCCGCCTGCATGTACGCCGTCCAGATCTGCGCCGGGAACCGGCCGCCGGCCGCACTCCCGGCGCCGCCCGTGCCGTCCAGCGAGACGTGGTCGCCGGAGACCGGGTCCTGGCCGAACAGCCCGACGGCGGTGACCAGTTCGGGGGTGTAGCCGACGTACCAGACCGACTTCGAGTCGTCGGTGGTGCCGGTCTTGCCCGCCGAGGGACGGCCCAGATCCTGGGCTCGCCAGCCGGTGCCGCCCGGGTCGTCGACGACGCCCTGGAGCAGCGAGGTGACCCGCTGGGCGGTCGACTCGCTGATCACCTGGGTGACGGCGGGCGCGGGCAGCGCAACCCGCTCGCCCTCGTGCTGCAGGCCGGAGACCAGCTGCGGCGCGATCCGCTTGCCGCCGTTGTCGAGCGTGGCGTACACCCCGGCCATGTCCAGCACGCTGGGTGTCGAGACCCCGAGCGGGATCGACGGGAGAGCGGCCAGCCCGGGGGTGTCGGCGGGCAGGCCGAGTGCGACGGCGGTCTCCCGGACCTTCTCCAGCCCGGTGTCCTGGGCGAGTTGGGCGAAGGCGGAGTTCACCGACCAGTCGGTGGCCTGCTGGAGGGTCACCGGACCGTAGCTCTTGTCGCCCTCGTTCGGCGGGCTGTACGCCTTCCCGGTACCGCCCACCACCGGCCGTCGGCTGGTGCCGCTGTAGACCGTGTCGGGGGTGATCCGCTCGCCGGACTGCGTCTTGGCGCCGCTCTCCAGCGCGGCGGCCAGCGCGATCGCCTTGAAGGTCGAACCGACCTGGTAGTCCTGCCGGTTGGCGTTGTCGATCCAGTGCTTGGTGGCGTCCGTGCCGCCGTAGAGGGCGACCACCGCACCCGTCTTCGGGTCGACCGAGACCGCGCCGGCCTGGGCGGCGGCGTCCGTCTTCCGCTTCTGCGGGTCGAGCTTGTCGGTGAGCTGGCTCTGCACGGCGGCCTGCAGCGCCTGCTGGCGCGCGGGGTCGACGGTCAGGGTGATGGTGTACCCGCCCTGGGCGAGCGCGGCGTCGCTCACCACGTTGTGCGAGGTCAGATAGTCCGTCGCCGCCCGCACCAGGTACCCGGCCTGGCCGGAGAGGCCGGGCGGGCTCTGCGGCTGCTGCACCTGGGGGAAGGTGATGGCGGCCCGGTCGGCGGCGGACAGCCAGTTCTCCTTGACCATCCCGTCGAGCACGTAGTTCCAGCGGTTGGTGGCGTTCTGCTTGCCCGTCTCTGTGGCAGTCGAGACGTCGTACGCGCTGGGCGCGTTGAGCAGCGCGGCGAGGTAGGCGCCCTGGGCCGGGTTCAGCTTGTCCGCGTCGATGCCGAAGTACGCCTGCGAGGCGGCCTGGATGCCGTACGCGCCACGGCCGTAGTAGGAGGTGTTGAGGTAGCCGGCCAGCACCTCGTCCTTGGTCTGCGTCGCGTCCACCTTGAGGGCGATGAAGAGTTCCTTCACCTTCCGGGTGACGGTCTGCTTCTGGCTGAGGTAGGTGTTCTTGACGTACTGCTGCGTGATGGTCGAGCCGCCCTGGGTGGTGCCGCCGGTCGCGGTGTTGAAGGCGGCCCGGGCGAGGCCCTGCACGTTGACCGCGCCCTCGTGGTAGAAGTTCCGGTCCTCGGCGGCGAGTGCGGCGTGCTGGGCGGCGGGGGAGATCTTGTCGAGCCCGACGTTCTGGCGGTTGGTCTGCCCGGTGCGGGCGAGCAGGCTGCCGTCCTGGTAGAGCCAGGTGTTGCTCTGCGCGGTGGCGCTGGCGTGTGCGTCGGGGACCTGGACCAGTGTGACGCCGAGTACGAAGAGCCCGATGCCGAGCAGTAGCGAGGCGACCAGCCCGGCGAGCGTCATCCGCCAGGTCGGGAGCAGCCTGCGCCAGCCCGTCCGGCTCGTCCTTGCTATTCGGCCCTTACGGCTGCGGTTCAACGGAGGGCCTTTCCTGGGACGAGGGACCGTACCAGTGTGCCTGAGCGAGTTGTCAGGTGTTAGTGACCTTTGTCCCGTTTTCTCCAACGGCAGGTTTAGGCCGACGTGTATGTACACGTCAGAGGCGATGACCTGTGGCCTTCCGGCTTCGCACGGTTCCGGGGCGCCGGTTCGGACCCTTCCCGAGTGGCGCCCCGGATGGGATGCGAGGATGCCTCTTCCCGGTCGGAGCTGACCGGGAGTCAGAGGAGAACCACGTGAGACGAACCATATTGAGATCCGCTGTGGGAGTGGCAGTGACGGCGGTCCTGTCGGCCGCAGTGCTCCCGTCGGCTTCGGCCGCGAGCGCGGCCGGGACGGCCGGGGTGGCCGCCGGTACGGTCGACAAGGCGACCGTCGCCTCGTTCGACCGGATGGCCCAGGCCGTGCTGACCCAGCGGACGACAGCGCTCCTGGACACGGCTCCGGTGCGGTCCGGCGCCCTGCGCTCCGACGCCCTGCGGTCCGACGCGCGCGTCGGCCTGGCGGCCGGACTGGCCCAGGCCGAGAACACGGTGGTCTCCTCGCTGCAGGCCCGCAAGGTACGACTGGCGGCTGCGGGGGAGGCGTACAGCGCGAGCAGTACGCAGGTCTCCGTGGACAGCGTCCGGATCAACGGCGGGCGTGCCGACGTCGAGGTCACCGAGACCACGACCCTGACCTACAAGAAGATCCGTGGTGACGAGCCCGCGACGACCGGCTTCCAGGCACACCACGACGTGACGTTCGCCGCCACGTCCCACGGGCGCTGGGAACTGACGGGCCTCACGGACGAGGACGCGGGCGCCCCGCAGGTCAACCAGCTCACCCCGGACGTGTCGACGGCCCCGGCCATCAACCCCCCGCAGGCGACCGTTGCCGCTACCTCCTGGCCGGCGTCGCCGCGCCCGAAGACCGGCGGCGGATATAACTACGCGGCCATGGCGGCCTACGCGGAGAAGTACTGGAACCACTACAACCCCGCCTACCCGCAGTTCAACGGCGGCGCCGGGGACTGCACCAACTTCATCAGCCAGGCGCTGAAGGCGGGCGGCTGGAAGAACACCCCCGGGGTCGGCTCGGACTACCACACCTGGTGGTCCAACTCCCCCACCCAGAGCTGGTCCTGGGTGGGGGCCAACGAGTGGTCCTGGTACGCGCTCTCCAGCAAGCGGGTGTCCAACCTGGCGAACGTCTACCAGCTGGGCGTCGGGGACATCCTGCAGATGAACTTCAACCGTGACGGTTCCAAGGACCACTCCATGATCGTCACCTACCGGAGCACGAGCGGCATGCCGTACGTGACCTACCACTCGAACAACGTCTACCGCAGGTCGGTGGCGAGCCTCGTGATGTCCGACCCGCGCGCGCTGTACTTCGCCTACCGCACCTGACGGACCGCAGTGCAGCCCCCGCCGTCCGCGCCCCTGACGAGCGCGGACGGCGGGGCCCTCCGTTCGGCCGAGCGTCCTCAGAGCCCCCGGACGGCAACCCGGTCGCCGCACAGCAGCCTCAGGTCCTCCTCGTCGGAGGTGAAGATCGTGACGTCACCACGCTGACGCAGTGCCACGGCCGCAAGAGCGGCGTCGATGGCGTACTTGTGCCCGTGCAGGCCGGCTGTCTCCAGCAGCTCGATCGCCTCGCCCGCGATCTCCCGGGTGACCGGTTCCACCACGATCCTGGAAAGCGTCCAGGCCCATGCGGCCTTCTTGACGCGCCCGTGGTACGCCTCGATCAGTGTCATCGAGGTGGTCACGACGCGTACTCCGGAGCGGTCCGCGTCCTTGAGGCGGGCGCCCATCGCCCGGTTGCCGAGTACCGCCTGGGACAGGCCCTCGCTGTCGAGCAGGTAGACCAGCTCGGACATCAACCCGCCTTGCGATCCGGCAGAGAACGGGCTTTGCGTTCGGCGTGCTCCCGCTGAAGCGACAGGCGCTCCGCCTCGGCACGGGCCAGCTCCGCGGCGGTAACGTCCCCGTGCTCGCCCTCCCACCAGCCGACGAACTCGTGCAGATGGTCCCGCTCGCGCTGGCGCTCTATGGCCTGCGTGACATATCGGCTGAATCCACCGGACCCCACCTCGGCGCGGATCTCCTCCGCCAGCTCCTCTGGCAAGGTCACGGTGTACTTCTTCGTTGCCATACCAGACATCATACCGAGCCGACGGCTGATCGGCGGTCCTCGCCACTGTCCTTCCCTGCCGCGAAATGCCGTTACTCGAAGTAGTAGCGCTCGGCCACCGGGGAGAGTCCGGCCCGTTCACGCTCGGGTGGTGCGGGCTCGTCGCCCTCGCGCTGGAGCCGGCGGGCGTGCTCACCGCCGTAGTCGAGCCGTACAGCGTTGTCGACGAGCGCGGCCAGGTTGTCGGCGTCCCGGTTTCTTCGGCTCTTCCGTCTCAGCATGGTGGCTCCTCCGGACAGCGGCAGCGTGTTGCCCCCCTCGTACGGGTGGCCGACAGTTTGCTCCCAGCAGCACCGCAGGTCCACCCACACGCCCGGTCCGGTGTGTCCCCGTTCGGTAACGGTGGCACGGCGCAGACCTGCTGACGGGTATACGCGCGGGCAAGGCTCCGCCGAGACAGCCGTTGCCAATCATGGGTCGGAAACGTCAGAGGCCGTTCTTCCCGAAGGAAGAACGGCCTCTGACGTATGTTTGCTTCGCGCCGCCAGGGATTCGAACCCCGGACTAGTTGATCAAGAGTCAGCTGGTGTGGGTAGCGGGCGGCGTGGACGGTGTCGAGGTCGCACTGCCGAATCGGCCGGGTTCCGCCTGCTTCCCGCCCGCCAGGGACCAGCCAACAATGGACCGATCTTATGCCGTCAGCTGACCGGTTGCGATGCCGACGAACCAGGTAAGTGCTTCGCGGATCTCGTTCGCCTGGCTGGCGAGGATCTCGAGGGGGAAGGACGGGCGGAGCTCGAGTTTGGCCTCAGCCAGGTTGATGCCCTCTATGCGGTTGAGGCGCTGCAGGAACTCCTGCCGCAGCTGCGGGCTGTCGAAGGGTGCCCTGGTCCGCATGTGCTGGAAGACGACCTCGACGGTGCCGAAGACCGGGTAGATAGCGAATGGCCATACGGTCCTGCTGCCGGACGTGATCTCACGGTCGACCATGAGGAAGCAGCTTGTCTCCGTTGCGCGTCCGTACTCCAGCCGACAGCCCTGTCCCATGTCTTCCCAGGACCGAAGTAGGGCGAGCACGGCGTCGGCGGTGTCGGGACGGTTGGTCCGCAGCAGTTCGGTGAAGCGGTTCGCGCGTTCCCTGACGGCTGTCGCACCCGAAGCCGCGTCGTTGCCATGGAGGGCGGGGGGTTCGGAGTCCGACAGGTTACGTCCTAGCAGGGCGGCAAGGTCTTCGGCGCTCAGGCGGTGCGACGGATGGGCGCGTCCGTTGCCGTCGAAGGGGACGCCTTCGGCAGCCATGATCTCCCGGGGGTCACCGGGATTGGTTCCGTCGGCCCAGCGGAACGCGGGCGAAACCTGCCCGGAGGCGTTCAGGACCCGGTAGGCGTTGAGGACGCCGGCGCGTCCGGCCAGGAAATTCCCCACCGGCACGGCGTGGCTGCCGATCAGTTCCGCGATATCGCCGTAGGTGGTCCAGGTGCCGGCGGGCATCGCGATGAGGGCTGCACGGACGTCGGCCCAGCCTGACCATTCCTCTGCGGCTGCTCGTCGGCTCGTCTCCTGTCCGGGGCCTGGCCACATCGACACAGCGCGGTCGGCGAGGGCCTGTCCTCGCTGGTGGATCTCGGCGCTGCCCCATCCAGGGGCGGCGGCGATTTCCTGGTTCATGAGAAGTGCGCTGCCTTCCAGGATCTCCTGCTTACGACGGAAGGGATGATTGGAGAGGCGTGCGTTCTCGGAGGTCAGGGTCAGGTTCCCCAGGGTGTGGACGAGTGCCTTGTGCAGGTCTTCAGGGGTTTGGCCGTCCTCGGTCTCGGTGGCGAGCTGTTCGTACCAGGCTTGTGCGGGGTGCTGCGGCAGCACGTGCTCCACGGTGAGCCGGGCACGGGTGTAGTCCACCGGCTCGGCTGAGGTGACCCCCGCGATGTGGACACACCTGACAATGGATCTTGTTGATCCAGGAAGGTGAAGATCCGCGTGGCAAGGCCATCGAAGTACAGTCC
>NZ_JARXZC010000012.1 GCF_029894335.1 Kitasatospora sp. MAP5-34 | reverse complement strand
ATCACCAGCACCTTGCCGAGGTCGGCGAAGGTGGTCTCCTCAGGGGCAGTCACGTCTGAAGCCTTTCGAAGCAGCTGTAGGAGGCGGCGAGCCCGGAGCCGACGGTGCTCTGCCGCTACGGGTGCCTGCGCACCAGCAGCGACACCGTCAGCGCGCGCACGTGCCGGACCTCGGTGGGGGTGAAGGCCGTCGCCAGGGCCCGCGCCTGGTCGGCGGGGAAGTCCTGGTACGGGTTGTCACCCGTGCCGATGGTAACGACCCACGCCCGGTTCACGTTTCCGGTGCACTCGGCAGGCGCCGGGCAGGGGACGGCGAAGAGGTCGTCCGCCTGGACGGCGGTCCGCTCGATCAGCAGGGGTACCGGGTGCACCCCGGGCGGCAGGTAGTACGTGACCCCTGGTCCGATCATCATCCAGGCGTTGTCCCCGGCCACCGCCGCCAGCCCGTCACCGGTCCGGTAGCCGGCCGCCACCAGCCCGGCGGCGCCCTGGAAGTCGGTTTCGGTGTGCGAGGTGACGAACCGGACCTCCCGCTGCTGCGGCAGCCCCACCAGCGCCGTCCCGGCGGCCAGCGCGAGCGCCAGTACGGCGGCCGGGCGGCCGGGCACCGCCCGCAGCAGCAGGGCGTGCACCGTCCCGATCCCGCCGCCCGCCAGCGCGGCCCAGGCCGGCAGGGTGAAGAGCAGGTAGCGGTCGAGGAAGTACGACGTCCCGCCGTGCGAGACCGCCCAGACCCCGAGCACCGGCAGTACGGCGAGCGCCCCGAGTTGCAGGGCGGCGGGCCACTGCGCGGGCCGCAGCAGCGTCAGCAGGGCCAGCGCCGCGAAGGCGTAGAACACGCCGCGCGAGCCGAACAGCTCGGGCCAGAAGGTCCAGAGCCGGTCCGGGCCGGGGACGGTGATCCAGACCAGCTGCCGCCCCGACTGCTGCCGCCCCGCCAGCATCAGCGGGACGAGCGGCAGCAGCGCGCCCGCGACCGCCGCCGGGAACTGCCACAGCACCCGCCGCCCGCCCGGCCGCCGCGCGGCCACCACGACCACGACCAGCTGCCCGGCCAGGCTGCTGAGCGAGACCAGGTGCAGCGCCCCGGCCAGCGCCGTACACAGCCCGTACCAGGCCCACCGGCCCACGCCGGGCCGTTCCAGCGCGCGCAGCAGGCACCAGGTCCCCGCCACCACCAGGCAGGTCACCAGCGCGTACGTGCGGGCCTCCTGGGCGTACGCGGAGATGTTCGGCACCACCGCGAGCAGCAGCCCGGCGGCGAGCCCGGCCACCCGGCTGTCGAAGAAGCGGCGCGCCAGCAGCGCGGTGAAGGCGGCGGCGCCCGCCATCGCCAGCGTGGAGGGCAGTCGCAGGGCTGTCACGGACTCGCCGAAGAGCGCCGTCCAGAGGTGCAGCACCAGGTAGTAAGTGCCGTTGCTGGCGTCGACGTTCCCGAGCATGCCGACCAGCCGTCCGAGGCTCCGGCCGGAGGCGCTCCAGCTGGACACCTCGTCACGCCAGAGTTCGGGCGTCCTGATCCGGTAGAGCCCGAGCAGCAGTGCCAGGACGGCGGGCCAGAGCCAGACGCTGCCGACCAGGGCGCGGGTGCGGGGGCCGGTGGGTGAACGATTCACGGGCTCATAATCTGATCATCCATGACCTGACGGATCGCCAAGTCTCGCTGTCCGTACGGTGGTAAGCCTACGGGAGCCGGTCTGCGGGAGTCGGTCTGCCGGAGTCCGGCTCCTGGATGGCGAGGCGCCGGCGGCGGTGGGCGGCGGCCCCAAGTGGCGAAGAAGTGAAGTGTGAATTCACCCACTATTTACTCACGAGTAGGTGTACGCGCGTAGAGTGCCCGCGAGTATGTTCCCCATGACACTCAGGGGAATCCGGCTGCGCCGGACAGGTGCGGGCCGTAGCAGGTCGCGGATGGCGGCCACGGTCGCGGCGACCGCGCTGGCCGCCGCAGGGCTGGTCGGGGGCAGCGGGGCCGGCTCCGCGATGGCCACGTCGCACAGCTTCCAGCCGCCGAAGATCAAGCACGTGTGGACCATCATGCTGGAGAACAAGTCATACGAGGCTTCGTTCACCGGGCTCAACCAGAACAGCTACCTGTGGAAGACCCTGCCGCAGTACGGCGAGCTGCTGCGCCAGTACTACGGCACCGGGCACTACAGCCTCGACAACTACATCAGCGCGGTCAGCGGTCAGGCCCCGGCGCCGGCCACCCAGGCGGACTGCGGGCAGTACACCAACGTCTCGCCCGGTACGCCGGCCGCCGACGGCCAGGTCCACGCGACCTCGGGCTGCGTCTACCCCAGCTCGACGCACACCCTCTTCAACCAGCTCGACGACAAGCACGTCAGCTGGAAGTCCTACATGCAGGACATGGGCAACACCCCGGGCCGCGAGGACCCGTACAAGTGCGGCATCCCCGGTGACCCGTCGGGCTCGGGCGTCGTGGACCCGGGTGGTGCCACCGCCGCCGACCAGTACGTGCCCAAGCACAACCCGACGGCCTGGTTCCACTCGGTGATCGACAACCCGAAGGACTGCGCCAAGGTCGTGCCGCTCGACGGCCGTCCGGCCCAGCCGGGGCACGCCGCGCTGAGCGGTCTCGCCCAGGACCTGAAGAGCGAGAAGACCACCCCGGCGTTCTCCTGGATCACCCCGAACAACTGCTCCGACGCGCACGACTCCTCCTGCAAGGGCGACAACGGTTCGGGTGACCCGAACAACCACCAGGGCGGCCTGTACGCCTCGGACCTGTTCCTGCAGAAGTGGATTCCGCAGATCATGGCCTCGCCGGCCTTCCAGGACGGCGGCCTGATCGACATCACCTTCGACGAGGCGTTCCCGCCCTACAAGCTGTACGGGAACTCCACCGCCGACTACACCGGCAACGCCGACAAGACGCTCAACACCCCGACCGACACCGCCCAGTCGGTGGTCGCGTGCTGCAACGAGCTGCCCGGCCCGAACACCAGCCAGCCCGGTGACCAGGCCTTCGGCCAGGACACCACGCCCGGCGGTGGCATCACCGGCTCGGTGCTGATCTCCCGTTACATCAAGCCCGGCACGATCAGCGACCAGCCGTACAACCACTACTCGTGGCTGCGCAGCATGGAAGACCTCTTCCACGTCAACTGCGGTGGCACCGACGGCCACGGCCACCTCGGCTACGCCGCCACGGCGGGTCTGCGCCCGTTCGGCCCGGACGTCTACAACAACCCGAGCGGCCGGGCCATGCAGCCCGCCGTGATGGGCAGCACCGGCGTCTACTCGGCCACCTCCGGGCAGCCGCAGGACCAGCCGGCCGACCTGGCGCCGGACTTCACCGGTGCCAACGCGATCACCGACAGCCTCAAGCCGGGAGCCGGTAAGTGACCGAGCGCTCCACCGACCGAGGCCGCGCCCAGTACGGGCGCGGCCTCGGCCGCGCCCGGGCGGCCGCCGCCCTGCTGGTGCTGCTGCTGGCGGGCGCGGCCGGCTGCGCGTCGGACGGCGGCAACGTGACGCAGGACCTGGGCCGGGTGCCGATTCCCACGCCGCCGGCCTCCCCGATCGTGCCCACCGCCGTCCCGGGGCACCCGCAACTGGTCGCGATGGGCGACGCCGTCCATCTCGACCTCGGCCCGCAGCAGGCGCAGATCACCGCGACCGGTCCCGATCTCGCGCTGTCGGCCCCCGCGCCCGGCGGCACCCCGCCGTCCGCCTCCCGGGGCACCGTCACCGTGACGCTGCACGTCCCGGCGGGCAGCGGCGCGCTGAGCGCGTCCGGGCTGGCCGTCAGCGACGAGCTCGGCCATCCCGTCCCGTTCACCACGGACCTGGCCGCCGCCACCGCGACCCCCGGTCACGACGCCGTCCTGCACCTGGCGGCGACCTTCGCGGCCGGCCACTCCACCCTCAGCTGGGCCGCCGCCGGAAAGCCGCTGGCCACCTGGGACTTCGAGGTCGAACTCGACTGACCGCCCTGGTGGGACCGGTCGCTCCCACCTCGGCGGTCAGGCCCGGCGCGCGGTCAGGCCCGGCGCGCGGTCAGGCCCGGCGCGCCTGGTCAGGTCCAGAGCGCCTGGGCCAGCACCGAACCGACGTACGCGGCTCCCAGCCCGGCCACGACGGAGGCGGCCACGTTCGCGACGGCGAAGAACCTCGCGCCGGTCCCGGCCAGCCGCAGCGTCTCGTAGGAGAACGTCGAGTACGTCGTCAGCGCGCCGCAGAACCCGGTGCCGACCAGCAGTTGCAGGTCCGGCCCGGCGACACCGGCCGAGACGGCCCCGGCCAGCAGGCCCAGGACCAGGGACCCGGCCACGTTGACGGCGAACGTCCCCCAGGGGAAGACGGTGTCGTGCCGGCTCTGGACGGCGCGGTCGGTCAGGTAGCGCAGCGGCGCGCCGACCACGGCCCCGGCGATGACGAGGAGCCAGTTCACCGCGACCTCCCGGCCGTCGACCGCAACCGGGCGGCGGTCGCGAGCAGCCGGGTGGCGGTCGCGCCGACCCACACCGCGCACAGCGCGGCGGTGAGCGTCCCGGCGAGGTACAGCAGCGCGAGGCCGGCCCGGTGCGAGTCGGTGAGGTGCTGGACGTCCACGGCGTAGGTGGAGAAGGTGGTGAACCCGCCCAGCACTCCCGTGCCGAAGAACGGGCGGAGCAGCGGGTGCGGCGAGCGCAGCTCGGTGATCACCGTCATGAAGGCGCCGATCACCAGGCACCCGAGCACGTTGATGCCCAGCGTGGTCCACGGGAACGTGCCGGGCGCGGTCGGCCACGTCAGCGCCGCGCCGTAACGGGCGCAGGCCCCGGCGGCGCCGCCGACGGCCACCGCCGCGAGGACCAGGGCCTGCCGAGGGCCGGTGCTCCGGGTCGTCCTTGGGGCCGTCAGTCTGCTCGGCGTCGGTGGTGCGCCGTTCTGGGGTGCCACTGCCTCTCCCTGCACGCGAAGGGCCTGGGCCGCAGGCCGGCCCCCAGGATAGCGACCCGGTCTGCCCGAGGATCGGGACCGGAGTTCATCCCCCACAGAACACATCCCCTACCGAATATGTCTGCTGCCGATGTAAAGTGGGGGTGTGAACAGGCCTCCACGCGGGCGCCTACCGTCCCGGCCACCCATACCGGCGGAGCCGCTCCGCGACAGCAGTCCCCGGCGGGGCGGCACCACGACGGTGAGCGACCGCTCTCAGCTCGCGGGGCCTCGCCTCCGCGCCCTGCTCACCACCGAGCGCCCGCGCCCGGAGCTGATCCGCGAGCACCCGGCGGCCTGGCGGCTGGCCGTCGCCACCGTGTGCTTCGGCGCGTTCATGGGACAGCTGGACGCCAGTATCGTCACCCTGACCTACCCCTCGCTGCGCACCGAGTTCCACACCTCGCTCGCCGGGGTCGAATGGGTCTCGCTCGCCTACCTGCTGACCCTGGTCGCCTTCCTGGTGCCCGTCGGTCGCCTGTCCGACGTCCACGGCCGCAAGCTGATGTACCTCTACGGCTTCGCGATCTTCACCGCCGCCTCCGCCGCCTGTGGTCTGGCCCCCGGCCTCGCCGCCCTGGTCGGCTTCCGGATCGTCCAGGCCGTCGGCGCGGCCCTGATGCAGGCCAACAGCGTCGCCCTGGTCACCACCAGCGCCCCGCCCGGCCGGATGCGCGCCGCCCTCGGGATCCAGGCCGCCGGGCAGGCCATCGGCCTGGCACTCGGCCCCACCATCGGCGGTGCGCTGGTCGCGACGCTGGGCTGGCGGTGGGTCTTCCTCGTCAACGTCCCGATCGGGATCGTCGCGCTGGTCTCCGGCCACTACCTGCTGCCCCGCACCCGGCAGTGCGCGAGCACCGCCCGGATCGACCCCACCGGCGTCCTGCTGCTGGCCACCGCCACCACCTCCGCGCTGCTCGCCCTCTCGGTCGCCTCCGGGCTCGGCCTGCCGGGCTGGACGGTCGCCGCGCTGGCCGGTCTCGCGGTGTCGTCCGGCTGGGCGTTCGTCCGCCGCCAGGCCCGCCACCCCAACCCGCTGATCGACCTGCGCCTGCTGCGGACCGGGCGGATCGGCCCCGGTCTGCTGGCCGGGCTGTGCGGCTACCTCGTCCTGTTCGGACCGCTGGTGCTCGTCCCGGTGGAACTCGCCGGCCACGGCGGTACGCCGCTGGCCACCGGCCTGGTCCTCACCGCCCTGCCGGTCGGGTTCGCGCTGGCCGCCACCACGGCCGACCGGCTGCTGCCGCCCACCTGGAGCGACGTACGCCGCAGTCGTACGGGTGCCATCGGCTGCCTGGCCGCGCTCGTCCTGCTCGCGCTGCTGCCGCAGCAGGCGGCCGTACTGCCGTACCCGCTCGCTCTGCTCGGCCTCGCGCTCGGGGTGTTCATCCCGGCCAACAACGCCCTGGTGATGAAGGCCGTCCCCGCGACCTCGGCCGGGACCGGCGGCGGCATGGTCAACATGACCCGAGGTCTCGGCACCGCCGTCGGAGTGGCCGCCGTCACCCTCGCCTTCCACCTGGCCCCCGGAGGCGCCGGAGCCCGTACGGCCACGCTCACCCTGGCGGCCTTCGCCGCCCTCGCCCTGGCCACCACCCTGCCGGGCCGCCGCCCGTCCTGACCACGGTCGGTCCGGGCGGCCGGGTCACCGGCGCGGGTGCGCCGGTGACCCGCTCTCGGCGTTCGGGTCTCCGAGCCTCAGGCCGGGCGGCCGTCCGCGTTCAGGCGGAAGCCGGTGTCGGCCACCGGTTCGGCGACGTCCAGTTGGGCCCGCTGCAGGCGGCCGGAGTAGTCCCAGTTGACCGACTGCCAGCGGGTGAACTGGTCGAGCACCCAGACGCCGGACTGCCGACTGCCGTTGCCCGACCGGCCGGTGCCGCCGAACGGCAGGTGGGCTTCGGCGCCGGAGGTGGTGTTGTTGATGCTGACCATGCCGGTGCGGACCCGCTTGCGGAAGGCGAAGGCGGCCTCGGCGGAGCGGGTGTAGATCGCGGCGGAGAGGCCGTAGCCCGAGAGGTTGGCGAACTCGACGGCCTCGTCCAGGTCGGTGAACGAGGCCACCGGAACGATCGGGCCGAAGGTCTCCTCGGTGAACAGCCGGTCCTGGGGCCGCACGCCGTCGACCAGCGTCGGGTGGTAGTACAGGCCGTCCGCCGGGTCTCCGACGAAGCCCGCCCTGGGGTTGTCGGCCGTGATCCGACCGACGCCGGTGGAGCCGGAGAGGCGGTGGCCCGCTCCGGCCCAGCCGAGGTACTCCTCGAACTGCCCGGCGAACCGCTCGTGGAGCAGCGGGCCGTAGAGCACGTCCTGGGTGGGGTCGCCCACCGGCGCGGCGGCGACCGCCGCCGAGAGCGCGTCCACGAACGCGTCGTGCACCGGCTCGGCCACCAGCAGCAGGCCCAGCGAGGTGCAGCGCTGGCCGGCCGTGCCGAAGCCGGAGAACAGCGCACCGTCGACGGCCAGGGCCAGATCGGCGTCGGCCGTCACCACCATCGGGTTCTTCCCGCCGAGCTCCAGGCAGGGGCTCTGCAGGTGGCGCCCGCACAACTCGCCGATCCGGGCGCCGACCTGGGACGACCCGGTGAAACCCACCTTCTGCACGTGTCCGGCGGCAAGTGCCCGCTCCAGCCCCTCGTAGGTGGCCTCGCCGTCGCTGTTCACGAGGTTGAGCACGCCCGGGGGCAGGCCGGCTGCGGAGAGGATCGCGAAGAGGGCGTCGGCGGTCGCCGCAGCGTACTCGGCGGGCTTCCAGACCACGGTGTTCCCGCACAGCAGGGCCGGTACCAGGTACCAACTAGGCACCGCTACCGGGAAGTTGCCCGCAGTGATGACCGCCACCGTGCCGACCGGCTCGCGGAAGGTGAAGAGCTGCTTGTCGGGCATCTCGGAGGGGACGGTCTGGCCGTACAGTCGCCGCCCCTCGCCCAGGAAGAAGTCGCAGGTGTCGACGATCTCGCGGACCTCGCCGAGCGCCTCCGCGCGGGTCTTGCCGGTCTCGCGGGTCACCAGGTCCGCGAGCGCCTCGGCGTTCGCCTCCACCAGACGGCCCATCGAGGCGATCACCCGGCCACGGACCGGCGCGGGCACGGCGGCCCAACCTGGCTGCGCGGCGGCGGCGTTGGCGCAGGAGTCGAGGAACACCTCCGCCGGGGCGAGGGACACCAGCGCCACCAGGTCGTCGAGGCGCGCCGGGTTGGTGGACCGGAAGGAGGCCCAGTCGGCCTCGGGTGTCACCGGCTTGCCGCCGGTGACGGAGGTGAGGGAGTGCGGCATTCTGACGGCCTTCCAGAAGCTTGAGGGGTATGGGAGATGCGGGAGGCATGAGGGGCGGCAGGGTCGCCCGCACCGGCCCGTACCCTCGCGAGGCGCCCGGGAACCGGTCGGGCGGGTCGGCCCTTGGTCCGCTCCACCTCCCCTCGAGCTGTTCCGCCGGCGGGAGGCGGCCACCACGAGCCCGAGTGGTGCCGTGCGATCATCTGTGGCCGCTGGTTGCGCTCCTGGTTCGAGCCGGTGTGCGCCTGGCCTGGCCTGGCCTGGCCTGGCCCGGCCCGGCCCGCCGCGCCGACGGTGTGGCGTGGATCACGGCAACGGCGGGACGCGACCGGACAGGGCTGGGTGTGGAGAAATCGATACGCGCTCGGGTACGAGCCGGGGATTCGGTGGCGTTCGGGCAGGTCTTCGAGGACCACGCCCGCGCGGTGTACCGGCATGCCGTCCGGATGACCGGGGACTGGGTCGTCGCCGAGGACGTGGTCTCGCTGACCTTTCTGGAGGCGTGGCGGCTGCGCGCGCGGGTCGAACCCGAGGGGGAGAGCCTGCGGCCCTGGCTGCTGGGCATCGCCACCAACGTCATCCGCAACACCCGCAGGGCCGCCCGCCGCCATCAGAAGGCGCTCGCCAGGCTGCCGCCGCGCGAGGTCGTGCCCGACTTCGCCGCCGAGCTGACCGGCCGCATCGCCGACGCCGAGCAACTCGTCGGCGCGTTGGCCGCGTTGGAGCAGCTGCGGCCGGCCGAGCGGGAGGTGTTCGCGCTGTACGTGTGGGAGGGCCTGGACCACGCGGCCGTCGCCGAGGCACTCGGCAAGCCGGTCGGGACGGTCCGTTCCCGGCTGTCGCGCGCCCGCAGCCGATTGCGGGAACTCACTGCGAAGCAGCTGGCGGCGACCCGCTCCGCAAGAGGTCTGCAACGCACGGACACCGACGGACAGGTAACAGGTGACTGCGGGCTCGCAGTCCGGTCGAGCAAGGAGACGATCCGATGAACGCCACCCCCCAGCACCGGTCCCAGCGGGCCGAGCGGGCGGAACTGGCCCGGCTGCTGCCGGCCGTGGCCGACCCGGAGCTCTCTCCGCACCGCCACCTCCTGCTGAAGGAACACCTGATGGACACCGTGACCGAGAACTCCCGACGCACCGCCAGGCGGCGGACCCTGACCCTGCGGGTGGCCCTCCCGCTGGGCCTGGCCGCCGCCGTGGCCGGGGTCGCCCTCACCGCCGTGACCGGCCACGCCCCCACCCCGGGCGTGGCCGCCCCTGGGAGCCAGTCGCTGGGCAGTGTCACCAACGCGGCGTACAGCCTGGAGAGCACCAGCGACGACCTCGTCAAGCTCACCATCTTTGACAACGGAAAGCAGGTCGACGCGGCTCAGCTGCAGCATGATCTGGACCGACTCGGTGTCCGCAGCCACATCTACGCCGGCGAGCCCGGCTGCCACGCCTCCGAGCCGAAGACGCCCTCCTACCCGTCGGACCCCGCCGCAATCAAGGCGATGAACGGGAGCAGTCAGGACCGGGTGTCGTACTACGGCTGGGACATCTCAGTGGAGGGTCGCAGCGAAGTCCTCACCGTCCACCCCGGCGGCATCCCGGCCGACCTGCAACTCTTCATCTACTTCCCCTACTACAACACCGACCCGGCCCACGGCTCCGGCTCCTTCGAGGCCGCTCTCATGAAGAGCCCCACCCCCAGCTGCATGCCCGCCAGGCCCTTCATCAACCCCCTGGCCAGCCTGTACCCGACGTCGAAGCCGACGCCGACGCCGACACACTGAACCCGGCGTCGGTCAGGGCGAGCATGGCCTCCGCGAGCCGGTCCTGGCCGGAGGTTCTGAACTCTGACTGTCGGAACTGACCGGTCACGCCGACCGCCCCGGGGGTGCAGCGTGGGGTTCGGGCGGGGCGGTGGGCACCGGGGCGTGACCGGTTGTGAGCGGTGGGTGCTGCGGTTCTTGCGGCCCCCGCCGAACGGCCCCCGCCGAACGGCGGGACTTTCCGGTCGCGCCCGAAATCTGCTTACACGGCTCGCAACCATGTGTACCTTCTTGTGCTGCAGCCGCTTTCAGGTGCAACGGGGTCCTGAAGACGTGCGGCAAGTAGGGGGATCCAGCATGTGTACGCGCCATTCGGTGGCCATCGTCAGCTCGACGACGCTCGTTCTCACGCCCCCCTGAGCCATCACGCGGCCGACACCCACTCCCTGAGCAGCGCCGACGGCCGTACCGGCCGGGCCCAGGTGGTCGGCTGGCGTCCAGGCCGTCACTGACAACGGGACTGCGCGCCGCACGGGCGACGCGGCGCAGCCGCACGTCGCATAGCCGCGCAATTGCACAACCACACTCCGGCGGACCATGCCCGCCCGGGCCGTGCAGGTCGATGCCGCCACGCCCTGGCCACCGCCCGCACACGGCGGGTTCTCAGCTCTGCTGTCGACCCGCCCTGCGGCGTGCCCGCCGCCTGCGAACAGGTCCGACCGTTCACCCGGTGACCATGCCCGGCGACCACTCATCGGGCGACCGATCGTTTCCGACTCAGCCGAAGCGTGCAGTCGTCCTGCCGGACGCCCGGGGATCGTTGAAATCACCCCCCCCTATAGAAAAGATATAGATACGCGGCCCAGAGTAGCTACCAGGTCAACCGGACGACTCTGGCCGGCTGCTCTGGGTATTTGGCATTGCCGGTTCCGTCCCACTGTTCCAAAGAAGTGCCGGGGCGGGTTGCCGGACGGCCGTAAAGATCTCGCTTCGGGGCTTTCCAAAGTGCCGATCAATCTTGTAGGTTCAGCCGCGGTGCAACGGCCGGACGAATTGCCACGACGGGGTTTACACCCCTGTCGGGAGATTCCTGCCGTCCGGCGCGCCAAAAGAAAATAACTAAAAGGAGAGAATCATGCAGAAGAAGCTCATCTCCGGCATTCTCGTTTCGTCGATCGTCGCCGCCGGGATGGTCACCGTCGCGGGGCCGGCCTCGGCCGACGCGCTGCCGCAGCAGAAGGTGGCGGCGACCCAGTCGCTGGCCTCCGCGACCGTGCTCACCCAGGCCGGTGCGCAGCCGCAGTTCTGGCACGCCGTCGTCAACGAGGCGACCAAGGCCGCCGCAGTGGTCAACGCGGCCGCCGCCACGTACAAGGCGACGGCGAAGGTGGTCGAGGTGACCACCAAGGTCCGGTCCTCCTCGTCGGAGTCCTCGTCGTCCTCCAGCGGTGGCCCGGTGACGGCGCCGCTTGGCCTGCACGGGGTCATCGCGGGCGACGCGCAGTTCGACTACGCGGGCTGATCCGCCACCTGAAGTAGCACCATCATCCGCGCCCGGCGGCACCTCTAATGCCGCCGGGCGCGGCCCCGAGCCGTAGGGAGCGAGTCCACCCGGTCATGAGCGAAACCAACACCCCAGCCCTTGGAGGGGCCATGGTACCGACCACGGCACCGGTGCCGGCGCGGACCCGCGCGCTGGTCCTCGCCGCACTGGTCCCCGTCGTCCTGTTCACTGCCGCCTGTGTCGTCTACAACGCCCCCGCCTCCCCGGCGCGCAACCGGCTGGTCGGCCCGGTGAACCGGGTCCTGGAGCCGTATTTCGCGCAGGACTGGCAGTTGTTCGGTCCGACCCCCGGGGACAGCGTCTCCCTGGTGTACATGGCGGCTCGGATGAAGACGCCGTCCGGCGCAGTGGTCGAGACGCCTCCGGTGGAGATCGAGGATGCCATCGACCGGTCGCCGCAGGACTTCCCGATCAATCCGACGAAACTGCCCGGCGTGCTTCTCGCCTTCGACGAGACCGCGCAGAAGTACACGCAGCAGGCGACTGATATCAAGAAGCTTCCCGCAGACCAGAAGGCCGCCGCGCAGACCGATCTGGACAAATCATTTGCGACCAATTTCCTGGAAATGCGGCGCTTCTTCTCGGCCCAGGCCGCGACGCTCTATCCGCACAACGAGATCCTCGCGGTGAAGGCGACCTTCAAGGACCGGCCCATCGTGCCCTTCTCGGCCCGGTACGCGAATCCGCAACCCGTCGAGCCGACCGATCCGGAGCTGGAGACGTCCTGGCTCGACTACGTCCCGGGGGTGGCCCAGTGAACCGCGTGACCGCTCGACTCGACGCCCTGGTGCTCCGGCTGGCCTGCCAGGAGCGCCGGCTGATCGGCCTGGCGATGCTGCGCATCGTGATCGGCTTCGCCACCGTCCTGTACTGCCTGGCGGACTACGACCGGCGGCAGTTCCTCTGGGGTCCCACCTCGTTCCACTCGGCCGAGGTGGCCTCCAAGCTGCTGCCCAAGTGGGGCTTCTCGCTCTTCCTGGTGAGCAACTCGCAGCTCTGGTTCGAGCTGCTGTTCCATGCGGTGATCGTCGTCTCGATCGCGTTCATGATCTTCGGCGGACGAGCCCTGACGCTGGCTCAGGCCGTGCTGATGTGGTCCCTGCACTTCCGCAACCAGGACGTCCTCGAAGGCGGGGACAACCTCGCGCAGATCCTGATCCTCTTCATGGTGTTCTCGGTGAGCAACGCCTACTTCGCCCCCGGCGCCAAGCAGCGCCGGGCGAGGATGCGGGCCGAGAACGGGCCCACGGTGGGCACCGCCGTGCACAACCTGGCGGCGTACCTCGTCGTCTTCCAGACCTGCATGCTCTACCTGACGGCCGGCTACTGGAAGATCACCGGCAAGGTCTGGCAGGACGGCGCCGCGATGTACTACATCAGCAGGCTCTCCGGCTTCCAGATGTCCACCACGTACGCCCACCTGATGAGCAGTGCCTTCCTGGGCACGACGATCTGTTACTTCACCATCTTCACCGAGCTGGCGTTCCCGTTCGCGGTGCTCTCCGCCCGGCCCTGGGTGCGCAAGACCAACACGCTGGCGATCGAGGCGATGCACCTGGGCATCATGACCTGCATGGGCCTGGTCTGCTTCGGGATGCTGATGATCGGCGCCGACTGCGCCTGCCTGCGTGACGAGGACTACCGAGCCCTCTACCGCTGGGCGGTACGGCTCAAGGACACTGTCGCGGAGCGGATCAGGCCGTCGGTCGGTCTGAGCCGCAACCTGATACCCGTGACAGAGGAGCAGCATGCGAGCGCCTGACCGGCAGGCCCAGGCCGCCGCCCTGGCGGCCTTCCTGGCCGCCGACCCGGCCCGGTGGCCGCAGTTGGCCCCGCAGGTGCTGGCGGTGGTCGGCGAGGACCGGCTGCGGACGATCACCGGGGCCACCACGGCCCGGGTCGGCGGGGTCCGGGAGGTGGTCGACACCCGCGAGGGGCTCGCCATCACCGGCCCGGCCGGGCGGGTGCTGGCCTGGGTGCGGCTGGACGCCGACGGGCTGCTGACCGATCTGCGGATCGCCGCCGCGCGGGCCGGGCGCCTGGAGCTGCCGGCCGGCCTGCTGCGCTGGTGCGGCCGGGTCTTCTGGCTGCTGCTCTTCGGCTGGTTCGTCCTCTCCTGCTGGTCCGCGACCGATGTCACCGGGTGGATCGGCTCGGCCCTCACCGCCGGGTTCGGCTGTCTGCTGCTCGAGGGCTGGAGCGCGCCGGCCACCGAAACATGGTGGATCCGCCGCCCGTTGGAGCTCGCCGCACTGGCGGCGCTCGCCTCGGCCTGGCGGCTGCCGAGCCTGCCGTTCGGTCACGACGATGCCCAGATCGTCCTCGGGGCGACCCTGTTGCTCGGGAGCGCGGTGGCGCTGACCCGGGCCCGCCGGCACCGCTGGCGGGAGACCACCGAGGTTCCGCTGGAGCAGTTCCCGCTGCGCGGCAGCTGGTACGTCGTCCAGGGCGGCGGCCGGGGCCTGAACCACCACTTCGGCCTCGCGGAACAGCGCGGCGCGCTCGACCTGGTCCGCGTCGGACCGGCCGGGACCCGGGGCCGTTCGCAGAGTCCGGAGCAGCGCCTGGAGTCGTACCGCGCCTACGGCGAGAAGGTCTACGCCCCCTGTGCGGGACGGGTCGTCGCCGCAGTGGACGGGATCGAGGACCAGGAGCCCGGGGTCATCCGCTACGTCCCGGCGTACGGCAACCACGTCCACATCGACACCGGGGACGCCGTCGTCAAACTGGCCCATCTTCGCTCCGGCACCGTCACCGTGACGGTGGGTCAGCAGATCGAGGCCGGTTGCCTGCTCGGTGAGGTCGGCAACTCCGGCAACACCACCGAGCCCCATCTGCACATCCACGCCGAGCGCGACGGCCAGGGCCTGGACCTGCGCTTCGCCGGCATCACCAAGGGGCTGTACCGGGGTCGCACCGTCCGCGCCTGACCGTCCCCTTCCCCCAACTCCCTTTCCCGCCCCGCGTCGTGCACTGGCCGCAGGGTGGTCCCACGCTGCACAGAAAGCGCTCCCTCGTGAGACTTCGCCGCATCACCACGGCCACGCTGGCCACCGCGCTCCTGCTGGCCATGGCGGGCACCGCGCAGGCCCAGGACGACTCCGCCGCACCCCGTGCGGTCCTGGACGGCTCCCAGCCCGCCTACGCCACCCCCGCCCACGACCTCGGCGCCGTGCCCGCCGGGCAGACGCTGACCGCCCGGCTCTACCTCGGCACCCGCGATCCGGCGGGGCTCGCCGCCTTCCTCCGGGACACCACCGACCCGAAGAGCCGTGACTACGGGCACTTCCTCACCCCGGCCCAGTACCAGCAGCGCTTCGGCCTCGCCACGGCCCAGCGCCGCGACGTGGCCGGCTGGCTCACCCGGGCCGGTCTGAAGGTCACCGCCGACACCACGCACTACCTCCAGGTCAGCGGCTCCGCAGCGGCGATGAAGACCGCGCTGGGCACCAGCATCCACCGGTACGGCACCGCCTGGGGTCCCACCCAGGCCCCCGATCACAACGCGAGCCTGCCCGCCGCGCTGGCCGGGGACGTGGTGGCCCTGGACGGACTGTCCTCGCCGGCGGGCGCCAGCCCGGCGTCCCGGCGGAGCACGGCACCGGCCACCGGCGCCGACGCCCACTGCTCGGCCTACTTCGGCCAGCTGCCCGCGACCGGCCAGCCGCCCGCCTACGGACACCCGGTCCCGTACACCACCTGCCCGTACACGCCCAGCCAACTCCGCCGCGCCTACGGGGCCGCGCCGAAGGGCGCCACCGGCAAGGGGCGCACCATCGCCATCGTCGGCGCCTACGGGTCACCCACCATCGCGGCGGACGCCAACCACTTCGCCACCACGACCGGCGACCGCCCGTTCCGCCCCGGCCAGTACCGCGAGCACGTCGACCCGAAGGGCTGGCAGGTCAGCGCCGCCTGCGCCCCGCCCGACGCCTGGGCCGGCGAGCAGGCCCTGGACGTGGAGATGGCGCACGGGTACGCACCGGACGCCGACGTGCTCTACGCCGGTGCCGACTCCTGCCTCGACGGTGACCTGATGGACGCCGAAGCCTCCGTCATCGACACCCACGCGGCCGACCTGATCTCCAACTCCTGGGCCGAGATAATCCACGCCCAGCCCGGACACCTCACCCCCGGCCTGGTCGCGGCCTGGGACATGCTCTTCCAGCAGGCGGCCGCCGAGGGCATCGGCGTCTACTTCGCCAGCGGCGACTGCGGTGACGCCTCGCCGGCCGCCGCCGCCACCGGCATGAACTGCGATCCGCAGACCACCCAGGTGCAGGCCGAGTTCCCGGCCGGCGACCCGTGGGTGACGGCGGTCGGCGCGACCACGCTGGCCACCGACAAGGCGGGCAACTACGCCTGGGAGACCAGCATGGGTGACGCCGTGTCGATCCGCCCGAACGGCACCGGCGACTGGGCGCCCGTACCCGGGGTCTTCGGCTTCGGCGGCGGCGGCGGTCCCAGCGACTTCGCGCAGCCCTGGTACCAGAAGGGCCACGTCCCGGACCACCTGGCCGGCGGTCACCGGGTCGCCCCCGACGTGTCGCTGGCCGGCGACGGCGCGATGCCCGTGCTGATCGGCTACACCGTCAACGGGGTCTTCCAACTCGTCGGCTACGGCGGCACCTCCGCCGCCACCCCCGGATTCGCGGCGATCCAGGCCGACGCCGAGCAGGAGCAGGGCCGCGCCTTCGGCTTCGCCAACCCGCTGCTGTACTCGATGGCCGGCTCCGCCGTCTTCCACGACGTCACCGACCAGCCCAAGGCGGTCGGCTCCCGCCCGCTGACTGTCATTCAGGACGAAGGTGCGGCGGCGGGGGACCTGCGCTACCTCCTCTACACCCTCGGCCGCGACAACGGACTGCCGGCCACGTCCGGCTACGACCCGGCCACCGGTCTCGGCTCGCCGAGCACCGACTACCTGCGCCGGTTCGCCACCCATGGCTGACGCGATCGTCGTCGGGGCCGGCCCGAACGGGCTGGCCGCCGCCGTCGCCCTGGCGCAGGAGGGCCTGGCGGTCACGGTGCTGGAACAGGCCGCCACCATCGGCGGCGGCACCCGGACCAGCGAACTCACCCTGCCCGGCCTGCTGCACGACCACTGCTCCGCCGTCCACCCGATGGGCATCGGCTCACCCTTCCTGCGCTCGCTCGGGCTGGAGCGCCACGGCCTGCAGTGGGACCGGCCGCAGCTCGACCTGGCCCACCCCTTCGACGACGGCAGCGCCGCCGCCATGTACCGGTCGCTGGAGGAGACCGCCGCAGGTCTGGGGGCGGACGGCCCGGCCTGGCGGCGGGTCTTCGGACCGCTGGCCGAGCACTTCGACGACCTGGCCGAGGACCTGTTCCAGCCGCCCCTCCATCTGCCCGCCCACCCGGTGCAGTTGGCCCGGTTCGCGGCGCGGGCGGCGCTGCCGGCCGCCGCCCTGGCCCGGACGGCCTGGCGTACGCCGGCCGCCCGGGCGCTGTTCGCCGGCACCGCCGCGCACGCCATCCGCCCGCTCAACAGCACCGGCAGCGCCGCGATCGGGCTGATGCTGATCGCCGCCGGGCACCGGTGGGGCTGGCCGGTCGCCCGTGGCGGCTCGCGCGCCGTCACCGACGCGCTGGCCGCCCGGCTGAGCGAACTCGGCGGCACCGTGCAGACCGGCGTACGGGTCCGCTCGCTGGCCGAACTCCCGTCCGCCGACGCCGTCCTGCTCGACGTCGCGCCGCGCGACGCGCTGGCCATCTGCGGGGACCGGCTGCCCGCGCGGGTGGCGCGCGGCTACGCCCGGTGGCGGTACGGACCGGGCGCGTTCAAGCTCGACCTGGCGGTGGAGGGCGGGATCCCTTGGCGCAACGAGAGCTGCCGCCGCGCCGGCACGGTGCACGTGGGCGGCACGATCGAGGAGATCGCCCACGCCGAACAGGAGATCGCCGCCGGTCGCATGCCGCAGCGGCCGTTCGTCCTGGTCGCCCAGCAGTACCTCGCCGACCCCACCCGCTCGGCCGGCAACCTGCACCCCCTCTGGGCCTACGCCCACGTGCCGAACGGCTGGTCGGGGGACGCCACCGAAGCCGTACTCGACCAGATCGAACGCTTCGCCCCCGGCACCCGCGAACGCATCGTCGCCACCGTCTCCCACGGTGTCGAGCAGCTGGCCGCCGGCAACCCCAACTACGTGGCCGGCGACATCCTCACCGGCGCCAACACCATCCGCCAGCTCGCCCTGCGCCCCCGCCCGGCCCTCGACCCTTACAGCACCGGGATTCCCGGCGTCTATGTCTGTTCCGCCGCCACACCCCCGGGCGCCGGCGTCCACGGCATGTGCGGGTACGGCGCCGCCCGTTCGGCACTGCGGAACCTGCGGCGTCCGCGCTCGGGTGACGTTCCCCGGTAGCCCGCCGGTCCCGTCAAGCACCACCAGGTCCTCCGCCGAGCAGTCCGCTTCGGCGGAGGACGCGGCGTTGCCGGTGCGGGCGGAACGCCGTACGGGCCGGTCTCAGGCGTCCGGCTGCCGGAGAGCGGAGACGAGGGTCGCCTCGAGAGCGCCGAGGGCCTCCTCGGAGGTGAACTGGCCGGCTTCGACCTGGTCTCCGGCGGCCTGCACCAGGGCGTAGATGGTGCCGACCAGCCAGTGGGAGGGGAGGTCGTCCCGAAATGCTCCTTTCTGCCGCCCTCGGGTGATGAGTCGTTCCAGCGCCGACAGGATGCCGACGTGGTGATCGTGGACCGCTTCCGCCGGCAGGGCTCGGCGGGCGGCGTGCAGCATGCGCAGGTTGCGGTCGAGCAGTTGCCAGGAGGAACGGATGAAGGTCCGAAGCGTCTCGTCGGCCGGACGTGGCATCGACGCGGATCGGATGCTTGCGCTGCTCGACTCGGAGACGGGCAAGGTGGCCAGCGCGAAGAACCCGCGTCTCTGGCGGCGGTTGCTGACGCTCTCGGCCGTGACGACCGACGGCGGAATTCGGATCACCGGACCGGACGGCGCAGAAATCAGCCATGACGGTCTGTCGGAGATCGTCGGGCGCGCGGTCACCCTCACCGCTGAGCCGCCACCGAACGCCTCTCTCGACCGCGCCCACCCCGACGAGGTCCTGCACGCGGGCGTGGATGCCGAAGTCGACGTCCACGCCATCGGGCTGCCGTCCGGAACGTTCTTCGACTTCTCCCCGCTCCATGTGCTCACCACCGCCACCATCGACCGGATCGGCGAGCTGAGCCCGCGTGGGACGGTGGAAGTCCGGCGCTAACGACGTACCCGACGACCGCCGCATACTCGCCCAGGACGATGGAACCGATCACTCCGGCTCGCCGCTGGTGAGCGACTGCAGAGCCTGGCGGAGGGCCTCCTGTTCGTCCGGGGTGATCCGTTCGACGAAATGGGCCAGGGCGCTGGAGCGGTCGGAACTCGCCCCGAGGGCGTCCTGCATGAGGGCCGCCGTGTACGACTCGCGGCTGCGGGTCGGCTCGTAGAGCCAGGCCCGTCGCTCCTTCTCGCGGCGGAGCAGTCCCTTGCCGTGGAGGATGTCGGCCACGGTCATCACCGTGGTGTACGCCAGGGGGCGCTGCTTGTTGAGATCGTCGACGATCTCGCGGACGGTCGCGGGCCGGCCCCAACCCCACAGGCGGTCCATGATCTCCGCCTCCAGCTCCCCCAGCCGTCGCACGTCCGCTGCCCTATCTGGTCGGCATCACCTTCGCTGGCCATCGTAGACAGTGAGGATCGCCCTGGACCGGCGTTTGGCCGGCCCGCTCGGCCAGGCCCGGTGGGGGCGATCTGCTCGGAACGAACACCGGGGGTCGGGCCCGGGCTGAAAGCACCAGGGCGAAGGACCGGATCCGCAACGCGCAGCGCGACGAACGTGCACGTCAGAGGCATGGCGACGCGCGGGGTGGAGGTGAGCTCGCAACTGGGGAGATCTCCGGCGGTGCGATCCGCTAGTCTGTCATCGGTCAGTCGGCTGTCCCGCTGCGGGCTCGGTCCGGTACACCTGCCAGGTGCCACCGGAAGCGCTCACACACCGCCTGGCCAGGGCGTTTGTGCCAACCGAGCCAGAGATCCACTCCTGGGTTTCCGACAAGGTTTCCGACAAGCCCCCGCCTCATTAGCTCAGGGGATAGAGCACGGCTCTCCTAAAGCCGGTGTCGCAGGTTCGAATCCTGCATGGGGCACAGAGAACGCGCAGGTCGCAGGCCCTTCAGCCCACCCGGGCCGGAGGGCCTGCGGCGTTCCGGTAGGTGCTCGCGGGCAGGGTTGGCGCGCCCGCCGTGGAGAGAGTCCAAGGTCTGCACCCTCCTTCCGGGCTCCCCCGAACCGGCTGCCGCCGCCGATCCGGCTCGCCGTGCCGCCACCAAGCCCGTCGTCCCCTGGAAAGGTTCGCTCGTGCTCCCGTCCGACTCCCCACGTACCACCCTGCGGTTACGCCCCGACAGTACGCTGCACCTCGACGGCGACAGCGCCGCGATCATCGTCGGCCCGAACGGTGTGCTCAGCCTGACCAAGCTGCGCCCGGCCGTCCGCGCGGCGCTCAGCCGGCTCGCCGACGGCGAGACGGACTTCGCGGAGCTGCTCGGTGCGGCCGACGGTGACCTGGTCGGCACCTTCGCACTGCAGGGACTGCGCCGACGGCTCAGTCAGGACGGCCTGCTCTGGCTGCACCTGGCGGCGGGCGGGCGAAGTCTGTTGACGGTTCGTCAGATCAAGTGGGGGCGCCCGGTGACGGCGCCCGGCAAGGACGCCGAGCTGGTGCTCTCCCGATTCGCGGTGCTGCGCCGCGAAGGTACCGACCTGGTGCTCGAATCGCCGTGCGCAGGAGCCGAGTTCCGGCTGCACGAGGCCGAACTTCTGGGCCTGGTCGCCGCGCCCTCCGCAGACGGCGAGCTGGCGAGGGCGGTGCGCGCGCTGCTGGTCGAGTACGGCTTCCTGGTGGCGGCCGGCAGCGAGGAGGAGCAGCTCGAGACCGACCAGTGGAGCCCGCACGAGCTGTGGTTCCACCACCGGACCCGGATGGGCCGCCCGGACCTGCCCTACGGTGGTTCCTGCTGGGCCAAGGAGCGCCACCAACCGCTGCCGTTGGAGCATCCGTCGTTCGGCGGCGAGCGGATCGCCCTGCCGGTTCCGGCAGCGGCCACTGGACGACTCTTCGAGATGAGTCACGGCGAGGTGCTGGAGCGGCGCGCCTCGCACCGCGCGCACGACGGCGGCCGTCCGCTGACGCTCGACCAGCTCGGCGAGTTCCTGTACCGCGCGGCCCGGGTCCGGGACCGGATGTCGGACGGCACCCAGGAGCTCTCCCGGCGCCCCTACCCGGGCGGGGGAGCCTTGTACGAGCTGGAGATCTACCCGGTGGTCAGCCGGGTCGACGGCCTGGCGGCCGGGATGTACCACTACGACCCCGTCGGCCACGGCCTGGAGCTGGTCCCGGCGCAGCCGGCGGCCGTCCGGCAGCTGGTGCGGATGGCCCGCTACACGGCGGTCATGGACGAGTCGCCGCAGGTGCTGCTGGTGGTCGCCGCCCGGTTCGGCCGGCTCATGTGGAAGTACCAGAACATGGGCTACGCAGTGCTGTTGAAGGATGTCGGCGCGCTCTACGCGACCTTCTACGGGGTGGCCACCGCACTGGGGCTGGCCCCCTGCGCGCTCGGCGGCGGCGACGCCGGCACCTTCGCCGCCGCGACCGGGCTGGATCCGCTCGCGGAGTCCAGCGTCGGCGAGTTCGTGCTCGGAAGCCTGCCGCAGGCGGAGGACTAGGCCCTGCGCAGCCGACACGCCGTGGCGGCGCTGGACGAGCCGGTCCGGCTCGCGCCACGCCGTACGGCGATCGCCGTCGCCGCTCTCGTCCTGGCCGGGGCGACCGTCCCGGCGGCTGGTCCCGACCGGCCCTGATACGGCGCCCCGCTCGCACGCCCCGCGACTGCGGCGCGGCATCCGGCTGATCCCGGATTCGGCAACCTGATCGAACGCCTGCACGTCGAGAGCCCGGAGGCGTGTCCGGTGGGGTCTAACCATCGCCGAACGGATCGATCACGTCCGCGTTGCGACTTCCTGGGAACATCGTGGGAGCCGGTCGGACCGCCGCTCGTCCAGGCCGGGACGAGCGGGGGACAACCGCCTTCGGCGGCCCACGGGTTGGCGTCGGCCGCGCCATCGGTACGGCACGGATTCGCCGGACCCGCAGCTCTCCACCCTGGCCGGCGCCGCTGGACCGGGCCGCCGACCGGGCTGTAGAAGTGCCGAATCGCCTGGGCGAACCACGCCTTGGCCATTCACAGAGGCACCATCAGTGAATCGAAGGATCCGACGGTTCTGGCGTGGCTCACCGACCCCGGCCGGCACCCTCCCGGCGCCGCAGGAGCGGAGCGGCCGGCTGCTCGGCCAGCTCCGGCGGCGGGTCGACTGGGTCGCGCTGAGACTCCGCTGCCGGTTCCGATGAGCAACCCCCTCAAGTCCGCTCGGGCCAAGCGGGCGTTGCTGTTGCCGATCGCACTGCTCGACCTCTACGGGTGGTGCGTCACGGCGGCCAGGGCAGCCGCCGGGCAGTACACCGATGGCGTGATCTGGTGCCTGGGCGCAGTGGCTCTCGGATACGGCGTGGTCCGCGACTGGCGTCGCTGGGGCGGGTGACCCGGCAGGCCGTGCCTCCGAGGGAAATACCCCGTCGGGGTATACGGTTCTGGATTGCGCAGCGGCAGCCGAGGGAAGGCGGACCACCATGCACGCGATCCTCCACGCACTGTCCATCACCGGTTCGATGACCTGGGAGATCACCTGGGCCCTGGTCCTGGGGTTCGCCCTGTCGGCCGTCGTGCAGGCGGTGGTGCGCAAGTCGACCGTCGTCCGGCTGCTCGGTGACGACCGGCCCCGTACCCTCGCGCTCGCCGCCGCGCTCGGCGCCGCCTCGTCCTCCTGCTCGTACGCTGCGGTGGCGCTCGCCCGGTCGCTGTTCCGGAAGGGGGCGAACTTCACCGCCGCGATGGCGTTCGAGATCGCCTCCACCAATCTGGTGGTGGAACTCGGGGTGATTCTGGCCCTGTTGATGGGCTGGCAGTTCACCGCCGCCGAGTTCGTCGGTGGGCCCGTCATGATCGTGGTGCTCGCGGTGCTGTTCCGGCTCCTCCTGCGGCAACGGCTGCTGGACGACGCCCGTCGCCAGGCGGAGCGCGGGCTGGCCGGCTCGATGGAGGGCCACGCGGCGATGGACATGTCCGTGCGGCGTGAAGGGCCGTTCGCCCGAAGGCTGTTCTCCCGCGAGGGCTACACCTCGGTCGCGCATGTGTTCGTCATGGAGTGGGCCGCGATCCTGAGGGACCTGGTGGTCGGCCTGCTGATCGCCGGTGCGGTCGCGGCCTGGGTGCCGGACTCCTTCTGGCACTCCTTCTTCTTCGCCGGGCACCCGCTCGCCGCCAAGCTCTGGGGCCCGCTGATCGGCCCGCTGGTGGCGTTGCTGTCCTTCGTCTGCTCGATCGGCAACGTGCCGCTCGCGGTGGTGCTCTGGAAGGGCGGGATCAGCTTCGGCGGTGTCGTGTCGTTCATCTTCGCCGACCTGCTGATCCTGCCGATCCTCAACATCTACCGAAAGTACTATGGCCGTCGGATGGCCGCCTTCCTGCTCGCCACCTGCTACACCGCCATGGTCGTCGCGGGCTACCTCGTCGAGTTCGTCTTCGGCGGCCTCGGTCTGGTGCCCGACCAGTCCGAGGCGAAGCTCCCGACGGAGGGCGTCTCCTGGAACTACACCACCTGGTTGAACCTCGCCTTTCTCACCCTGGCGGCCGCCCTGTTGATCCGCTTCTGGCGCACCGGCGGACCCGCCATGCTGCGCATGATGGGCGGCTCGCCCGACCCGGGCCACGGCCACAGCGGCCACAGCAGCCACGGCGACCAGAGCCAAGCCCACCACCAGCACTGAGACGGCGACCGCAGAACCCCAGCCCGCCCCCGTCCACGGCCCGTTGGTCCATTGTTCCCACGACCGCCAGCCGGAGCCGCTATCAATGACTCGTCAATGACGATGTTCACATCAACCGGATGGGTTCCCGGATATGAGAGTTCTTTGGCGAGCGCTCGGTAGCGTTCTCGCACTGCTCGGTGCGCTGCTCGTGGTGGTGACACCCGCAGGCGCGGCCACCACCAGCGGAAACCTGATCGTGAACGGTGACGCCGAGGCGGGCTACTGCACCACCGACTGGACCGCCGCGAGCACCATGCCGGGCTGGACGGTCCTGTCCGGCAACCCGGACGTCGTCTGCCACTCGGTGGCGAGCTTCGGCTACCCGAGCGGCGCGACGCCCGGCAAGGCGTTCTTCGCCCCCGGCAACCAGGGCGACGGCGCGATGCAGCAGACCGTCGACGTCTCCTCGGCGGCCTCCGCGATCGACGGCGGCGGCGTCAGCTACAACCTGTCCGGCTGGCTCGGCGGTTGGACCAGCTACGCGGGCTACGCCCAGGTCTCGCTGCAGTTCCAGAACGGCTCGGGCGGCCAGCTCGGCTCCACCGCCACCCTGCCGACCGTCTCGGCGGCCGACCGCTCCAACACCACCTCGTTCCTGGCCCGCAACAGCACCGGCGCCGTTCCGTCCGGCACCCGCTCGATCCTGGTCGAGGTGCAGTTCCTGCAGAGCTCCGGCGAGTCCGGCTACCTGGACAACCTCTCGCTGACCCTCTCCACCCCCGTCACGGCGGCCGCGCTCACCCCGCCGGTCTCCAAGGTGCCCGGGTACGACCACGTCTTCACGGTCATGATGGAGAACACCGACTACACCGCGGTGATGGGCGACCCGGCGGACACGCCGTTCATCCACAGCCTGATGGCCCAGGGCGCGAACATGACCAACCAGCACGCGGTCTACCACCCCAGCGACGAGAACTACATGGCCGTCGCGGGCGGCGACACCGTCGTCACCGGTCCGACCTACTGGCCCAACATCAAGAGCCCGGGCACCAACCTGGGTGACACCGTCGAGGCGGCCGGCAAGACCTGGAAGGCGTACGAGCAGGGCATGGGCACCCCGTGCAACCTGACCACCCAGTACGACGCCAAGTACATGCCGGACGACGCGCCGTTCATCAACTACACCGACGTCAGCGGCAACCCGGCCCGCTGCGCGGCCCACCTCTTCGACACCACCCAGCTGACCACCGACCTGAAGAGCGCGGCCACCACCCCGAACTTCTCCTGGATCGCGGCCGACGACTACTACGACGGTGAGGCCTCCGGCAACGGCAACGCGACCAGCCTCCAGGTCCAGGACGGCTGGCTGAAGCAGAGCCTGGCGCCGATCATGCAGTCCCCGGCCTGGACCACCCAGAAGTCGCTGCTGATCCTCACCTGGGACGAGGACACCAGCAACCCGGGCAACCACGTGGCCACCATGGTCGTCGGTTCCCAGGGCACCGTCCCGGCTGGTACCACCAGCACCACCCGGTACGACCACTACAGCACCGCCCGCACCATCGAGGCTGCCCTCGGCCTCCCCGGCATCACCGCCAACGACACCTACGCGACGCCGATGAACGACGCGTTCGTGCCCAGCTCCACCCCGGCCCCGACCACCACGCTGACCACCGGCACGCCGACCGTCTCCAACGGCTCGAGCGTCACCTTCCAGTACTCGACGCCGACGGCGAGCACCAGCTCGACCAACTGGATCGGGATCTACCCGGTGGGCGTGACGCCGGGCCAGCAGTCCTCCCTCACCTGGCAGTACGCGCCCAACAGCAGCGGCAGCCTGACCTTCGACACCAGCAAGCTCTCCGGCCCGGGTACGTACGCCGTCTGGTACCTCTACAACGACGGCTACTCGGCCCTGGCCGGCCCGCTGACCCTGACCGTCAGCTGACCACAGCTCCGCCCTTGAGACGAAGGCCGCCAGGACAGCAAGGCAGTCCTGGCGGCCTTTTGCGTCGCCCGGCCCGGACCCTAGCGGCGGTGCTTGCCCCCGTTGACGGGCGCCGGAGCCGGGGCCTTGTACGGTATGCGCAGTTTGCGGGCGAGCGGGGCGACCGCCGCACCGGCGCCGAGTGGGCGGGCCAGTACGAAGAGCGACACCAGCACGGTCAGCGAGCCGGCCATCAAGCCGACCAGGTTGCCGATCGGGCCGCCGCCGAGCGCGCTGCCGCAGTTGGTGGCGATCCAGTGCCCGGCGAGCGCGCCGGGCAGGCAGGCGAGTGCGAGGGCCAGGTGCAGGGTGATCACCCGGCCGCCGTCCAGCCCGCTGCGCGAGCGTGCGCGGCGGGTGCCCAGGTCGCGGGTGTTCAGTTCGAGGGTCATCTCCGGGGCGGCCCGTCGGGGCCGGGCGGCGGCGGGCGCCTGCCGCAGGCGGCGGCCGAGGGCCCACCCGGTGATCACGATGCTCAGCAGGCAGGCGACGGTCTGCGCGCCGGCCATCCCGATGATGATCCAGCGCGGTGAGAGCACCAGGGACGCGACGTAGGACAGCCCGGCGTTGGTACCGGTGGTGACCACCGTCAGCCAGAACGGTGTACGCGCGTCGCCCATCGCGTAGAAGCCACGGGCCAGCGCGTACTGCGCGCAGAAGGCGGGCAGCCCGATCGCGAACGCGATCAGAGCCTGCGCGATCACCATCGTGTCGGCGGAGTTGCTGTTGCCGTAGCCGTAGGCGACCGCGCAGATCTGGGGCGCGAACGCCACGAACAGCACCGTCGCAGGCATGATCATCGCGGCGGAGGTACGCAGCGTGCCCGCCAGCGTGGCACCGATCTCCTGCAACTCGCCGGCCGCCGCCGAGCGGGACATCTGCGGGAGCAGGGCGGTCACCAGGGAGATGGTGATGACGCCCTGCGGGACGACGAACAATTGGTAGGCATTGCTGTAGGCGGATATGCCGACGCCGGGGAGGTGCAGGTTCTTGCCGGCGGCGCCGGCGCTCGTGGCCAGCCGAGTGATCACCGAGAACGAGATCTGGGTCGCGGCGACCAGGGCCAGCGCCCAGCCGGCCGCGCGCAGCGGCTTGGTGAGCCCGGCGCCCCGCCAGTCGAAGCGCGGTCGCCACCGGAAATTCGCGGACCGCAACGAGGGCACCAACGCGAGGGCCTGGACGACGATGCCCAAGGTGCTGCCGACGCCGAGCAGCAGCGTCTGCCCCGAGGTAATCTGCTCGGCTGCTTTCGGCGCCTCGTTGCTGATCAGCATGAAGAGGCCGAAGACGCCGATCGCCACCACGTTGTTCAGCACCGGCGTCCACATCATGGCGCCGAACCGGTCACGGGAGTTGAGCACCTGGCCGAGCAGGGTGAACACACCGTAGAAGAAGATCTGCGGCAGGCAGTAGCGGGCGAACGCGATGGTCAGGTCGCGCTGGGCACCGGTGTAGTCCGGCGCGTAGAAGCTGACGATAGCCGGTGCGGCGAACACCGCCGCCAAGGTCAGGATCACCAGGATGACGCCGCAAATGGTCAGCAGGCGGTCGGTGTACGCGACGCCGCCGTCCTTGTGGGTCTGCGCGGCGTGCACCAGCTCCGGGACGAACACCGAGGCCAGCACGCCACCGATGAGCATCATGTAGACGATGTTGGGTAGCGAGTTGCCGACGTTGAAGGCGTCGCCGACCGGTCCGGTGGTCAGCGCTGCGACGATCATCGCGCTCCGGACGAAGCCGAGCGCGCGGGAGGCGAGCGAGCCGATGGCCATGATCAGACCGTTGCGGCCGGCGGAGGCCGGGGCGGCCTGCGGCTTCTGCTGGGACTGACGCGGGCCGGGGACGGGACCAGGCGCTGCGGTGGGTGCGTAACCGGGCTGCGGCGGGATCTGGCGCAACGACATGGTCGGCGGGTCGCCGTACGAGCCGTGGGGCTCGCCCGTCGTGTGCATGGTCATCGGACCCCCGTCACTCGGTGCCTGGGCGGTGGAGCTGCGGGTGCTCCGCAGCGCCGTTCAGACGGTCCCTCGGTGTACGGAGCCGGTCCTGCCTCGTACGACCGGCTCGGTCCGCGCCGTCGTGCTTGGTTCCCCCGGGCCGGGTACAGGTGTACCCAGCCGGAGAAGTCTGCCCTACCTCGGCACTTCGTGGGGAGGGCGGTGTCGTGTGCGGGAGATCTCGCTGCGCTGGTCAGCGTCCCGGCCGTCGGACGGGGTAGGAGCAAATCTGGGCCTAATGCCCGGATTTGGGGGCATTTAAATGGTGTCCATACGGACGAATCTCGATGATGCACCACGTCCCTGATCCCTTCCCCGGGGTATCACGACGGTGATGTGACCTTCCTCACTGATCGTCAGGATCCACATCGCCCCCGGACACCAGGACGCGTTGCACCCGGGGCCTGGTTCGCCAGTTGACCAGGCGGACGTCCCGGGCGAGTGCGCCGGGCCGCCAGAGTTCGGCCAGCACTGTCACCCCGCCGAGCACCACCCCGGCGGTCAGCCAGCCCGCCACCACGTCGCTCGGCCAGTGCACGCCGAGGGCGACCCTGGTCCACCCGACCGTCAGGATCGCCAGTGCGGCGACGGTGCAGGCCACGGCCCGCCCCGCCCGGTTGGCCTGCGGCCAGACCAGGACGACCAGGGTGGCGCAGGTGATCGCTGCGGCCAGTGCGTGGCCGGAGGGGAAGGAGGCACCGGAGGCCTGTGACATCGGGTCCGTGAAGTGCGGCCGGGCGCGGCCGACGGCGGCCTTGCCCGCCGACTCGGCCAGCCAGCCGACCAGGGCCTGGGCGGCGACCCAGCCCGCCAGCATCCGGGCGCCGATCGCCCACAGCCAGACGGCGGCCACGGCGAGCAGGCTCCGCATGGTGACGGGCCCGCCGATGTCGGTGAGCGTCTGCATCGACGCCGTCCACGCGGTGTGGACCCGGGCGAACCGGTGCAGGCCGTCGGTCCACCCCTGGTCCGCTCGGGCCAGCGGCCCCCAGTGGCTCTCCACCAGTGCGAGCAGCACGCCGAGCAGGACGGTGCAGCCCAGCGCCAGAGCCGACCACCTGAGAGTGAGGCGGTGGCGCTGGAGGGCGCGGGCCACCTCGGCGCCGGAGGTGCCGGCGCCGGGTGTGGGGCCGGGGTCGGAGCCGGCGCGAGTGCCGTCGGTGGACAGGTGCATGGCTGACACCTTCCCAGGGGGAGGGTCGGATCCGGCTCCGGAGGGATAGCGATTTGGCATCGTTTGTGCGGAGAGGATGCGGATGGCCGGTGTTGTTCGTTGCTCGGATACGGAGGCGGGTGGTGACACTCCAGGTCGTCGGGCTGTCACGCGCGGTTGATGATCACGGGAGAAATTCCGCAGGATACTGCATCGAACGAGGAATCTGGGCGAGTTGGGAATGTTGTCCGAATTCTGTGCGTTGGATCGTTACGTGTGAGCCTCGGAGAGGCCCGCATCTCTATTGCCCCATCTCTGCTCGCCCCGGATTTCCCCGGCTGGGCGGCAGCCCGACAGGCAGCCGGACAGCGGAACCGGACAGGGGCGACAACCCAGGCAGATCGGCACCAGCAGCAAGGGAGCAAGCATGGCCACTCGTGCCGTCGTTCGCGACAGGGCCGACCGGACTCGCTCGGCCCGCCCGACCAACTATGAGGCCGACCGCGACCTTGTCGGCATGTACCTCGATGAGATCGCCAGGACGCCGCTGCTCGACGCCGCCGAGGAGGTCGAACTGTCGCTGCGCATCGAGGCCGGCGTCTATGCCCAGCACCTGCTGGCGGAGGGCACGCTGCCCAAAGGTTCGAAGCGGGAGGAGCTGGAGGTCATAGCCGAGGACGCGGAGCGGGCCAAGGACGTCTTCATCCGCTCCAATCTCCGGCTGGTGGTCGCGGTGGCCCGGCGCTACCCGCGCAGCGGCCTGCCGCTGCTCGACCTGATCCAGGAGGGCAACGCCGGTCTGGTCCGCGCGGTCGAGAAGTTCGACTACGCGAAGGGCTTCAAGTTCTCCACGTACGCGACGTGGTGGATCCGGCAGGCGATCACACGGTCGATAGCCGACCAGTCGCGCACCATCCGGCTGCCCGTGCACCTGGTCGAGGAGCTCGGGCGGATCCGTAGGGTGCAGCGCGAGAAGGCGAAGGAGCTGGGGCGTGAGCCCGACCCCGCCGAGGTCGCGGCGGAGCTGGACACCACCGAGCAGCGGGTCAAGGACGTGCTGGACTGGGCCCGTGATCCGGTCAGCCTCAACATGTCGGTGGACGACGAGGGCGAGACGCAGTTCGGTGACCTGGTAGAGGACACCGGTGCGACGTCCCCGGAGGACGCCGTGATGGTCATGCTCCGCCGTGAGGAACTCGACGACCTGATCGGCCGCCTGGACGACCGGACGGCCTCGATCATCCGGTCCCGCTACGGGATGGAGGACGGCCGCGAGCGCACGCTGACGGAGGTCGGCAAGCAGCACGGTCTCACCCGGGAGCGGATCCGGCAGATCGAGAAGCACGCCTTGGCCGAGCTGAAGAAGATCGCGGACCACGCGGGCTTCGAGGCCGCCTGACGCACGGCTCGCACGGCCTGCATGCCCAGCACGGCCCCGCACGGACCTCGGTACGGCGATCGCCCGTACCGGGGTCCGCTGTTGTGCGGGCCTACGCTGGAGGGGATGTGTCGGTGGACGGAGGAGCAGGGCAGATGGGCGAGCAGGACATGGGCGAGCAGCAGACAGAGAAGACCGAGCAGCAGGGTCAGCAGCCGGAGCAGAAGGCGAAGCTGATCTTTGCCGACCCGCTGGACCGGCAGACCAGCGACGACACGGACAGCGGCTGGGGCGAGCGTCCGGGTTCGGGCGGTGGCGGTGGGCGCGGACTGGACTGGTACGTGAGCCAGCGACCGCCGCACCACGGGTGAGCGGGGTGAGCGGGACGATCGAGGGTGGCGGCGTCAGCGCTGGCGGACCAGCACGTCGCGGATCTCGGTGAGCAGGGCGACCTCCTTGGCTTCTTCCGGGACAGCGGCCTCCGGGACAGCCGCCTCCCGTACCGCCACCTCCGGGGGCAGCCGTCGGCGGTAGGCGATGACGCGCTTCGCGGGGACGACGACGGCGAAGTAGACGACAGCGGCCGTGATCACGAACTGCAGGGCGGCGCTGAGGACAGACCCCCACTGGAGGTAGACGCCGGCGGTGACGCTGCCCGTCTCGTCCATGAAGCAGGGGCCCTTGACGCAGGTGGAGTACGACGCCAGGTCCTCACTCCCGAGCAGGCCGACGACGGGGTTGATGACGCCTTTGACGAAGGCGTTGACGATGTTGGTGAACGCCGCACCGATGACCACGGCGACGGCGAGGTCGATGACATTGCCGCGGAGCAGGAATTCCTTGAAGCCCTTCATGCCGCGCTGAACGCCGCCGGCCGGGCGAGGTCACGGGTGGAGCTGTCGCCGCTCGGTTGACGTGGGCCCGGGGCAGCGGGGTGCTGTGCCCGGTGCGCCGGACACCCCCGCTGCGGCCGAGGTGGCGGTGGGTGGCGGTGGGCCGGGCCTCAACGGCCCGGCGGTGAGTGCGGTGGCGGTGGCCAGCAGCCCGGCGGCCAGCACCCCGGGCCGGTGCCGGACGGCCTGCCGGAGCCGGTGCCGTCCACCCGAACCGCGCCGGATCGGCGCGAAGGCGGGGACGGCCCGCCGGGGCGGCACGGCGGGCGCGAAGGCGGGCACGGTCGCCCGGGCGGGCGGCGACGGGTGCGGACGGGGAAGACGGGGGAGCAGGGGCTCCAGCTGCGTGCTCATGGGTGGGACACCGCCTCGGACTCGGAACGAAGTTCGCGAGATCAGAGTGCGCCCACAGCCCGGAACCGGGAATCAACCCGCCATTCCCTGTGGACAACCACGGGGTTGTGGATAACTTTGGTCACCCACAAGAGGGACCACACCGGGCACCACGACGCCGACAACGGCGCCGACCCGATAGGCGCAGCACCGGGCACCGCAACGCCGAACGGCCTGACGCCGCCGCGAGATCGCGACGGCGCCAGGCCGAGGGGTACGCGTAAGGCCGAGGTGTCAGCTCGCCGAGCCGGCGCTGCTGCTGCCCGTGGAGGTGCTGGTGGACGCGGAGGCGGTGGCCGCCGCCGGTGCGGCGGTGGACGTCGACGAGGAGGACCCCGACGACGACCCCGAACCGGTCACCGAGCTGGTCGAAGAGGAGCGGCTGTCGGTCCGGTAGAAGCCCGAGCCCTTGAACACCACACCCACGGCCGAGAAAATCTTGCGGAGCCGTCCCTGGCACTCGGGGCACGTGGTCAGCGCGTCGTCGGTGAACTTCTGCACCGCCTCCAGGCCGTTCCCACACTCGGTGCACTGGTACTGGTACGTGGGCACTTGTCTTCCTCCTGCACTTCCCCCTGGCACTCTCGCCTGATGAGTGCTAACGACGGTCAATGATGCGGCATTCCGCTGGATCAGTCCAGCGCCCCAGGTGTGACGTGCCCCGAGGTGCCCCCGGCGGCCCCCCGACGCGTCCCCGGCGTGCCCCGGCGGCTCCGGGTGTCAGCCCTTGGAAGCCCCCACCAGCTGCGCCTGGACGGTGCTGCGCGCGACGGTCCGGCTGGGCGTGCTCGGCGGGACCAGCAGCCGCCGCAGCGACACCAGGGCGATCAGGCCCAGCCCGGCCCCGGCCACCGGGACGACGAACCCGGCCGAGGTGCCGTAGCCGTCGATCAGCTGTCCGGCGACGGTGGACCCGGCGGCCAGGCCGAGCCCGATCGCACCGGTCAGCCAGGTGAAGGCCTCGGTCTTGGCGCCGTCCGCGACCAGCGTCTCGACCAGCGTGTAGCCGGTGATCAGCGTCGGCGCGATGGCGAGTCCGCAGACCAGCCCGGCGACCGCGAGCGCGGTCAGGTTGGGCATCGCCCACAGCGTGGAGCAGCCCAGCACCAGCAGCGCGTAGCTGCCCAGCATCCGCTGCCGGGCCGGGCGCCGCCAGGCGACCATGCCGTAGAGCACTCCGGCCAGCATGCTGCCGCCCGCGAAGATCCCGTAGACCAGGCCGTTGGCGCCGGGCTGGCCCGCCGCCTTGGCGAAGGCCGTGACGGAGACCTGCATGGCCCCGAAGACCGTGCCGACGCCCAGGAACGAGGCGGCCAGCAGCCGGACGCCGGGGGAGGCGAGCGCGGACGCCCGGCGGGCGCCGGGGACGTGCGGGTGCCGGGCGGGGGCGGTACGGCGCTGCGCGGCGAAGGCCAGCCCGCCGACCACGGTCAGCGCGGCCTCGGCGATCAGTCCGGCGGCGGGCGCGATGCCGGTCGCGATGGCGGTGGCGAGCACCGGCCCGACCACGAAGGTGAACTCGTCGGTGACCGACTCGAAGGCGAAGGCGGTGTTCAGCTTCTGCGGCGAGGCGTCCGGCGAGTCACCGGACAGCTTGCCGACCCAGCGGGACCGGACCATGGCGCCGATCTGCGGCACGCTCGCCCCGGCGGGCGCGGCGGCCAGGAACAGCGTCCAGACCGGCGCGTGCCCGAGGGCCAGCGCGATCAGGGCGCCGACCGAGAGCGCGTGCACGACGACGCTGGGCACCAGCACGGCGGCCTGCCCGAACCGGTCGGCGAGCCGCCCGGTCTGCGGGCCGACGAACGCCTGCGCGACGGCGGAGACCGCCGCGACCGTACCGGCGGTGCCGTACGAGCCGTTGGTGTCCAGGATCAGCAGCACGATGCCCAGGCTGAGCATCGCGTACGGGAGCCGCGCCGCGAGGGCGGGGACCAGGAACGTCCAGGCGCCGGGGGTGCGGAGTAGCGCACCGTAGCCAACGCGGGTGGGGGACCCCTCGGACTCGGGGGATTCGACCGTTCGGCGGGCCGTCACGGTCATGCCTTCCTGCTGCCTGGTAGCGCGGACGGGGCATGGGTGGCCCCGACGGCGCCGAGAGTCGTCCTCTCGCGCGTCGACCGGGGTGATACCGGATCCGATGGGCCTTTTCGCCCCGGACCGCAGCCGCCGAGCGGTCGCGCCAACTCTGCTTCAGGCAGATGTTGCGGGTGTTCAGTCGTTCCCAGCCGGTGTGATTCACCAGCCGATACAGAAGTTCCCCTTGATACTACGTGATCTGGGGCAATTTCCCCGATAACCGAAGGTGAACGTAGCGCAAAACACACGAACCCAGGGCGTTCCCCATGCCCTAGCTGTACTGACCCCTGCCCCCAACCTCACGGGTCAGTGCACCTGGCGCCCCTGCAGCCAGCCGGCCAGCTTTCCACCCTGGTCCACCGCGCGCAGCCGTCGCTCGGCCACCTCGCTGACCTCCTCGGTGGTCACCACGAGCAGCTCGTCGTGGGCCCGCAGCACCGTGGCCCGGTCCGGTACGAAGCTGGTGCCCTCGCGGACCACCAGGGTCACGGCCGATCCGGCGGGCAGGCGCAGTTCGCTGACCTCGACGCCCGACATCCGGGAGGTGCCGGAGAGCGAGACCGAGAGCAGCTGTCCGTGCAGGTGCTCCAGGGGGGCCGACTCGATGTCGAGGTCCTGTCCGAGCGAGCCCTCGCCGATCCGCAGCCGGCGGGCGACCCACGGCAGGGTCGGGCCCTGGAGCAGGGTGAAGACGACCACCAGGATGAAGACGATGTTGAAGACTTCCTGGGCCTGCGGGATGTCGGCGACCAGCGGGATGGTCGCCAGCACGATGGGCACCGCCCCGCGCAGCCCGGCCCAGCTGAGCAGGGCCTGCTCGCGCCAGGGCAGCCGGAACGGTGTCATCGTCAGGAGTACCGAGACCGGTCGGGCCAGGAAGACCAGGACGGCGCCGATGACCAGCGCCGGCACGATCGCCGACCCCATGGTGTCGGGGTTGCAGAGCAGGCCGAGCACCACGAACATGCCGATCTGCCCGATCCAGGCCAGCCCGTCGGCGAAGCCCCGGACGGCGGGGCCGTGCGGCAGCTTGGCGTTGCCGAGCAGTACGGCGGCGATGTAGACGGCGAGGAAGCCGGAGCCGTGCAGCAGCGCGCCGCCCGCGTACGCCAGCAGCGCGAGCGACATGACGGCGATCGGGTAGAGGCCGGAGGAGGGCAGCGCGATCCGCTTCACCGCGTACGAGCCGAGCTTGCCGACCGCGTAACCGACGGTGGCGCCGACGGCCAGCTCGCCGATGATCGTGCCGACCAGGACGTACCAGGAGTCCAGCGGTCCGGTGGTGGCGAAGGCGACCACCAGGATCACCACGGGCGCGTCGTTGAAGCCGGACTCCGCCTCCAGCAGGCCGGTCAGCCGGGCGGGCAGCGGGACGAGCCGCAGCACCGAGAAGACCGCCGCCGCGTCCGTCGACGAGACGATCGCGCCGAGCAGCAGCGAGACCCGCCAGTCGAAGCCGCCGAGCCAGTGGGCTCCGGCGGCGGTGATGAAGACGCTGACCGCGACGCCGAAGGTGGCCAGCACGGTGGCGGCCGGCAGGACCGGCTTGATGGCCCGCAGGCTGGTCTTGAGCCCGCCTTCGGCGAGGATCACCACCAGGGCCGCGTACCCGAGCACCTGGGTCAGCTCGGCGTTGTTGAAGGTGACGCCGAGGCCGTTCTGGCCGAGGGCGACGCCGATCCCGAGGTAGATCAGCAGGCTGGGCAGCCCTGAGCGGGTCGCGAAACGCACGGCGACCACCGCGAACAGGAGGATCACGGAGAACTCGAGCAGGAGGCGGTTCAGGTGGTCGACGGTCACGCAGTGGCACCTCGGAGGAGTGATCGGGCGAGGGAGGCGTCGCGGAACCCGCGAGTCCGGGGCTTTCGCCCGGAGCCGCGAGTTCGTTACTCAGTCTAACATTTTACCTGCTCTTTGGTGACCCGGTGATCATCAGGTGGTCACCGGCTGTCCCTCAGCAAGGCCCGATAGGGTCCACCTGATCCAACCGTGGACGTCCCCCGTGCATGTCCGCCACCCGAGTCGCCCTAATGTGGTGACCTGTCACGGCCGTCGCCCCCCAGCCAAGGACCCACCAGATGCCCCGCTCGAAGAAGAAGTTCCGGCGCGCCCGTCTGTTCGTGCTCCTACTGGTGGTCCTGCTGGTCGCCGGTGTGGGCGGCGGCGGGTACTGGGCCGTGAGCACCGTCCGGGCCTCGTTCCCGGAGGTGGCGGGCAGCGTCACGGTGGCCGGCATGTCCGCCCCCGTCGACGTGAAGCGGGACGCCAACGGCATCCCGCAGCTGTACGCCGACACCTCCGCCGACCTGTTCCGCGCCCAGGGCTACGTCCAGGCCCAGGACCGGTTCTGGGAGATGGACGTCCGCCGGCACATCACCTCCGGCCGGCTCTCCGAGATGTTCGGATCGAGCCAGGTCGACACCGACACCTTCCTGCGCACCATGGGCTGGCGCCGGGTCGCGCAGCAGGAGTACGACACCAAGCTCTCCGCCGAGACCAAGAAGAACCTGCAGGCCTACTCGGACGGCGTGAACGCCTGGCTCGCCCAGCACCCCGGTGGTGCCAGCGCCTCGGTGGAGTACACCCTGCTCGGCGCGGTGCACGGCGGCTACAAGCCCGAGCAGTGGACGCCGGTCGACTCGGTCGCCTGGTTGAAGGCGATGGCCTGGAGCCTCTCGGGCAACCTGCAGGAGGAGATCGACCGCTCGCTGCTGTCCCAGGACTTCACCCCGGACAAGATCGCCCAGCTCTACCCGGACTACCCGTACGCCCGTAACGGCACCATCGTGAAGCAGACCGGCAAGGTCGTCGACGGCACCTACAAGCCCGCCGACGGCTCGGCCACCCCGCCGCCGTCCTCCTCGCTCGCGCAGGGCCGGGCCACCACCCAGGCGCTGATGCAGGGCCTCTCGGACAACATGGCGGGCATGCCGCAGCTGCTCGGCCCGCAGGGCCAGGGCATCGGCTCCAACTCCTGGGTGGTGGCCGGCAGCCACACCACCACCGGCAAGCCGCTGATGGCCAACGACCCGCACCTGGGGCCCGAGCTGCCCTCGGTCTGGTACCAGATGGGCCTGCACTGCCGGACGGTCGGCCCGAGCTGCGGGTACGACGTCACCGGGTTCACCTTCGCGGGCATGCCCGGCGTGGTGATCGGCCACAACCAGAACATCTCCTGGGGCTTCACCAACCTCGGCGCCGACGTCGCCGACCTCTACCTGGAGAAGGTCACCGGCCCGGACACCTACCTGGTGGACGGCCAGAACGTGAACTTCGACAGCCGCAAGGAGACCATCAAGGTGGCCGGCGGCGCCGACCGCACCATCACCGTCCGCACCACCAAGGACGGCCCGCTGATCTCGGACCAGAGCACCGAGCAGCAGGACATCGGCAAGTACGCCCCCGTCGGCAACGCCGCGCCGGACCGCGCGTCCGGCTACGGCGTCGCGCTGCAGTGGACGGCCCTCAAGCCCGGCAACACCATGGACGCCGTCTTCGAGCTGGACCGGGCCGCCAACTGGAGCGACTTCCGGGGCGCCGCCAAGGACTTCGCCGTCCCCGCGCAGAACCTGATCTACGCCGACACCCAGGGCAACATCGGGTACCAGGCCCCCGGCGTGATCCCGATCCGCGGCAAGGGCGACGGCCGTTACCCCGCCCCCGGCTGGGACTCCTCCTACAACTGGAAGCCGGACCCGGTCCCGTTCACCGCGCTGCCCTACAGCTACAACCCGGCCAGCGGCTACATCGTCACCGCCAACCAGGCCGTGGTCGACCCGACCTACCCGTACCTGCTCACCACCGACTGGGAGTACGGCACCCGGGCCAAGGAGATCACCGACCAGATCGAGAGCCGCCTCAAGAACGGCGGCAAGATCTCGCCGGACGACATGCAGCAGATGCAGCTGGACAACACCAGCGTGATGGCGCAGACCCTGGTCCCGCTGCTGCTCAAGGTCAACATCACCGACCCGTACGTCCGTGAGGCGCAGAACCTGCTGAAGGACTGGAACTACCACCAGGACGCCTCCTCGGCCGCCGCTGCCTACTACAACGGCGTCTGGCGCCAGCTGCTGATCCTCGCCTTCGGCCAGAAGTTCCCGGCCGACCTGCGGGCCAAGGGCGACTGCCTGCTGGTCCGTCAGAAGAGCGACCCGACGATGCCCGACGACGCGCTGAACAACACCGTCACCGTCACCCAGTGCGGCACCCGGGCCCCCTCCAAGGCCCAGCCGGACGGCGGCGACCGCTGGACGGAGGTCGTGCGCCAGCAGCTCGCCAATCCGCAGAGCAGCTGGTGGGACTACATCGACTCCGACCACCGCCCGCAGCACGGGTTGGCCAACCTGCTCGCCGAGGCGATGAAGAACGCCCGCCAGGACCTCACCTCGAAGCTCAGCAAGGACATCTCGACCTGGAGCTGGGGCCGGCTGCACACGCTGACCCTCAAGGAGCAGACCCTCGGCACGGACAACTCCTCGATCGCGTCCGGCCTGGTGCACAAGCTCCTCAACCGGGGCCCGTACCAGCTCGACGGCGGCTCGGCGGCGGTCAACGCGTCCGGCTGGAACGCCGCCGCCGGGTACGAGGTCGACTGGGTGCCGTCGATGCGGATGGTGGTCGACCTGGGCGACTTCAACGCCTCGCGCTGGATCAACGTCGGCGGTGCCTCCGGGCACGCCTTCGACCCCAACTACGACGACCAGACCGCCCTCTGGGCCAAGGGCGTGCTGCTGCCCTGGGCCTACTCGGCCGACAAGGTCGAGCAGGCCACCAAGAACAAGCTGGTGCTCAGCGCGGGTTGATCCAGACGACCCCCGACGGGGTGACCGCCGCGTCCACGGGCAGATCGTGCGGCTCGGCGGGCACCTCGTCCAGCAGCTCCTGCGGGTAGAGCAGCGTCACCAGTACCGGCTGCGCCCCGGCCGCCGCGAGCCGGGCCAGCACCCGGTCGTAGCTGCCGCCGCCCCGGCCCAGCCGCCGGCCCCGGCGGTCCACCGCCAGGCCGGGCAGCAGCACCAGCGCGGCCTCGGTGACCGCCCCCGGCCCGAGCCGGGGCGCGGTCGGCTCCAGCAGCCCGCGCCCGGCCGGGGCGAGCTGCCCGGCGCCCTGGTACTCGGCCCAGTCCAGGTCGTTGTCGGGCAGCAGGACGGGCAGCAGCACCCGTACGCCCCGGGCGCGGAGCGCGTCCAGCAGCGGCCGGGTGCCCGGTTCGGTGCCGACCGAGACGTACGCGGCGACGGTACGGCCCGGTTCGGCGAGCCCGGCCGCGTGCTCCGCGAGAGCGGCGGCGGCGGTTTCACGCCATTCGGGGGGCAGCTCTCGGCGGTCCGTCAGCAGGCGTGACCTCAACTCGCGCTTCTCGTTGTGCAATGGATGCTCCTCTGTCCTGTTCCGCTCCCTCGGCGCGCTCGCCGACCGAGCAGAGCCTGACACGCGGCCCGTACGCAGCTCGCACGCAACCTGACACGTGGAAGGGAACCGGTATGTCCAGCCCATCCAGCCCACTCCTGGTCCAGGCCCTCGCCCTGCTCAGCGCTCCCGCGCTGGCCACGGCGGCGGTGGCCGGGCTGCGGCTGCGCCGGGTCGCGGCGGGCGCGGGGCAGCGGGAGGCCGTACTCCGGCAGCAGATCGCCGAGTTGGAGGTCGAACGGGCGACCCTGCAGCGCACCGCCTCCTGCGACCCGCTCACCGGCGTGTGGAACTACCGCCACCTCCAGCTCACCCTGGGCCGGGAGGTGGAGCGGACCCGCCGGGCCGACCACGGCGAGGAGCCGCCGCCGCTCGCCCTGCTGATGCTGGAGATCGCCGGGTTCGACGCGATCGTCGCCGAACACGGGCGCGGCCGGGCCGGAACGATACTCCGGGACCTCGCCCAGCGCCTCGGCGTGGAGATCCGGCGCACCGACACCCTCGCCCGTTACGGCGGCGAGGAGTTCCTGGTCGTCCTGCCGGACACCGGCTTCGACGGCGCGGTGCACGTCGCCGAGCGGCTCTGCTGGTCGGTCCGGCGGCACCGCCTGCTGGACTGGTCGGCCGCCGGGCCCGAACCGAGCCGCCCGGTCGGCGGCAACGGGCTGACGGCGGCCGTCGGCATCGCGGTACTGCCCGGCGACGGCGGCCACGCCGCCCTGCTGCTGCGCGCCGCCGACCTCGCCCTGGCCAGGGCCCGCGCGGCGGGCGGCGACTGCTGGCGCGGCACCGGCGAGGGACCACGGGACCACCCGGACGAGCACCCGCGCGGGCACCCGCTCGAGCACGTCAGCGCCCTCGACGAGCCGGGCTCGGCCGTGCGGGACAAGGCCCACGGCGCAGCAGGGGACACGGCGGACGAAGCTCCGGAAATCACCGGTAATCTGTCCGTCTGTGCCGGAGGGGCCGCCCGCTCCTCCGTCAGTACCGCCCACACCGCTTCCGCTGTGACCGTCACGCGTGAGGGGGGATCCTGACCGGTTGGGATTCATCTCTGGTCAACCCTGCCCTCGGCTCGGCGGAATCGCGCCTTAGTAAGGTCGACGCATGACGCAGACGAACGCCCGCATCCCTGTCACCAAGGCCGTGGTGCCCGCCGCAGGGCTGGGTACCCGCTTCCTGCCGGCCACCAAGGCGACCCCCAAGGAGATGCTGCCGGTCGTCGACAAGCCGGCCATCCAGTACGTCGTGGAGGAGGCGGCCGCCGCCGGGCTCTCCGACATACTGATGGTCACCGGCCGCAACAAGCGCGCGCTGGAGGACCACTTCGACCGCGCGTACGAGCTGGAGGAGCTGCTCTCCCGCAAGGGCGACCTCGACCGGCTGCGCCGCGTCCAGGAGTCCGTCGACCTCGCCAACATGCACTACGTCCGCCAGGGCGACCCCAAGGGCCTCGGCCACGCCGTCTCGGTCGCCGAACAGCACGTGGCCGGCCAGCCGTTCGCCGTCCTGCTCGGTGACGACCTGATCGACCCGCGCGACCCGCTGCTGGCCCGCATGATCGAGGTGCAGCAGGAGCTCGGCGGCTCGGTCGTCGCGCTGATGGAGGTCGACCCCGCGCAGATCCACCTGTACGGCTGCGCCGCCGTCAAGGCGAACGGCTTCGGCGAGGACGTCTTCCGGATCACCGACCTGGTCGAGAAGCCCGAGACGGCTGACGCCCCGTCGAACTACGCCGTGATCGGCCGCTACATCCTCGACCCGGCCGTCTTCGACGTGCTGCGCGAGACCCCGCCCGGCCGTGGCGGCGAGATCCAGCTCACCGACGCCCTGCGCGAGCTCGCCACCCGTGACGAGACGGCCGGCGGTCCGGTGCACGGTGTGCTCTTCAAGGGCCGCCGTTATGACACGGGCGACCGCGCGGACTACCTTCGCGCTATCGTCCGACTGGCCTGCGAGCGCGAGGACCTTGGTCCGGACTTCCGGTCCTTCCTCAAGGAGTTCGTGGCCACCGAGATGCAGGGCTGACGACTTAGATTGCGAGTGTGAGGCGATGACCGGGTCCACGGAGAGCAGCTGCTGCACGGAGTCCGAGGGCCCGGTCCCGCGTATGTGGACGGTCGACGAGCACCTCGCCGACGTCCTCGGGCAGATCACCCCGCTGCCCGCGATCGAGCTGCAACTGCTCGACGCGCAGGGCTGCCGGCTGGTCGAGGACGTGGTCGCCACCGGTGATCTGCCGCCCTTCGACAACAGCTCGATGGACGGTTACGCCGTCCGCACCGCCGACACCGTGGGCGCCACCTCGCAGTACCCCTCGGTGCTCACCGTGATCGGTGACATCGCGGCGGGCGCGGGTGATCTCCCCAAGGTCGGCCCCGGCCAGGCCGCCCGGATCATGACCGGTGCCCCGATGCCGCCCGGCGCGGAGGCCGTCGCCCCCGTCGAGTGGACGGACGGCGGCACCGGCACCGGCCGGGCCGCCGACAGCATGGGCGCGCCGGTCGCGGACGAGGAGGTCCGGGTGCTCCAGCCGGTCTCCGAGGGCGCCCACATCCGCCGCCGGGGCAGCGACATCGCCACCGGGGACGAAGTCCTCACCGCCGGGACCCTGCTCGGCCCCACTCAGCTCGGGCTGCTCGCCGCGATCGGCCGGGGCACCGTCCGGGTCCGTCCGCGCCCGCGCGTCGTGGTGCTCTCCACCGGCAGCGAACTCGTCCAGCCCGGCGACCCGGTCGGCCCCGGCCAGATCTCCGACTCGAACAGCTTCACCCTCACCGCCGCCGCCCTGGACGCCGGAGCCATCGCCTACCGCGTCGGCGGCGTACCCGACGACGCGGCGGTCCTGCGGGCCGTCCTGGAGGACCAGTTCGGCCGGGCCGACCTGATCGTCACCAGCGGCGGGGTCAGCGTCGGTGCGTACGACGTGGTCAAGGAGGTCTTCGAGTCGTACGGCGGCGTGGACTTCCGGCGGCTGCGGATGCAGCCCGGCAAGCCGCAGGGGTTCGGGCGGATCGGCGACGGCGTCCCGCTGCTGGCCCTCCCCGGCAACCCGGTCAGCGCGTACATCTCCTTCGAGCTCTTCGTCCGCCCGGTGATCCGGACCATGCTCGGCGCCCCCGACATCCACCGGCCGGTCGTCCGGGCGGTCTGCGCCGCCGAACTGCGCTCCCCGGCCGGGCGGCGGCAGTTCCTGCGCGGCTGGTACTCCGACGGCTTCGTCCGGCCGATCGGCGGCGAGGGCTCGCACCTTGTCGGTGCGCTCGCGAAGGCCAACTGCCTGATCGTCGTACCGGAGTCCGTCACCTCCGTACCGGCTGACAGCACCGTGGATGTGGTCCTTCTCACGGGCTGAGGTGGCCGGGGAGGTACGGTAGCGCGGTATTCGCCCCGTACCTCTGGAGTTTCACCGTGACCGGACCCACCGGCGACCGCCTCACCCACGTCGACGACACCGGCGCCGCCCGCATGGTCGACGTTTCCGAGAAGGCCACCACCGTACGGACGGCGGTGGCCGCCGGACGGGTGCGGGTCGCACCGCGCGTGATCGAGCTGCTGCGCGGCGAGGGCGTCCCCAAGGGCGACGCCCTCGCCGTCGCGCGGATCGCCGGGATCATGGGGGCCAAGAAGACCCCCGACCTCATCCCGCTCTGCCACCCGATCGCCATCTCCGGCGTCAAGGTCGAGCTCACCGTGACCGACGAAGCCGTCGAGATCACCGCGACCGTGAAGACCGCCGACCGTACGGGCGTCGAGATGGAGGCCCTCACGGCGGTCGCCGTCGCCGGGCTGACCGTGATCGACATGGTGAAGGCTGTCGACAAGGGCGCCACCATCGAGGACGTCCGGGTGCTCACCAAGACCGGCGGCAAGAGCGGCGACTGGCACGCGCCGTCGGAGGCCCAGCAGTCTTCGGAGATCCAGCAGTGAGGGCGCTCGCCGTCACCGTCTCCAACCGGGCCTCCGCCGGGGTGTACGAGGACAAGGGTGGCCCGCTGCTGGTCTCCGGGCTGCGGGAGATGGGCTTCGCCGTCGACGGCCCGCAGGTCGTTCCCGACGGCGAGCCCGTGGAGGCGGCGCTGCGCGCGGCCGTCGCCGCCGGGTACGACGTCGTCCTCACCACCGGCGGCACCGGCATCTCGCCGATGGACCTCACCCCCGAGATGACCGCGCGGGTGATCGACCGTCAGATTCCCGGGATCGCCGAGTCCGTCCGCGCGTACGGGCGGGAGAAGGTCCCCACCTCCGCCCTGTCCCGGGGGCTGGCCGGACTGGCCGGCCGGACCCTGATCGTCAACCTGCCCGGCTCCACCGGCGGGGTCAAGGACGGCCTCGCGGTCCTGGCCCCGCTGCTCGCGCACGCCGTGGACCAGCTCGCCGGCGGCGACCACCCGCGCGCCGCCGAGGGGAGCGCGAGCTGAACGCCGCCTGGCAGGTCGAGCTCCACGAGGGCGAGGTGACGCTGCGCCCGATCCGGGCCCGCGACCAGAACGCCTGGCAGGAGGTCAGCCGCCGCAACCGGGACTGGCTGCGCCGCTGGGAGGCGACCGTCCCGCCCGCGCCGCCCGGGCGCGGCGGCACCCGGCCGTCGTACCGGCAGATGGTGCGGTACCTGCGCGGCGAGGCGGGGGCCGGGCGGATGCTGCCGTTCGTGGTGCTCCACCAGGGCCGACTGGTCGGCCAGCTCACGGTGGGCGGGATCACCTGGGGCTCGATGTGCTCGGCCAACGTCGGCTACTGGGTCGACGAGGGGGTGGCCGGTCGGGGCATCATGCCGACGGCGGTGGCCCTCGCCGTGGACTACTGCTTCTCGGTGCTGGGCCTGCACCGGATCGAGGTCTGCATCCGGCCGGAGAACCGCCCGAGCCGCCGGGTGGTGGAGAAGCTGGGCTTCCGCGAGGAGGGAATGCGGCCCCGCTATCTCCATATCGACGGCGACTGGCGGGACCACCTGGTGTACGCCCTGACGATCGAGGAGGTCCCGGAGGGGATGCTCGAGCGCTGGCGGTCGATCAGGAGCACCCGGCCGTACGGTAATTGAATATATGTTCGAAATAGATATCGATATGGCATCGCCGACCTGCCGAGTGGTCACAAATACCGGCAAAATAGTCTGAGAATCAGCTTGATCACACGACACGCCGTGCCAAATTGCTGCCGGGGCTTCCCCCACGCCCGTACCGTGTGAAACGTGAGCAGTAGCGGCCTTATCTACGCGGTCATCGTAGGGGCATGGGCTGCCTATCTGGTGCCGATGTGGCTCCGCAGGCAGGACGAGCTCAACGAAGCCCGTCCGACGGAACGCTTCAGTACCGCGATCCGCCTGCTGGCCGGCCGTTCGGCCTTGGAGCGGCGGGCGTCCCGGGCCCTGGGCGACGAAACACGCGACGAAACACGCGACGGAACGCGTGACGAACCCCAGGGCGGTCCCGAGGGTGGCGACCTGGTACCGGCTTCCGGCGCGGAGCCGGAGCCGGAGCCGGTCCCAGACCTGCCCTCGTCCTCGCCCGCCTCCGCTGACGGCCTGTCCTCCCCCTCCGCCGAGGCGGAGCGGGTCCGGAGTCAGGGCGAGCACCGGGAGCGCCGGGCCAGGCTGCTGGCGCGCCGCCGACGGATGGTCACCACGCTGTTCCTGGCCTTCGCGATCGGCGCGGTGGTCGCGGCGGTGTCGGGGGTGGCCTTCCTCTGGGTCCCGGCCCTGCCGGCGGCCCTCCTCACCCTGTACATCGGCCACCTGCGGCGGCTCGAACGCCTCCGGTACGAGGTCAAGCTCGACCGGGTCCGGGCGGCGCAGGCCGCCGAGCGGCTGCGCGACCGCGAGCGGGCCCGCGCCCGCGAGGAGCAGTCGGAACCCGTCCAGCGCCGTACCGCCCGCAGCGTGACGCACGACGCGGCACACCCGGTCGACACCAGGCGCCCGCACCTGCGCCTGGCCGTCGACCCCGGCGGCCACGAAGAGCAGCCCGGGGCCACCGCCTCCGCCCTGGTGGAGGCGACCGACCACGAGGAGTGGGTGGACGGCATGCGCGAACGCAGCGCGGCCGGCCCCGACTCCTGGGAGCCCGTCCCCGTCCCGCTGCCCACCTACGTGACCGCCCCGGTGGCCCCCAGGGTCACTCGCGGCCTCGACCTGAACGCCCGGGGCACCTGGGACTCCGGCCGGACCACCGAAGCCCGCAACACCCCCCTCTTCGACCAGTACGCCGACCCCTCCACCCGCCTGCCCGAGAGCGACTACGCCACCCGCCCCCGAGCGGCCAACGAGTAGCCCTCCCACCCCCGCCGCCGGTCAGCGCCCTGCGGCGGGGGACGCTCCACCTCGGGGGTGGTCACGGACCACCTCCGGAAGGTGCTAAAGTTTCATCTCGTTGGGGCTGTGGCGCAGTCCGGTAGCGCACCTCGTTCGCATCGAGGGGGTCAGGGGTTCGAATCCCCTCAGCTCCACCCGACGACTGTTCACGAGTTCTGCTCGTGAGTGGTCACGAGATCCCGTCCGATCCTTGTGATCGGGCGGGATCTCTGCGTTGTGGGGGCTCGTTCGAGGTGGTGTGCGAACTCGGTGGGCAACAGCGGGAGGCCGTCATACGGGCTCTGCAGCAGTACGCCCCCCCACGCCATGGCAGTGGTCGACGTCGACCTCGGCCACGCCGACCCACAACTCGTGATTCCCATCGGGGGACGAATCCGGGTGGACTGCCCAGCACGCCGGATCATCGTCACCAACTGACCCAGGGCGGGCGAGCAGTTGGCCACCCTGACCGTGACGCAGATCACTGGAACTGTTCCGTGTCGGCCGGACAACCACAGGTGTGGACTTTTCGATGCACGAACGGATCAGGGCCGGGGATCCCGGCGCCTTCCGGCAGTTGTTCCAGGAGCACGCGCAGGCGGTCCGCCAGCACGCGGTCCGGGTGAGTGGTGACCATGCCGGCGCCGAGGACGTCATGGCAGTGGTCTTCCTGGAGGCATGGCGCCTGCGGGGCAAGCTCCGCGACGAGGGGACCACGCCTCGGCCCTGGCTGATGGGCATCACCGTCAACGTGCTGCGCAACCGGGCTCGGGCCGCCCGTCGGCATGCGGCCGCCCTCGCCCGCATGCCGGCGCCCGAACCCGCCCCGGACTTCGCCGACGAGCTGGTCGGCCGCCTCGCCGACCACGAGCAACTCCTGGCTGCCAAAGCCGCGTTGGAGAAACTCCGGCGTGGGGAGCGCGAGGTGTTCGCCCTGTGCGTGTGGGCCGGCCTCAGCTATCCCGAGGCCGCCGAGGCGCTGGGCATCCCGGTCGGCACCGTACGTTCCAGGCTCTCCAGGGCCCGCACCCGGCTGCGTGCCCTGGCCGACAAGGAACTCCGGCAGGCTTCGAGAATTCATCCGGAACCCCTGCGGGCAGCCGGACAAGTACAGGGTGGCCGGATGGTTCCGGCCCGGCCGTACAAGGAGCGGAACAGATGACCAGCACCCCGAAGCGGCGGCAGCCGCTCGACCACACGGAGCTGAGGCACCTGCTGCCCGCGGCCGGAGCAGCTGCCGCCCCGCTCGGCCGGCAGCGCCAGATCGAGGAGTTCCTGATGAACGAGATCGCCCGCACACCCGAAGCCGCAGTGCCGGTCCGCCCGGTGGCCAGGAGCCGTCGTCGGCTGCTGATCGCCGTTCCCGCCACACTGGCGTCCTTCGCCCTGGCCGCCACCGTGGCGGTCCTCACACCCGGCGACCAGGGAGCAGCCCCCGTGCGGAGCGAGCGCGTCGCCGCCCCCGTCGTCCCGGTCACGGTCGGCTCCGTCACTGGCCTGGCCGGCGCGGTGGAGCGGATCTCCCTGGCCGCCCAGGCCACGCCCGACCTCGTCCTGCGCCCGGGCCAGTACGTCTACATCGAGAGCACCGTCTCCAACCTCACGGGTTCGACCGTCGGCGGCGGTACGTCGAAGGTGTGGGTCGACAAGCCCCACCAGCGGCAGGTGTGGCACTCGGCCGACGGGCGCACCGGCTGGCTCACGGAGGAGGGCAGGACCCCGGAAGGTGGCACGGCGCTCAACTCGGGCACCGGTGCCTACCTCAACGTCCCCTCCTACGACTACCTGCGCACCCTGCCCACCGACCCGCAGGAACTGCTGCGGAAGATCTACGCCGAGACGAAGGGAGCCGGCAGCGGGCCGGACCAGGAGGCCTTCGTCACCATTGGCGACCTGGTCCGCGAACAGGCCGTGCCCGGTAAGCTCGCCGCCGCGCTCTACCAGGCCGCAGCCCGTATCCCCGGCGTCGTCCTGGTCGACAGTGCCACCGACGCCGCCGGGCGCACCGGCATCGCCATCGCCCGTACCAACACCGCCAGCGGCTCCCGCGACGAGATCATCTTCGACCGCACCTCGTACGCCTTCCTGGGCGAGCGCAGCGTCCAGGTCACCGAGGTCTCCGGGGTCGAGCCCGGCACCGTCACTGCCAACACCGCCGTCCTCAAGCGCGCCGCCACCGACGCCCCGGGCATCCGGCCCGGCACCGCTCAGGCCTGACCACCCCGCCCGCCGCCACCGGCCTCATCCTCGGGGGCGGCGGGCGGACAGCTTTGACTCCTCGTCAGGAATTGCTGCTGCGGTCCACAGATGACGGCCTCCGAGAACAGATCTCGAAGGCCGTCATCACTCACCACAGGCGATCACTCGCAATTCGCCAGCGGAACCGACGGGTTGTCGGGCGGGGCGAATCGGTCGGATCGCGGTACGTACCTGCCTCAGAGGGTGGAGTAGTACCCGAAGACGTCGACGACCAGGTCGGTGGTGCCGGGCCCGGTGTTCCAGAAGTCGACGATGCCGCCGGGGCCGGGCGTCGCCTGGACCAGGTTCGGTACGGTGTCGCCCTGCTTCCAGTTCAGCGTGGAGACCAGCGGCCGGTTCGGCCAGGTGGCGTACTTGTTCTGGTACGCCTCGATGTAGTTCGGGTCCGGCGAGACGGTGAGGTAGCCGCCCCCGGTGGTGTTGGTGACGGCGGTGTTGAGGACGAACCCGGTGTCGCCCGGGTCACCGAACCGCGAGTAGATGTAGTAGTGGCTGCTGTCGTACAGCGGCCCCCTGCCCCAGGTCCGGGTGTCCAGCCAACGGAACGGGGTGACCGGCAGGTAGGCGCTGGCGCCGACCGGGCTGTAGTAGCCGACGACGTCCACGACCACGTCGGCCGAGCCCCAACTGCCGTTGTAGATCTTGATCTTCCCGTCCGCGCCGACCGGCGTGATGACCGCGTTGGCGACGGTCTGGCCGGGGCTGTAGTTCAGGTTGGACGCCGTCGGCAGCCCTGTCCCGTCCGGGAAGACCGTCAGGTAGCCGCCGCCCTGCGGGTTCGTCACGGTGACGTTCAAGGCCACGGCGGTGACGCCGTTGGCGGGCAGCGAGCCCACGTTGTTGCCGGCGATCTGCACGGTGAGCGAACCGCCGCCGGATACCGCGCCCTTGGCCGCGCCGACCCCGAGTCGGGTGTCCACCAGGCGGCCCGGGTTGGTGGCGGTGTAGCCACTGGAGAACGAGCGGGTGAAGTAGCCGGTGATGTCGGCGATCAGATCCACCGAACCCTTGCTGCCGTTGTAGAACTCCACCTCGCCGTCCAGACCGATCGGAGTGATCGTCAGGTTCGGCACCGTCTGCCCGGGGGTGTAGTTGACGTTCGAGGTGCCCGGCCGGTCCTTGCCCGCCGGGTAGGCGGTGATGAAGCCGCCCTGCTCCGTGTCGGTCGCGGTGACGTTCAGCGCGGCGGCGACTGCGTCGGCGGGGATGCCGCCCTGGCCTGCCACCTTGATCTGCACGGTGGAGAACGGCGCCACCTTGGCGGTCGGCGCACCGGTGCCGTAACGGGTGTCCAGCAGGCGGGTGGGGCCGTAGGCGGTGTAGTGCGAGCCGGCGGTGGTGATGTCCACCGAGTTGGCCACCTGGTCGCCCGTCCAGTTGGGCGTGACGGTGACGGTCACGGTGTACTTGCCGGGCTTGGCGTAGGTGTGCCGCGGCGCCCCCGGAGTGGTCGGGGTGACGCTCGGGTAGTCCCGATAGCCGTCGCCCCAGGCCACCTCGACGGTGTAGCCGGAGGCTGTGCCGTTGCTGGTGAGCTTGATCGCGGCCTCGACACCACGGGCGCTGGTGTCCTTGACGGACAGTGCGACCGCAAGGCCCGGGTCGGTGCTCAGGTACTCCACCGCGCCACGGCTGGTGTGCGGCTTGTTGCCGTAGAAGTCGACGTCCAACTGCCCCGGCGCCGTCGGATCGGCGGTGCCGATCGCGGTCGAGCCCTGCTGGAGCGCCAGGTCCTGGCCGCCGTACATGCCGCGGATCACGGTCGACCGGGGCGCCACGGTGTCGACGGTGTCGTGCACGCCCTGGCCGGTGGCGGCCTGGAAACCGGCCAGGGTCTGGTAGGCCGTCCCGCCGATGCTGTACGGGACGGTGCCGTTGCCGGGCGGGAAGTAGAAGGTGTTGGTGTCGGCGCTGGTACCCGCGACCGCGTCGGCCGCGACCCGGACGCTCGGGTCCCAGGGCTGCGCCTTCGCCAGGCAGTCCTCCTTGTATCCGCCGTTGGAGTTGGTGAGGGAGTTGGAGTCCACGAACAGGTTGTTCCGGACACTGACGCCGGTCGACGCGCCGTCCAGGTCCAGGGCGGGGGAGCACCCGCGCTGGACGGTGTTGCCCGCGACGGCCAGCCCCTTCACCCCGGTGGCGACGACGCCGCCGTTCGCCAGTGCGTCGGCGGTGAGGGTGACCCGGCTCGCCCCGGGGGCGATCCGGACGGTGGCCTTCCCGGCGGTCCAACGCCCGATCCGGGCGTAGGTCCGGCTGACCGTCACATCGCTGGAGGTGCCGTCGACGGTGATGGCGTCGCCCTGCCAGGAGTAGACGAGGCCGGCGTCCATCGTGACCCTGGCCGAGTTGACGATCCGGAGCGCCGGGACGCCGTCGGACTGTACCTGGAGGTTGCGCAGCGTCACATCGGTGACGCCGTCCAGGGTCAGCGCGGGTTGCCCGGCCAGCTTGTCGAGGGCAGGGATGCCCGCGTTGCCCATGCCGATGACGGAGATGCCCGAGGTGTGGATCGTCACCGACTCCGGCAGATAACCCTCCTGGATCTGCACCGTGTCACCAGGCTGGGCCGCGTCCACCCCGTGCTGGACGGTGCAGAACGGTGCGGACGCGGCGCCCGTCCCGGTGTCGGTCTGGCACACCCGGGGGCGACGACAAGCGTCCGGCCGCTGCCGGCCGTACGGCTGCTCAGTTGGCCCTTCGGCAGCTCCCGGGGGATGCGGTAGGACTTCTCGGCCGGGCTGTCGAAGGTCTCCAGCGCGGCAGAGCGCGCGGCCTCCAGCCCGGCGGAGGCCGCCGGGGCCTGGACGGCAGCGGGGCCGCCGTCGGCGGCGTGGCCGACAGCAGGTATCAGTGCGAGGCCGGCCGTGAACAGGGCGGCGGTCGCAGTGAGGCGGCGTTGGGACACCGACCCTCCAGTCTTGGGTAGTGCGCGACGCAGAATGCGCCGAAGCCTAGCGCGTGCGTTCGAATCCACGGTGAGCTGGGGGGCGAGCTGCCATCTTCCGTTACCTGTAACCGAGTTCGCCCACCAGGCAGCCCGTCGATGCTGTTGGCGCATTTGTGAGGGATCGCCTGTGGTGAGTGATGTCCGCGAACAAGTACCGGTCCGCGTAGACCTGGCTGTTGTGCTCCCACTCATGTCGCACGATGGGCTTCCCCAGGACGGCTTCGAACCAGGTGGCGGTGCGCTTGGCAAGTTCGTCAGGAGAACCGATCGCTTCCATTGCCGGACTCGTCGGCCGCTCCGGAAGGAAGTACAGCCGATTGTGGAGGTGGTCTTCCCGGGCGGTGGAACCGACTGTGCAGCGGAATATCCTCAATCGCTGACATCCGGTCTGCTGTAGCGTCTCCCAGGTCACTAGTCGTACGCGTGTTGACTCGGGGGAGTGCCACGGTGAACCGTTGGCTGTCCACGGTGCTGGCTGGGGGGTGCGCCCTGGCTCAGGCGACCCTTCTGTTCGTGCTTCACCCGCTGGTCCTTTTTGAGGCCGGCGGTGGCGCCTCCCGTCCGGCCGACGCCGACGTCCGGGTGCTGGGCCTGAGTTTCGACGGCTTCATGGTGAAGGACACCGGCCACCTTGGTGGGTGGGTGCCGCAGTTGGTCTTCGTCGTGCTGTCCGCCGTGCTGATGTACACGGTGTTGCGGGCTGCACCGGATGCCCGGCCGCGGATCCGGACCGTCCTGGAGTTGTTCGGGGCGATGCTGTTCGCTGCGGGGATCGCCGAGTTGCTCAGCCTCGCCATGGACCCCGCTCGGCGCCCGTCGGGTCTGACCTACACCGATTGGTTCGTCTATCTCCAGTTGAAGCAGGAGTGGGCCGCGCCCGTGCAGTTCGCACTGCTGACCGGCTGGGTCGTACTTCCCCCGTGGGCGGCGATGTGGCTCCTGCGGCGCCTGCCGACCGTTCGGGAACTGGTGGGGGAGACGGCTGACGGATGCGGTGGCAGCACGGAGCCAGAACCGGTTCCGGTACTTGCCGCCGCGCGTGAGCACCGAGACGCGATCTTCGCCGGACTCATTCCGGTCGTGCTGCTGGCGGTGGCCGGCGGGCCTGTCCTGAGGCACACGAACGTACGCCAGCTGAAGCAGGCCTCGATCACCTTCGACCCGGATCTCTGGCTTCCGTACCATCCTCCTGCGCTGGTGGATGAGTGGAGCGGAGTCCTCTACCCGGCACTGCGGATGCGTCCCCTCAAGACGGAGAACATCGGCGGGTGGCTGGGGACGCTGGTGATCTGCGTCGTCCTGCTCGCGGTGCTGGCGGCGGCGCTCCGAGCCGTGGCCGCTCGGATGGCCGGGAAGCGCCCGTTGCGCCTGCTCATGGAGTGCTGGTGTGCAACCTTGCTCGCGGCCATGGTGGCGGCTGTCGTGGAGATCTGCCTGCTCAACGGTGTCGCTCCGCGCATCACGCCCGGCTTGGCTCACCCCTTTGATGCGGCGAGCGCCGACGCAGTCCGGTTCGGCACAGTGTGGGGCTGGGCTACGGGCGTTGCGTTCCTTGGCGCGGTGCTGGTGCGTGGGCGTCGTCAGCACCCTACGGAGTCGAGTGTGGGCGAAGGGCAGCTGAGTCATGTCGAGTAACCGGGTACGGGTGCGCAGGACCGGGGCACTTACGCGGAGGAGCGTCCGCCGTGGCAGTGGGCCCCGTCCGGCCCCTGCGGCTGCTCGTGACCGGTTGAAGTACTTCAGGAGACCGGCGGCCTGGCTCGTGGGGATCCTCGTGGCCGTGGCGAGCATGACCTTCCAGGACGTACTGACCAACACCGCGAAGACGGTCCTGGCGCTCGACAGCCTGCCGGACAGGCTCTCGCCGCAGAACGCCATAGAGGTGGTCGAGGTCAGAGACGTCACGGAGACGGGGAACTTTCTGGTCCGTGACGATGCGAACGGACGCTTCGCCAGAGTGCTGACCTCCGGTCAGCCCTGGGCACAGAAGGCCGACATCGTCGAGGTCGGACAAGCCGAATGGATGGTCACTCTCCGAGGCCGTGCCACTCAGCAGGTCCGGATCACGGACATCGTCCCCGAGTTGGAGGGAGGCAGCTGCTCGTCGCCGCTCTCCGGCAGCCTTGTCCACGCCCCTGGACAGGGTGGCGCGGATGTCATCCCGCTCGACGTGACCATCGATGCCCCGGTCCCCAGGCTCACGGTGTACGCGGAGGGTGACAGCAAGGGCCAAGAGCCGTATTTCACCGGCGCCAAGGCCAGGAACATCACGCTGGACAGGAACGAGAGCGAGGCGTTCCTCATCAGGGCCCAGGCGAACCTGGGTTACTGCCGCTGGCGCTACCGTATCCACTACCAGGTGGACGGCACGACAGCGGAGCTGGTGCTCAACCGCCCGGATGGCAAGCCCTTCGAACTGACCGCCGAACTGCCCGACGCCGGTGGCTACACCTCCGTCTACTTCCCGTCTTTCCTCTGCGCCCGCGGCGGCTACGACCCCCGTGAATGGTTCACGTCGACGGGCAAGGAGTACGCCAGTACCCAGCACGTGGGCGTTGGTGTGCCCTGTTCGCAGCACCGATGATGTCGGCGGACGCCGTAGTGTGCGCGAGGCCCCGACGGGTCGTCGGGGCCTCGGTGTGGTCGTACTGTCGGGTGGTCAGTTCGCGTAGTAGCCCTGGATGTCGGCGATGACGTCCACGCTGCCGGAGCGGTTGTAGATGTCGATGTAGCCGTCCGGGCTCACCGGTACCAGGACATTGTTGGAGTTGGTCTGCCCGGCGTCGAGGTTGAGGTCCGAGGTGGTCGGACGGGGTGCGCCGTCGGTGTGGGCGGAGGCCGACAGCCAGGTGCCGGCCGTGCAGCCGACGCCGGTCAGGTTGAGCAGGACGGCGTTCACCCCGCTCGGGATGCCGTTGACGCCGGCGACCTTCACCTTGAGCGTCGAGTCGGCGGTCAGCTGGGTCTGGGGTGCGCCGATGCCCTGTCGGGTGTTCAGGACCCGGGTGGGCGTGACGGGGAGGAAGGCCGATCCGATCGCGGAGCTTGCGGGGTCTCCTCCGCCGACGTAGCCCTCGACGTCGGCGATCAGGTCGACGTTGCCCGAGTGGTTGTAGAGCTGTACCTGGCCGCCCGGGCCGATCGGGGCGACCACCAGGTTGGCGGAGGTCTGGCCGGCCACGAAGTTCAGGCTGGACGCGCCCGGCAGCCCGCCGCCGGCCGGGACCACCCCGACCCAGCCGGCTGCGGTGGCGTCGGTCTCGGTGACGTTGAGGATCACCGCCGAGGCTCCGTTGTAGGAGTTCGCGGGCAGCTGCAGGGAGAGGACACCGCCGGGCCCGACGCCGTGCTGTCCGGTGCCGATGCCGTACCGGCTGTCGAGGACCCGGGTCGGCGCGTTCGCCGTGACGAAAGCGCCGTTGGTTGCGGTGGTGCTGTAGTAGCCCTCGACGTCGGCGACGAGGTCGACGCTGCCCGAGTGGTTGTACAGGTCGACGTAGCCGTCGGCGCTCACCGGGACCGTCACCAGGTTCGGTTCGGTCCGGCCGGGGCCGAAGTTCAGCGTCGAGGCGGTGGGCAGCGGCGACCCGTCCGGGTAGGCGCCGACCCAGGTGTCCGCCGTGGCGCCCGTCCCGGTGAGGTTCAGGGTCACGGCGGTGACGCCGTCGGCCGGCACCCCGCCGACGCCCGCGACCTTGAGCCGTACGACGCCGCCCGCGCCCACCTGCCCCTTCGGCGCGCCGATGCCCGCGCGCGTGTCGAGGAACCTCGTCGGCCCGGACTGCACGAACGCGCTGCCGACGGTGACCTGCCGGCTGGTGGTGGCGGTGTTGCCGCCGTCGTCCGTCACGGTGAGGGTGACCGGGTACATACCCGGGTGCGGGAACGTGTGGGATCCGACGAAGTGCGCCGGATCGACGAGGACGCCCGGATCGATCAGGTCGACGGCCGGGGTGCCGTCGCCGTAGTCGACCATCTCGTGGGTGATGCTCCAGTCGTCCGTGGTGCCGATGGCCAGGGTGTACGTGGTCAGGCTGGGCTCGTCTCTGAGGTGGCTGATGTCGAGGTTCGGCACCAGCGGCGCCACGGGCACGACCTGGACGGTCCGGTTGCGGGGGCTGGAGACGAGTCGGCCGGCCGCCGTGGTGGCCGTGACGGTGACCGGGTACGTGCCGTTGACGGCGTAGACGTGGGTGGCCGTCGGCGTCGCCGACACCACCGGGGCGCTGCCGTCACCGAAGTCGAAGGAGTAGCTCGATATGCCGGTGTGCCATGGGTTGTTCTCGACAGCCGTGACGGTCTCGGTCAGCGGACCCGGCCCCTTGGACGCGGACAGCGTGGAGGCGATCGAGTAGGGGTCCTGGCGCTCCCGCGAGCCTCGGTCGTAGTAGCCGACCCCCGTGCCCGTGTTGGGGACCAGCGGGTCGTCGACGCGGGCGTTTCCGTACATGTCCGTGGGCAGCCCGCCAGGCGCGTTCGCGTCGGCCGAGTCGACGAGCGGCGCGTTCAGGGCGGTCAGGGAGATGCCGGCGGGGACGACCTGGTGGTAGTCGTGGGCGCCGTGCCCGGTCGCGGCCAGGAGCGCGGCCGGGCTCGGGTAGGACTTCCCGGCCCAGTTGTAGGGCGCTCCGGTGTCCCCGCTCTCGATGGTGTTGTAGTCGTAGGTGGTTCCGCCGACCGAACCGGCGGACACCACCACCGGGGTTGAGGCCCCGAAACGACTGCAGTCGCCCGCGTACCCCGTCTGCACCGCGTTGTTCTCGATGGTCGACCCCGTCGATGCTCCGGTCAGGGAGATCGCCGTCGGGCACCCGTCGATGTTGGTGATGGTGTTGCTGACGATCACGGTTCCCGGGTTGTCGACCGCCGTGACCGCGGTCTGGGTCGTCTCGTCGTCGATGAGGTTGGTCGTCAGCGTGACCCCGGTCGCCCCGGAGTCCACCGTGACGGCGCCCTGGCGGCCCATGGCGGTCAGACTGTTGCGGCTCACCGTGACCGCGCTGCTGTGCCCGTCGATGTGGAGGGCGGGCGCGGCGTTGTCGTTCTCGTTGCCGGAGACCATCCCGTCGCTGTCCAGGGTGACCCGGGTCGACCCTGTGACGGCGGCTCCCGTCGACGTCGATCCGCCGACGGCCTGGAGCCCACGGACGACGACGTCGTGCACATGGTCGAAGGTGAGCGCCGGCCCGGTACCGGCGTAGAGGCGCGCCGTCGGAGCCATCTTCGCCGGTGGCCCGGCGAAGATGATGGGCGCGCCTGCCGTACCCGAGTGGGTGAGGTCCACGGCGCCGTAACTGCCGGCGGCGACCTGCACCGTGTCGCCCGGCTGTGCGGCGTTCGCCGCCGCCTGGACGCCGCAGTACGGCTGCGCCTGCGTACCGGCGTCGGCCGCGCTGTCGGAGCAGTTCGCGGTCTTCGCGTTGTTCACGTACAGCGTGCTGCCGGCGGCGGTGGCCGCGATCGGGACGGCGAGCGTGCCCGCACCGACGACGAGGCTGACGGCCGCCAGGGCAGCCAGCGAACGGGTGGTCAAGATTTGCCCCAAGTGATCGCAGTAGATCGACAGACGGCACATCATCACACCCGCCTCGGCGCGGGCCTGGGGCGGGGCCGCAAGGGGAACGCGGAAGGGCCCGGCCGAGACGGCCGGGCCCTTCCACACCGGGTACGTCAGGAGCGGCCCGCGTACGAGTCGTAGCGGGGGGCCGGAGCCGGGGGTGCGGGGTGGTGGTGGCGGTGTCCGCGCGGGTGGCGGGTGAGGGTGTAGCCCCCGACGCCCGCGAGGGCGGCCAGGGCGGCTCCGCCGAGCGTCCAGAACCAGCGGGTGTTCCAGCCGGAGAACAGGCCGGAGTACCAGTGGGACTTGGGGGTGGCGGGGGCAGGGGCGGTCAGCGTGGGGGCCGGCGCGGCGGTGGAGCCCGCGTTGACCGGCGGGACCAGGGGGGCCTTGAACTCGCCGCCCTCGGGCTGGGCGTTGTCCGCCCCGCCCTTGGCGGTGATGTGCAGCTGCACCTGGGCCGCGAGGCCGAGGTCTTGGGCGTCCACATCCGTCAGCGACAGCCGGACGTAGTACGTGCCCGGCAGCGGGTCGCCCGACCACGGCTCGGCCCAGGAGCGGATCTGCCGGAGCGTGCAGCTCAGCGCCACCGAGTCGTCGGCGGTGGCGGCCGTCGCGTTCTGCGGTCCCGCAGTGCAGGACTGGCGGCGGCGCAGCCCGTCGAACAGCTCGACCGACCAGGTCTGCGGGCTGTGCCGCTGGGCGGCGGGTGGCAGGGTGACGGTCACCCGTACGGTGTCGGTCTGCCCCTCGGAGGCGGCGAAGGCCCAGTAGAGGTAGTCGCCGGTGGAGGCGGGTACGGCGGCGTCCTGGCCGGGCGCGAGCGTGGTCGCGGTGAGGAAGGACGTACCGGCCGTGGTCACCGGGGCAGGGGACCCGGACGCGGAGGACGCGGACGGGGACGGCGTGGCGGCGGTGGCGGCCGGAGCCAGCACCGGGACCAGGCCGAGGGCGAGCAGGCCCGCTCGGAGGATTGTCTTACGCACAGTAAGTCGCATGGTCAGTTCTCCCGCCAGACAGCGATCCGCCAGCGTGCGATCCAGCCGAAGAGCAGGCCGGTCAGCAGGCCGGCACCGGTGAGCACCAGCAGCAGCACCCAGCCGCGTCCGAGCCCGGCAGCCGGGCCGTCGGGGGCGGGGGAGGCGGCTGCCACGGCCACGGTCAGTTCGAGCGGCAGGCCGGGGTCGGCCTGGGTGCCCGGCTGCGGGGCGAAGGAGTTGCTGACGACCAGGCAGACCGCAGGACTGGCGGCAGCGGAGGCGGCGGCAGCGCTGGTGGTGAGCGTGGACGGCGAGGCGGTGACCGCCGGGGCCGACCAGCGGAGGCCCGTCGAGGCGACGTCCGTCCGGCCGCTGCCCGCGTCCGAGCCGCGTACCAGCTCCTGGCCGCCCTGGTCGGTGGCCTGCAGCAGTACGCCGTAGTCGCGGGCGACCGCGCGGTCCAGCGAGACGCTGACCGAGGCGCGCAGCTCCTGGCCGGGCTTGACCGGCACCCGGTAGATCCGGTGCTCGGAGAACTTCTCCCGGTCGCTGTAGACACCGGGCGCCAGGAGCGGCGCGGTGGCGCACTGGTCGGTGCCCGCCGTCTTGGCGGGGGTCACCTGGTAGGTGTCGGCGGCGCGGTTGACGAGCTGCTCGACCCTGTTGGTCAGCTGGACCTGGGTGTGGATGTCGGTGAAGGTGCCGCCGGTCGCGTTGGCGATGCACTGCAGCTGCTGATCGATCTTGCCGTCGTGGGACAGGCCCAGCGTGTCGACCACCAGGTGGGTGCCCTGGGCGGCGAGTTCACGGGCCACGTCGCACGGGTCCGGCGGGGAGCAGTCGTCCTCGCCGTCGGTGATCAGCACGATCCGGCGGGTGGTCTGCCCGGTGCCGAGGTCCTGGGCGGCGCCGCGCAGGGCGAGGCCGATCGGGGTCCAGCCGGTGGGGCGGAGGGTGGCGATGGCCGTCTTGGCCTCGACCTTGTCCGTCGTCCCGACCGGGAAGAGCACCTTGGTGTCCGTGCAGCCGTCGGTCTTGTCGCTCACCGGGTACGTCGCGCCGAGCGTGCGGACGCCGAACTGGGCCTCGGGGGGCAGGGCGTCGATCACCTCGTCGATCGACCGCTGGGCGACCGAGATCCGGCTCTTGCCCTCGATGTCGGTGGCCCCCATCGAGCCGCTGACGTCGAGGATGAGGTCGACTCTGGGGGCCTCGGTGCTGCCGCCCTCGGTCGTGGTCGGGGCCGGGGGGCTGGTGGGTTCGTCGGCGTACGCCGGGAGGCCGCTGAGCAGAGCGCCCGCGGTTATCGCGAGAGCCGCGAGCAGCCCCAGCGGCCCGGCGGGCAGTCGTCGTCTGGTGGTCGTCACGGGCCGCATCCTATGGATCATCAGTTCCGAATGACCAATGCGGCACCTTTCGGGGCGAACTAGGCTGCGGCCCAAGGGGAGAGGGGTGCCGGGTGAGGCTGAGCGGGGTCGGCAAGCGGTACGGCCGAGGTGCGCCATGGATTCTGAACGGTGTGGAACTCGCCGTAGGGCCAGGTGAGTTGGTGCGGATCGAGGGGGCGAACGGCAGTGGCAAGTCGACGCTGCTCAAGTTGGTCGGCGGCGTCGAGCCGCCCAGTGCGGGGACGGTCGTGGTGCCCGGCCGCCGGGCGTACGTGCCCGAACGCTTCCCGCCCGCGCTGCCGTTCGACGCGCGGACGTACCTGGGCCACCTCGGCCGGATCCACGGGCTGTCCGCCGCCGAGTCCGCCCGCCGGGCCGGGTACTGGCTGGACCGCTTCGGCATCGCCGACCGGTCCGGCACCCCGCTGAGCCGGCTCTCCAAGGGCACCTGCCAGAAGGTCGCCGTCGCCCAGGCCCTGCTCGCCGAGGCCGACGTACTGCTGCTGGACGAAGCCTGGACGGGCCTCGACCAGGCGGCCCGGCTGCTGCTGGACGAGGCGGCCGCCGAACGCGCCGCCCAGGGCGGCCGGGTGCTCTTCGTGGACCACGACCCCAACCGGCTGGCGGGCGTGGCCACCGCCGCGTACGCCGTCCGGGACGGCGAGCTGCGCGCTGTCGACCCGTCACCGGACGACGGCTCGGGCCGCTCGGTACGGATCGAGGTGGGCGGCGGTCCACTGCCGGAGTGGCTGCCGGGCGACCCGGACCGCAGGCGGTCGGCCGACGGCGGGACGGTCCTCGACGTACCGGCCCGGCACTCCGACGCGCTGCTGCGCCGCCTGCTCACCGGGCAGCCCGCCGCCCACATCCGTTCGGTCCGGCCGCTCGACGGGACGACGTCTCCCGACGGAGCAGCGCCGCCCGCCGGAGCAGTGCCGCTCGAGGGGACGAAGCCGTGACCGCCCTGATCCGCTATCAGCTGGAGTTGCTGTTCCGGTCGCAGCGCTGGCTGCCGCCCTTCCTGACGTACGTGCTGCTGATGGTGATCGGGATCTCGGCGGGGGATGCGCTGCTCGGCGCGTACAGCTTCAGCACGGCGGTGTTGCTGCCGGTCACCGCCTGGTACGTCCGCTGCACGGCGACCGGCGAGTCCGCCGCCTCGCGGGCCTGCCTCGCGGCGGCGGCCGGGCAGCCGCGTACGCACCTCGCCGCGCTGCTGGCCGCGCTGCTCACCGGGCTGCTCCTGGGGGTGGCCGGGCTGCTCGCGGTCTGGGCGGTCGGCGGGCGGACCACCACACCGCCGCAGCCGGAGGCGCCGCTGCCCCAGGTGCTGCTGGCGGGGCTGCTCGGCACGGTGGTGTGCGTCCTGCTGGGGGTGGCGGTCGGGGTGCTCTGCACCCGTCCGGTGCTGCTGCGCGCGCAGTACGGCATCCCGGTGAGCCTCGGCGCGTCGGTGCTGGTGCTGGTGGTGGCCGGCTCGCCGGCGAACGCCGTCGTCCGGTCGCTGGTCACCGCCTCGCGCACGGCCCGGGTGACCTTCCCGGTGGCGGCCCTCGCCGAGTCCGCCGTGCTGGCCGCGCTCGTGGTCGCCGGGGCGGCGGTGCTCGCCGGGCGCCGTACGGAGGGTGGCGACTGACGGGCGGTCAGGGTGCGGTCGGGTTCGGCCAGGGTGTCGAAAATCGGACACACCGGGATCAACGCCAATAAATATGGCTAATCCTCGTTAGGGTGCAGGAGCATGCGGCCCCCGCGTCCGCCTCCCGAGCCCGACAGGACGGCCAGTGGCGTCACCCTCAGCAGCAGCCAGGTCCGGACCGCCGGTCGCCGGCCCGGTCAAGAGCCGCCGCAACACCGAACTCGCGCTGGTGGTCGGCGCGGTGCTGATCGCCGTCTTCGGGTACGTCGAGGTCGGCGCCAACATCGACGGGAAGCTCCCGTCGGGGGCGGTCGGCTACGGAGCGGCGCTGGGTGTACTGGCTCTACTGGCGCACGGCGTGGTCCGTTGGAAGGCCGCCTACGCGGACCCGCTGCTGCTGCCGATCGCGATCCTCCTCAACGGGATTGGACTGGTCGTCATCTACCGCCTGGACCGGGCCACCCCGAAGAGCGCGGCGGCGCCCACCCAACTGCTCTGGTCGGCCCTGGGGATGGCACTGTTCATCGGGGTCGTCATCCTGCTGCGGGACCACAAGATCCTCCAGCGCTACGCGTACATCGGCGCGCTGGCCGCGCTGGTCCTGATGGTGCTGCCGATCTTCTTCCCGCCGGTGTACGGCGCCCGGATCTGGATCAAGGCCGGGCCGCTCTCGCTCCAGCCGGGCGAGTTCGCCAAGGTGTTGCTGGCGGTCTTCTTCGCCGCGTACCTCGCCGTCCACCGGGACGCCCTCGCCCTGACGGGCCGGCGGGTCTGGAGATTCCAGTTCCCGCGTGGCCGGGTGCTCGGGCCGCTGCTGCTGATCTGGGCGGTCTCCGTCGGGGTGCTGGTGCTGGAGACGGACCTCGGGCAGTCGCTGCTCTTCTTCGGGCTCTTCGTGGTGATGCTGTACGTGGCCACCGCGCGCACCGGCTGGATCGCCATCGGGCTGATCCTGGCCGCCAGCGGGGTCGCCGTCGTCGGCTGGCTCTCGCCGCACGTGCACAGCCGGGTGTCGGACTGGCTCGACCCGCTCGGCTCGATCGCGGCCGGCCAGGGCGCCAACCAGATCGCCCAGTCGCTCTTCGCCTTCGCCTGGGGCGGCGTGCTCGGGGCCGGCCTGGGCCTCGGCCACTCGATCCTGATCGGCTTCGCGGCGAAGTCCGACTTCATCCTCGCCACCGTCGGCGAGGAACTCGGCCTGGTCGGGCTGGTGGCCGTCTTCCTGCTGTACGCGCTGCTGATCTCCCGGGGCTTCCGGACCGGGGTCGCCCTCAAGGACCCGTTCGGGCGGTTGCTGGCGATCGGCCTGGCCGCGATCGTGGGACTGCAACTCTTCGTGGTCGCGGGCGGCGTGCTCGACCTGATCCCGCTGACCGGTATGACGCTCCCGTTCATCGCCCAGGGCGGGTCGTCGGTGGTCACCAACTGGATCATCGTGGCGCTGCTGGTCCGGATGAGCGACGTGGCCCGCCGCCCACTTCCGGAGGCCCGGCCGTGATCTTCCGTCGCCAGCGGCCCGACCCGGAGAAGCCCGGTCAGGACGGGCCCGGCAAGGACAGGCCCAAGGGCTCGGCCAACGGCCCGCAGGGACTGCCCGGCATCTCCGTCACCGGCCGCCGGGCGGGCACGTTCTGCCTGCTGCTGATCGTCGCACTGGCCGTGCAGGCCACCCGCGTCCAGGTCTTCAAGGCCGATTCGCTGAACCACAACTCGGCCAACCAGCGGCTCACCATCCAGCGCTACGCCCAGCCGCGCGGCAACCTCCTGGTCGGCGCCGAGCCGGTCACCGGCTCGGCGCCGACCGGCGGCCGGTACGACTACAAGCGCACCTACACCGACGGCTCCCAGTTCGCGGCGGTCACCGGCTACTCGTCGCAGGTCTTCGGCAACACCCAGCTCGAGGGCGTCGAGGACGGCCTGCTGACCGGTACCGACAGCCGCCTGGCCGGCTGGGCGGTCTGGGACGAGGTCGCCCGTAAGCAGAACCCCGGCGGCGACGTCTACACCACCATCGACAAGGCCGCCCAGCAGGCGGCGACCCAGGGGCTCGGCGGCCAGAAGGGCGCGGTCGTGGCGATCGAGCCGGCCACCGGCCGGATCCTCGCGCTGGCCAGCACGCCCTCGTACGACCCGGGCACCTTCGCCGGCTCGTCCAACGCGGACCAGGACGCCTGGAACAAGCTGCAGGCCGACACCAACCAGCCGCTGCTGAACCGGGCGCTCCGCCAGATCTACCCGCCGGGGTCGACCTTCAAGGTCGTCACGGCGGCTGCGGCGCTCTCCAACGGAGTGGTGACGGACCTCAACGCGAGCACGGGTGCTCCGTATCCGTACATTCTGCCGGGTACCACCACCGAGCTGGTCAACGACACCTCCTCCTGCGATCAGGCGGGCCTCTCCCTCGACATCGCGATGGTCTACTCCTGCAACAGTGTGATGGGGTATCTCGGCGCGCAGGTCGGGCTCGGGAGGATGGTCTCGATGGCGGAGAACTTCGGCTTCAACGACCCGAAACTGGACATCCCGGTCCGGCCCGCCCGCAGCAACTTCGACACCAGGATGAACCAGTCGCAGGTGGCCCTGTCCTCGATCGGGCAGTTCGACACCGCGGCCACCCCGCTGGTGATGGCGATGGTCGCGGCGGGCGTCGCCAACAACGGCACGGTGATGTATCCACAGCTTGTGGACAAGCTGACCAGGAGCGACGGCAGCACCGTCCAGCTCATGAAGCCCACCACCTACAAGCAGGCGATGAGCCCGGGCGTCGCCGCGCAGGTGCAGCAGCTGATGGCGGACGTGGTGGAGAACGGTACCGGTCGGAACGCCCGGATCAGCGGCGCCACCGTCGGTGGCAAGACCGGTACGGCCCAGCACGGCGTGGACAACACCGGGGTGCCGTACGCCTGGTTCATCTCCTGGGCCAAGCCGAGCGGCTCCGGGAACGTCCCGCCGGTCGCCGTCGCGGTGGTGATCGCGGACAGCAGCGCGACGGACGTCACCGGCGGTGGGCTGGCGGCGCCGATCGCGAAGTCGGTGATGCGCGCCGTTCTCACCGGGGGCTGACAACTCGTCTGGCATGATCTGCCAGATCTGCGACGTACGGGAACCAGTTCTCGTACCAGAGAGGCGCGTAATCTCCGGGGGGGAACAGGCATGGGCAGGTTGGCGGCAGTCGACTCGACGAATAGCGAAGCCGGGACAGTCGGGATACCAGGGACAGCGGGGACCCAGGAGACATCGGACACAGCGGAAGCGGCCGCGATACCGGAGATACCCGGGCAGGCCGCCGAGCGCCGGCCCGCGCGGTACCTCCCCTGGGGCCTCGCCCTCGCCTTCTTCGCGCTCTACACCCTGTACTCCTTCCGACGGCACGACCTGGTCCTCACCACCGGGTACGACCTGGGCATCTTCGAGCAGGCGGTACGCGGCTACGCCGAGGGCCACGGGCCGATCGTGGCCCTGAAGGCGGACGGCTTCAACCTGCTGGGCGACCACTTCTCACCGGTGCTGGCCCTGCTCGCGCCGCTGTACTGGCTCTGGCCGGGCGCCAAGGCACTGCTGCTGGGCCAGGCCGCGCTGCTCGCGCTCGCGGTGGTGCCGCTGAGCGGTTGGGCGCTGCGGCGGCTCGGCACGGTGGCCGCCGTGCTGGTGGGGGTCGGGTACGGCGCCTCCTGGGGCGTGGCCTCCGCCGTCGGTTTCGACTTCCACGAGGTCAGTTTCGCGGTGCCGTTGGTCGCCTTCTCGGTGGTGGCGCTGGGGGAGCAGCGCTGGCGGGCGGCAGTGCTCTGGGCCGCGCCGCTGGTGCTGGTGAAGGAGGACCTGGGCGTCACCGTCGCCGCCGTCGGCGGGTACGTCTGCTGGCGGGGAGCGCGTCGGCTCGGGCTGTGGACGGTGGTGTTCGGCCTGGCCGCCAGCGCACTGGAGATGCTGGTGCTGCTGCCCGCGATGAACCCGGGCGGCAGCTTCGCCTACTGGAGCACGCTGGGCGGGGCCGGCGGACACAGCCTGCTGTCGCTGCCGCTGGAGCTGGTCACCCCGGCGGAGAAGGCCAGGACGCTGCTCCTGCTGCTCGCCCCGACGGCCCTGCTGGCGATCCGTTCGCCGCTGCTGCTGATCGCCGTCCCCACCCTCGCCTGGCGAATGCTCTCCAGCAACCCCGCCTACTGGGGCACGAGTTACCACTACAGCGTGGTGCTGATGCCGATCGTCTTCGCGGCCTTCGTGGACGTGCTGTCGAGGCGGGGTGGCGGGGCGCTGTCGTCGTGCTGGACCCGGGGGGCGCCGGCGGTCGGTCTCGCGGCGACGCTGTTCCTGCTGCCGTGCTACCCGCTCGGGCAGCTCGGCACGCCGGGCTTCTGGCGCTCGTCGGTCCGGGCCGAGGCCGCACACTCGCTGCTGGCGCGGATCCCGTCCGGAGCCAGGGTGGCGGCCTCCAACCGGCTGGTACCGCAACTGACCGACCGCTGCACCGTGTTCGTGTTCGGCCTGCCCCAGCAGCCCTGGTCCACGGCCCAGTGGCTCGCGGTGGACGACGGACAGCCGATGGGCTGGCCGCTCACCCCGGCCGGGGAGCGGGCACAGCTGGCGCTGGCCGAGAGCGTCGGGTACCAGGTCGTCGGGTCCGAGGGCGGCGTCACCGTGCTGCGATGGCCCGTCGGGTAAACCACCACCGCTCCGCACAGCTGTGACAGCACTGTGACGGCCGACGTGATGCCCGTCACGGGCCTGAAAATAAGGCTCGGTTACCGTGGGGAGCTTGTTCTCCGGTCACTGGGACCGAGCCGTCGACGAACCCCTGGGGGTCCTCCGCCATGCCCACGTCTCGGGGCGCGATGTCCGACGCGGCCACCGCGCTCAGTCCGTCCGCCGCCCCGGTCGTTCCCCTGACCCCGGCGGCCGCCGCCGGGTCCGGTCGGCGGCGGACCCTCCTGCTCATGCTGCTCTGCTTCGTGGTCGCCTTTGCGCTCGGGCTGCAGCAGTGGTCGGCCGTCCAGATCGGCGGGTTCGACCTGTCGATATTCGACCAGGGGATCCGCGGCTACGCGCACTTCGGGCTGCCGATCTCCGAGGTGAAGAGCTACCACCACGAGTTCCCGCCCGGGTTCTCGCTGCTGGGCGACCACTTCTCGCCGGTGCTGGCGCTGCTGGCCCCGCTGTACTGGGTGTGGAACGACCCGCGCACGCTGATGCTCGGCCAGGCGCTGCTGTTCGCGGCCGGTGTCCCGCTGGTCCGCCGGATCGCCGCGCGCACCTTCGCCGCGAGCGCCGCCAGGACGGTCCGCCGGGCGGCGGACCTGGCGGGGCTGGTGTACGCGCTGGGCTGGCCGCTGCTCGCGGCGGCCCGGGGCGGCTTCCACGAGGTGGCCTTCGCCGTCCCGCTGACGCTGCTGATGTTCGAGCGCGGGATGGCCCGCAAGTACGGCACGGTCGCCCTGGTGGCGGCGCTGATCTGCTGCACCAAGGAGGACATGGGGCTGATGGTCGGCGCCTACGGCCTGGTGCTCCTGCTCCGTAGCCGACGGGTCCGGGACGGGCGCGGCCTGGCGTACGGCGCGGGCCTGCTGGTCGGCGGGCCGGTCGTCTCGGTGGCCGCCATCAGCTGGCTGATACCCGCGATGGGCGGGCAGCCCGGCTACTACTGGAACTACGGGCAGATCGGCCCGGACGCCGGGTCGGCGCTGCGGAACGTGCTCGGCGACCCGATGCTGCTGCTGGACTCGGCGTTCAGCACGACGGTCAAGCCGCTGCTGGTGCTCTGGCTCTTCGGCACCCTGCTCGCCCTGCCGCTGCGCTCCGCGACGGCGCTCTGCGCCCTGCCGCTGCTCACCGAGCGAATACTCTCCGACAACCCCAACCACTGGTCGATCGCCCACCACTACGACGCCTTCCTCTGGCCGATCCTGCTGACGGCGACGCTGGAGACCCTGGGCCGCCTGCACGCCCAGCAGCGCACCCGGCGCGCCGCGCGCCGCCTCGGGCTGACGGTGGCCGTCTTCTCACTGCTGGCCGCCGTCCCGCTGGGCCTCGGCTCGCTGCTGCTCCCGTCCGACTGGACGCCCAAGACCAGCGCCGCCGCGATGGTGCGGGCCGCCGCGCTGATCCCCGACGGCGCGTCCGTCGAGGCGGACAACCAGATCGTGCCCCGGCTCACCGCCCGGACGGACGCCGTCCTGGTCGACGGGACGCCGCGCGGACGCGACTACGTACTGATCCGTCCCGAGGTCCGCACCTTCCCGTTCCTCTCCGCCCAGCAGCAGGCCGACCGGGTCCAGCTGCTGCTGGCCCACGGCTACCAGCAGATCTGGGCCGAGGACGGCGTGGTGCTGCTGCACCGGGTCGGCAACCAGCCCGTCCCCGGCGCCCACATCCCCGGCCCGGGCAGCAAGCCCGTCCAGGACGTGGTGCCGAAGGACGTCGGCCGCAACCTGTTCACCGGCTGACGGCTCCACGCGCCTCCCACTCCGCCGGGTCTCCCGCTTCTAGCCTTCGACCATGGAGCTGGCGCGACGAGGACCGGTACAGGCCGTCGGCTGGGCCGGCGCGGCAGCCTGGGCGGCGGTCTTCCCGCTGGCCTCCGCCGTGCCCAACCAGATCGTCTGGGGCACTCTCGCCGCTCCCGCGTACGCCGTCGCCGCACTGCTGCGCCTCGCGCTGCCACGCCGGATCGCGGCGCGCGCGGCCGCCGGGGCGGCGCTGCTCGGGGCCGTACTGGTCCCGCTGGTGCTGCTCTCCCTGAGCGGCCGCCGCCAGTCCGAGGTGATAGTGGTCGAGCGCTCCGCCGACCTGCTGGTGCACACCGGCGTCCCGTACCTGCCGCACCCCGTGCTGGCCAGTGACTACAACCCGTACCTGCCGATGATGACGCTGTTCGGCCTGCCCCGGGCGATCCTCGGCAACGCCGACCCGGTCAGCCTGCTGCTCGGGGACGCCCGGCTCTGGTTCGCCGCCGCCTTCCTCGGCTGCCTGCTGGCCTGCGGCCGGCTGCTGCGCCGGGGGCCGTCCGGGTGCTCGCTCTGGCTGCCGTTGGCGGCGCTCACCGCCTCGCCGCTGATCGCCCTCGCGCTGACGGTCGGCGGGGTGGATCTGCCGCTGATCGGGGTCTGCTGCCTGGCGCTGGCACTGGCCGCGAACGGGCGGGCCGTCCCCGCCGGGCTGGTGCTCGCGTTCGCCTGCACCCTCAAGTGGACGGCCTGGCCCGCCCTGCCGGTCGCCGCGCTGCTGCTCTGGCGGCTGTACGGGCGGCGCCCGGCCGCCAGAGCCGCCGGCACTGCGCTGCTGGCGAGCGCCGCCGTCATCCTCCCGCTCGCCCTGACCCACGCCCGGGTGATGTCGGAGCAGGTGGTCCGCTTCCCGCTCGGGCTGACCGCCGTACCGACCCCGGCGGGCAGCCCGCTGCCGGGCAGGGTATTGGCGGGACTCGGGCCCGCCGGGCACGTCCTCTCGCTGGCCCTGCTCTGCCTGGGCGGTCTCGCGGTCACCTGGTGGCTGCTGCTCCGCCCGCCGCCCGGCGCGGTCGCCGCCTGCGACCGGCTCGCCGCCGGGCTCACCGTCGCCTTCGCGCTCGCCCCCGCCGGGCGGTTCGGGTACCTCGCCCTGCCGGCCGTCCTGGTGCTCTGGCCCCGGCTGGCCGCCGGACGCCGCAGGTGGCTGATCCGGCCGTCCGAGCCGTCCGAGCCGTCCGAGCCGTCCGAGTCGTTCGAGGCCGCAGTGCGTCAGGCGGAGCCGTCGCCGAGCCGGTTGCGACGTGCGGCACGATAGGGGGCGGCAGAAGACAGGCTGGGCCGGCGGCACAGGAGTCGATCGCATGGATGAGCAGCAGCGTCCGCAGGACACCGGAGCGGTGCCCGGGAGCATCCCGGGCACCAACCGGCGGCGTTTCCTCGGGCTGGCCGTCGGCGCGGCGGCAGGGCTGAGCGCCTGCGGGCCCGGCGCGCTGGGATCGGGCGCGTCCGCCGACCTGCGGGGCAACGCAGTGGACGGCACCGGCACGGCGAGCCCGAGCCCGTCCGCGAGCCCGAGCGCCCAGGCCGAGAACGCCCGCCCGGGCAACGCCGACTGGGGTGTCTCCAACGCCGGTCCGCAGCGGGCCGTCGAGGGCTTCGCCGACCGGGTGAGCGTGTTCCCCGGCGACCAGTTCGGCCTGCACGTGTCCACCACCGCGCCCGGATTCACCGTTTCGGCGTACCGGATGGGCTGGTACGGCGGTGCCCGGGCCCGGCTGGTCTGGAAGTCTGCTCGTATCGCGGGCCAGAAGCAGCCCGCCGCCACCGTCGACCCGAAGACCCGGATGGTCCGGACGGGCTGGGCGAGGACCACCACCGTCGACACCACGGGCTGGCCGGAGGGCAGCTACCTGCTCCGCCTGGACGCCGACGGTGGTGCGGGACAGCGCTTCGTGCCCGTCACCGTCCGATCCCGTACCACCGCCGGGAAGACCGTGATCGTGAACGCCGTCGCCACCTGGCAGGCGTACAACGAGTGGGGCGGCTACAACCTCTACAACGGTCCGAGCGGCGGCCTGCCGACCCGCTCGCTCCAGGTCACCTTCGACCGCCCGTACCAGTACGACGACGGCGCGGGGCTCTTCCTGACGTACGAGGCCCCGCTGATCGCCCTGGCCGAGCGGCTCGGCCTCCCGCTCGCGTACGTCACCGGGGTCGAGCTGGCGGCCGAGCCCGATCTGCTGCGGGGCGCCACCGCCGTGATCTCGCTGGGCCACGACGAGTACTGGTCGCCCGAGCAGCGGCAGCACGTCACCGCCGCCCGTGACGCCGGGACGAACGTGGCGATCCTGGGAGCCAACTGCTGCTTCCGCCGAGTCCGCTACGACCCGTCCGAGCTGGGCCCCGGCCGGGTGGTGGTCTGCTACAAGACCGCGTACAAGGACGACCCCGGCTACCAGGCGGGCAAGCCCGCCACCACCGACTTCCGCTCCCCGCCCGGCGCCGACCCGGAGAGCTCGCTGCTCGGCGTGATCTACGACGGCTACCCGGTGGACGCCCCGTACGTGGTCACCAACCCCGGCCACTGGCTGTTCGCGGGGACGGGTGTGCAGAAGGGCGACAGCTTCCCGCACCTGGTCGGCGTCGAGTACGACCGGGTCGACACCGGCTTCCCGACACCCCGCCCGATCGAGATCCTGGCCCACTCCCCGGTGGTCTGCGAAGGCCGCCACAGCTACTCCGACGCCGCCTACTACACCGCGCCGAGCGGTGCCGGGGTCTTCGGCAGCGGCACCATGCGGTGGGTCGAGGCCCTCGACGCCCAGGGCCCGGGCGGCGGCGGGGACCACGGCATGGACGCCAAGGCCGGAGACCTCACCCAGAAGGTCACCGAGAACCTCCTCCGGGCCTTCGCCACCGGCCCGGCCGCCCACACCCACCCGGCCACCGACAACGTCGCGGCGGTCTACGGCAAGGCCTGACCCGCAGCCGTACGCACCTGGGCCGCCCCCGATTGCCGGTCGGTCTCAGTTGCCGACCTGGAGGACCTTGGCCGCCACCGGTCCGGCCGTGTCCGCGCCGTGGCCGCCGTTCTCGACCTCGACGGCCACCGCGAGGTTGCCACTGAAGGCGGTGAACCAGCTGTTGGACTTGGCCTGGTTGCCGACCTCGGCGGTGCCGGTCTTCGCGCCCGACCCGCTGGGCATCCCGGACACGCCGGCTGCGGTGCCGCCGGTGACGACCTGCCGCATCATGCTGCGCAGTGCGTCCAGGGTGCTGCTGGAGAGGTTGCGGTCGGCGGGGAGCTGAGTGGATCCGGGGACCAGGATCGGCTGGTGGAAGGTGCCGTTCTGGACGGTCGCCGAGACCGAGGCCATGGCCAGCGCGCTCATCGTGATGGTGCCCTGGCCGATCAGGTCGGAGGCCCGCTGGTTGGCGGTGGTGGGCACGGGGATCTTCGGCGGCTGGATCTTGAGCCCGGTCGACCAGACCGGGCCGAGGCCGAAGACCTCCTTCGCGGTGTCCGCCTGCTGGCTGCCGGTCAGCGTCTTCATGCCCTGCTGGATGAAGGCGGTGTTGCAGGACTGGGCGAAGTCCTGGGCGAACGTGTAGTCCAGGTGGTCGCCCTTCTCGTCGTTGGTGATGGTCTGCCCGGACACCACCGTGTGGTCGGGGCACTGCATGTTCGCGCTGGGGCTGATGCCGGCCTCCAGCAGCGCGGCGGCGTCGATCACCTTCATGGTCGAGCCGGGGGCGAGCGCGGCGAGGAAGGCCCGGTTGTAGGTGGCCGGGCTGTTGGCGATGGCCAGGATGTTCCCGGTGCTCGGCTCGATCGCGACCACCGAACCGGACAGGCCGGAGCCGGCGCTGTTCAGCGCGGCCTCGGCGGCGGCCTGCACCTTGGCGTCGAGGGTCAGGCTGAGCGGCTTCCCGGGCTTGGGGTCGGTGATCGCGAAGAGCTTCTCGTCCGGCTTCTTGCCCGAGCTGTCGGTGATCACCACGCTCTGGCCGGCGTCGCCCGGCGTCCCGGCGGCCGCGTTGTTGAACGAGCCGAGCAGCTGGTCGAGCGAGGCGAAGCCCTTCAGGGACTTGCCGTGGCGGTCCACCACGGAGGACGGCGGCGCGAAGACCGCCTTCACCGCCATGCTCTCGCCGTCGGCCAGGTGCGGGTGGATCACGGTCGGCGTCCAGTGCACGGCGGCCTTGCCGTCGCTCATCTGTTCCAGTCCGAGCGCGCCGGTGTAGTTCCAGACGTTCGTGGTACCGGCGAACTCGACCGTGGCCTTGAAACCGAGCGCCACCTGGTTGGCGGGCAGGGACACCGGCGCGCCGGAGACCGAGGAGCTCGGGGAGGGCGAGGGGGTGGAGACGGGCTGCCCCGCAGGGCCGGGCACGAGGGTGAGCGCGCTCGGCTTCACGTTGGTCTGGAAGGCGGTGAGCGCGGTCATGGCCGCGTCCGGTGCGTCCGTCAGGGCGGCGGCGGCCGTCAGGTTGCCGCTGGACCAGGCGTCCAGGAAGGCCTTCGCGCCGGTGGCGGCCTGGTCGGCGCTGGGCGGCTGGTCCAGCACCGTCCGGGGCTTCGGGGTCTTCGTGGCCGTCGTGGAGCTGCTGGTCAGCGAGCTGGTTATGGAGTACGCGCCGTAGCCACCCACGCCGAGCATGATGGTGCAGACGGTGGCGATGGCGATCTTTCCGCCCTTGTTCATGTGCGGTCCCCCGTTGGTCTGGCTGTCGGTACGGTCGAGTCACCCTAGGCACGGAGTGCTGGAGCACATGCCCCAGGGCCCGGGTTGTCATCGTTTCGGGACATACCGTTGTGTCAGATCCAGCTGGTGAACCACATCCGGGCCCGCCAGGCGTCCATCGGGATCGTCTGTCCCGTGTACAGCGGGTAGAAGTACAGGAAGTTCCACATGATCGCGACGATCAGCAGCCCCGCACCCACGACGCCGACCGTCCTGCGGTCCCGCGAGGCGTTCTTCGGCCCGATCATCGCCCCGATCATCATCGTCAGCGCGAGCACCAGGAACGGGACGAAGGCCACCGCGTAGAAGAGGAAGATCGTCCGGGTCGGGTACAGGAACCACGGCAGGTACCCGGCCGCCACCGCGCAGAGCACCGCACCGGCCCGCCAGTCCCGCCGCAGCGCCCAGCGGTACAGGCAGTACACCAGCGCCACCGTGCCCGCCCACCACAGCAGCGGCGTGCCTATCGCGAGCACCTCGCGGGCGCACTCGTTGACCTTGCAACCGTTCTGGCCGAGCTTCGGCGAGTCGTAGAAGTACGACACCGGCCGGCCCTGGACCAGCCAGCTCCACGGGCTCGACTGGTACGTGTGGGGGCTGGTCAGATGAGTATGGAAGTCGTACATCGACGCGTGGTAGTGCCAGAGGCTGCGCAGCGCGTCCGGCACCCAGGTCAGGTCCACCCGGAACGGCATCCGGACGCCCTGGACGTACTCCGGCGAGAGCCCGGCGCGGTGCAGCGCCCAGTCCCGCCCGTAGCCGCCCTTGTCGGGTGCCGTGCTGCTCAGGAACCAGCCCGTCCAGGAGGCGACGTACACCGTGCTCGCCACCAGCAGGAGCAGCGGCCCGGCGACGGTCGCGTCCCAGAGCCCGTACAGCAGCGGGCTCCGGGAGCCCGCGAGCCGCCGGGCGCCGACGTCCCAGCAGACGCCGAGCAGCCAGAACGCGACCAGCACGTACATGCCGCTCCACTTGGTCGCGCCCATCAGCCCGATCGAGACGGCGGCGGCCAGCCGGTACGGGCGCCAGCCGAGCAGCAGCCAGTCCCCGCCGGGGCGGTCGGCCGTCCGGCGGGCGATCAGGGCCCTGGTCCGGTCCCGGTCGAGCAGCATGAAGCCGAAGGCGGCCAGGAACCAGAACATCACCACCAGGTCGAGCAGCGCCGAGCGGCTCATCACGAAGTGCAGCCCGTCCACCGACAGCAGCAGCCCGGCCACGCAGCCCAGCAGCGTCGACCGGAACAGCCGGCGCCCGATCCGGGCGAGCATCAGGATCGACACCGTGCCGAGCAGCGCCACCATGAACCGCCAGCCGAACGGATGCATCCCGAACAGCTGCTCGCCGAGACCTATCACCCACTTCCCGACCGGCGGATGGACGATGTACGACGGGTCGGTGCGGAACGGGATGGACTGCGGCGAGCCGAGGATCTTGTTGTTGGCGTCGTCCGGCCAGTTGGTCTCGTAGCCGCCGTGCCAGAGCGAGTACGCGTCCTTGGCGTAGTACGTCTCGTCGAAGATGACCGCGTTCGGCTGCCCCAGGCTGGTGAACCGCAGCAGGCCGCCGAACAGCGCCACCCCGATCGGCCCGAGCCAGCCCGCCCAGCGGACCAGCCACGACCAGAGCGCCGCCGGGAGCACGATGCCCAGGCGGGCGAGCAGCGGCGACGGCGGCACCCGGCGCGGCGTCACCCCCCGGCCGTCCGGCATCGGCGGCACCAGCCGCTCGGCGTAGCCGGAGCGGTCCGGCGCCCGGTACCCGTACCGCTCCAGTCCGCGCTGCCAGGCCGAGCGCACCGGCCCGGCCTCGCGCTGCGCGGGCACGACGGGGGTGCCGCTCAGCAGATCCACGCCACCCTGCTCGGTGTGGTCCACGCCAATAGGCGTCTCAGGTGCCAGGTCGCCGCTCACCCGCCACATCGTAGGGGCGCGCGATGAGCGGGCAATGGGCCGCTCCGAAGCTGCCCGGTTCGTCACCAATCGGCCGGGGCGGTGTCCGGCCGCGCGGGAACGGCCCCGACTACTGCGAGGATGGGCCTGTGACAGGTGTACTCGTACTCGCAGGGACCCCCATCGGCGACGTCTCCGACGCCCCGCCCCGGCTGCTCACCGAGCTGACCTCGGCGGACGTGATCGCCGCCGAGGACACCCGGAGGCTGCGCCGCCTCACCCAGGCCCTCGGCGTGACCCCGACCGGCCGGGTGCTCTCCTACTTCGAGGGCAACGAGGTGGCCCGCACCCCGGAGCTGGTCGAGGCGCTCCAGGGCGGTGCCCGGGTGCTGCTGGTCACCGACGCGGGGATGCCGTCGGTCTCCGACCCCGGCTACCGCCTGGTGGACGCCGCCGTCGCGGTCGGCATCAAGGTCACCGCCGTGCCGGGCCCGTCCGCCGTGCTCACCGCGCTCGCGCTCTCCGGGCTGCCGGTGGACCGCTTCACCTTCGAGGGCTTCCTGCCCCGCAAGACCGGCGACCGCGCCCGCCAGCTCGCCGAGGTCGCCACCGAGCCCCGCACCATGGTCTTCTTCGAGGCCCCGCACCGGATCGCCGAGTCGCTCACCGCGATGGCGGAGGCGTTCGGCGCCGACCGCCCCGCCGCCGTCTGCCGCGAGCTGACCAAGACGTACGAGGAGGTCAAGCGCGGCCCGCTCGGCGAACTCGCCACCTGGGCCGCCGAAGGCGTCCGGGGCGAGATCACCGTGGTCGTCGCGGGCGCCCCGCCCGCCGCGCCGTCCTCGCTGACCCCCGAGGAGCTGGCCCGCCGGGTCGCCGCCCGCGAGGAGGCCGGGGAGCACCGCAAGGAGGCCATCGCGGCCGTCGCGATCGAGCTGGGCCTGCCCAAGCGCGAGGTCTTCGACGCGGTGGTGGCCGCGAAGATCAAGTAGTCGCCCGGACAGCGGATTCTGACCCCGCACAGGGTGGTGCCTGCCGCTTTTCGTGGTCGTACCTTGGGTAAGGAGCACTCGATAAACGCCCGCTGAGCTGAAGCTTTGGCCCTGACTTCGTACAGGTGGCTCCAATTCAGAGCCAAGTCTTGGCAAGCCGGGTGGCGGAGTGAGGATCCGGGGCATTCCCTGGGATGGAAGACCCGAGCCGGACGAACGTCCGGAGGGCGCTGGGAGACGGCTATGAGCGAGACCATCGGTAGCCCTCTGAGTGGCAAGCTGAGCAGCGACGCGGCTGTCGGGCTGACCACCCGGCCGCACATCCCCCTGGAGACCGTGCGGGAGGCGTACTCCTTCGCCTGCCTGAGCTGCGGCTACGGGTGGGAGCAGGCGTACGACATCGAGCACCACGTGGCCCGGGACGGGAACACCGTGATCGAGTACCACGCCAACGGCGTCCGGGTCCCCTCGCCGCTGCTCAAGCCGACCTGCCCGGGCTGCGGCGGGCACACCGTCCGCATCATGCGGGAGGGCCGGGTGGCCACGGCCGAGCACTCGGTGTACCCGGCACCGGGCTTCGCCCCGCACGCCGAGCCCGCCTCCGCCGCGCCGGTGCCGGTGTCGGGCGAGCCGCGCCGCCGCTGGTACCAGCGCTTCTCCCGCCGGGCCGCCTGAACGCCGCCGCCCGTAACCGCCGCCCGGACGTCACCGCCCTCGAAGAATCGGGTCGAGGGCGGTTCGTTCGCGCGGCTAAGATTTCGGCCATGGCGGCCTCTGCAGACAACACCACCTCGGCGTACTACGTCACCACCCCGATCTACTACGTGAACGACCGCCCGCACCTGGGCCACGCGTACACGACCGTCGCGGGCGACGTACTCACCCGCTGGCACCGCCAGCGCGGCGAGCAGGTGTGGTACCTCACCGGTACCGACGAGCACGGCCAGAAGATCATGCGGACCGCCGACGCCAACGGCGTCACCCCGCAGGAGTGGTGCGACAAGCTGGTCGAGGACGCCTGGAAGCCGCTCTGGCAGCACCTGAACATCGCGAACGACGACTTCATCCGGACGACCGAGCAGCGGCACACCGACCGCGTGCAGGAGTTCGTCCAGGACCTGCACGACAAGGGCGAGATCTACAAGGGCGGCTACGAGGGCCCGTACTGCGTCGGCTGCGAGGAGTACAAGCTCCCCGCCGAGCTGCTCCCCGGCGCGACGGACGACGTGAAGCTCTGCCCGGTCCACAAGAAGCCGGTCGAGTGGCTGGAGGAGGAGAACTACTTCTTCCGCCTCTCCGCGTACGGGCCGAAGCTGCTCGAGTTCTACGCCGCCAACCCCGACTTCATCGCGCCCGCCTCCGCGCGCAACGAGGTGCTGCGCTTCGTGGAGCAGGGGCTGCAGGACCTGTCGATCTCCCGCTCCACCTTCGACTGGGGTGTGCCGCTGCCCTGGGACGAGAAGCACGTGCTCTACGTGTGGGTGGACGCGCTGCAGAACTACCTCACCGCCGCCGGGTACGGCGCCGACCCCGAGCGCTTCGCCCGGCTGTGGCCCGCCTCCGTGCACCTGGTCGGCAAGGACATCCTGCGCTTCCACGCGGTGATCTGGCCCGCGATGCTGATGGCCGCCGGGCTGCCGCTGCCCAAGCGGGTCGTCGCCAACGGCTGGCTGATGGTCGGCGGCGAGAAGATGTCGAAGTCCAACCTGACCGGCATCGCGCCGCAGGACCTCACGGCGCACTTCGGCGTGGACGCGTACCGGTACTACTTCCTGCGGGCCATCCCGTTCGGCACCGACGGCTCGTTCTCCTGGGAGGACTTCACCGCCCGGTACACCTCCGAGCTGGCGAACGACTTCGGCAACCTCGCCTCCCGGGTCGCGGCCATGGTCGGCAAGTACTTCGACCGCTCGCTGCCCGCCGCGACCGCCGCCGGCGAGGCCGAGCAGGCCGTCGCCGAGGGGCTGGCCACGGCCGTGCAGACCGCCGACCGGAAGATCGGCGAGGAGCTGGACTTCGCGGGCGGCATCGCGGCGATCTTCGAGTTCGTCAAGCAGGTCAACGGCTACCTCACCGAGCAGGAGCCCTGGAAGGTCGCCAAGGACGAGTCCGAGGCCGGGCAGGCGCGGCTCGCCACCATCCTCTACACGGCCGCCGAGGCGCTGCGGGCCACCGCAGTGCTGCTCAACCCGCTGATGCCGGTCACCGCCGAGAAGCTCTGGGACTCGCTGGGCGCCGAAGCCGGGCTGGGCGCGCTCGCCGACCAGACCATCGCCACCGTCGCGGACTGGGGCCGGCTGCCGGCCGGGTCGACCGTCACCAAGGGCGAGATCCTCTTCCCGCGCCTCGAAGAGAAGCCGGCCGTCTGAACCATGGCCACCAAGGACGAAGACCGGACGACCCCACCGCCGCTGCCCGCTCCGCTGGCGGTCGCGGTGGCCGACTCGCACACCCACCTGGACATGCAGTCCGGCACCCCCGCTGAGAGCCTCGCCAAGGCGGCCTCGGTCGGGGTCACCACCGTCGTCCAGGTGGGTTGCGACGTGGCGGGTTCGCGTTGGGCCGCCGAGCTGGCGGCCGAGTTCGACGCCGTGCACGCGGCCGTCGCGCTGCACCCCAACGAGGCGCCGCGCCTGGTCCTCGGGGACCCGGACGGCTGGTCGGGCCAGAAGCGCACGCCGGGTGGTTCGGCCGCGCTCGACGCCGCGCTGGCCGAGATAGACGCACTGGCTGCTCTGCCGCACGTCCTCGCCGTCGGCGAGACCGGGCTCGACTACTTCCGGACCGGGCCCGAGGGCGTGGACATCCAGAAGGAGTCCTTCCGCCGCCACATCGAGATCGCCAAGCGCCACGGCAAAGCACTCGTGATCCACGACCGCGACGCCCACGAGGACGTCATCGCCATGCTGCTGGCGGAGGGCGCTCCCGAGCGCACGGTCTTCCACTGCTACTCCGGCGACGCCGCGATGGCCAGGATCTGCGCCGAGCACGGCTGGTACCTCTCCTTCGCCGGCCCCGTCACCTTCAAGGCCAACCAGCCCCTGCGCGACGCCCTAGCCGTCACCCCCCTCGACCGCATCCTGATCGAGACGGACGCCCCCTTCCTCACTCCGCACCCGTACCGGGGCCGCCCCAACGCGCCGTACCTGATCCCGGTCACGCTGCGGTCGATGGCCGCCTCGCGAGGTCTCCACGAGGACGAACTCGCGACGGCCATCGCGGAGAACACGGCCCGGGCGTTCGGCTACTGAGGGAGCGGGCTGCGCCATACTGAAGCTGACCGGAGGGAGACGCCATGTCGACAGCCATAAGCGACATGTGGGAGATCGTCGAGGGGATGGCCATCCCCGAGGGGTATCGCGTCGAGATCATCGGGGGTCAGATCGTCGTGTCGCCGCAGAGCGAGACCCAGTGGACGATCATCAGCCAGATTCTCCAGCAGCTCTGGAAGACCCTCGGTGAGGACGCGAGGATCATGGCCGACGTGCCGATCGACTTCCCCGGTTACAAGAACGGCTTCGCTCCTGACGTGGCCATCCTTGCCGACGACGCCGCCACCGGTCCGGACACCGGGCGGTACGACTGGACCGACCTCGACGCCGTGATCGAGGTGGTGTCCGGAAGCTCGATCGACAACGACTACCGCATCAAGCTCGACCTGTACGGCCGGTACAGCGTCCCGACGTACCTGATCGTCGATCCGCTCGAGGGCAAGTGGACCCTGTTCACCGAGCCGAAGGCCAAGCAGGGCTATCCGAAGCCGGTGGAGCGACCGTTCGGTGAGCCGGTGGACCTTCCACTGCCGGACGGCCGGGTCGTCCGGATCGAGACGGACCGCTTCCCGCAGAAGTAGGCGCGCGCCGCCCGTATCCTTGGCGGGTGAGCACCACCGACCCCACCCCTGACAGCCACCTCCTCGGCGCCTCCGACATCCGGGAGCTGGCAGCAGCCCTTGGCGTGAAGCCGACCAAGCAGCGTGGGCAGAACTTCGTCATCGACGGCAACACCGTGCGCCGGATCGTCCGGGCCGCCGGGGTGACGGGCGAGGACTCGGTGGTCGAGGTCGGCCCCGGGCTCGGGTCGCTGACGCTGGCGCTGCTGGAGGTCGCCGCGCACGTCACGGCGGTGGAGATCGACCCGCTGCTCGCGCAGCACCTGCCGACCACCATCACGTCCCGGATGCCCGAGCGGGCGCCGCACTTCGACCTCGTCCTCAGTGACGCGATGGAGGTCACCGAGCTGCCGGGCCCGCCGCCCACCGCGCTGGTCGCCAACCTGCCGTACAACGTCGCCGTGCCCGTCCTGCTGCACATGCTCGCGACCTTCCCCAGCATCGAGCGGACGCTCGTCATGGTGCAGAGCGAGGTCGCCGACCGGCTCGCCGCCAAGCCGGGCAACAAGGTGTACGGGGTGCCCTCGGTCAAGGCCAACTGGTACGCGGACGTGAAGCGTTCCGGTGCGATCGGCCGCAACGTCTTCTGGCCCGCGCCCAACGTGGACTCCGGTCTGGTCTCGCTGATCCGCCGCGAGCCGCCGAAGACCACCGCCACCCGCCGCGAGGTGTTCGCCGTCGTGGACGCCGCCTTCGCACAGCGCCGCAAGACGCTGCGCGCCGCGCTGGCCGGCTGGGCGGGCTCTCCGGCAGCCGCCGAGGAGGCGCTCGCCGCCGCCGGGATCGACCACAAGCTGCGCGGCGAGATGCTGACGGTGGAGCAGTTCGCCGCCATCGCCGAGCACAAGCCGAAGGCGTCCGCGCTGTGATCAAGGTCCGGGTCCCCGCGAAGGTCAACGTGCAGTTGGGGGTCGGCGGGCTGCGCGGCGACGGTTTCCACGACCTGGCGAACGTCTTCTTCGCCGTAGCCCTCGGCGACGAGGTGACGGCGACCCCGGGCGAGGGCGTCACGCTCAGCTGCAGCGGGCCGGACGCCGCGCAGGTGCCGCTGGACGATACCAACCTCGCCGCCCGCGCGGCCCGCCTGCTGGCCGCGCACCACGGCCTCGCCGACCCCGGCGTCCACCTGCACATCGCCAAGGCCATCCCGGTGGCCGGCGGCATGGCGGGCGGCAGTGCGGACGGCGCGGCCGCGCTGGTCGCCTGCGACGCGCTGTGGGGCCTGGGGACGCCCATGGACGTCCTGCTCGACCTCGCGGCCGAGCTCGGCTCCGACGTCCCGTTCGCCCTGCTGGGCGGGGTCGCGCTGGGCCGGGGCCGGGGCGAGATCCTGGAGGCGCTGCCCGTCACCGGCACCTTCCACTGGGTCTTCGCGGTCGCCGACGGCGGCCTCTCCACCCCCGCCGTCTTCCGCGAGTGCGACCGCCTCCGCGAGGAGGCGGGCACGGGCTCATCCGAGGCCGACGTACCGACCCCGGACGCGGCCCCCGCCCTGCTCGCCGCCCTCGCCACGGGCGACCCGGCCGCTCTGGCGGCGGCCCTCACCAACGACCTCCAGCCCGCCGCCCTCTCGCTGCGCCCCGCCCTCGCCGCCACCCTCGCGGCCGGTACCGAGGCGGGAGCGATCGGCGCCCTGGTCTCCGGCTCCGGCCCCACCTGCGCCTTCCTTGCCAAGGACGCGTCAGCGGCCGAGGCCCTGGCTGCCGCCCTGACGGCCTCCGGCACCTGCCGCACCGCCCACGCGACGTACGGACCCGTCCGGGGGGCGGCGGTTCACTGACGCGGCTACCGCCGAGGAGCGGGAGTCGTCGGCTCAGGAGCGAGCCACCTGTTGGATCACGTACGCCGGTACCGCGCACCCTCGGGCGACCGACCGCTGAGACGGGCACGGCGCGCCGACTACTCTTGGAAGGTCGGGGCACTCCCCGGTTACGCCGATCCCAGGAGCGCAGCAGCAGTGGCCGTCAATCTCGCCACCATCGAGTCCGTCACCAAGATCTACGGCACTCGTGCCCTGCTGGACGGCGTCAGCCTGGGCGTCAGCGAAGGGGACCGGATCGGTGTCGTCGGGCGCAACGGTGACGGCAAGACCACGCTGATCCGAATGCTCGCCAAGCTGGAGGAGCCGGACACCGGGCGGATCACCCACTCGGGCGGGCTGCAGATGGCGGTGCTCACCCAGCACGACTCGCTCGACCCGAAGGCCACCATCCGGCACGAGGTGATCGCCGACCGGGACGACCACCAGTGGCTGGGCGACTCGCGGATCCGCGACATCATCCAGGGCCTGTTCGGCGGTCTCGACCTGCCCGGCTTCGACCAGGGGCTGGACACCGTGATCGGCCCGCTCTCCGGTGGCGAGCGCCGCCGGATCGCGCTGGCCAAGCTGCTGCTCGGCGAGCACGACCTGATCGTGCTGGACGAGCCCACCAACCACCTGGACGTCGAGGGCATCGCCTGGCTCGCCCAGCACCTCAGCAAGCGCCGCTCGGCGCTCGTCTGCGTCACCCACGACCGGTGGTTCCTGGACCAGGTCGCCAGCCGGATGTGGGACGTCCAGCGCGGTGAGGTGCACGAGTACGAAGGCGGCTACTCCGACTACGTCTTCGCCCGTGCCGAGCGCTCGCGGATCGAGGCGACGGAGGAGAGCAAGCGGCAGAACCTGGCCCGCAAGGAGCTAGCCTGGCTGCGCCGGGGCGCCCCCGCCCGTACGTCCAAGCCGCGCTACCGGATCGAGGCGGCCAACGCGCTGATCGCCGACGTCCCGGAGCCGCGCGACAAGTCCGAGCTGATGAAGTTCGCCAACGCGCGTCTGGGCCGTACGGTCTTCGAGCTGGAGAACGTCACCGTCAAGGCCGGCCCCAAGCTGCTGCTGGAGAACCTCACCTGGAACCTCGGCCCCGGCGACCGGATCGGTCTGCTCGGCGTCAACGGCGCGGGCAAGACCTCGCTGCTGCGGGCCATGCAGGCCGCGTACGCGAGCCAGGGTGACGTGCAGCCCGCGTCCGGCGTGGTCAAGGTCGGCAAGACCGTCCGGCTGGCGTACCTGTCGCAGGAGATCGCCGAGCTGGACCCGGCGACCCGGGTGCTGCAGGCCGTCGAGCAGATCCGTGGCCGGGTCGACCTCGGCAAGGGCCGGGAGATGAGCGCCGGTCAGCTCTGCGAGCAGTTCGGCTTCACCAAGGACAAGCAGTGGACGCCGGTCGGCGACCTCTCCGGTGGCGAGCGCCGCCGGCTGCAGCTGCTGCGCCTGCTGATGGACGAGCCCAACGTGCTCTTCCTCGACGAGCCCACCAACGACCTGGACATCGAGACCCTCAACCAGCTGGAGGACCTGCTCGACGGCTGGCCCGGCTCGATGGTCGTGATCAGCCACGACCGGTTCTTCATCGAGCGGACCACGGACACCGTGCACGCCCTGCTCGGCGACCAGCGGCTGCGGATGCTGCCGAACGGCGTCGACGAGTACCTGGAGCGCCGGGCGAAGATCGCCGAGGCGGCGGTGCCCGCCGGGGTGGTGCAGGTCAAGCCGGTCGGTGACACCCGGGCGCTGAAGAAGGAGCTGCAGCGGACGGAGCGCCAGATCGCCAAGCTGGACCAGCAGGAGGCCAAGCTGCACGCCCAACTGGCCGACAACGCGGCCGACTTCTCCAAGGTCGCGGAGCTGGACACCCAGCTGCGCAAGGTCAAGGACGAGAAGGAGAGCCTCGAGCTGGTCTGGATGGAGCTCGCCGAGCAGGTCGAGTAGGACTCTGCCAGTAGCTGGGCACTGGGGTCAGGTGCACTGTCCGGGGGCGCGGGGCTCTGCTTGATCAGCTGAGTGCGCGAAAGCGGGAGTGACGGCGCGCACTCACCGCTTCGCGCCGTTCCTCACGCCCCTGTTGTGGGCTTCACCCGGGGGGCGGGCGGCAGCCACCACGCGCCCGGTTCACCCGTGTGCGTGCTGTCGGTGCAGGTCAACGGCCCAGCACTGTGGGTGTCATGACTTCTCACGACACCCGGACGGACCCCGGGCTGCGCCGGATCGCGGTGGCCGCCTTCATCGGCACCGCGATCGAGTACTACGACTTCTTCATCTACGGCACCGCCGCCGCACTGGTCTTCGGCCGGGTGTTCTTCCCCGGGCTCGGCACCGCCGGTGCCCTGTTCGCGGCCTTCTCGGTGTACGCCGTGGCCTTCCTGGCCCGGCCGTTGGGCGCGGTGCTGTTCGGGCACTTCGGCGACCGGCTGGGCCGGAAGACGACGTTGGTGGTCTCGCTGCTGCTGATGGGCCTGTCCACGGCCGCCGTCGGACTGCTGCCGGGGTACGGCGGCTGGGGGACGTGGGCACCGGCGCTGCTGGTGGTGCTGCGGGTCTGCCAGGGTGTGGGCCTGGGCGGGGAGTGGGGCGGCGCGGCACTGCTGCTGGCCGAGCACGCCCCGCCGGAGCGGCGCGGGCGGTACGGCGCGTACCTGCAACTCGGGCCGTGCGTGGGGTTCTTCCTGGCGACCGGGGTGTTCCTGGCGCTGTCCGAGGCGCTCAGCGACGCGGCCTTCATGGCGTGGGGCTGGCGGGTGCCGTTCCTGGCCTCGCTCGTGCTGGTCGCCGTCGGGCTGTTCGTCCGGCTCAGGATCGCGGAGAGCCCGCTCTTCCGGGACCGGGCCGAGCCGGTCGAGGTGCCGGTCCTGACGGTGCTGCGGGATCACGGTCGGACGGTGCTGCTGGGCGGTGGCGCGATCATGATCGGGTACGCGCTGTTCTACCTGACCACCACCTACGCGCTCGCCTACGCCACCATGGATCTGGGGGTGGCCCGGGGCCTGGTGATGGGCCTGCTGCTGGTCGGCGCGGTGGCCAAGGGCTCGGCGGCCTGGTTCACGGCCGGGCGCAGCGACCGCTGGGGGCGGCGCCGGGTGCTGCAGTTCGCCACCGTGCTGGCGGCCGGGTGGTCGCTGGTGCTGTTCCCGCTGCTGGAGACCGTCCGGGTGCCGTTGATGGCCATTGCCCTGGTCGGGGCGATGGCCGTGCTGGGCGGCCTGTTCGGGCCGGTGGCGGCGTACCTGCCGGAGCTCTTCCCGACGAACGTGCGGTACACGGGGGCGTCGCTGACGTACAACCTCGGCGGTGTGGTCGGTGGGGCGACGGCACCCCTGGTGGCGACCAGGCTGACCGGGGCGTTCGGGACGGCCGAACCGGTGGGCTGGTACCTGGCCGGGGTCGGCCTGGTCTCGGTGCTCTGCCTGTGCGCGCTGCCGGAGACGCGCGGCAGCGACCTGGCGGCCACCGGAGTGGCGTCGGCCGTCTCCGCCTCTGCCGGACCGGCTTCGGCGCCCGCGCAGTGAGGCGCGGGCGCCGAAAGGGCCGAGTTGGGGGCCGAGTTGGGGGCCGAGCTCGGGTTCGAGCTCGGTTCGGCTTCGGCCTTGGGTGAGTGGGCGTCAGGCCGCAAGGGCGATCCGGCCGGCGGCCACGATCGCGGCCTGCTTGGCGACCCGCTCGCCCAGGTGCTCGGCGGTGGCGATGTCGGCCTTGTGGACGGCGTCGGGGCTGCCGTCCACCGGGGTCTGGGTGCCCACGCCGGCGAAGTAGCCGAGACGGTTCAGGTCGTTCTCGGAGGCGGTGGTGGAGTTCCAGCCCGGGTGCAGGCCCAGGTTGACCCAGGTCATGCCGTGCTGGGCGGCCAGCGTCTGGAAGAAGTTCAGGGTGTGGTGCTTGTCGCCGGCCTTGGAGCCGGAGTTGGTGAAGCCCGCCGCGAGCTTGTCCGCCCACATGCTGGTGAACCAGCGCTTGCTGGTCGCCTCGGCGAAGGTGTGGAAGGCGCCGGAGGCGGTGCCCATGTAGGTCGGCGAGCCGAAGACGATCGCGTCGGCGGCGTCCAGCTGCTCCCACTGCTCGTCGGTGATGGCGTCCACGGCGACCTGGACGACGTCCGCGCCGGCCTCGGCGGCACCTCGGGCGACCGCCTCGGCGATCACGGCGGTGTGGCCGTGGCCGGAGTGGAAGGCGATGGCGATGGTGGGGCGGTTGGTGGTCATGGCGCAGCTGCTCCTGAGGGAGAGAGGGAGGGGGTCGAGCTGGTAACCAATATAGACCAAGTCTCTATTGGTTACCAGGGCAGCGTAAGAGACCGACTCGCTCTACCCTGGAGACATGAGCGAGCAGCAGCAGGAGCAGCGACCGGACTTGCCCCTCGACGTCTTCGCCGCGTTCTGCCCCAGTCGGGAGGTCTTCGCGGAGCTCGCCGACAAGTGGTCGCTGCTGATCCTCGCGAGCCTCCACCGGCTCGGTGAGCAGCGCTTCTCCGAACTCCAGCGCTCCGTCAGCGGCGTGAGCCGCAAGATGCTCACCCAGTCCGTCCGCACGCTGGAGCGGGACGGGCTGGTACTGCGCACCGTCCACCCCGAGGTGCCGCCGCGCGTGGTCTACGGTCTGCTGCCGCTCGGCCGGGGGCTGGCGGAGCGGGTGGTGACGATCGGCGACTGGGTCGAGGCGAACAGCCCCGCCGTCATCGCGGCGCGCGCCGGATTCGACGAGGGGCGCGGCACGGCCTGCGAGGTGGCCTGAGGTTCGTATGCGGGTCGAACGGAACCGATTTCACGTTCCGGCCGATGACCATGTAATGTCTTCCTCGTTCGGCCGGTTCGCCCCTATAGCTCAGTCGGTAGAGCGTCTCCATGGTAAGGAGAAGGTCTGCGGTTCGATTCCGCATGGGGGCTCCACAGTGAGCACGAAGGCCCTCGCCCAAAAGGCGAGGGCCTTCTGCGTTCACCGAACCGGAACGCGTGGCCGGGGACGGGCTCTGGCGGTCCGGGCCGGTATGCGCTGTGATGGTGCGTCATTGGCGGCTCCCGGCGCGGACGTGCCGCGCGGGCGGTCCGGACGGGACTGGAGGACGCCGTGGGCGTTCGGCTCGTGGTGGTCGACGACCACCGGTTACTGGCTGAGGCGCTGGCAGCGGCGCTGCAGTTGAGAGGCCACCGCGTGGTCGGGCTGGGCTCCCCGGCGCGTGCGGTCTGTGAGGTGGCCGCCGGGCGCCGGCCCGAGGTGTGCCTGGTCGGCGTGGACGGCCCGGGTGGGCCCGAAGCCTTCGACCCCGTACGCCGGTTGCGGCGTGAGCGGCCCGAGATCGCGGTCGTGGTGCTCGGCCCGGTGGGTGAACCCGGGCGGGTGGCCGCCGCGTTCGCGGCCGGAGCAGCCGGTTACGTACGGAGCGACGAGCGCATCGAGGTGGTCGAGCGGGCGATCGTCCGAGTCCGGGCCGGGGAGGCGGCGGTCGCCGTCGAGGTGCTGCAGGGCGCGTTCGACCGGCTGTTGCGGCCCCTGGCGGTGCAGGACGACGAAGCACTGCGGCTGCTGCGCTCGCTGACGCACCGTGAGGTCCAGGTGCTGGTCCGGATCGCGGAGGGCGAGGACACCGCCGCCATCGCGGCCGGGATGGGGATCGCCTCCAGCACCGCCCGTACCCACGTCCAGCGCGTCCTGGCGAAGCTGGGGGCCAGGACCAGGCTGGAGGCCGCCGCCGTCGCGGCCCGGACCGGCCTGTTGGAGCGGGTCGGCCTGGCGTAGCGGCTCCACCGGCGCCCCCGAGTGCCGTAACCGGCTCATGTGCCCGCTCATGGTGTTGACCTGTGGTGGATTCTGTTTGATTATGTTCCCGCCGGTAAAAGGAAGGCGGAGGCCGTGAAGAAGACCACGACCAAGCTCGCGGACGGCCGCGAGCTCATCTACTACGACGCGGACGACGCAGCGGTCCGTGACGCCGCCGACCCGCGCCCGTTGGAGCCCACCAGCGCACTGTCCGAGATCCGGCGTGACCCCGCCACCGGCGACTGGGTCACCGTGGCGGCCCACCGCCAGGGCCGGATCTACCACCCCCCCGCCGACGAGTGCCCGCTCTGCCCCTCCCGGGACGGGCGGCTCAGCGAGGTCCCGGCGGCCGACTACGACGTGGTCGTCTTCGAGAACCGCTTCCCGGCCCTCGCCACCGACGCCGTCGCCCACATCACCGGCTCCGACGATCCGCTGCGCACCCGGGCGGCCGGCAACGGCCGCTGCGAGGTGGTCTGCTTCACCGCCGAGCACGGCTCCTCCTTCGCCGACCTCACCGAGGCGAAGGCCGCTCTGGTGCTCGCAGCCTGGACGGACCGCACGGCCGAACTCTCCGCGCTCCCCGGCGTCCAGCAGGTGTTCTGCTTCGAGAACCGGGGCGCCGAGATCGGCGTCACACTGGCCCACCCGCACGGCCAGATCTACGCGTTCCCGTTCGCCGCGCCGCGCACCGTCAAGATGATCGCCGAAGCCTCCCTGCACCGGGAGCGGACCGGCCGCAACCTCTTCGAGGACCTGGTCACCACCGAGCGGGCCGATCCCGAACGGGTGGTCCTGGCAGGGGAGTACTGGACGGCGTTCGTACCGTTCGCCGCCCGCTGGCCGTACGAGGTGCACCTCTACCCCAACCGCCGGGTCGCCGACCTCACCAGGCTCGGCGCCGCCGAACGGGCCGAATTCCCGGCGGTCTACCTCGAACTGCTGCGCCGCTTCGACCGGCTCTTCACCGAGGACCGGCAGAGCCCCGATCCGGGCCGGAACGTGCGGACCGCACCGACGCCGTACATCGCCGCCTGGCACCAGGCACCTGCCCTGATGGGGGAGGAGCTGGCACTGCATCTGGAGCTCTTCACGATCCGTCGTACGGTAGGCAAGCTCAAGTTCCTCGCCGGGGTCGAATCCGGCATGGACGCGTTCGTCAACGATGTGTCGCCCGAGGCGGCGGCACAGCGCCTGCGGGAGGTCGCATCATGAGTAAGTACCTGGTCACGGGTGGTGCCGGTTACGTCGGAAGCGTGGTCGGCGCGCACCTGCTGGAGGCCGGACACCAGGTCACCGTTCTCGACGACCTCTCCACCGGGTTCCTCGAGGGCGTCCCGGTCGGCGCCGAGTTCGTGCGCGGCCGCATCCAGGACGCGGCCGACGTCCTCGACGCCTCCTACGACGGCGTGCTGCACTTCGCCGCCGCCTCCCAGGTCGGCGAGTCGGTCGCCGACCCGGAGAAGTACTGGCGCAACAACGTGGCCGGCTCGCTGGAGCTGATCAGCGCCATGCGCAAGGCGGGCGTCCGCAAGCTGGTCTTCTCCTCCACCGCCGCCGTCTACGGCGAGCCGGAGTCGGTGCCGATCGCGGAGACCGCGCGGACCTCGCCGACCAACACCTACGGTGCCACCAAGCTGGCCGTCGACCACCTGATCACCAGCGAGGCCGTCGCGCACGGCCTGGCCGCCGTCTCGCTCCGCTACTTCAACGTCGCGGGCGCGTACGGCGCCTATGGCGAGCGGCACGAGCCCGAGTCGCACCTGATCCCGCTGGTCTTCCAGGCCGCGCTGGGCCAGCGTCCGCACATCTCGGTCTTCGGCGAGGACTACCCGACCCCCGACGGCACCTGCATCCGCGACTACATCCACGTCGCCGACCTCGCCGAGGCGCACCTGCTCGCGCTCGGCGCCGCCAAGGCCGGCGAGCACCTGATCTGCAACCTCGGCAACGGCAGCGGCTTCTCCGTCCGCGAGGTGATCGAGTCCGTCCGCCGCGTGACGGGCCGCGAGATCCCGGTCGTCACCACCGAGCGCCGCCCCGGCGATCCCGCCACCCTGGTCGCCTCCGCCCAGCGCGCCCACGACGCCCTCGGCTGGCGCCCCAGCCGTCCGGAGCTCGACGACATCGTCGCGGACGCGTGGAAGTTCACTCTCGCCCTCAGGGAGAACTAAGGGCCGCCGGCAATTGGCTGGGGGAGCGTCGCGACGCTCCCCCAGCCTTCGGCCGGGAGGTGCCCCCAGGGCTGTCGCCTGGACGGCTTCTCCTCAGTCGCCGCAGCGCTGCTGCTACTCGCTCGTCGGCACCGCCCAGACTCGGCCCGACCCAGACACCCGGACACCTGCCGCCGGCGCGGCGGGCGCTCCTTCACCCACCCCCCAATTGCCGGAGGCCCTAAGTTGGCTGATTTCCAGTCCGTGTTCGGTGCCACCCCGACCGGGGTCTGGGCGGCGCCCGGCCGAGTGAACCTGATCGGCGAGCACACCGACTACAACGACGGCTTCGTGCTCCCGGTGGCCCTCCCGCACGCCGCCAAGGCCACCGCCCGGCGGCGGGACGACGGCGTACTGCGGCTCTTCAGCGAGCAGGGCGACGGGGAGGTCACCGAACTCCGGGTGGACGGGCTGGCACCCGGCAGTGTCACCGGCTGGGCCGCGTACCCGGCCGCTGTCGTCTGGGCGCTGCGCGAGGCCGGGCACGACGTCGGCGGCGCGGACTTCCACTTCGACAGCGACGTCCCGAGCGGCGCCGGGCTCTCCTCCTCCGCCGCGCTGGAGTGCGTGGTCGCCACGGCCTACCGCGACCTGTACGAGCTCGAGTTGACCGGCCCCGAACTCGCCCTGATCGCACAGCGGGCCGAGAACGCGTTCGTCGGGGTGCCCTGCGGGGTGATGGACCAGATGGCGTCCATGTGCTGCGTCGAGGGCGCCGCCCTCTTCCTCGACACCCGGGACCTCGCCCACCGCCACGTCCCGCTCGACCTCGCCGGGCAGGGCCTGCGGTTGCTCGTCATCGACACCCGGGTCAAGCACGACCTCGGCGACGGCGCCTACGCCGAACTGCGGGCCGGCTGTGAGCGGGCCGCCGAACTGCTCGGCCTGCGCGCCCTGCGCGACCTCCCGCCCGACCGGCTCCCCCAGGCCCTCGACCGGCTCCCCGCCGAACTCCGGCCGCTGGTACGGCACGTGGTCACCGAGGACGTCCGGGTCGAGCAGGCCGTCGCCCGGCTGGACGCGGGCGACCTGGCCGCCCTGGGCCCGATCCTGAGCGCCGGCCACGCCTCGCTGCGGGACGACTACCGCGTCTCCTGCCCCGAGACCGACCTCGCGGTCGCAGCCGCCGTGGCGGCGGGCGCCCTCGGCGCCCGGATGACCGGCGGCGGTTTCGGCGGGTCCGTCCTCGCCCTGGTCGAAGCCGGCACCCTCGACCACGTCGCCGCCGCCGTCACCACCGCCTTCAGCGACGCCGGCTACGCCGCACCCCGCACCTTCGCGGCCACCCCGGCTGCGGGGGCGCGGCGGGTCGGCTGACGACTCACGGCAACCACCTCGGGGGCGCGGGGAACGGCGTGCGCAACTGTGTACGTGCGTTGTGCCCTGGTCGCGCGCGCAGTGAATCAAGCAGGGCCCCGCGCCCCTGGGGGTACCCGGTTCTGTACGTGAACCCTGGTAGGCACCCGATTGCGTACGGTCGACTTCGTCAATCCCCTGCCGGGGCAACGGAATCCCCGTACGGTGGTGGCGGAGCCTGACCAGGGGAGGGGTGATGGGCCGGATTCGCGTCCTGGTCGTCGACGACCACCGCATCTTCGCCGAGGCGCTCGCCGCAGCCCTCGCCGCCGAGCCGGACATCGAGGTCGGGGCCGCCGGTAGTGCCGCCGCAGCCGAACGGGCGTTGGAGCGTGCGCTCGCGGAGGGCCGCGCCTTCGACGTGGTGCTCATCGACGCGGACCTCGCGCCCGGCGGAGCCCCGTCCCGCAGACCGCCGCAGCCGATGCGCCGCCCGATGCTCCCCGGCCTGCCCGCCGGGCCCGCCGTACCGGCCCCGCCCGCGCCACGGCAGCCCGCCGGGGCAGCGCAGGCGTCCGTCGACGGCATCGCGCTGCTGGCCAGGGTCTGCCGTACCCATCCGGAGCTGCGCGCGGTGGTGCTGGCCGCCGAGGACGACCCGCGCCGCGCCGTCCGCGCGCTCCAGGCGGGCGCCTGCGGCTGGGTCGCCAAGGACAGCTCGCTCGCCCGGCTGCTGACGGTGGTCCGTGGTGTGCTGGCCGACGAGACCCATCTGCCGCCGACACTACTCACCGGAGTGGTCCGGGAGTTGACGGCCGCCCGGCGTGACCGGACGGAGAGCGAGCGGCTGGTCGAGACGCTCACCCCGCGCGAGGAGGAGGTGCTGCGCTGCATGGTCGCCGGTCTCGGGCGGCAGGCGGTCGCCGAGCGGCTCTACCTCTCGCCGCACACCGTCCGCACCCATATGCAGAACGTCCTCGGCAAGTTGGGCGTGCACTCCACCCTGGCCGCGGTGGCGGTGGCCCGCCGCGCCGGGGTGAACCCCTCGGAGGCTCACCCCACGAGCTCCTTGCGGACGCCGTAGCCAGGGCACCTGGGTAACCACAGACGGAAGGCTGAGCCTCAGCTCGCCTTGTCGAAGGGGGCGACCAGCTGCCGGAGGAGTCCGGCGAGGTCGCTGCGCTGGCCGGAGCTGAGTTCGGCGAGCAGGGCGCGTTCGTGCGCGAGCAGCCCGGCGAGGGCCTGGTCCGCTCGGTCCATGCCGTCGCCGGTGAGGCGGACGAGTACGCCGCGCCGGTCGTCCGGGTCGGGCAGGCGCTTGACCAGGCCCTTGCCGGTCAGGCGGTCGATCCGGTTGGTCATGGTGCCGGAGGTCACCAGGGTCTGGGTGAGCAGCTGCCCGGGGGAGAGCTGGTAGGGGGCGCCGGCCCGGCGCAGGGCCGTCAGCACGTCGAACTCCCACGGTTCGAGACCGTGCTCGGCGAAGGCGGTGCGGCGGGCGCGGTCGAGGTGCCGGGCGAGCCTGCTGACCCGGCTGAGCACCTCAAGTGGTTCCACGTCGAGGTCGGGGCGCTCTCGGCGCCATGCTGCGACCAGGCGGTCGACCTCGTCCTCCATGTGGATCAGTGTATCGGGGGATGTGTCGATATGAAGCCTCTTGACGTCAAGAAAAACCCGGGGTGAACGATCCCGACGTGACGCAGGCCCGGCCGAAGCCCGGTGGGGCCCTACTGCTGGCGGTCGCCGACCAGCTTGGGGTGGCGCTCCATGCCCTCCAGGCCGTGCCAGGCGAGGTTCACCAGGTGGGCCGCCACCTCGGCCTTCCCGGGCTTGCGCACCTCCAGCCACCACTGCCCGGTCAGCGCGACCATGCCCACCAGCATCTGCGAGTACATCGGTGCGAGCCGGGCGTCGAAGCCCCGGGCCTTGAACTCCAGCCCGAGGATGTCCTCGACCTGGGTCGCGATGTCGCTGATCAACGAGGCGAAGGTGCCGGTGGCCTGCGCCACGGGGGAGTCCCGGACCAGGATCTTGAAGCCGTCGGTGGAGGTGTCGATGTAGTCCATCAGTGCGAACGCAGCCTGTTCCAGCAGCTCCCGCGAGTGCCCGCCGGTCAGTGCGCCCGTGACCATGTCGAGCAGCAGCTGCATCTCGCGGTCGACGACGACCGCGTACAGCCCCTCCTTGCCGCCGAAGTGCTCGTACACCACCGGCTTGGAGACGCCCGCCCGCTCGGCGATCTCCTCGACCGAGGTGCCGTCGTACCCGCGCTCCGCGAAGACCGACCGGCCGATCTCCAGCAGCTGCTCGCGGCGCTGCTTGCCGGTCATCCGGACCCGGCCGCCCTTCGTGGTGCGGGCCGGGGCAGCGGGGCGGGTACGGGGGCCGGGACCGCCGACGGCCCCCGCCCGTGCGGTCTGGTGGCCGTCTGCGGTGTCTCCGTTGCTCCCGTTCACCCCTACATCATGCGGCAGGGAGCGGCCTGCACCCCACCCTGTTTCTCGCGCCGGCGGCTTTGCCGCCCGTTGATCTCCCCTGCCGCGTCCGTCGGCTCCCGCGCCGGGCTCGCTCATGCGGTGCGACGGGCGGCGATCCGCTCCGCGTCCGGCCAGCGGGCGTCCTGCGCCCAGCCGGCCAGCTCGAACCAGCGGATCAGCCGGGCGGAGGAGTCGATCTGCCCGCGCAGCACGCCGTGCCGGGCGGAGGTCGGGTCGGCGTGGTGCAGGTTGTGCCAGGACTCGCCGCAGGAGAGCACCGCGAGCCACCAGACGTTGCCGGAGCGGTCCCGGGACTTGAACGGACGTTCGCCGATCGCGTGGCAGATCGAGTTGATCGACCAGGTCACGTGGTGCAGCAGCGCCACCCGGACCAGCGAGCCCCAGAAGAAGGCGGTCAGCGCGCCGTGCCAGGACATCGTGACCAGTCCGCCGACCAGCGGCGGGATCAGCATCGAGATCAGCGTCCAGAGCCAGAACAGCCGGGAGATCCGCCGCATGGCGGGGTCCTTCACCAGGTCGGGGGCGTACTTGGCCTGCGAGGTCTGCTCCTCGTCGAAGAGCCAGCCCATGTGCGCCCACCACAGGCCCTTCAGCAGCGCGGGCACGGTCTCGCCGTAGCGCCACGGGGAGTGCGGGTCGCCCTCCTTGTCGCTGAACTGGTGGTGCTTGCGGTGGTCGGCGACCCAGCGGACCAGCGGGCCCTCGATCGCCATGCTGCCGGCGACCGCCAGGGTGATCTCCAGCGCGCGGTTGGCCTTGAACGAGCCGTGGGTGAAGTACCGGTGGAAGCCGATGGTGATGCCGTGGCAGGCGATGAAGTACATCACCACGCCGATCGTCAGATCGAGCCAGCCGACTCCCCACCCCCAGGCCACCGGCACGGCGGCCAGCAGCGCCGCGAACGGCAGCCCGATGAAGAGCCCCAGCGTGATCCGCTCGGCGGCCCCCTGCTTCTCCCCGCCACGGGTCGCGGAGATCTGTGAGAGGGGGAGTTCGGCGGCCCCGGGGCGCGCTTCGCTTGCCTGAATGGTCATGGAGGCGTTCCTTGAGGGGGAGAGGCAGTACCTACGTCTGCAGTACCGGGAGTGCAGTACTTACGTGTGCGTAACTTACGGCATCGTAGGTACTGCCGCCTCCGAAGGGAAGACGTGTCGCCGCAGGACGGAGAGGGGCTTACGCGAAATTCACCCGACCTGATGGCGATCGGGCTCGGCCCGGCCGGCCCGACTGGTTGGCCGTCAGGGCGCACGGGAGCGCGGAACTCCACGTCGCGGATCGGGGGCGTGCGGAACGGAATCCCACTCGGAGGCATAGTCGATACACAGCCCGGGGGAGACTCCGGTAAGGTCTGAGCAGCTGTCCGCCGTGGGGTAATTGGCAGCCCGCAGGCCTTTGGAGCCTTGCAGTGTAGGTTCGAGTCCTACCGGCGGAGCGTGTGGTGAGGCCAGGGCCGTTCGGGCCCTGGCCTCCCGCTTTTGTCGGCCCGGTTATCCTCGGAACGCCTGGTCGGCGGATGTGCGGTCCGAGACTCGGGTGCTTCCCCTCATCTCGAACCGACCGAGGAGCCTCCACCGGTGAGTGCCAACAACCCCGCTGCCGTGATCGTGCTCGCCGCAGGCGGCGGGACTCGGATGAAGTCGAAGAGCCTGCCCAAGGTGCTGCACGAGGTCTGCGGCCGGTCGCTGGTGGGCCACGCGGTCGCCGCCGCACAGGAGTTGACGCCGCAGCAGCTGGTCGTGGTGGTCGGGCACCTGCGCGAGCTGGTGCAGGCGCACCTGGCGGAGCACTTCCCCGGGGTGCGGACGGCGGAGCAGCTGGAGCAGAACGGCACCGGACACGCCGTCCGGACGGCGCTCGCGGCGCTGGCGGCGGACGGGGCTCCGCTGGACGGCACGGTGGTCGTCACCACCGGCGACGCGCCGCTGCTGACCGGCGCGACGCTGGCCGCGCTGGTCGCGGCGCACGCGGAGCAGGGCAACGGCGTCACGGTGCTGACGGCGGTCGTCCCGGAGCCGTTCGGCTACGGCCGGATCCTGCGCGACGAGACCGATGGCGCGGTCGCGGCGATCGTCGAGGAGAAGGACGCGACGGACGCCCAGCGCGCCCTCGCCGAGATCAACTCGGGCGTGTTCGCCTTCGACGCCAAGCTGCTCGCGGAGGCCCTCGGCCGCCTGAGCACCGACAACGTGCAGGGCGAGGAGTACCTCACCGACACGCTGGAGATCCTGCGGACCGCCGGCCACCGGGTCGGCGCCGTGGTCGCGGGCGACTTCCGCGACATCGTCGGGATCAACGACCGGGTGCAGCTCGCCGAGGCCCGCCGGATGCTGAACGCCCGGCTGGTCGAGCGGGCGATGCGTGAGGGCGTGACGATCGTGGACCCGGCGACCACCTGGCTGGACGTCCAGGTGACGTACGAGCCGGACGCGGTCGTGCTGCCCGGCACCCAGCTGCACGGCGCCACCCACCTGGGCGAGGGCTGCGAGGTCGGCCCGAACTCCACGCTGACCGACACCCTGGTGGGCGCGGGCGCGCACGTGAGCAACACCACGGCGATCGGTGCGGAGATCGGCGCGCTGGCCTCGGTCGGCCCGTACGCGTACCTGCGGGCGGGGACCAAGCTGGGCCGCAAGGCGAAGGCCGGCACGTACGTGGAGATCAAGAACTCCGAGCTGGGCGAGGGCGCCAAGGTGCCCCACCTCTCCTACATCGGCGACGCCACGATCGGCGAGGGCACCAACATCGGTGCGGCGTCCGTCACGGTGAACTACGACGGGGTGAACAAGCACCGGACCACCATCGGGGCGCACTGCCGCACGGGTTCGGACAACATGTTCATCGCACCGGTGACGGTCGGTGACGGCGCCTACACGGCCGCCGGCTCGGTCATCATCAGCGACGTTCCCGCCGGATCGCTGGGCGTCGCCCGCGCGCAGCAGCGGAACGTGGCCGGCTGGGTGCAGCGCAAGCGGCCTGGTTCGGACTCGGCCCGGGTCGCCGCAGCGGCCGTGGAGGCGGCCGAGGCGGCCGCTGGGGCGGGGGAGTCCGGTGGGGCCTGAACGGCCTGCCGGGGATCTTGAGGAGTGGTCCGGGGCGGACGCTTCCGGGCCAGGCGCGTAACCTGGAGTACATACGTGCGCCACTGGGCTGCAGTCGGTGACCGGGCGTACCTCCAAATCCCCCGTTGACCACCGGCTCGGGCGCTGCCCGGGTGCGGTGTGGCGGGTTCATGTGCGTCAGCAATACGAGGAGACGGTGCAGTGAGCGGGATCACGACGTCGGGTGAGAAGAAACTCAAGCTCTTCTCCGGCCGTGCCCACCCCGAGCTGGCGAAGGAGGTTGCCGCCGCACTGGGCACCGAACTCGTCCCGACCAAGGCGTACGACTTCGCCAACGGTGAGATCTACGTCCGCTTCCTGGACTCCGCGCGTGGTGCGGACTGCTTCGTGATGCAGAGCCACACGGCTCCCATCAACCAGTGGATCATGGAACAGCTGATCATGATCGACGCGCTGAAGCGGGCCTCGGCCCGCAGCATCACCGCGATCCTGCCGTTCTACGGGTACGCCCGCCAGGACAAGAAGCACCTGGGCCGCGAGCCGATCTCGGCCCGCCTGGTCGCCGACCTGCTGGCCCAGGCCGGCGCCGACCGGATCATGGCCGTGGACCTGCACACCGCGCAGATCCAGGGCTTCTTCGCCGGCCCGGTGGACCACCTGTTCGCGCTGCCGATGCTCTGCGACTACGTCGGCGAGCGGGTCGACCGCGCCAAGCTCACCATCGTCTCGCCGGACGCCGGCCGGGTGAAGGTGGCCGACCAGTGGTGCGACCGGCTGGACGCCCCGCTGGCGATCATCCACAAGCGCCGTGACACCAGCCAGGCCAACACCATCCTCTCCGCCGAGGTGGTCGGTGACGTCAAGGGCCGGGTCTGCGTCCTGGTCGACGACATGATCGACACGGCCGGCACCATCTGCGCCGCCGCCGACGCGCTCTTCGACAACGGCGCCGCCGACGTCATCGTGGCCGCCACCCACGGCGTGCTCTCCGGCCCGGCCGCCGACCGCCTGAAGAACTCGCGGGTCAGCGAGTTCGTCTTCACCAACACCCTGCCGACCCCGGCCGAGCTCCAGCTCGACAAGGTCACCACGCTCTCCATCGCCCCGTCGATCGCCGCCGCGATCCGCGAGGTCTTCGAGGAGGGCTCGGTCACCAGCCTCTTCGAGGGCGTCCACTGACACCCGTTCGTCTGTGAACCGGCCCCGGCGCTTCATGCGCCGGGGCCGATTTCACTGTTGACGCGGGGTGCGGTTAGACTCCTGAGACTGCTCGGCGAGGGATGCCGTGTGCCCGTACGGGTGCTCGCTCCGTGATCGACGCGCTGCCGCAGCCGGAGTCCGGCTGTCCGCAGTTTCGTCCGCCGCCGAGCGACCCCCCAAACGTACTTTGAGGGTGTGGTCCCGGCGGCTCTCGCTTGTTGCCTGCACCCCCGCGCCAGATTCTTAAACGAGGAGTGCAGTCGTGTCCGAGATCCGCCTTGCCGCTGAGTCCCGCACCGAGTTCGGCAAGGGTGCCGCCCGTCGCGCCCGCCGCGCCGGCTTCGTCCCCGGTGTCGTCTACGGTCACGGTCACACCCCGGTGCACCTGAACCTCCCGAGCCACGCCCTGATGATGGCGCTCAAGACCCCGAACGCCCTGCTGGTCGTGCCGATCGAGGGCAAGGACGAGTACGTCCTGCCGAAGGCCGTCCAGCGTGAGGCCATCAAGCGCACCATCGAGCACGTCGACCTGCTGCTGGTGAAGCGCGGCGAGAAGGTCACCGTCGAGATCCCGGTGCTGACCGAGGGCGAGCTGGCCCCGGGCGGCAACCTGCTCGAGCACGTGCTGAACACCCTCCCGGTCGAGGCCGAGGCCACCCACCTGCCCGAGTCCGTCACGGTCTCCGTCCAGGGCCTCGAGGCCGGCGCCTCCGTCCTGGCCCAGGACATCACCCTGCCGGCCGGCACCACCCTGGCCGTCGACGGCGACACCGTCGTGCTGCAGGTCATCGGCGCCCAGGCCTCGCAGGCCGACGCCGACGCCGAGGCCGCTGCCGCCTCCGCCTGAGCCTCGCGCCCAGCTTGACCGCTGCCCCGGCCACTCCGAAGTTGGAGAGGCCGGGGCAGCGGTGTGTCCGGGATGATGTGGTGATCGCGAGTGTGATCGCGTGTGTGATGAGGAGCGCTTGATGAGCGGCGAAGAGTACACCGGGCCCTGGCTGGTCGTGGGGCTGGGCAATCCGGGCGAGGGGTACGCCCGTAACCGGCACAACATCGGCTTCATGGTGGTAGATCTGTTGGCGCAGCGGATCGGCGCCAGGTTCAAGGCGCACAAGAGCCGCGCCCAGGTCGCCGAGGGGCGGCTGGCCGGGCAGCGGGTGGTGCTGGCCAAGCCGATGACCTTCATGAACCTCTCCGGTGGCCCGACCACCGGCCTGCGGGACTTCTACAAGACGCCGGCCGCGTCGATCGTGGCGGTCCACGACGAGCTGGACATCGACTACGCGACGCTGCGGCTCAAGCTCGGCGGCGGCGACAACGGGCACAACGGCCTGAAGTCGCTCACCAAGTCGCTGGGCCCCGACTACCACCGCGTCCGCTGCGGCGTCGGGCGCCCGCCGGGGCGGATGGAGGTCGCGGACTTCGTGCTCAAGGACTTCTCCTCGGTGGAGCGCAAGGAGCTGGACTGGTTCGTCGACCGGGCCGCCGACGCCGTCGAGGCGCTGCTGAGCGAGGGACTGGAACGCGCACAGAGTACTTACAACTCCTGAGCCGTTCCCACAACATCTGACTCTCAGTCAATTCACAGCCTGCTCGCGCACAACGGTCGTACAACGCTTGGGTGCTGACACCTCGAACTGTATGGGAACCACCCGCCCGATCCGATACCGTCTTGCCCGTACGCGCAGGGTTGAGGGGTTGGATCTGGGGGTAGGAGCAGTGATTCGGTCACACCGTGTCCGGGCGGGACGTGTAGTCGGTGGGGCGGCGCTGCTGGCCTCCGCCGCCGTTGCCGCGCTGGGCGCACCGGCGGCCAACGCCGCCGGGCCGACGGGCGCCCCGGTGCGCTCGCCCGAGCCCGCCGCCGCGCAGCTGACGCCGCCGGTCACCGGCGATGTCGGCGGTTCGGCCGGGCCGTATGCCGTCGTCGGCGGCCTGGTGGTCGTCGCGGGCGGTGCGGCGACCTGGCTGCGACGTAAGCGCTCGGGCCGCGTGACTGTTCACTGAGGGGTCACCAGGAGGGGCGCGGGGTTCTGTTCGTCGAACAGAGCCCTGCGCCCCTTGTCGTGGCCGGGCGTCAGCCGGTGTTGCGGAGGCCGGCCGCGATGCCGTTGACCGTCAGCAGCAGGGCGCGGGCCCGCAGCGGGTCCTCCGGGCGGCCCTGGGCCACCATTTCGCGCTGGCGGCGGAGCAGGGCGACCTGGAGGTAGGAGATCGGGTCCAGGTAGGCGTCGCGGACCACGAAGGTCTGCTTCAGTACCGGGTTCGACTCCAGGAGTTCGCTCTCACCGGTGAGGCGGAGCACCTCCTTCAGGGTGAGGTCGTGCTCGGCGGTGATCTGGTCGAAGACGTACTGCAGCTCGGCGGGCACCAACTGCTCGACGTAGTGCCGGGCGATCCGCAGGTCCGTCTTGGCCAGCGTCATGGCGACGTTGGACAGGAAGTTCTGGAAGAAGTGCCAGTCGCCGTGCATCTCGTCCAGCACGTCGCCGAGGCCCGCCTCGCGGGCCGCCGCCAGGCCGGAACCGACGCCGTACCAGCCGGGGACGATCTGCCGGGACTGCGTCCAGCCGAAGACCCACGGGATGGCCCGCAGGCCGTCCAGGCCCGCGCCGGAGTCCGGGCGGCGGGACGGGCGGGAGCCCAGGTGCAGCGAGGCGAGCTGGTCGACCGGGGTGGCCGCGAAGAAGTACTTCGGCAGGTCCTCCTGCTCGACCAGCTTGCGGTACGCGGTGTGGGCGGCCTCGGAGACCTGGTCCATCGCCGCGTCCCAGCGGGCCAGCTCCTCGGGGGCCTGGCGCGGGGAGGTGTGCAGGGCGGAGGCGGCCAGCGTCGCCGAGACGGTGAGCTCCAGGTTCTCCCGGGCCAGCGACGGGATCAGGTACTTGTCCGAGATCACCTCGCCCTGCTCGGTGACCTTGATCTCGCCCTCCAGGGTGCCCCACGGCTGGGCGAGGATCGCCTCGTGCGAGGGGCCGCCGCCACGGCCGACGGTGCCGCCGCGCCCGTGGAAGAGCCGCAGCCGGATGCCGTACCGGTGCGCGACGTCGCGCAGTCGGCGCTGGGCGCGGTGGATCTCCCACTGGGAGGTGGTGATGCCGCCGAACTTGGACGAGTCGGAGTAGCCCAGCATCACCTCCTGGACGTCGCCCCGGAGCGAGACCAGCAGGCGGTAGGACGGGTCCGAGAGCATCTCGTCCAGGATGCGGTCGGCCTGCTGGAGTTCGTCCGTGGTCTCCAGCAGCGGGACGATGCCGATCTTGGCGATGCCCGAGTGCAGGTCGATCAGACCGGCCTCGCGGGCCAGCACGGTCGCGGCGAAGACGTCGTCGGCGCCCTGGCACATCGAGATGATGTAGCTCTCGACGATCTCGTCGCCGAAGCGCTCGAAGCCCTCGCGGATGGTGTTGAAGACGCCGAGCGTCTTCGTCCCGGCGGCGTCCAGCGGAGCCGGGGTCGGCGCGAGCGGGCGGCGCGAGCGCAGCTCCTTGGCGAGCAGCTTCTGCCGGTACTCGCGCGGCATGTCGGTGTAGCGCCAGGCCTCCTCGCCGAGCCGGTCGAAGAGCTGGCCGAGCGCGTGGTGGTGGGCCTCGGCGTGCTCGCGGACGTCCATGGTGGCGAGCTGCAGGCCGAACGCCTCGACGGTGCGGATCGCCCGGGCCAGCCGGCCGTCGGCGATCAGCTGGCCCCGGTGGCTGCGCAGCGAGTCCTGGATCAGCTTGAGGTCGGCGACCAGCTCGCGGGTGCCGAGGTAGTCCCGGCCGGGCACGTGCGGGGTGCCGGTGGCGAGGCGCTCGCGGGTGTTCTCCAGCTTGAGCCGGACGCAGGTGGCCTTCAGCCGGTACGGCTCCTCGGCGTTCATCCGCTTGTAGCGCGGGCTGAGTTCGGGCAGCAGCGTGAGGTCGGCGTCCAGGGATGCGAGGAGTTCGCTGGAGGCACCGGCCAGGCGGACGGAGGTGGAGAGCGAGTTGCGCAGGTCGTCCACGGCGGACAGCGCGTCCTTGATGCCGTACTCGTGCTGCAGGTTGAGGACGTCCCAGGTGACCTGCGGGGTGACGTTCGGGTTGCCGTCCCGGTCGCCGCCGATCCAGGTGCCGAAGGTCAGCGGGCGGACGCCGTCGGGCAGCGCGAGGCCGACCCGGGCCAGCTCCTCGTGCAGCTCCTCCAGCACCTCCGGGACGGCCTCGCGGTACAGCTCGTCCAGGTAGTAGACGGCGTTGCGGGCCTCGTCGGTGGGCTCGGGGCGGGCGATCCGGAGTTCGTCGGTCTGCCAGAGCAGGTCGATCACCTCGGCGAGCCGGCGGTCGGCCTGCCGCTTGGCGGAGCTGTGGCGGACCGGGTCGGAGGCGGCGAGGCCGGAGGCGACGTGTTCGCGGTGGATGCGCTCCAGCAGCTCGCCGATCCGGCGGAGCTTGTTGAGGACGCTGCGGCGGGCGGCCTCGGTCGGGTGCGCGGTGAAGACCGGACGGACGGCGAGGTTGGCCAGCGTGTTGGCCAGGTGCTTCGGGTCCGCCTCGGCGAGCTGGTCGGCGGTCTGCGCCAGCAGCGAGCCCTCGCGGGCCCGGCGGGTGGCGAACTCCCGGCCACGGTGCACCTGTTCGGTGACGTTGGCGAGGTGGAAGTAGGTGGAGAAGGCGCGGACCAGCTTGGCGGCGGTGTCGAGGTCGATACCGCCGAGCAGCTCCGCCGTCGCCTCGCCGTCGGAGCGGCTGAGCATGCGTACCTGCTCGACCAGGCCGAGCAGTTCGGGGCCCTCCTGGCGTACCAGGGTCTCGCCGAGCAGGTCGCCGAGGCGGCGGATGTCCGCGCGCAGGGCGGCGTTGTCGGCGACCGGGTCGGACACGGTCGGGCTGGGACTGTCCGCCGGGGTGGGGACCGGAGCGGTCACGGCTGGGCTCCCTGTGATGGTGGGGTTCGGCAACGGCTCTCTCTGTCACCGAGTGTGTGGCGACGCGTGCGGACCGCGCTGTCCGACGCGAACAGCATAGGTGGCACCGGGTGCCGGATCCGTGAGGTGGCCGGATGGCGGACAGCCGCGATGGGTCTTTGCGGAAAGTCGGTGGGGAACGGGAAAGTCTGCGGCCTAGGCTGTCGGACATGAGCAAGTCGCCTGAGGGGGGCGGGCCGACCCATCCACTGTGGTGGTGGGAGCGGCGCCGCAGTGCGTTGCTGGATGTGGGCCTGGCGGCACTGGCCGGGCTGGAGTGCGCCTTCGGCGCTTACACGATGGTCTGGGACCGGCTGCACGGGCCGTTCGCGGTCGCGGTGGCCGGGGCGGTGCTGGGGGCGCTGGCGGGCAGCACGCTGGTGGTCCGGCGGCGGTGGCCGGCGGTGCCGGTGCTGGTGGCGCTGGTCTTCGTACCCGGGATGTTCGGCGTGGTGCTGCTGATGGTCTCGCTGTACAGCCTGGCGGCGACCTGGGAGTGGCCGTCGCGGCGGGGCCGGGTGGTGGGGCTCTCCGCGCTGGCGTTCGCCGAGTCGCTGGGCATGGTGCTGTTCTCGATGCTGAGCGGTCAGACACCGCCCGGGGAGACGCAGCCGCCGATCTGGCTGTTCGCCCTGCTGGCGGTCCTGGTCGCGGTCGGGCTGACGGTGCCGCCGGTGGTCACCGGCCTGTACACGGGCGCCCGCCGCCGCCTGGTCGAGTCGCTCCAGGACCGCGCCCACGGCCTGGAGGCCGAGCTGGGCCTGCTCGCCGAGCAGGCCCAGGAGCGCGCCCGGCGGGCCCGGCTGGAGGAGCGCACCCGGATCGCCCGGGAGATGCACGACGTGGTGGCGCACCGGGTGAGCCTGATGGTGGTGCACGCCGGAGCGGTCGAGCGGATCGTCGACCGCGACCCGGAGAAGGCCCGGCAGAGCGCCAAACTGATGGGCGAGGTCGGCCGGCAGGCGCTGGACGAGCTGCGCGAGATCCTCGGGGTGCTGCGGATGTCCCAGGAGACGGCCGAGCCGACCGCCGGTCTCGGCGAGCTGCCCCGGCTGGTCCAGCAGTCCGAGGCGGCCGGGATGCGGGTGAAGCTGACCGTCACCGGCGCCAGCCGCCCCTTCGCCGTCGAGGCGGAACAGACGGCGTACCGGGTCGTCCAGGAGGGCCTGACCAACGCGCACAAGCACGCGGGCGGGGCCCGGGTCCGGGTGGTCCTGGCGTACGTGCCGAACGGCGTCCGGGTCGCGGTGGCCAACGACTGCCCGGCCTCGGCGGCGAACGTGGCGTTGCCCAGCGGCGGGAACGGGCTGCTCGGGATGCGCGAGCGGGTCCTCGCGCTCGGCGGGACCTTCTCGGCCGGGCCGGACCAGCTCGGCGGCTTCCGGGTGGAGGCAGTGCTGCCTTCGCGCCTTGCGCTCCACGTTGAGCCGCTCGTGTAGGGGGCGCGAGGGAGAGCGCGGGCCCGGCGCCTTCCGGTTTCGCGCAGTTCCCCGCGCCCCTGAACAATTACCCGACAGACCGGAGGCGTTCGGGGGTGAGGCCGAGGACGAGGGTGGCGACCGCCTGGTCGATGGTGTGGCCGAGGAACCACTCGCCGGTGTGGTCCAGGCTGTAGACCCGGCCCTCCTCGTCGATGGTGAGCAGGGCCTGTCCGTACAGCTCCTCGCCCAGCGGGGCGAGCCGGCTGCCGAGTGCGCGCCCGAGGTCGGCCAGCGTACGCGGCTGGTGCAGCCCGCAGCGCGGGTCGAGCAGGAAGGGCGTCCGGGCGATCCGGCGTCCGGCGCCGGTGAGGCCGAAGGAGAGCCCGCCGAACTCGGCCCAGGCTTCGACCGCGGCGGGGAAGACCGAGTGCTGGACGCTCAGGGCGTCACCGTGGGCGACGAGTTCGTCCGCCCACTCCTCGGCCTGGCGGATCTGCCAGCGGCCCGGGTGCCAGCCGGCCTGCTTGAGCGCGGCGGCGACGTCGGCGGGGAAGCGGGGCTGGGCGCGTACGGCGGACGCAGCTGACGCAGCTGACGCGGCGGACGCAGCTGACGCGGCGGACGCGGTGGACGGGTTCAGGACTTGCTCCGGTGGGTGGGGTGGGGGAGAGGGCGAGCGGGCCTTCAGTGCTGGGTGGTGGGCCCGACGGCGACGCTCGCGACGTTCAGGTGGTCGAGCAGGGGCGTGCAGGAGCGGCACGGCGGTGCGTGGGTGCCGTGCGCCGGGTCGCCCTCCTCGCGGATCCGGACGGTGGTCAGCCGGGCGCCCTTGAGCGCCTTGCGGGCGTCCTGGAGGCTCAGCGGCTTGCGGGTGGCGCGCTTGGAGCGCCCGGTGTCCACCGTGGTCAGGAACTGCGAGAGCAGCACCGCCTCCGGGCAGCGGCCGAGGAAGCGCTCCCGGTGTTCGATCGGCAGGGCGCCCAGGAAGTCGCCGATCAGCGGGTGCAGTACGGGCTGCCCGTCCGGCTTGGGCCCGGCCAGGGTGCGGACGTCGCCGTTCTTGAGCGACAGGGCTGCCGCGACGGCGGGCAGCAGGCTGTCCCGGTGGTGGCGCAGCACCGGCACGGCCGGGGCGGCGGCGGGCGGCTCCGGGTGGTCCATGGCTGCTCCTTCGGCGCGGGTGGGGCGGGGGCTTCGGTGGTGCCGGGCCCGTGCTGACGATCGGTGAAACCTGAGGTAGGGACAGGGTAGGCGCCAAGCCTGCCAAACGCCGCTGACATTCGGCGCGTCGGGGTGCAGCGGATCCGGTCGGGGTGGTGGGTTTCTGTGTCCAAGTTGTGCGTCAGGTTTGCGGATTCGGGCCACGGGCGGTGGTGGCGGCCGGTAGCGTTCCAGCAGCAGGGCCAAGGGCGTTCGAGCTGCCGGGGGAGGCGGTCGGGCGTGGCTCAGGGGTGCCGTGGGGGCGAGCAAGGGGTGGTCGTGCGATGACGCATGTGCCGACCGGGTTGTGGCTGCCGTGTGCGGTCTCTCACTTCTGTGCGGGCCCCGACACCGAACCGACCACTGCTCAGGAGAGGGCCAGCGCCCGATGAACGCAGTCGCCATTGAGGGCTCCCGCTGTCTCGTCACGGGCGGGGCCGGCACCATCGGCTCCACCGTGGTCGACCAACTGATCGAGGGCGGGGCCCGCGAGGTCGTCGTCCTGGACAACTTCGTCCGGGGGCGGATGGAGAACCTCGCCGCCGCCCAGGCCGCCGCCGCCCCCGGACAGCTCCGGGTGGTGGACGGGGACATCCGCGACCGGGCCCTGCTGCGGGAGCTGCTCGACCCGGGCACCGACCTGCTCTTCCACCTCGCCGCGATCCGGATCACCCAGTGCGCCACCGAACCCCGGCTGGCCCTGGAGATCATGGTCGACGGCACCTTCGACGTGGTCGAGGCCGCCGCCGAGACCGGTGTGAAGAAGGTCATCGCCTCCTCCACCGCCTCGGTCTACGGCCTGGCCGACACCTTCCCGACCCCCGAGACCCAGCACCCGTACCACAACGACACCCTCTACGGCGCCGCCAAGGTCTTCAACGAGGGCCTGCTGCGCAGCTTCCACGCGATGTCCGGCCTGGACTACGTCGCGCTGCGCTACTTCAACGTGTACGGGCCCCGGATGGACGTGCACGGCCGCTACACCGAGGTGTTCATCCGCTGGATGGAGCGGATCGCCGCCGGGCAGCCGCCGCTGATCTTCGGCGACGGCGCGCAGACCATGGACTTCGTCTACACCGAGGACATCGCCCGCGCCAACCTGCTGGCCGCCGCCGCACCCGTCACCGACCGCGTCTACAACATCGCCAGTTCCACCGAGATCTCGCTGCGCGGCCTCGCCGACGCCCTGCTGTACGCGATGGACCGGACCGACCTCGACGTCGAGCACGGCCCGGCCCGGGGTACCGCCGGCGGCGTCGTCCGCCGCCTCGCCGACATCTCGGCCGCCCAACGCGACCTCGGCTGGAAGCCCGAACTCGGCCTCGACGACGGCCTCCGCAAGCTTGTTGCCTGGTGGCGCGAGCAGTAGCAGCCAACCTGAGGGGGCGCGGGGTGCTGTGTGCGCAACCGTGTACCACCGTCGTTCCTTTTCGCGCAGTTCCCCGCGCCCCTGTTGTGGCTGGCCGAATGTGAGGGGTTACCCCAGGGGGGCGGGGACCTGCGCGCGCAACCGTGCACTTTCGTAGAGCCCTGATCGAGCAGAGGCCCGCGCCCCCGTAGGCGACTCAAGAGAGTTCGGAGCACTTCGTGTCAACGATCCCCGTCATGATCCCCTGGCTCGGCGAGGAGGAGGCGCAGGCCGCCGCCGAGGCCGTACGGTCCGGCTGGGTGGCCCAGGGCCCCCGGGTGGCCGAGTTCGAGCGGGCCTTCGCCGAGCACCTCGGCGTCCCGCATGCCGTCGCCGTCTCCTCCTGCACCACCGCGCTGCACCTCGCCCTGATCGGGGCCGGCGTCGGCCCGGGCGACGAGGTCGTGGTGCCCTCGCTCTCCTTCATCGCCACCGCCAACGCCGTGACGTACCTGGGCGGCACTCCGGTCTTCGCCGACGTCGACCCCGCCTCCGGCAACCTGACCGCCGCGACCGTCGCGCCGCTGCTGACGGACCGTACGAAGGCCGTCGTCGCCGTCGACCAGGGCGGGGTACCCGTCGACCTCGACCCGATCCGGGCGCTGGTCGAACCGCGCGGCGCCACCGTGGTCGAGGACGCCGCCTGCGCGGCCGGCGCGCTCTACCAGGGCCGTCCGGCGGGCAGTACGGCGGCGCTCGCCGCGTACTCCTTCCATCCCCGCAAGCTGCTCACCACCGGCGAGGGCGGCATGCTGACCTGTCAGGACGGCGAACTCGCCGCCCGGCTACGGCGGCTGCGCGAGCACGGGATGAGCGTCTCGGCCGCCGACCGGCACGCGGGCGGCGGGGCGGGGGTGCTGGAGACGTACGACGAGATCGGGTTCAACTACCGGATGACCGACATCCAGGCCGCGATCGGCCTGGTCCAGCTCGGCAAGCTGCCCGCGATGGTCGGCCGCCGCCGGGAGCTGGCCGCCCGCTACCGCGAGCTGCTCGGCCCGCTGGGCGAACGGCTGGTGGCCGACCCGGCGCACGGCACCGGCAACTTCCAGTCCTGCTGGCTGCTGCTCCCGGACGACGCACCCGACCGGGGCGAGCTGCTGGCCCGGCTGGCCGCCGACGGGATCTCCGCCCGGCGCGGCATCATGGCGTCCCACCTGGAGACCCCCTACAAGGGCACCGGCCGGGTGCCGCTGCCCGCCACCGAACTGATCACCCGCCGTTCGATCATCCTGCCGCTCTACCACTCGCTTACCGAGCAGCAGCAGGACACGGTGATCGTCGCGCTGCTCGCGGCTCTCAGCTGACGCAGCAGCCTCCCGGGGCGGGGGAGCTGTGCGATCAGGGCTCTACGTAGGTGCATGGTTGTTCGCGCACGTAGTTGATCCAGTGGAGCCCCGCGCCCCTTTCTCTGTTCCCATCCGTTGCCGAAGAGGGGCATATCCCGCATGAGTTCGATCCCGCTCGTCGACCTGCAAGCCGCCCACGCCGAGGTTGCCGGGGAGGTGCGTGAGGGGTTCGACCGGGTGCTCGCCACCGGTGCCTACATCAAGGGCCCGGACGTCGCCGCCTTCGAGGCCGAGTACGCGGAGTTCTCCGGTGTGCGGCACGCCGTCGGCACCGCCAACGGTACGGACGCACTGGAGATGGCCCTGCGTGCGCTCGAACTCCCGGGCGGTGCAGGGGTGGTAATGCCGGCGAACACCTTCGTGGCCACCGCCGAGGCGGTGGTCCGGGCCGGGCTGCGGCCGGTCCTGGTGGACGTCGACCCGGAGTACCTGCTGATCGACCCGGCGCTCGCCGCCGACGCGCTGCCCGGTGCGGCGGCGCTGGTGCCCGTCCACCTCAATGGTCAGCTCGCGCCGATGGAGCGGTTGTTGGAGATCGCGGGGACCCTCCCGGTGGTCGAGGACGGCGCGCAGTCCCAGGGCGCCCGCCGGCACGGCCGGGTCTCGGGCTCCTGGGCGCGGATCTCCGCCACCAGCTTCTACCCGGGCAAGAACCTCGGCGCGTACGGGGACGCGGGCGCCGTCGTCACGGGCGACGCGGAACTCGCGGCCGCCGTACGGCTGATCGGCGACCACGGTTCCGGGCGCAAGTACATCCACGAGCGCTTCGGCTTCAACTCCCGGATGGACACCCTGCAGGCCGTGGTGCTGCGCGCCAAGCTGCGTCGGCTGCCGTTCTGGAACGAGGCCCGCCGGGCCGCCGCCACCCGGTACGACGAGCTGCTCGGAGGGATCGGCGGCCTCACCCTGCCCGGCACGATGCCCGGCAACGAGCACGTCTGGCACCTCTACGTGGTGCGGATCGAGCGCGGGCGGGACGAGGTGCTCGCCGAGCTGCAGGCTGCCGGGATCGGCGCGGGTATCCACTACCCGGTGCCCGTCCATCTCCAGCCCGCCTTCCGCGAGCTCGGGTACGGCGCGGGCAGTTTCCCCGTCACCGAGCGGGCGGCGGGCGAGATCCTGACGCTGCCGCTCTTCCCGCAGATCACGGAGGGTCAGCAGAGCCGGGTGGCGGAGGCGCTGGCCAAGGCGCTGGCCAGGATCTGACGACTCCCTCCGCCGGCCCGTTCCGCTCCGTTCGAGGAACCCCCGACCAGGTCGGCCGGGCCCGGCCGGTACCCCCTAGGCTGATGTCCAGCAGTAGCTGACGGACAGAGTGGCAGCAGCCAGTGGGGGCACCCAGATGACGACAGGTCGGCCCGGCACCTCCGCGGCGCCCAACGGGGCGTACGCGGGCCAGGTGGTGCGGTTCCCGGACCCGGTACGAGCCGCGAAGCACCCCGACGGGGTGCTGATGGACGCGTACGGGTACCCGGACTTCAGCCCGTACGCGGCCGCCGCCGCCGAGGTCGCCGACCCGCCCGAGGGCCTGGGGGTGGACGAGCTGCGGCTGACCGACTACGTGTCGGCCAACGCCGCGCTCTTCACCCAGGGCCACGAACTCTGGGCCGACCTGGACACCGCCGTCGCCACCCCGGCCGGCTGGACGTGGCACCACGTCGCCGGGCGGGCGGCGCCGGGCTGGCGCCGGATGGAGCTGATCCCCGTCGAGGTGAAGGCGCTGCTCAGGCACCACGGCGGCCTGGCCAGCTCGCGCGCCAACCACTCCCACCGAGGCACCCGGCCGCTCCAGGAGCACCGGCCCATCCACTTCTCGCTGGCCAAGGACGGCGGTGACCCGCTGAGCGTCACCGAGGATCTGGTGCAGCGGGCGGAGCAGCGGCTCGCCCACCCGCTGCCGCCCGCCTACCGCAGCTTCCTCAAGGTCGGCGGCGGCCGGTCCCCGGTCGGCGTCGCGCTGGACACCGGGCTCGGGCTGCTGCTGGACCAGCCGTTCCTGACCCTGAGTGAGGAGTACGGCGTCCACGACCTGGTCTACGCGAACAAGTGCTTCCGCGACCACCTCACCAAGGACTACCTGGGCATCGCCTACGTCCAGGGCGGCCTGCTGGCGCTCAAGGTGCGTGGCGAGCAAGTCGGTTCGGTCTGGTTCTGCCTCTACGACGACGCCCGGGACGACGCCGGCGCCGAGCGCCCCGAGACCCCGGAGGAACGGGTGGAGCGTCTGCTGCTGCCGTGCGGCGCGGACTTCGACGAGTTCCTGCTCCGGCTGGCGGGCAGCCCGCCGGAGCTGGAGGCCGTGGCGGGAATGATGGTGGACGGCGGGTTCGCCCGGGCCGTACCGGTGAACTGATGCGTGGTCGGACGCGTGGTCGGACGCGGGGTCGTATGGAGAATGGGGTGGACCGGGCGTGGTGACGTACGCGCAGGCGCAGGAGCTTGCCGAGGACTGGATCAACGCGGGGGTACCGCGCTCGCGGGTGCAGACCGTGCGGGTACGTGAATTCGACCTGGGCTTCGTCTGCTGGGCCCTGGAGCCGGGCGAGGGCCAGCCCGCCGAGGGTGCCACCGGTGGCGGCCCCCGGCTGGTGATCGCCCGCGACAGCGGCGCCAGCACGCTCTGGCCGCCGCTGCCCGTCAACGAGGTGGTCCGGCGGTACGAGGAGACCTACGGCACCCCTTCGGTACCCAACCCGGCCGGGGCAGCGAAGCCCGTCCCGTCCGCCGTCGAGGCGACCTCGTTCCACCTCACCCCGCCGAAGTGGGTCCAGGAGGCGGGAGCGGCCGCGATCGCGGCGGAGGCCGCCAGGCTCGACGGGCCCGCACCGGAGGCACCCGTCGCGGTGGATCCGGTGGCAGCGGCGGTGGCTGCGCCGGTCGCAGCGGTCGCAGCGGTCGCGGAGCCGGCGGAGGAGGCGTACGCGCCGCCGGTGCGGCTCAGCACGCCACCCGCGTCCGAGCGCCCGGCCGGCCAGGCGCCGACCATGCTCGCCCCGCCGCCGGACTCCACCCCGCCGCCGTTCCCGCTGCCGACGCCCGCGCAGTCGTTCCCGGAGGCCGCCCCGGCCGCTGCCCCGGCCGCGCCGGTGCCTGCCCAGGCTCCCGCTCCGGCCCCCGAGCAGGCTCCGGCGATCGAGCACGCCCCGACGATGCTCGCGTCCGACGGTTCGCCGGGCTTGATGGGGCTGCCCGGTGCCCCGGGCCCGGGGCACGCCGGACGCGGGCCGAGTGCGCCGCCGCCACCGCCGCCGGCGGAGCTGCGGCCCGCCTCGGGCGGTCACCACGCCGATGGCGCGGCCGGTCGTTCCGGCCCGGGCGCACCCCCGCCCCCGCCTGCGTCGCTGCTCGGCGGGGCTCAGCCCGCTGCCCCCGCTGCCGCCGGGATCTCGTACGAGGCGACCCAGCTCGCGACGGCCGTCGAGTACCCCCAGCCCCAGCCCCAGCCCGGGCCCGGTCAGCCGGCGTTCCCGCCGCCGCCCCCGCCCGGTGGGTTCCAGCCCGGTGCGTTCCAGCCGGGTGCGTACGCGACGCCGGGGCCGGCGCCGGTCGGGTACGGCTACCCGGGTGTCGCCTCGGCGGGTGCGCCCGCGCCCGTCGTACCGGCCGGACCGCCGCCGATGGCGCCGATGCCGCCGGTCGCGGTGCCGCCGTCCGGCGTGCCCTCGATCGGGCCGGGCAGTGTCGCGGTGGTGAGCTACCGGGGGCCCGACGGCTCGGAGCAGAAGCTGATCCACCGCAGTGAGCCCGGCACCCCGCACCCGGAGTGGAAGGCCCTTCAGGACCTGCGCCGCCTGAACGTCCCGCCGGACCAGGTGCTGGAGCTGCACACCGACCTGGAGTGCTGCGAGCTGCCCGGCGGCTACTGCGCCCGGATGGTCCGGGCCGCCTGGCCGAACGTCCGGCTCAGCCACACCGCCCCCTACGGGCGGGACCAGCAGGCCCGGCAGTCGGGCATGGCGCTGCTGCTCGACCACCTCGACCAGCTGCACCAGCTGGCCGCCGCCCCGCAGCGCCCGCGCCCGGTCCGGGTGCCGCTGCCCGCGCCCGGTACCGTCCCGATGCTGCCGCCGGTCGCGCCGCAGCAGCTGGCGGCCGAGCTGGGACAGGTCTTCGGCCCCGGCGTGTTCCGCTTCGAGCAGCGCGCGGTCTCCCGGCAGGGCGTACCCGAGGCGGTGGCGCAGACCCTGGTGTGGGCCGGGCTGCCGCGCGACTTCGCGCCGTTCTTCTGGGCCCAGGCCCAGGAGGGCCGCCCGATCCCGACCCTGGCCGAGCTGGCGGCCGAACGCGGCCTGCCGCAGGGCCCGGACTTCGGCGGCTTCCTGGTGCTCGGCAACGACTACGGCCGTCAGCTCTGCGTGCAGTACGGCACGGCCGCAGTGGTCGCGGTGGACCTCGAGGGCGGCGGCGAGCCCCCGCGCTTCGTCAACACCGGTGTGCCGGAGTTCGTCCGCAGCCTCGCCGTCCTCGGCCGGATGTGGCCGCTGCGGTACGGGCTGACGCCGGACCAGGCCGGACGCTGGACCACCGACTTCCAGGCCCAGCTGGCGGCCGTCGACCCGGCGGCCCTGCAGACACCGGAGACCTGGTGGGCGGTGCTGCTGGAGCAGTTCTGGGACGGCGTGATGTGACGCGGTTAAGGCCGCCCCCCAATTGCCGGTCGGTCCAAGTCTCCCGGTGACCGCGTGAGGCGGGTCACCGAAACCTCCGGGCCCGTTCCCGGCGTCGTACGACTGAGGTCGGCGGCGCCGGGGGTGGGCCTGTCGGCTGTTCCGAACGGTGGATCGACGCGCCTTGTGAGGAGATCAGCTCGTCTTTTCGAGGTATCTGCGCAAAATGGGACAAGATAATGACCGGCTCTAAAAGCCCGCGACCCAGTCGATGACCGCAGTCGATGACCCTGTCGATGTCGATGACCCCGTCGATCCCGAAGCCAAGGAGAAGGTTCATGAGTGACGCCGCCGCTGTGTACGGCTTCACGGCTGCCCGCCGGGGCTACGCGCCCGAGCAGGTCGACCAGGCGCTCGCCGCCCTGACCGCCGAGCGGGATCGTGCCTGGGAGCGGCTCAGCGTGCTCGGCGCGGGCTTGCGCGAGATGGAGATCCGGCTCGCCGACGTCCGCCAGGCCGCGGCCGACGCCCCTGAACCCGACTACGAGGTGCTCAGCGAGCAGGCCGCTCAGCTGATGAAGATCGCCGACTCCGAGGCGCTGGCCGTCCGGGAGAAGGCCGAGCGGGCGGCCGAGGACGCGCGCGACAACGCGTACGACGCGGGCCAGGCCCTCACCGCGACGACTAAGGAGTACGCCGCCACCACGCGTGGAGAGGCCGACCAGGCCGCCCGCCGGACGGAGGAGCGCACCCGGGCCGAGGCCGAGAAGCTCCGGGCCGAGGCCGACAGCGACGCCCGCACCATCCGGGACACGGCGACGGCGGACGCCGCGAAGATCCGGGTCGGCGCGGCCGAGGCCGAGGAGCGCGCCGAGGCCAAGCTCGCGGAGCTGCGCCGGAACGCCGACGAGACCTTCGCCGCCGAGGAGGCCCGGGCCGACGCCGAGGACACCGAGATCGCGGCCACGGCCGAGCGCAGGCTCAAGGAGGCCGAGCAGCACCGCGAGACGGTCCTCGCGCAGATCAAGCAGGCGGACGCCGAGGCCCAGGCCAGGGCCGACCAGCTGGTCGAGCAGGCCCGGCGGGCGGCGGACAAGATCCGCGTCGCGAGCGAGGCCGAGCAGCGCGAGTTCGCCGTCCGGCAGGAGCAGGTGCAGCAGCACCTGGACCACATCAAGCAGACCCTGGCCGCCCTCACCGGCGCGGCGGTCGGCGCGATCGAGCCCGCTGCGCCGGCTGCACCCGCAGCACCCGCCGCGCCTGCTGCACCGGTCGCGCCTGCTGCACCGGTCGCGCCTGCTGCACCGGTCGCACCGGTTGCGGCTGCCGCGCCTGTTGCACCGGCCGAGGTCGCGCCGGTCGTACTGGTTGCGCCGGTTGAAGCTGAGCCCGCCGAGGCGCTGACCACGGTGCTTCCGAAGCTTCCGCCGCGGCCGGTCACCCCGCCGCCCGCTCCGGCCCAGACGTCGGCGCTTCCCCCGGACATCGAGACCAGGATCATCCCGAAGATCGTGATCGTCGACGACGGCTCCGAGTACGAGACCCACCCGAACCCCGTGGTCCGCCGCCGTCGCTGACGCAGGGCGCCCGGCCGGCTACCCCGCTGCGGAGCTGCTGAGCAGCTTCGCGAGCCGCTGGCGCTGGTCCTTGAGCACCTGCTGATGGGCCGTCAGGGCGGTCGCGTTCTGCGTGATCTGCTGCCGCTGGTAGCCCGTGAGCACGGCGAAGTAGACCCCGGCCAGTCCGCTCCGGGCGGTGCAGTCGGCGTCGGTCCGGGCGGTGGCGAGTTCCGTCGTGGAGGGCGGGCCGCCGATGCTCCGGTAGTGCTGGGCCAGGGTGTCCGGGTTGGCGGTGGGGTACCCGGCCTTCGTCATACAGGCGGCCCAGGTCGAGGTGGCGGTGGTGACCCGGCTGTCCTGGTCGGCCTCCTGGAGGGACTCGGCGGACAGGCGGTTGACCAGGTCCGTGCCGGACTGGTCGACCGGCTTGAGCTGGTCGGCGACCTGTCGGTCGCAGTCCACCCGGGCGGTCACGTACGCCTCGGACTCGTCCGGTGCGACGGGCGGGGTACCCGGCACCGGCGACTGAACCGGTGACTGCGCGGGCGGGTGGAAGCCCTGGGTGGCGGCGGCCTGGGCGCCGAGGTAGCCCCAGGCACCGGCCGGGAGGGTGCTCGTATTGTCGGGCGGGGTGGCGCGCGGGTAGTCGTCCGCGCTGAAGGTGGCGAATCCGGCCTTGTGCATGCAGGAGACCACCAGGGTGGTCTGGGACTGGCCGGCCTGCTGGATGTCCTGGTCGCCGGGCTGGTAGGCGGCGAGCGGGAGCCCGTTCATCGCGGCGCTGCCGGAGTCGGGAGCCGGCGGGGTGCTGGTCACCGCAGGCGGGGTCGGCTCGGCAGAGGTCTGTCCGTCGGGCCGGCCGGGCCCGCCGGTGGCGCAACCGGTGGCGAGGGCCGGGAGCAGGACGGCGAGCAGTAGGCCCGCCAGTCGGTTTCGGCGGCCGTGGGCATCCACGCTGGCGTTCCAATCCGCGCGGCGTGGGTGGGGGTGGTGGTGCCGTGCCTGTTCGGACAGTAGTCCGGCGGCCGGGCCGCAGCCACTGCTTCGGGAGCACGTCCGCGTGACCTGTGTCACTGGATCCGGTCGGTCTGAGGCCAGGACTCGTGGCGCCCTCTGTTGAGGGACGCCACGACTCCCGGCGACTGGGCACAGGCGCCCCCACCCAGGGCCGCCCGGCCTCGCACGATCCCGACCCCCATCGGGATGTGCCGGCACCGCTGCAGCCATCCCCCACGGTTGGGTGCGGCGGGCACGAACACCATCCTGCGCGCCGACCATGGACGGACAGTGACAGGAGTGTGTCCACTTCATGTGATCTGCGCTTCGGGCCACTTACCTCGGGTTCCGGTCGGCACACCGGCTTTGACGTGCACATAAACAGAGCCGGCGGAGATCTCGGCGGAGCAGGCGCGGTTCGCGCACCACGCCTGCCGGTCCGTCGGCGCCGCTGTCCGTGTGCGTGTCGGTGGTCCGGCGTAGGCTGGAGGCCCCCGGGCGCAACGCGTGCCGGGCCGTTCGCGTTGCCCTGGCCGGTTCCACCGTGCGCCGGGGGACACCAGCCACGGGACGAAGAAGAGACTCGATGAGCCTGTCCGGACTGCTCGATGTCGTCGTACGGGATGCCGCCCTCGCCGAGGCGATCGAGGCGGCGGCTGCCGGACGGAGGCAGCATCTCGACCTGGTCGGCCCGTCCGCCGCCCGCCCGTTCGCGCTCGCCGCGCTGGCCCGCTCGCTCGCCCGGGGTGGCGGTGAGCAGGGCCGGCCGGTCCTCGCCGTCACCGCGACCGGCCGGGAGGCCGAGGACCTCGCGGCCTCGCTCCGCTCGCTGCTGCCGCCCGACGCGGTGGCCGAGTTCCCCGCCTGGGAGACGCTGCCGCACGAGCGGCTCTCCCCGCGTTCGGACACCGTCGGCCGTCGGCTGGCGGTGCTGCGGCGGATCGCCCACCCGAGCGCCGACGACCCGCAGGCCGGGCCGGTCCAGGTGATCGTGGCGCCCGTCCGTTCCGTCCTGCAGCCGCAGGTCAAGGGGCTCGCGGAGCTGGTGCCGGTCGCGCTGCAGCGCGGTGAGCAGCATGACCTGGACGACGTGGCCCGCCGGCTCGCGGCCGCCGCCTACGCCCGGGTGGAACTGGTCGAGAAGCGCGGCGAGTTCGCCGTCCGCGGCGGCATCCTGGACGTCTTCCCGCCGACCGAGGAGCACCCGCTGCGGGTGGAGTTCTGGGGCGACGAGGTCGAGGAGATCCGGTACTTCAAGGTCGCCGACCAGCGGTCGCTGGAGATCGCCGAGCACGGTGTCTGGGCGCCGCCCTGCCGTGAACTGCTGCTCACCGACGAGGTCCGGGCGAAGGCCGCCGAGCTGGCCGTCCGGCACCCCGAACTCGGGGAGATCCTCGACAAGATCGCCCAGGGCATCGCGGTCGAGGGCATGGAGTCGCTGGCGCCCGTCCTGGTGGACGACATGGAACTGCTGCTCGACGTCCTCCCGGCCGGCTGCATCGCCGTGGTCTGCGACCCCGAGCGGGTCCGCACCCGGGCCGCCGATCTGGTCGCCACCAGTCAGGAGTTCCTGCACGCGTCCTGGGCGGCCGCCGCCTCGGGCGGGGACCGGCCGATCGACCTGGAGATGATCGACGTCTCGGCTGCCTCGCTCTGGTCGCTCGCCGACGTGCGCGAGCACGCCGCCGGGATCGGGCTGCCCTGGTGGTCCGTCAGCCCGTTCGCGACCAGTGACTCCAGCATCAGCGAGGTGCTGGAGTTCGACGCCAACACGCTGACGCTCGGCATGCACGCCGTCGAGGCGTACCGGGGTGACACCACCCGCGCCATCGCCGACGCCAAGGAGCGTCTCGCCGCCGACTGGCGGGTCGTCATGGTGACGGAGGGCCACGGACCTGCCACCCGGCTGGCCGAGGTGCTTGGCAACGAGGGCATCCCGGCCCGGCTGGTGGCCGACCTCACCGAGGCGCCCACCCGGGACGTGGTCTACGTCGCGACCGGCTCGATCGAGCACGGCTTCGTGGACGAGGCGCTCAAGCTCACCGTCATCACCGAGACCGATCTCTCCGGGCAGAAGTCCTCCACCAAGGACATGCGCCGGATGCCGTCCCGCCGCCGCAACGCCATCGACCCGCTGGCGCTCAAGGCCGGCGACTACGTCGTCCACGAGGCGCACGGCGTCGGCAAGTACGTCGAGATGGTGCAGCGCACCGTCCAGGGCGCGACCCGCGAGTACCTGGTGCTGGAGTACGCCCCCGCCAAGAAGGGCCACCCCGGCGACCGGCTGTTCGTGCCGACCGACCAGCTCGACCAGGTCACCAAGTACGTCGGCGGCGAGTCCCCGACCCTGCACCGGCTCGGCGGCGCGGACTGGGCGAAGACCAAGCAGAAGGCCAAGAAGGCCGTCCGCGAGATCGCCGGCGACCTGATCAAGCTCTACTCGGCCCGGATGGCGGCCCCCGGCCACACCTTCGGCCCGGACACCCCGTGGCAGCGCGAGCTGGAGGACGCCTTCCCGTACGCGGAGACGCCCGACCAGCTGACCACCATCGCCGAGGTCAAGTCGGACATGGAGAAGTCCGTCCCGATGGACCGCCTGATCTGCGGTGACGTCGGCTACGGCAAGACCGAGATCGCGGTCCGGGCCGCCTTCAAGGCCGTCCAGGACGGCAAGCAGGTGGCCGTCCTGGTGCCGACCACGCTGCTCGTCCAGCAGCACTTCTCGACCTTCGCCGAGCGGTACGCCAACTTCCCCGTGGTGGTGAAGGCGCTGTCGCGCTTCCAGAGCGACAGCGAGGCGAAGGCCGTCCTGGAGGGGCTGACCGAGGGCTCGGTGGACGTCGTCATCGGCACCCACCGGCTGTTCTCCTCCGACACCAGGTTCAAGGACCTCGGTCTGGTCATCGTCGACGAGGAGCAGCGCTTCGGCGTCGAGCACAAGGAGCAGCTGAAGAAGCTGCGCGCCAACGTCGACGTGCTGACCATGTCGGCCACGCCGATCCCGCGCACCCTGGAGATGGCCGTCACCGGCATCCGCGAGATGTCCACCATCACCACCCCGCCGGAGGAGCGGCACCCGGTGCTGACCTTCGTCGGCCCGTACGACGAGAAGCAGATCTCGGCGGCGATCCGGCGCGAACTGCTGCGCGAGGGCCAGGTCTTCTACATCCACAACCGGGTCGAGTCGATCGACAAGGCGGCGGCCCGGCTGAAGGACCTCGTCCCTGAGGCCCGGATCGCCACCGCGCACGGGCAGATGGGCGAGAGCCTGCTGGAGAAGGTCGTCGTCGACTTCTGGGAGAAGGAGTTCGACGTGCTGGTCTCCACCACGATCGTCGAGTCCGGTATCGACATCTCCAACGCCAACACGCTGATCGTCGAGCGCGGCGACACCTTCGGCCTCTCCCAGCTGCACCAGCTGCGCGGGCGGGTCGGGCGTGGCCGCGAGCGCGGGTACGCGTACATGCTCTACCCGCCGGAGAAGCCGCTCACCGAGACGGCGCACGAGCGGCTCGCGACCATCGCCCAGCACACCGAGATGGGCGCGGGTATGTACGTGGCGATGAAGGACCTGGAGATCCGCGGAGCCGGCAACCTGCTCGGCGGCGAGCAGTCCGGGCACATCGCGGGCGTCGGCTTCGACCTCTACATGCGGATGGTCGGGGAGGCGGTGGCCGAGTTCCGCGACTCGCTGGCGAGCGGCGGCCGGGAGCCGGAGGAGGAGCCGCTGGAGGTGAAGATCGAGCTGCCCGTGGACGCCCACGTGCCGCACGACTACGCCCCCGGCGAGCGGCTGCGCCTGCAGGCGTACCGCTCGATCGCGGCGGTCAACTCCGAGGAGGACATCGTCCATGTCCGCGAGGAGCTGAAGGACCGGTACGGCAAGCTGCCCGACCCGGTGGAGAACCTGCTGATGGTGGCCGCGCTGCGGCTCTACGCCCGGCGCTGCGGCATCTCGGACATCACCCTCGCCGGGGCGAACATCCGCTTCGGGCCGGTCGAGCTGCGGGAGTCGCAGGAGCTGCGGCTGAACCGCCTCTACCCGCGCAGCCAGGTCAAGGCGGCGGCCCACCAGCTGCTGGTGCCCCGCCCGAGCACCGGCCGGATCGGCGGCAAGCCGCTGGTCGGGCGTGAACTGCTGGCGTGGTGCAGCGAGTTCCTGGGCGCGATGTTCGACGACCTCGCGGGGGCGAAGCGGTAGCTCAAGGCAACTGAGCAACCACATCCAGGGGCGCGGGGAACTGCGCGAAGCGGTAGGGCACCGGCCGGTGCCTTCCGGTTTCGCGCAGTTCCCCGCGCCCCCATGCGTACCCGTGCCAACGCGCCGTCAGGCGAGCACCCACTGGCCGGTCTGCTGGGCGAAGCCGCTGTCCAGCGCGAACTGGGCCTTGTCGATCTTCGCGTCCTTGGGGACCTCGAAGGTGATGAAGCCGAGGGCGCTCTCGCCGGGGGCGATGTTGACCGGGGCCTGGAAGCTGGGGCCGGCCTTGGTGTCGGAGAGCGACGTGCTGTAGGACTGCCCCTGGCCGTCGAGCAGCTTGGCGCTGTTCTGCGGGGCGTCGCTGTACGCCTTGCTACTGGTGTCCTTGATCCGGAACTGGACGGCGACGAACCGCATGCCGTCGGCCGGCTTGGTGAACTCGTCCGCGCCGTCCGGGCTGTCGACGACCTTGAGCACTGTGACGTCGGCCGTGTCGGAGGCGTCGGAGCCCTTGAGGGAGATGGTGTCGCCGAGCTTCGCCGCGCCCTTGGCAGCTGGGGCGGCCGAGGTCTTCCCGCCGGCGGCCGAGGCTGCGGAGCTCTTGGGGGTGGTGGAGACCGAGGAGTCGGTCGGCCCGCAGGCGGTGGCGCCGAGGGCGACCAGGGCCGCACCCAGCAGGAGGGCGGCGGTGCGACGGCGGGCGGTGGTGGCGATGGCCATGACGGAACTCCCATTCCAGGTGGTTCGGTTCGCTGCGGCGGGCTGCCGGTCTGCGATGCCGTTCTTGCGGTGCCGTTCTTGCGATGGGTAGATCACATCATCAGCTGTGAACGATGTCAACAATGATTTACGAAACCTCTCTGTTCACGTGTGAACCCTGCCTGTGTCGTGCCTGGCTATGCTGTGTGGTCACACCCAGCTGAAGGAGCCCGCCAGATGTCGGACCGCCCCGAGGTGACCGCTGTCGAGATCGCCCGCCTCGCCGGGGTCGGCCGAGCCGCCGTCAGCAACTGGCGCCGCCGCCACCCCGACTTCCCGCGCCCGGCCGGTGGCACGGACAGCAGCCCGACCTTCCGGCTCGACCAGGTGGAGCAGTGGCTGCGCGCACAGGGCAAGCTCGCCGAGCTGCCGCTGCTGGAGCGGACCTGGCAGCAGCTGGAGAGCCTCCGCGACCCGGCCGGTCCGCCCGCCGCGCCGCTGGTCGGGGCGGGCGCCTTCCTCCTGCTGCTGCACCGGGAGGCCGCCACCTGGGCCACGCTCGCCGCAGAGTCCGACACCCGCCTCGCCACCGCCCTGCCCCGGGCCCTCGGCGGGCTCGCCGACCGCGTCCTCGGCCCCGCCGGCGCCGCCCTGCTGGCCCTGCCGGGCCTGCTCGGCAGCACCGACCTCGACCTCGCCCGCCTGCTCGCCGCGCTCGCCCACCAGCACGGCCCGGTCGCCGCGTACGAGCAGCTGCTCACCCGCCACGCCGAGGCCAACTCCCGCCAGCTCAGCCCCACCCCGCCCGAGGCGGCCGCCCTGCTGGCGGCCGTCGCCGGGCACCCCGGTTCGGTGCTGGACCCGGCGTGCGGGCTGGGCGGCCTGCTGCTCGCCGTCCCGCCGACCGCCGTCCGGCACGGCCAGGACCTCGACCCGGTGCTCGCCGCGCTCGCCCTGCTCCGGCTCGCCCTGCACACCCCGGCCGACCACCCCGCGCCGCTCGCGCTGGACCTGCGCCCCGGCGACACCCTGCGCGCCGACGCCCACCCCGGGCTCGCCGTCGACGCGGTGCTCTGCCAGCCGCCGTACAACGAGCGGGACTGGGGCCACGACGAGCTGCAGTACGACTCCCGCTGGCTCGGCGGCCAGGTCCCGCCACGCGGCGAGTCCGAACTCGCCTGGGTCCTGCACTGCCTGGCGCACGCCGGCCCCGGCGGCCTGGCCGCGCTGCTGCTGCCGCCCACCGTCGCCTCCCGCCGGTCCGGCCGCCGGATCCGGGCCGAACTGCTGCGCTCCGGCGCGCTGCGCGCCGTGATCGCGCTCCCGGCCGGCGCCGCCCCGCCGTACGGCGTCCCGCTGCACCTCTGGGTGCTGCGCCGTCCGCAGCCGGGCGACGACTTCCGGCAGGTGCTGCTGGTGGACGCGAGCGGCGGCCACCCGGCGGGTGAGGGCGGGCGGGACCGGATCAACTGGCCCGACCTGCACCGCACGGTGCTCGACGCCTGGCGCACCTTCGACGCAGCCGCCCGCTCCGGCGAGCCGCTGCCGCCCGACCGGGCGGGTGTCCACCGGGCCGTCGCCGCCATCGACCTGCTGGACGACGAGACCGACCTCTCGCCCGCCCGGCACCTGCCGCCCCCGGTGCTCTCCGGCGGCCTGGACGGGCTGTCCCACCTGCGGAACCGCTTCGCCGAGCTGCTCGCCGACCTCGGGGGCCCGGCCGCCGGGCCGCCCGGCGTCGGAGCCGCTGCGGGGGAGTCCGCCCCGACCGTCACGGTGGGGGAGCTGGTCCGCGCCGGAGCGCTGGAGCTGTACTCCTCCGGTCCGGGTGGGCCAGCCGGCAACCCGGCCGACGGGGCGTCGGGCGTGCCCGTGCTGACCGACCAGGACCTGATCGCCGGCACCGCCCCGACCGCCGTGCTGGACCCGGCCGAAACCCCGCTCACCACCCGGCCCGGTGACGTCCTGGTCTCCGCGCTCGGCGCCTCCGTCGCCCGGGTCGTCCAGGCCGGCGGTCCGTTGGACGGCGTCGCGCTCGGGCGGCAGCTCCACCTGCTCCGCCCGAACCCGGAGCTGCTCGACCCCGAGTTCCTGGCCGGGCAGTTGCGCTCCACCGGAGTCGCCCGTCGCGCCGCCAGCCACGCGTCCACCACCACCCGGCTGGACATCCGCCGGGCCGAGCTGCCCCGGTTGCCGATCGACCGTCAGCGGGCGCTCGGCACGGCCTTCCAGCGCGTCGCGGCCTTCGAGGAGGCCCTCCAGCAGGCCGCCGCCGTCGGGCGCAGCCTCGCCCAGGGCCTCACCGACGGCCTGGCGGCGGGCACCCTCGCGGAGAGCTGACGGCCCGTCCCCGTGCCGAGCTGCCCTCAGAGCGTTCGCCGGTAAGGGTCTGCTCGGGGCGGGTGATGGGCGGTACCGTTGGCGGGAGACGCACGCGTGTCCGCACGGCACGCCGGAGAACCGTCACGGACCACCCGCTCGGGAGCGCACATGGCAGGCCACCAGTACGGGCAGTTCGGCCCCGCGCAGGGCGGACCGTACGCCTGGTGGGGCAAGTTGCTGTGCTGCCTGGTCCCGCTGCTGACCCTGGGTCTGCTCGGGTTGGTGCCCTCGCTGTTGCTGGCGGTGCGGCGCAGGCGGGCGGTGGACGTGCTGGGCGCGGTGTTCTTCGGGCTGCTCACGCTCGCGGCGTTCGTCCTGGTGGGTCTTGCGCCCAAGAGCGGGACGCCGTCGAGCACGCTGCTCGGCTTTACGGCGCTCCCGCTGTGGCTGGGCGCGCCGGTGCACTTCCTCGTGCTGGACTCGCCCCGGTTCTGGGGCATGCCGGGCCCGGCGCCGGCGCCGTTCGTGCCCGGGCAGGTACGGATTCAGTCCCAACCACCGCAACAGGCCGCACAGCTGACCGAGTGGCAGCCCCCGGTCGGGGTGGACACGCCCGTGCCGGCCTCCGACGACCTCCAGCAGCTCGGTGAGCTGCTCCGCCGTCAGGTCCGGGAGGGCGGCCGCCCGTGACCGGCGCGCGCGTCATCGACGGCCGGTACCGCCTCGCCGAGAAGATCGGCCACGGCGGCATGGGCCAGGTCTGGGCGGCGTACGACGAGCGGCTGGACCGCCGGGTCGCGGTCAAGCTGCTCCGGTCCGACCTGCTGCCGGCCGATCCGGCAGGTCCCGGCGCCGACGGCCGGGGCAGCCGGGGCAGCCAGGGTGCCGAGTTCCGCCGTCGCTTCCTGCGCGAGTGCCGGATCACGGCCGCGCTCGACCACCCCGGGCTGGTCACCGTGCTGGACGCGGGGGAGGACTCCGGCGAGCTCTACCTGGTGATGCAGCGCATCCCGGGCCTGAGCCTCGCCGACCTGCTGGCCGAGGAGGACCCGTTCGCGGTCGGCTGGGCGGTCGCCGTCGCCGCGCAGATCTGCGCCGCGCTCGCCGTGGTGCACGCCGTCCCGGTGGTGCACCGCGACCTCAAGCCGAGCAACGTGATGGTCCGCGACGACGGCCGGGTGGTGGTGCTCGACCTCGGGATCGCCACCGCGCTGGACGCCGACACCACCCGCCTCACCCTCACCGGCGCCCTGGTCGGCAGCCCCACCTACATGGCACCCGAGCAGGCCCTCGCCACCACCGCCGACCCGCGCAGCGACCTCTACGCGCTGGGGTGCATGCTGCACGAGATGCTCGCGGGCGAGGCGCCCTTCCGGGCTCCGACCGCGCTCGGCCTGCTGCACCGGCACATCGGCGAACCGCCGTCCCCGCTGCGCGAGTTGCGTCCCGAAGTGCCGGCGGCGCTGGAGGCACTCGTACTCCACCTGCTGGCCAAGCAGCCCGCCGATCGCCCTGCCGACGTCCAGCGGGTGTACGAGCGGCTGCTGCCGCTGCTCCCGCCCTCGGCCGCCGCCCCGCAGGGCCGTTACGGCGCGCTGCCGGACCCGACCCGCCCGTACCGCTACCCGTACCAGCCGCAGCCCGCGCCGCAGCCCGTGTCGCAGCCGGCGCCGCACCTCGCGCCGAACACAGCTCCGGTAGTTCAGGTTCCCGAGCCCCGGCCCGAGCCGCAGGCGCCGGACTTGACCGCCGCCTGCGCGGAGTTGTCGGACCTGGTGGCCGCCCGGCGGAACGCCGAGGTGATCGACCTGGCGGCCCGGCTGCTGCCGCTGGCCCAGGCCGAACTGGGCGACGACGCACCGCCGGTACGTACGATTCGGGCCATCTTCGCCCACACCCTGCTGCAGGAGCGGCAGTACCGCGCCGCGTTGCCCGAGTACCGGTTGCTGGCGGCCGCCGCCGAGGCCGAGCACGGCCCGAAGCACCCGATGGTGCTCGATCACCGCCGGAAGGCGGCGAGTTGCCTGGAGCACCTGAGCCGGGGAGCGGAGGCGCTCGCCGAGTACCGGGCGCTGCTCGCCGAGTACTCGGCGAGGTTCGACTCCGGTCAGGATCCCGACCCCGAGCGGGTCTTCGAACTCCGGGAGCGGATCGGCCTGTTGACGGCTTCGGCGGGCGATCTGGACGGCGCCTGGCAGGGGCTCGTCCAACTGCTCTTCGACCGCGAGCGCAGGCTCGGCCCGCACCACCCGGAGGTCCGGCGGCTCCGCCAGAGCCTCGACCAGCTGAACGCCCACCGCACCACCGGGACCGCCGGCGCGCCGACCCCCGACCCACGCGCCGCCGGCTGGCCCGCCCCCGCAACCGCCCCCGCACCGCTGCCCGGCAACCCGTACGCCACCGGACGGTAAGAGCCTGCCGCCCGCCACCGGCGTCACCCGTTCGGGCCAAGGTCTGGGCAAGCCGCTCGGTTGCTCCCTATTGTCAGTTCCCGTCAGGAGAACCACCTGTCACCACCGGACACCACCTGCCCACAACCCGGGAGGCCCCACGTGATCCGCACCAGCTCCGCCGTCCGCCGCACCCGTACCGCCGTCGGCGTCCTGCTCGCCGCAGCCGCCCTGACCGCGTGCAGCGGGGGGACGGCCGACCAGGGGGCGGCGGCCGTGGTCGGCGGCCGTCGGATCCCGATCTCCGAGGTGGAGGCCCGGGTCACGGAGCTGCGGACGGCCATGGCGGCGCAGCCGGGCGCCCCGGGTGCCGAACCCGCCGGGCTGACCAGGCAGACGGTGAGCAACCTGGTGCTCGACCAGGTGGTGTCCCGGGCCCTCGCCGACCGTCAACTATCGGTCTCCGTCGGGGAGATCGCCAAGGCGCGGGACGCGGACAGCAAGCTGCTCGGCGGCCAGGACGCGTTGAGCCGAGCGCTGCTCAAGCAGGGCGTGCCCGCCGGGGAGATCGACACTGCCTACCGTCAGACGCTCGGTATCCAGAAGATCGCCATGGCCGAGGGCAAGGACGCTCGGACGGCTGACGGGGACGCGGTGGTCCGGGCGGCGCTCACGACGGCCGGCACCGAGCTGAAGATCCAGGTCAACCCGCGCTACGGACAGTGGGACCCCGCGAAGATCTCGATCACCGACGCCGTCGCCGCCTGGCTGCCGCAGCCCGCCGCAGCCGCCTGACCGGGGTAGCCCCTTGGGCACCCGGCCACGGCACCCGTCCCCGCCCGGTAGGTTCGAGCCGTGGACACTTCGAAGCTGATCCTGCTCACCACCACCCACCGGGTCGCCCCCGGTCTGCTTTCCTGGCCCGCCTGGGAGGCGCTGCGCGGGGCGGCCCGGGTGCTGGCCGCCGACCCGGACCACCCGCAACTGCCCGCCGTCCGGCAGGCCGGGGTGACGGTGGAGCTGGTCGAGCGCGGTACCGCCCCGGCGTTGGCCCGGTTGCTGATCGGGGCCGGTCCCGTCGTCTGGCTCGGCAGCCCGGACGGCGATCCGGGGCTGACCGACGCGCTGGCCCGGATCGCCGTGGAGGAGGCCGGGACGGTCCCGGAGATCGAGATCCTGCCCGGCTCCTACGACCTGCCGGGCGCCCGGCTGCTCGACCTGGTCTCGGTGATGGACCGGCTACGCTCGCCCGGCGGCTGCCCGTGGGACGCCGAGCAGACCCATGCCTCCCTGGTGAAGTACCTGGTAGAGGAGGCGTTCGAGCTGGTCGAGGCGATCGAGGAGGACGACCGGGAGACGCTCCGCGAGGAGTTGGGCGACGTGCTGCTCCAGGTCTTCTTCCACTCCCGGATCGCCGAGGAGCACGCCGAGGACCCGTTCACCATCGACGACGTGGCGGGCGACCTGGTCGAGAAGCTGATGTACCGCCACCCGCACGTCTTCGGCGACGTCGAGGCGACCGGGACGGCCCAGGTCGAGGCCAACTGGGAGCAGCTGAAGGCCGCCGAGAAGCAGCGCGAGTCGCTGCTGGACGGCGTGCCGGCCGGGCTGCCCGCGCTGGCGTACGCGGCCAAGCTGGTCTCGCGGGTCCGCCGGGCCGGGTTCGAGGGCGTGCCCGACCAGGCGTACGAGCTGCCCGGGGTGCTGACGGCCGAGTCCGCAGGCGCGCTGCTGCTCGCCGTGGTGCAGCGGGCCCACGACGCGGGGGTCGATGTGGACGCGGCGCTCCGGGCGGCCGCGCGCGACTACCGCAGCGCGGTCCGGGTCGCCGAGGGGCTGGCGGCGGGCTGACGCTGCGGCGGGACGACCTCGCTGATCGCCTCGCCGACCAGGGCGAGCAGCTCGGCGAGCGGGTCGAGGTGGTCGGGCAGCTCGTCCAGCGACACGATCCGCTCGCCGTCGGGCCCGGTCACGCAGAACAGGTCGATCGGGCCCAGGTGCTTCGCGGCGGTGTTCACCAGCGCGGCGACGTCGCTGGGCTGGTGGACGTCGCTCGACACCCCGACCACCGGGCAGCCGGGCCGGTCCAGCTCGGCGGCGAGGTCCTCGGCGGCACCGGGGTTCTGGTCCGCGACGAGCACCCCCGCCGCACCGGCGGCGGTGAACCGCCGCGCCAGATCGGCTCCTGAACCGCCGCGGAGTACGGCGATCACCACCACTGCCCCGGCTACTCGCATGACCTGCTCCTCCTTGAGCGACTAGTCGCGGACGGGCACCGCACGGCCCGCCCCACGACTGTTCGGAGGATCGTAGACACGCCGCGACCCTCCGCAACAGGGATTACCCGTCAGGTGACCAGGCTCACTCCTCCCGGCACCGGTTACCTTCATGGCATGCCGGAATCGCCCGAAACCAGTCAGCCGGAACTCTTCACCTGGGAGTTCGCCGCCGACCCCTACCCCGCGTACGCGTGGCTGCGCGAGCACTCACCCGTACACCGCACCACGTTGCCCAGCGGGGTGGAAGCCTGGCTGGTCACCCGGTACGCCGACGCCCGGCAGGCCCTGGCGGACGCGCGGCTCTCCAAGAACCCCACGCACCACGGCCGTAGCAGCGGACGCACCGGCATCCCGGGGGAGCGCCAGGCCGACCTGATGACGCACCTCCTCAACATCGACCCGCCGGACCACACCAGGCTGCGCCGCCTGGTCTCCAAGGCGTTCACACCGCGCGGGGTGGCCGAGTTCGAGCCACGGGTCCGGCAGCTGACCGACCGGCTGATCGACGGCTTCGCGGACCGTGGCTCGGCCGACCTGATCCACGAGTTCGCCTTCCCGCTGCCGATCTACGCGATCTGCGACCTGCTCGGCGTGCCGCCGGAGGACCAGGACGACTTCCGGGACTGGGCCGGGATGATGATCCGGCACACCAAGGCCGGACAGGGCGGCGGCCCGCGCGGCGGAGTGGCCCGCGCGGTGAAGAAGATGCGCGCCTACCTGCTGGAACTGATCCACCGCAAGCGGGCCGACCTCGGCGACGACCTGATCTCCGGCCTGATCCGGGCCAGTGACCACGGCGAGCACCTGACCGAGAACGAGGCGGCGGCGATGGCCTTCATCCTGCTCTTCGCCGGGTTCGAGACCACCGTGAACCTGATCGGGAACGGCGTTTACGCCCTGCTCCGCAACCCCGGCCAGCGGGAGTTGCTGCAGGCGTCCGTGCAGCGCGGCGAGACCGGGCTGCTGACCACGGCGGTGGAGGAACTCCTGCGGTACGACGGCCCGGTGGAGCTGGCCACCTGGCGGTTCGCGACCCACCCGCTGACCATCGGCGGCGTGGACATCCCGGTGGGCGACCCGGTGTTGGTCGTCCTCGCGGCGGCCGACCGCGACCCGGCCCGGTTCGCCGAGGAGAACACCCTCGACCTGGCCCGGAAGGACAACCCCCACCTGGGTTTCGGCCACGGCATCCACTACTGCATCGGCGCTCCGCTGGCCCGGTTGGAGGGGCAGGCGGCCCTGGGCGCACTGCTCACCCGCCTCCCCGACCTCCAACTGGCCGCCGACCCGGACGACCTGCGCTGGCGCGGCGGTCTGATCATGCGTGGGCTGCGGGAGTTGCCGGTGTCGTTCACCGCTGTCTGACGGTGTGACGGTGTGACGGGCGGGACGGTGTGTGACGGCGTGTCGGAGTGTCGGGGGTGGCTGGTTCCGGCCGTCTGAATGCGTATCAAGTCGGACAAAAGCATACGGTTTGTAGGCAATGCATGACAGGCCGTAATTTCCGTGTGATGAACGAGATATGAGCTTGTGATCTGACAGTTCATCTGTCTACCCTCCCTTCAGTTCGCAGCTGCGAGCCCCGTGCGCGGAACGCCGAATCCTGCCCGCCGCGCTCCCGGGACACCGACCAGACCCTTGGGCAGGGGCGGGGGACCCAGGTTTGTTGCCGTCCCCACGGCTTGGGGTGAAGCCGCATCCGTGCGGCCGGGCCACCTCCCGGTCCGAACCCGACAGCTCACCTCGCAGGCGTGCGGAGAGGGACTTCTTCATGCTCTTCACCGGTTCGGGCCGTCATCGCCGTCCCACCCAGACCGAGAAGGCCATCGCCGTCGCCGGCGTGGCTGGCGTCGGTCTGGCACTGCCGCTGCTCGCCGCCACCAGTGCGCACGCCGCCCCCGTGTCGGCCTGGGACAGGGTTGCCGACTGCGAGAGCGGCGGTGACTGGAGCATCAACACCGGCAACGGCTTCTACGGCGGGCTGCAGTTCACCTCCAGCACCTGGAAGGCGTTCGGCGGCTCCCAGTACGCCGCGCGGGCCGACCAGGCGTCCAAGGGTCAGCAGATCGCCGTGGCCGAGCAGGTGCTCGCCGAGCAGGGCCCGGGCGCCTGGCCGGTCTGCTCCGGCAAGGCCGGTCTGAGCAAGGGCGGTTCGGTCGCCTCGGTCGACACCAGCACGCCCGCCGGCAGCGGTAAGCGGGCCGCCAGGCATGCCGCCCCGCAGAGCGCCGCCCCTGCCACCTCCGCCGCCAGCCCCGGCTTCCCCGGCAAGGCCGGCTACGACGCGGGCTCGGGCAAGTACTGGTACCAGAAGGACGGTGGCTGGTACTGGACCAGCCACCAGGACGTCTACAACCAGTTCGCCGGCGCCGCGAAGCATGCCGCTCCGGCCCCGGCTTCGGCTCAGGCTGCGGTCCAGGCGGCGCCCGCCAAGCCGAGCGCCGCCGTCAAGAGCTACACCGTCAAGCCCGGTGACACCCTGTCGGCCATCGCCCAGTCCCAGCACGTCTCCGGTGGCTGGCAGTCGCTGTACGACGGCAACAAGCCCACCGTCGGCGGCAATCCGGACCTGATTCTCCCGGGCGAGGTGCTCCAGCTCGCCTGAAACCTGACGCCTGAGCCCTGGTGTCTGACCCCTGACGTCTGGCGCCCGACGTCCGGTGCCTGACGCTTCGGAAGGGCCGTCCCCGCAGCGAGCGGGGGCGGCCCTTCTCGCGTACATCCAGGTGAACTACCGGCGAGTAGCCAGGCCACACGGTGAGACGGGACCTAGGTCAGCGCGGTCCGAGGGCCCGGTGCGGTTAGGCTCTGGTCGTAACGACTTCACATCCCGCTCTCACAAGGAGATGCCTCGTGCCGTCCATTGATGTCGTCGTAGCCCGTGAGATTCTCGACTCGCGTGGCAACCCCACGGTCGAGGTCGAGGTCGGTCTCGATGACGGCAGCACCGGCCGTGCCGCTGTCCCGTCCGGCGCCTCCACCGGTGCCTTCGAGGCGCTCGAGCTGCGCGACGGTGACAAGAACCGCTACTTCGGCAAGGGTGTCGAGAAGGCCGTCCTGGCCGTCATCGAGCAGATCGGCCCGGAGCTCGTCGGCTACGACGCCACCGAGCAGCGGCTGATCGACCAGGCCATGCTCGACCTGGACGCCACCCCCGACAAGTCCTCGCTGGGCGCCAACGCGATCCTCGGCGTCTCGCTCGCCGTGGCGCACGCCGCCTCCGAGGCCAGCGACCTGCCGCTGTTCCGCTACCTCGGTGGCCCGAACGCGCACGTGCTCCCCGTCCCGATGATGAACATCCTCAACGGTGGTTCGCACGCGGACTCCAACGTGGACATCCAGGAGTTCATGATCGCTCCGATCGGCGCGGAGTCCTTCTCCGAGGCCGTCCGCTGGGGCGTCGAGGTCTACCACACCCTCAAGGGTGTGCTGAAGGAGCGCGGCCTCTCCACCGGTCTCGGCGACGAGGGCGGCTTCGCCCCGAACCTGGACAACAACCGCGAGGCGCTGAACCTCATCGTCGAGGCCATCAGGAAGGCCGGCTACACCCCGGGCAAGGACGTCGCGCTCGCGCTCGACGTCGCCGCCTCCGAGTTCTACAAGGACGGCGCGTACCACTTCGAGGGCAAGGCGCTCACCTCCGCCGAGCTCATCGACTACTACGCCGAGCTGGTCGCCGCGTACCCGCTGGTCTCGATCGAGGACCCGCTGGACGAGTCGGACTGGGACGGCTGGAAGGACATGACCGTCAAGCTCGGCGACAAGGTCCAGCTGGTCGGTGACGACCTGTTCGTGACCAACCCGGCCCGCCTGGCCCGTGGCATCGAGACCGGCACCGCGAACGCGCTGCTGGTCAAGGTCAACCAGATCGGCTCGCTGACCGAGACCCTGGACGCCGTCGAGATGGCCCAGCGCAACGGTTACCGCTGCATGATGTCGCACCGCTCCGGTGAGACCGAGGACGTCACCATCGCCGACCTCGCCGTCGCCACCAACTGCGGCCAGATCAAGACCGGCGCCCCGGCCCGCTCCGAGCGCGTCGCCAAGTACAACCAGCTGCTGCGCATCGAGGAGATCCTCGACGACGCGGCCGAGTACGCGGGTCGCGGCGCGTTCCCGCGCTTCCGCGCTGCCGAGTAAGTAGGGCCTCGCGCCCCTTGGGTAGTGCAACTGGCTCTCCGCGGGCGGAGCCCTGCCGCATGCCTGACCGGTGCCCCGGCCTTCACCCCGTAGGGTGGAGGCCGGGGCACCGGTGCGATCGGAGGAGGGGCGGCGGAGATGGCCAAGTGGAAGATCCCTGGTCTGGTGGCGCGTCCGCGCTTCACCAGCCGGGCGACCGTCCTGGTCCTGGTGATCTGCTCGCTCGTCGCGATCCTCGCCTACCCCACCCGGCAGTTCATCTCGCAGCGTTCGGAGATCGCCGCCCAGCGCGCCAAGGCCGACAACGCCCGCCGACAGGTCGAGCAGCTCGGCAAGGAACGGGCCCGCTGGGAGGATCCGGCGTTCGTGAGGACGCAGGCCCGCGAGCGACTGCACTACGCGATGCCCGGTGAGACGCCGTTCATCTCGGTCGATCCGAAGGCGCCCGTCACCGCCCGGCCCTCCTCGGCCAACTCGGCACCGGCCCCGAAGGCCGCTGCCGCCCGGCCCTGGTACACCGGCGTCTGGGACTCGGTCGACCTGGCCGACTCCGCCGCCGCCCCCGCCCCTGCCCCCGCCCCTCGCTAGAGACAGCACCCCATGACCATTGAGAATCCCGCAGTTTCCGACTCCGATGTCGCCGCCATCGCGGCCCAGCTCGGCCGCGTCCCGCGCGGCCTGCGTGGGGTGGCGCACCGCTGCCCGTGCGGCAACCCGGACGTCGTCGAGACGGCGCCCCGGCTGCCGGACGGTACGCCGTTCCCGACCCTGTACTACCTGACCTGCCCCAAGGCCGCCTCGCTGATCGGCACCCTGGAGGCGGACGGCGTGATGAAGGATCAGACCGCCCGCCTGGCCGAGGACCCGGAGCTCGCCGCCGCGTACGAGAAGGCGCACGAGGACTACATCGCCCGCCGGGACGCCATCGAGGTGCTGGAGGGCTTCCCGAGCGCCGGTGGCATGCCGGACCGGGTGAAGTGCCTGCACGTGCTGGTCGGCCACTCGCTGGCGGCCGGGCCCGGCGTCAATCCGCTGGGTGACGAGGCGATCGGCATGCTGGAGGACTGGTGGGCCAAGGGCCCGTGCGTCAGTCCGGAGGCGGTCGAGGAGAGTGCCGCCGCCGTGGCCGAGAAGCGGGAACAGGCCGAGGACCACGCCGCCGTGATCGCCGCCAAGGAGCAACTGGCCGCCGAGCGCGCGGCCAAGAAGCGCCAGGCCGAAGAGGCCGGTTCGGCCCAGGAGGAGTCAGAGTGACCGTCACCCGAGTCGCCGCGATCGACTGCGGCACCAACTCCATCCGGCTGTTGATCGCCGACCTGGACGCGAGCACCGGCGAGATCGGCGACCTGGACCGCCGCATGATCATCAACCGGCTCGGCCAGGGCGTGGACAAGAGCGGCCGCCTGCACCCGGACGCGCTGGAGCGCACCTTCGCGGCCTGCCGCGAGTACGCGGCGGTGCTCGCCGAGTACGGCGTCGGCCCGGACCGCCTGCGGATGGTCGCCACCTCGGCCTCCCGGGACGCCGAGAACGCCGACGAGTTCACCAAGGGCGTCCGGGAGATCCTCGGGGTCGAGCCCGAGGTGGTCAGCGGTGACGAGGAGGCCCGGCTCTCCTTCGTCGGCGCCACCAAGGAACTCACCGGCGAGGCCGTCGAGCCCCCGTACCTGGTGTTCGACCTGGGCGGCGGCTCCACCGAGTTCGTGCTCGGCGCGGACGAGGTCGCGGCCGCCAGGTCGGTGGACATCGGCTGCGTCCGGCTGACCGAACGGCACTTCGCCGGGGTCGAGCTGCCCACGCCGGATCAGATCTCGGCCGCCAAGGCCGACATCCGGGCCGCGCTGGACCTGGCCGCCGAGACCGTCCCGCTGACCGAGGCGGCCACCCTGGTCGGTCTCGCCGGTACCGTCACCACGGTGGCCGGCATCGCGCTCGGCCTGCCCGCGTACGACTCCGCCGCCATCCACCACTCCCGGATCCCGCTGGCGGGCGTCCGTGAGGTGGTCGGGATGCTGCTGACCTCGACGCACGAGCAGCGCGCCGCGATCCCCGTGATGCACCCGGGCCGGGTCGACGTGATCGCCGCCGGGGCGCTCGTCCTGCTGGAGATCATGGAGCGGACCGGCGCCGCCGAGGTGGTCGTCAGCGAGCACGACATCCTCGACGGGATCGCCTGGAGTCTGGCCTGACAAGGTTTGGCCTGACAACGTTTGGCCTGACAAGGTCTGGCCTGACCCGGTAGGGCGGTCCTGGCCCTCACGGCCCTTACCGTTTCGGCCCCGGAGTGCCCGCGAGGCGTCCGGGGCCGAGGTCTGTCCGGCGTGTCGTGACAGACTCTCGAGAAACTTCGTGAATTTCTTCACATGGCGATCCAGTCATTCGACCTAGTTGGGCGCCCGCTACGTCCGATATGCGGGACCGAAGGTCGACCCAGAGCTCGCCCGTTGGATCGCAGGCGGGAGCTGCGGTGGGTGATGGAATCGAAACGGTGAGCAGGGAACCCGGGTGGCGCAAGGATCGTTGCTGCTCAGTGAGGCTGTCAGTGCTCCGGTGCTCGCGGTGTGCGCCCGGCGGGCGTGGCAAGGGCGGTCGGTGCCGGATCTGTGGCCGCGTAGTGTAGCAGGTGGTGTCCAGAGTTCTGTGACGGGCCTCACGAAGGTGCCGCCAGGCGGTGCTGGATACTTTCGGATATGAGCACCATGGAGCGTCCTCGCATCCTCATTGTCGGCGGTGGTTACGTCGGCCTGTATGCCGCGATGCGCATCCTCAAGAAGATGCGCTACGGAGAGGCGACCGTCACGGTCGTCGACCCGCGGTCGTACATGACGTACCTGCCCTTCCTTCCCGAGGCGGCCGGCGGCAACGTCGCGCCCCGCAACCTTGTCGCGCCCCTGCGCAGCGCCCTCAAGAAGGCGGAGGTGCTCACCGGTCACGTGACCGGTGTGGACCACGCCCGTAAGGTCGCCACCATCGCGCCGCCGGCCGGCGGCGCGTACGAGCTGCCCTTCGACTACCTCGTCGTCGCGACCGGCTCGGTCTCCCGCACCTTCCCGATCCCCGGCCTGGCCGAGCACGGCATCGGCATGAAGACGGTTGAAGAGGCGATCAGCCTCCGCAACCACGTCATGGCGCAGCTGGACAAGGCCGAGTCGACGGCGGACCCCGAGGTCCGCCGCAAGGCCCTCACCTTCGTGGTCATCGGCGGCGGCTTCGCCGGCGTCGAGACCATCGCCGAGGTCGAGGACATGGCCCGGGACGCGGCGAAGATCTACAAGACCGTCAGCCGTGACGACATGCGCTTCATCCTGGTGGAGGCGGCCAACCGCATCCTCCCGGAGATGGGCCCGGACCTCGGTCTGTGGACCAAGGAGAAGCTCGAAGAGCGCAACATCGAGATCTACATCGAGACCTCGATGGACTCCTGCGTCGACCAGCACGTGGTGCTGAAGAACGGCGTCGAGGCGGATGCCTCCACCATCGTGTGGACGGCGGGCGTCAAGCCCAACCCGATCCTCGCCAACTTCGGCCTCCCGCTGGGCCCGCGCGGCCACGTGGACACCGCCCCGACCCTCCAGGTCCAGGGCTTCGACTACGTCTGGTCCGCCGGCGACAACGCCCAGGTCCCCGACCTCGCCGTCGGCGAGGGTGCCTGGTGCCCGCCGAACGCCCAGCACGCCGTCCGTCAGGCCGTCCAGCTCGGCGACAACGTGATCTCCGGCATGCGGGGCTTCCCGCAGAAGGAGTACAAGCACAAGAACCTCGGTGCGGTCGCCGGTCTCGGCCTGCACAAGGGCGTGGCGATCCTCTTCGGCAAGTACAAGCTGAAGGGCCGTCCGGCCTGGTGGTTCCACCGCCTGTACCACGGCAGCCGCGTGCCGACCATGAACCGCAAGGTCCGGGTCTTCACCGACTGGACGCTCGCGATGTTCCTGAAGCGCGAGACCGTCGGCCTGGCCGAGATGGAGAAGCCGTTCGGAGCGTTCCAGGAGGCCACCGCGCCGGCTGTCAAGCCGGTTGCCGCCGCCACGGAGCCCGCCAAGGAGCTTGCCAGCAAGTAGGTACGACGACCTGACCCCGGTTTGGGAGAGCCGGGGTATGAGTCGGAGGCTCTCCGCCCGGCAGTGTCGCCGGACCACGACCTCCGTGGTGCTCAGCCGGCCGTGCGACCGGGCGGAGTACGAGAAGTCAAGTAGTCACGAAGGCACGACGTCACGAGAAGGCCCTGGCCGGGCCCCTGTCCTCAGGGGCCCGGCCAGGGCCTTTCGTATGTCCTCGTATGTCCTCGTCGGTCCTTGGCGCCTGAGCGGGCGTCCTGTGCGCGGGCACTGACCACGTGTCCTGCGCCGCGCGCGATCTGTCGTGGTGTCAGGAGGTCTTGATGCTGTCCAGGATGTCCAGCTTGGAGGCCCGGCGGGCCGGCCAGATCGCGGCGACCAGGCCGACCAGCCCGGCGAGGAGCAGGAATACCAGCATCTTGCCGTACGGGACGACCGTGGCGAGCCCGGGCATGCTGGACTCCAGCGTCCCGTTGACGGCCCAGGCCATGAAGCAGCCGAGCAGCACGCCGACGGTCGCGCCGAAGAGCGAGATCACCACGGACTCAAGCCGGACCATCCGCTTGATACCGCTCCGGTCCAGGCCGATCGCCCGGAGCATCCCGATCTCGCGCTTGCGCTCGAAGACCGACATGGCCAGCGTGTTGACCACACCGAGGACGGCGACCACCACGGACATCGCCAGCAGGCCGTACATCATGTTCAGCGCGAAGGTGATGATCTTGTTGAACTGGTCCTGGATGTCCTGCTTGGTCTGCACCTCGACCGCCGGGTTGCTGCCGGTGGCGTCCTTGACGGCCTGCTGCAGGGCGGCCGTCGGGCCGTCGGTGCCCTTGACCAGGACCTGGCGGATGTCCGCGTCCGGCTCGCGCTTGGTGACCTCGGTGTTGGACGCCAGCACGGAGGAGAGCATCGCGTTGCTCTCGTAGACACCGCCGACGGTCAGGCCGGCCGGCTCCTGCTTGCCCTGGGGGCTGTACTCGCTCACCTTGGCGACCGAGCCGACCGCGAGGCCGGACTTCTTCGCGTAGTCGGAGGTGATCAGGATCTGGCCCTTCGTCAGGGCGTCGGCCGAGCCGCTGATCATCTTCGGCTTGATCAACTGGTCGACGGTGGCCGGGTCGACGCCGTCGACGGGGCTGGTGTCGCCGTTGACGTCCCAGTAGACCTCGGTGAGCGGGCTGGCGGCGGCGACGCCGGGGGCCTTGCCGATCTGTGCTGCGAGCTCGGGGGTCATCGTCATGCCGTTGGCCATCTGGACGGCGAAGTCGGCCTTCATGGAGCTGGTGACGGCCTTGTCGACGGCTCCGCTGACGGAGGCACCGAGCACGGTCAGCGCACTGACCAGAGTGAGGCCGATGGTGAGGGCGGCGGCGGTGGCGGCCGTCCGACGCGGGTTGCGCACCGCGTTCTGCCGGGCCAGCTTGCCCGGCGTACCGGCCAGCTTGGACAGCAGCGGGCCGACCAGGGCGATCACCGGACGGGAGAGCAGCGGCAGCAGGACGAAGATGCCGACCAGTGCCAGCGCGGCGCCGAGGCCGACCGGCAGCCGGCCCGAACTGTCGCCCGTCGAGGCGCCCATGGCGACCAGCGCCAGGCCGCCACCGGCGACCAGCGAGCCGATGATGTTACGGATGAGCAGGCTCTTCTGGGAGGCAGGCTGGTCACCGTTGCTCATCGCGGCGACGGGGGCGATCCGCGAGGCGCGCAGCGCCGGGAAGACGGCGGAGAGCACGGTGACGAGGATGCCGACCACAGGGGCGACGATCATCGCGGTGGGCGAGACGACCAGCGGTCCGGTCGGCATGCCGGAGCTGAGCGAACCGACCAGCGCCTGCATGCCCGCGCCGATGCCGATGCCCGCGAGCAGACCGGCGGCCGAGGCCAGGGCGCCGATCAGCAGCGCCTCGACCAGCACCGAGTTGGTGACCTGGCGGCGGCTGGCACCGACGGCGCGCAGCAGCGCGAGCTCCTTCGTCCGCTGGGCGATCAGCATGGTGAAGGTGTTGGCGATGATGAAGATGCCGACGAAGAGCGAGATGGCGGCGAACACCAGCAGCATGGTCTTCATCGAGTCGGTCTGCTGGGCGACCATCGTGGTCTGCTGCTCGGTGAGCGTCGTGCCGGTCTCGGTCTGGAACCGGCTGCCGTTGCCGTTGCCATTGCCGTCGCCGGGCAGCTGCTTGACGACCTCGTCGAGCAGCGCGGTCTCGGAGGTGCCGGGCTTGGCCTTCACCGTGATGCTGCTGTACTGGCCGGGCGTCAGCAGCTGCTGCTGGGCGCTGGCGGTGTCCAGCAGGGTGAGCGTGCCGCCGGAGCGGACCTGCGGGTCGCCGGTGGTGAAGATGCCGGTCAGCACGGCGTTGGAGGCCGGGCCGGTGGCGGCAGTCCGGACGGTGTCGCCGACGTGGTAACCGCCCTTGGCGGCGGCCTCCTTGTCGAGTGCGATCTCCCCGGCCTTCTGCGGCCCGCGGCCCTCGGTCATCGGGTAGCGGGAGTCCTGGCCGGAGGCGTCCGGGACGAAGTTGCTGCCGGTGGCCGACCAGGCCTCGCCGATCAGCTTGCCCTTCTTGTCGGCGACGGCCGTGAAGCCGGAGACGACGCCCTGGGCACGCTCGGTGCCGGGCAGGCCGGCTATCTGCTTGACGGTTGCGTCGGTCAACTTCGCCGAACCGCGCCCGCTCTTGTCACGGGAGCCGGCCTTCGAACCGGCCGAGTAGTCGGTGACCTGGACGGAGACGTCGGAGTAGCTCTTGGAGTAGCTGTTCTTCATGGCCTGGCCGAGCGTGTCGGAGAAGACCATGGTGCCGGCCACGAAGGCCGTGCCGAGCATGATGGCGAGAGCCGTCATCAGCAGACGGCCCTTGTGGGCCAGCACATTGCGCAGTGCGGTGCGGAACATGGGTGCGTCCTGGGGGAGTCGGGGCGGGCGGTGGCTGGCGAGGTGTCAGCTCGTCCGCCCCTTGGCGTCGAAGCGGCGCATCCGGTCCAGGACGCTGTCGGCCGTCGGGCCCTCCAGCTCGTCCACGATCCGGCCGTCGGCGAGGAAGATCACCCGGTCCGCGTACGAGGCTGCGACCGGGTCGTGCGTGACCATCACGACCGTCTGGCCCAGCTCACGGACGGAGTTGCGGAGGAAGGAGAGGATCTCGGCGCCGGAACGGGAGTCGAGGTTCCCGGTGGGTTCGTCGGCGAAGACGATGTCAGGCTTGCCGGCCAGCGCGCGGGCGCAGGCCACCCGCTGCTGCTGGCCGCCGGAGAGCTGGCTCGGGCGGTGCGAGAGCCGGCCGGAGAGGCCGACGGTGTCCACCACCGTGTCCAGCCACCGCTGGTCGACCTTGCGGCCCGCGATGTCCATCGGCAGCGTGATGTTCTCCAGTGCCGTCAGCGTCGGCAGCAGGTTGAACGCCTGGAAGATGAAGCCGATGTGATCCCGGCGCAGCTTGGTCAGCTGCTTGTCCTTCAGCCCGACCAGCTCCGTCTCGCCGATCATCGAGGAGCCGGAGGAGACGGTGTCCAGGCCGGCCATGCAGTGCATCAGCGTGGACTTGCCGGAGCCGGACGGGCCCATGATCGCGGTGTACCGGCCCTGCGGGAAGACCACGCTCACGTCGTCCAGGGCGACGACTCGCGTCTCGCCTTCGCCGTAGACCTTGTTGAGGCCGGTGGCGCGGGCGGCCGCCTGGCCGGTGCGGACGGCGGTTGCGGTCGTCGAGGTCACGGGGAGCTCCTGTCGAAGTGTGCGGAGATGTTCGGACGTGCGGGCGGGTCGGACGTGCAGGGTGAGTCGGACGTGCAGGGTGAGTCGGACGTGCGGGGTGGGCCGACGTGCAGGGTGTGTCGAGGTACGGGGTGGGTCGAGTACCGACCGCTTCTCAATGGTCCTTTGCCTGACCTTGGCTATTCGTCGCCCCGGGGGACGGTTGTGCCGCCCGCCGCTGGGCGTACATGGAGGGTGGACTCTCCTCCTCCGGTATGACACCGACCCTGAGTGTCCCGCCCTGGCCGGTTCCGGCAGGTCGGTGGCCGAATCACGGACTGTTCGTCAGATGGCAAGGAAACATGACAACTTCCTGGCTGGGAACATGCGCGAGGGGTAGTCGGGCGACTAGTCTCAGAGGTAGCCCGTACAGGGGCGGAGCGGTTCACGCCCGGGTGGTGGAACGCAGACACGGGCAGCTTAAAACTGCTTGGCCGCGAGGCCGTGCCGGTTCGAGTCCGGCCCCGGGCACCAACCCCTTTTCGTGCTGTCGTGTGTGAGTCATCCTCGCGGCGTAGGCCCGACCCTTTGCCAAGGCATTACCCTTGGAAATGTGGGCGGCGCCGTGCCGCCACGGAGGGAATGAGCATGAGAAGCAGCAACCCGGTCTTCTCTCGGGAGGGATCCTTCACCCGCGAGGCCGGCTACGCGGCTCCCGGCCACACCCGGCAGGGCGGCTCCGGCTACGCGGGCGACCCGTACGGCAACAACCCCTACGGCGCCAACCCCTACGGCGCCAACCCGTACGCCGGCGGGCCGCAGTCCGGGCAGTTGACGGACCAGCAGCTGACGGAGATGTACGAGGCGCCGTCCGCCGGCCCGCTGCGGACGGGCCGGATGACCATGGACGACGTGGTCGCCAGGACGGCGCTGACGCTGCTGACGGTGGTGGCCGGTGGCGCGGTCGCCTGGTTCGCGCTTCCGGTGGCCAACTACGGCATCGCCGTGGTGGCGGCCCTGGCGGCCTTCGTGGTCGGCATGGTGATCACCTTCAGGCGCAGCGCCGGAGCTCCGCTGGTGCTGGCCTACGCGGCACTGGAGGGCTTCTTCCTCGGCGCGATCACCAACGTGTTCAACACGGCCCTGCCGGGCATCGCCGTCCAGGCGGTGCTGGGTACGGCGGCGGTGTTCGCGGCGATGCTGATCGCCTACAAGAGCGGCCGGATCCGGGTCACCCCGCGCTACACGCGGATCGGCCTGACGGTGGCCATGGGCTTCCTGCTGCTGATGCTGGTCAACCTGGTCGCCTCGATGTTCGGCGCCGGCATGGGCCTGAACTCCGGGCCGCTGGGCATCCTGGTCGGCGTGGTCGGGATCGGCCTCGGCGCGTTCTTCCTCTCGCTCGACTTCGCCGAGATCGAGCAGGCCATCCGCAGCGGCGCCCCGCAGCAGGAGTCCTGGCGGGCCGCCTTCGGGCTGACGGTCTCGCTGGTCTGGATCTACCTGGAGATGCTGCGCCTGATCGCCATCCTGCGCGGCGACGACTAGGAGCCGTAGTGATGTATGGGCCCCGGAGCGACGGCTCCGGGGCCCATACGTCACTACGGGGATACCCTCGGGCTCATGTCTGAAGCGAAGTCCCTGCTGGAAGCCGTCGACCTCCTGGCGGATCGTTTCCGCTCGATGCCGCAGAGCCGGCTGCTGGGCGCGGTGCCCGGGTACCCGTCCCGGGCGGCCGCCGGGCTGGCGCTGGCGCGGCGGTTGGCCGGCGCCGCGCTGACGGCGGCGGGGGAGCGGCCGCGCGAGCTGCCGGAGGCCGGGCCGTTCGCGGTCGGGGACCAGCTGGCGGTGGCCGCGCACGAGCTGGCGGCGGTGGCCGACGGCGAGGCGCTCGATGAGGCGCTCGTGGCCGTCCGGGCCGTGGCGGAACTGGTGGGCTGACGCGAGAAGGCCGGCCGCGTCCGTAACCCCAGGACTCGGCCGGCCTTCGGCAGGTGTCGGTGTCAGATGCTGGCGACCACCCGGTCGGCCAGGACGTACACGGCGTCGTCGTCGGTCGAGAAGGTCAGCGAGTACGAGCCGGAGAAGCGCGAGCCGCCGAGCAGCCGGACGTCCTCACCGGCGCGGACGGCGTCGATCAGGCGGTAGGCCGCCTCACGGTCGCCGGGGGCCACGCAGAGGGTGGTGCCGTCGGCGAAGGCGTACACGTCCAGGGTGCCCAGCGGGCCGGGGCGGACGTCGGTGAGGGCGATCCGGTCGTCGGCGAGCGTGGCCAGCCGGGTGTCGGTCCACTCGCGGGACGGGGCCTGGCTGGGGACGAAGTCCGGGTGCGAGGGGTGCCGACGCGGGTCGGGCGCGGTCACCGGCTCGGTGTCGACCTCGGAGTCGAGCGAGGGATCGAGCGCGGTGTCGGCGTCCAGCAGGCCGGCCTCCAGGCCGGTGGCGAGCAGGTCGGCCTCGCGGCGGGCCTTGGCCTCGCCGGCCGCCTCGCTGCCGCCGCCGTGCGCGGGGTGCGTGGGGTGCGCGCCGTGTGCGGGGTGGCTCGGGCGGGTGCCGCCGCCGATGGTGCCGTCGCCGTCGCCGATCAGCTCCTCCAGCGCCGAGCGCAGGGCCTCGCCGAACTCCGGGTCCATGGTGCCGGAGTTGTCCACCGCCTCCTGCGGGCCCGTCGGGCGCGGGAAGAACAGCGGCCACTCCTCGGCGGCGGTCAGCCCGGTGCTGGTGAACGGGACGGTGCCGGCGAACGGGGAGTCGAACAGCGGGGCGTCCTCCACCGCGCGGGCTTCCTGCTCGGCCCAGAACGCCCGGGCTTCGGCGATCTCCCGCTCGCGGTCGACCGCGAGGGCCTCTACGACGGCGCGGCGTATGACCTCTTCGTCAAGGGGGGCCGGAACCGGGGTGGTGGCCGGCCGCTGCTCGTCCAACCGGCGGGAGAGCCCACGGACATGGAGCAGGACAGCGGTGCACAGGGCGATCAGGACCAGCAGCAGAGTGGTGTAGACGGCGCTCACGGAACGTACTCCTAGGGAGGAGTGGAACGGGGTTACGTCTCCACACTGCCGCATCGACCCCCGTTACCGCAGGGGCAGATGTCCGATTTGTCTGTGACTTACCTCCTTGTCCTCAAATTGTTAGGTAGCACCGTTCTACGCAGCGGAGTTGAGTGACTTCGGGGTGTCGATAAAAGTGCGTTCCGGGCACGAAAAGAGGACCGGATCACGATCGAAATGTGATCCGGCCCTCAATTACGCACGGTCACCCCAAATGGGTGGCGGAGCGGGTCAGCTGAGGCGCTCGATGACCATCGCCATGCCCTGGCCGCCGCCCACGCACATGGTCTCCAGGCCGAACTGCTTGTCGTGCCACTGCAGCGAGTTGATCAGCGTTCCGGTGATCCGGGCGCCGGTCATGCCGAACGGGTGGCCGACGGCGATCGCGCCGCCGTTGACGTTCAGCCGGTCCAGGTCGACGCCCAAGTCCCGGTAGGACGGGATGACCTGGGCCGCGAAGGCCTCGTTCATCTCGACCAGGTCGATGTCGCCGATGGACAGCCCGGCGCGCTTCAGTGCCTGCCGGGAGGCCTCGACCGGGCCGTAGCCCATGATCTCGGGGGAGAGGGCGCTGACGCCGGTGGAGACCACCCGGGCGAGCGGCGTGATGCCGAGCTCGCGGGCCTTGGTGTCGGACATGATCACCAGGGCGGCTGCGCCGTCGTTGAGCGGGCAGCAGTTACCGGCGGTAACCGTTCCGTCCGGCCGGAACACCGGCTTGAGGCCGGACACGGCCTCCAACGTCACCCCGGCGCGCGGGCCGTCGTCGGCCGAGACCACGGTGCCGTCGGGGGTGGTGACCGGGGTGATCTCGCGCTGCCAGAAGCCTGCCTTGATGGCGGCCTCGGCGAGGTTCTGCGAGCGGACGCCGAACTCGTCCTGCTCGGCGCGGGTGATGCCCTTGAGCGCGGCCAGGTTCTCGGCGGTCTGGCCCATCGCGATGTACGCGTCCGGGACGAGCCCGTCCTCGCGCGGGTCGTGCCACTCTCCGCCGCCCTCGGCCGCGCGCTTGGCCGTCCGGGCGATGGCGTCGTCGAACAGCGGGTTCAGGGTGCCCGGCATGCCGTCCGAGGTGCCGTTGATCGAGCGCGAGACGGTCTCGACGCCGGCCGAGATGAAGATGTCGCCCTCGCCCGCCTTGATCGCGTGCAGTGCCATCCGGGTGGTCTGCAGCGAGGAGGCGCAGTACCGGGTCAGCGTGGTGCCGGGCAGGTAGTCCATGCCCAGCTGGACCGCGACGATGCGGGCCAGGTTGTGGCCCTGCTCGCCGCCGGGCAGGCCGCAGCCGAGCATCAGGTCGTCGATCTGGCGCGGGTCGAGCTCGGGCACCTTGGCGAGCGCGGTGGCGATGATCTGCGCGGTCAGGTCGTCCGGGCGGACGTCCTTGAGCGAGCCCTTGAAGGCCCGGCCGATCGGCGAACGGGCGGCGCTGACGATGACGGCTTCGGGCATGGTGGCTCCTCGCTGGGTGACCTTGCTGGCTACTGACCATTCACTTAGCAGTATGACTCGGCCAAGTGGGATGCTCGTGAGGAAAGTTACCGTTAAGTAGCTCGAACGTCACCCGTACCCGCGTGTGAGTTCGCCGACGCCCCGCCAGGTGCGCCCTGGGATGGGGCTCCCGGTTCACCCGGCAGCCCGAGCCGCAGCCGGTGCCTGAGCTGCGCCCAGCGCCACACCCCGGCCTCCGGGTCGGCCGCCGCCACCTCGGTGCCGGACCGCCCGGCCGCCGTCGCGGCGGCCACCGCCACCGGCAGCACCACACCCTCCTGGGCCTGCTGGGCGGCCGCCTCGGGCCCGGCGTCCTGCGGCCAGAGGTCCAGGACGGCGCAGAGCGAGGGCAGCAGGGCCATCGCCGCCGTGGCGTACCCCTGCGCGGACGGGTGGTAGCGGTCCGAGGCGAACATCTCCGGGCGGGCCGCGAACTCCGGGCCGAGCAGTGAGCCCAGTGAGACGGTCCGGCCGCCGTTCCCCACCACCGCTATGGTCTGAGCCGCCGCCAGCTGGCGGCTCAGCCGCCGGGCCACCCAGCGCAGCGGCGGCCGGACGGGCTTGATGGTGCCCAGATCCGGGCAGGTGCCGACGACCACCTCGCAGCCGGCCGCGCGCAGTTCCCGGACGGCCTCGCCCAGCTGCCGTACGCACTGGGCGGCGGGCGCGTGCCGGGTGACGTCGTTGGCCCCGATCATGATCACCGCCAGGTCGGGCCGGTGCGCCACCGCCAGCTCGACCTGCCGGGCGAGATCGGCCGAGCGGGCTCCCGACTTCGCCACGTTGAACAGCCGTACCCGGCGCTCGGCGACGGCCGCGAGCCCGGCGGCCAGCAGAGCGCCCGGGGTCTCCTGCCCGCGCCTGACGCCCAGGCCGGCCGCCGTGGAGTCGCCGAGGAAGGCGAGCACGATCGGCGGCTCGGGGCCGGAGCCGCCCACCTCCGGGTCGGTGAAACCGTCGCCGTACACCCCGTCGGCCCTGGGCGGATCGCCGTCCAGCGCGCCCACCGCGCGGACCGCGAGCCTGCTCTCGGTGACCAGCAGCCCGACCAGGCCGACGCCCAGCAGGCCGAGCCCGCCACCCCCGTACGCGGCCGCCGTGGCGATCCGCCGGGCCACCCGGGCCCGTGACTCCTGTGCCCCTGCCACCCCGGACCCCCCTTCGCCTGAGCCCCTGGTGGGGCTGTGCCGGCGCCTCTTCTCTCCTTGATACCCGCCCACGCCGCGCGCTATCGGTGAGCATCGGCCATCCGTGGCCATAGGCTTTGAATCACCCTTAGTACATCGCAGGCCCCAGACCGGGAGGATCCCCGTGCGGTACAGCAATTCGATCATCGAGCTGGTCGGCAACACGCCTCTGCTGAAGCTGAACAAGGTCACCGAAGGCATCAGTGCGACCGTGCTGGCGAAGGTCGAGTACTTCAACCCCGGTGGCTCGGTCAAGGACCGGATCGCGATGCGCATGATCGAGGCCGCCGAGGCTTCCGGCGCGCTCAAGCCCGGTGGCACGATCGTGGAGCCCACCTCGGGCAACACCGGTGTCGGCCTGGCCATCGTGGCCCAGCAGAAGGGTTACCACTGCATCTTCGTCTGTCCGGACAAGGTCTCGACCGACAAGATCAACACCCTCCGCGCCTACGGTGCCGAGGTCGTGGTCTGCCCGACCGCCGTCGCGCCGGAGCACCCGGACTCGTACTACAACGTCTCCGACCGCCTCGTCCGGGAGACCCCGAACGCCTGGAAGCCGGACCAGTACTCCAACCCGGAGAACCCCGCCTCGCACTACCACTCCACCGGCCCGGAGCTGTGGGAGCAGACCGACGGGAAGATCACCCACTTCGTCGCGGGCGTGGGTACCGGCGGCACCATCTCCGGCACCGGCCGGTACCTGAAGGACGCCTCGGGCGGCAAGGTCCAGGTCATCGGCGCCGACCCGGAGGGCTCGGTCTACTCCGGCGGCACCGGCCGTCCGTACCTGGTCGAGGGCGTCGGCGAGGACTTCTGGCCGACCGCGTACGACCGTGACGTCGCGGACGAGATCGTGGCCGTGTCCGACAAGGACTCGTTCCAGATGACCCGTCGCCTGGCCAAGGAGGAGGGCCTGCTGGTCGGCGGCTCCTGCGGGATGGCCGTGGTGGCCGCGCTCGAGGTCGCCAAGCGGCTCGGCCCGGACGACGTGGTCGTCGTGCTGCTGCCGGACGGCGGCCGCGGCTACCTCTCGAAGATCTTCAACGACGACTGGATGGCCGACTACGGCTTCCTCCCGTCCGCCACCGACGAGGCGCACATCTCCGAGGTGCTGGCCCGCAAGGACGCCATCGAGCACGAGGGCATCCCGCAGTTCGTCCACATGCACCCGACCGAGACGGTCGCCGAGGCCGTCCGCGTGCTGCGCGACTTCGGCGTCTCCCAGATGCCGGTGGTCTCGGCGGGCGCCGCCCACCCGGACGTCATGGCGGGCGAGGTGATCGGTTCGGTGGTCGAGCGGGAGATCCTGGACGGGCTGTTCGCGCAGCGCATCCAGCTGACCGACACGCTGGACAAGGTGATGTCCAAGCCGCTGCCGGTGGTCGGCTCGGGCGAGACCGTCACCAGCCTGATGAACGTCCTGGAGAAGGCGGACGCGGCCGTGGTGCTGGTGGAGGGCAAGCCGCAGGGCATCGTCACCCGGCAGGACCTGCTGGCCTTTCTGGCCGGCCGCGCTGGTCACTGAGCGCGCCGGTCACTGAGCGCTCTGTCGCCAGGGGTGCGGGGGCTGAGCGTCGTCGGGAGGTGCGGGTCGTGGCCTTCCGGATTCGCGCAGTCCCTCGCGCCCCTGACTGTGGTTGCCCTCTGAGTCCTCGTCACACGCCGATGCGAAGTGGTACGCAGGCGACATGTTCACGCATCATGCGGTTAACAACCGTCCGGCAATGTAGTGGTCACGGCAAGACGCCGAGCATGGTGACGGCGGTGGTCGGGAGCGGCTCCCCGGTCTCGCGGTCACCACGGACACGTCGGTCGGCCCTGACCCGGCCCACCGTGTCCTCCCTCCCCGCCCGCCACGGGCGGGAGGGGATCTCGTAGGGGCTGCCGTCGTCCCGCCCCTGTGGTCGGCTCCGGTCGGCGCACAGGGTGTGGCGGCCCCTGCGGCACCCAGCGCGCCGCAAGGCGCGGCTCCGCGGCTCCCGGGTGGGGGAGCGTGTGCGGAGACGGTAGGGCCGGTTCCCGGTCGCCTCGTTCGCGAGGTGGCCGGGGGCCGGCCCGCACTGCTTTCCGGGCCCGCTGCCGGCCCCGCCGGCGGGCCTGCCGCACCACCGGTTCGGCAACCGCGGGCCCGCTCGCCTACGCTCGCACTCATGACCAGCACTGACCTGCCCGAGCAGGACGTCCCCCGTTACGTACGTCTCACCATCGAGCTCATCGCCGAGATCACCGATGAGCAGGCCCTCAAGACCGCCGCGCTCGCCCAGGTCAAGGACGACGAGTACCTCGACGACGAGGAGCGCGCCCAGTCCGTCGAGGCCATCGAGGTGGACCCGTCCGGTTCGCTCGCTCACTTCATCGACCCGGTCGCGCTGCTCGCCGACGTTCCCGGTGTCGAGCTGACCTCGGCCACCTGGGAGTCCGCCCAGACCGAGTTCGAGGTGACCGAAGAGGGGTACGACGAGTACACCGTCGAGTGACGTCCGACACTGCGCGCGACGCGCTGTCTGACACCTGCCGCCCGGTCCGAGAGTCTCGGATCGGGCGGTTTGTCCATTTCTGGCGTGAATAGATGTGAATACTATTACTCTCATATGATCTCAACCGGTTGATGATGGAACCGCATCGTCCTGGACTGCGTTGTTCAATCCGTAACGCCCGCAGGTGGAGAGCAGGGAGATCGCGAAGTGACGGCACCGGAGAACCAGAACCGTCCTGTCGGAGGCAACTGGAGCCGTCGCGGTGTGCTCGCGGGCCTGCTCGGCGCCCCGGTGCTGTTCGTGGCCGCGTGCAGTGGCTCCGACAAGAGCAACAGCGGTGGCAGCGGTGGCGGTGGTGGTGCGGTCGGTACTCCGAAGACCTCGGTCGCCAAGATCACCGTGTCTCCGGCGGACGGTGTCACCGACGCTCCGTTCGGTGCGCCGGTCAAGGTCGCCGTGGTGGACGGCAAGTTGACCTCCGTCAAGGTCACCGACTCGACCGGGAAGGCGATAGCCGGGCAGCTGACCGCCGACGCGACCGGCTGGGCCTCGACCGACCAGCTCGGCAGCGGTACCAAGTACACCGTCTCCGCCGTGGCCGCCGACGGCTCCGGGCTGGAGGCGGACGCCAACGCCGCCTTCGCCACCGCGTCGCCCGCCAACACCTTCGTCGGCTACTTCACTCCGGAGGACGGCAGCACCGTCGGCGTCGGCATGCCGGTCTCGATCAACTTCAACAAGCCGGTCACCGACCGCAAGGCCGTGCAGCAGGGGATCACCGTGGTCGCCGAACCGGGTGTCGAGATCGTCGGGCACTGGTTCTCCAGCACCCGGCTCGACTTCCGCCCCGAGCAGTACTGGGCCAAGGGCACCAAGGTGAGGGTCAGCCTGCGGCTGAAGGACGTCGAGGGCGCGAAGGGCGTCTACGGCACCCAGGCCAAGGACGTGAACTTCACCATCGGCCGCAGCCAGACCAGCGTCGCCGACCTTTCCGCCGACACTCTGACCGTCACCACCGACGGGCAGGTCACCGCGACCTACCCCGTCATCGGCGGCGCCCCCGACCACAAGACCTGGGCGGGCAAGCTGGTCATCTCCGAGCAGCACCCGCAGACCAAGATGGACTCCACCACGGTCGGCCTCGGCGACGAGTACAACATCCCCGACGTGCCGCACGCCCAGCGGCTGACCACCTCCGGCACCTTCATCCACGGCAACTACTGGTCGCCCGCCTCGGCCTTCGGCAAGACCAACGGCAGCCACGGCTGCATCGCCCTGCGGGACGTCAAGGGCGCGGCTGACCAGGGCACCAACGCGGCCAAGTTCTACGCGAGTTCGATGACCGGCGATGTCGTCGAGGTGGTCAACTCCGGTGACAGGACCGTCGATCCGGCCAACGGGCTGAACGGTTGGAACATGGCCTGGGCCGACTGGAAGGCCGGCAGCGCGGTGTAACCGGCCGTCGGCAGCCAGAGCCCCGCGTATCTTTCGGTCTCCCGAGTGTCTTTACGCTTGAGTCTCCAGCAAGGGGAGGCCCCAGGGTGGTGGACATGGACGACGACGCCCTCCGCACCATCGGTGAACTGGCCCGGTTGACCGGTCTCACGGTCAAGACCATCCGGTTCTGGTCCGATGCCGGGGTGGTGCCGCCGACCGACCGCACACCCGCCGGCTACCGGCTCTACGGCCGGGAAGCGCTCGCCCGCCTCGACCTCGTCCGTACGCTGCGCGACCTCGGTGTCGACCTCGCCACCATCCAGCAGGTGCTGGACCGCGAGATCACCGTCGCCGAGGTCGCGGCCGTGCACGCCGAGGCCCTGGACGTGCAGATCCGGACACTCCGGCTGCGCCGGGCCGTCCTGCGAGCGGTGGCCAGACGCGGGTCCACACCGGAGGAGTTGGAACTCATGCACAAGCTCGCCAAGCTCACCGATCAGGAACGCCGAAGCCTGATCAACGACTTCATCGACGAGGCCTTCGAAGGGCTCGACGTCGGGCCCGAGTTCATCGCCAAGATGCGCGGTGCGATGCCCGAGCTGCCGGCGGAGCCGACGCCCGAACAGGCCGACGCCTGGATCGAGTTGGCCGAACTCGTACAGGATCCGGACTTCCGCGCCGGTATCCGGAAGGCGGCCGCTTACCAGGCGAAGGAGCGCGCCGAGGGCGGGCGGACCGGCACCGCCGAAGACCATCGGCTGGTGGAGCTGGTCCAGGAGCGGACCGGCGCGGCCCGGGCGACGGGCATCACGCCCGCCGAGGCGGCCGCCGTGCCGGTGATCGACGAACTCGCCGGTGCGTTCGCGGAGCTCTTCGGCCGCGCGGACGGGCGGGAGTTCCGGGTCTGGCTGCTGGAGCGGATGGCGGCCGGGAACGACCCGCGTTACGAGCGGTACTGGCAGCTCATCGCGGTGATCAACGGTTGGCCCGTCATGCCGAGCCTGGCCCCGGCCTTCGACTGGCTGACCGCCGGCCTGCGGGCCGGGTTGTAGCTCTCGGGGCGCAGCCTCGCAGCCCCGGCGGTGGGTGGCCGTTCGAATGCCGAGCCACTGCCGGGGCTGTCGGACCGTTGGGATACCTTGTGCTCACCCCTGACCAGGGGCGATATTCGCGCGCGCCCGTGTGCGATTTATGTTTCTCTGTGCGTCCATCGCACAGGTGCAGCGTGGCCGGCTTCCGGCTGCGTACGGGCCGCCGTTCCACAGGAGATTGCCATCAACATGACCATACGCGGGACCGTCCGCACCGTGCTGGCCACCACCGCTTGCACCGGAGTGCTCGTCGGCGGCCTGGCCGCCTGTGGGACGGTCACTCAGCTGACCACGGCCCAGAAGGTCTCGGGGGCCTTCGGGAAGCTGGGAGATGCGAAGACGTTCAAGGCCGAGGTGTCCTTCGACGCGACGGCCGATCAGATCGTCGCCTTCGAGAAGTCGGCCGGCGGCACTGTCGACGCGAAGTCGGCCGCCACGATCGCCGAGCTGAGCCTCGCCGTCTCGGTCAGCTCGGACAAGCCGCTGAAGGACGTCGCTCCCAAGACGCCGCAGGCGTCCGGCGACCTCGACGCGTTCGCCGGGGTGAAGGACGTCAACCTGTCCTACGTCCTCGCGGGCAAGAGCGGGACGACCTACGCCGACGTCAGGCTGATCGCCGGCAAGCCCTACCTGAAGTTCGACGCGGCGGGGATCGCCAAGTTGGCGGGCAAGGACCCGGCCGAGCTGAACACCGTCGCCGGTCAGCTCCCGCCGGAGCTGAAGGTCGTCAAGGACGCGCTGGCCGGCAAGTGGCTCAGCATCGACCCGACCCTGCTTCAGCAGCTCGCCAAGGACCCCAAGCTCGGTGCGCTGGCGGGCGCCGCAGGGTCGGCCTCGCCGTCCGCCGCGCCCTCGATCGACCCCAAGGTGGCCAAGGACCTGACGGCCTCGCTCAAGGACGTGCTGTCGCACAACCTCACCTTCGACGACCAGGGCACCAAGGACGGCGTCGACCACATCGTCGCCAGCGCCCCGGCGCGCGGCCTGGCCCAGGGCTTCCTGAACGCGGTCAAGCCGTTCGCCAAGTCCATCCCGAACGGTGACAAGCTGCCGGGCTCGGTCCCGACCACCGTCCCGGACAAGAAGATCAACGTCGACCTGTACCTCAAGGGCGGCGCGCTCTCCTCGGTCTCCTTCGACCTCGCCCAGCTGGCCGAGAAGGCCGGCCCGGACGTCCACCTGCCGATCAAGCTCGCCTTCGGTCAGGACGTCGCCCCGCTGGAGGCGCCGACCGGCGCCACCGAGTTCGGCATGTCGGACATCACCAGCATGATGGGCATGTTCGCCAAGGGCGCCGGCGGCGGCCTCGGCGCGGGTCTCGGTGCGGGTCCCGGTGCGGGCGGGATCACGCCCGGCAAGCCGGCCACGCCGCTGACGGACGCCCAGATCAAGGAGCTCACCAAGGCCGGCATCCCCGAGGCCCAGCTCAAGATCATGAACCAGGGTGGCATGAGCTACGACCAGATCAAGGCCCTCCTGACCGGCGCCGGCGCCCAGAACTGACGCTCCCGCACCCGGCTGCGGCCCCGCGAACTCCCGTCAGGGGAGTGCGCGGGGCCGCGCTGCGTTCCGGCCCGCCGAGGTTTCCGACGGCGGGCCGGCGGCCTCCCGCACCCCGACCGAAGCGGGCACAGGATGTCGGGTGCGGCAGGGCGGGCCGTTCCTAGGGTGAGTGTCGAAAGGGAGGGAGACCGGGATGCTGGAACGGCTGAACCAGGCGATGGAGCACATCGAGCGCCACCTCGACCAGCAGATCGAGGTGGCCGAGCTGGCCCGCATCGCTCTCACGTCCGAGTACCACCTGCGGCGGATGTTCTCCATGTTGGCGGGCATGCCGTTGTCGGAGTACGTCCGGCGCAGGCGCCTGACCGTCGCCGGGGCCGAGGTGCTCGGCGGGGAGCGGACGCTGCTGGACATCGCGGTGCGCTACGGCTACGGATCCGCCGAGGCGTTCGCGCGGGCGTTCCGTGCGGTGCACGGGGTCGGTCCTGGCGAGGCCAGGCGGACCGGTGCGGTGCTGCAGTCCCAGTCCCGGATGTCCTTCCGCCTCGTCATCGAAGGGAGCAGCACCATGAAGTACCGGATCGTGGAGAAGGAAGAGTTCCGGGTCGTGGGCAGGATGGCCACCGTCCCGCTCATCTACGAGGGCGTGAACCCGCACATCCTGGAGCACATCCAGAGCATTGGACCGGAGACTGTGCAGCGCGTCACGAGCCTGTCCGACCAGGACCCCGAGGGCATCCTCTCGGTGATCGTGTACCACTCCGCCAGCCGTGAGGAAGGTAGCGAACACGACTACTGGCACGCGGTGGTGACCGGCGCCGAGGCCCCCGAGGACCTGGACGCCCTCACCGTCCCGGCGGGCACCTGGGCCGTCTTCGAGAACTCCGGCCCGTACCCGGAGGCGCTTCAGCACCTCTGGCGGGACGTGTTCACAGAGTGGTTCCCGTCCAACCCGTACGCGAGCCGGCCGGGGCCGGAGATCCTGCGCACCCGGCCGTCCCAGGACTGGACGCAGTCGGACACCCAGCTCTGGATTCCCGTGGAGCGGACCACGGTCTGACGAGACAGTACGCGGCGCTCCGGGGTCGGTGTCGACCCCGGAATGGGGCCCGGGAATAATCGCGCGAACGAGCACACCACGTGGCTCTGGAACCGAGATATCTGACGGTGCGTGATACCTCCTGTCCCCGGGTCGATCCACTTCGTCCCGGGGCAGGTACCCCCGTCTCTCGAAGGGATTTTCTTCTCGTGACAGCTCTCCCCCGCACCCGTACCCGCATACGTCGCCCGCTGGCCCGCCTGGCCGCCGGTGCGGCGGCGACGCTGCTGGCGTTCGCCGTACCCGTCGGCGCGCAGGCGGCGACGCCCGGCCCGGCGCCCAAGCCCGTACCCAAGCCCGCGCCCGCACCCAAGCCGGTGCCGAAGCCCGTGCCGAGCACCCCGGCTTACTGCTCCTCCGCGCAGAACCCCCAGCTGGCCGCCCGCCTGTCCCAGGACATCGCGAAGGCGATGACCGGCCGCCAGGACACCATGGCCTTCGCGATATCGGATGCCAAGACCGGCGTCTCCTGCACCTACCAGCCCTCCCTGCACTTCGACTCGGCGAGCGTCATCAAGGCGACCATCATGGGCGCCGTGCTGCGCCGCGCCGAGGACGAGAACCGGTACCTGACCGACTGGGAGGACAGCAACCTCCAGCAGATGATCACGGCCTCCGACAACACGGCGGCCACCAACCTGTGGAACAGCCTGGGCATGCCCCGCCTCCAGGCCTTCCTGAAGCTGGCCGGGATGAACGACACCCAGCTGGGCACCGCCGGCTACTGGGGTCTCACGCAGATAACCGCAGCCGACGAACTGAAGGCGCTGGACGTCTACACCGGCAACCCGAACGTGATCAAGCCGGGCGCAAAGGCCTACGGCCTGAGCCTGATGAGCCAGGTCGAGGCCGACCAGCGTTGGGGCACCCCCTACGGCGCGCCGGCCGGGATCTCCACGCACGTGAAGAACGGCTGGCTGCCCCGCGCGACCCACGGCTGGCGGGTACACAGCCTGGGCATCTTCACCAGCCCGACCAAGGACTACCGGATGGCGATCCTGACCCAGGACAACGCCACCGAGGAGTACGGGATAGACACCATCCAGGCGATCGCCTCGGCAGTACACCACGACCTCAACCCCACCACCGGAACCCACAGTTCCGCAGTGGCCCCGCAGAGCCAGGGCACCCACGCACCCGAGGTCTCCGACGGCTCGGCCCCGTTCGCCGCACCCGCCACGCACTGACGCACACACTGACGCACGCCGGACGGGCCCGCCTGGGGCCCGTCCGGTACCGGTAGGCTCCGTGCCCGCGCGCCTCGCGCGAACGCGGGGCCTACCGGCGTGCGGCTGCCGGGTGCCGCCGAGCGACGTCAGGCCCCGCCGGATCACCGCGCGGTCTCGTCGGTGGGGCGGATCCACACGGAGTGAGGTCGGCCCTGGAGGGCGAAGCAGAGGTGCAGGTGTCCGTCCCGGTCCAGGAACTCGGAGACCCGCTCGACGACATCGGGGCCGAAGAACAGCTTGTACGCCTCGTACTGCGTCGAGCCGAGGGGCAGGGCGCGTAGTGACGTCCAGAGGGCGTCGGTCGCGGATCGGAGGTTCGGGAACGTCGCGGGAGCGATCACTCTCTCGATCTCGACGGTGACCGGCCGCGCCGCGCGCGCCGGGGTCGCAGAGCTCGCGTGCTTTGCCAGCCTCACTGGGTGCATCCTCTCGGGTCTGTCACGTCACTACCTGGTCCAGTTCGGCCCAGATGACCTTCCGGGCCCTGCTCTTGGTGGCGACGCCCCACGTCCCGGCACCGGACAGGGCGGCCTGAAGGGCGAGGACTTGAGCGGCGCTGATGGAGTCCGGCGGTACTTCGAGGTCGACCACCACGCGGTACCCGTCACCAACGGACCGCCAAATCCTAGGTGGGGTAGTGCAGTTGATGATCATCTGGAGGCTTGCTGCCAGCTCGGTCACCCATGTCGGGGGATCTGTCACGTCGCCACCATGCCCATCCCCGTCCGCCGCCCCGCACTGGGGTGGGAGCAGCGTGACGCCTTCACTTGTGCTGGCTGCTTGACCCGCATCACGACGGACCAACCAGCGCCCACGCGAACTTCCCGACCCCACCTGGACGCGGACAGCACCCCCACGCCACCGCCAGCGACTCCACCAGCCATAGCCCACGCCCCGACTCGTCATCAGCACCCGCGAGCGTTCGTAGTTCCGGTCGCTCACCACTGGCGTCATGAACCTCGACTTGTAGCAGCTCATCCCGTAGCTCGAATCGGACCGCGATCAACCGACCCGGCGACACCCGCGCATGCTTCAGCGAGTTGGTGACCAACTCCGAAAGCAACAACTCACCGACATCTACGAAGAGTTCGCCGCCATCCAGATCGCCGAGGAACTCACGCAACAGTCGCCGGGCAGTGCCAGCCGACTTCCGGTGGCGACGCAACCAATATGACCGCTCACCCGCACGGGTGGCCGGTCTCTGCTCCACTTCGGTTCCGGACACAACCACGCCCCGCCTCCGTCAGCCAAGCTCGCCCGACGCGGCCTTGCAGCGGGCCGCATCAAGCAGGTTCCTCCAGAGCAGGTGAAGCCGTCTTCCCCAGCGGGGGGTACTCATGATGGGTACACTCGCGGTTAGTTGGACGCGACGGATTGTCAGTACAACTGCACGGGAACAGGGATGACGGCCTACGCCTCCGCGGCAGCCTTGCCGACAGATGTCCTGGCGCGCGCTGACATGCGCTCTGCCCTCGAACGCCACGACTTCGGCGAGGTCTTCGCTCTGGCCCGCAAGTGGGCGGGCATCAGCTATTCGAAGACAGCCGAAGCTTGCGAGATCAAGCCCGAGAGGGTTGGGAAGCTCGCGAGAGGCGAAGGCAGCATCACCACGTACGAGAAGATCATCCAGATTGCTGACGCACTCCGGGTCCCAGGACATCTGCTCGGACTCGCCCCGCGTCCCTGGGAGGCCACGTTGCCTCAAGTGTCGTTGCCCGCATCCGACATTGAAGGCTGTGGTGGGGGACTGGCCTCGATGGAGATCATTGATTCGCTAACGCGATCGTCTGTCAGCGACGCTGCGTTGACAGAGCTGGAAGCGGCAGTGTTCCGAAACGCGGCGCTCTACCCGTCGAGTCCTCCCGGCCGGCTCATCCCGACCATGACCAAGCAGATGGTGAAGATCCATCAGATGCTTGATCACTCCCAATCCCTCAAGGTCAGGCGGAGGAGCGTCCAGCTCATCGGAGTGCTAGCCGGGCTGATCAGCAACGCCTTTCTCGACATTGGCGACAATGAGCGGTCAAGCGAGCTGCTTCGTGTGGGGGCGGTGGCAGCCGACGAAGCAGGAGACGAGGCATTGATGGCTTGGTTGCTCACGATGCAGAGCATTGGCCCGTTCTTCTCCAGACGGTCGTCCGACGCCGTGAAGCTGCTCTCGCATGCCGAGCAGCTTGCGGCAGCAGGCCCGGCCCGAAGGCGTGCATGGATCAGTGCCAGCAGCGCTCGGGCCCACGCCGCCGCAGGCAACAGATCGGCCGCACTTGCTGCTCTGGGTCAAGCCGCGTCGCTCCTGGGCAGTGCTGACGAGCCGTCTGGGATCGACTTCTTCAATGAGAGCCGACTTGACGGCATTGCGGGTAGCAGCCTGTTCCTCCTGGGTGACTACGACTCCGCGCGCGATCTGCTTGGAGCCGCCATCAATCAGCGTGCTCCGGTGGACGTCAAGGGGCGAGCGCTGCTGACTCTCGATCTGTCCGAGTGCCACATTCGGCAGGGCGAGATCGACGAGGCGTGTCGCGCCGCGCATGCTGCCCTCGACATTGCCGATGGCAGCATCGTGAAGCCGATCATGAACCGAGCTGAGAACCTCCGGTCGAGCCTGAGACCCTGGCGCACGATGACCCCAGTAGTGGCGTTTGCCGGCCGCCTGAATGACGAGACCTTCACCGCTGAGAACTGAGAGGTGCGGCAGTTGCGCTGGAAGAGCCACGGCCGGCGGCTCGTGTACGGGAGTGACTACGTGAACGTCTGGCTCGATGACGTTGACATCCCTGGAATCGGGCGAGTCGATCACCATGTCCTCACCATGCCCCGAGCGTCCACCACGGCTGTCGTAACGGACGAGACCGAGCGGATGCTTCTGCTCTGGCGCCACCGCTTCATCACCGATTCCTGGGGTTGGGAAGTTCCGGCGGGCTGGGCCGACCCTGGCGAGGAGCCCGTGGACGCGATCCGGCGCGAGGTCCAGGAGGAGACAGGCTGGAGCGCCGGCAGGGTTGAGCCGCTGACCAGCTACTACGCGTTGAGCGGCTTGTCGACCATGCGGTTCAGCAGTTTCCACGTCACGGACTGCCAGTACATCGGCCCGCCCACGGACCGCAGCGAGGCAACCCGGGTCGAGTGGATCCCGACCAAGGATGTGATCAAGCTTGCGACTGAAGGGGAGATCACGGACGGCCCTTCGCTCACCGCGATTTCGTACTACCTGGGGATCCACCATCGCGCGCAGCCCGCGCGACCAAGCGGACCGTAGGGAGATCGAACCGCCGAGTCGGAGATGTGTGAGCGGTAGTTGCCGAGGCCTAGTAGGTATGCGCAAGAACGGGAACGAGCGATGATCGAAGCCGAGATGAAGGCACGGGTGAGCAGCCCGGCAGCTGTCTTGCAGCGCTTGAAGGCGTACGCGCCGGGTCGGCCGGAGGTGTACCAGGACACCTACTACGACCAAGGCGGCTCACTCGCGGACAGCGACCGCGAGTTGAGGGTCAGGACCGTCCACGGCGTGGACGACACACGCTCGGTCCTCACCTACAAGGGCGCACGAGTTGACGAGGCCACCGGTTCGAAGCCTGAGCATGAATCCCGGGTCGACGACCCGGTGGCGGTGCACGCGATGCTTCGGGGTCTTGGCTACCGGCCGTCGATCGCGTTCGAAAAGCACTGCCGGAACTACGAGTTCGAGGAGGCTGTGAGGTGACCCCCGGATTGTGGACACAGGGGTTCATGCTGCGAGTGAGAGTTTAGCTGCTGCGTGGTGCTGCTGTTCGAACTCCATCGGGGAGAG
>NZ_JARXZC010000011.1 GCF_029894335.1 Kitasatospora sp. MAP5-34 | reverse complement strand
CGAAACCGCCGCCGGGCAGGGCGAGTTGTTCACCGCCCGGCGCTACCACGCCGTGTTCACCGACAGCCCGTTCACCATGCTCCAGGCCGAGCTGCAGCACCGGCAGCACGCCGTCATCGAACAGGTCATCGCGGACGGCAAGTCCGGGCCGCTGGCCCACCTGCCCTCCGGGAACTTCCAGGCCAACAACGCCTGGCTGACGCTGCGGGCGATCGCGTTCAACCTGCTGCGGGCAGCCGGCTGCCTCGCCGGCACCTTCCACGCCCGGGCAACCACAGCGACCCTGCGCGCCCACCTGGTCAACGTCCCCGCCCGCATCGCCCGTTCAGCCCGCCGACTGACGCTCCGCCCGCCCGACCGCTGGCCCTGGCAGCACGCCTTCACCGACCTGTTCGACGCCGCCCACGCACCACCGGGCTGACCACCGACCTGACCACCCAGCCCATCAAGGCCCGACCGGAGCACACGTGGAAGAGCTGGGCAGACCAGCGGACACTCCACACCCTCCGGCCGGTCCACCTGACAAATCCAGCAAAACGCTCAGTCCGGAATCAGCCCGGTGGATTCGGGCTCAGCACCCGCTCGACCGTATCCACCTGCAGCTGGTGGAAGTCGGTGGCAGCGAGCTGCGAACCCACCATCCGGATGACATTACGCTCTACTACTACTACTCAAGCGTGCCCTTTCGACGCTGAGCATGATGGGGTTGGGCGAATGCGGCTCCGACCAGAGCTCCGCGGAGTCCAGCCCAACTACCCTCCCCGCTAGTTCGTTCCCCTGCGGCATCTCGTCTGCCGGCCTGCCCGTGAGCCAGGGCGACGTCATTCTGCGGGCCGATCCGATTTGATCATGTGATGCATAGTGCGGTCGGTGGACGGGGTGGCGCCGCGGGCGTGGCGGCAGAGGCTGGCGTGTCCGGCAAGGCGGAAACCGGGTTGGCCGACGATGGATGTGGCTCCAATTCGACTGCTAGTGCCATGAATTGAGCCGAACGGCTTGCACCCGTCCCATCTGCCTCTCAGAGTGTGATTGGTCGCCGATGACGATGGTCCCAGCGTGCATGGGGGTACGTGTTTGAAGGCTGCGGACATGCCGAGGATTGATCATCGCGTACGGCACGAGGTGGAGCGGAGAGGACTGTTTCTCGTCTCACCTGACCCTGATCCCAAGTCGACTGGCTTACCGTCTTCGTGTGCACTGACCCGGCCCCGGGAGACTGTGGTTTCACCAGGGTGGGGTACGTATGCCATGCAGGGGGAGCTTCTATCAGGTCTATGTGATGGACGGTCGGCCTTCCCTGTGCGCGAAGTCACTCGACCAGATCCGGGCCGGCTTCCGGTGCTGGGAGGATGGGATCGTGGCTGTGATTGGCGCAGGCGATCGGTGGCAATGAGCTTCCGCATGGGTTTGTCGGCGCCAATTCTGCCGCTTCCAGCGGTGCGATGGGCCGTGCCACTGGCATTGTCTGACCCGTCGAGGGTGACCGACGGAGTTGACCTGCGCGGTGACGTGCTTCACCCACGTTCCGCCCGATGCCTGCGGTGTCCCGCCCGGGATCGTCTCCGACGGGGCCGACCGGCACGAATCTCCCCTGCTCGGCCCCACCCTGGACGCGGCGAAAGCCCAAGTCGGCGCGATGCCGGAGACGGTGAACGCCAACCTCGACCGCGGCTACGACAGCGCCAATCACGTTTGCTGGTACCCGAGTTGGGGTTCACGGCCGAGATCGTGCGCAAGGATGTGCCGGCCCCGATCCAGGCCGGCAAGCGCTGGGTGGTCGAGCGCACGCACTCGTGGATGAACGACTACGGCAAGCTGCGGCGCTGTACTGAGAGGAGCGGCGAGGTCGTGGACTTCTACCTCTACCTCGCCGCCACTCCCGCCACCCTCCGCATCCTGCCCTCTGACATGCGGCCGACCAAGGCGTAGGACTGGCGGCGCCGGGTGCGATACCCGACGCCTGTCAGCCGAACGGCCCCGGCATCACCCGATCAGTTCAGTACCGACCGGAGAACTGCGGGAAGAAGTGCTGGTTGGCGGCGTACCCGCACTTGTACAGGGCGAGATACTTGGGCTGGTCACCCATGGTGTCCACGCACAGGCCGGTGTTCATCTGCCTGATCATCCAGGACCCGGGCTCTTGCGGCCAGCTGCTGATCTGGAAGATCGCGGAGGACTGCCCCAGGCAGTCCCATTCGTCGAGAGGGTCCATGCTTGTCGGGTTGGGCTCCCCGTAGACGTCGATGCACTTGTGGGTCGTGTTGTTGATGAGGTAGTACGTGCCCCGGCGGCCGTCTGCGGCCTTGCGCAGCATCCAGGATCCAGTGGGGCCGTAGGTGTCCGTGACCACGTGAGTGCCGTTGGCGTTGCTGCGATTTTCGAAGCCGATGAACTTGCCAGGGTCTTTTCCGCTGACCAGATCGATCGCGTTCGCGTTCGCCTCGGGGTGCTCGCGGAAGAAGACCGGATAGTGGTCGGATCCCATGCCGCCATGTATCTCCGCGTGATAGTCAGCCATGTCAAGGGATGAGACCATGTAATCAAGCTCGCCGCCGCTCTGCTGGGTCGCCCGCCCGGTGCGATAGACGAAGGCTCCGTTAGCGCCGGCCCAGGCAGTGACGCCGCTGTCCGGATCGCGATTGAAGTCGCCCACGGCGGCCCAGTGACGGTTCTGGATTTGCGCCACCCGCCTGATATTGGCGAGCAGGTCCAGCGCGTTGTTGTACGTACCGCAGGCGCCGGCATGAACGTTGAAGTAAATGGTGTTGCCGAACTCCAGCCCCACCGCCGCCCGCCGCCCGCCGCGCGGCCCTGGTTCGGCAACAAAGAAGTTCTGCACCGGCTCGTGGGTGACCATGGCCAGGTTGACCCGACCGTCACAGCCTCCGTCCTGACTCATCCAGTAGACGAATGGGGGGTGGTCATTCACAACTGGCCCGGTGTCCCACCGGTACGCCCTGATGCTGTAGTTGCCTTCAGGCACCACGCCCAGCAGGGTCATGCCATAGCCGCGATCCGGAGCCGGCCCCGCTTCCTGAATGGCAATGATGTCGTTGTCGGGGACGATCCTCCGGATGTTATCCCATTTGGCACCCTGCGAGTTGTACGTCACGATGGTGTGTTGGTTGGGCTCAGCGGCCTGGGCTACTGGAGCCGGCAGGCCGATGACGAGACCGATGAGCGCGGCCAGTGCTATCAGCGGGGCGAGCACTTTGGCGAGTGTGCGAAAGGCGTCAGAGCGTGGCAAGGAAGCCACCTTCCCTCGGAAGACAGTGATGTTCACGTTCTAATCAGGAATCCATCGCTCATAGAGGTGCGAATGGGCGGTTCGGTGACCCTGAGAGGTACGGACATTGATGGTTCGTCAGTTTCTGCGATGTTGTGCCTAGTCCGGGATGGCGGCTGGTAGAGGGCTCGGTGTCATGACAGTGGCGCCGACAGGTGGCGGCGGGGTAGGGGGCGGAAGTCCGTAGCCTCGCCACTTCTCCCGGTGTGGCGCCGGAACTTACCGTAGTCGTTCATCCACGCGTGGGCGCGCTCGACCGCCCAGCGCCTGCCGGCGACATCCGGTCCGTGTGGATGACAGTAGGCCGATCGTCCTGAATGAAGTCTGAGAAGAGCTGAGGATTTCTTCAGACCTGGTGATACGTCCACGAGGAAGTTCGGAATTCACCCTGCCCCGACCGGAATCCGCTATTCACCAACGGGCTCCACAAACGTCCACGGACCGGATCTTCCCGGCAATTCAGACAACACCACTACAGAGACGGCGAGTTGACTATGCTGAAGCAATGCGATTGCTGATAGTCGAGGACGAGGTACGGGTGGCCGAGCTGCTCGGCCAGGGGATGCGGGCCGATGGCTATGCCGTCGACGTGGCCTTTGACGGGATCCGGGGGCTGGAACTCGCGCAGGCCGGGGAATACGCGGCGATCGTGCTCGATCTCATGCTTCCCGGGCTCAGCGGCTACCGGGTCTGCGAGGAACTGCGCCGCGCCGGGAATCCGGTGTCGATCCTCATGCTCACCGCGAAGAACGGTGAGTACGACGAGGTCGACGCTCTCGACTGCGGCGCCGACGACTTCCTCAGCAAGCCGTTCTCCTACCCGGTACTGACGGCTCGCCTGCGCGCACTCGTACACCGTGGCGCGAGGGGACGTCCCGCAGTGCTGTCGGCGGGCGACCTGCGGATCGATCCGGCGGCTCGGCGATGCACCGTCAGCGAACAGCAACTTCGGCTCACGGGAAAGGAGTTCGGAGTTCTGGAGTGCCTGGCCCGGCGCGTTCAGCAGGCTGTGGCGAAGAGCGAGATCCTCGACGCCGTCTGGGACTCGAACTTCCGCGGGGACGTGAACATCGTCGAGGTCTACATCGCGGCCCTGCGACGCAAACTCTCAGCCGCCGGGGCGGGTTGCGCCATCGAGACCGTCTGGGGCATCGGATACCGGCTGGTGTCCCTTGCGCGCTGACCGCCTACGTCCCCTGTCCCGGCTACGGCTCTGGCGCCGACTCGCGGTCCGGACCCGGGCCGCGCTGGCATCAGCAGCCGCCGCCGCTCTGGTCTGCTCCCTGGCCAGCCACGCGGTGAGCCTCTTTGTGCACGATAAGGTCCTGGCGATGTCGGTCGACCAGGCCCGCCAGGAAGGGAGCAGCATCGCCTACGACATTCCGAAGGGCCTGTCCCCGCCGGAGAGCCTTATGTCGTACGTGGTGGTCGACCAGCGAGGAGAGTGGTTCAACGCCCGCAACCTCTTCGACCTGTACAGGCTGGACACACACAGCGGCTGGTTCTCCGAACTGCCACCGGCACCGGCCAACCCCACCGACACGTGGACGGGCCTGGCGCACATCGCCCGCTTCCCCGACGGCCCGGACGTCCCCGGCTACCGCTCGCTGGCCGGTCGCACCATCACCGTCTGGCGGTGTGCCGTCGGGCCGTTCACCACCGCGCAACTGCAGGCGTATACCAGGCGCGACGGTCTGCCACCTCAGACGCTGGCGGTCTATGTGCTGATCGATCCGACGGACGCCGACCTGGCCTCAGCCGAGGTCAACCTGGTGCTCGACGGGTACTTCACCCCCCTTGCCACGCTGTTCGTCGCCCTGGTCGCCTGGTCGGTGACCGGACTCGCGCTGCGGCCGGTGGAGGCGATCCGACGACGTATGGTCCGGATCGGCGACGGTGCCATCGGCGAACGAGTTCCCGTGCCACCCGCCCGGGACGGCATCAGACGGCTGGCCGAGACGACCAACACCACGCTGGACAAGCTCGAACGGGCCCTGCAGCAGCAGCGCCGCCTGGTCGCCGACGCCTCGCACGAGCTCCGCAGCCCGCTCGCGGCGCTGCGCAGCTCGCTGGAGGTTCCACTGGCACACCCGCACCGGGTCGCCTCCTGGCCGGACGTCGTGACGGATGCGCTGACCAGTACCAGACGGCTCCAGGCCCTCGCCGAAGACCTGTTGCTGCTCGCCCGCGCGGAGGAGGAGCACGGCACCACGGAGACCGACACCGTGGACCTGAGCGACCTCGTCGCCGAGCAGATCGCCGAACGGACCCACGGCGGCGGACCGCCGCGATTCCGGGCACCGGAGCTGGAGCCGGCCGTCGTCCACGGCCGGGAGGTGCTGGTCGGCCGGATCATCCGCAACCTGCTGGACAACGCGGCCCGTTACGCCGTTGACGAGGTCGTCGTCCGGGTGCGGACCGAAGCCGACTGGGCCGTCCTGACCGTGCACGACGACGGCCCCGGCATAGCCCCGGCCGACCGGGAGCGGGTCTTCGACCGCTTCGTCCGCCTCGACGCCGCCCGGACCCGTTCCGAGGGCGGCGCCGGCCTCGGACTCGCACTGGTCCGCACCATCTCCCGCTCCCTCGGCGGCACCGCAGCCGCCATCGAACCAGGCCCCGGCGGCGGAGCCTGTCTGCTGGTCCGGCTCCCCCTCCACCGCGAGCGGTGTTCCTGACCGGGCCGGCCGGACGACGTGGCGGACGTCGTCCGGCCGCTCGTCGCCGACCTGTGGATCGAACACCTCGGCGGGACACGGACTTGTGGGGCGGTCCGGTGGACGACGAGCGCTACGTCCTGATCGCGCGGATCTGAGCCACAGTCGATCCGGAGCACGGAGCCGCCTGCCGCGTGCCGCGTGCCGCCAAGCCGTGCTCAGGGCATTCTGCGCCGGGCAAGAGCGTCGGAGGTCCTGAGCGTGATGTAGAGCGAGGCCGCGAGGGCGAGGACCAGTGCGGCGCCCACGGCGAGGATGCTGCCACTCGTGACGGGCGGTGGGCTGCCGACCTCGGAGCGGGCAGAGCCGCCGAGGAAGGGGACGACTGCCAGGACAGCGGCTCCGAGGGTGACCTCGACCCGGACGACCCTTGGGAAGTGCCGCAGCGTCAGGTGCAGAAGTGGAGTCGTGGAGTCGGCGCGGCGGGCCTGGACGATCCGGGGCATCAGCCAGAACTGGTTGACGCCGCCGGCCACGACCATGGCCAGGACCAGTCCGATCTTGATCAGCAGAAAGAGTCCGTACGTCGTCGTCCAGAGCTGCCCGATGCCGCCGACGTGCTTCCAGCTCATCCACAGGCCGGAGGTGAGCACCACGCCGACGCAGACCAGGGCGACGAGACCGAAGCGGCGCCAGAGGTCCGCCCACAGCAGGCCGGCGTTCTCGCTCAGCCGGGCTCGGGTGCCGGCGAGGGCAGCGAGCAGAGCCAGCCCACCGATCCACACCGTGCCGCTGACGATGTGGAGTTGGTCGAACAGGGGGTCGAGCAGGTGGTCCGCGTCCTTCGGCACGGAGGCCGGTATCGCTGCGATGAGCGTCACCGAGAGTGCCAGCGGCAGGGCGGTCAGGGCGAAGGCGTCCAGGTGCCGTCGCGCCTGTGGCACGAACAGCGCGATCAGGGCGGCGGACACCAGGACCAGCACGGCGTTCTGGACCAGGTAGATCGTGCCCTGGGCCACCCAGGTCCCCTTCGCCGCAGGTGCACGCAGGAAGTCCCAGATCCGTCCCGGCGCGAGCGCGTCGCCGAACGGCATGCCCTTGCCGGCCCGGGCCAGGCGCGCGGCGAGTTGGAGGTAGCCCGCCATCAGCAGGACGACTCCGGCCCAGGCCAGGCACCCCGCCGTCCGCCGACGCAACGCGTCGGCGTCACCCCGCCCGGCCATGGGCGCACGAAGCGCCGGGCGGACCACTGCGGCGTACGTCACGGTCGATCCGACGGCTCCGCACAGGCCGATGAAGTAACCGGACTTGGTGAGAATCCGCCAGAGCGGAGGCAGGGTATAGCCGGCCGAAGCGGCCAGATGAGCGAGAGTCATGAAGGCAAGGCTAACCTAAGTTTCATGAACTCATCCGCGGCGAGGCCAGCCTCTACGGCGGGATCGACCTCGACAGGGCCCTGGTGGCGCGCAGCGCCGTCCTGGGCACCCCACTCCGCGAGAAGGACCTGCCGCCGCCGGTCTTCCACCGCGAATGGCCGATCGTGAGGCAGGGCACCGGCAGCGGGCCCGGAGCGCCCAGCCGAGCCCCTCTCCCAAAAATTGACACCACGTCATCCAGCCGTTCCGGGCCCGGAGCGGTTGATCTCTCGGAGCAGCCAAGACGATCCGGTGTGGCATCCGTTCCGTCAGGCGGCTCCTCCCCGGACTCCCGGTTCCCCGGCCGGGAGGCGCCGCCGCGCGAGCGGCAGCAGGCGGGCGGCGGCCGCCGCCAGAAGCAGTACGGCCGCCGGGATCGCGATGTTCAGCAGTTGCCGGATCCCGGCCGGGTCGCTGGTGAGGTCCAGCGGTACGCCCAGCCCGTGCAGGACGTAGAACGAGTCGTGGGTGGCGAACAGATAGCCGACCCCGCAGTACCCGAGCGAGAAGACGGCCAGTCCGACGGAACGCTCCGCGAGGGCCAGCGCCGACAATGCGGGCGCGAGGACCAGCAACGGGGTGGCGCCATTGAAGACCAGCAGCCACGCGGGCTCCGCCCAGGCCGACGCGGAGCGGAAGCCGCTCCACTGCGTCGCCGTCAGCACGGTCGTGGCCACGCCGAGGACCACCAGCACGGAGAGGAAGGGCACGATCCTGCGCCCGTACCCGGACCGCCGGTACCACCAGACGGCGACTCCCCCACCGACCACCCCGGCGAGCGCCCAGTACACCTCCAGCCAGCCCGGGCGCGCAAGGTCGGAAACGCCGAGTATCCCCTCGGGGGATGCGATGCCGACCCCGCAGGTCTGGTCCATCCCGCCGAGCAGCACCGGGCAGGACGCCCCCTTGGTGAGATACATCGGCAGCGAGAGCGCGAGCAACACCCCGAAGACCGCCAGTGTGAACCAGTACCGCCGTGCCGCCATGCCCGACCACCCTACCCGCTCTGGAATCCCGGTACCGTGCCGGGCGGTTCGACGTCGCAGCCCTCGATCCGGTTCCAGCCTGGTACCGCCTTACCGCCGAATCGTCCGGCCGACCTACCGCGCCCGTCAGGAGATAGACCTGATGGATCGTCAATATCCGTACGCAGGAGCTCCACAAGGACTTGGGCAAGCTGTACGCCAGCGGAAATGTCGAAGGCCGTGGCGCTCGCCGCGACGGCCTGGTCGACCTGCTGGGAGGCAGCCACCGCCTTGGTGTCGGCTGCCAGCGCTGCCTGGCCGGCCTGCGACGCGTTGTTCGCCGCGTCGGAGGCGTGCTGTGCCGCCGTCTGCACCTTGGTGATCGGTCGCGGCGGCGGCCTCCGCGTCCATCGCGGTCGACCAGGTCAGCAGGGCGTTGGCGTCGGCGTAGGCCGCCCACGCGGTGGCCCGTGCCGAGGCCGCAGCGGCGGTGGTGGCAGCCGCCCGCGCGGCGACCGCCGTGTCGGTGGCGGTCTTGGCCTGAGCCGCTGCCTGGTCGGACGCTGTCGCGGCCTGGGCGGCTGCGGTGGCCGCCTGCTGCGCGGCCGTCCGGGCGTCGGCCGCAGCGGCGGTGCCCTGGGCGGCCACTGCGGCAGCGCCCAGCGCCTGCGCGTTGGCGAGCAGGGTGGCGCTGTCGGCTGCGGTGGCGCCGGTCGCGGCCACCGTGGTGTCGAGACGTCTACCAGAAGCTCGCCGAAAGCGCGCGGACCAACCAGAGCCCCGACCTCAAGTCCCTCCCCGCCCAGGTCCAGGCCGCCGTGGCGGCGCTGAGCCAGTGCACGGCCACCGAGTAGGGGCGCCGGGGGTTCGTCCCCATGCCAGTGGTCTCCGGCGCCGGATGGCACCGGAGACCCAACTCGTGCACCCAGTGGTGGAGTTGCCGCTCAGGTCAGGAGGCCGGCGGTGTACTGAAGGGCGCGGCCCAGGTCTGGTTGGTCTGCACCGAGTCGGGCGAGGCCCCACAGCTGTACAGGTCGACCGGCGTGCCGTTGGTGGTCGTCGCACCACCGTAGGCGTCGAGGCACTGGGTGGTACCGGCCAGCTTCAGGTTGCCGTCCCGGTTGTAGCTCCAGGTCTGGTAGCCCGGGGCGGACCCGCAGGCCGCGACGCCGGCCCACTGGCCCGACTGCCCGTTGATCACCCCGGTCGTGCTCGTGCTCTGCGCGGTGAGGCACAGGTTGGAGGTGCCGGTCTGCAGGAGCTGGACGGATCCGTCGGTGTTCAGCTGCCACCGCTGGTTCGAGCCGCCGGAGCAGGGCCAGAGGTCGACGGGGTTACCGGCGGCGGTGCCGGAGCGGTAGTTGTCCAGGCAGAGCGAGGCCTTGCCCCAGTCGTCGCGCGAGGCGGTGATCTGGCCGCGCGGGGTGAAGCCGCCGCAGCCGGCCTTCGCGGTGACCTTGAGCATCGCGTTGTCGTGCGAGCCGATGGTCAGCGGGACGGAACCGGTGGACGAACTGGTGCTGTGCGCCCACAGATCGCGCACGTCGTAGCCGCAACCCGCGCCGGAGAAGCCGAGATCCGACAGGTTCAGCTGGTAACTGGCCGACGCCGAACCCTTGTTGAGTACCACTACGGCCCGACTGCCGTCGGCGAGCGGCTTGACCACGACGTCGACGCCGCTGGTGGCGGCCGGCGAGCCGTCGGCGTTGGCACCGCCGCCGGACACCCGGTAGCCGCCCGCGCCCAGCGGGTCCTGGTCCACCGCGATGACCTCGGAGTTGCCGAGGATCGCGACCGAGGCGTTCAGGTGCGCCGCCTCGGCCGGGTGGGCGGCTATGTAGGAGGGCTCGAACTTGCGGGCGTCGGTGCTGATGACCAGCGGCGCGGCCAGCGAGGAGAACAGGGCCAGCTGGCTGCGCTCCTCGGCGGTGGTCATGCCGTTGTCACCGATCAGCAGCATGTCCGCGTCGTTCCAGTTTCCCGGACCCTGGTAGCGGCTGAGCTCCACCGTATTGTCGAAGCTCTGGTACGCACCGAAGTTGTAGCCGCCGCTCGGTAGCACCTGACTCCACGGGTCCTTGCCGTCACCGTAGTTCCAGATGTCCGGACCGACCCGCCACAGCTGGCCGAGCGAGCGCACCGAGTTCATGGTGGCGAACTTGGCCGGGCCGTTCCCGTAGCCGGCCGGTGCGGAGATGTTGAACATGACGTTCGGCGTCGGGGTACCGGCGTTGTTCGCGTTGGTGACGGCGGTGTTCAGATCGCCGGACATCCGGGCGTCGAGGGTCGGTATGGGCTCCTGGGTACCGCAGTTGTCGTACTTGAGCGTGTCGACGCCCCAGTAGACCAGCGAGTTGGCGTCGCTCTGCTCGTAGTGCTCGCTGCCGTTGGGCAGGTTCGGCGAGGTCGGCGCGGCGGTGCTGCAGGTGTGCGTGCCGGAGGTCTCGTAGATGCCGAACTTCGCGCCCAGGCTGTGCAGGTAGCTGCCGTACGCGCTCAGCTCGTAGTCGAAGCCGGGCTGCTTGGTGGCGTCCCGGACGTCGGTCGCGCCACCCCAGTTCAGGGCGCCGTGCAGGTAGCCGGAGCTGTTGCGATACATCCAGCAGTCGTCGACGGTGATCGTCTTGTAGCCGGCGCCTATCAGTCCCGCGTCGGACAGGCCCTTGGCGTTGTCCTCCATGTACTGCTGGAACGAGTAGTTCAGCCGGTTGGAGCCGTCCAGCGGCGCCTGCGGTGTACAGGTGGCACGGGACCAGTTGTTGAAGCCCATCGGCGGTACGGGGGCGATGGGGGTGTTCGGCGTCGCCACGGGCGAGAAGTTCGCGGCGGCCTGGCTGACGCCGTCGTTCGCGGCGGCCGAGCCGGCGCCCAGGAGGCAACCGGCGGGGATCAGCGCGGCGCTCAGGGCGGCGAGGAGGGGTTTGCGGAGCTTTCGGATTGCCACGGGGGTGGGCTCCTTCGGGCGAGGTGGTGCCGCGCAGCACGATCCGGCTGCGGTCGGCGACGGCTCGTCACGGGGTGTCGGCGCGTAGGGATATCGGCGCGTAGGGATGGCGGACCGACCTGTCATGGACAGGTGAATCCTGATGAGCTGATGACATAATCTGCTCATAACTAGGGTCTAGTCAACAAGAATGCGCACGCGAATCCCGTCGCAAGGCAGCACCCGCCTGAAAGCGATCACCGCACACACCGCCCTGACAGAGCGACAAGTCCGGGAGGTCGGCGCTCCGGACCAGCGCCTCGGACCAGCACGCAGGCCACCGAATCGCAACAGTCCAATAACAGCGTATGGACCCAAGGGTCTCGCTCGTGAATACTTCGCGGCACAGCAGGGCCCTTTCGGATCTGATCGAAACCTGCCGAGTCCACGCAGCTTCAGCCAGCAGATCGCCGGTTTCACGCATGGCTTCCGCCAGTCGGCCCACCCGGCGACCGGGCAGGTGGCCACCGACCTGGTTGCTCGCCCGGCAGTGATCCGAAGACTGTTCCGGCTCTGAAATTCCAGGAGTGGACCCGGTCAGGCTCGGGTCCGAAGGCGCGAAGGCGGTAACGGCAGTGAACAAGCGTGTGCTCAGTTTTGCGGCGGTCTGTGCGGTCGGTACCCTCAGCCTCACGGCATGCGGCAGCACCACCAGCGGGACCGCCGCAGACGGGACGGTGACCCTCAAGCTCGTCGCGGCCGACTACGGTGACAAGGCGTCCAACAGCTCGACGCTGTACTGGAACGACCTGGTCAAGACCTTCGAGGCCGCCAACCCGAAGATCAAGGTCGACGTCCAGGTGATCAACTGGAACGACATCGACAAGCAGGTCAAGACGATGATCCAGAGTGGCAACGTGCCGGACGTCCTGCAGACCGGCGGCTACGCCGACAAGGTCGCCGACAAGCTGCTGTACAAGGCGAGCGACGTACTGTCCATCAGCGCCCAGGCCTCGTTCATCGATTCGTTCTCCCAGGCCGGGGAGGTCGACGGCACCCAGTACGGGATCCCGTTCGTGTCGTCGGCCCGCGCCTTCTTCTACAACAAGGCGATCTTCGCCCAGGCCGGGATCACCGCGCCGCCGCAGACCTGGGACGACGTCAAGGCCGACGCCTCCCTGATCAAGGCCAAGGTCCCCGGTGTCACCCCGTACGCGCTGCCGCTCGGTCCCGAGGAGGCCCAGGGCGAGAGCATGATGTGGGAGCTCGGCAACGGCGGCGGCGTCACCAACTCCTCGGGCAGATACGCCCTCGACAGCCAGGCGAACATCGACACCTTCAGCTGGCTGAAGACCAACCTCGTCGACCCCGGCCTGACGTACGCCAACCCCGCCACCACCGACCGCAAGACCGCCTTCGCGGACTTCGCCGCCGGCAAGGCCGCCATGCTCAACGGCCACCCCTCGCTGATCCAGATGTCCAAGGACGGCAAGGTCGACTACGGCGTCGCCCCCATCCCCGGCAAGAGCGGTGCGCTCAAGTCCACGCTGGGCGTGGCCGACTGGATGATGGCCTTCAATAAGAACGGCCACCGGGAGCAGATCAAGAAGTTCCTCGACTTCACCTACTCCAAGGACAACACGGAGAAGTTCGACGAGATGTACAACCTGATGCCGGTCACCCAGGACACCCTGACCGACATGACCTCCAGTGGCAAGCACAAGGACCTGGAGCCGTTCTTCGCACTGCTCCCCGGCGCCTCCTTCTACCCGCTGGGCGAGACGAGTTGGGATGCCGTCTCCGCCCAGATCAAGCAGAGCATCGGCACCGCCGTCTCCGGTGACCCGGTCAAGGTGCTGGGCGACCTGCAGAAGAAGGCCCAGGACGCCGCCGCCAACAAGTAGCCGTACCCGTACGCGCCCGAGTTACCGGTGCCGACTCCCCTCCGGCACCGGGGACTTGGGGCAGGGGGAGCGGAATCCGGACACACGCGCCGGTTCGGTCCGGAGGTCCAGCACGTCAAAGCTATGGTCGTGATGGGAAGTTGATGGCAGGTGCCGCAGTGGAGTCCGGCAGGGCGGCGTGACGAGGGGGGACCGAGTTGACAGCGATCATGGTCATCGGCGGCGGCATCGCCGGAACAGCGGCTGCCCTGGCGCTGCACAAGGCGGGATTCGAAGTCACCGTCCATGAGGCGCATCCGGACACCGGGGCGGACATCGGCGCCTTCCTCACCCTGGCAAGCAACGGCATGCACGCACTCGCGCAGCTCGACGCGGCCGCACCGGTCGCCGACCTCGGCTTCCCGATCACCGGCATGAGCGTCATCGACGAGACCGGTGCCCGACTCGCGGCCATTCCGCTGGGTGAGCACGAGCGCCCGCTGACCCGCTACCGCTGCCTGCGCCGTGCCGACCTCGGCGCGGCACTCCAGGACGAGGTCCGGCGGCGTGGGATCCGGATCCGGCACGCGGCGCGGCTCACCACCGTCACCGAGAGCGCGACGGGCGCCACCGCGACGTTCGCGGACGGCAGTTCGGCGAGCGCCGACCTGATCGTCGGAGCCGACGGGCTGCACTCCGCCGTGCGGGCCCAGCTCGACCCGGCCGCGACCGGACCGGACTACGCCGGCCAGCGCGTCTTCTACGGATACACCACCGCCTACGATTTCACTGCCCACGACTTCACCACCGACGAGTTAACCGCCGACGCCACGCCGCCACCCGACGCCCAGGACCGGATCACCATGGTCCGTGGCAGCGGCGCCGCACTCGGCTACCTGGTCTCCCCCGCCGGGGAGACGTTCTGGTTCGCGCGGGTGGCAGGCCCGGCGCTGACCGCCCAAGAGATCACCGGTACGACGCCGAGGCAGTGGCGGGACCAGTTGCTGCCGCTCCTGCGCCCCGACCGGACACCCGCCGCAGACATCGTCGCGGCAACCGGCGACCGGCTCATGGCGACCAATGCCCTTCACCTGCGCCCCGGCAACCGCTGGCACAGCCGACGCATCGTGCTGATCGGCGACGCGGCCCACGCGGCCTCACCCGCGACCGGACAGGGCGCCTCGATGGCGCTGGAGGACGCCGTGGTGCTGGCCAAAGCGCTGCGCGACGCGGACACACCCGGCGCCGCACTGGACTCCTACGAACAGCACCGCAGGCCCCGCGCCGAGCGGAACCTCACCGTGAGCGCCCAACTCACCGCGAGCAGGACCACGGAAGGGGACCAGGCCCCTGGCAGCACCGCACCGCAGGCGCGCGACTCCGAACGCCCTGCCGCGCGCCTGGACGAGGAACTGCTGCAACTCCTCGACTGGGACGCCGAACTGCCGCGAACACCTCGACCCGCCTGACCAGCACGCCCTTGACCGGTAGGTACCACCGGCCTGGTCGCCCTGGCTGGCGGCGGGACCGGCCGCACCGACTCAGCCCGCCAAGTTCGCGTGCAGGTCGCAGCAACCACGATGCCACTCCCCGGTGAACCGGGCACCGGCAAAGTTGGCGTCACCGTGAAAGGAAGCTGTACCCTCGCCACCCCCGCCGAGGCAGAAGCTGGCGCGCTCACCGAACGAACTCCGCTCGAACGAGCTGACGCCGTAGAACTGCGCGCCCGAGAAGTCGCCGGCGGTCAATTGACACTCCGTCAGATCGAAGTCGATCAGGGTGGCTCCGGAGAGCCGGAGCCGCAGGTCGCCCCAGAACTCCGACCCAGGCGCGGGCACTTGTGTACCCCCCGCTGCCGGGCGGGGGCGGAGCCGTTCGGTGAGGATCCGCTGGGCGGCGCGCCGTACCGTCAACTCCTCGGCCTGGTCGGCCGTGCGGGCAGCGGTCCCGTCGGCGAGGTCGAAGTCCAGTGGTATCCGGAGATACTCGCAGAGGGCGTCCACAATGCGCTGCCTGAGCTCCGGAGCAGCATCGCCGAGGGCCTGCATGAGCTGCAGGCCGGACAGCCTCACCTGGCAGCTGCTGTCGGCCAGTTGGCGAGCGTAAGGGCTGACGGATTCGTCCGGAACGAGTGGTGTCGACCCATCGTGTTCGGGCTCCGCCGTCCTTTCGATATCCGCTCTCCATCCGAACGGCCAGTCCTGCGGGTCGTTGTCGGCTGGGAGAGCAGCCCGGGCACCGGTGAGGTCCACGGTGGGCTGGTCGAGGTGCACGGGACCGTTGAACCTGGCGCCCCCGAACGCCGCACCCGCGCCGAATCGGGCCTTCCAGAACCAGGCGGCCCCGTCGAACCGCGCGTTCCGGAACGACGCGCGGCCGTTGAACCGAGCGCCGTCCCCGCCTTCGGTCCACTCCTGGTAATCCTCCACCAGCACGGCAATCGGCCAGCCCGGGTCCTTCTCGTTCAGCTCGTCCCACGGCAGCGGGGCCCATCCGGGCTCCCCCACCGTCTCCCAGACCGCGTCGTCCTCGTCGAGCCCTTCCTCACCGCGCCCGAACCAGGCCATCCCACCGAACCGGGCATCCTCGAAGTCCGTGTCCCCGTGGAACCGCACCCGCCCGAACGCCGCGTCCCCGTCGAACCGCACGCCCGCGAATCCGGCGTCCCCCTCGAACAGGGCGCGCCAGAAGAGCGCGTCCCCGAACCGCGCGCCCTCGAACGAGGCGTCCCCCTGGAATCTGGTGTCCGCGAAGCGCCCAGCCGTCAGCCGGCAACCACTGAAATCGGCATCCACCAGCACGGCACCGGAGAGATCGACACTCATGCCCTCCCAGAACTCCATCCCGCCCGAAACCCCCGGCCGCAGCCTCGACTCGAGCACCCGCAGGGCCTCCCGGCGCACGTCCGCGTGCTGCACCTCCATCTCGGCCTCCGTCCTCGTGCGCAGCAAGCCGCAGATCGCATCCACCACCGGCTGCCGCTGCCCGGGACAGCCAACAGCCAGAGCCTCCAACTCCCGTAGCGCGGAGCGTTGGAGAGCAGCGTCCTCGCCACCGAGGCGCTCGACGGCGGCTTGGTACGAATCGGAAACCTGTCGCTCCGCGGGCACGAAACCCTCCCCCACCCTCGTTCGGGCAACTGCCGGACTGCTCAGAATCTACCGTCGCCCAGGTCGGCAAGACGAGTAACTCAACCCGGCGGACAGCAACTGAGAGCCGGGCGGGCCAACAAGTGCCGCTACGGTCCGGTCTCGGCGTAGAGGGCGATCTGAACAGCCAGAAAGACAACAGCGACAACTTCAAGGAGGGAGACGGTCACTGGTAGAGCTCCGCCTATCCCGTAGATCCAGTAGCCGGTCAGGGCTGTCATGGGGACGGCCGCGAAGGCGGTGAGGTCCACTGTGCACTGGATGATCTTTCGCTGCGTGCGGCGGCCGTCGCGGCGGTGGGCCGTCTCCCATCCGAAGAGGCTTACCTGTTCACCTGCGAGTGCGCCCAGCTGCGGTCCGAGTTCGGTGCGGACGTAGCGGCCGATCGCGCTGATCTTCTGGTCGTTCACCAGATACGTCCACCCTAGGACCGAGGTGGCGGCAGGCAATGCCAACAGCAGTGTGACGTGGTGCGTCTGCGCTGTACCGATCAGTACTGTCATCATCGCAGCCAGCGTGACGTAGAGGAGGTTGTCCCGGAAACCTATTCGGGTCTTCTGCTCTTCCTTCACCCTGTCGTACTCGGCCAGGAGCAACTTGCCGACGGTGACGTCCTCTGAAGCTGTCAGAGGACATTTGATGAGAGTAGTTTGCCCTTTATGTCCTAGTAAGTGCCTCGCCAGGTTGGTGTACTCTCGTCCGTTATGCGCTTAGTGAGGTTGTCGATCGAGGCGATGTGGATCATGGCCTTGGAGCTGGCCGGGAGGGTCTCGTAGTCGCGGGCGAGGCGCCTTCTCAGCATGATCCACCCGAGGCTTCGTTCGACCACCCACCGCCTTTTCACCACGTGAAATCCGGGGAGGTCCGATTTCCGGTGAACGACCTCGACGTCGATTCCCAGGCTGGCTCCGTGCTCGACCATGGCGTTCTTGAAGCCGGTGTCGACCCAGCTTTTGGAGATGCTCGGGCAGGTCTTCTTGGCCTGGTTGAGGAGGTGGATTCCCACGGCGTTCTCGGACAGGCTCGCGGCGGTGACGGTCACGGCGAGGATCAGCCCGATGGTGTCGGTGAGGATGCCGCGATTCCGGCCGACGATTTTCTTCGCGGCGTCGGTTCCCTGGCTGGTCAGGGGCACGTTGGTGGAGGTCTTCACGCTCTGGGTGTCGATCACGGATGCTGTCGGCTCGGGGTTGCGCCCCTCCTTCACGCGGGCGAGGCCGGTCAGGTCGTAGTTGAGTTCCGCGAAGATTCCCTCGTCGCGCCAGGCGGCGTAGTAGGCGTAGACGGTGCCGTGGTTGGGGAAGTCGTGCGGGAGGTACTTCCAGGGGATTCCCGTGCGGTTGACGTAGAGGATCGCGTTGAACACGTCGCGCAGTTCGACCTTTGCCGGCTGTCCGGTGGGCCTGCGGTCGAGCCGGGCTTTCCGCCAGGCCGTCAGTTTCGGCTCGATCAGGGCCCATCGGGCGTCGGACAGGTCGCTGGGGTACGGCTTCCGCTGGCTCACGGCACAGCGTCTGCATGAACGTGGCGGAAGACTCCGTTCCGCTGCCCTATGGGCGGTTCTATGACATCTTCAAACCAGACGGACTTCCAGACACAGAAGCGGATGAGACGGACAGTCATGCTGGCGGCCGAGGCAAGGACAGACTCCCTATATCGGCGATAACACTACGAATGCGGTCAGGAATAATAGCCGCATGACGGAATAAAGCTCTCCAAGCGCCCACTGACACCGCGCCATAGTGAGGCACCCCCACCGGAACACGCAAACGCGGGCTCGCATCCGCCAACGCCGTCGAAGCCGACGGAGACCAGCTTGTTCGGCTTGAAATCCTCCCGGACGCTGGCCGCTGGGACCGGGCTCGACACCGCCAAGATCGGCGTCGCCGTCACTCTGCTCGCCCCGATCTCCACCGCAGCCGGGACGTGCCAAGGCGTGCCCAGCCTGACCGCGATCTGTACCCAGCCGTTCACCGACGGGTAGTCAGCCCCATGAGCAGTCAGCCCGCCATCCGGCGGCCCGGCCTCCCCTGCACCCTTTGCGCCGAACGGCGCCAATGTGCAGCAACGCCCTGAAGAGCCGGGCTGCCGCCCGCACCCGTACCGCACTCTCTCATCTGCGACCTGGGCCGCTTCCCGGTCCGATCTAGCATTCTGTACCTACAAGTATGTACAGTAGGGCGACCCGCCCTCCCCGCTCGCGACAAGGACCGACACCATGCCCGACCTCACCCCCGCCGAGCTGGACCGCGACGCGGGCTACCGACTGCTGGACGTCCTGCAGGACGAGACCACCCAGAACGCGGCCCTGCCCGGGCTGGAGAAGATCGCACCCGGCTTCGCCGACTGGATAGTCACCAGCCTCTTCGGCGGCACCTACCAGCGCGAGGGCCTCGACCTGCGCGACCGCCAACTGCTCAACCTGGCGGCACTCACCACGCTCGGCGGCGTCGACCCGCAGCTCTCCGACCACGTCCGCAGCAGCCTGCGGGTGGGCCTGACACCCCAGCAGATCACCGAGGTGTTCGTGCACCTCGCTCCGTACGTGGGCACGCCCAAGGCGCTCGCGGGCCTGCGCGTCGCGGCCGCCACCCTGGCCGAGGCGGAGCAGGAGGCCGGCGCCGGGACCGTGGACGGTACGGACCGGTGACCCCGGCCACGATCCGTACCGTCCTCGGCGAGCTCCCGCCCGGCGACTTCGGGGTCTGCGACGCCCACGACCACCTCTTCATGAGCAGCCCCCTGCTCCCCGGTCAGGAGCTGGACGACCCGGCGGCGGCCGAGGCGGAGCTACGGGCGTTCGCCACGCTCGGCGGCCGCGCCGTCGTCCAGTGGACGCCGTACGGCCTGGGCCGTCGGCTCCCCGAACTCGTCACGCTCTCGCGGGCGACGGGTGTGCACCTGGTGTCGGCGACCGGGCTGCACCAGGCGGCCCACTACGACCCGGAGCAGCTGCGGGGTCTCGACCTGGCGGAGCTCTTCATCACCGAACTCGTCGGCGAGAGCGCCATCGAGAGCGCCATCGAGAGCGTCGACAAGGGCGTCGACGAGCGCAGCGTACGAGCCGGGTTGATCAAGGTGGCCGGCGGCTACCACGGCCTGGACGCCCACGCCCGCCGGACGATGGCCGCAGCCGCCGAGGCACACCACGCGACGGGCGCGCCGATCGCCGTCCACCACGAACTCGGCACCGGCGCGCTGGACGTACTGGACCTGCTCTGCGGGCGGCTCGGGGTGCCCGCGCGGTCGGTGATCCTCGGTCACCTCAACCGCTTCCCGGATCTCAGGCTGCAGCGCCAGGCCGCCGAGGCCGGCGCGTACGTCGCCCTCGACGGACCGTCACGTGGCAACCACGCGACCGACCATCACCTCTTCGACACCCTCGCGGCGCTCGCCGAGTCCGGCCACGCCGACCGCCTGCTGCTCGGCGGGGACACCACGACAGCCGCCGCCCGAGGCGTCCCGGGCATGCCGCACCTGCTGAACTCGCTCCGTCCGCGCATCATCCGCGAGTTCGGCACCGGCCTCGCCGAGTCGGTGTTCGTCACCAATCCGGCCCACGCCTTCGCCGCCCACTGGAAGCGTCCCTGACCTCCCCTCAACCCTGGTCCGTCGCAGCCTTTCGGACCATCACGGCTGATCCTTTCGGGGATCGCGATGCAACCGGAACTACGGTAAGAAGGTCACCATGGAACTCACCCAAATACGCCTGCTGGTGTCCGACTTCCCCACCGTCTACCGCTTCTACCGGGACGTACTCGGACTCAAGCCGCAGTTCGAGGCCGAGAACGGCCCGTACGCCAAGCTCAGCCCCGACATCGGAGACGCCGCGATCGCGCTGCAGGATCGGGCCCAGATGGCCGACGTGCTCGGGCGGTTGGGGGCAGAGCCGACGGGCTTTCGCGCACTGGTGGTGTTGCGGGTGGACGACCTGGACACCACTCACACCGAACTCACCTCACGGGGAGCGGAGTTCATCCGGGCTCCGGAACCGATGGGCGACCGGATACGGGTCGCATACCTGGAGGATCCGGACGGAAATCTGATCGAGCTTCAGGAATGGCTGGCGCTGCGCGAAGAGGCTGATGGCGCGTCGGCATAGGAGTGCAGTGGCAGCGGGCACTCAGTAAACCTCGGTGGCGAGCTCGCGCCGAAGATATGCTTCGGCAGATCCGCTTCTGAGGACACGACAGACGACAGTCCGGGAGCAAGGCCGAGGGGACCAAGGGACGCCGATGAGTCGACCGCTGCTGTTCCTGGATGTCGACGGCCCCCTCAATCCGTACGCGGCCAAACCTGAGAAACGTCCCGAGGGCTACACCACACTCCGGGTGCCTCTGAAGAACAGGACCGCGTGGGACTCGGGGCTACCACGGACTCACCGCAGGCCGATGCGGGTGTGGCTCAACCCCGGCCACGGGCCGGCGCTGCTGGCGCTCGGCTACGAGCTGTGTTGGGCCACGACCTGGATGAGTGACGCGAACGAGTGGATCGGTCCGGTGCTCGGCCTGCCCGAGTTGCCGTTCGTGGACTTCGGCGCTGCCCTGCACCGCGAGCGCCCCGACGGAGTCCACTGGAAGACCGCGCCACTGGTGGCATACGCCGACGGTCGGCCGTTCGTCTGGGTCGACGACGAGCAGGGCGACGCGGACCAGGCTCACGTGGCCTCCAACCACGCCGCGCCCGCCCTGCTGCACCACGTCAATCCGCGGATCGGGCTGCGCCAGGACGACTTCGCGATCCTCGCGGCCTACGCCGCATCGCTCGCTACCCCACCGGCTGACGGGCCGCCGAGCTGACGGGCAGGTCCGGTAGAACCCGAACCATGATCATCAAATCTCCGAAAACCCCTACTCGGAAGCCACAGTGGCGATAGCCTCGCCCGATGCGAATCCTGTTCACGTTCATCGCCGGCAGCGGTCACTTCCGCCCTCTCATCCCAGTGGCCCGTGCCGCTCAGGCCGCAGGGCACACGGTCGCGGTGGCCGGTGGGGGCGGGCGGGTGGCTGAGATCACTGCGGCCGGATTCACCGCCTTCGCCACCAGCGAGCCGCGCGAACGTACCGTCACGGCGACGAGCGAGCCGCTGACAGCACCCGACCCGGAGGCGGAGGTTCGGCAGCTCGCAGAGGGCTTCGGCCGACGCGGGGCACGGCGGCACGCTGCGGCGGTTCTTGAACTTGCCCGCACCTGGAAGCCCGATGTCCTGGTGCGCGACGAGGTCGACTTCGGCAGCGCGATAGCGGCCGAATCGCTCGCGATTCCCTGCGCGACCATCCTCGTGCTCGGCGCCGGGGGCTTTCTGCGAAAGGAGGTCGTCGCCGAGCCGCTGCGGGAACTGCGAGCCGAGTACGGTCTGCCATCGGATCCAGAACTCGCCATGCTGGAAGGAAAGTTGGTCCTGTCGCCGTTCCCGCCGAGCTTCCGCGACCCGCGATTCCCTCTGCCGGCCGACACGTTCTCGTTCCGACAGACCGCCGCCACCGGTCCGTCCACTACCAGCCCTTCCGTCACCAGCACGCACGCACCCACCCCGCGCACACCCACCGTGTACTTCACCCTCGGCACCGTGAACAACACCAGCAACCTGTTCACCCGGGTCCTGGCCGGGCTCCGGGACCTTCCCGCGAACGTGGTCGTGACGGTCGGCGACCGTGTCGACCCCGCAGAACTCGGGCCGCTGCCAGGGCACATCCGGGTCGAGAGGTTCGTTCCACAGGAGCAGCTCCTCCCGCAGTGCGATCTGGCCGTCTCGCACGGCGGCTCCGGCAGCCTCGTCGGAGCGCTCGCCCACGGCCTGCCGTCGGTCCTGCTCCCCCACGGCGCGGACCAGCCGTACAACGCGCGGCGGTGCGTCGAACTCGGTACCGCCAAGGTCCTGGACCCGGTGACCGTCACCCCGGACGAAGTGCACGCCACGGTATCGGCCGTACTGGCCGACCAGAACTACCGCCGCGCCGCCGAACGGATCCGGGACGAGATCAACGCTCTCCCGGGACCCGAGCAGACGATTCCCCTGCTCGAGGGGCTCCGCTGACCGTCCCTCCCCACCACGGGCCCGTACGGGCGCAGCCATGGCCGCGCCCGTCGCCGCCCCTCGGTGCGGACCGCTACGCAACACCTGAGCAGGCACCCGGCGACCGCGCCCGACAGGGACGGACAGGCCGACGGCTGCGCGGGCCTGCCGGTGAGCGTCATCCGAACGGGCGCAAGGATCATGTGTCGCGGACCCGCGCCCGGCGCGGACAAGGCAGGCTGGTGCACCGACCCGCACCTCCACCCACTGGACGAAGAGGCAACGCCTTGGCAACCGACTACGACGCCCCACGCAAGAACAGCGACGACGCGGACGACGACAGCATCGAGGAGCTGAAGAGCCGCCGGAGCGACAAGTCGGCCGGCACCACCGACGTGGACGACTTCGAGACGGCCGAAGGCCTGGAACTGCCGGGCGCCGACCTCTCCGACGAGGAGCTCTTCGTCCGGGTGCTGCCGAAGCAGCAGGACGAGTTCACCTGCGTGAACTGCTTCATGGTCCACCACCGCAGCCAGCTCGCCGGGGAGGACAAGAACGGCCAGCCGATCTGCCGGGACTGCGCGTCCACCTACTGACCGGCAGGTCGCCGGCCCCGGCAATCCCGGGGACGACGCGTGGTAGCCGTACGTAGAACTGACATGTACGCTGCGTTCTGCTGGCGTCAGCTGCAACACCGGGTCCGGCCTGTGCTCCGTGGGGGGAGCGTCGGCCGGGCCCTGTTGCCCAGCTCGGGCCCGGTCGTCGCTCCGTGGGGGAACGCCGGCCGGGCCCGCCCGCGCCGGCCCGGCCGGACGACCGTCATCCTGCGCGGCCCGTCGGGCGTCCTCGTCCGAGGGCTGGTGAACGGCGGCGTGGCTGTCGATGACCGACGCGAGGTAGCGGTCGGCGATGACCGCTCCGCGCAACGGTGCTTCGCGCACCAGGTCGGCCGCCCGCAGTGCCCCGGTGAGGCAGAACGCCTGGTGCGGCGGGGACTTGGCCCGCGCGTTGCCGAGGGGCCGCATAACGTCCATCGAATATGGAGTCGCGAGCTCCGCGCCTCCACCAAGCCGCCACCGCCCGTGCCGAACCGGGTCAGCGCTGTCCTGCCGCACCCCGCCCGCCGGCCGACCGCCCTGGAGCGCCACCGCGTGACCCGGCCCGTCCCACCGACCATCGTTCCCGTTACCGTCGACCATGCGGACCCTCGCCCCGGCACCGCCGCCATCATCACCAAGGAGCAACAGGTGACCGTCCAGCTCGACCACCAGCCCCCGGCCCCACCCCGACCGGCTACCCCGAAGGGGAATCTGACGGTGGAACACCTGACGAGGAAGCACCTGACGGGCGAGCAGAGCGTGGCCGCGAGGACGGGGAGCGTGTTCCGGAGTGACAACCCGTCCGGGAAGGAACGGTTCGACAGCTGGCGGGAACTGATCGGGCAGACGCGGGCCAGCGAGGTGACCAGTGCCCACACCGACGACTTCACGGCGGAGATGCGGCGACTGGAACTGGGGCCGGTGACCCTTCTCAGGACGTCCTTCCCGCCGGCGCGGTTCCGGCGGACTGCGGGCATGGTGCGGCAGTCGGATCCGGAGGTGTACAACCTGACGCTGCTGCTCGACGGAGGCCTGGCGCTGACGCGCGACGCCGGTCGGACAGCGACGTTCGGGCCAGGTGACCTGCACATGCTCCACAGCTCGCATCCGTTCGACCTGCGGGCCTTCGGCGCCCGCGCCACCGAACGACGGGAACTCCGGGTCGAAGCAGTGGGCGTCGACTTCCGCGCATCGTTGCTGCCGCTGCCGCCGAACCGATTGCGCGACCTGCTGGGCCGGGGCTTCTCGGGGCGGGAGGGTACGGGTGCGCTGCTCTCGGAGTTCCTCGTCGGCCTGGACCGGCAGGCCGCCGCCCTGGGACCTGCCGAGGCACCCCGCCTGGGAGGGGTCGTCGTCGACCTGGTGGCCGCCTGGTTGACCCGGGAGCTGGACGCCGAGGCCGCGCTGCCGGAGGAGGCCCGGCAGCGGGTCATGGTCGAGAACGTCCGGGCGTTCATCCGACGGAACCTGCACGATCCCGAACTGTCGCCGTCCGTGATCGCCACCGCGCACCACATCTCCGTCAGCTATCTACACCGCCTCTTCACCCAGCAGTCACAAGGCGAGCCGGTCGCCGCCTGGATCCGCCGCCAGCGGCTGGAGAAGGCACGCCGCGACTTGGCGAACCCCGCGCTGTACGCCATGCCGATCCACGCCGTCGCCGCCCGCTGGGGCATCCCCCGCGCCGGCGACTTCAGCCGCGCCTTCCGGGCCGCGTACGGCCTCTCACCCAGCGAGCACCGGCATCGAGCGCTGTCCGGGCTCGCAGGCGAGTAGACGCAGAGCGAAGGAACTGTCGACGCAGCGCCAACACGGCCGGGCGGCGTCCTGACATCCTCGACGAGGAACACCGCAGCGGCACGCCGCCTTCCATCTCGCGCCGGGCCGGTCGGGTGTGGAGGGGTCGGCACCGGTCGGCGGCCCGGCACGCCACGGGGGAGCGTGCCGGGCCGTGGAGGACGGTTCATCAGGCCGGACAAGTCCCTAGCCGTGCAGCCAGATCCGCAGCAGACCGACCGGCTCGAAGCCGTGGCGGACGGCGGCTGCCAGATCCTCGCCGTGCTCGTAGCCGACCACCGGCAGGGTGGGGAACAGCCGGTGCACTGCGTCCAGAACGACCGGCCAGGCCGCGTCGGAATCCCCGTCCAGCGCGAACACATTGGAGATTCCGACCACCTGGTCGCTGCGGCTCGCCACCGCACCGGCGACCACCCGGCCGTCAGCGGACTGTCCGGCGAGCACGAACGTGGCGGGGTCGTCGAGAAGTTCGGGCCGGAAGAGGTCCGCGTTGCCGTCCCCGTCATCCCAGGCGAGCGCCCAGGCGCGCAGCGCGTCCGGGTCGCCCACGACGTTCCAGCCGAGATCCGACGCGGTGGCGGGCGCACCCGCCGGGCGATGGATCCACTGTGCCTCGAACAGCACCCGGAAACCGGCCCCCGTCAGGTCGAGGTCGGCGAAGCTGTCCTTGACGGAGGCACCGGGCGCGGCGGTGTCGATCCGGGCCGCCAGCGCGGCCGGGTCGGCACCCGGCACCAGCGTCACCGCGTCGGGGTAGTACAGCGGCGTACGGGCCGGGGCGGCCCAGGCCTGCGGCCCGAACTCGCCCGCCAAGCCGTGCGACCGGCTCATCGTCGCGCACCACTCGGCGTTGTTCCGGGCGGCGGCCTGGACCGGGGACTGCTTCGGCGTCGTCACAAGTGCGAATCATGGCCCGTACCGACCCGGCCGTCGAACGGATTTCCCCCCGACGCTGAGGCGGCAACGGTGGCCCGCCACCCAGCCGCCGTTCGTCCGATGCCGATGCCGATGCCGAGACCGAGGGCTCCCGGGCCAACCCGGACGGACCGTACCCGTGACCGCGACACCCTCCGACAGTTGATCAGGCCGACACACCGCCAGCTTCCGGAGGCCCCGATGCGCACCCTCGTCCGAACCACCCTCCTCGGCACCCTGCTCGCCGCTGCCGCCCTCACCGCCACCACGACGGCAGCCGCAGCGGGCGGCACCGCCTACCCCGCCCCCTCTCGCCAGGAGCACACCTACAGCATCCCCGTCGGCACCGTCACAGACATCGGCGACCTCACCAAGATCGCAAACCTGGGATCCGACCTCGCGTCCCACCTCGGCCACTGAGGTCGCCGAACCCCACGCCGAACCCCACGCCGAATCCAACACCGAACCCAACACCGAACGCCGAGCCCACACCGCCGGCACCGGCGAGCGCCCGGCACCACTCCCCCCGAACTCCCCGGCAGTTCACGGACGAGCGGGCCGACCACCGAGCGTCCGCGCACCGTCGCAGCTCGGACGGCGGTGCCGGTTGGAAGGTGGCCCGGGGCCGGGTTACGGGCGCACGCCTCCGCCACGCGCCCCCGGCGCACGCGGCACCACTCACCGCTCGGGGCTCGGGGCTCGCCGGAGCTGCGGGCGGCGAGACCGGACCTGTCCCGGGTCGCCCACTGAAGGTGAAGCGGACGGTGGCTCAGGCCCCGGGCGAGCCTCCGGACTGCTGCTTGCGCATCAGCTCCATCTCGTAAGCCTCCAGGCGTATGTCAGCGCCCCGGCCGATGCCGACGAAAGAGGCCGTCATCTCCGCCAGATGGGCCACGAGCAGCCGTAGGCCCTCGGCGCCGAACCTCTGCTCGAAGCCGTCGAGCAGTTCGGTGAAGGGCACCAGGGCTGCCTCGGCGGAGCCGGCACCGACGCGTGCCTTGAGCAGAGAGATGGCGAACATCGCAGCGTCGTTGCTCGCCTGACGCGGGCCGTTGGGAGAGGTCATCAAGCCATCATCGCTGCTCACCCGCCCCCGCGCCGAGCCTTTTCACGAACCACCGGCCCGGTACCCGGCGCAGCCCCGCCTCGACGCTCCTGTCCAACCGGGGTGAACGGCGCCCGTCGGGGAGGTTGCCAAGCCGGGGGCGCCGCTACCCGGAACCGCCGACGTCGGCTCGAGCGCCGCCGTCCACGCGGCCGTCCACACCGCCGTCCACACCGCCGGAAGCCTCGGCGTCATCCGGCTGGAAGTGCTGGTACAGCGCCACGAGTACGCCGTGCACGGGCTGGTCCTCCGGCTCCTCCTCCGCCTCGTCGACCAACCGGGTCAGCAGCTCCCCCAGTTGGCGCGCCTTCGTCGGGCTGAGCCGCAGGTGACGCAGCGACAGGGTCTCAGCGGGTGAGCGGTCCAGTTCCTGGGCGACCGCGCCGAGCATCGCGGCGGTGCCGGCCGCCTGGGGCTCGGCTACGGCGATGCGGCGGGCGGTACGTTGGTAGTACTGCTCGGTGCCGCCGCGCACCTGGCGGGTCTCGGCGACGTGGACCAGCCCGGCCTCGCGCAGCACCTTGAGGTGGTGGGCCACGTTGCCCTTGGTCGCGTCCAGCTGTGCGGCGAGCTGCCTGATGGTGGCCGGGCGGTGGCTCAGCGCGAAGAGCAGCCGCTGTCGCAACTGGTGGGCCAGCGCGGCGAACTGCTCGGGTGCTCCGATCTCCTGGACGTCCTCGGGAGGCGGCGGATATGACGGGTGCTCGGGCATGAGGTAAGTGTCTAACTCTCTTGACGCTTTCGCAAGAGCGGTGCTTCACTCCCCCTCATGACAATTCTGACTCAGCTTCAGCCCTCCCCCGTCATAACCGAGCTGACCCGGCTCCTCACCGAGCACTACGTCTTCCCCGAGGTGGCCGAGCAGCTCGCCGCCCTGCTGCACCGACGGCTCGCCGAGGGTGCGTACGAGGTCGACAGCGCGGAGGAGCTCGGCCGGCTGGTCACCGCCGATCTGCAGTCCGTCAACAGCGACGGGCACCTGAGGCTCAAGTACCACCCCGAGGAGATTCCGCAGGAGCAGGGCGCCGCCTCTCTCGCGGCCATGCGCCGGGACTTCGACACCTCGCTCGGCGGCGCGCCCAGGCTCGAGTTGCTGGCGGGCGGGGTCGCCGTCCTGGAGCTGGCCCCGGCCCTGTTCCCGCTGGCCTGGGCCGCCGAGCCGCTCGGCGCCGCACTCACCCTGGCCGCACGGGCCCAGGCGCTCATTCTGGACCTGCGCGGGAACCTCGGCGGCGATCCGGACACGGTCGCCTTCGTCTGCGGCTACCTGCTCGACGAACGCACCCACCTCAACACGATGTACTACCGCGACGGCGACCGACTCGAGCAGTCCTGGAGCCCGCCGCACGTCCCCGGCGCGCGCTTCGGCGGCAGCAAGCCGCTGTACGTACTGACCAGCGGCCGCTCCTTCTCGGGCGCCGAGGAGCTGGCCTACGACCTGCAGCAACTCGGCCGCGCCGTCGTGGTCGGCGAACGCACCGGCGGCGGGGCCCACCCCCGGGAGAGCTGGACACTGCACTCGCACCTGGAGGCCCACATCCCGGTCGGCCGGGCCGTCAACCCCGTCTCCGGTACGAACTGGGAAGGCACCGGCGTGCAGCCCGACGTCCCCTGCGCCGCCGCCGACGCGCTCGACCACGCCCACGCGCTGGCCCGCACCCGACTGGCGAACTGACCCGGCCGACCCACCGTCACCCCGACCCACCGTCACCCCGCCCGCACCCGCACCCGCACCCGCACCCGCACCCGCGAGGACAACGCACCGCTCCGGCGCCCCTTTCGGGCCCGCCGGGCGAGGCAGCGGACCAAATCCACGCATAGCGGATATTTTGTGGGGCGATACGGCGGTTCCGACACCGGGGAGAGCCATGCCTTCGAGCGAACACCCGGCGGGTACCGCAGGGACGACCGGAAAGACCGGGGCGACGGCCGCCCGGGTGTTGCGCACCCCACGGGTCTGGCTGGTCCCGACGATCATCATCGGCCTGGTGACGCTGCTGCTCTCCCTCGTCTACATGGGCGGCATCCTCAACCCGCGCGGCGACCTGCACCGCATGCCGATCGGGCTGGTCAACCTCGACCGGGGCGCGGTGGTGGCGGGGCAACCGACCAATCTCGGCGCGCAGATCACCGCCGGCATCGCCACCGCCCCGGACCCGGCGCACCAGGTGTCCTGGCGGGTGCTGGACGCGGCCGGTGCCGCGGACGGCCTGACCTCGTCGAAGCTGTACGCGGTCCTGGAGGTACCGGACGGCTTCACCGCCGCCGTGGCGGCGCTCGGCGCCTCCGGTCCGCAGCCACCCGCCCGGCCCACGATGTCGGTTCTCACCAATCCCGGGGCCGGCAGCCTGGCCTCCTCACTGGCCACCTCCATCGCCCAACTGGCGGCGCATACCGCATCCGCGCAGCTCGGCGCCCAGTTGCAGACGCAGGCCCGGGCCCAGTCCCAGGCGGCGGGCAGCATCCCGATCAATGCCACGCGCCTGCTGATCGCCGACCCGATCACGGTCAACGTCGTGGTCGGCCACGCGATCGGCATGCACAGCGGTCTGGGCCTGACCGCCTTCTACTACACGCTGCTGCTGGTGCTGGCCGGCTTCCTCGGCGCCAGTGTGATCAGCAACAGCGTCGACGTGGCACTCGGTTACGCGGCCAGCGAGCTGGGCCCGCTGCGGACCCAGCTGCCGACCGTCCCGATCAGCCGCACCCAGACCCTCGCGGTCACCTGCGCGATGTCGGTCGGGCTCTCGGTACTGAGTTCCACCCTGATCATGATCGCCACCGTCGTCGTGCTGGGCATGGACGCCTCCCACCTGCCGCTGTTGTGGGTGTTCTCCTTCTGTGCCACGGCCATTGTGGGGATCGGCGTCCAGGCCCTGCTCGCCGCATTCGGCGGGATCGGTCAGCTGATCAGCATGTTCGTCTTCATCGCCCTCGCCCTGCCCTCCTCCGGTGCGACCGTCCCACTGGAGGCGCTCCCCGGCTTCTACCGGGTGCTGTCCGAGTTCGAGCCGATGCGACAGCTCACCGGTGGCGTTCGCGCGATCCTCTACTTCAACGCCCAGGCCGACGCCGGGCTCACCCGGGCGTGGATCATGATGGCCGTGGGATTGACGGCCGCGCTCGCCTTCGGATTCGCCATGACGTCGTACTACGACCGGAGGGGCCTGCACCGCATCGTCCCCGAACACGCCGAGGCGCCCGCCGCCCACTCCGCCGCCACCGACGGCTGAGACGGGCACCGGCCCCGGTCGGCCGGTGGTGTCATCTGACCATTCCTCAGGTCATTCCTCAGGCTCGGCGCAGGCCGGTCGGGAAAGTTCGCGAGAGTCAACCCCTACGATCCGACCGCAGGATGTCGACCCTCAATATACAAGTGCCCTCTCACGAAGAGAGTCCGGACTGATAACATCGGCACCGAGGACAGGAGAACGTACCGATGACGGCGACCCAGGCCCCGACCGGCCGGACCAACCAGAAGCTGCGGACGCGGACCGCGATCGTCGAGGCCACCCGCGAGCTCATCCGCTCCGGCCACGAGGTGACGATGCCCGAGGTCGCACGGGCCGCACTGGTCTCCGAGGCCACCGCGTACCGGTACTTCCCCGACCTCGTCTCGCTGCTGACCGAAGCCATGGTCGGCCTGTGGCCCAGCCCGGCCGACGCGCTCGAACCGGTCGCGGGGTCCGACGACCCCGTCGAACGCATCGCCTTCGCCTGCGAGTTCCTGCTGCGTGGGGTGCTGGCCTACCAGGGCGCGGTGCGGGCGATGATCTCGACCACCATCACCCGCCCCGAACTGGCCGCGACCCGCCCGGGCATCCGGTTCGGTTTGATCGACCACGCGCTGGCGCCACTGGCGGACACCCTCGCGACGGCCGCCCCCGAGGCGTTCGCCCAGCTCCAGCGGGACCTCGCCGTGGTGATGAGCGCCGAGGCGATCTTCTGCCTCACCGACCTCTGCCGGCTCGGCCCCGACGAAGCCGTGGCCAGCGCTGTACGGACCGCGAGCACCCTGACGCAGGCGGCACTCCGCGCAGCCACCACCACCGGCACCACCACCGGCACCCCCTGCTGAACCACCTCCCGCCAAGGTGACGAATGCCAAGGTGACGAATTCCTGTGCACCCGAACCCGGGCCGGGGCAGGATGGGGAAGTCGTCGCCCGCGACCCGCGTCGAAACGGAGCCCTGATGAGCACCGCCGGATCGGACTCCAACTCGGTCCCCACCGCCGGCTCCACCGACCCGTCCGACCCCTCCGACTCCGCGCACGAGACCGAGCCGCACGCGCAGGGCCTGGCGGGACGGCTCAACTGGCTGCGCGCCGGCGTGCTGGGCGCCAACGACGGCATCGTGTCGACGGCCGGACTGGTCGTGGGTGTGGCCGGAGCGACCACCTCCAGGGGACCGATCCTCACCGCCGGCATCGCGGGACTGGTGGCCGGAGCGGTGTCGATGGCCCTGGGCGAGTACGTGTCGGTCAGCAGCCAACGGGACACCGAGCGCGCGCTGCTGGCCGTCGAACGCACGGAACTCCAGCAGTTCCCCGAGGAGGAGATCGCGGAACTGGCGGCGCTGTACGAGGCCAAGGGCCTCCAGCCGGCCACCGCGCGCCAGGTGGCCCAGGAGCTGACGGCCAACGACGCGTTCGCCGCCCACGCCGACGCCGAGCTGGGGATCGATCCGCAGGCCCTGACCAATCCCTGGCAGGCCGCGCGGGCCTCGCTGCTCGCCTTCACGCTCGGCTCGCTGCTGCCGCTGGCGGCCATCCTGCTGCCCCCGGCCGGATGGCGGGTGACCGTCACCTTCGCCGTGGTCCTGCTCGCCCTCGCGCTCACCGGCGCGGTGAGCGCTGTCCTCGGCGGCTCGGAGAAGCGGCCGGCCGTCGCGCGGCTCGTTCTCGGCGGCGCGCTGGCGATGGCCGTCACCTTCGGCATCGGCCGGCTCGTGGGAGCGGCGGGAGGCTGACGCCACTCTCCGGCCGTCGGGGTGGGACGAGCCCCTGTCCACCTCACCCCCGACGGCCTCCCCCCTACAGTCGCGGGGGGCCGACCGCCGTAAGGCTGCGGTAGGCGTCGATCGCGGCGGCCAGGGTGTCGGCGAGGTAGCCGGGACGGGACTGTCCGCCCGGCACCGGGAGAGTGCCCGCGCCCGGACGGGTGATGCCGACATGCCGGAAGAGCGAACTGAGCTCGGTGGCGAGCACCTGGGCGTCCAGGGCCAGCGCGTTGGCGAGGTCGGCGCAGTACATCCGGCCGCCGGCCTGCTCGACGGCCCGGTGAGCTCTCAGCAGCAGGTCCGGGACGTCGATGTCGGCAGCTGCCACCGGGTGTGTCCGGGAGCCGGGCAGCACGGTGGGTTTCGGTTCGGGCATCGCCGAGGCCATCCGCGCGTAGACGAACGCGACTGCGGCGAGAGCCGAGGCGGCGTCCCATCTGCGCTGGCCGAGCATCGACAACGCCTCGCGGGCGAGCGAACGGGCGTTCTCAGCAGAGGTGTCTTCCATGTCATACCCAACGCCCACCGACCATGCAAAGGCACGTACCCCGCGGACCTGCAAGCCCTATGCCAGACACGACGACGTCCGGGCCCCCAACACCCCGTCAGCACGTGGACCAACCGGCCCTCCCGTCCCGGATCTGACGATTCGACGGCGTTCCGCTCCGACCCGGCGGGCCCTGGCACCCCGGCGGACCGCCCGACAGGTCCGCCCTCACGCCGGCCGTCGCGACGGCGGCGGCTGGAGGGCGGGCCCCCGGGCCACGACGGCGGGCCGCCCGGCGGTGGCCGGGTGACCATGGGAGCAGCGGGAGATCCCCAGGCCGGATGACGCGTCGCCGGAAGCCCAACTGCGAGGGAGTACACCATGCGGTACCGAGTGATCGTCGGGATCGACGGTACGGACGCCAGTCACGACGCCGTCGACCGGGCCTCGGACGAGGCGCGGCTGCGCCGGGGCTCGCTCCATCTCCTGCACGCCTGGTACGGCGAGCTGACGGAGGCGTTCACCGGGCGGGAGAGCTTCCTCGGCAGGGACGCCGGCGAGGAGGCACTCGGCGCGGCCCGCGAACAGGCCCGGTTGCGCCATCCGGACCTGGGGTGACCACCGAACTGGTGGACGGCCACGCCCGGGACGCCCTGGTCGCCGCCGCCCGGGAGGCGGAGCTGCTGGTGCTCGGGGCACGTGGTTCGGGCGGCTTCCCGCGCCTGTTGGTGGGTTCGACGAGCCTGCACGTCGCCGCGCACGCCACCTGCCCGGTGATCGTCGTCCACCCGGCGGCCGACCGGGCGGCGGCCGGTGGCGTCGTGGTGGGTGTGCACGGGCGGGCGCCCGAGGATCGCGTGCTCACCTTCGCCTTCGAGGCGGCCCGGCAGAGCGGTCTGCCGCTGGTGGCCGCGCACGCCTGGAGCTACCCGCTGGCCACCGGGATCGGCCACGCGTCCGGGCCGGTCTTCGAGGAGAGCCACATCAAGGCCGAGCAGGAACGTCTGCTCGCCGAGGTGCTGGCCGGGTACCGCCAGAACCACCCCGAGGTGAAGGTGACGACGGTCTCCGTACGGTCGGGCGCGGCCCGGGAGCTGGTCGCGCTCTCCGCCTCGCACCAGTTCGTCGTGGTCGGCCGTCACGGCGCCGCGCGCGGCCCACTCGGCCGGCTCGGCTCGGTGAGCCAGGCCGTCGTACAGCACGCACAGTGCCCGGTCGCGGTGGTACCGGCGGACTGAGCCGTCGCGGGGGGCTCAGGCGGTGGAATCCCCCAGGACCGAGCCGTCGTGCAGGGCCAGCAGCGCGTCGTAGCGTCCCCGCACGTCCTGCCGGTCGGCCTCCTCCGGCACGGAGGCCTCCACGGCCGGGACCAGCCAGAGGTCGGTGCGCAGCGTCTCGCGCCGCCAGTCGGCCTCCAGGAACACCCCACCGCGCATCAGCGGAGCCGTCCGGTGCAGCCGTGGGTCTGGGCTGTGCGGATCCGGGTGCGCACCGGGCGACTCCTTGGGGCGTAGTGACAGGGGCCGGGCGGACGTCCCGGCCCCGGCCCGGCCGAACAGGAGGGTAGTCCACCAGCGGATCACCGCCGACGGCCGGTTCCCCGACGTCAGGAATCCGTCAAGAAGTGCTCGCGCCGCGTATCCGGCGCGTCAAGGGAGGCTGCGTTCCGCTGACACCGGGTCTCTAATGATCGAAGGAGATGGTGCGCAGATATCGTAAGATTAAGCGCAAGCTGAGCAATTGGACCAACGATTCAAAGGCACTCTCGCCGGAATCGCAGATCGAAGGAAGCGAAACACCATGGCCGTCACCACCCGGGTCTTCGTCGGAGTCAGCGGATCGCAGCGCGGTTCCGCCGTCCTGCGGCAGGCGTGGGGCGAGGCCGTCCGGCGCGACGCCGTCCTCGTCCCGGTCCTGGCCTGGACCCCGGTCGGCGGTGAGCCCGCCTACCGCACCCACCCGTGCCCGCCGCTGGCCGAGCTCTGGGAGCAGGCCGCCCGCGAGCGGCTCGAAGCGGCGCTCACCGAGGCCTTCGGCGACTCCCCGGCGGCCGTCCGGATCGAGCCGCTCGTCGTACGCGGCGAGGCCGGCCCCGTCCTGACGGCGATCGCCGACCGTCCCGGCGACCTGCTGGTGGTCGGCACCGGCCGCCGTGGCCGGCTGGCCCGGCTGCTGCACGGTTCGGTGAGCCGCCACTGCCTGGCGCACGCCACCTGCTCCGTCGTCGCCGTCCCGCCGACCGACGCCCCGGCGGCCCCCGCCGTGGTGCTCAGCCACCAGGAGTGGCGCACCCTCACGGCGGCCTGACGCTCCCCCGCCGGAATCCCGCCTCCGCGAACGGCCACGTCCTGACGCCGCCTCAGAGACTGGATGTGAACTGACGGAGTGCGAGGTGCAGGACCGTACGCACGGGGTAGGGATCGGGGCCGGGGCACCTGACGCGAACGCGTAATCCAGGCGCCACCGCGCGGTTACCCGGTGGTAGCCGGTGCGCCGCCCGGACCGGACACGGTTCGGGCGTACGTGATTCCCAGGAAAGGCGGCCCCTCCATGCCGACCGCGCGGCGCTCCCGGCGCGACTGGGGCGAACGGACACTGGCCTGGGCGTTCCTGACGCCCTCGCTGGTGGTGTTCGCCCTCTTCATCGGCTACCCACTGGGCCGTACCTTCTACCTGAGCGCCCACGCCAACGACCTGTTCGGCGCCCCGTCCCGCTACGTCGGCCTGCGGCACTACACCGACCTGCTGGGTTCGGCAGAATTCCACCAGACGCTGGTCACCACCGCGCTCTTCGTGCTGCTGACCGTCGTCCCCGGGGTGGTCGGGGCGCTCGCGCTGGTGCTGCTGCTGGAGAGCCGGATACATGGCGTGCGGGCCTTCCGGTCCGCCTTCGCGCTGCCGTTCGCCTTCTCGGTGGCCAGCGCCTCGGTGGTCTTCTCGGTGCTCTACAACCCGGCCAGCGGCGTACTCAACGGCCTGCTCTCGCAGCTGGGCGTCGCACCCGTGGGCTGGCTGACCGACCAGCGCTACGCCCTGCTGTCGGTGGGCGCGGCCACGATCTGGATGACGCTCGGCTACAACGTCCTGGTGCTCTCGGCCGGGGTCGGCTCCATCCCGCAGGAGATAACCGAGGCGGCCCGGCTGGACGGCGCGAGCGGCCTGCGGCTCGCCCGCTCGGTGACGGTGCCGCTGCTCGGACCGCACCTGTTCTTCCTGGTCGTGGTCTCCACCATCAACGCGCTGCAGAGTTTCGGGCAGATCCACATCCTCACCAAGGGCGGCCCGGACGGCGCGACCCGCACTCTCGTCTACTCGGTCTACGAGAAGGCGTTCGCGTACGGGTCCAGCGACTTCGGTACGGCGAGCGCCCAGGCGGTGGTGCTGCTGGTGGTCGTACTCGCCTGCGCGGGCGTGCAGTTCGGTGTTCTCGAACGGAAGGTGCACTACGCATGAGCCGGATCGCGGTCTACCTGCTGCTCGCCTTCGCGGTGGTCACGGTCGGCTTCCCCGTCTACTACGCGTTCGCCGGAGCCCTGATGGGTCCGTCCGAACTCGCGAGCTACCCACCGGCGTTGCTGCCGCACTCGGTCACCGGCCGGAACTTCGCCGGGGCGGTGCACGCCATCCCGCTGGGCCGCCAGTACCTCAACTCGGCCATCACCGCGACCGTCATCACGGTGGCCCAGCTGCTCACCTCGATCCTCGCCGCGTACGCCTTCGTCTTCCTGCCGCTGCGCGCGCGGGCGGCCGTCTTCGCGGTGTTCCTGGCGACGCTGATGGTGCCGTGGGAGGCCGTCATCATCCCCAACTACCTGACCATCTCCGGCTGGGGGCTGGGCAACACCTACTTCGGCCTGGTGCTGCCGTTCCTGGCCTCGGGCTTCGGCACCTTCATGCTGCGGCAGTCCTTCCGGCAGTTCCCGGCCGAACTGCGGGACGCGGCCCGGATCGACGGCGCCGGTCACTGGCGGTTCCTGTGGCGCGTCCTGGTGCCGCTCAGCAAGCCCTCGCTGGCCGCGATCGCGGTCTACGTCTTCCTGTCGGCCTGGAACCAGTACTTCTGGCCGCTGATCATCACCCGCACCGCGCAGATGCAGACCCTGCAGATCGGCATGGAGAGCCTGCGCGACGCCGAAGTCGCCGACCCCGGACTGGTGTTGGCCGGCGTTGTGCTCACCCTGCTGCCGACCCTGGCCCTGGTGGTCCTCGGCCAACGCTTCATCGTCCGCGGCCTCACCGCCGGCGCCGTCCGCTGAGAGCCTGCGCCTGATCCCCGCACCAACTCACCTGACCAGCAGCACTCGAGAAGGAGAACGCAGATGGGCAAGCAGCTATGGGGAGTCAGGGTCGCGGCCGCCCTGGTCGCCGCCGGTCTGACGCTGACCGCCTGTACGTCGAGCGGCACTCCCGCCGGACCGTCCGGCTCGGGCGCGCCCGGAGCACAGGCGCTGGACAACGCCAAGGGCGTCACCACCGTCAACTTCTGGCACTCGATGACCGGCCAGAACGCCACCACCCTGACGGCGCTGGTCGACGCCTTCAACGCGGCGCACCAGGGAAAGATAGTGGTCAAGCCGCTGTTCCAGGGCACCTACGACGACGTGATCGCCAAGTACAAGGCGTCGGTGCAGCAGAAGGGCACGCCCTCGCTGGTCCAGGTCTACGACATCGGCACCCGGTTCATGATCGACTCGAAGCAGACCGTGCCGGCCCAGGCCTTCGTCGACAGGGACAACTACCCGCTCGCCGACATCGAGCCCAACATCCGCAACTACTACTCAGCGGGCGGCAAGCTCGCCTCGATGCCGTTCAACTCCTCGATGCCGCTGCTCTACCTCAACACGGACGCATTCAAGGAGGCCGGCCTCGACCCGGCCAAGCAGCCGCAGGACCTGGCCGAACTCGGCGACATGGCCAAGAAGTTGACGAAGAAGGACGCCGGCGGGCAGACCACCAGGTACGGCTTCGGGGCCGCCATCTACGGCTGGTTCGTCGAGGAGCTGCTCGCCGAGTCCGGGACGCTCTACTGCGACCAGGGCAACGGCCGTACCGGCAACGCGGGCAAGGTGCTGTTCGACTCCGCACAGGGCGCGCAGGCCGTCCAGTGGTGGGCCGACCTGGTCAAGGGCGGCTACGCGGCCAACACCGGCCGGGTGCCGGCGGACGCGCAGGCGGCCTTCAAGGCCGGCAAGGTCGCGATGCACCTGGAGTCCACCGGGGTGCTGCGCGGCTACACCGAGGCCGCGAAGTTCACCGTCGGCACGGCCCCTTTCCCCAAGATCAACGCCACCGACCAGGGCGGCCCGGCGATCGGCGGCGCCTCGCTCTGGATCGACGGCCCCGGCCACTCGGACGCCGAGCAGCGGGCCTCCTGGGAGTTCGTCAAGTTCCTGTCCGCACCCGAGCAGCAGGCCGTCTGGCACACCGGCACCGGCTACTTCCCGGTCAACCGCAAGGCACTGGACGACCCCAGGGACAAGGCGTGGCTGGCCAGGTACCCGCAGTTCCAGACCGCGATCGACGAACTCCACGCCACCAACCCCACCCCCGCCACGGCGGGCTGCCTGCTCGGCGTGATGCCGCAGGCCCGCAAGGGCGTCGAGACCGCGATCGAGCAGACCATCAGCGGCTCCAAGACCGCCCAACAGGCGCTCTCGGATGCCGTGAAGCAGCTCCAGCCGGCCATTGACAGCTACAACAGCGCGGTGGGCTGACCCTCCTGGCACCGAACAGCCGCGCCCGGCGGGATCGATCCCGCCGGGCGCGGCTGTTCGGCCCTATTCGGCGACGGGTGCTACATCGGCTTCGTCTTGATCACCGCGAAGATCGCGCCCTGCGGGTCGGAGACGACCGACATCCGGCCCGCCACCATGTCGAAGGGCGGGACCAGCACACTGCCGCCGCTCTTCACGAGCGCGTCGACCGTGCTGTCCGCGTCGTCCACCGCGAAGTACGTCAGCCAGTGGGCCGGCGTGCCGGGCGGGTCGTTCTGCAGCTTCGCCACGCCGCCCCTGGCGCTGCCGTCGATGTTGAACGCGAAGTACTCGCCCTCCATGCCCTCCATCGGCGCGATCTCGGCGCCGAAGACGGCCCGGTAGAAGGCGGTCGCGGCGGGGACGTCAGCGGTGTGCAGCTCGTTCCAGGTGAGCGCGCCGTGCTCGTTGACCACGTGCGCGCCGAAGAAGTCCCCCGGCTGCCAGACTCCGAACACGGCGCCGGTCGGGTCCGAGGCGACCAGCATCCGGCCGACGGTGCCGATGTCCATCACCGGCACGATCACGGTGCCGCCGGCCTTGGTGATGGCGGCCTGGGTGGCATCCGCGTCGTTGGTGGACAGGTAGGACGTCCAGACGGTCGGCGGCGTCGGCTGTCCCTCCGGCGCCATCGCCGGGCCGATCCCGGCCACCGGCTTCTCGTTCAGCGTGCACATCGCGTACCCGCCGAACTCCGCCGGGCCGACCTGGCCCTGCCAGCCGAACAGGTCACGGTACAGGTCCAGCGCGGACTGCTGGTCCTTGGCCATCAGATCGACCCAGCAGGGAGTGCCGGGCGCGTACGCAGTGGTGACTTCAGGCATCTCGTCTCCCAAGTGGTGACCCCCGGTGAACACCTTGGCCTTGCACGGCCCCGCCCGCCACCGGAACACGCGGGACGTGTCAACATCGCTGAGGCACGCCCGCCCGGGCGACCATAGGAGGTGTCCGCCGTTGCGGCGCGCGATAGAGGAGGACGCGGTGCACCCCAAGGCTTCCGGCCGCGACGCCCTCGCCGATGCCCTGATCGACTCGGCGGCCGACGCCCTGGCGACCAGCAACCCCGATCTGCTGCGCGCCGTCGTCGAGGACGCGCCGGTCGGCCTCGCACTGGTCGGCCCGGACCTGCGGTGGCAGTACCTGAACCCGGCGTTCGCCCTGGCGACCGGTCTGGGAGCGGCCGACCTCGGCAGCGACGCGCCCGTCTCGGGCGACATGCTCCGCCAGGTCCTCGCCGACGGCCACCCGCGCGAGCTGACCATCGGCGCGCCGGGCGGCCCGGGCGGCCTCCCCGTCCGCTGCCAGCGCCTGGTGGTCGACGGACAGGTGGCCGGTCTGCTCCTCGTGGTCCTCAGCCCCACCGACCCGCCCGACCGGCAGCAGAACGACCGCCGGCAGGACGACCGGCAGCAGGACGAGCGCCGACAGGACGACCACCGGCGGCACGAGCTGACGCAGGCCCGCGCCCGGCTGGCCATGCTGGACACCGCCGCCGAGCGGATCGGCACCACCCTCGACGTCGACACCACCTGCGCCGAGCTGGCCCAGTTCACCGTCCCCGCGATGGCCGACCTGGCGGCCGTCGACGTGCTGCCGCCCGACACCGCCGAGCACCGCAGCGGCCCGCCCTCCGGTCTGCCGCGCCTGCGGCGGGCGGCCGTCGCCTGCGCGCCCGCGCTCCGCGCCCGGGCCGAGGCGTTCACCCTGCCCGGCGGCCCGGTGCGCTACCGGGAGGGCTCCGCCGTCGCGCGCAGCCTGGAGCAGGGCAGAGCGGTGATCGCCGACGTACGGTCCGACGAGGAGCTGGCCCGTTCCGCCGGGCACCCCGCGAGCCAGGCGGCCTACGGCTCCGTCGGGGTCGGCTCGATCCTGGCGGTGCCGCTCTTCGCCCGGGGGCAGCTGATAGGCGTGCTGTCGCTGGCCCGGGTCCGGGGCACGTCCGAGGGGTTCACCGCCGACGACGCGGAGCTGATCGACGCGCTCGCCCGCCGCGCCGCGACCAGCATCGACAACGCCCGTCGCTTCGCCCGCTCGCAGGGCATCGCCGTGGAGCTTCAGCGGGCCCTGCTCGCCGAGCCGGGCAACCCGCACCCGAACCTGGAACTCGCCTCGCGCTACCTGCCGTCGGGCACCAGCTCGGTGGTCGGCGGCGACTGGTACGAGACCGTACGGCTGCCGTTCGGCCGCACCCTGCTGGTGATGGGCGACGTGATGGGCCACGGGGTCGAGGCCGCCGTCGACATGAGCTACTACCGCTCGACGCTCCGGTACGTCGCCGCCATGGACCTGCCCCCGCACCGGATCCTCCGGCAGCTCGACGAGGTGATCTCCGAGAGCGACTCGGCCCGCCCGGCCACCTGCCTGCTCGCGCTCGCCGACCCCGCCCGCAACCGCTGGACGTTCTCCAGCGCCGGTCACCTCCCGCCCGCGCTGATCACCGCCGACCGGCCGACCGAGCTGATCGAGGTCCCGACCGGCCCCCCGCTCGGCACCGGCTTCGGCGGCTACGAGCAGAACACCCGCGAGCTGCTCCCCGGCCAGGTGCTGCTGCTCTACACCGACGGCCTGGTCGAGCGGCGCGGCGAGGACATCGACGCCTCCCTCGCCCGGCTCGCCGCCCTGCGACTACCGGCCGCCGGGGCTCTGGACCACGTGCTGGACGCCGTCCTGGACGGGGTGACCCCGCATGCCGCCGAGGACGACATCGCCCTGCTCGCCGCGCGGGTCCGCCCGAGGTGAACCCTGGGGACGCCCGACCGTAGCCCGACCGGCGTGACCCGCGCGGCCGTGACCCGACCGGATCACCGCGCGGCGGGCGCGGTGGCCGTACCGCCGCTCCGGCCCCTGGGCGTCAGCTTCGCGGCGCGTTCGCGGGCCCACCAGAGGAGTACGGCGGCCACCGCGACGCACCAGAGCACGGCGGTGAGGGTGGCGGCGGCCGAACCGCCGGTGAAGGCCTTGGTGAACGGCACCGTGAGCACGATGACCGCCACGGCCGGGCCCGCCGCGTACCAGGCGGCGAACAGGAACGGGCCGATGCCCGAGCCCGGTGTCGGCGAGGAGCCGACCATCAGGTCCTGCCGCACGACGCCCCGACAGGCGTTCACCAGCCCGGCGCCGACCAGCGCGGGCACCGCCGCCGGTGCGAGCCAGGCCTCGGCCCCGCCGCCGGACAGCAGAGCGACCAGCGCGCACACCGAACCCAGCAGAACGCCGAGGACGGTAGGCACGATCGCATGACGCAGCATCAGCTCGGGGAAGGGGTACGGCGACCAGGAGGCCCGCCTGAGGTCGTCCGTCTCGATCCGCGCGGGTTCCAGCAGCTGCGCCACGGCCAGGTAGCCGAAGACCAGTGCCAGCGCGGTGCCCGCCCAGGAGACGGCACCGCTGGACGAGTGCACCAGGAACGCGCACACCATCGCGGGTACGGCCAGCAGCAGCGAGCGCCCCAGCCGGGCCGGGGAGCGCAGCAGCGCGAGGGCGTCGCGCCAAGGTACGACCTGCCAGGCCGCCCGGGGCGCGGGCAGGCTCAGCAGGCGTCGCGGTCCGGCGCCGGGCGCGGCGCTGGTGACGGCGAGGCGGGCCGCCCGCAGTTCGACGGTCCGCAGTGCGGCCAGCACCCCGGCCGCCGTCCGGGCGCGCTCGCGGAGCCGGGCCGGCTGGATGTTGCCGCAGGATCGGTCGGCGTACCAGGCGCAGACCCCGGTGAGGAGCAGCAGCAGTCCGGCCGCCACCCAGGCTCCGGGCTGTGCCGCGGGCGTCGGGGCGAGGGCGGCGAGACCGGCCCAGCCCCACGGGCCGGACCAGAGCTCGACCCGCTCCAGCCAGGGCACCCGGTGCCCCTGCACGGCGAGGGCGCTCTGTGCGACGAGCAGCAGGACGACCACGGTCAGCAGGGGGGTGAGCCTGCGGACCAGGGCGGCCACCCGGTCGTCCAGCTCGACCGCCAGGCCCGCGCAGGTGGCCAGCAGCGGCAGGCAGACCCCGCCGAGCAGGCACCAGCCGAAGGCGGCGAACAGGCCGGTCTTCACGGTCAGCCCGAGGGCGACCATGCCGGCGGCCGCCGCGACGATCCCGGGCGCCACCGCCAGCGCGCCGGAGAGCCAGAACCAGGGCCGCAGCACCCGGCCCGGCCGGACGGGCTGCGGCAGCAGCCAGTCGGCCGTCGCCCTCGGCGGGATCACCGGGCCGCGCCAGAGGCCGTCCCGGGCGGCGAACAGGAGGGTGGCCAGCGCTACCGCCGCGATGCCGCTGGGGAGGGCGGCGAGCAGTGCCGGGCCGTTGCCGGTGTAGTCGGCGCCCATCGAGGACTGCAGGAACAGCCCGAAGCTCGGGGTCACACCCCAGACGACCAGGATCAGCAGGGTGCAGTAGACGGTGAAGCCGATCTGGCCGGCCCGGCTGCGGCGGTGCGGCGCGCGGAGCGTGCGCAGCAGGGCCAGCGCCTCGCCGGTCCAGTCGTCGTCCTCGGTCCACTCGGGCGCGGGCTCGCTGTGGTCCGCGTCGCCGTCCGGCACCTCGTCGGGATCTATGGCGTCGGGGTCCACCGCTTCGGGGTCCACCGCTTCGAGAGGGGTGCTCGTCACCGGGCGCCTCCCCGGGCGCTCGCGGCGAGGACGGTGTGCGGGGCACCCTTGGCCAGCACCTTCCCGTCCTCCAGCATCACGACCCGGTCGGCCACCTCGAGCGCGAGGTCGGTGTGGTGGGTGACGAGCAGGACGGCGACCCCGTCCGCGAGTTCGGCCTTGAGCAGGTCGGCGAGCCGGCGCCGGGCGTCCGGGTCCAGGCGCTGTTCCGGCTCGTCGAGCAGCAGCAGGTCCCGGGGCCGGACCATCGCGCAGGCCAGCAGCAGCGCCTGCATCTGGCCGGAGGACAGTGCCGAGGGGAGGGCGTCGGCACGGTCCGCGAGGTTGCGGTCCACCAGTACGTGCTCGATCCAGGCCCGCGCGTCCGCGACGCCGTGGGCGACCGCGACCAGCAGCAGGTGCTCGCGCACCGAGAGGTCGGGGTAGCAGGCGACCGTGTCGCCGACGACCGCGACCCTGGCCCGGATCCGGGGGTCGTTCTCGTCCATCGGGAGGCCGTCGAAGCGGACCGTCCCGCTGGTCGGCAGCTCGCGTCCGGCCGCGATCCGCAGCAGGGTCGACTTACCGGAGCCGTTGTGGCCGAGCAGCGCCACACACTCACCGGCCGCGAGCCTCAGACTGACGGGGTGCAGGACCTGCCGTTCGCCGTAGGTGCGACTCACACCGGTCAGCTGGAGCAGAGCCTTGCGCGGCTCGGTGGGCGTCTTGGCCATGAACGGGTGCCTCTCGCTGCGGGTGTCCGTCCACTCTACCGAGCGGGTCACGGTGCCCGGCCACGGCCGGTTGCACTGCTTCAGAGGGGCGTGGCCTCGCGGAGGACCAGCAGCAGCGCGACGGCCGCGTTGAGGGCCGACAGGGCCGAGGCGGTGGTGCCGGCGGCGGCGACCAGCGCGGCGAGACCGGCGGGGGTGCCGGCGGGGGGCCATCGGCGGGTGGGCGGCGCCGGGGCGAGCAGGGCGGCGATCCTGCGCGGTACCGGTCCGGACGTGGCGAAGCCGAGTACGCCGGTGTGGTGCACTGACTGCGAGCTGAGAGCCGCCTTGCCGACCGCGCGGGCCGTCAGCCGGCGGTCGCCGACCACCTGGGCGGCTTCCTCGTCGGCCCACCGCTCGGTGCTGTAGGCGACGGCGGCGCGCAGCGGCCGCAGGAAGGGGTTCAGGCTGGCGGCGACCTGGGTGGCGAGCAGGAAGCGGTGGTGCCGCCCGGTCAGGTGGGCGCGCTCGTGGGCGACGAGGACCCGTCGTTCGTCCGGGTCCAGGCAGGCGAGCATGCCGGTGGAGACGACGATCCGGCCGGGAGCGCCGGGCAGTGCGTATGCGTAGGGGATCGCGTCGGGCAGGATGGCCAGTTCGGGCATGGCCGACAGCTCGCCGAGCGCCAGGCGCGCCTGGCGTCTGATCCGGCAGTGCTGCGCGATGACCCTCGCGCAGCCGGCGCAGGCGACGGCGAGCGCGGCGGTGGCCAGCGTGCCGGAGAACTCGGCGTACGGCACCGCCGCCCGTACGTCGGGGTCCGACCAGCCGTCGGGCAGCGGGTTACCTGGGACCTGGGCCGTGCCGACGACCACAAGCATCACCAGGCAGACCGTGCTGCACAGGGCGAGCACGCTGCCGACGACGGTCAGCAGGCGGGTGGCGCTCCGTGGGTGCAGGTGCTGACCGGCGAGCCGGGCGATCGGCAGGACCGTCAGCGGCAGGACGAGCGGGAGGAAGAAGAAGACACCCATCGGCTTCAGCCCTCGGGGGTGCTCGGCCGGGCGTCTGCGTGCTGTGGCCCGGCCTCGTTGAGCAGTGCTCGCAGCACCTGCTCGTCGTGCGGTGACAGCGTCGAGACGAAGCTGGCGAGCACGGCGTCGCGGTTGGTCCCGCTGTCGAGCACGCGGCGCATCCGGAGGGCGGCGAGTCCGGCCTCGTCGGCGGCGGCCAGCCAGACGTACGAGCGGCCGGCCCGGTTCCGGTGGACGGCTCCCTTGGCGTGCAGCCGGGAGAGGATGGTCACCACCGTGGTGTAGGCGAGGTCGCCCTCGAGGTGCTGCTGGAGCCAGCCCGCCGTGGTGGGCGCCGATGCCCGCTGCAGCAGCGCGAGCACCTGGGCTTCGAGCTCGCCCTGCCCTCGCCTGCGGCCGCGTGGCCGCTGCTGCGGACCGTCCGTTTCCTCGCCCATCCGGAGACTGCTCCTCTCGGTCGTATCACCCCGCGCCCCGGGGTGCTACCGGGTCCGGCCGCACTGACAGATCGCGGGCCGGCGGTCGGAGGCGGGCTCCGTCACACACCTCGGTCGCCCAAGGGTGTGACGAAACGCCTCCGGCAAGCGTCTGTAGTGGCAGAGGCCCCACACCCGGTTCCCGGCTCATCCTCGCCGATGCGCGAGTCTACCCCGGGAGTCCGTACTCTCTACAGTGTTGTAGAGACCCGCCCCGTGACTTCGAGCTGATGTCTTTGTATGATCCGGCCAGTCTCTACACTCATGTAGAAGATGAAAGCTTCCAGGTCGGCCGTGCTCCGGCAACGGCTCAGGAGGCACTGCTCCTGCGTGTACTCCGGGGTAATCTGCCCGGACAGTTCCGTCCCGCAGGCTGTTCCGGCCGCCGGTGAAGGGTGATCGAATGTCAGGCCAGAGGGCAGGGACTGCTGACCGCAGCCCAGAACCGGGGCGCCACAACGCCCCGCACGGCGCAGTCGCGCCACCGGCTCAGCGCCGATCCGAACACTCAGCGTGGGACCAGCGGTCCGTGGGAGACAACCCTGTGCGTAACGAACCCATGACCGGCGGCCGGGCGGCCGACCGTCGCGGCGAGGGGCGCGCTCAGCGCCGTGGCGAGCCGACCCGCACGAGCGGCGGGAAGGCCGCGCTGTTCGCGGTCGGGCTGCCGCTGCTCGGAGCGGCGGTGGACGAGACCATCGGTTCCGGGATCGGCATGGTCTTCGCCGTGTGCGCGGTCCTCGGTACGGCGCTGGCCGCGCTGGTCAGCAGCCGGCCGGGCTGGTGGTGGGTGGTGACCGCCCCGCCGATAATCGTGCTGGCGCTGACGGCGGGCGCCGAGATGGTCGTGCACGGGGCGAAGTACCAGGGCAAGGCCCTGGCCACCGGCGCGGCCGGCTGGGCCATCCACGGATTCCCCGTGATGGCCGCAACCGTCGGTGCCGCGCTGCTCGTCGTACTGATCAGGATCGTCAAGGATGGGCGGGGCCGTCGTGGCTGAGAACCGACATGACAACCGGTACGACAACCGTGGCGGCGGACGCCCGGACGGCCCCGCCGACGGCCGGGCGGCCCGCCGGACCCGCCCCCCGGGCGGCGGCGCGCCGAAGCGGCGGACGCCCCCGCTCGTGGTGGCCGGACGGACCGTCGCCTGCGGCGTGTCGCTGGCCGTGCTCGGCACCACCGGTTTCACCTGGTACGCGTACAAGAGCCTGAACGACGGCCTGACGACGTCGAGCGCGCTGGACACCGCGAAGAAGAGCGCGCCGCCGCACCTGGACAAGTCGGTCAACCTGCTGCTCATCGGCCTCGACAGCCGGAACGACATGAACGGCAACCCGCTGCCCGACAACGTCGTCTCCGACGAACTGCACGCCGGCAGCAGCAGCGACATCGGCGGCTACAACACCAACACCCTGATGGTGATGCACATCCCGGCGGACGGCGGGAAGGTCACCGCGCTGTCGATCCCGCGCGACGACTACGTGCAGACCGTCGGCGCCGACGGCAAGATGCACAAGATCAAGGAAGCGTACGGGATCGCCAAGGACGCGGCCGAGCAGAAGCTCGCCGGCAAGGGCCTCACGAAGCCGCAGATGGAGCAGCAGAGCCGCGACGCGGGCCGCTCGGCCACCATCCAGACCGTGCAGAACTTCCTCAACATCCCGATCGACCACTTCGCCGAGGTCAACCTGATCGGCTTCTACGACATCGCGGCGGCGCTGCAGCCGATCCAGGTCTGCCTGAACCACGCGGTCAGCGACCCGATCATCTCGCGGACGGCCACCCACGAGGGCGGCGGCACCGGGCTCAAGCTGCCGGCCGGCATCAACTCGCTCAACGCGGCGGACGCGCTCTCCTTTGTCCGCCAGCGGCACAACCTCACCAACGGCGACCTCGACCGGACCCACCGCCAGCAGGCGTTCATCTCCTCGGTCGAGTACAAGCTCAAGCAGCAGGGCGTCTTCAACGACCTGGGCGCGATGCAGAAGCTGTTCGGGGTGGTGCAGAAGGACGTGGTGATCGACAACCAGTGGAACATCCTGGACTTCGCCCAGCAGGCGCCCAACCTGACGGGCGGGAACGTCGAGTTCAACACGCTGCCGATCTCCGGGTTCAAGACCATCGGCGGCGAGGCCGTCAACACGGTCAACCCCGACCTGATCAAGAAGATCGTCCAGCAGATCTTCGGCCACGAGACCCCCGCCGCACCGGCGGCCGACCCCTCCAGCCCGAGCGACGGCTCGTCGAACGCACCTGCCGCACCGGCGGGCAAGGCCTCGGGGACGGTGGACGTGTACAACGCCTCGACCGTTCAGGGCGCCGCCGCCGACGAGTCCAAGGCGCTGGTCGGCATGGGCTTCAAGGAGGGCCGGATCGGTCCGCCGACCACCCACCCCAAGTCCACCACCGTGACGTACGGCGCCGGGGCCAAGAGCGGCGCCGAGGCGGCCGCAGCCCGCTACGGCGCGACCGCGACCGCCTCCTCGGCCGTCCCGGCCGGGCACATCGTGGTCACCCTCGGCACCGGCTACACCGGCCCCCAGGCGAACGGCGGTGCCCCCTCCGGCGGCGACCAGAGCGGCGGCTCCTCGTCCTCGTCCGACAACGCCCCGGACCCGGCGGCGACCCTGCCGATGCAGGGGCCCGCCGTGAAGGGCGGAAACGGCATTCCCTGCGTCGACTGACCAGCCCGGGTACCCCGCCCGGATCTGCAACCAGTCTGCTACCAGCACGATTCGGCGACCGGTTCCGATCGGAACCGGTCGCCGGTCTGCACCGATCGACACCGATACGGATTGGTAACCGTCACCCCGGGTAAGGCAGTTGACGGTGGGCATACTGTCTGGGGCTGACGCGAGGGGGGCTTTGGCAGATGGTGCGAGAGGATCCACCCGGGGTGGACGAGGCTGAGCTGCTGCCCGAACCGTTCTGGACGGCGGACCGGGCGTCCGTGCAGGGGCAGCGGCTGACCGTGCGCTGGTACCGGGGGCAGATCACCCTCCTGGTGCTGGCGGCGGCCATCGCCGCCGTGCCGGGCCCGCAACACAGCGGCGACGGCGACGTCACGCCGCTGCTGTCGGTGGCCGCCTTCCTGGCCGCCGGGTACTACTGGTACCGACTACGGCAGAACAACCCGCAGCGGCGCTGGCACGAGGCCCGGGCGGCGGCCGAGTCGGTGAAGGCGCTGGCCTGGAAGTACACCGTCCGGGCCCGGCCGTTCGAGGGCGAGCCGGACTCCGCCTACGCGGACCAGGACTACCTGCGGCAGGTGGGCGAGGTGCTGGCGGCGTTCGAGGACACCGCCGTGCTGCCGCCGGGCGCGGTACCCGAGATCACCCGGGAGATGCGCCGGCTTCGGGCGGCCACCCTGTCGGTCCGCCGCAACCTCTACCTGCGCTCCCGGGTGGAGGGCCAGCGCAACTGGTACCGCGACCGGGCCGCCGCGTACGAGGAGCAGTCGGCATCCTGGGGGCTCGGCACGGCGGCGCTGATCATCGTCGGCGGCGCGGCGGCGGTCGCCCAGGCCAGCGGGGCGCTCTCCGTGCACCTGTTCGGCGTCTGCGCGGCCGCAGCGGCGGCCGTCATCGCCTGGACGCAGCTGAAGCAGCTCCGCCCGCTGGCCGCGACATACCTGATGGCGGCCAAGGAACTCGACCTCGTCGAGCGACGGCTCTCCGATCTCGACCTCGGCACCCCCGAGGCCGAGGCCCGCTGGGCCGAACTGGCCGGCGACGCCGAGGACACCGTCTCCCGGGAACACACCACCTGGCGGGCCCGGCGCGCCTTCCCCCGCTGACGGTCCGTCAGGCGGCCCCTTGGCAGCCGGTCCCTTGGCAGGCGATCTCGCGGATCTTCTGACGTATCACCGGAGTTCTGTGGCGAACAGCCGGTGGGCCCCACGCTTCTCCTCGTAGCATGGAACAGAGACGAGGGCTGGAGGGGAAAATGGGAGTCATTGCCGAGAAGCGCCGGAAGTTCGACGCCGAGTTCCGCGCGGAGGCCGTACGGACCGTGATCAGATCCGGCAAGCCGGCCGCAGAGGTCGCGCGCGAACTCGGGATCAACGAGACCACCCTGGCCACCTGGGTCTCACGAGCCCGAAAGGCGGGCGGGGACGGCACACTGAACACCCCGGAACGCGAGGAGCTCCTCCGGCTGCGTCGGCGGAACGCCGAACAGTCCAGGCGGATCGAGGAGTTGGAGCTGGAGCGGGACGCCCTCAAACGCTGCATGGTCCTCTGGGCGAACTAGGCCTAGCCTCACGCTCGGTCGGGGTCACTGCTGTTCACCGGCGGCAACGGCGGCGGCAACGGCGCTCGCGATATTGGGTCCCGGCGGTCGCCTTGTCGATGCCGAAGCCGGGTAGCCGTCGGCGCAGTGGTCGGCCGAGGCCGTCAGTCGATCTCGAAGGAGGCCCACTCCAGGCCGTTGAACTCGACGCTCAAGCCGCTTGCCCGGCGGCCGCCGTCCTTGAAGTAGGACTCCTGGAGGCCACGGGCGAGGATGTCGAGCTGCCGGCTCTCGGTCGCTCCCGCGTCCCGGGCGGCGAACAGCTCGGCCGCGACGCTGCCCGGGAGCTTCTGGGTGATCTGCCGCAGGCGCGGGTCGTCGGTGCTGCCGGCCGCGCTGCGGTAGCCGAACTGGCCCATCGCGTTGAGGTAGAAGCCGTTGGCGACGGCCGCCTTGCGGGCCCGGTCCCGCACCCTGGGCTGCCACTTCGCCTTCACCGCGTTCTCGATCGCCTTCGCCGCGTCGGGCTTCGGCGTGATGGCAGCGCTCTTGAGCCAGCGCTGCACGGTCCGCTGACTGACGCCCAACTCCTGGGCGACCAGCCTGGTGGAGCCCTTGGCGGCCTTCACCAGGAACCGGATCCGGGCGGCGTTGGACTGCGGGATCGGCCGGGTGTGCAGGGCGCGCTCCAGGCCGTCGTCGATCTCGCTCACGCGCTACTCCCCCTCGGCGACGGCGTCGACGCCCGTCTTGATGTGGCGGGCCGGGTTGGTACCGGACTCGATGAGGGCCAGCACCTCCCGCATCGGCTGCGTCCCCTCGTGCTTCACGTGCCCGGGCGAGACGCCGAGGCGCAGCGCGGTGCTGAGCGTGTCGTCCGGGCAGCGCAGCGCGTCCAGCGGTGACGGTCCGTCGGCCGGGTAGACGGCGCAGTCGGAGAGCACGGCGAGCGGGTAGCGACCCGCGTCGGAGGCCATCCGGCGGAGCTTGCGGTGCATGTTGATCCGGGCGGTGGCGATGACGGCCGCGCGGATGTCGGGCCGCCAGGTCGGCCGGTCGAGCGCAGCCCAGCGCTGTCCGGGCCGGTAGCCGGCGCCCTGCGGACGCTCCCTCAGCTTGCCGATGCCGCCCTTGGCGGTGGCCTTCACGGCGTGCAGGACGGCGAGTTCGACCGGGTCGCCGTCCCTGAGGGCGGCCATCGCACGCAGGAACGCCTCGGGATCGCGGTCGGCGAGGTCCAGCGGGACGCCCAGCCGGTCCATGGTGGTGACGTAGGCGGCCCGCAGCTGCTTGTGCCACGGGTCCAGGTACGGACCGGAAGCGTGCCGCAGCCAGCCCGCCAACGGCTGGACGGTGGCGCCGAGTTCGGCGGCGTAGGCGGCCGTCACGGTGCTGTACCAGGCCGGGCCGAGCGGCCGGTCGCCGGTCGGCGTGAACGGGTTCGGCAGCCGCAGGTCCAGCTCGACGTCGGAGAAGTCGCAGAGCCAGCTGCCCGGGATCTTCTTGTCGAAGCGGGGTTCGAGTTCGTGGACCGGTTCGGAGAGGCCGACCAGCAGCCGGCCGGCGGCCGCGAGGAACGCGGTGTTGATGTCCAGGCCGACCACCCACGGCAGCGCCGCCTCCCGGTCGTCGACCAGCTCGATCGGGCGGTACCAGTCCCACGCCTCCTCGTCCAGCACGTCCTCGGGGTCGCGGCCCTCGGCGACCGGGTGCTCGGCGGGCGCCTCCGGCGGGGCCGGGTCCACCGCGTGGGTCAGCGACCCCTCCACCGGGCCGGACGCCCAGCCGGACTCGGTACGGACCGCCCGGGTCGGCGGGCGCAGCGCGGTCATCAACTCGAGGCCGGAGACGGCGGTGGAGCCGCGCGGGGTGATCACCCGGGCCGCGTACGTGCCGAGCAGCCGGGCGAGGTCGGCGGCGTCCAGCGCCTCCGGCACGGCCCAACCGCCGGTCGAGAGCGCACCCCAGGCGGGTACGCAGTACTGCACGCACTCTCGGCGGCCGCCGTCGGGCGTGCGGTAGACCCGCGCCCACGGGCCGAAGCCACGCTTCGTCAGGAGCCAGCCCGCCTTGGTGAGGGCCTTCACCACGCGGTGGGTCTCCGGGAGCCGGCCCGTACGGCGGTCGTAGTCGCTGCGCTCCCGGCCCGCCGGGGGCAGGCCGAGCAGCTCGGCGGCGGCGTCGGTCAGGACGACGAGCGGGTCGCCGTCCTTGCCGTGCTTGTGCAGCCTGGCCGACCCGAGGCCCGCCGTCAGGGCCCACTCGGTGAGCTCCGGCAGCGTCCGGGCCGGTACGTCCAGCGTCCGGCCGTCGGCGAGCCGGGCCGCCAGGCCCGGGCCGGACGGCGCGAGGTCCAGCACGGCCAGCGGACCGGCCGGGTACTTCGCGGCGGCAGCGGGCTGCACCGGCTCGTGGACGGCGGGCGGCCCGGGTGTCCGGACGGGCGTACGGGCCGGCGCGCGGAGCGGCGTGGGAGCGGGCGCGGCCGGGGGTGTCGGAGCGGCCGGGGGTTGGCAGAAGCCGCCCAGGTGCAGCGGGCTGCCGTCCGGTGCGCGGAACGGCGTCGGGACCCCGCACCGGACGCAGGGCGCGGGCGCCGACTGCGGCGCGGCAGCGGGTGCGGGTGCGGCCTCAGCTTCGGCCGGCGCGGCGGGCGCGGGCAGCAGGCCGGCCTCGTCGGCGAGCTCCAGCCAGCGGACGTCGCCCTGGACGCCGTGCCGTACGGCGAGCGCGGCCAGCAGCCGCAGGTACGCCTCGCGCTTGGGCGAGCGCGGCTCGGTGGCGCCCGTCTCCCAACGCTCCAGCGTCTCACGGCGGACCTGCAGGGCCTTGGCGACGTCGTTGGTACTGTACTGCCCGGCCTCGCGCAGCCGCTGCCGCTCTGCGGGTGACGGCAGGTCGGGCACCGCCTCGGAGCGCGCCAGCAACGCGTCCACGGCATCGAAGAGGGAGTCGGGCACCGTCACCGCACCCCCAGCCGGATCTCCTCGAGGCGGGTCATCAGCCGCTGGTAACGCTGCGAGGCGGCCTGCGGGGTGTTCAACCCCTGCTCGTCGGCGATCTGCCGCCAGTCCATGCCACGGCGCCGCGCCTCGATGATCACCTGGGACTCCAAGTGGTCGAGCTGGAGCCGGAGTTCCTCGAACAGGCCGAGCGCCGCACCCAACTCGTCCGGGCCGACCTCCGGCAGGTCGCCCGCCGGGCGGGTGCAGGCGTCCATCACCTTGCCGAGCAATGCCGAGGTCTCCCACAGGTGTCCGGCGGGCTGCCAAGCCGGCCGGCCATCGTTCCGCAGCTCGGGACGGGCGTCGAGAGCCGCCAGCCGCGTACGCGCGGTCACCTGCCGCCCGGCCCTGCGGGTCGTCGAGTCGAGTGCCATGATCGACGACGATATATCACGCCGAACAAGCGGACAACATTTCGTTGCTCCGTAGGATCATATGCACCTGAGCAACCACGGCCAGGGGCGCGGGGAACCGCGCGAACCGGAAGGCAACAACCTCCAGCCTCCCGCAGTCCCCTGCACCCGTCAGACCCGCGCCGTCAGGGGCTCAACGGCCGGCACAGCAGAGCGTCCGGCACCCCGCCGTCGTTCCAGCGCCAGGTGTAGGCGACACCCGCGAGGTACTCGTTGTCGGCGCACTGCCCCTTGTAGTAGCCGGGAGCCCAGTCGCTAGCGGTCGAGCCTCCGCTGCTCGGCCGGCTGTCCCCGTGGTCGAACCAGACGTCGTGACCCGTGGTGGGCAACGGCCCGGCCGCCGGCGCGCAGAGCAGGGACGACATCGCGTTGCCGCGCACGCTGTAACCGACGGCGAAGTAGTTGTCCGGGCACTGCAGTTTGTTGTAACCGGAGGCCCAGTCGCCTTCGGTGACGTAGCGCTCGTCGGTGACCGTCAGGTACGCCGCGCCGCTCCTGGCCGGCCGGCCGGCGTCCGTACAGAGTCCACGGCTGTCGCTGCGGCCCAGGCCGGTGAGCCGTTCGGTGTCGGGGCAGTTGCCCTTGCGGGCGCCCGAGTCCCAGTCGGGCAGCGTGAGCATCCGCGCGGAGACGTCGTAGTCGGCGTGGTCGAGGTTGAGCATGTTCCAGCGGTCGGACCGCGCCACCGGACCGGTCAACCCCGGTGCGCCGACCAGCTTGTTCCAGTCGGCGGCCCGCCAGTCGCCGGGGTCGTCGACGCTCAGCCGGTTGCCGGCGGAGTCGTACGAGAGCAGGGCCCAGTTGTCCAGCGGTGCGCCGTTCTGGGTCCAGCCGATCAGCGGCCAGATCGCGAAGTCGGTGTCGTTGGCGACCAGCAGGTCCGTGAAGTTGTCGAACCAGGCCTGCTCCTTGGCGTCCGTCGAGCCACGGCCCGCCGCGCCGAACTCGCTGACCCAGACCGGGGCCGTGAAGTGCTGCCCGGACTGCGTGACGAACAGCGCCTCCTGGCTGACCACCTGGGCGAGCTGCGCGGGCGTGAAGTCCTCGTAGCGCGGGTCGTTGGTGGCCCCCAGGCCACTGCCCGCACCACTGTTGGCCGGGCCGGTGTAGGCGTAGAAGTGCGCCGAGTACACCAGTTTGTCCGAGGAGATCAGCGTGTTGGAGAGGTTCTGGACCGGGGTCAGCATCGGCCGCCCGTGCGGCAGGCCGGCCAGCGGTATGCCCTGCCAGTTGATGCCCTCCATGATGACCAGCAGGTCGGGGTCGGCCTGCAGGATCTGGTTGCCCGCCGCCTCGAAGGCGGCGTTCTCGTCGTGGGCGTCGCCCCAGCCCCAGTTGGGGTCATCGGTGATGTCCCGGCGGACCTCGTTGCGCAGGTCCGCGCCGACCACCCGCTTGTCGGCCTGGTAGCGGTGGACCATGAACACCCAGTCGGCGATCCACTGGTCGGTGCTCTGGCCGCTGTTCCAGCGCTCGTTGCCGTCCAGCCCGCAGCACCAACGCGCGGTGGTGGTGTGGTTGTTCAGGATGACCGCGAAGCCGTCAGCGGTCAGCGCCGCCACCGCCGCGTCGTACACCTGGAGCGGAGTATCGCCGCGCAGCCGCGGGTTGGCGGCCACGGCGGCGTCGGGTACCGGGGTGGTGTTGTGGATCAGCGCGTCGGAGAACGGCAGCCGGATGCTGTTGATCCCGAGGCTGTGGAACCCGGCCATGATCTGCGCCATCGGCACCCGGTCCAGGCCCAGCGGCAGGTTGTACGAGGGTTCGCCGTGCTCGTTGTTCGCCGGGTCGTTGGCATCGCCACTGCCGAGCCAAGTACCCTGCACTCCTTCCCAGTTGCCGGACTGCAGCTTGAAGCGGTTGCCGTTGGCGTCGACGATGTACCGACCCCGGGTGCTGAGCGGGCCGGTCCAGGACGCGGCGAGCTGCGCACCGGTCTTCGGTGCCTTGGCCACCGGGCGGGAGGTGGGTGAGGTGAGGGTCCGGGCGGACGCGCCACCGCCGGTGGACATGGCCAGCACTGCGGAGAGCGCCGACATGACCGACAGGGTGCGGGTGACGAGTTTCTTCATCGCCAGTCCTGAGGTGGGTGGATGACTGTTGGGTGTGCTGCACTACGGAGCTACCGAACAGTAGTCCGAATACACGTCACATGACATACCCACGCAGACCAACGAACGGTCAACTAATCGTCACCCATCACCCCTGAGGCAATCACCCCTGACCAGCCCGGTCCGGGCGTCAGATGCAGGACAGGCGGAACCGAGCGGGCTACCCGCAGCTGGTCAGGAAGCTCAGGCTCGGCGCGAAGAAGTACTCGCCGCCGCGCATGGTCACCCACGACTCGAGGGCGACCGAGCGCAGGAACGGGTCGGTCTCCGTGGGCGGGTTGGTGCTGAAGTCGAGCTGGTTGCAGGAGCCGTACTCCTTGGGCCAGGGCTGGTTGACCGCCTGCTCGCCGGGCCCGGCCTCGCCGATGATCGGGTCCAGTCCGGTCCGGGGCCGCAGGAAGTCCTGGCTGTTGGCCCACAAGGCCTGGATGAACTCGAACTGGTCGATGATGCTGCTCTGCGCGCAGAGGAAGAGCAGCCCGACGTCGTCGGCGTCCGTCGGGTCCAGGGTCACCGGTCCGAAGCTGATCCCCCGGCGGGCGATCCGGCGGGAGCGCTCCTCGGTCACCGGCACGCCGAACTGGCGCTGCTTGTCACCACGGGGGTTGGCCTTGCGGACGTGCGCCGCCAACGGGCAGCGCACGCCGTTCACGTCGGAGTCGTAGGTGAAGTTGTTCGGCAGCGTACGCAGGCCGTTCTCCTGCTGGTCCACCACCGGGGTGCCGTCCTTGAACCGTCCCACCAGGTACGCGCCGGCCAGCGCCACGTCCGCATCGGTCGGCTCGGTCGCCTTGGGATCCTTCTGCTGGGTCAGCGCCAGCGCCAGCGCCCTCTCCCCGGCGCGGAAACCCGGAACGTTCTGCTTGAGCTTGCGGTACACGAAGTACGAGCCGTAGCCGTGCTCGCCACCGCCCGGGTCCTTCAGCAGCACCTGGGCCAGCGGCACGCTGGGGTCGTACTTGTCGATGCCCCCGGTCCGGCTCCTCGCGGTGTCGATGTCCTTGGCGAAGAACAGCGGCTGGCTGACGCCGTCGGCGAAGCCGAAGTGCTCGTGGACCTGGCCGTCCGGTGACAGATTGCCGTCGGCGTCCACCCGCATGGCCGTACCGGCCTGGGCGAAGACCCGCTGCGCGACCGGCTTCAGCTCCTCGGTGATCCCCGCCACGACGCTGTCGAGTCGCGTCGGGTCGTCGTCGGCCACGATGAGCAGCGCGTGCAGATCGCCCTGGAACGGCTCCTCCCACTCGCTGGGCGGCGGATCGTTCAGCTCCGTCACCCGCTGCTTCGCCCCGGCGAGGAAGGACGGGTCCTCGGGCATCTTCGTGGCGTCCAGCCCGAGCGCCTGGTAACCGTCGGCCGACAGGAGCAGGCTGACGAACGTTCCGGTGATCCCGAGCAGGACGTTGTTCATGTCGGCCAGGGACGTGTGGTTCCCGGCGTCGCGGATCGCCTGGGCCCGGTTGCCGGTCTCCGTCCACTGCGTCCACGCGGACGTCACCCGGCCGGCCGCAGTGGTGGCCAGCCACTGCCTCGCGGCCAGCTTCTGCGGCTCGGTCTCGGTCAGGAAGGTGATGAAGAGGTGGTAGCTGTGGTCCCGCCCGTGGCTCTTGAGGATGTTCCCCTGGGTGTCCTGCAGCGCCGCTTCCAGCTGCTCGGGGGTGTTCTGCTGCGGGGGCACCGCCGGGGCGCCGGGATCGATCGCCGTCTGCATGAGATTGATGGCCAAGGCTCGCTCGTCTCTTCTGTTCCGGTGTTGACCGCGCGGGCCGACGGCTACGCCGAGTCCACCGACTGCGCCGATCCCGCCGACCTCAATAGATCGTGTCCGACTGATCTGCTGCGGCGAGTTCGCAACGCCGTGCCCGCTGCGCGCAAACAGCGCATCCGCAGGAGTGCGAGGTGCTGCGGCAGCGCACGCTCCCACGTTGCACGCCCCCGTTCGACACCTGGTACACCCCCCACCCCAGACCCGACCCCGGCCGGTGGACAATCGGGGTATGGGCGATTCGGAGTATCAGGGTGGGGAGCCGGCCTGCCGGCTGGGCCAGGTCTGCGATGAGTGCGGCGGCCACCTCGGCGACCCGGCCCCGGCGGCCTGCGAACGCTGCGGAGCCGTCCGGGGCGCGGGTACGGTCGCCGGTACAGGAACGGACGCGGACGCCGGTACGGGTGCCGGGCAGGCCCGCCGTCCCGTCGTGCGACAGCCGGGCCGGGACCGCGACGCGGCGGGCCGGGCCCGGAACGGACGCCCGCGCGACGGCCTCGGCAGGCCCCTCCCGTACGGCACGCAGGGCGAGATGCGGCAGCCCGAGGGCGTACAACGCACCCCCGAGGCAGCGCTCACCGAGGCCCAGCGCCTCCTCGACGCGGGCAGGCCGTTCCACGCCCACGAGGTCCTGGAGGACAGCTGGAAGGCCGCCCCGGCGGCCGAGCGCCCGCTCTGGCGGGCCCTGGCGCAGTTCGCGGTCGGCCTCACGCACGCCGCCCGCGGCAACACCGTCGGCGCCGTCGCGCTGCTGGCCCGTGCGGCGGAGGGCCTCGCCGCCTACGAACAGCACCCGCCGTACCGGATCAACGCCGGGGGCCTCGTGCGGTGGGCCCGGCAGAACCCGGCCGGCGCCACCACCCTGCCCCCACTCGCCCTGCCCGGGCCCGACCACTGACCACAGGTCACTGACGACGAGCCAGCAGCCGCAGCGACCCCGCCCAGGGGAGCCGGGACGGGGTCGCTGGTGCGGTGGGGCCGGTCGAGCCGAACGGGCGTCAGCTCAGGTGGAAGGAGGTGTCGTCCAGCAGGAACGCGGTCTGCGCGGACCCGACCTCGTGCGAGGTGAACTTGACGATCACCGTGGAGCCGAACTCGGCTGCCACATAAGGAGTCAGGTCGATCGAGACCGGGACGTACCCGTTGGTGGCGTCCAGGTTGGACCAGCTCTTGACCACGGCTATCCGCTTGCCCGAGTACTGGTCGTCGAGCTCCAGCGTGAGGGTGTCCTGCGCCGACGCGGCGGTGTTGGCCGAGTCGACGTGCAGCCAGAAGGAGAGCGAGGCCCGGGTGTAGCCGGGGGTGGTCTCGACGCCCTGGGAGAGCGAGTCGTCCTGTGCGGCGCTGTGGCCGAGCCAGGCGTAGCCCGCGCCCGAGTGCGGCTGGTGGGCGGTGGACTGGGTGATGATGCCGGGCGAGGACGGCGACCACCAGCCGGGGTAGTTGCCCTTGGCGTCGACCGGGACCTCGAAGCCGGGGTCGACGATCTGCTCGATGCCCAGGCAGCCGTACTCGCCGGTCGGGAAGAACCCGTACCAGAAGCGGGTCGTCCCCTGGTTGCCCGCGTCGTCACGGACGGTGACGGTTACGTCGTGGTAGCCGCCGTCCCGGGTACGGCCACGGATCACACCGGTGCGCGGGTCGATGCTCAGGCCGCGCGGCAGGCCGGAGGCGCGGTACCTGAGCTTGGCCGAGGCCGTGTCGGAGGCGATCACCGGCAGCTCGACCGGCTTGCCGGGCGGTGCGGTGCGGTCGCACATCGTGCTCACCACGAGCGGCTTGTTCGCCACCACCGGATGGGATCCGGAGCAGGTGTGCTCGTCGTTGGACCAGGTGGTCTGGACGGCGAAGGCGCCGGTGGCGAGCTGGAGGTTGAACAGGCCGCCGGGCGTCCCCTGGGTGATCCAGGCGCACTTGTCGCCGTTCTCCTGGCCGGCCGGGTCGATCCAGCCGCCCATCGCATTCTGGTCGGTGATCGTCTCGGCGTACTCGTGGCCGCCCAGGATCGACCAGCCGTCCAGGCGTCCGCGCGGGCCGGGGTTGATCCAGTTGGTGCCGCAGTACTTGTAGTCGGTCAGGTACGGCATGATCGTGTAGGCCAGGGTGCCGTAGCTGGAGCGCTCGAAGGTGTGCCAGGCGCACCAGGTGTTGAGCTCGTGCCAGCTGTCCGGGTCCATGCCCTTCGCCGTGGTCACCACGTACTGCACGTTGCGGTTCTGTGCCTGGGTGGTGTTCCCGAAGTGCTTCGCGGCGGCTGCCGTCTCGGCGGCGATCTGCGGCTCGGTCGCCTGCTGGGGCGCGGCGGTGGAGTTGTCCACCCAGACGCCGGCCAGCGTGCCACCGCTCTGCGGGTAGCCCACGTGCGAGGCACCCGCCGGGCAGTTGGCACTGCCGGTGGCGACGTTCTCGCAGTACTGGGTCATCACGCCGCTCCAGGCGTCGCCGTTGCTACCCAGGCCCTTGAAGAAGGACTGCTGGTAGGGCGCGGCGTTGTCCGGGTCGTTGGAGAGCGTGGTGTTGCCGTCCGCGTCCTTCCCGGCGGTACCCCATTGCGACCCCCAGTAGATGACGTAGACCTTGGGCGGTCCCGAGGTGACCCCGACGGAGTCCTGGCTGCCCTGGTAGGTCATGTCCGGCTGGCCGTTGTTGACCACGACGACGTTCTGCCCAGGCGCCGGATCGGCATTGGGCTGCGTCCCGCCCGGCTTCGGCAGGGTCGACGACTGCGCGGACTGCGGGGCGGCGGCCGGGCGGGCGGCGGCTGCGGCGTGCGGGTGGCCGGGCTGGATCTGCACCCAGGTGCCGTGGGTCTGCACCCAGCCGGCCGAGGCCGGGTGGGCGTCGGCTGCGGAGGCGGCCATGGCTGACTGGGCGTCAGCAGCCTGTGCGACGGCGGCGGTTCCGGACACTCCGGTCAACGCCAGCCCGAGTGAGAGCAGCGCGGAGGCGAACAGCTTCGCCCTGCGCGGCAGTGCGCCCGTGGGTACTGCGGCCACAAGGATTCCCTTCTCGGTGTTCGGCGGAAGCGGCGGCTGCCGCCGGTCCGGTCGGCGGACGTTGTACCATTGCACATGTCACACGGCTTACGCCCCCGATGAGTTGACAAAGCTTCGGCAAAGAACCGGGAGGCACCGACGGGACCGGCCCGCGATCGGGAACACCAGGGGCCCGCGTACGGTTGTCGGCTCCGGCGGGAGACCCACCGCCGGATCACCACCCCGAAGGAACCTTCATGAGCCTGTACGACATCCCGCTCAGCACCCTGACCGGCGAGCCCGCCAAGCTGGCCGACTACCAGGGCAAGGCCCTGCTCATCGTCAACGTCGCCTCGAAGTGCGGCCTGACACCGCAGTACTCCGGGCTCGAGCGGCTGCAGCAGCGCTACGCCGAGCGCGGCTTCAGCGTCCTCGGCTTCCCCTGCAACCAGTTCATGGGCCAGGAGCCGGGCAGCGCGGAGGAGATCCAGACCTTCTGCTCGACCACGTACGGGGTCTCGTTCCCGCTCTTCGAGAAGCTCGACGTCAACGGGGACGACCGTCACCCCCTCTACGCCGAGCTGACCAAGACCACGGACGCCGAGGGCACGGCGGGCGACGTGACCTGGAACTTCGAGAAGTTCCTGATAGCCCCGGACGGCACCGTCGCCGACCGCTTCCGCCCCCGCACCGAGCCCGAGGCCGACGAGGTCATCACCGCCATCGAGGCCCAACTCCCGGCCTGACCAACCCCCTTCGGCAACCTCCCCGACCACCGCGCACGCGCCGCCGCCCCGAACGCCGGCGCGTGCGCGGTGGTTCTGGGCAGCCGGCAGCTCGCAGGGCGGTCCCGGGGCGGGCGCGTCGGCAGGGCCGTGCTCCGGGCCCGTGGCAGATGTTCAACTCCCCCTGAACGGAGGCGGATCACCCAGGCCGACTGGCCGCACACTGTCAGTGGGGGCGGGTGGGCTGTGCAAGGGGTGCCTCCGGGGAGAGTCGCGGGAACCAGGAGGGGATGGGTCCATGAGCAGCGCTGCCGAACCGTCCGGCGAGGCCCGGAGCGTCCACCAGCTGTTCGAGGAGAAGGCCCGCAGCGCGCCCCGGACGACCGCGCTGGTGTGCGGCTCGGTCCGGCTGACGTACGGCGAGCTCGAGGCGCGGGCGAACCGGCTGGCCCGGCATCTGGCCGAGCTCGGGCTGCGGCGGGGTGCGGTCGCCGCCGTGGCGCTGGGACGGGAGCCCGAGCTGCTGACGGCGGTGCTCGCGGTACTCAAGGCGGGCGCCGCGTATGTGCCGTTGGAGCCGAGCGGGCCCGACCACACGATCCGTCATATGCTCTCCGACTCCGACCCCGCGATGGTGATCACCCAGGAGGTGAACCGGGTCAGGCTCACGGACGCGAGTGCGCGTACCGTGCTCTGCCTCGACACGCTGGCCGGTGCGATCGCCGCGCACCCGCCCACGCCGCTGGGCGTGGACCTCCAACCATCCGACCTGGCCTGCGTGTTCTACACCTCCGGGTCGACCGGCCTGCCCAAGGGTGCGCTGATCGAACACGGCAACCTGCTGCACTCCTACCGGGGTTGGCGACGCGTCTACCAACTCTCGGCCGCCGACCGGTTCCTGCAGACGGCGACGCTGGAGTCCGACGTCTTCACCGCCGAATGGATCCGCGCGCTGTGCACCGGCGGGACCCTGGTGATGGCGGACCGCGACTTCACCCCGGACCAGGCCGCGCCGATCGCCCTGCTGCACGACCTGGTGATCCGGGAGGGGGTCACCGTGCTGGAGACCAACGTCCACACCCTGCGCCGGCTGTTCGCCCATCTCCTGCCGCTCGGGCTGGAGTTGGGCAAGGTCCGGCTGCTCTCCGTGGGAGCGGAGAAGTGGTATCTCGACGAACAGTTGCGGCTGCAGCGCTACCTGGGCCCCGGGGTCCGCCACCTCAACGTGTACGGGGTCGCCGAGGCCGCCGTCGACAGTACCTACTTCGACAGCAGCACACTGCTGGACGCTCCGGAGCAGGCCGAGCGGATCTCGCTGATCGGGCGGCCGTTCCCGGGCACCCGGGTCCATCTGCTCGACCGGCGCGGCAGACCGGTGGCTCCCGGCGAGGCGGGTGAGATCTGCCTCGCCGGGCCCGGCCTCGGCCGGGGCTACCTGCGCCGGCCCGAGCTGACCGCCGAGCGCTTCGAGCACTCCGAGCTGGACCCGGACGGCCGGGTCCACCGCACGGGCGACATCGGACGGCTGCGGCCGGACGGGCTGCTGGAGTTCGTCGGACGGGCCGTCGGCCCGGACACCGCCGACCCGACGGGCGCCACTGCGGTGGCCGAGCTCGAGGCGGTGCTGCGCGGCCACCCCCTCGTCCTGGAGAGCGTGGTCGCCGAGATCGAGACCGCGCCCGACCGATCCGGGCTGGTCGCGTACGTCGTCCCCGCCGCCGACGCGACCACCGAGCCGGGGACGTTGCGCTCGTACCTGGCCGACCGGCTGCCGCCGAACCTGGTGCCCGGCACCGTCGTCCCGCTGCCCGCCCTGCCCCGCACCCGCGCGGGCAGACTCGACCGACGCGGCCTCCCCCTGCCGACCGCGCCCGGCCAAACGCACCCGCACCCGCATCCGCACCCGTACGCACCCCCGCACCCACACTCCGCGCCGCCCACCACACCCCGCCCTGCCCGCCACAACGCTCCCCACAGCACTCCCCACGCCGCGCCCCGCGCCGCGCCGCAGCCCGTGAACCCCCGGCCGGCGGAGCCGCCCGGCGCTGTGACCTGGGCGGTCCTGACCGTCCTGTTCGGGGCACTCGCGGCGGTCCTCACCGATGTCCTCCGGTACGGCTCCACCAGCCTCTCGGGGGTTCCGGCGCCCTGGGCGGGGCTGGTCCGGCTGCTGTACGCCTTCGAGTGTCTGGGCTTCGGTGCCGCCGTCGCCTTCCTGGTCCTCGGCCGGAGCGTCCTCGAACGCCACGGCCGTCCACGCGGTCTGACGGTCCGCACCCTGATCTCGATCGCCTGGTTGCTGGGCGTGTGGTGGCCGCAGGACAACTGGTACCGCTGGTACCGCGTCGGCCGGGCCACCGACTGGCCCCGGCAGGTGGTACTGGTCCACGGGTTCGACGTGAGCCTGATCGTCGCCGCCGTGGTGGTGGTCCGGTTCCTCGCCTGGCGGCCGCCCGGAGTGTCGGCCGGGACGGCCGGGCGCGCTGAACGCGATAGCCTCGGGCCCGGACGGTAGGAGGCGGACGTGTCGCAGCGGTCAACAGGTGTCGGGCCGGACGGATCACCCGTGGAGGAGCTCCGCCGGCTGCTTCGCGAGCGGCCGCCGATGGCTCGTGAGCTGCCCGGGTTCGATCCGGCGGTGGCGCCGGCCGAGCCCGCGCCGCTCTACGTGGAATGGCTGCTCGGCGCGATGACGGCGGACGTGCCCGACGCGCAGGTGGTCACGGTCAGCACCGTCGGCGAGGACTCCCACCCGGACGCCCGGATGCTGGTCCTGCGCGACCTCGACGTGGCGCGTGGCGCGTGGTCCTTCCAGGCCGACGCCCGCAGCCCGATGGGCCGTCAGCTCGCGGTCTCCCCGTGGGCGGCGCTCACCTCGTACTGGCCGGCCCTCGGACGGCAGATCCGGCTGCGGGGGCGGGTGGAGGCGCTGGATCTGGCGTGGGCGGCGCCGGACGTACGCGGGCTGAGCCCGGCCGCGCACATCGCGACGCTGGTCGGCCGGCAGAGCCTGCCGCTCTCCGGCCCGGCGGAGTTCGAGCGGGCCTGGGAGTCAGCGGCGGCGCTGCGGGAACGCGACCCGTCCACCCCCGCGCCCGGCCACACCCGCTACTCGGTGCTCGCCGAGGAGGTGGAGTTCTGGCAGGGTGACCAGCACCGTCGGCACGTCCGTCTGGCGTACCGCCGCCAGGACGACGGCAGTTGGCGCCGCAGGCTGCTCTGGCCGTAGGGCGTGTCTCACGATCCCCGCCGGACGCCGACGCCGGGGATCATGAGACACGCCCGGGCGCCCAGCCGGACCGCCCCTCCCGATCGGAGCGCCACCGTGACCAGCCCGCCGCGATTCACGCCACCGCATTTCACGCCACTGCATTTCACGCCGCTGCGCGACCTGTGGGCCACCCTCGCCCCCGGCCCGGACGACCGCCACGGCCCGCTGCAGCCGATGCTGCTGGCGCTCACCGTCGTCACCGGCATGGTCGACGCCTTCAGTTACCTCGTCCTGGGCAACGTCTTCGTCGCCAACATGACCGGCAACGTGGTCTTCACGGCCTTCTCGATCGCCGGAGCCCCCGCCTTCTCGCTCAAGGCGTCGCTGCTGGCCCTGCTCGCGTTCTCGGCGGGTGCCCTGCTCGGCGGCAGGGTTTGCAATCGGTTCCCCGGCCACCGCGCCAGGCTGCTGCTCGGGATCACCTTGCTGGAGACGGCGCTCGTCCTGGTCGCGTACGTCTGCAGCGAGAGCCTGGCGGACCCGTTCACGGGAACAGGTCGCGATCTGATCATCATTCTGCTCGCCCTCGCGATGGGTACTCAGAACGCCGCAGCCCGCCGCCTGGCCGTCCCGGACTTCACCACCACCGTGCTCACCCTGACCATCACCGGCATCAGCGCCGACGGCCGCCTCGCGGGCGGCTCCGACAGCAGGTTCGTCCGCCGCGCGCTCTCGGTGCTCTCGATGTTCGCCGGAGCCCTGGTCGGCGGCCTGATCGCGCTGCACTCCTCGCGCACCCTGCCCCTGCTGATCGCGGGGCTCCTGCTGGCCGCCACCGCCACCGCCGCGTCGACCCACTCCCGCTCCACCCGGCGCTGGACCCGCCCGTCGTGACGTACTGCCAGGCCGGGTCCCGCGCCGACGAAGCCGGAGAGACCTGAGGGGTCGGAGCCTCCGTCAGGCCTCACCGGGGTGCCAGGCGGGCCACTCCCACGGGCGGTCGGTCCAGTGCACCCGGACGGGGTCATGCGGATCGAGGTCGGGGAAGAGCTGTCTGAGCCGGGGCTCGAACTCCTCGGGGGCGAGCGGCTCCCAGCCCGTCCCCTCGAAGTGCACCAGGCGGTAACGGCTGTCGGTGCGGAACTCGGCGACCTCGACCAGCGGGGTCGCCGACGGGTTGCTGTCCGTGTTGGTGTCCATGTCCTTCAGCATGTGGCGCGAGCGGGTCGCGCGCACGCCCTGACGGCCGTGCGGAGGCGTTCCGCACCGGTGCCGTGGCTCGTTGAGCACGGCAGCCCGCCATGCGCGCGGGCGACGAGAGTGTGCGGAGGACGACCGTGAACGAGCAGTGGCAGGCGCCGTGGCAGTACGGGTGGGAGCAACCGCCACCACCGCCGACACCCTGGGAGCCGCCGGTCACCCCGCTGCGTCCGGCGCGGACCCGGGCCCGCAAGGTGGCCTGGGCGGCGACCGCGCTCGGTGGTGCCCTGGTGCTGGGCGGGCTGCTGGCCACCTGCGGAGCCTCCGGCGAGAACGGCGGCGCGCCGCCGCCCGATCCGTCCGCGAGCCCGGCGTCCGCCGGGCCGTCGTCCCCGTCCGCGTCCCGGTCCCAGTCCGCGTCCCCGTCCCCGTCCCCGTGGGTGTCCGACTCCCCCTCCTCGGCAGCACCGAGCGCCGCACCGGCGCCGTCCTCCGCCGCACCGGCGAGTACCGGCGACGACCCGGACCAGGCGCCGACCCCGCGTCAGACCACCCGCCCCCGGCCTGTCAGGACCCACCACACCAACCCGGCCCCCGCTCCCCCGCAGACCGGCGGCGGCTCGACGACACAGCTGGTCCCAGCGGTGAAGGTGTGCGCGGAGGCCGAGCGGCTCGGGCAGTGGGCTCCGGGATCGGAGCAGGCGAAGGTCTGCCACAGCCTCTACGGGGACTGAGCCAGGGGTAGGGGCAGCGGCCGGTCAGAGCGCCTTGGTCAGCCGTTCGAAACGCAGGTCCGGCCGGCGCGGGACGCCGAAACGCTCGTCGCCGTACGGGAACGGGGAGTGGTCGCCCGTCCGCCGGTAGCCCCGGCGCTCGTACCAGGCGATCAGGTCCTCGCGCAGGTCGATCACCGTCATCTCGACCTCCGCCGCACCCCACCTCTCCCGTGCGACCCGCTCCGCGTGGGCGAGCACCGCCCGTCCGAGGCCGCCGCCCTGAAGCTCGGGACGGACCGAGAACATCCCGAAGTACGCGACCTTCTCGCGCTGCTCCAGCAGGCAGCAGCCGAGCAGCTCCCCCGCCCGCTCGGCCATCAGCAGCAGGGTGTCGGGCCGGGCGACGGCCTCGGCGACGGCTTCCTCATCCGTACGGCGACCGCCCAGCAGGTCGGCCTCCGTCGTCCAGCCGGCCCGGCTCGCGTCACCCCGGTACGCGGACTCGATCAGCGCCACCAGCGCCGGTACGTCGGCCGCCTCCGCCGTACGGAAGGTCAGCTCCGAGTTCTCGGACACCATCTGGCTCACTCCAGTTCTCTGCGGATTCGTTCCCCGTCCGCCATGCATCGTGCCACAGCCCGATCACCCGTCCGACCACCGCCGGACCGCTCCGGAGTATGTCGTCGGCTCACACTTCTCGGTGCGGGTTGATGTGGGATCAACACCGTGGCGCGGCTGTCGGGTTCATGACTAGCCTCCTTGCTGCGCGGTCACGCCGATCGGCACCGGCCGCACCCGGACCAAGGAGCGCTCATGCCAAGTACCGCACCTTCGTTCCACCTCTCCCCACTACGTCACACCCGCCACCTGCTCCGCCAGGGCGCCGTCGCGCTCGCGGCGGGCGCCGTACTGCTCGCCACCGCCGCCGCGCCCGCGAACGCGGCCGGGCCCACCACGCCTCGCGGCTACCACCCCGAGCGCGACTTCGCCGGTTCGACCGTCGTCGCGCACGAGGGCAGATCGCACACCGGCACCATCCGCCCGCTGGTCTCCCAGACCCCCGGCACGGACGTCTCCAGCTGGCAGGGCAACGTCGACTGGAGCGCGGCGGCCGCGGACGGCGCCAGGTTCGCGTATGTCAAGGCCACCGAGGGCACCGGCTACACCAACCCGTACTTCGCCCAGCAGTACAACGGCAGCTACTACGCCGGCCTGATCCGGGGCGCCTACCACTTCGCCCTCCCGAACATCTCCAGCGGTGCGACCCAGGCCAACTTCCTGGTCGACCACGGCGGCGGCTGGTCCCGCGACGGCAGGACGCTGCCGCCCGCCCTCGACATCGAGTACAACCCGTACGGCGCGAGCTGCTACGGGCTCAGCCAGGGCGCGATGGTCAACTGGATCCACGACTTCGGCAACACCGTGGCGAGCCGGACGGGCCGCTACCCCGTCATCTACACCACCGCCGGCTGGTGGAGCGCCTGCACCGGCAACAACGGCGGCTTCGGAGGCACCGACCCGCTCTGGATCGCCCACTACGCGAGCAGCGTCGGGACCCTCCCGGCCGGGTGGGCGTACCAGACCATCTGGCAGTACTCCGACTCCGGCAGCCTGCCTGGTGACCAGAACCTCTTCAACGGCGCGATCGACCGCGTGCAGGCACTCGCCAACGGCTGACACGCCCACCACCTGGTGGCCCGCCGGACGGAACCGGCGGGCCACCGGGCCACAATGGGCGCCATGAAGTGGATCTATGCTCTGGCCGGGCTGCTGCTGCTGGTCTTCACCACCGCCAGCATCCTGCGCACCCTGGTGGTGCCGCGCGGACTGTACTCCGCCCTGGTCACCCGCATCTGGATCATCCTGCGGGCCGTCCTGCGGCGGCTCACCCCGGCCTCCGGCGGCTACGCCGCGAAGGACCGGGCGCTGTCCTGGCTGGCACCACTGATCCTGCTCGCCATGCTGGCGACCTGGCTCAGCAGCATGCTGCTCGCGTACACCCTGCTGCTGTTCGGCACTTCCGGCCTGCCCTTCGGGATCGCCTTCCGGGAGGCCGGCTCCAGCCTCTTCACCCTCGGCTTCGCCAGCGGGGACCGGCTGCGGCTCTCCGCGCTGGACTTCCTGGCCGCCGCCACCGGCCCGCTGATCACCGCACTGCTGATCGCCTACCTGCCCACCCTGTACGCGGCCTACACCCGCCGCGAGGTCGAGGTGACCCTGCTCCAGAGCCGGGCCGGCGAACCCGCCTGGGGCCCCGAGCTGCTGGCCCGGCAGTCCCTGGTGGACACCGAGACCGCACTGCCGCAGCTCTACCGCGACTGGGAGCGGCTCGCCGCCGACATCGGCGAGGGGCACTCCAACTACCCCGTGCTGCTGTCCTTCCGGTCACCGCGACCGAACCGCAGCTGGGTGGTCGGGCTGCTCGCGGTGATGGACGCGGCCGCCATACAGCTCGCGATCTGCCCGCGCTCCGCCCCGCCCGAGGCCCGCCTCGTCCTCCGGGCGGGCTTCACCGCGCTGCGGGACATCGCCCGGACGCTGCGCATCGACTTCGACAGCGACCCCGAACCGAACAGCCCGATCCGGCTCACCTTCGACGAGTTCGACGCGGCGGTCGCGATGGTCGCCGCGAGCGGTGTCGTCAAGGAACGCCCGGTCGCCGAGGCCTGGCCGCACTTCCAGGGCTGGCGGGTCAACTACGAGGCCCTCGCGTACGAACTGGCCCGCCGCAGCGACGCCGTACCCGCGCTCTGGACGGGCCCGCGAGACTTCCCCGCCACCCCCATCCCCCCGGCCCGCCCCGCCGACCGCCGACCGGGAACGCGGTGACCCGGCGAGCGGCGCGGCGAGGGCGAGCGGTCCGGCGTCCGCTCAGCTGCCGACCCGGATCAGGGTGAACCCGTCGTAGCCCTTGACGCCGACCGTCTGCACCGAAGTCGCCGAGACGCGCGGCTCGGCGGCGAGCAGCTCGTGCAGCCGCCGCACGCCGAGGACTCCCGGGTCCGTGGAGCCGGCGTCGGCGACGGCACCGCCGCGTACGACGTTGTCCACCACGATCACCGTGCCGGGGCGGGAGAGCTTGAGCGCCCACTCGAAGTACACCGGGTTGCTGGGCTTGTCCGCGTCGATGAAGACGAAGTCGAACGGCTCGGTGCCATCCGCCACCAGCTGCGCCAGCGTCTCGGCCGCCCGGCCGAGCCGCACCTCGGCGAGCTCGGCGAAGCCCGCGTGCTTGAGGTTGGCGGCAGCCACCTCGGCGTGCGTCGGGTCGATCTCCAGGGTGATCAGCCTGCCGTCGGCGGGCAGGGCGCGGGCCAGCCAGATCGCGCTGTACCCGCCGAGGGTGCCCACCTCCAGGACCCGCCGGGCGCCCTGGGTGAGGGCCAGCAGGTGGAGCAGCTTGCCCTGGTTGGGCGCGACGGCGATCTGCGGCAGCCCGGCCGCGTCGGCGGCGGCGAGTGCCGCCGCCAGCACCGGGTCGTCGCCGATCAGGACGTCGCTGAAGTAGGTGTCGACTGCCGTCCACTGCTGCTGCGCCATACCGGCCTCCGGGTGGTGTCCGTGTCCATGGTCGTGTTCGGACTCGATCCTATCCACCGGTGGTGACAGTCAGTCAGCGATCGGCTCGGCGCGCAGTTCCGCATCGCCGTTCGAGCCGTCCGAGCCGGTCGGCTCGGTCAGGCTGCCGGGCTGGTGCGTCCGGGCGGCCCGGCGCTTCAGCACCCAGGCCGACGCGAGGCCGCCGGCCAGCGCGAGGACCAGCCCGATCCAGGAGAAGCTGCCCAGCCACTTCTCGGCCACCTTGCCGACCTTGTAGACCAGCAGCGTCGTACCACCGGCCCAGCAGACGCCGCCGAGCACGTTGGCGATCAGGAACTTCCAGTACGGCATCCGCAGCGCGCCCGCGAGCGGCCCGGCGAAGATGCGCAGCAGGGCGACGAACCGTCCGAAGAAGACCGCCCACATGCCCCACCGGTGGAACGACCGCTCGGCGGTCGCCAGGTGGTCGGGGCCGAAGTGCTGCGGGAACTTCCGGCCGAGCCGTTCGAAGAGCGGCTTGCCGCCCTTGCGCCCGATGGCGTAGCCGATCGAGTCGCCGATCACCGCCCCCGCGATCGCGCAGAGCGCCACCCCCCAGGGGTCCACCGTGCCCTTCACCGCCATCAGCGTGGCGGTGACCAGCGCGATCTCGCCCGGCAGCGGGATGCCCACGCTCTCCAGCCCGATGATCAGCGCCACCAGCGCGTACACCGAAGTCGGCGGGACGCTCTCGATCCACTGGTCGATGTGCAAGGCGGAAACCTCCGTGGGGCAGGACTCGCGGTGACTCGGGCAGGGCTGGGCCTCCCCCGGAAGGGCAGCCTAACCCGGCGGGCCGCCCGCACCGGTAACGGGCAGCCGCCCGGTGAGGTTCCTACCGGTCGGCGAGGCGGAGCAGCGCGTCCGGCACACTCCGCGCGGCCGGCGATCAGTCCAGGAGCTCGGCGCGGCGCGGCGGGTCGGCGCCCGGGCGGGTGCAGGTGACGGCTGCGGTGCGGGCTGCCAGGACGAGTGAGTCGACCAGCTTCGCGGGGAGCCGCTCCCCGCTGGTGGCGGACCGCAGCTCGTCGCGGGCGAGCGCCCGCTCCCCCCGGCCGCCGCCGAGCAGCCCGGCCCGCAGCAGGCCGCTGAGCAGGCCGGACATGAAGGCGTCGCCCGCACCGACCGTGTCCACCACCTCGACCGGGGTCGGCCGGACCTGGTGGCTGCCGTGCTGCCAGAAGGCCCGCGCGCCGCCGGCCCCGAGGGTGAGCACCACGAGCGAGGGGCCGGTCCGCGCCCACCGCTCGGCCACCGCTGCGGCGTCGTGCCCGGGGTAGAGCCAGCCGAGGTCCTCGTCGCTGGCCTTCACCACGTCGCTGAGGGCGACGAGTTCCTCGACCCGAGGCCGCTCCTGCGCCGCCGTGCCGAGCAGCGCGGGCCGCAGGTTCGGGTCGTAGGAGACGGTGGTCCCCCGCTGCGCCGCCCGTACGGCCGCGAACACCTGCGCGGCGCCGGGGGCGAGCAGCGCCGCGATCGATCCGGTGTGCAGGTGGGCGACCGGGCCGGTGGTGGCCGGGTCGGTCGCCGCCGCCGGCAGGCTCCAGCGGACGTCGAAGCGGTAGCTCGCCGCGCCGTCGGCGTCGAGGACGGCGGTGGCGGTGGACGTCGGGGCGTCGACCACCGACCCGTCGGTGAGCCGCACGCCGCTCTCGCCGAGGTGGCGCCGCAGCTCCAGGCCGTACGCGTCGCCGCCCATCCGGGTGGCCAGGCGCACCGGGTGGCCGAGCCGGGCCAGGCCGAGCGCCACGTTCGCGGGGCTGCCCCCGGGGACGGCGCTCCGCCGGCCGTCCGGTCCCGTCAGGATGTCGGTGAGCGCCTCACCGATGACCAGGGTCGACGGCTCCGCGGCCGGCATGTGTCCTCCTTGCTCTCCGGGCAGGCTGCCCGGGGTCACGGCGTGATGACGATCTTCCGGCCCTTGCCGGCCTGGAACTGCCGCAGTGCGGCGGCGTAGTCGGCCAGCGGGAGCCGGTCGCTGATGAAGACCTGCGGGTCCAGCACCCCGGCGGCGAAGAGCTCCGACGCGCGCTCGTAGCTGTGCAGGACCGCCATCGAGCCGGTGATGGTGATCTCCTGGTTGTAGATCCGGTAGGGCTCGATCGTCGCACGGGCGGCGTAGTCCGCGACGCCGAACTGCAGGTAGGTGCCGCCCTTGCCGACCCGGCCCAGGGCCTCCTGGATGGCCCGCTGGTTGCCGGTGGCGTCGATGACCACGTCCCAGCCGCGCGGCCGCTCGATCTCGTCGGCGGCGGTGACGGCGTTGCTGCAGCCCAGCAGGCGGGCGGCGGTGAGCCGTTCGCTGTTGATGTCGACCACGTCCACGCTGGCCGCGCCGGTGCGTTTGGCGAGCTCCAGCATCATCAGGCCCATGGTGCCGGAGCCGTAGATCAGCACGTTGCTGGCCAACCGGCTGCGCAGCACGTCGTATCCGCGCACCGCGCAGGAGAGCGGTTCGATGAGGGCGGCGTCCTGGGTGCGGACGTGCTCCGGCAGGCGTACGCAGTTGGCAGCCGGGGCGAGGGCGAACTCGGCGGCCGCGCCCGGGACGGTGACCCCGATCGCGGCGAAGTGCTCGCACAGGTTGCTCCGCCCGATCCGGCAGTAGTGGCACTCGTGGCAGGGCAGTGAGGGGTCGACGGCGACCTGGTCGCCGATCGACAGCTCCCCGACGCCGGTGCCCACGGCGACCACCTCCCCGGCGAACTCGTGGCCCGGGACGATGGGCAGGGTGGGCGCGAACTCGCCCTGCAGGATGTGCAGATCGGTGCCGCACAGGCCGCAGGCCGCCACCTTGACGACCACCTCCCGAGGGCCCGGTGCCGGATCCTGGACGGTCTCCACACTCACCACACCGGGCGAGCTGATGACGGCAGCCTTCACCGCACTGCCCCCCACGCGATCTGATCGGTCATTTGACTGCCCCCAACGAGAGGCCCTGGACGAGCTTGTCCTGGGCGGCGAAGCCGGCCACGAGCACCGGCACGGACACGCACACGGCGGCGGCGCACACCTTCGCCAGGAAGAGGCCCTGGCTGGTGACGAAGCCGGTGAGGAAGACGGGTGCGGTGCCGGCGACGACGCCGGTCAGCACCCGGGCGAACAGCAGTTCGTTCCAGCTGAAGATGAAGGAGATCAGCGCGGTGGCCGCGATGCCCGGCATGGCCACGGGTGCCACGATCCGCAGCAGGACGGTCGGCAGCCCCGCGCCGTCGATCGAGGCGGCCTCCAGGATCTCCTTGGGCACCTCGGCCAGGAAGGAGCGCATCATCCACACCGCGATCGGCAGGTTCATCGAGGTGTAGAGGATGACCAGCAGCCAGATGTCGTCCAGCATCCCGGCGTTCTGGGCGATCAGGTAGATCGGCAGCAGGCCCGCCACGGCCGGCAGCATCTTGGTGGACAGGAAGAAGAACATCACGTCGGTCCACTTGCGCACCGGCCGGATCGACAGCGCGTAGGCGGCGGGGACCGACAGCAGCAGTACCAGCAGGGTCGAGGCGACGCTCGCCGTCAGGGAGTTGATCAGCGGCGGCCACGGGCTCACCCCGCTGCCCGCACCGAAGAACTCCCGGTACCCCTGCAGCGTGAGCCCGGCCCCGACGCTCGGCGGGTTGGTCGCGGCGGCCGGCTCACTGTGCAGCGAGGTGAGCACCATCCAGGCGAACGGCAGGAAGAAGAGCACCCCGCCCAACCAGGCCAGCAGCCCGAGCAGGGCACTGTTACGGCGGGCCGAGGCCCGGCTGGACACTGCGGCGGCCGTCATGACGACTCCTCCCGGAACAGCGACGAGACGGTCCTGAGCGCGAAGGTCGCGAGGAGGATGGTGCAGATGACCACGAGGACGCCCTCGGCGGACGCCTGGCCGTAGTCGTGGCCCTGGTAGAAGGTCTGGTAGACGGTGTACGGCAGGTTGGCGGTGCCCAGCCCGCCGGAGGTGATCGTGAAGACCGCGTCGAAGTTCTGCACCACGTAGATGCTGCCGAGCAACGCGGCGAGTTCCAGGTAGCGGCGCAGGTGCGGGAAGGTGAGGTAGCGGAACACCTGCCAGGTGCTCGCGCCGTCCACCCGGGCCGCCTCGACGACGTCCATCGGCCGGCTCTGCAGCCCGGCGAGCAGGATCAGCATCATGAACGGCGTCCACTGCCAGATCAGCGAGATCTCGACCGCGATCAGCGGGGTGTTGGAGAGCCAGTCCGGCTGCGGGGCGGGCGCGCTGCCGAACAGACTCCAGAGCCAGGTCAGCGTGCCGTTCAGCAGACCGTAGGAGGCGTTGTAGATCGCGTGCTTCCAGAGCAGCGCCGAGGCTGCGGGCACCACCAGGAAGGGGGTGATCAGCATCGTCCGCACGATGCCACGGCCCCGGAAGCGGCGGTCGAGCAGCAGCGCCAGCACCAGCCCGAGCAGCAGGCTGACCAGCACCACGGCGGCGGTCAGCAGGACCGTGGTCTCGATGGACGAGCGCAGCGCCGGATCGTCGAACGCCGCCTTGTAGTTGGAGAGGCCGCCGAACCCACGGTTGCCCGGGTCCAGCGCGTTCCAGCGCATGAACGAGATCACCAGGGTGCCCACGAAGGGCAGTTGGGTGACGACGATCATGAAGACCAGCGCCGGCAGCAGCGGCGCCCGGCGGGACCAGGCGCCGCGCGGCCGGCCCGCCGCCCGGCGCGCGCCGGGTTCGGCGGACCGCGACACCCTGCTGGGGCGTCCGGTGATCGAGGTAGTGCTCACGTGCGTCTCCGCTCGGGTGGGGTGCGCGGGCGGGTCACTGCCCCGCGTACTTGGCGCCGACCTTGGCGGCGAGCGTCTGGCTGTTCTTCAGCGCCTGGTCCACGCTGATCTGGCCCGCTATCGCGTCGCTGATCTGCTGCGAGACCTGGGTGCCCAGATCGGTGAACTCCGGGATGCCGACGAACTGGATGCCCGGCGCGGGCCTGGGCTGGACTCCCGGGTTCTGCGGGTCGACGCTGGTCAGCGCGGTCTTGGTGGCCTGTGCGAACGCCGAGGCGGCGGCCACGTAGTTCGGGTCGCTGTAGGTCGAGGCGCGCTTGCCGGCCGGGACGCGGGACCAGCCGAGGGTCTTGCCGACCAGCTGCTCGTACCCCTGGCCGGAGGCCCAGGAGATGAACTTCCAGGCGTCGCCCTGGTGCGTGCTCGCCTTCTGCACACCCCAGGCCCAGGTGTAGAGCCAGCCCGAGGCCTTGGTCTGGTCGGCCGGCGCGGGCACGTACCCGACCTTGCCGGCCACCGGCGAGTCCGAGGCCTCCAGCGAGCCGGCCGCCGAGGTCGCGTCGTACCACATGGCGACCTTGCCCTGCTCCAGGTCGTTGAGGCACTCGGTGAACCCGGCCTGCGGCGCGCCCGCCTCACCGTGCGCCCGCAGCAGGTTCACGTAGAAGTTCGTCGCGGCGGTGAAGGCCGGGGCGGTCAGCTGGGCCTGCCAGTTCTGGTCGAACCAGGTACCGCCCATGGTGTTGGCCACCGTGGTCAGCGGCGCCATCAGCTCGCCCCAACCCGGCTGCCCGCGCAGGCAGATGCCCTTCATGCCCGGCTGCGCGCCGTCCGTCTTGGCGGCGAGGTCGGCGACCTGCTCCCAGGTCGGGTTGGCGGGCATGGTCAGGCCCTTGGCCGCGAAGACGTCCTTGCGGTACATCAGGAACGACGATTCGCCGTAGAACGGCTCGGCGTAGAGCTGGCCGTTGTACGTCAGCGCCTGCTGGATGGTGGGCAGGATGTCGCTCTGCTGGAACCCGGTGTCGCCCGCTGCGGGCCCGCTGAGCGAGGCCAGCCAGCCGTTCTTCGCGTAGAACGGGACCTCGTAGTTGCTGATGGTCGCGATGTCGTACTGGCCGGACTGGCTGGAGAAGTCCTGGGTGAACTTGTCCCGGGCGTCGTTCTCCGGCAGCACGGTGAAGTTGACCTTGATGCCGGTGGCCTTGGTGAAGTTGGCCGCCGTCAGCTTCTGCAGGTCCTCCATCTGCGGGTTGTTCACCATCAGCACGTTGATGGAGTGCGCCTGCGAGCCACCGCCGGCGCCACCGGCGCCGCTGCAGCCCGCGAGGGTGGCGCCGCAGAGGACTACCACGCCCAGCGGCACGGTTCTGCGCAGGACTGTCTGTCTGATCGTCATGATGCGTGTTCCTTCTCTCGGTGAACCCGGTCGGGTGGGACGGGTTCGGGGCACGTGCGACCGAGGCGGCGGCCGGACGTCCTGCGGAGACGGCGGCAGCCGCGCCACGACCACCGGGGGGGTGGTGCCTCAAGCACGGGGTTGTTCGAGCGCGGGGTTGTTCAAGTGCGGGTCTTCTCGGGCCTGGTGCCTCAGGCCCGAATGACGTGCGGTCCCAACAGGGCGTAGCGATGGGCTTCCGCACTGGACAGTTCGGCGTCGGTGACGATCGTCTCGAAGTCGCCGACCTCCGCGAAGCGGCAGAAGCTGCTGGCTCCGAACTTGCTGTGGTGACCCATGAAGACCCGCCTGCGGGACACCTCGAGGGCCTTGGCCTTGACGTCGGCCACCACCGGATCGGGGGTGGTCAACCCGAGGTCGCGGGAGATCCCGTTCGCTCCCAGGAACGCCAGGTCGATGACGAAGCCCGCCAGCATCGCGCAGGCCCAGGAGCCCACGGTGGCCATGGTCCGGGCACGCACCCGGCCGCCCAGCAGCAGGACGGTCATGTTGGCCGAGTCGGCCACGGCCGCAGCGGTCGACAGCGATGCCGTCACCACGGTCAGCGGACGGTCGGCCGGCAGCAGCGCGGCGAGGATCTGCGGGGTGTAGCCCTCGTCGACGAAGACGCTCTCCGCCTCGCCCACGAGCTTGACGGCTTCGGCCGCGATCCGGCGCTTCGCCTCCACGTGCCGGGTGACGCGCTGCGCCAGGTCGGTCTCGAAGCCGGTGCTCTCGACCGGGTAGGCGCCGCCGTGGGTACGACGGATCAGCCCCCGGCGCTCCAACTCGCTCAGATCGCGCCGGATGGTCTCCACCGCGACCGAGAAATCAGCGGCCGCAGTGGTGACCTCGACGCGCCCCTCCTGACGGGCCAGTACCAGAATTCGGTGCTGCCGCTCCGCTGCTCGCATCTCCGGTGCTCCCTCCGCCCGTTCGGACATCGGAAGCCCGAATGCGCCCGTGCAAGATTTATACCCCCGTGCCGGGACGACGAACAGCTCCGTGGCAGACCGGAACAGGCCCGAATTCTGCCCGCTCCCACCGGAGATGACCGCAGGTCAGCGACTTCGAACAACCCGGCGGCCCACCCTGGATGCCCGAATGCCCAGATTCCGGCCCCCGATGACCGACCCCACCGGTCATTTGGCCGGGGACGGCTGCCGGACCACGGGTTCCGCCCTGGTCAGGGCACGCCGATCGAACACGGTCATGAGGCTTGACCCGGCTGTTCGACTCCGGCCACACTCGGACCCCGATGGCCTTGGTGGGCCGCAGTCCTGTGCCGATGGTGACGAAGCACCACCTACCGGAGTTCGAACCGGACGCTGTCACGGGAGCAACCCGGAGCCACTGCGGAACTGTGTCCGGGAGCGGTCGGCAGACCCATGCCCTGGGCCGGGGTACTGCCGACAGATGCCCTTTTCGTACCACCAGGCGACGTAAGGCAGCCCAACGCCCGCATGCGCGCCGAAACTCTGCCTCCCCCGAGGGAGAGACCGTCGTGACTCCTCCCTCTCGTGAACGAGAGGGCTTCTCACTTGGCTCCGCAAAGCCTCGTGACGGCCAAACCCTGACCGCTGTCCGAGGACAGGTCACTGGTAGTACTCCAGCGCTTCGCGCGTCAGCGACCAGAGATGCGTCTCCCACCCGGCCTGAGGGCCCGGATTTCCACGCAAGGAGAGAGATGGAGAACGGTTGCCTGAGGGTTGAGACTCTCGGACCACTACGCGCGTATGCCGAAGGGCGGGAGCTTCCCCTCGGGCCGCCCAAGCAGCGCGCCGTGTTCGCCGTTCTCGCGCTGAGTGCCAACAGCGTCGTCCCGCGTGACGAGCTGATCGACCACATCTGGGGCGAGTCGCCGCCGGTCACCGCCGCCGGCAGCCTCCACACCTACGTGTCCGGCCTGCGCCGGACCCTGGCCGGTCTGGGCGAGCCGCTGACCAGCTCGGGATCGGGCTATGCGCTCCGGCTCGGGCCCGGGCAGCTCGATGTCAGAGTGGTCGAGTGGCTGACGGCCCGGGCCCGGACCAGTCGGGCCCGGCAGCAGCCGTCCGCTGCGGTCGACGCCTTCGACCAGGCACTGGCCCGCTGGCACCCGGGCTCCGCGCTGAGCGGCCTGCCGGGTCCGTTCGCTGCCCAGCACCGTACGTGGGTGGCGGAACTACGGCTCCGCCTGCTGCTGGAGCGCGCCGAACTTCTCCTTGAACTGGGGCAACCGACCACAGCGGCCGACCAGTTGAGGGGCCAGGTGGCGGGCAACCCCTACCACGAGCGGTTGCGTGCCCTGCTGATGACGGCGCTGCGCCGGAGCGGTCGGACGGCCGACGCGCTCGCGCAGTACCACGACGTGCGCAAGCTGCTCGCCGAGGATCTGGGGATCGACCCGTCGGCCGAGCTGCGGGCCCTGTACTCATCGATCCTGACCGACAACGCCGGGCCGCGCAGCGCCCCGAGGAGGCCGGCGACCGCCGCTCCGGTCCGGCCGGCGCAGCTGCCTCGCGGCGTCGGTGGCTTCGTGGGTCGGGTCGCTCCCGTCCGGCAGGTGCTGGACGCGGCGCGTACCGGGCCGGGTGACGGCGGGGCCGACAAGGCGGGGCGCCCGCAGATCGTGATGGTCGTCGGAGTCGGCGGGGTCGGCAAGACCGCGCTGGCCGTGCACTGCGGTCATCTGCTGGCCGCCGAGTACCCCGACGGCCAGGTGTACGTGAACCTTCGCGGCTTCGACCCCGAGCACCCGGTCCGCTCCCCCGAGGACGCCCTGTACCACCTGCTCACCTCGCTCAACGCGGGGAACATCCCGGCGGAGCATGGGGAGCGGGTCGCGCTGTGGCGCAGCATCGTGCGGGACAAGCGCCTGCTCATCGTGCTGGACAACGCCGCGTCCGCCGACCAGGTCGAGGACCTGCTGCCGGACGGCGGTCCCTCGTTCACCGTCGTGACCAGCCGCAACCGGCTCAGCGGCCTCGTGGTCCGATACTCGGCCCGCCGGGTGACACTGTCCCCGTTCACCGCCGAGGAGGTCGCCGACGTCACGGATTTCCTCCGTGCCCTGGGTGCCGGACCAGCGCCGGTGCCAGCGGAGGACTCGGTGCGCCGCGCGGGATAGCGTGGTTCTGCTGGTGGCGCTGCCAGGCCAGCACGGCCTCGACCCGGCTGCCCGCCCCCAGCGACCTGAAGATCCGGTTGATGTGGTTCTTCACGGTCTTCTCGCTGACATGCAGTCGGGCGGCGATCTCGCTGTTGCGCGCGCCGCTGGACACCAGGGCCATCACCTCGTGCTGACGCCGCGACAGCGCGGCCACCGGGCTGCCGGCATCAGGGTCCGGCACCGAGGCCGGTGGGGCGGGGTCCTCGGTCCCCGGGCGGCCGCCGACCTCGACCACGCTCAGCCGGTACTCCGCGCACAGCCGGCGCGCGGCCGGGGCACCTGGCTGGACGGCGGGGCCGACCACCCGCTCCAGCGAGGTACCCATCACAGACCGGTCCGTGCCGGTCACGGCGACCGCCGCCGGTCTGACGGTGACTTCGACGTAGGGCATGCGGACGATCTCCACGGCCAGGTTCTTGCTGGCGAAGACCTGCCGGATCTGGGCCAGGATGTCCGGGCTCGTGATGGCGATCCGCACGCAGGTAGGACTGATCGGCACGGACGTGGCGACGAGTGTCATACGCCCAGCGTGGCGGAGCCCGCTTCATACTTCCTTCACGTCCGGTCCGGACGGCGTTCGCAGGCCGGCCCCGTCGGCTGTCGCGCCCGCGCCCGCGCCCGATGCCTGGGCCAACTCGGCGAGTTGGGTGAGCTGGGCGAGCACCTCGTCCTCGGTGGGGACGTCCACGCGGTCCCCCCAGCGCAGCGTCGCCACGATCATGTCGAAGAGCAGGACGACGGCCTGCACCGGTGCGGCGTCGACATCCCCGTCGGTCAGCACGGTGAAGGTCAGCAACCCCCACACGCCGGGCGCCTCCGGATGGGACACGTAGTACGAGACCTTCCAGGACGGCGACTTGCGCCGGACCCGGCCGCTGTCGATGACCGAGGCCACCCGTACCGCCGGTGCACCGCCGATCTCCAGTCGGGTCCCGTCGGCCCCCGCATCGGCGAGGATGGCGGCCAGCAGCTGTTCCAGGTCCTCGGTCTCGTCCTCGCCTTCGAGGACGGTCACCAGCATCGATCCGGGCAGCCGGATGCCACTGAACTCCTGCAGCGGCAGCAGGACCGAGCGGGCACTCTGCCGCGCGGCCTCGTCGGTCGCCTCGGTGAGTTCCTTGCGCAGCATCCGGCGCCACGGAGTCGCCTTGTCCCGGGGCAGCGAGTCGGGCAGGTGATGCTGGATCACGTCGCCGATGATCCGGTGGCGCAGCCTGGCGGTGTCCGGCGTGGTGGGAATCTGCACCCAGCCGTCCGGGAGGACGAGTTCGAAGTCGATCATGCCGGTGCTCCTTCGGTGGCGGTGGCGGTGGCCGCGAGGAAGCCGAGCCGGGCCGGGCCCCCGTCGGCGGGAGCGCATTCGTCGGCTATCTGCTGCATCAACCGCTCGACTCCGTTCCCGATCAAGGCCATCAGCCCCATCTCGAAGACGAGCGTGCTCAGCACGACGTCGATGCCGACACCCGGCGTGGCGCCGGTCGGCGGCACGTCGAGGCGCAGTGCGGCATTCACGCGCGCATAGGCGGCGCCCTCCGCGCTGCGGCACAGGGCGAACACCCGCAGCCCGTCACCGATCGAGGTGGTCACGTAGTCGACGACGGGGTCGCGTGCGTCGCCCTCCATGCCACGGGCGCCGACCAGGTGCATGAGGTAGTTGGGGTCCCCCGTCACGGGCCCGGTGAACTCCACGACGACCGGGACGGGCGACCACCTGGGCCGGCTGTTCACGAACGCCGTGCCCCAGGCCAGCCGGGACCAGGCGGGCAGCGCCTCCGCGCGTTCCAGCAGCCAGCGGGCGGCGTCGCGTCCCACCGTGTCCGACGTGAAGGGGAACGTCCCGGCTGCGGCGGGCCAGGCCGCGCGCGTGGCGGCCAGGCCCTCGGACATCCACTCGTCGAACAGGGCCACCACGTGCTCGGTCCACGCCTCGTCCGCCGGCTCACCCGGTCGGACGACGGGAACCCACTCCCAGTGCCACGGCTGCCGGGTCAGCGCCGTCAGATCGTCGCTCATCGTCGTCTCCTCCGTGCTCACGTGGCGGGCACCTGGCCCGGCGGGTTGACCGAGGGGATCCAGCCCATCAGGCGCCCGCCGGTGTAGATGAATCCGGCGCCGATCCCGAACGCGCCGTTCAGACCGCCCCAGGCGAACCAGAGCGGCGAGATGCCCCCGAGGCCGCCCGCCTTCACGATGGCCGAGAGGTCGAGGGGGCCTTTCAGGCCGGTGAGGATGCCGGCGAAGTCCTTGCCGAACTTCGCCGGATCGGTCAGCAGGGTGGCCCACATCTCTCCGGCGCCCTTGAGTTGGGCCCAGGCCGAGGCCCAGAACCCGGTTTCGGGGGTGATGACGCCGAGCTTGCCCAGCACCCAGTTGGTGGCCGGGTTGTTGAACCAGTCCGACAGGTTCTTCCAGTCGGCGGCCGCGTTCGGCTCCGGCGCCCCGGCCGGAGTGGGGCGCACCGGCGGGGCAGGCTTGATGGGAACGTTGCCCGGCCCGAACGGCCTGGAGAAGTTCGGGGGAGGTCCGCCGGGACGCGGGTTGCCCGGCCCGAACGGCCTGGAGAAGTTCGTGATCGAGCCGGGCGGCTTCAGCGGCACCAGCTCGATTCCGCCGGCTCCGCCCGGCCGGTTGGCGAGGGCGCCGGCCTTGGCGATGCTGGAGATCCCCTTGCCCACCAACCCGATGACGGCGCCCAGGCCGGCCATGCCCAGCCCGACGGCCCCGAGGATGACGTCGACGACGCTGCCCTTGCCGTCGTGATAGAGCACGATGTTGGCGATCAGCGTGACCGCGCCGGCCACCACTCCGGCGATGACCAGCACGTCCACGCCGGGGATGAGGATCGCGAGAGCGCCCAGGATCATGCCGATGATGGCGAAGATCTGGCTGATCTTGGCCATGACGGCGTCGAGCTTGTCCTTGTAGGAGTCGGTCAGCCCGTCGTCGTACCTCCTGGCACTGACCGCGTCGCCGAAGCGCTTGCCGGCCACGTTGAGCGCGTCCAGCGCGTTGTTCAGCCGCGTCTTCGCCGCCGCCAGCTTCGCGTCCGCGTCGGACTGGGCCTTGCTCTTGTCGGTGCCCTTCTGCTGCTCCGCCGGGGTGGTGGTGCCGTCCGAGCTCTTCTGCGGATTCGGCATGCCGTTCGCCTTGGCCTGGGAGCTCTTGGCATCCTCGGCATCGGTCAGCGCACCGGCGGTCTCGGTGAGTCCCTGGTCCAGATCCGGCTCGTACTTGTTGATCTCGTTGGCAACATCGTGGTACCGCACGGCGGCCTTGCTGAGTCTGTCGTTGAGCGAACTCGCCTCGGACCTCAGCCCCTGGACGTACTGGCCGGCGAGGCTGTCGCTGTTGGTGTTGACGATCTGCTGCAGCTTGGCGGTCGCGTCGTCGATGGTCGTGGCGATGAGCGCGTAGCGCTTCTGTGCCGCGACCACCACGTCGGGGTCGGCGTGGACCGGGTCCGACTCCCGGTCCAACGGCGACCAGTCGAGATGCCTGATGCTCATTCGGTCCTCCTTTCCCGGCTCGTCAGCTCTGGAACGAGTCCAGCAGCTGTTGCTCTCCCTGCGTCCACGCGGCGTCGATCTTGGTGACCTTGTCGCGCAGCGCCTTCATGTCCTTGACCATCGCGTCGCGGTGGACGGTCCAGTTGTCGGCGAAGTCGCCCATCGAGAGGTTGGCGTTGAGCTGTCCCCAGAGCCCCTTGTCGTCGTTCTGGAAGTCCAGCGCCCCCTCGAACTGGCTGATCAGCGAGTTGAGGTCGTTGACCAGGTCCTGTAGGTCCTTCACCACGAGGTCTGCCATCAGTGCTCCCGGTTGTCGTGGGCGGGTCTGTCGGGCGGGGCGGGCACCAGCGGGATCCGGGCGGGCAGCAGGCTGCCGCTCCCCAGATGCACCAGGGCCGCGCCCGGTACGACCCTGGCGGCGGTCTGGGAGCGGGACAGCCGGACGCCCACCAGGTCGCCGTCGCTCATGTTGGGCGGCGACAGCAGCACGCCGCGCCGGTTCTTCTTGACCTCCGCCTGCCAGCCGGAGAAGCCGTTCGCCACCGACGCGACCTCCCCGCCGATGATGACGCCTCGCCTGCTCCCGGCGGCCCTGCGGACGAACGCCTTCAGCCAGTCCCGACACATCAGGTCGCGCCAGGCCTCGGCGTCGTCGACCATGAGCACCACCGGACCGTCACCGGGGTCCAGCAGTTCGGCGAACTGCCGCTCGGTGGGCTCCTCGCTGGTGATGACGCCCCGAACGCCGGGCCGGCCCGCGAAGCCGCGCAGCGGGGAGTTCATGGGGGCGCCGATGACCACCTCGGTCCCGCCGCGCAGCAGCGACTCCGCCATGACGGCGAGTGCCGTGCTGCGCCCGGACCGGGACGGCCCGGCGACCAGGAAGGTCGGCTGATCGCCCAGCAGGTCGGCCCCGACCGGCTCCAGGTCGTCGCCGGCGACGCCGATCAGGGCCCACATGGGGGCCGGGGTCCCGACCATCTCCCACGCCTGCTCGAAGGGCAGTTGGGTGGGCAGCACAGCGATCCGGTTGGGACGCGCCGACTTCGGGACCGCCGCCTCGCGCTCGACCAGCCGGGCCGCCAGCGCGTGCACTGCGGCGACCTGGGCCGGGCCCGCCGGGTCGGCCGCCACCAGCGCGACCTGGGTCTCGATCCCGCTGACCGCGCGGTAGCCACGGCCCGGCGGCAGGTTCTCCGGGATCTTCCGCGAGTTCAGCCCGGCCAGGCTGGCGTCGCTGCGGTCCGACAACCGCAGCACCAACTTGTCCTCGCACAGCGAGCTCATCCGGCCGCTCAGCAGCATGTGGTCACCGGCGATGACCACGTGCACCCCGGCGCTGGCGCCTTCGCGGTGGAGGGTCTGGACCAGGTCGGTCAGCACCCCGCCGTCGTACTCGCTGAGGGTTCCCATGAAGCCCTCCCAGCGATCCAGCAGCAGCACGACATGAGGCAGCCGCTCGTTCTCGGCGCCGGCCGCGCGCTGCTCGGCCACGTCGGCGAAGCCGCCCTCACCGAGTAGTCGCTGACGGTTCTGCACCTCGGCGTGCAGGCGCTTCAGCAGCCGGGCGGCCCGGTCCGTCTCGGTGCGCTGCACCACCGCGCCGCAGTGCGGCAGCTTGGTGAGCGGCAGCAGGGCGCCGTTGCCGCAGTCGAGCCCGTACAGGTGCAGGTCGGCGACGCCGGAGGCGCTGGCCGCGGCCGCCGCGAAGGTACGCAGCGCGGCGGAGCGCCCGGAGCGCGGGGCGCCGATGATGTGCAGGTGCCCGAAGGTGGCCAGGTCCACCGTCACCGGCTCCTGGCGCTGCCGAGCCGGCAGGTCCTGGACCGCCCAGGAGAACGACGGATTCCCCGTCGTACCGCCCACCGCCTCCGCCGCCAGCTCGACCACCGGCGACAGCGGCAGCGGCGGCAGCCACGGCCGGCGCTGCGGGGCGATACCCAGCAGGTCGTTGGCCTGCCTGATCGCCGCCACCAGGACCGACAGGTCGGTCACCTCGTCGGTCTCGGCCACGCTGTGCGGGCGCTGCGGCGCGGGCAGTCCGAGGTCCAGCCAGGAGACCGGCTGCAGGAACGGCGGGGCCACTGCGGCCGTCCGGTCGGCCCGTGGGCGGCGGCCCCCCACCCGGCCGGTCTGGAACGGGATCAGCGAGCTGTGCCCGAGCCGGGCGTAGGCCCGCCCCGGGGTTGCCACCGAGATGCTCGCGGCTTCCCGGGCGTCGATGACGTCGGTGCTCTCTCCGGGGTCGGTCACCCGCAGCGCGACCCGCAGGTTGGTGTTGGCGCGGATCTCCGCCGAGACCACACCGGACGGACGTTGCGTCGCCAGGATCAGATGGATGCCCAGCGAGCGCCCGCGCTGGGCGACGTTCACCAGGCCGCTGACGAAGTCGGGCAGCTCGCGCGCCATGGACGCGAACTCGTCGATGACGATGAGCAGGCGCGGGATCGGCGCCAGTTCGGGCCGGCGGCCGGCGTAGTCGAGGTAGTCCTCCAGGTCCTTCGCGCCTGCGGCCGCCAACAGGTGTTCGCGATGGGTCAGCTCGGCGCTCAGCGAGGTCAGGGCCCGTTCGACGAGATGCGTGTCCAGGTCCGTCACCAGGCCGACGGTGTGGGGCAGTTCGACACAGTCCTTGAACGCGGCACCGCCCTTGTAGTCGACCAGGACGAAGGTCATCGCGTCCGGGCGGTTGGCCACCGCCAGCGATGCCACCAGGGTCTGCAGGAACTCCGACTTGCCCGAGCCCGTGGTGCCCGCCACCAGGCCGTGCGGGCCGTGGTTGACCAGGTCGAGGGCGAACGGACCGTTCAGCGAGTACCCGACCACGGCCTTGGTGCTGCGGCTCGAGGAGCGCCAGCGAGCAGCGATCGCGGCGGCGGTCGGATCCTCCAGACCGAGGACCTCCAGCAGGCGCGCGGAGGCCGGCAGTGCGGCCTCGCCCTGGTTCTCGCTGACATCGCGCAGCGGCGCCAGCTGACGTCCCGTCTCCGCGTACCAGCTGTCCGCCACCTCGTCCGCGAGAATGCCGTCGAGCTGCGCGGCGCGCTGCTGGCGGAGGGTGGCCGGTCGCGCGGCGCCTCCGACGACGACGGTCGCGCACTCCTCGGGCAGGGTGCGTTCGTCGGCATCCACGCAGATGCTGTAGACGCCGACCGCAGGGCCTTCCTGCAGGATCGTCACCACGCCGGGCAGCGCCCGTAGTCGTCGGGCACCGTCCAGCACCACGACGACGTCCGGGTCGGCGAACGCGGCACTGGCACCGGCGTTGAGTCGCGCCTGCTGGCGGACGTGGATGAGCTCGATCAGCTCGGCGACCCGGCGGCCGAGCGTCTCGGCGTCGGCGCCGACCAGCGCCAGGGCCTGCTGTCCCAGCAGCGGCCGGGTGTGCGGCAGCCAGGCCGCCCACTGCCACAGGGGCTCGCCCGCCGGATCGGTCAGCACGTACAGCTGCACGTCACGAGGGCTCTGCAGCACGGCCAGCTGGCCGACCAGCCAGCGTGCCATCCGGCGCGGCCAGTCGCCCTGTCCCGCGACACCGACGACTCCGGTCTGCGCGATGGAGAAACCGGCGGGGACGTCCTGCACCGCCCGGAGGTTCCGGTGGCGCTCGGTGCCCTCACCCTCCTCGACGGCGATCTTGGTGGGCAGGTCGGCGACGCCGACCCGGACCAGCAGGTGGTCCGGATCGGTGCGGCGGCGTTCCCAGAGCCGGGCCCTCGGTCCGGTCGCGATGACCAGCAGCTCGGCCGGGTCCGGGCTCGCGGCGCGGCAGTCCAGGCGTTCCTGATCCAGCGCCGCCGCGATCTCGGCCTCGGTGGCCTCCAGTTGGGCCTGGTACTCGACCAGCTGCCGCCGGTTGCCGAGCCGGCCCTGACGCCGCCCGCTGATCCAGTTCCCGACCATCATGACCGGCGACATCGCCGCCATCATCAGGAACATCGGGTTGTGTGTCATCACCGCGAACAGGCCGCCGCCGACGGCGGGCAGGCCGGCCGCCAGCCACGGCAGCGCGCTCGGGGCCGACGGCTTGGGCTGGGTCGGCAGCCGGAACGCGCTGCGCTGCACCGGGGGGAGCAGCCGAGGGGGGCGGTTGTAGTCCAGGTACTCACCGTCGGGAGAGGGTTCGACGACGGCATCCGGGCGCAGCAGGGGGTGCGCCTCCATGATGGCGTCCCCGACCCGGAGTTGGACCGTCTCCCGCCAGGCGACCTCGTGGTCGGGCAGCGGGGCGCGGCCCAGTAGGGCGGCGGGCGCGACAGCGCGCACGTGCACCGAGGCATCGAGGGACACCCGGACGACGGCGGCCACCGCCGCCGCCTGGTCACCGCCCTTGGTGACGTGGACACCGGCGCCGGACCGGATCCGGTGCTCGCCTGCGTCGAGGTACCAGACCCGCCCGGCACCGGCACCCGCCACCACCCTGATGGTGACCAGGCCGGCGCGGCGGCTCGGGCCAGGGCCGGGCCGGCCGAGCCACAGCACGGAGCCGTCGTGGATCCCGCTGCCGGCCAGCGGCCCGGAGAGGTCCAGCAGCTGATCGGCGAGATAGACCGCCGTCACGGCCGAGTCGCCGGTTGGCGGAGCCTGCGACGAATCGAGGCTGTCCAGCAGGTTCTTGACGACGTCGCGGAGCGGCGTCGTGGGATCGGCATCCACGACCACGTCGGCCGACCAGTCCGGGCGCCGGGCAATGGTGATCATCATGGGCATGGTTCCCAACCCCTCATGAGTCCGAGCGCCCGCGCCGCCGTTACGGCCGACGCGGGGCGCGCGTGCGATGCCCGGCCGACTCCGGGCCGGCTACTACTTGTTGAGGGAGCCGGAGAGCTGGGTGTCCATGTCCTGCATCGCGGCCACGGCCTTGTCGAGCCACTGCGACAGCTGGTCCAGCGTGTCCATGGCCTGAGTGGCCGAGTTGTTGAACTCGGTGTGCACGGTGTCGAACTTGCCCGACGCCTGCTCGGTGACGAAGCCGTTGGTGGTCAGGCTGTCGACGATGCTCTTGCACTGGTTGAGCTTGTCGTCGATGTCGGCCTTGTTGCGGCGCATCGTGCTCGCGGTGTCCGACATCTCCTGATACGTGACGTTCAGATTCGCCATGGTGTGTCCCTTCTGGTGGTGCCGAGCGTCTCGGTGGGCACCGACACGTTCGGCTCGGACGCTGTCGATGCTAGGAACGGACCCGGCGGCGGGTCCAGAGCCCCGGCCGAGGGCTTGGGCCCAAGGGCCCAAGCCCTCCCCCTGCTCGGCGTTGACACCTCCCTGACGGGTAGCCAACGCTCAGAGCACACCGAATGCCCCACCCGGCGGTCGACGTGAGGCGTTCCTGACGATCCGATGATCTGACGATCCGGACACCGCCGCGCCGGGCGGGGTGTCCACGAACACGACCGGCCACCCCCAGCCGAGGAGACACAGGTGCCACAGGTGACACTGCCGAGCCGACCCGCCGATCCCGTCCCTCACCGCAGCAGCTGGCTTGCCCGGCTGCGCCGGTCGCGCCGGGCCGAGCCGCGATCGGGGGGCCCTCGTGCCGATCACGGTCTGTGGACCGTGGACCGGGTGGTGCGCGTCCTGGCCACCGCCTGCGACCGCGAGAACCGCGCCGTTCCGGTGGCCCACGCGGTCATCGTCGGGCCCGACACCGTCTGGCTTCGCCTGAAGACCCCCGACGAGCGGCCCCCCACCGGCTGGGCCGCCGATGACGGCGGCCGGACCTGGCACGCTCAGCTACGGCGACTGCAGAGCGAGAGCGTGGCGGAGGCGCTGACGGAGCCGTACCCACGGCTGGTCTCACTCGGCCACACCAGCAAGGGCTTTGTGCTGCTCAACCTCAACCAGGTCGGTGGGATCATCAGCCTGGAAGGCGATCCCCGGCAGGCGAGGGCCCTGGCCGAGGACTGGACCCGTGAACTCACCACGAGCCCGTGGTCACGGGGTGTGCAGGTGGTCCGCATCGGGTTCAACCCCGGCGCCGCAGAGCGGTTCGGGGCGACGGAGGCACCGGCCCTGGCCGACGGCGATGCCGCACTGGCCGACGAGAGCGGCGGCGGGGTGGCGCTGCTGCTCGGTCTGCCCGGCGGCCGGGATCGCGAGTTCATCCACCGGCTGGCCGACGATCCGCAGGGACGATGGTCGGTGGTCGTCGTCGGCCGGGTCGACCAGCCACGATGGCGCTTCACCATCGACTCCACCGGTGTCGTGGACACCGGCCTCCTGGACGAGACCGTGGCGCGCCGGCTGGATTCGACGGCGGACACGCCTGCCCACGAGGAACTCGGTGCCGATCCGGCCGGCCACCCGGTCGGCGGGGCCGCCCACGAGGGCCGCCGACGGCCGTTCGCCCGCCGGTGGATCATCGTCACGACCGTGGTAGTCGCCTGCCTGCTGGGCGGTGCCGTCGTGCTCACGCTGAAGGGGTCCTCGTCGCCCTCCGCACCCGTGGCGCAAGCCTCCGACCACCAGGTGGTGCCCCAAGGAACCGCAGCTTCGAAGGCGACGAAGAGCGCTCCGCCCGCGAGCGCGGCGGCCTCGCACACCACGACCGCCGGCCCGGCGACCGCGCTGGTGAACCCCGGCACCGGCAAGTGCCTCAGCGGATCAGCGGGATCGGACGGCACACCGCTGATCCTCTGGCCGTGCGACAGCGCCGCGAACCAGAAGTGGGACGTCACCTCCGACGGCACGATCCGGACGAACGGCCTCTGCATGGACGCCGCCTGGGGCGCCACCACCGTCGGCACGGTCGTGCAGCTCGCGAACTGCAGCGGCAACCCGGCACAGCGGTTCTCCGTCAGCGGTGACACCATCTACTCCTCGCAGGCCAAGCTGTGCGCGGGCGTGGTGAACGGCGGCACAGGCGTCCAGCTGCTTCCGTGCGACCGGCGCGCGGCCGAGCTCTTCAAACGAGGCTGAAGTCGGCGCGGGGAGAGTCGGGCGGGTGTCAGTGGGCGCTCCCGGCCCAGTTGGACCGCCCACCACCCCCGCCGCCTACGACCGCTCGGGCCGCTCCGACCGCTCCGACCGCTCCGACCGCTCGGCGAACTCCAGGACGGTGACCGAGGGGCGCCGGGTGGACAGCGGTGGGACGGTGAGCGCGAGCGGCAGCAACGCACGGACGAGCCCGCGCCCGCCGCTCGGCCGGACGTCCCGCACGGCGGCCACCGCCGGACCGGCGGTGCAGAGCTTGGCTCGTTGGCCCGCGTCCATCGACCAGGGCATCGGCGGGGCCTGGTAGCCATGGCTCCGCACCCTGCCGCTCCGGGTGAGCCGGCCGAACCAGTGCGGTACGGCGTCCAGCACCAGCGAGCCGCCCGGGAACCGCTCGGCACAGCCTGCGATCAGGGCACGCACCTGCGCCGGCGGTAGATACATCAACAGCCCCTGCGCGGTGAGCAGTACCTCACGGCTGCGGTCGACCTCCTCGGCCCAGCCGAGGTCGGTGGCATCGGCGGCCAGATAGCGCTGGCGCGGACCGGGCGGCAGCAGGCTCTCACGCAGCGCGATCGACTCGGGCAGGTCCACGCTGAGCCACTGGGCCCGCCCGTTGTCGACGCGCCAGTACTGGGTCTCCAGTCCGTCGCCCAGGCAGACCACCGTGCCGCGCGGCTCACGGGCCAGGAAGTCCTCGACCTCACGGTCGAAGCAGCCGACCCGCAGCGCCTGCACCTGGGTCTGCACCCCGCCGCCCGGGCCGAAACGCTCCTCGAAGGGGAAGTCGATCCGCTCGACCAGGTCGACGGCCCGGGGGTCGATGAGCAACGCGTCGGGCCGCCGGGCCTCGACAGCCCGGTGGTACAGCGTCCAGAGCGCGGTCTCCGGGATCGCCCCCAGCCCCGCCTTCACCTTCTCGCTCTCGTTCTCGGGCGCCTGCTCGGACTGCTCCGACGTCATCCGACTCTCCTTCGCCTCGCCCTGGCCCACTCCGGCATTCTGGCACCGCCGCCGGACTGACGCCCGATCACCTCACCACGCAGCCACCCGGTCACCACCACGCAGCCACCCGGTCACCCGACGCTGAACGCGCCGTCCGGTGGCGGCGGGGAGTCCTCGGCGCCGGCGTCCAGCACCGGAGCCGTGCCCCGGACCAGGTTCGCCAGCTCCCCCTCGTCGCAGAGCCGGGCCGGGAAGGCGTCGCCCGCCAGGCGGCGGCTGAGCTCCGCCACCGGCAGCGGGCGGTCGGAGCCGATCAGCAGCACGTTGCCGTAGCGGCGACCGCGCAGCACCGAGGGCTCGGCGGCCAGGCAGACCTGCGGGAACACCTCGCGCAACGTCGCCGCCTGGGCCTTGGCGAAGGCCAGCGGCGAGCCGTCGGCGAGGTTGGCGGCGTAGCAGCCGCCGGGGCGCAGGGCGGCCGCCGCCTGCCGGAGGAACTCGACGGAGGTGAGGTGGGCGGGGGTGCGCGAACCGTGGAAGACGTCCGCGACGACCACGTCCACCGAGCCGGCCGGGGTCGCTCCGAGGGCTTCGCGGGCGTCGCCGACGGTGACCTCGATTCCGGGCGGCCACGGCAGGTGGTCGGCGACCAGCCGCATCAGTGGACCGTCCAGCTCCACCACGCGCTGGTGCGAGCCCGGACGGGTCGCGGCCAGGTAACGGGGAAGGGTGAGCGCGCCGCCGCCCAGGTGCAGGGCGGCCAGCGGCGCTCCGGCGGGGGCGAGCACGTCCAGCAGGTGGGCGATCCGCCGGGTGTACTCGAACTCCAGGTGCGTCGGGTCGGCGAGGTCGACGTAGGACTGCGGGGTGTCGTCCAGGGTGAGCAGCCAGCCCTGGTCGGCGTCGATGTCGGGCATCAGCTTCGCCGTGCCGAGCGCGACGGGACACTGGACCGACACACGGTCCTCGCCGGTCGCCGAGCCGCCGCTCACACCGGCGCCGGTACGTACGCGGCGAGCCAGCGGTCCAGCTCGGCGAAGACCTGGGCGCGGGCCTGCTCGCCGGAGAGCACCAGGTCGTGCATGCCGCCCTCGATCCGGACGGTGGTGACGTGGCGTCCGAGGCGCGGGGCGAGCGCGGCGATGTCGTCCGCCCGGAGCACGGCGTCGGTGTGCAGCAGCGCCGGGTCCCACTTGCTGGTGACGGTCGAGGCGGTGGAGGCCATCAGCAGGACCGGGCAGTCGACGGCCAGGCCGCGCCGGACCTGACGGTGGCCGCGCTGGATGGCGGCGAGCCAGCCCGCGTAGAGCGGGAAGCCCTCGGCGGGTTTGAGGGCGAGGTCGAAGTCCCAGCTGCCCCGGTGGTCGCGGTGCAGGCTGTGCACGTAGTGCGGGTTGAGCGGGGCGGGCAGCTTGCTGGTGGCGGCGAAGCGGCCGAGTGCGTCCAGGGCGGGCGCGCCGAGGGTGCGTACGGCGGGCGCGGCGGGCATGGCGAGGAAGGGGCTGTTGAGGAAGAGCCCCTGCACCAGCCCGCGCCCGGCCCGGCGGTCGGCCCACAGGGCGGCGACCAGCCCGCCGGTCGAGTGGCCGTTGACCAGCAGCTGCTCGTGTCCGTCGACCTCGCGGATGAGCCGGACGGCCTCGTCGATCTCCTCGTCGTAGGAGGCGAGGTCGCGGACGAAGTTGGGCGACTGATGGGGCCTCAGCGACCGGCCGTACTTACGCAGGTCCAGCGCGTAGAAGGAGAATCCCGCCGCGACGAAATGCTCGGCGAGATTGGTCTGGAAGAAGTAGTCGGTGTAACCGTGGAGGTAGAGCACGGCCCGCTGGGAGCCCGGGACCAGCCGCCTGACCAGGGTCGCGCCGACGGCGCCCTCCTCGTCGGCGGTCAGCGGCAACTCGGCCGCCTCGTACGGCGCACCCAGGATGTCTTCTCGGAACTCCATGTCTGCTGCCGCACCCAATCTCTGCTTCCGACCGTGCCAGGAGCACCGAGGATACCGGCCGGTAGCTCGCTGGGTGCGTCACGCCGACGGCCGCCCTGAACGCGGAGCATTCCGGTACGTGGGGAATGATCGCCGGGGAAGTCCGTGTTGCGAGTAGCCGACACCATCACAAGGAGGATCCAGTGACCGCGCAGACGCAGCAGGCCGTCCTGGCAGGCGGGTGCTTCTGGGGCATGCAGGCCCTTGTCCGCAGGCAGCCCGGGGTGACCGGGACGCGGGTCGGCTATAGCGGCGGAGACGTGCCCAACGCCACGTACCGCAACCACGGCAGCCACGCCGAGTCGATCGAGATCACCTTCGATCCCGCCGTCACCGACTTCCGCACCATCCTCGAGTTCTTCTTCCAGATCCACGACCCCAGCACCGCGAATCGCCAGGGCAACGACATCGGCTCCAGCTACCGGTCGGCGATCTTCTACCAGGACGACGAGCAGCGGCGGATCGCCGAGGACACGATCGCCGACGTCGACGCCTCCGGCCTGTGGCCCGGAAAGGTCGTCACCGAGGTGGCCCCCGCCGGGCCCTTCTGGGAGGCCGAACCCGAGCACCAGGACTACCTCGAGCGCTACCCCGCCGGTTACACCTGCCACTTCGTCCGCCCCGGCTGGCGGCTGCCGCACCGGTAGAACGGCACGTCCCGCAGGGTTGCTTCGCTGTCCGTCGTGCCGTGCGTCGGGGTGCTCCTCTTCGCCTGGAGTCCGGGGCGCTCTACCGGCCCGGGTCGTTCGGGTGCGGGGACAGCGGAGTCACCGTGTCGTGTCGCCACACCCTCAACGGCATCGACGCGAGTACCTGCTCCAACTGCTCGGCGTCCTCCGCGTGGAACAGCCCCCACGTGCGCCACTCACCGGGCGCCAGGGGTGGCCGCCACAAGCGCAGCAGGCTCCCCTGGGCGGCCAACTCGCGCGACCGCGCCGCCTCCCGGCCACGGATCTCCGCGACGGCCTGCTCGGACGTGCCCTCCGGAACGCTCGTCACCATGTCCACCAAGAACTCCACAGCTGCCTCTCCTCATCTCGGACGCTCGTCGGGGCCCTGCACCGATTCCGTCAGCGGACGCTCTCCCCCGCAGTGCCGCGCAGCACCGAGACGATGCCGAGTCCTGCTGCGCAGAGCGGTACGGCGAGCAGGGCGCCGAGGATGCCCGCGACCCCGGCCCCCGCGACGACGGCGAACATGATGGTGGCCGGGTGGAGTTCGACCGTACGGCTCTGGATCACGGGCTGCAGGACGTTTCCCTCGACCATCTGCACGGCCAGCACCACGCCGAGCGTCCAGAGCGCGGTGCCGAGCCCCCGGTCCGCGAGCGCGACCAGCACCGCGACCGTGCCGGACAGGAACGCGCCGATGAACGGGATGAAGGCGCCCAGGAACACCAGCGCGCCCAGACCGGCCGCGCCCGGTACGCCGAGGATCACCAGGCCGATGGTGATGACGGTGGCGTCGATCAGTGCGATCAACGTGGTGCCGCGCATGAATCCGGCCATCGCGGAGAACGCCCGATGCCCGCAGGCGATGACGATCTCGGCCCGCTCGGCGGGCAGCATCGAGTGGACGAGGGCGCCGCTGCGGTGGCCGTCACGCAGAAAGAAGAAGACCAGGGCGAGGGCGAGGACACCACCGGTGATCAGCTGAGTGGCGATGCCGAGGCCGGAGAGCACGCCGCTGGCCAGCGAGTTGGTCAGTGAGCCACCCGCCGAGCTGCCGGAGCCGGCCGCATCGGTGAGCGCCTGCCGCAGCTTGCCGCCGGTCGGGCCCAGCCAGTCGGCGAGCCGATTGCCCGCCTCCTTCAGCGAGTTGGCGATCTGCGGAGCACTGTGCACCAGCGAGTTGGTGAGCACGGCCAGCACCCCGCACACCACCGCGACCAGCACCGCACAGGTCAACCCGGCCGCAAGCCCGCGCCGCAGTCCACGGCGGACCAGCCACGGCATCACCGGGTGCAGCAGCGCCGTACCGAGCATCGCCAGGATCATCGGGATGGTCGCGGCCCGCAGCGCGACGAACGCGTAGACGACCAGCGCGGCGACCGAGATGAAGATGATCACGGCGACGGACCACGCGGCAGCAGCCCGCACGGCGGGCGGCAGGTACTGGTGCGGCCTACGGCGGTCCCCCGGCCGGTCGTCCGTCGTGCCCTGGTGCGTGGACTCCTCCGACATCGCCGCCTCCGCCCTGCCTGCTCAGGTCCACGGCGCCATCTCAGCACACTATCTGACGATATGTCCCTTTTGTCACACGGCGGCGCGTCGACGTACGCGGTGCCAGGTGCGGCGGCGTCAGGTACGGCGGTGCTGGCCGGCGGTATGGCCGGTGCGTTCGCGCAGCAGGACGCGCAGGGTGTTGGCGTTCTCGTAGCCGACGCGTCGGGCTATCGCCTCGATCGACTGGGTGGTGGAGCGCAGCAGGTGGGTGGCCTGCTCGATGCGCAGATCTTGGACGAAGCGGACGGGTGAGGTCCCCAGGACGGCCTGGGTGGTGCGTTGCAGGGTTCGTTCGCTCACGCCGACGGCCCGGGCCGCGTCCTTGACGCTCAGGGGTTCGTGGAGGTGGTCACGGGCCCACCGTTCGAACGCGGCGATGGTGGGGTCGCTCTCGGCGAGCGTGGCGGTCATGGTGTGGGCGGCCTGGGAGGGGCGCTCGTCGATCACGAGGTAGTTGGCGACCAGGTCGCTCAGGGCGGGGCTGCGTCGTCGGACGATGGTCAGGGCGAGGTCGACGTGACCGAAGGCGGCGCCGGCGGTCGTGACGTCGTCGCAGCTGGTGACCATGCGGCTCTGGTCCAGAGTCACCTGCGGGTACCGGCTGCGGAACAGCGGGGCGAGCCACCAGGTGGTGGTGGCCCGAAGGCCGTCCAGGATGCCCGCCTCCGCGAGCAGGAACGTGCCCGCGCACGCGGACGCGACAGGTGTACGACGCGTGCGGGCCTCGGCGAGCAGCTGGCGCGCAGGGGCTGCGGCGGGCCCGGACACCCATCGCACCAGCTCCTCGGGCTGCCGTTCGGCGACAGCGGGGACGAGCAGCAGGTCACAGTCCGCAGCCCCGTCCACCGGATCCGCACTGACCAGGTGTCCCGCGCCGGTGCGCACCGTGTCGGTGAAGCCGATCGTGCTGACCTGCCAGGCGGGCGGCGGCTGGGGCATGCGCCCGCGCAGCTCGTTGGCACACTGCAGAACGTCCAGGACTGCGGCCAGCCCCGAATCGAAGACACCGTCAAGGACGAGCACTGCTATACGCATGGCGGAAACGGTATCGGACGCGCCGGATACGCCACTGCGCCGGCCCGGTGCTCACCCCGTAACTTCGTGATGGCCGGCAGCACGCGGCCGGCACGAACACCAACAAGACCAAGAACCCCTGAAGATGGAGCGCAACATGTCGAAGATCGGCCTGCTGGTCCGCATCGAGGCCAAGTCCGAGTACGCCGACCAGGTGGAGGCCCTGCTGCAGGGGGCCCTGGAGCTGGCCCGCGCGGAAGAGCTCACCGTCACCTGGTTCGCCTTCAAGGAAAGCCCGACCGTGTTTGGGGTCTTCGACACCTTCGAGGACGAAGAGGGCCGCTCCGCGCACCTCAACGGGCCGATCGCCGCCGCCCTGGGGCAGATCGCACCCACCATGCTCGCCGCCGACCCCGACATGCGCACCACCGAGATCCTGGCCGTCAAGCTCCCCTGAACCGCCGCGTGCCAGGCAGCGACGGTCCGCCACGGGAGTCAGACCGACCGGCAAATGGTGGGTGGGTGGGTGAAGGAGCGCCCGCCGCGCCGGCGGCAGGTGTCTGGGTCGGGCCGAGTCTGGGCGGTGCCGACGAGGGCGTAGCAGCAGCGCTGCGGCAACTGAGGAGAAGCCGTCCAGACTCGGCCCTGCGGGCACCTCCCGGCCGAAGGCTGGGGGAGCGTCGTGACGCCGCCCACCAGTTGCCGGTCGGCCTTGGAGGGGGTCTGTGCTCTCTCGGCGAGGATCCGGCCGTCCCTGACGATGACGGTGGCGAACGGACGCGCCCTCCTCGACGTTCTTGCGGGCGAGGTCGATGGTGCGCTGTACGAAGTCCATGATGCGGTGCCCCAAGAGGAAGAGGCCGGGGGAAGCCGGAAGGCTCCCCCCGGCTCGCTACGGGAGGGTCAGAACGGCTTGGTGGGGAGGTACTTGCCGTCGAGGGTGATCACCGCGCGGTGGCCGCCGTCGGGGTCCTCGACCGTCTTCACGTCCAGCTTGAAGTTGATGGCGCTGATGATGCCGTCGCCGAGCTGCTCATGAACCAGGGCCTTGAGGGTGGTGCCGTAGACCTGGAGCATCTCGTAGAAGCGGTAGATGGTCGGGTCGGTGGGGATGCCGCCCGGGATGCTGCCGCGCAGCGGGATGGTCTGGAGCAGCAGCGCGGCGTCCTCGTCCAGGCCCAGCAGCTCGGTGACGGCCTCGGCCGCCTCCTTCGGGAGGGGGTGCTGGCCGAGCAGAGCGGCGGTGACGAAGGCGACGGACAGGCCGGTGGTGTCGGCCAGCTGCTGCCAGGTGAGGTCCTTGCGCGTCTTGGCGTCGACGACCTGGAGGGCGAGCTGCTGGCGGGCGGTCGGGTCGAACTGGGCGTGCACCATGGTGAGGCCTTTCAGAGTGAGGAGAGGGGTGTGAGGAGGGTGGTCAGCTCGTCAGGGCGACGAACCGACCGCTGTCGACGTCGAGCATCTCGGCGGAGCCCGTCCCGATGTCGTAGACCCAGCCGTGCAGGGTCAGCTTCTGCTGGACGAGGGCCTTGGCCACGGACGGGTGGGTCTTCAGGTTCGCCAGCTGGGCGAGGACGTTGTCCCGCACCAGGGCGGCGACCCGGTCCGGGCCGGCCAGGTGTTCCCCGGCGTCGGTGCGGGCCTTCGAGGCGTCGGCGTGGTGCAGCCACCCGGCCACGGCGGGCAGGCCGGTCAGGTCGCTGCCGGAGGCGAGGGCGGTCATCGCGCCACAGGCGGAATGCCCGCAGACGATCACGTCCGCCACCCCGAGGACGCTGACCGCGTACTCGATGCTGGCCGCGACGCCGTCGGCGCCCTGCCCGTGCGGCGGCACCAGGTTCCCCGCCGTACGGATGACGAACAGCTCGCCCGGATCGGTCTGGGTGATCAGCTCCGGCACGACCCTGGCATCCGAGCAGCCGATGAACAGGGCGGTCGGCTGATGGGTGGTCGCGAGCTTCTTGAAGAGGGCCGCCTGGGTCGGGAACACGTCCCGGCTGAACCGCTGGAAGCCCGCCGCGATCTCGTTCATAGGGTCACTCCTTCTTCGACTTCTTCGACGCTTCGACGCTTCGACGATTTCCTCGACGATCGGCTGCTTGTTCCGACGAGTCCAACGATGCATGACCTGGACCTATAGTGTCCAAGACACAAGATCAATAGAGGCGATTGGTTGTGGCTATAGTTGACTCCATGGAACTGCGCCACCTCCGGTACCTCCTCGCTGTGGCCGAGCACGCCAACTTCACCCGCGCCGCCGAGGCCCTGCACGTCTCGCAGCCGACCCTGTCGCAGCAGATCAAGCAGCTCGAGCGGTCGCTGCAGGTCCAGCTCCTCGACCGTTCCGGACGCACCGTGCGCCTGACCGACGCGGGCGAGGCGTACACCCGCTACGCGCGCCAGGCCCTGCAGGAGCTGGCGGCGGCCGAACGCGCGGTCCAGGACGTCCAGGACCTCTCACAGGGCGCCCTGCGCCTGGCGATGACCCCGACCTTCACCGCCTACCTGATCGGGCCGCTCGTCGCGGAGTTCCACGCCCAGCACCCCGGAATCACCCTGGACATCCGCGAGCTGACCCAGGACCGCATCGAGTCCCAGCTCGCCGCCGACGAGACGGACCTCGGCATCGCCTTCAGCGGCGCACTCCTGCCGGGCATCAGCGGCACCGCCCTGTTCACCGAGACCCTCAGCCTGGTCGTCGCGGCCGGCCACCCCCTCGCTGACCGCTGCGACCCCATGCCGGTACGCGAGCTGGAGAACCACCAACTGGCCTTGCTCAGCCAGGACTTCGCCACCCGTCGGCACATCGACCAGTACCTCGCCGACCACCGGGTCCGGCCCCGGATCTGCATCGAGGCCAACTCCATCAACGCACTCGTCGAGATCGTCCGAAGAACCGGCCTCGCCACCGTGCTGCCGCACGCCATCACCCGCGAACAGCCCCACCTGCGCCCGGTCCCCGTCGACCCCGCGCTGCCCTCACGCACCGTCACCCTGCTGCGCCGGGACGCCGCCTACCGAAGCAGCGCCGCCCGCGCCTTCACCGCCCTCGCCAGGCACTGGGCGCACGACCAGGGCTACGCGCCCGCCTGACCGTCCCGGACCGGTAGGACTTCAGCCGCCCACCACCACCCGCTCGCCACCCGTGAATTCGAGCAGCCGCGCACCCTCCGCCTCGGCGGCCGCCGCCTCCGCCCGCAACAGCGGCCGGAACGGGCGGACCCGCAGAGTGCCGCCCTCGATCCGCCAGGAACCGGCCACCAGTCCGTCCAGCAGCAGTGCGCCCAGCACGATCCCGTTCTGCGTCATCACGCGCGGCCGGTACTCCTCCGGCAGGACGCGCGTGCGGTCGGCGTGCGAGAGCAGCAGGTTGTCGAAGGGCGCGAGCAGCCGGACGGGCGCGGGCGTGTCCTCGTCCGGGCGCGGCGCCGCCGGGAGGTCGTACAGCGTCCGGCCCTGCTCGTCGCGGAAGAGCACCAGTTCCGGCGCCAGCCGGGCGAGGACCGGGCCGAACCCGGTCAGGCCGCACCACTTCTGGACGTCGGCGGCGGTGGCCGGGCCGAACGCCGCCAGATAGCGCAGCACCATCGCGTCCAGCGACGGCGCCGGGTCGAGCGGCTGCCCGAGCCAGTGCTCGGCGGTGGTGTGGGCGGCGGGACCGCTGCGCCCCCAGAGCCCGCGCGGCGGGACCTGCACCAGCGCCAGTCCCGCCCGGACGGCCTGCGCCAGCGCCGCCGGGTCGTACCCCGGGAACTCCGGCGTGAGCAGCGCGCCGAGCTGCTGGAAGGTACGCGGCTCCCGCTCGACCAGCTCACGGCCCCGCGCCCACACCTCTGCCAGGTCGAGACCGGCCAGCCGCTTGCCGTACGTGCTGCGCAGCGCACGGTCCAGCACGGGCTGGACCAGTGGGCGCAGCGTGCGGCAGTCCTCGGCCGTCACCAGGTGGATGGTGCCGCGTTGCAGCGCGACCCGGACCACCTTGCGGCCTTCGATCAGCTCGGTCAGCGCCTCCGGGCGGAAGCCGTCGAGGCGCGACCAGAGCCCGAGGTACGGCGGGTCGGGGACGGCCTGGGCCTGCAAACCGACGAGGTGCCCGACCATCGCCGCCGGGGAGTCCGGGGTGTCCGGGGTCCGGGCGAGCAGGTGCTGACGGGCCAGCAGGGCCCGGCCGAGTGCCCGGCGGGTCAGTACGGCGGTCAGGGCGTCTCTGCCCGGGAGTGCGCGTCCAGGACCTTGCGGAGCAGCGCGACGCGGTTGCTGGTCAGCGAGTCGACACCGGCCCGGAGCAGGCGGGTCATGGTGCGACGGCGGTCCACCGTCCAGGTGCTGACGGCGAGTCCGGTGTCGTGGGCGGCGGCGGTGAACGCCTGGTCGACCAGGCCGAACGGCGGGTTCACGTACCGTGGCCGGAGGTCGTCCAACAGGGCCCGGCCGGGCAGCTGCGGGAGCTTCCAGGTCAGGGCCAGCTCCGCGTCCGGCGCGAGCGCCCGGACCGCGAGCAGCGCGCCGATCGGGCCGCAGAACGCCACCCGGTCCTCGGCGCCCAGATCGGTGACGGCCTGCCAGGCGGCCACGGCCGGGCCGGGCGTGTCCAGATCGATGAGCAGCCGGGCGGCGGGGGTCGCCGCGACCGCCTTGAGCCCTTCGGCCAGCGTCGGCACCCGTACGCCCGGGCTGCCCAGCGAGCTGAGCTGTTCCAGGGTGACCGAGCCGACCGGACGCGGGTCGCCCCAGAGGCGCTCCAGCGTCAGGTCGTGCAGCAGGACGGGCACACCGTCCCGGGTCAGCTGGACGTCCACCTCGACGGCGTCGGCGCCGGCCGCGAGCGCGGACTCCACCGAGGCGAGGGTGTTCTCCCGGAAGCGGTAGGGGTCACCCCGGTGGGCGACCGCGAGCACGGGCCGGGCATCGAGCACCGGCCGGGGCAGGGCAGACGTGGACACTGGAAATCCTCACTCGTCGCTCGTCACACGTAAGGGTTGTCAACGTAGGAGCGTGTACCCGCACACGCCTGTACCCGCACACGCCCGGGAGTCGTCAGCTCCGCTCGATCACCACGTTGGTCGACTTGATGACGGCGGTGGCGGGGGCGCCGGGCACCAGCTCGAGCTCCTCCGCCGAGTCCCGGCTGATCAGCGAGACCACCCTGAAGGGCCCGGCCTGGATCTCCACCTGCGCGGCCACGTCGCCGAGAATCACGTTGGTGACGATGCCCGGGAAGCGGTTGCGGGCGGACGAGGGCCGCCCCTCGGCCTCGGCGTTCTCCGGTCTGGCCAGCTCGCGGGCGAAGGCGGCCAGCCGCGCACCGGCGATGATCCGGTGCCCGTGCTCGTCACGCTCGGCGTCGAGCCGGCCCGCGTCGACCCAGCGCCGCATGGTGTCGGCACTCACGCCGAGCATCGCCGCCGCCTCCCCGATGCGGTAGCGGTTGACCGACCGGTCGGGCTGGCCCATGGACGCTCCTGGCGGTAGCTCCTGATGTTGTCGCAGCCATCCTGCCGTACGGCGGGGCGCTGCGGCGAAGCGGATCGGTCGAGCGTGCCGGAACCCGCGTCCCGCCCCACACCGCCCGGAGGAAATTCCGCCTGCCGACCGGCCCTGATCGGGCACTATCGGCGGATGGGAATGTTGGACGCAGCAGCGGGCAGGGTAGCCGGCGGGGCCCGGGTGGAGTTCCGGCCGACCGGTTCCTCGATGGTCCCCTTGATACGCAGTCGTCAGCAGGTGCTCGTCGCCCCGGTCGACCCGACGAAGCTCGAAGTCGGTGACATCGTCCTCGCCCGGGTCACGGGGACGGTGTACCTGCATCTCGTGTCGGCGGTGGACCCGAGCCGCAAGCGGGTGCAGATCAGCAACAACCGGGGCCGCGTCAACGGCTGGACCAGCCACGACCGCGTGTTCGGCATCTGCCTCACCGTCGACGGCGTCCCGCGTACGGCAACGGCGGGCAAGACCACCGGCTGACCACCAGGTGACCACCGACCTCCCGGCCCGCCGGGCTGTCGTGCCGTCATGCGCTCGGTTTCGCGCGGACGTGCATGCGCTCCCCCTGCCGCCCGAAGAGGCTGAGGACCTCCACGGGCCGTCCGTCCGCGCTGCTGAACCAGTGCGGCAGGCGGGTGTCGAACTCGGCCGCCTCACCGGAGCCGAGGACCAGATCGTGTCCGGCGAGGACGAGCCGCAGCCGGCCGTTCAGTACGTACAGCCACTCGTAGCCCTCGTGCGTACGGAGATCCGGCTCGGCACCTCGGTCGGGGATGATCATCTTGTACGCCTGGAGCGGGCCCGGCCCCCTGGTCAGGGGTACGACCGTGCCGCCGTCCGGCAGGGTGCGGGGTGTCAGCCGGACCCGGGGATCCCCCACCTCCGGGGCGCCGACCAGGTCGTCCAGCGGCACGCGGTACGCACCGGCCAGTGGCAACAGCAGCTCCAGGCTGGGACGCCGCTGTCCGGACTCCAACCGGGACAGGGTGCTCTTGGAGATGCCGGTCGCCTCGGAGAGCGCGGCCAGCGTGAGGCCGCTCTTCGCGCGCAGCCGTCGGAGCCTGGGAGCGACCTCGTCGAGGACCGCCTGGTAGGTCGGTGGGTTGTCCATGGCGGCCATTCCACCCCGCTGTCCCGGAATCGGCAACAGAAGTTGCCGTTGCCGTCCGGGCGGGTGCACGCTCCTCGGCATGAGCGCACACAGCAGTCACCGACCCGGACCCGGACACCACCACACCGAGATCGACTGGGAGGTCATGACCGACCAACTGGAGGACTCCGGCGAACTGCAGCTCCCGGTCCTCCGCCTGACGGCGGACCGCCTGAGGGAGCTGCTCGGCCCGGAGCAGGAGGTCCGGCGCATCCTCGACATCGGCAGCGGGCCGGGCGTGATGACCTGCGTGCTCGCCGAGGCCTTCGCCGACGCCGAGGCGGTCGCCGTGGACGGCGCGCCCGGGCTGCTGGACCACGCCCTGGCCCGCGCCGAGCGGCTCGGCCTGGACGGCCGGGTGACCGTCCGGCATGCCGAGCTGCCCGAGGGCCTGACCGACGGTGACGAGCACGGGGCGGGCGGCCTCGGCCCGGCAGATCTGATCTGGAGCAGCAAGGCCGTGCACCATCTCGGCGACCAGCAGGGCGCGTTGGACGCACTCGCTGCTGTGCTGAGGCCCGGCGGCCTGCTCGCCCTGGCGGAGGGCGGCCTGCCGATGCGCTTCCTCCCGCGCGATATCGGCATCGGCAGGCCGGGCCTCCAGGCCCGGCTCGACACCGCCCAGGAGCACTGGTTCGAGATCATGCGAGCCGAACTCCCCGGCAGCACCGCCGTGGTCGAGGACTGGCCCGCGATGCTCGGCCGCGCCGGACTCACCCGTACCGGCGGCTTCACCTTCCTGCTCGACCTGCCGGCACCGCTGGGCGAGACGGCCCGCGCCTTCCTGCACAACCATCTGACCCGGCTGCGGGAGGCGATGAGCGAGTCCCTGGACGTCGAGGACTGCAGGACACTCGACGTGTTGATCGATCCCGGGGCACCGGAGGGCATCCTGCGGCGACCCGACGCCTTCCTGCTCTCCGCCACCACGGTCTTCACGGGCGTACGCCCAGCCCGGTGACGTGCCTGGTGACGCGCCCGCCCCGGGGCCGCAGGCTCAGTCCCGGCCGAGCTCCGCGGCGGCCCGCAGCTCGGCCAGTTCGGCTTCCAGCTCGGTGATCCGGATCTCCAGCTTCTGGACGTCCGCGACGGCGTCGGCGTACCCGTCCTTGTGCCGCTTGGCGATGTGGCTGAGGGTGTCGACCCGGTCGGCGAAGGCGTCGCGTTCCGCCGTGATCGGCTGCACGACCGCCTGGGCAATGGCTTCGGAGATCCAGTCCGCCCACTCGTTGATGCGCTGGGTGCCGACGGGGCCGAGGAGTTCGGCCTCCTGGAGGCCGGTGAGCATGGCGGGGCGGATGACTGCGGCGATCTGCTGGGCGTAGGCGGACGGCTCGGTCATCGCTGGTGCTCTCCTTCGGCGAGGTGTGCGGCGGGCGGCGAACGCCGCCCCCGCATACTCCCGCAGGACAGGCTCACCCTCACACCATGATCCAGCATGAGCGGCGCGCTCGGGCCGAGCCCGCTCCGGCCCGGGGCGGACAGCGGCGGCTCAGCAGCACCCACCCCGACAGCCCCCGGAGTTGGTCACCGGAGTTCGGCTGCGCCGTCCGGCGCCGCTTCGGCGGCGGGCACGTCGAGCATCGCGCGCGATCGGTCGGCGATCCGCTGGATCCTCGCCGCGAGGTGCTGTTCCGGGTCCGGCGTGAACCGGTCGAGAGCGACCATGGCGGTGACGATGACGTCGCACAGCTCGTCGGCCACGTCGGCCGGGCTGTGCGTGACGCCCTTCCGAGGATTCTGGCCGATCGCGCCGATGTAGGCCTGCATGGTCTCGCCGACCTCCTCGCTGAGCTTCATCAGGCGCATCGCGGTCTCGTGGTCGCTGCTCCCGTTCTTCTGGTCCAGCCAGGCGACGAGCTGACGGATCGTGCCCCACTCGTCCGCTGTACGGGTGGGCCGGTTGTCGTCGTACCAGTCGAGGAACCGGCCGATCATGCCGGACTCGTCGCCGAAGTCGGCGCGGAACCGCCGGAGCATCGCCTTCTGATCGTGGCCGCCGCTCCTGGCGAAGCCGTGGTTGCCGAGTCGGGTGTCGCCGCATCCGCAACGGCATTCGGGGAGAGTGGTGTCGGCCATCGGGTACTCCGTAAACCTCGGTCGGGCGTGGGCGGCTGGGCAGTCCTGATGCCCCCCGACATCATCGGTGCCGTCTCACCGGCTGTCGCTACCGCCCTCACCCTCGTCACGGCCCGCTGCGACGCCATGGCATCCTCGGACCCATGAACGCCGCAGCCCAGCCGCCCGCCCCCGCCCGCCGCAACCCCGTCGGCGCGCATGTTCCCGTCGCCGGGCGCGGGTTGGTCGGGACCGGGCTCGCGTACGCCCGGCGGGTCGGGGCGGAGGCGGTGCAGGTCTTCGTGGCGAACCCGCGCGGCTGGGCCACGCCCGCCGGTGACGCCGCCAAGGACGCGGAGTTCCGCGAGGCGTGCACGGCGGAGGGCATCCCAGCGTACGTCCACGCGCCGTACCTGATCAACTTCGGCTCGGACTCCACCGCGACGCGGGAACGTTCCGCCGAATCGCTGCGCCACTCACTGCTGCGCGCACACCGGATCGGCGCGCTCGGGGTCGTCGTGCACACGGGTTCGGCGGTGGGACAGGCGCCCGGTGGCGGCTCCCGGTACGCGGCCGCGATGGCCCAGGTGCGGGAGGATGTCCGGCCGCTGCTGGACGAGTTGGACGCGCTCGGTGAGGACGCGCCCTGGCTGCTGCTCGAACCGACAGCCGGGCAGGGCAACTCGCTCTGCTCCCGGATGGAGGACCTCGCCGCGTACGCGGACGCGCTGGACCACCACCCGAAGGTCGGCGTCTGCCTGGACACCTGCCACGCCTTCGCAGCCGGTCACGACCTCGCGGCGCCAGGCGGGGTGGCCGACGCCCTCGACACCCTGGTCGCGGCTGTCGGCCCCGGCCGGCTGCGGCTGATCCACGCCAACGACTCGATGGACGTGGTCGGTGCCCGCAAGGACCGGCACGCCAACATCGGCGCCGGCCACATCGGCGCCGACCCGTTCGGGGAGCTGTTCGCGCACCCGGCGACCGAAGGCGTCCCGCTGATCATCGAGACCCCGGATGGGCGCCACGACCCCGCACGCGTCGAGGGCGCCCGCCACGCCATCGACATCTCCCACCTCAAGAAGCTGCGGAGCGCGACCAGGTAGGACCAGGTAGTAAGACCGGGCAGTCGGCCCGGGCACCGGTCCGGTCGCCGGCCCGCGCCCGGTTAGGCTCACCGGGTGCCCGACGCCCCCGCCTCCACCCCGACCCGACCCGGCCGCTCACCCCGGCTGCGCCTGGCGCTGCTGCTGCTGATCCTCGCTGCGGCGGCCGGATCGCTGCTGCTCTGGGACCCGACGCAGCTGCTGGCGGCCCGTACCCCCGGGCTCTGGCGGGCGCCCGTCTTCCTGGCGGTCTACGCACTGGGCACGCTCGCCTTCGTCCCCAAACCCGCGCTGAACGCGGCTGCGGGCCTGCTGCTCGGCGTGACCGTCGGGCTGCCGCTCGCCGTGCTCGGCACCACCCTCGGCGCGGCACTCGCCTTCGCCCTCGGCCGCTCGCTCGGGCGGGACGCGCTGCGCCCGCTGCTCAAGGCGAAGGTGCTGGCGGCCCTGGACCGGCGGCTCACCGAGCAGGGCTTCCGCAGCGTCCTGCTGCTGAGGCTGATCCCGGGCATCCCGTTCCAGGCCGCCAACTACGGCGCCGCGTTCTCCGGGGTGCGGACCGCGCCGTTCCTCTCCGCGACCGCGCTGGGCGTGCTGCCCGGCACCGCCGCGTACGTCGTCGCGGGCGCCAGCGCGGGTACGCCCGGTTCACCGGCCTTCCTGCTCTCCGCCGCCGTGATCGCCGCGATGGGCGTGTTCAGCCTGGTCTCGCTCTGGCGGGCCTCCCAGCGCTCCCGGGCCGCCGCCTGACGTGGACCGACCGGCGATTGGGGGCGGCGTCTCACCCATCTCACCCATCTCACCCATCGCACTCAGCTCACCCAGCTCCGCCGGTTCGCCCGAGAGCACGACCCGCCCCCGGTGCAGTACGTGAACCAGGCAGTCGGCGACCGGCAGCCGGGGCAGGGACTGCGCCGCGATGACGACCGTCCGGCCCTCCCGGACGGAGTCGAGCAGGATCCCGTGCAGCCGCGCGGCCACTGCGGGTGCGAGCCCCCGGTCCGGTTCGTCCAGCAGCAGCAACCGGGGCCGTCCGAGCAGCGCCCTGGTCACCGCCACCAGCTGCTGCTGGCCACCCGACAGCGTCCCGGCCTGCCGTCCGAGCAGCGCGGCCAACTCCGGGAACAGCTCCACGACGGCGTCGGCCTGCGGGCCGGACACCGCGAGCCGGAGGTTCTCCGCCACCGTCAACGACCCGAACACCGCCCGTTCGGCGGGGACCAGCGCCAGCCCGAGCCGGGCCCGGCGGTGGGCGTCGAGCCCGCCGACCTCGGTTCCCCGCCACAGCACCCGCCCGGCGGAGGGCCGCACCACCCCGGCCAGCACGTGCAGCGCGCTGGTACGGCCGGAGCCGTTGCGCCCCAGCAGGAGGGTGACCCGTCCGGCGGGAAAGGCCAGGTCGACACCGTGCAGGGCCTCCACCGGACCGTACCGGACCCGCACCCCGCGCAGTTCGGCCTCAACCGTCATCGGCGGCCACTCCCCAGGTCAGGCCCACCCGTGGATCGGCGAGCACCCGCGCCGCCGGGCCGCAGGCCACCACCCGGCCCGCCGCCATCGCGTAGACCGCGTCGGCCAGCTCCGCCACCAGCTCGGTGTCGTGCTCCACAAGCAGCAGCGCCAGGCCGTCCGCCGCCAGCGCCCGCAGTACGGCGGCGAGCCGTACGGTCTCGGCGGCGTCGAGGCCGACCGACGGTTCGTCGAGCAGCAGCACGCGTGGCGCGCCCGCCAACGCCCGCGCCAGTTCCAGCATCCGCAGCGTCCCGGTGGGCAGCCCGGCGGCCGGCCGCTCCGCCACGGCCGTCAGGCCCAGCAGGGCGAGCGCCCGCTCGGTCCTCAGCCCGTCCCGCTCGTACCCGAACGACCCGCGCGACCCCCCACCGCCCGCCCGCTCGGCCCCGACCCGGACGTTCTCCGCGACCGTGAGGGTCGGGAAGACCGCGATCCGCTGGAAGGTCCGGGCCAGGCCCAGCCGGGCCCGGACGTGTTCCGGCAGCCGGGTGATGTCGCGGCCGCCCAGCAGGACGCGGCCCTCGTCCGGGCGGGCGGTGCCGCTCAGGCAGTCGAAGAGGGTGCTCTTTCCCGCTCCGTTGGGGCCGATCAACGCCGTGATCCGGCCCGGTGGCGCGACCAGGTCGACGCCGTCCACGGCGGCGATCCCACCGAACCGCCGGACCACCCCACGGACCGTCAGCCGCGCCGCCCTGCCGGGAGCCACTCCGTTCACCGCCGCACCACCCCGTCCCGCCGACGGCCCGAAAGCCGCTCCGCGAGGCGCTCCCGCGTGCGTACTCCCGCCGGGCTCAGCCGCTCCGCCGGGACCGGGACCGGCCGGGGCTCCCCCCACCGGACGGCCCGCCGGGCCACCCCGGCGAGGCCGCCCGGCATCCGGCCCAGCGCCATCGCCAGCGCGCCGACCACCACCGCCGAGATCCCGGGCGCGGTACCGGCGTCCAGGCCGACCAGCAGCGCGGCCGCCAGCACCGCTCCCACCGCGCTGTCGGCCCCCACGACCACCACCGTCGCGAACCAGACCAGCCCTTGGACCGGATCGAAGGCGGACGCGTCGAAGGCCCGCCCGGCCAGCCCCATCAACCCACCGCCGAGCGCGGCCAGTCCGGCTCCGGCGGTGAACGCGAGCAATTTGAGGCGCGGCACGTCCACCCCCGCCGCAGCGGCACCGGCCTGGTGGTCGCGCATCGCCGTCAGGGCGCGGCCCAGCCGCCCGCCGTGCAACTTGCGCACCAGCAGCAGCCCGGCCCCGAGCAGCAGCAACTCGGCGGTGTAGAACGCCCGGTCACCGGCCAGGAAGGCCGGCCGGTCGAGGGTGAGCCCGTTGGTGGCGTACGGCTGCTCGAAGACGAACCGGCTCATCGCCGTACCGACGGCGAAGGTCACCAGGGCGAGCGCCAGCCCGCTGCGGCGGATCGCGGGCCAACCGGTGAGCAGCCCGAGCGGGGCCGTCACCAGGACGGCGACGAGCAGCGCGGCGACGGGTGGCAGCGCGGGGATCCCGGGGATCCGGCCGGAGATCAGCAGCGCCGTCCCGAGCGAGCCGAGCCCGGCGTAGCCGGCCTGCCCGAGCGAGATCTGCCCGCCGTACCCGGTGACCACCACCACCGAGAGCAGGACGAGCGCGAGCGCCGGCACGAGCAGCGCCCGCCGCAGGTCGTCCCCCTGGAAGCCGAGCGGCAGCAGGAGCAGGACCGTACCGGCCGCCCGCGCCGCCTGCCCGGCCAGGCTGGCCGCCGGGCGCCCGCCACCGGGCACCGCCTGCGGGCCCCCGTCGCCGACCGTGCGACCGGCGCCCCAGAGCGCCGCCACCAGCAGCGCGACCACGAAGAGGTTCACCTGCACCGACTGGACCAGCGGCAGCAGCTGCCCACCGGGCCGGAGCCGGGTCAGCTCGCTCTGCGCGATCCCGAGCGCCAGGCCGGTGACGACGGCCACCGGGAGGCTGCGGAGCCGGGCCACCACCGCGACCGCCATGGTCTCCATCACCAGCAGCGGCAGCCCGTACGGGTCCAGCAGCAGGAACGGCGCCAGCAGCACGCCGACCAACCCGGCGGTGAAGGAGCCGAACGCCCACCCGGCGGCCGAGACCCGGTCGGCGTCCACCCCGGCGAGTTCGGCGAGGCGCCGGTTGTCGACCACCGCGCGCAGCCGGGCGCCGAAGCCGGTGAAGCGGGTGACGGCGCCGACCAGCAGGGCGAGGCCCAGGACGACACCGAGCTGGACGGCGGTGTCCAGGCGCAGCAGGTGCCCGCCGGGCAGGGTGATCGGCGTGGCCGGGACGAGCGACGGCGCGTCGGCCAGCGGAGCCGTGCCCCAGAGCAGCACCACCGTGCCGATGAGCAGCACGAACACCCCGAGGCAGGCCACCATCGTCTCGGCGGGCCCGGCGCCACGCCGTTGCAGGGGGCGGAAGACGAGCGCGTCCAGCAGGAGCCCGAGGGCCGGAGCCGCGACCAGCAGGCAGAAGGCGGCCGCGAGCGCCGTCGGCCAGTGCTGGACCACGACGAGTTCGCGCAGCAGGTAGGCGGTGGCCATCGCCTGGGCGCCCTGGGCGAGGTTGAGCACCCCGGTCGCCCGGTGTGTGACGACCAGGCCGATGCCGCTCAGCGCGGCAGCACTGCCGACCGTGAGCCCGGCGAGGGCCAGGTCCACGGTGAGGCTGAGGGAGGCTCCGTCGGCCATGCCGCCTCAGTCCCTCCGACCGGCGTCCGTCCGACCGACGTCCGGCGGTGTGGCGTCCGAGGGCGGCGGTGCGGGGTCGCAGACCGGGCAGGGGGTGAGGCCGCGTTCGCGCAGCCCGGCCGCCGCCACGGGCCCGGCCCGCTCCTTGCCGGCCACCAGTTGACAGCCCGGGCGGTGGTAAAGCGTCCCCTCGGGGAGTGCCAGCAGCGCCGACTCGTCCTCGCCCCGGGTCGGCTCAGCGGCCCCCGGCCCGTCCGGCTGCTCGACCAGCAGGGTGTACAGCACCTCGACGCGGCGGTCCGTCAGTTCCGGTGCGCCGCCCCGCCCCGGTGACCGGGCGGCCACCAGGACGGCGCCGGCCACGATCAGCGCGGCTCCCGGCACCGTGCCCGAGGCCAGGTACGGCAGCTGGCGGGCCGTGAGGGTCTCGCCGGACACCCCGTACCACCCGAGTACGCACAGCAGGGCGCCGACCACCGCCGTGAACCAGCCCGGCCGCTCGCGCACCGCCCGGACGAACACCCGGACGAACTCCGCCCCTGGCGCCCGCTTCGCCGGCGCCCCCTTCATCCCTTTCACCCGGTTCACGGAGTTTTCTCCGTTCTCTCCCCCGAATTGCGATTCGTCCACAGATCCGCCTTCATGGTGTCACCTGCGACGTTTCCAGGAACAGCCTGGACAAGGGCCCTGGACACACCGGCCGGACAGGGCGGAACACCCCGGAGAACCGCCGGACGCCCTGCTGGACGAACCGAAACCGACGGCGAGGAACCCATGCATCCGACGCAGAGCGACAGCCGGACCCACCACGACCACCACCCGCGCAACCGCCGGCGGGCCGCAAACGCCCTGCTCGCCGTCCTGCTGCTCACCGCCACCTCGGCCGCCTGCAGCAGCAGCAAGAGCACGTCCTCGGCCTCCTCGGCTTCGGCGAGCGCCTCCGCCAGCGCCTCGTCCAGTGCTTCGACCAGCACCGGCGCGAGCAGCTCAGCGAGCGCCGGCGCCTCCGCGACCGGGACCGCCCCCGCCGATCCGGTGGCGGCCACGGCGGCGGTCAAGACGAACTGGGAGAAGTTCTTCGACCCGGCCACCCCCCTGACGGCCAAGGCCGCCCTGCTGGAGAACGGCGACCAGCTGATGCCCCTGCTCCAGGGCTTCGCCCAGGACCCGAGGGTCGGCCAGGTCAAGGCGCAGGTGAACAACGTCGCCTTCACCTCGCCCACCAACGCCACCGTCACGTACGCGCTCTCCCTCCAGGGCAACGTGGTGGAACCGGCCGCGACCGGGACGGCGATCCTCGACAACGGGACGTGGAAGGTGTCCCGCTCGACCCTGTGCGGTCTGGTCACCCAGAGCGGGAACACCGGCCTCCCCGGCTGCGCCTGACCCGGGATGCGCCTGAACCCATCGGGCCCGGCCGCCCGCGCGACACCGCGCGGGCGGCCGGGCCGTTGTCCTCCGGATGGCCGAAGGCGCCCGGGAAGTTCCGCCGCCCTCCTGCTGGCCGGCACCGTGCTGCTCGCCGGCTGCGGCAGCCGCCTGCCGGAGAGCGCCTTCGCCACCCGGCCCGCCGGCCCCACCGCCTCGCCCGCCTCACCCGGGAACGGCGGCGCTACCGACACCGGGGTCACGCCCACCGAGATCCGGATCGGCATCGTCACCTCCCGGACCAGTCCGGTCGGCAGCGAGACCTTCAGCGGCCCGCTCTACGGCGCGCAGGCCTTCTTCCGCTCGCTGAACGACCGGGGCGGCCTGCACGGACGTACCGTCAAGGTCCTGACCTGCGACGACGGTGGCAGCGGGATCGGCAACCAGGACTGCGTCCACCAGCTGATCGACCACGACCAGGTGTTCGCGTTCGCCTCCGGCAGTGTGCTGGACTACGCGGGCGCGCCGTACGTCAGCGGCAAGGACGTCCCGGACGTGGGCGGCCAGCCGATCGGCACGGCGTACGACCGCTGGCCGCACCTCTACGGCATCTACGGCAGCAACGCGCCGCGCGACGGCCGCACGGTGGGCTGGAACGGCACGCTCTACCAGAGCACCGAGGTCTTCCGGTTCTTCAAGGAGCGGCTCGGCGCGCGGAACGCGGCGGTGGTCGCCTACAACCAGGCCGACTCCGCCCGGTACGCGGCGCAGCTGACGCAGGGCCTGGAGGCGGAGGGCTACCGGGTCCTGTCCCAGAGCGTCGACTTCGCGCTGCCGGGCTTCCAGGCGGTCGCGGCGGCCATGAAGGCCGACGGCTCGCAGCTGGTCTTCGACGCCATGGACAGCCGGGGCAACTCGGCGCTCTGCCAGGCGCTGGACGCCGCCGGGGTGCGGCTGACCGCCAAGGTGACCAACGTGCAGAACTGGTCGGAGGCCGTCCGTACCGACTACCAGTCCTCGCCCGGCTGCCGGAACGCGCTCTGGTCCACCTCGTCCAGCCGCAACTACGAGGACGTCGGCTTTCCCGCCGTCAAGGAGTTCCGGGACGCCATGACGCGCTGGTACCCGGAGCGCGAGAGCCTGCTGTCCGCCTGGGAGCTGGAGGGCTGGGCCGGCGCCCAGTGGCTGACCGACGCGATGGACTCCTGCGGGACGGCCCTGACCCGGGCCTGCGTCGAGCGGTTCATGAACCGCGCGCAGCCGTACGACGCCCACGGCCTCATCCTGCCCGCCTCCTTCACCCCCGCCCCGCAGCCGAACGGCCCCACCCGCGCCTGTCTGGACGCCGCGCGCTGGCAGGACTCGGCCTTCGGCGGCCACGGCGGCTGGACGACCCAGGTCACGGACATGAACACCACCTGCTTCGACGTCCCGCAGCTCCCCTATCACCCCTGAAACCTTCGCCGGCGCCGCCGCTGACGCTGCGCCAAGAATTCGGTACCGCCGGTCGCCGCCCTGGGCCAAGATGGCCGGTATGACGACAACAGAGCGCATCGATCCCCCCATCGCCGCCGACGAGACGACCATGCTGACGGCGTGGCTCGACTTCCACCGCGCCACGCTGGCCCTCAAGTGCGAGGGGCTGACGGACGAGCAGCTGCGGACGCGCGCCGTCGCGCCCTCCGCGCTCTCACTGCTCGGGCTGGTCCGGCACATGGCCGAGGTGGAGCAGGCCTGGTTCGTCAGCCGCCTCGCCGGTGAGGACGCCGCCGCGATCTACTGGTCGGAGGCCGACGAGGACGCCGACTTCAACGGGGTCGACACCGCGGAGGTGGCCGAGGCCTTCAGCACCTGGCAGGCCCAGATCGCGCTGGCGCGGAAGGCGGCCGAGGGTCTGCCGCTGGAGACGGTGGCCAAGAAGCCCGCCCGGGGCAAGGAGGTGACGCTGCGCTGGATCCTGGTTCACATGATCGAGGAGTACGCGCGCCACAACGGACACGCCGATCTGCTCCGGGAAACCATCGACGGCGTCACCGGGGAGTGAATCCGTTACGCGACTGTTGACTAATCGTCAACTACTCCCGGATGTGCGCCGATAAGGTCTACGCGCGCAACCTTCCATCGGCCTGCGGCGTCGCAAAAGGTAGCCGGGTACCCCCGGACTTCCTGCTCGCCACACCCCGTACGGCGGTCGCGAGCGGGCACCGAAGCGATGATCAATGCGATACTCGGACAGTTCCGACGAGTGGATGGCGCGTCAGAAGGGCGCGGACACCCGGGGGACGAGTACGGGACGAAGCAGGGAGGCGCGGCATGGGAGCACTTCGCGACGAGCACCACAACGGGTGGCTGATGCCCTCCGGAAACTACCCGGCCGCAGTGCCGGACGATCCGTGGGCGACGCAGGCATCGGCACCGACGATCCCGGCCCTCACGAAGATCGCCTCCCTGAAGCCCACCGGCTTCGAAGCGGCCCGCACGGTCGGCGAGCACGTCCGCTCCGGCACCCCGGTCGTCATGGACCTCACCGAGATGACCGGCGCCGAGGCCAAGCGGATGGTCGACTTCGCGTCCGGGCTGATCTTCGGCACCTGCGGCGGGATCGAGCGGATCGCCCGCCGGGTCTTCCTGCTCACCCCGGCCGACGTCGAGGTGATGGTCATCGACCGGCCGCTCGACGAGACGGGCTTCTACAACCAGAGCTGAGCAGCAGCCGCGAGCCGGGGACGACACCGTCGTCCCCGGCTTTTTGCTGCCCTGAAGGCCCTCGAACCGGTGACAGAGGCTGTCAACAGGCCACCGCCGAATGTCCCAGCTGAGGCATCGAAGAAAAGAATGAGACATCAACGTCTCATCTGATCTACACTTGCCGCATGGCTACTGACCGCGACTCCGTCCTCGAGGCCGCTGTGGGCGTGCTCTCCCGCCGCCCGACCGCCCATCTGGACGAGATCGCCCGCGCGGCGGGGATCAGCCGCGCCACCCTGCACCGGATCTTCCCGGGCCGCGAGGCCCTGATCCGCGAGGTCGGCGCCACCGGCCTGCGCAGGTTCGCCGCCGCGCTCGACACCGCCGAGATCGATTCCGGCGACGCCCAGGCCGCCCTGCGCCGTCTGGTCGACGCGCTCGTACCGGACGCCGCGCTCTGCGCCTTCCTGGCCGGCGAGAACCAGCTCTACGACGACCCCGAGATCAACGAGCTCTGGGAGATCCAGGACGCCAGGGTCCGCGCGCTCTTCCTCCGTGGCCAGCAACAGGGCGTGTTCCGGATCGAGCTCTCCGCCGGCTGGCTGAGCGAAGCCTTCTTCGACCTCGTCGCCGGTGTCGGCTGGGCCGTCCAGGACGGCCGCCTCGCCCCGCGTGACAGTGCCTACTCGCTCGCCGAACTCTTCCTCGGCGGCGCCCTCAGGAGCCCCGACCAACCATGAGCACCGCCGTCACCGCCCGCCCCGCCACTGCCGCCGACCCCCGCCGCTGGCTCGGTCTCGCCGTCCTGGTCCTGGCGGTGAGCCTGGTCGCCATCGACGCGACCGTCCTCTCCCTCGCCATCCCCTCCATCAGCGAGACCCTGCACCCCAGCGGCACCCAGCTGCTCTGGATCGGTGACAGCTACTCCTTCGTACTGGCCGGGCTCCTGGTCAGCATGGGCGCCCTCAGCGACCGGATCGGCCGCAAGAAGCTGCTGCTGATCGGCTCCTCCGCGTTCGGCGCCGCCTCCCTGCTGGCCGCGTACGCACCCGGCCCGGGCTGGTTGATCATGGCGCGCGCGCTGCTCGGCGTCGCCGGTGCGACGATCATGCCGTCCACCCTCTCGCTGATCCGCAGCCTCTTCCCCGACGACCGCGAGCGGGCCACCGCCATCGGCATCTGGGGCGCGGGCGCCACCGCCGGCGCCGCCCTCGGCCCGCTGGTGGGCGGGGTGCTGCTGGAGCACTTCTGGTGGGGCTCGGTCTTCCTGCTCAACCTGCCGGTGCTCGCCCTGCTGCTCGTGCTCGGCGCCTGGCTGCTGCCCGAGTCCAGGGACCCGAAGCCCGGCAGCTGGGACGTGCGCAGCGTGGCCCTGTCGATGGCCGGGGTGACCGGCGTGGTCTACGCGATCAAGGAGGCCGCCGCCAACGGCTTCGGCCTCGCGCACTGGTACGTGCCGGTCGCGTTCGTCATCGGCGTCGCCGCCCTGACCACCTTCGTCCGCCGCCAGCTGAGCCTGCCGGCCCCACTGCTGGACGTCCGGCTGTTCCGCAACCCGCGCTTCACGGCCGCTGCGCTCGGCTCGCTCACCGCCCTGATCGGGCTCTCCGGCGTGGTGTTCTTCATGTCCCAGTACCTGCAGCTGGTCCGCGGCTACTCACCGCTCGCCGCCGGGATCGCCGAGATGCCGGCCTTCGTCGGCGCCGTGGTCGGCGGGCTGCTGACGGCGCAGCTGGCGCGGCGCACCGGTGCCCGGGTCACCCTGACCGGTGGCCTGCTGACGATGGGTGTCGGTATCGCCCTGCTCGGCTGGGTCCACCAGGACAGCGGGTACCTGCTGCTCGGTGTCGCCTTCCTGGCCGTCGGCACCGCCGAGGGCGTGGTCTACACGCTCTCCGCCGACCTGGTCCTCGCCGCCGCCCCCGCCGACAAGGCCGGCGCCGCGTCGGCGGTGTCGGAGACGGCGTACGAACTCGGCACCGCCCTCGGCATCGCGCTGGTCGGCTCGGTGGTCACCGCGATCTACGCCGGTTCGCTGACCGTCCCCGCCGGGACCGACCCGGCCGTCGCCGACCGCGCCCAGGAGTCGATCGGCGGCGCCGTCGAGGCCGCCCGTACGCTCCCGTCCCAGCTCGGTGACCCGCTGCTGGCCGGTGCGAAGCACGCCTTCGTGCACGGCATGAACGTCGCGGCCGTCCTCGCGGCGGCGCTGCTGTTCGCCTCTGCGGCGTCGGCCTGGTACCTGCTGCGGCGCAGCCGCTAGGCCGCGCCTGCGGGGGCCTCGTTGTAGCTGACACCTCAGCGGCCGAGTGGGAGTTCCAGCTCCGCCCAGACCACCTTGCCGTGCTTGGTCGGTCTCGCGCCCCAGCGGTGGGCCAGTTCGCTCACCAGGTGCATGCCCCGGCCGCCCTCGTCCTGTTCGGCCGAGGGGCGCAGCCGGGGTGCCTGGCCGCCCGAGTCGGCGACCTCGACGGTCAGGGTCCGGTCGCGGAACAGGCGCAGCCGGCGCGGCGCCTCCGCGTGCAGCAGGGCGTTGGTGACCAGCTCACTGACCATCAGCTCGGCGAAGTCCGAGAGCCCGGACAGGCCCCACGCGGCCAGGGTGGCCCGGGTGAACCTGCGGGCCAGGCCGGGCAGCGGGCCGTCGCCGTTGAGCGGGAGGGTGGCGATCCGGTCCTCGGGGACGGGCAGTGCCCGCGCCATGATCATGGCGATGTCGTCCTCGGTGCCGTCGGTCACCAGCTCGGCGAGCACCGCGTCACAGTTCTCCTCCAGCGTCCGGGTGGCGCCCGAGAGGGTGCGGCGGAGCAGGTCGATGCCGTGGTCGAGGTCGCGGCCCCGGCGCTCGATCAGGCCGTCGGTGTAGAGCACCACCATCCCGCCCTCAGGGAGGGTGAACTCGGTGCTCTCGAACGCGACCCCGCCGACCCCGAGCGGGACGCCCGGCGGGATGTCCACCGTCCGCGAGGTGCCGTCGGGGGCGACCCAGACCGGCGGCAGGTGCCCGGCGGCGGCGACCGTACAGGTCCGGTCGACCGGGTCGTACACCGCGCAGATGCAGGTCGCGAACTGTCCCTCGCCGATGCCCATCGCCGTCTCGTCCAGCCGGGTCAGCACCTGCTCGGGCGGCATGTCCAGGGTCGCCAGGGTCCGGGCGACCGTCCGCAGCTGTCCCATCGTGGCGGCGGCCCGGATGCCGTGGCCCATCACGTCGCCGACCACCAGCGCCACCCGCCCGCAGGAGAGCGGCACCACGTCGAACCAGTCGCCGCCGACCTCGCTGACCACGCTGCTGGGCAGGTAGCGGTAGGCGATCTCCAGGCCGAGGGTCCGGTGGATCTCCTGCGGCAGCAGGCTGCGTTGCAGGGTCAGCGCGGTCTCCCGCTCGCGCCGGTAGAGCCGCGCGTTGTCCAGCGCGATCGCCGCGCGGGCCACCAGCTCCTCGGCGAGCGCCACGTCCGCCGCGTTGAACGCGTCGGGGTTCCGGGTCCGGACGAACTCCGCGCCGCCCAGCACCATGCCGCGCGCCAGGATCGGCACCATCAGGTAGGAGTGGATCCCGGCCTCGATCCCCGGCCCCACCCGCTCCTCGTCGGCGAGCAGACCCGAGAGGATGGTCCGGTCCACGTGCGGCCGCAGCAGCGGACGCCCGCTGCGCAGGCACTCGGTGTAGACCCGCCGCGAGTCGTACTCGGAGGTCTCCCCCACCGCGTCGGCGGTCGTCGTCAGCCCCGCCTCGTAAGCCTCGCCGACCGCCACCGCGCGCAGCTTGACCCCTCGGTCGGGCGCGAGTTCGGCGGGCTCCTCGCCGCGCAGCACCGGCTCCAGCAGATCGACGGTCGCGAAGTCGGCGAAGCGCGGGACGACCGCCTCGATCAGCTCCTCGGCGGTGCGCTGCAGGTCCAGGGTGGTGCCGATGGCAGCGGTCGCCTCGGCCAGCAGGGCGAGCCGTTCCTGCGCGCGGGCGGCGCGGGCATCCGCCTGGAAGCGTTCGGAGACGTCGATGATCGAGGAGCTGACGCCGAGCACCCGGCCGCTCGGGTCCTCCAGCCGGAAGTACGAGGCCGACCAGGCCCGGTCCCGGCGCGGGTCGCCCGGAGTCCGGCCGTGCGAGCGGGCGTCCATGACCGGTCGGCCGGTGGCCAGTACCTGCCGCATCACCGCCTCGATCTCGGCGCTGTTGATGCCGGGCAGCACGGCGCTGATCCGGCGGCCGAGGTGGTCGGCGACGGGGATGCCGTTGATCCGGGCGAGGGCGTTGTTCAGCCGGACGTAGCGCAGCTCGGTGTCGTAGACCGCCATCCCGATCGGCGACTGGGTGAAGAAGCCGTTCAGGACGGCGAGATCCCCCTCCACGTCGCGCAGTGCCCGCACGTCGGAGGCGGTGCCGAGGACCAGCCGCGCACCGGCCGGGCCGGCGATCGGGTAGCTCCGGAACTCCAGCTCCACCCGGTGCCCGTCCCGGTGCCGGACGGCGAAGACCCCGGACCACGGCTTTCCCGCCATGATCCGCCCGAACAGCTTCAGCACCTCGGGCCGCTCCGGCTCGGGTACCAACAGCTTCGCCACCCGGGTGCCGACGGCCTCGGCGGCGCTGTAACCGGTCAGGGCCTCGGCGTCCTCACTCCAGTGCAGGATCCTGCCTTCGCCGTCGACCAGTCCCGTCGCCAGCGGCACCAGGCGGTGCCCCTCCAGGCGGTGCCCTTCGAGCGACTGGACGTCCACCGACTGCCCCTCCAAGGGCTGTCCTCCCAGCGGCTGTCCTTCCAGCGGCTGCCCTTCCAGACGCGACGAAGCGGCACCGGCCGCCACCTCGCGGCCGGCACCGTCGTGGTCGGACCTCTCGATTCCGTGCATGGTCAGGACATCACCTGCCAGGTACCTTCCCGGTCGCGGCCGGGCGAATCCGGCTCCCACCAGACTGCACGGCCCCACGCACCACGGCGACTCCTCGCCCCGGCGGGTCGGTGAGCAATTCCACCTGACCGCTTCACCCCCCCCGCCCGCGCGGGCCTGCCGCACCCGGTGCGTGCGCGACATCCGTCCGGGTGCAGGATCTACCCATGGCCACGGACCCGCGTTACCTCCTCGACAACCAGCAGGACGAAGCAGGGCAGCGCTTCGGCGCGATCTCCACCCTGTTCGACCCGGTGACGTTCCGGCACCTCGACCAGCTCGGGGTCGGCGCGGGCTGGTCCTGCTGGGAGGTCGGCGCGGGCGGGCCGTCCGTCCCGAACGGGCTGGCCGAACGGGTCGGGCCGACCGGACGGGTGCTCGCCACCGATCTGGACACCCGCTGGCTGGACGGCGTGATCGCACCCCTGGTCGAGACGGCCCGCCACGACGTGGCGGCGGACGTGCCGCCCGCCGGTCCGTTCGATCTCGTGCACGCCCGCCTGGTCCTGGTGCACGTGACCGACCGCGCCGCCGCGCTGCGGAATCTGGTCAGCGCCCTGCGGCCGGGCGGCTGGCTGCTCCTGGAGGACGCCGACCCCGCGCTCCAACCACTCAGCGCCCCGGACGAGCACGGACCCGCCGAACGGCTCGCCAACCGCCTCCGCGCCGGATTCCGCACGCTGCTCGCCCAGCGGGGCGCCGATCTCGGCTACGGCCGGACCCTGCCCCGGCTGCTGCGCGAGGCGCAGCTGCTGGATGTCCAGGCCGACGCGTTCTTCCCGCTCACCTCCCCGGCCTGCCGCACGCTGGAGGCCGCGACCGTCCGGCAGCTGCGCACCGAACTCCTCGCGCAGGGCCTGGCCACGGAGGCCGAGATCGAGGAACACCTCACCAACGTCGCCGCCGGCCACCTCGACCTCGCCACCGCGCCCTTGATCTCCGCCTGGGGTCGGCGCCCCTGAGCTGGTCCGAGGTCGGTCAGCGGAAGCAGTACGAGTCCGAGGACGCGTCGCCGCCCTGCAGGTGCGTCTGGTGGACGCGCAGGCCCTGGAACTCGTCGCCGTGCGGGAAGAAGCGGTTGTCGACGGTGAGGCCGCCCCGCGAGGTGTCCGCGTCGAGCTTGATCATCCAGGGGTCGATCCCGTCTGGGTAGAACTGGTCGTCCCAGGAGCCGTAGAGGGAGTTGGTCAGGTAGACCCGCTTGCCGTCCCGGCTCAGCTCCACCATCTGCGGGCCGCCGGTCAACGGGGTGCCGGGGGCGCCCGGGTGCGGGGTGCGCCCGGTGATCCCGCCCAGTCGGACGGAGCCGGTCTTCCGGGGGTGGAAGGGGTCGCTGACGTCGAACTGGAGCAGCTCCCCGGTGCCCCAGGCCGAGACGTAGAGCCAGCGGTCGTCCACCGAGAGGTTGATGTCCGTGACGAGCGGCGGTACGGCGCCGAAGGGCTGCAGGGCCGGCGGCAGGTCCTCGGTCTTGGCGGGCTCGGCGGGGATGTCGATCACCTTGCGGACGGCGAACCCCGTGCCCTCCCGGTGCCACAGCCACACCGAGGCGGACAGGTCCTCCACGCTCACCACGACACCGACGAAGCCCCACTCCTGCTCCGGATCGTGGGCGGGACGCAGCTCCAGCGCCATCTGGTACTGGTCGCCCAGGTCCACCCGTTGGAGGTGGCGGCCGGAGGCGAGCTCCCAGAAGTGCAGCGCGTGGCCGTACTTGCGGCCGAGCAGCAGCTCGGGGTTGACCCCGTCCTCGACCATCGACGGGGTGCCCCACTCGCTGGTGATCGCCACGTTGTGGTTCAGGTGCCACCACACGTCGTAGGCGAGGTGCTGCGGCCCCCGGTCGGTCTCCCAGGCGCGCAGCACCTCGAAGCTGGTGTGGTCGAGCAGGGCCACCCCGCCCGGGCCGTCCGCGCCGTTCGCGCCGCCCAGGCAGGAGAGGAAGACGCCGTCAGGTCCGCAGTGCAGCGTGTGCGGGCGGGAGTAGCCGGCCTTGGCGGCCAGCTCCTCGGCGGCGATCACCTTGGCCAACTGCGGCCGGACAGGGTCGGGTTGGGTGTCCATGACGTACAGCCGCGAGGACCGCAGGCCGGGCAGCAGCAGGAAGCGCCGCTCGGGCAGGTGGTGATCGGCGTGCGCCAGCGCGCTGGAGCAGGCGTTCCAGCCGAAGTGGTGGAGCTCGTCGCCGAGATTGGGCAGCTCGGCCAGGTTAAGCACGCGGCCGTACGTCGGGGAGTCCGGGTCGGTGTCGACCGTTATCAGGGCGTCCGGACGCTGCGCGGAGCGGTCGAAACCGGCGACGTACGCGAGCTTCTCCGGCGGCGCGGCGACCGCCTCGGCCGGAGTGCGGTACAAGGTCGGATCGGTGTGCTGCTGGGACTGGGGGGTGCCCGGCTCCTGGCCGTGCTCATGTGCGTGCTTGTCGTGCTGCCGGTCGTGCTCCTCGATGTGGCGCATGACGACTCCTCAGCTCGATGCGGATGCAGTGACCGGTGGTGGACGCCGCTGCGGGTGGGCCGTCCAAGGTTCGAGAGCATTGCACAGGACCAGGGGCGTTCCAAGAGGCGCACAGGGGGACACGATGCGCTCCGCTGTGCGCCAAGGCGACTGCTGCGCAGGATGGTTGGAGGTTTCGGCCGAGCGGTTACGCGAGTGGCGTACGGGCCGCCGGGTACTCGGCTACGGTCGGCGTGGCGAGCACGGCGTCCAGGATCCGGGCCCACTGGCGGACCACGCCCGCGCGGCGCGGGCCGTCGTCGGTGAGCAGATTGGCGAGGCCGAGGCCCCGGGCCATGTCCATGGTGGCCTGGACGGTCTCCCGGACACCCGGGGCGGACTCGTCTGCGCCGAGGAACTCGACGGCCGCCCGGTGGGACTCCCGGCCGACGTGGTTCTCCAGCGCCACGATCCGCTCACGCAGCGGCTCCTCGGTGGCGGCCGCCACCCAGAGGTGCAGCGCGGCCCGGAACAGCGGGCCGGTGTAGAGGCGGACGATCAGCTCGACCACCGCCGCCGTGCGCGCCGGGCCGACCGGTGGCAGCTCGCCGGTGTCGGCCCGGACGGCGGCGAGGCGTTCGGCCGTGACGTGCTCCACGGCGGCGGTGAACAGGTCCTCGCGGGTCGGGAAGTGGTGCTGCGCCGCACCCCGGGTGACCCCGGCGCGCTCGGCCACCACCGCGACGGTGCTGCCGTTCCAGCCGAGTTCGGCCAGGCACTCCACCGCCGCCTCCAGCAGCCTGCGACGGGTGGCACGGCTTCGGCTCTGCTGCGGGGTGCGGGAGGCGGCGTGGGTGGTCATGGCTGCTTTCGGGTGGTGGTACGAGGTTCGGGCCGATCCTCTCAGAATGCCGGGGACCGGAACACCAGAGCATGCCTGGTCAGCGGGCCCGGTCGCGGAGTTCGCGGCGCAGGATCTTGCCGCTCGCGGACTTGGGCACGGCCGCCAGGAACTCCACCGCCCGGACCTTCTTGTACGGCGCGACCTGGGCGGCGACGAACTCCGTCACCTCCTCCTCGGTGAGCGCGCTCCCGGGCGCCCGCACCACGTACGCCTTGGGACGCTCGACGCCGTCGCTCCCCGTCACCCCGATCACGGCGGCGTCGGCGATCTGCGGGTGGGCCAGCAGCAGCGCCTCCAACTCGGCGGGGGCGACCTGGTAGCCGTTGTACTTGATCAGTTCCTTCACCCGGTCCACGACGAACAGGTACCCGCGCTCGTCGACGTAACCGACGTCGCCGGTGTGCAGCCAGCCGTCCTGGTCGAGCATGGCGTCGGTCTCGGACTCCCGGGCGAAGTAGCCCTTCATCACCTGCGGTCCGTGGAACAGCAGTTCACCGCGCTCACCGACACCGAGGTCCTTGCCCGGGTCGTCCAACGAGACCACCCGCAGCTCCGTCGAGGCGACCATCCTGCCGACCGTCCCGCGCGGCGGGTCCTGGTCGTCCAGCGGGAGGACGTGGGTGGCGGGCGAGAGTTCGGTCATGCCGTAGCCCTGGTGCACGCGCGGCAGCCCCAGCCGGCGGGCGCAGGCGTCGGCGAGGTCGGCGTCCAGCGGCGCGGCGGCGCTCAGCACGTAGCGGACGGACGACAGGTCGTACTGGTCCACCAACGGGTGCTTGGCCAGCGCGAGCACGATCGGCGGGGCGACGAAGACGCCCTCGATGCGCTGTTCCTGGATGGTGCGCAGGAACTGTTCGAGGTCGAAGCGGGGCAGCACCACGATGGTGGCACCGGACCGGAGAGGCTGGTTCAGGAGGGCGGAGAGGCCGTAGATGTGGAAGAACGGCAGCACGGCCAGGATGCGTTCACCGACCGCCGGGCGGTGCACGGAGTCGGTCTGCAGGAGGTTGCTGGCTATGTTGCGGTGACTGAGCATCACACCCTTGGGCAGCCCGGTCGTCCCGCTGGAGTACGGCAGGACGGCGATGTCGTCCGCCGGGACGAACTCCGGGGTGGGTTCGGGCGCGGTGCAGGCCAGCAGGTCGGCGAGCGAGCGGTGGCCCTCGCTGCCGTCGCAGACGAAGATCTCCTGGATCGGACCGCCTTCCGAGGCAAGGGTCTCGGCCGCCTCGGCGGCCACCGGCAGGAAGGCCGAGATCGTGATGATCCAGCGGGCCCGGCTGTCGCGCAGTTGTCCGGTCAGCTCCCCGGCGGTGGCCAGGGAGCTGACGGGGGTGACGGTCGCGCCGGCACGGGTCGCGCCGTAGAAGGCCATCGGGTACGCGATGGTGTTCGGGCTGTGCAGCGCGATCACGTCACCCTTGCGGACACCCGCCTCGGCCAGCCCCGCCGCGATCCTCCGGCTGCCCGCCTCGAGTTCGGCATAACTGACGGCCTGTCCGGTGATGCCGTCGATCAGCGCCGGGGTGTCCGGATGCTGGGACGCGGTGCCGAGCACGGCCTCGTGGATGGGCAGGTCGAGCGGCTCGATGTCGGGGTAGTCGCTACGGAACACCATGTACGCCTCCGGGGCGGTCGGGGTGGTCGGGGTGGGACGAATCCTCCAAGAGTGGCTGAACAGGACCGCCGAGAACAGACCGCGAATCAGTACGACCTGGGCAGGCCCAAGGTGTGCTGGGCAACGTAGTTGAGGATCATCTCGCGGCTCACCGGCGCGACCCGGCCGACCCGGGTGGCGGTCAACAGCGCGGCCAGCCCGTACTCCTGGGTCAGCCCGTTGCCACCGAGGGTCTGGACCGCCTGGTCGACGCTACGGCAAGCCGCCTCGCCCGCAGCGTACTTGGCCATGTTGGCGGCCTCCCCGGCGGCCAGGTCGTCGCCCGCGTCGTAGAGGTGAGCGGCCTTCTGCATCATCAGCCTGGCGAGCTCGACCTCGATCGCGCACTGGGCGAGCGGGTGGGCGAGGCCCTGGTGCGCGCCGATCGGGGTGTCCCAGACGGTGCGGGTCCTGGCGTACTCGACGGCCGTGTTGAGCGCCTGCCGCGCGATGCCGAGGGAGAAGGCGGCGGTCATGATGCGCTCGGGGTTGAGCCCCGCGAAGAGCTGCAGCAGGCCCGCGTTCTCGTCGCCGACCAGGGCGTCGGCGGGCAGCCGGACGTCGTCCAGGAAGACCTGGAACTGCCGCTCGGCGGTGACCAGTTCCATCGGGATGGGCCGGTACTCGAAGCCCGGGGTGTCGCGCGGGACGATGAAGAGGGCGGGCTTGAGCTTGCCGGTGGTCGCGTCCTCGGTCCGTCCGACGAACAGGACGGCGTCGGCGCGGTCCACCCCGGAGATGAAGACCTTGCGACCGGAGAGCAGCCAGTCGCCACCATCGCGGCGGGCGATGGTGGTGATGCGGTGCGAGTTGGAGCCGGCCTCCGGTTCGGTGATGCCGAAGGCCATCCGCCGGGTGCCGTCGGCGAGCCCGGGCAGCCACTGCCGCTTCTGCTCGGCCGTGCCGAAGCGGGCTATCACGGTCCCGCAGATCGCCGGGGAGACGATGAGCATCAGCAACGGGCAGCCTGCGGTGCCGAGTTCCTCCAGTACGATGGAGAGTTCGGCGATGCCCGCACCCCCGCCGCCGTACTCCGTGGGGAGGTTGACCCCGAGATAGCCGAGCTTGCCCGCCTCCACCCAGAGTTCGTCGGTGGCCTCCCCCGCCCGCGCCTTGGCCTGGAAGTACGCGGGGCCGTAGCGCCGGGCGAGGTCGCCGACGGCTCGACGGAGGGCCTGGCGTTCGGTGGATTCGACCAAGGGGCTGGACATGAGGGTGGTCCTTTCCTTGCAACGAGGGTCGGGTGAGCGACAGTTGGGCTGGTCCAGCCGAGCCGGAGCGACTCAGCCGGCCAGTTGGGCCGGGCTACTCGGGCTGGGTTACTCGGCCTGGGCTAGTCGGGCTGGACGACGGCCAGCAGGGCGCCGAGTTCGACCTGTTGGCCCGGTGCGACGCGAAGTTCGGTGAGCAGGCCGTCCGTCGGGGCGCAGACCTGGTGTTCCATCTTCATCGCCTCCAGCCAGAGCAGCGGCTGACCTGCGGTGACGGTGTCACCCACGGCGACCGCCGTACGGACGACGGTGCCGGGCATCGGCGCGAGGAGCGCGCCGGGGTCGGTCTGGGCTGCCGGGTCCGGGAAACGTTCGACGACCGTGAGAGCGACCGGCCCGGCCGGCGAGTCGACGTACACCGCGTCGGAGTAGGTGGCGACTTCGAAGGTGCGGGTGAGACCGGCGGTCCGTAGCGTGACTCGCCCCGGGCTCGCGGCGAGCAGCTCGGTCCCGGGGTGCCCGTCGGCGCGCAGGCCGTCCCGGGTGACGCGGTAGCGGACTTCGTACTCGGTGCCGTCGGTGTCGCGGTAGCGCTTGACCTGGGGCTGGGAGGGCAGGTTCCGCCAGCCGGAGGGGAGGGCGCCGGGCCTGCCGGCGGCGTCCGCGAGGGCGGCCGCGAGGGCCGCGATCGGGGCGTGCTTGCCTGCGTCGGCGGACAGTTCGGCGGCGTGCTCGGTGAGGAAGCCGGTGTGCAGACGAGCGTCCAGGAAGGCGGGGTGGCGCAGCGCGGCAACCAGCAGGTCGCGGTTGGTGACCAGGCCGTGGATCCGGGCCCGGGTGAGGGCGTCGGCGAGGCGGCGGGCGGCGGCGGCACGGGTGGGTGCCCAGGCGATCACCTTGGCGAGCATGGCGTCGTAGTGGATGCCCACGGTGCTGCCGCTGCGCACCCCCGAGTCGAGGCGCAGCCCGGTGTCCTGTGCAGAGATGGTGAACTCCACCTGAGGGCCGACGAGTTCGAGTCGGTGCAGGGTGCCGGTCTGCGGCTGCCAGCCCCGGGCCGGATCCTCGGCGTAGAGGCGGGCCTCGATGGCGTGGCCCCGGAGGCCGGGCCGCTCGGCAGGCAGCCGATCGCCTTCGGCGACCCGGAGTTGGAGCGCGACCAGGTCGAGCCCGGTGACGCATTCGGTGACGGGGTGCTCGACCTGGAGGCGGGTGTTCATCTCCAGGAAGAAGAACCGCCCGTCGGGCCCGAGCAGGAACTCGGCCGTGCCGGCGCCGGTGTAGCCGATGGCACGGGCGGCCGCGACGGCGGCGCTGTACAGTTCGGCGCGCAGGTCGTCGCCGATCCCGGGCGCCGGGGCCTCCTCGATCACCTTCTGGTGGCGCCGCTGCAGCGAGCAGTCCCGCTCGCCGAGCGCCCAGACCGTGCCGTGCTGATCCGCCATCAGCTGGACCTCGACATGGCGGCCCGTCGGCAGATAGGGCTCGCAGAACACCTCGTCGGATCCGAACGCCTTCTCCGCTTCGGCCCGCGCGGCGGCCAACGCGGTTGGCAGGTCGACAAGTTCGCGGACCACTCGCATGCCACGTCCGCCGCCGCCCGCCGCCGCCTTGACCAGCAGCGGAAGGTCCGCCTCGGTGGGCTCGCCCCCGACGCTGAGCACCGGGACCCCTGCGGCGGCCATCAGCCGCTTGGCTTCGGTCTTGGAGCCCATCGCGGCGATCGCGGCCGGCGGCGGACCGATCCAGGTCAGCCCGGCCGCCTCGACGGCACGTGCGAACTCGGCGTTCTCGGAGAGGAATCCGTACCCCGGGTGGACGGCGTCGGCGCCCGCCTCCAGCGCGGCCCGGACGATCAGGTCCGCGCGCAGGTAGGTGTCGGCGGGGGCGGCACCCGGCAGCCGGACGGCGGTGTCCGCTTCGTGGACGTGCGGGGAGTCCGCGTCCGGGTCGGAGTACACCGCGACCGTGGCGATGCCCAGGTCGCGGCAGGTGCGGAAGACCCGGCGGGCGATCTCGCCCCGGTTCGCGACCAGCAGTGTTGTGATCATGTGTCAGTTCCCCTACCTCTCCTGCCCCTACATCCGGAAGACGCCGTAGCCGTGCGCGCCCTCGACCGGGGCACTGTGGATCGCGGAGAGGCAGATACCCAAGACCGTGCGGGTGTCGCGGGGGTCGATGACCCCGTCGTCGTAGAGCCGGCCGGAGAGGAAGACCGGCAGCGACTCCGCCTCGATCTGCTGCTCGACCATCGCCCGGATCGCGGCGTCGGCGTCCTCGTCGTACGGCTGCCCCTTCGCAGCCGCCGACTGCCGCGCGACGATCGACAGCACCCCGGCCAGCTGCTGCGGGCCCATCACCGCTGACTTGGCGCTCGGCCAGGCGAACAGGAAGCGCGGGTCGTACGCCCGTCCGCACATCCCGTAGTGCCCGGCGCCGTACGAGGCGCCCATCAGCACGGACAGGTGCGGGACGGTGCTGTTGGAGACCGCGTTGATCATCATCGCGCCGTGCTTGATGATGCCGCCCTGCTCGTACGCCTGCCCGACCATGTAGCCGGTGGTGTTGTGCAGGAAGATCAACGGGATGTCACGCTGGTTGGCCAACTGGATGAACTGGGCCGCCTTCTGCGACTCCGCACTGAACAGCACGCCCTGCGCGTTGGCCAGGATGCCGACGGGGTACCCGTGCAGGTTCGCCCAGCCGGTGGCCAGGCTGGTGCCGTAGCGCGGCTTGAACTCGTCGAAGTCGGAGCCGTCGACGATCCGGGCGATCACCTCGCGCGGGTCGAACGGCACCTTGAGGTCACCGGGCACGATGCCGAGCAGCTCGTCCTCGTCGTACTTCGGCGGTGCGGCGGCGAGGTCAGGGTCAGGTCCGGGCTTGCGCCAGTGCAGGCGGTGGACGATCCGGCGGGCGATCCGCAGCGCGTCCGGCTCGTCCAGGGCGAGGTGGTCGGCCAGGCCCGAGGTACGGGCGTGCATGTCGGCGCCGCCGAGCGACTCGTCGTCGGACTCCTCGCCCGTCGCCATCTTCACCAGGGGCGGCCCGCCGAGGAAGACCTTGGCCCGCTCCTTGACCATCACGGTGTGGTCGGACATCCCCGGCACATACGCGCCACCGGCGGTGGAGTTGCCGAACACCACGGCCACCGTGGGGATTCCGGCGGCGGAGAGCCGGGTGAGGTCGCGGAAGAGCGCCCCGCCGGGGATGAAGATCTCCTTCTGGCTGGGCAAGTCGGCGCCGCCCGACTCGACCAGATTGACCAGCGGAAGGCGGTTGCGCAGCGCGATCTCGTTCGCGCGCAGCGCCTTGCGGAGCGTCCACGGGTTGCTGGCACCACCGCGCACGGTCGGGTCGTTGGCGGTGATCACACACTCGGTGCCCTCGATCACGCCGATCCCGGTGACCAGCGCCGCGCCGACCGGGTAGTCGCTGCCCCAGGCGGCGAGCGGGGAGAGTTCGAGGAACGGCGAGTCCGGGTCGATCAGCAGCTCGATCCGCTCGCGCGCCAACAACTTGCCCCGACTGCGGTGCCGTTCCACGTACTTGGGGCCGCCACCGGCCAGCGCCTTGGCGTGCTCGGTGTCCAGGTCGGCGAGCTTGGCGAGCATCGCGGCGCGGTGGGCGGCGTACTCGGGGCCGGCCGGGTCGAGGCGGGTGGGCAGGACGGTCACAGCAGGGCCTCCGGGATGTCGAGGTGCCGGGCGCGGAGCCACTCCCCCAGCGCCTTGGCCTGCGGGTCGAAGCGCTCCTGGGCGGCGACGCCCTGGCCGAGCAGTCCGGTGAGGGTGAAGTTGACCGCCCGGAGGTTGGGGAGCAGCTGTCGGCTGATCTCCAACCCGGCTGCCTCCGGCAGGAGTTCGCGGAGCAGGTCGACGGTGAGGGTGTGGGCGAGCCAGCGCCAGCCGGGTTCGGTGCGGGCCCAGACGCCGAGGTTGGCATCGCCGCCCTTGTCACCGCTGCGGGCGCCGGCCACCAGGCCGAGCGGGGCCCGCCGGGTCGGCCCGGGGGCCAACGGGTCCGGCAGGGGCGGCTGTTCGGCGGGGGCGAGCTCGCAGGTGACCGTCGGCGGCGGGAGCACGACGGTGGTGCCGTCGGGTAGGACGGCCGTGTGCTCGACCAGGTGTGCGTGCACGTACCCGGACTCGAAGACGCCGTAGGGCGTGCCCGGACCAGGCAGTGCGCTGAGGTGGAACCCCGGGTAGCTCGCCAGGCCGAGTTCGACCGCGGCCGTGCCGACGGCCCGTCCGACGGCCTTCTGGTCAGGGTCCTTGACGGCCAGCCGGAGCAGTACGGAGGCCGTCTCCTCGGTGGCGGCGTCGGGGTGGTCGGTCCGGGCGAGTGTCCAGCGGACCTCGGCGGGGGCCGGGTCCAGGGCGGCGGCGACCTGCTCCTGGACCAACTCGGCCTTGGCTTCGATGTCCAGCCCGGTGAGCACGAAGAGCACCTCGTTGCGCCAGCCGCCGATCCGGTTCAGACCGACCTTGAGGGTCGGCGGCGGAGCTTCGCCGCGTACGCCGTCGATCCGGACCCGGTCGGGCCCGTCCTGGCCGATCCGGACGGTGTCGAGGCGGGCCGTCACATCGGGCCCGGCGTAGCGGGCACCGCCGGTCTCGTACAGCAGTTGGGCGGTGACGGTCTCGGTGGTGACCGCGCCGCCGGTGCCGGGGTGCTTGGTGATGACGCTGCTACCGTCGGCGTGGATCTCGGCGATCGGGAATCCGGGACGGGTCACGTCGTGCTCGCGGAAGAACGCGTAGTTGCCGCCGGTCGCCTGGGTACCGCACTCCAGCACGTGTCCGGCGACCACCGCACCCGCGAGTGCGTCCAAGTCGCCCGGCCCCCAACCGAAGTGGGCGGCCGCCGGACCGGCGACCAGCGCCGCGTCCGTGACCCGGCCCGTCACCACGATGTCGGCGCCACCGCGCAGACACTCGGCGATACCCCAGGCTCCGAGGTAGGCGTTGGCGGCGAGCAGCCCGTTCGGCAGGCCCAACGCCTCTGCTCGGGGCAACAGATCGTCGCCCGTGACGTGGCCGACCCGCACGGCAATGCCCTGCTTGTCCGCCAACTCGCCGATCGCGTCGGCGAGTCGGCCCGGATTGAGTCCACCGGCGTTCACCACGATCCGCACACCACGGTCCACCGCGAGGCCGAGACACTCCTCCAGCTGCCGCAGAAAGGTCTTGGCGTAACCGAGTTGATGGTCCTTCAGGCGATCCCGGGCGAGGATCAACATCGTCAGCTCGGCCAGGTAGTCACCCGTGAGGACATCCAGCGGGCCCCCGGTGAGCATCTCCCGGAACGCGGCGAACCTGTCCCCGTAGAACCCTGACGCATTGCCGATCCGCAGCACCGCAAGCCTCCCCAGCCGCCAAGCCACCCAACCGTCCGCCCTCGGGAGCAGCCTGGCACCGCGCCACAAAGAAAGCAAGCATGCATGCTTGTTTTCAGGCCCCGCCCCGCCCAGCCTCAAGCAGCAGCACAAGAGTTGAACTCGGCTCACCCACCACTCTTGACTGTTGCTCTGTGCCAGAACCCCGGTGGCTCAGTCGCGGTGGTCGGACCGACCGGATCGCGGCAGGTGCGTCTCGATCGAGGCGGCGAGCCCCTGGAATTCCACAGTGGGCTCCGGTTCCTTCAGCGCTGCCAGCGGGTCGGTGAGCTGCGCCAGGGTGACGGGCACCGGCGGCACGACTGGCTGCGGCGCGATCGCGGGAACCGAAGCCGGAGTCAGCGGAAGTACGCCCGTCGGGGTCACGGGCTCCGGGCCGACCTCCGCCGGGGCGGACGCTTCCGGGGTGGACGCTTCCGGGGCAGTCGCTTCCGGGGCGGGCTCCGGCGGGCGGAGCGAGATGGCCTCGCCCGTCTGGTGGGCGGGGTCGAAGGCGAGGTAGTGGTCGCTCATCACGGTCGCGGGCGCGCACTCGGTGTCCGGTATCTCGATGCTGACCGGGATCAGGCCGTGCTCGACGAGAGGCTCCCGCTTGCCGTCGAAGAAGGTCAGCGTGACCTTCGCGTAGCCGTCGAACACCGAGACCGGCGTGTTGAACTTGGCGTGCGACATCGCCCGCCCGCCGTCCGCCGCTGAGTCGCCCTGGCGGGTGCGGCGCTGGACGCCTGCGCTGGCCGTCACACTGGCCTCCCCGAGGCCGGGCAGGCTGCCCGTGACGCCCAGCTGCGCCTGTCCGCCCCAGAGTTTCCAGTCCAGGTCGGTCCGGGCGGTGGAGGTGGACGACTCGTTGATCGGGCTGAGTTCGAGCTTCTTGTCCGTGGCCCGGTACTCCAGCTTGACGAGTTCCATCGACGCCTTCACGCCGCCGTTCGACACCAGCCTCCGGCGGTCGGCGCCCGGTGTGGTGATCTCCTCCGGGAAGCGGGCGGAGAGCTGCGAATGGCTGAGGGTGTTGCGCGCCGCGCTCTCCATCCGCTTCCAGTTCCGCGCGCCGAAGTACTCGGGCCCGCGAAGCCGCAGCACGTCCTGCACGCCATGGACGTCGCCCGCCCAGCGCATCACGTCGATGTCGCGCGGACCGTCCCAGATCCGGGCCGGCGGGACCCGTACGGGCACCGGCTGCTCCTCGCCGGGCGCCAGGTCGAAGCGCCGGGGCGTCCGGTCGGCGGTGTCGGCCGTGAACGGCCAGGGGCTGTCGGACCTGGCCGTGGCGCCCGTCTCGACCAGTGCGTCGAAGCCGATCTCGGTCTTGCCGACACCTCTGGTGGGACTGGTCAGTTGTCTGATACCGCGCTTGGCCGCACCCGGCCAGGAGGTCGGGTTCCAGCGCGAGCCGCGGATCGGCTCCTCGGCCGGGGCCACCTTGTGCTGCCCGCCGACCGGGAGCAGTGGCGCCCGCTCCATGTAGTAGTGCAGGACGGCCTTGCCGGTGAAGTCGGAGCCGCCCTGCTTGGACTTGCCGGTCATCCCCGAGGTCGTCGTACGCGCCTGTACGTCCTGCTCGTCGGTGCCCCGGCCGTGGGTCACGCCGCCGCCACCGACGACGGCCAGGCCGTGCGGCAGGGGGTTGGAGGTGCCCAGCGCGGTGACCGTGACGGTGTCACCCTTCCCCCTGCCGAACGCGGTCGCGCCGTCCGAACTCGCGAAGGAGTGCTGCATGTTGGTGCCCGCGTTGAACTCGACCTGGGCGCTGTCCCCGACGTGTTCCAGCTCGCCGACCGACGCCCAGATCCGGACGGTGGAGCGGCCGTGCTTGATGACCGTCTCCTGGCCCGCCATCATCGACTTCAGCTGCGGCTGCAACCGGTCGGGCTCCAGGGCCGCGAGGACCTTCTTCTTCATCCCGCCCCAGTCCGAGCCCAGCACGTTGCGCCCGGGCGCGTTGAGTTGACGGACCGTCAGTTCCTTCGCCGACAGCCCGTCCCGACCAGGCTCCAGGTGGAACACGTTGTGGACGATGTCGGTGTCCCCGAGCCGGTGCGTGGTCTCGACCCGGGCCGGGACGTGCGAGCCCTCCTGCGGCAGGACTTCTCCCTCGTGCACGGTGGGCGGCAGGGCGTGCCGCAGGGGCACCGCGACCGTCGTCTCGACCGGCACCTCGGCATGCCGCTCGGGGAACGACGAGCCCAGCTTGTGCAGGTCGAACTCGACCTTGAACTTCGTCGTGCCGGCGAACTCCCCGGCCGGCTCGACCGACTTGCCGGTGTTGACCGTGCCGGCTCGCCGGTCCACGGTGTGACCCTGCGTGTGGACGCTGCTGTGCGCGTAGTTCGCCCTGACCTGGGCGTGCGGCAGGTTCGCGGTGGCGGACGCACCGACGGTGGTGGTCGTCTGAGTGTCACCGGCCACACCGGAGGCCGTCCGCGACTGCACGCCCTGCTGGAACTCGTACGCCTTGACGGTGTTGGTGTGCTTGAAGTCGTCCTCCAGCACGGCCGTGACCTTGATCCGGCCCCGCCAGCCGTTGACCGAGACCTCCTCGACCAGTTCGCCGCCACGGGTCAGCCCGGACAGCCGGGGCTTGAGCGCGAACGGGTCGAACGCCTCCCGGAGGTCCATCAGCGCCTTGTCCGGGATGGCACCGGCGTGCCTGGTCAGAGTCCCCTCGATGGTGCGGAGCACCTCGGTGTCCCCGCGTCCGAGGCTGTCCACGACGTCGGACGCCGACAGCTGGCCCTTGGCGAGCCGGGGCGGCGCACCGTACTCCTCGGCGGGCGGCAGGTGCTGCGCCGGCGCGGCCTCGGTGGGCTCGGCGTCCCCCGGGCGGAAGACCGCGTGACCGTCCTCGCCCACCTCGCCGGGCAGGCAGTCCCGGGCGTTCAGGCTGAGTTCGGCGGGCAGTTCGACGGTGAAGGTGTGGTCCCTGCCGTCGACGCTGACCGTGACGTCGACCCCGACCTTCGACTCGTAAAGCCCTTGCGCCTCACTGTACTTGCCGTTCGAGTAGGTCTTCCCCGAGGTGCCGGCGCGCAGGCCGTCGCGCTCGCGCACCTGCCGGCTGACCGACGCCTGGCCGCTGAGGCCGTGCGTGGCGTCGAACTGACCGCCGCCGCCGGCCTGGCCCTGGAAGGTCTTCGCGTCCGAGAGCAGGTAGCGGTCCGCCTCGAAGGTGGTGACCTCGCTGACCGGGTTCCGCTCGGCGTCCTTGACCGTGCGGTTGTACGCCATCTCCGTCACATGGGCGGTGGCGCTGACCTTGACCTTGTGCCGGAGCAGTCCGACGGTCTGCTCCGGGGCCTCCAGGCGCAGGTCACGGGTCATCGAGACCAGCCGGGACGAGACCTTCGGATGGCTGAAGGCCTGCAGGACGTCCTGCTTGACGCCCTCCCACTCGCTCTTGCCGAGCAGTCGCTCGCCGTGGGCGTTCAACTCGGCGTGCAGGGGCCTGATGTCGCGCAGGTCTCGGATGGTGGTGGTGTCCTTGAGCCCGCCCCGCCAGACGTCGGCCGGTGGCCGGAGGACGTCGGCGCCGACCGGGAACTGCTTGGGCGCGGCCGGGGTCGGCGCCTTGGTCCGGTCGGCCTCGAACAGCGTGGGGTCCGACGAACGGGTTCCGCCCTCGGTGGTCGGCGCTTCGACCCGGCGGGCGTCGGCCTGCGGGATGAGCGCGCTGAAGCCGATCCTGGAGTCGGCCTCGCCGTGCGTGGTGCCGAGCGGCGTCGACTTGGTGAACTCGAACTTCAGGGCGGCGACCCCGTCGAAGACGACCCCTGGCTCCTTGGTCTTGGTCGTCGAGGTGACCTCGTACCCGTTGCCCGTGATGCCCACCCGGTCACGCGCGAACTGCGCACTCGAACTGCCGGCCAGCAGACCGGGCTTGGCAGCCGCCAACGCTCCCTGGCCGGTCAGGGGCAGCGTGACCGCGTCGCTGCTGGTCACCTGCTTCGAGCTCGAACGAGCAACTCCCGTACCGAAGTTGAACTCGGTCTTGGGCGGGGTGACACCCTTCTGCCAGGCACTGTCCAGGTCGGCGCTGATCTCCACCGCACCCTTCACCAGACCGGTGCCGTCGGTGACTTCGAGGTGGATCTTCTGACCGGCCATCATGCCCCGGAGTTCCTGGTGCAGCCGGGTGACGTCGACCTCCGCGAGCAGCTTGGCCTTGGTGTCCTTCCAGAGCCCGCCGAAGAACTCCTGCCCCGGCCCGTCGATTCCGCTCACGACCTCGGTCATACCGTTCCGGCCGCTGTCCGGGTTGCGACCGGACCAGACGTCCAGCACGACGGCCGCGCCGAGGCCCTGGCCCTGGGCGACCCGCTCCGGCAGCTGGAAGTGGTCCGCGACCGGCTGCGGCAGCCCGTCCGCGTCCAGGCAGTCCCGGGCCGGGATACCAACCGTGGCGCCGATGTCGAGGCTCTCCTCGTGGGCGCCCGTGGGCGTCTCGAACGGCCGGCCGTTCTTCTTCAACTGACTGAAGTCGACCTTCAGTTCGAGAGTCCCGGCGAACAGCCCGACCGGCGCGACGGTCTTCGCGCGGCTGATCACCCGGTCGGCGTCGATCCGGACCCGGTCCGTGTTCAAGTCGTGGAGGTGCTCGGCCGGCACGGTGTAGGAGCCCACCGCGCCCTTGGTCCCGAGCTGCAGACCGGTGGTGGAACGCCAGCGTGTGCCGTCGAACGAGCCGATCGCGGACTGCTGTTCGGAACCGTGCTCCTGCTCCATCGCGTCGGCGGTGTTGATGTGGTCGAGCCGCTTGACGCTGGCGGTGACGGCGACCTTGCCCTCCCAGCCGTTGCCGCTGAACGGCGCCTCCACGACATTGCCCCGGGAGAGCGAGGAGAGTTCGGGCCGCAGGGTCGACGCACTGAAGAAGCCCTCGGCCATCGTCCTGGCGGCGGGCGCGTCCAGGCCGAAGGTGTCCTGGAAGAGGCCGGTGATCCGGTCGAGCACCACCGAGTCGCCCTCGTGCAGGCTGACCAGCAGGTCCCCGCCACCCAGCGTCTCGAACGCGGTCACGCGGGACGGCGCGGTCAGCACCCTGGCCGGGTCGATCGGGGTGGTGGGGGCGAAGGCGGGGTCGTCGCGGCGCGGCGTCCCGGGGTGGTCGGTGGGTCCGCCGAGCCCGGCTCCGTCGTCGGAGGAGCGGAGCGAGGAGTCGGTGGGCCGGAGCGACGGATGCGGCCCCGAGAGTTCGGAGGGCGGGGTGACCCGGATCTCGGGGATGACGGTGTCCGGGACGGGCTCGGGCCTGGGCGCGGGCTCGGTCTCGGTCTCGGTCTCGGGCCTGGGCGCGAGCGTGGACTCGGCGGCCGTCGGTTCTGCCGGGTGCAGGTCAGCGAGCTCGATCCCGGAAGTGGTCGGGTCGTCGTGGTTCTCGGACGAGGAGGAGCCGGTCGCCGGCTTCTTGCCGTCCGACGTCGGGCTGCCGAAGCGGGCCGCGCCCGGCTCCAGCAGGGTGTGGTCGGCCGTGCCGCCGTCGACATCCTGCTCGTGCGGGCCGGAGGTGGCCGCCCAGACCTGCCGGCCCTCCGCGAACCGACCGGGCGCCGCGCCCGGCTCGGCCTCCCAGGTCCGGTGAATGCTCGGGTCGGACCAGCGGAGTGTCCCGTCGGGGCCGTGGATCAGGGCCAGCGCGTGCCCCTCCTCCCCGCCCCGGCCGAACAGGACCGTCGAGAACGTCCCCGGTCCGGCCTTCTTCACCTGGTCCAGCAGGGAGTCGATCCCGCGCTGGTCCGATCCGAACTCCCGGGGCATCCCGTGACGCTTCAGCAGCGTCATCGCCGCGCCGTCCTCCGCGCGGGCCTCCTGCGGCCAGGCCGCCGGGCGGGGACGGCCGTAGTGGGTGTCCCGCAGCGCCTCGGTGTTCTCCAGGCAGCTGTGCAGATTGCCGCCGTCGAGGCTGGTCTCGTGCGGGTTGACCAGCTTCAGCAACTCCTCGGACGGGCGCGGGAAGCGCTCGCCCGCGTTCTCGCTCTCGTGGAGGTGGTCCACCAGCGCCTGGTGCTGCTCCCGGGTGGGCGGTTCGAGCCCACGGTCGCGCAGGACGGCCTCGGTGTTCTCGTACGCGGGTGTGCGCTGCCGCTTCGGGGCGGGTGCGCCCGTGGCCGCCGGGTCGTCCGCACGCGGGCGCTTGCCGCCCGACGCGACGGTGTCGTGCACCGGGCCACTCGACGCGTCGCTGTCCCGGAGCTTCCTGGGCGTGCTGATCGGTCGCTCCCGCAGGGGCGTGGCCGGGCGCTCGGACTCGCTGCCGAACGCATCGTCATGAGACCTCTTCCCGGTCGGCGTACGGAGTTCGCCCGCCGGTCGGGACGGCTGGACGCGCCCCAGTTGCAGGCCCGCTTCGTCCTCGCGCGTCCGCTTGTTGCCGCCGACGCCGGTCCCCCGGCTCGGGCGGGCGCCCAACCCGGCTCCGGGCGCCCCGGAGGACCCGACCCGGCCGGTGCGGACGGGGGCACTCGCGGGCGGCGGAGGCGACGGGGTGCTCGATTCGGTCGGACGGGACGCCGACGTCGAGTGACCACCCGCAGACGCACCCATCGGCGGGGGTGCGAATCCCCCGCCCAGCGGGGACGCCTGGTTCAGCGGAGCCGTCCCGGCCGGGTTGTCGGCAACGGCCGGCGTTGCGGCGTCGTCGGGCGACGGGCCGGTGCGGTCCGCAGACATCGTACGGACCGGTGCCGGGCTGCCGGCGATACGTACGCCGTCGAGGTGGGTGTTGTCCAGCCCGGAGGTGTGCACGTCCGGTAGCGGAGCAGCACCACCGAGGTGCCCGGCCTCCGAACCCAGCTCCGGCGACGCGTGGGACACCGACGCGGACCCGCCCGGATCGGCGAACGAGACCGGCCGGCCCGCCTGCTGCAGATCAGGCGCCCCAACGTCCCGGACCGGAGCAGCGCCGGACTGCTCCTGCTGCACGTGCTGCTCCTGCTGTACCGGAGTCGCCTCGGCGACAGGCGCCGCCTCGTGTGCGGGAATCTCCTCGCCGACGGGCGCCTGCGGCTCGCTCTGATGCAGCGGCACCTCCTGAGCGGAAGTCGTCTCCGTCAACGGCACCTCACGCGCCGCCGGGGTCGCCTCGGCGGTGGGCTGCAGTGCCTCGCTGCTGTCGCGCAGCGGCGGTTCCTCACGGGTCAGGGCCGGATCCGGGGCGGGCGTGGTGTCGTGAGCGCTGGGCGTACGGCCGTCGGAGAGGCTCGACTCCTGCGCAGACGGACGCTCGGAGCCCGCCGGACGCCCGGATCCGAACGCCGACAGCCCGTTGGAGCCCCCCAGGCCGGACGTACCGCCACCCTCGCCATCCCCCGCCGACACCCCGGGCCCTCGGTAACTGTCGGTAGCCGTCCCCGCCCCACTGTCCGTGCCGGACTTGAATGTCACCGGAGCACCGTGCTCCCCCTCCGCGCCGCCGAGGGCCCCCTCGGGCGGCAGCTTTGGCGCCTCGTTGAAGTGCGCCTTCGCCGCCGCCGCACCCGCGTGGAGCCCCGCGCCGCCGGCGCCGCTGAGGCCCGACCCCAGCAGACTGCTGCCGTCCACGTGACCCGTCGTGATCAACTGCGTCGCAGCGTCCGTACCGACACCCACGGCCGCGCCGGTGGCCATCTTGCCGACCGTGGAGCCCATGGCGCCCTCAAGGCCCATCTTGGCACCGGCCGCGCCGACGCCCTTGCCCAACAGATGCCCGGTCGCACCGGCCACCGCGCCGCCCAGCGCGTTCTGGCCGAGCTCCTTCATGTCGATGCTCTTGCGGTGACCCTGCGCCAGCTCGATGGTCTGCGCCAGCAGGTTGATCGCCGCCATCTGCACGGCCTGCTTGACCGCGTGCTCCAGCGCCTCCTTCAGCAGCGTCTTCAGGAACTGCTGCACCACCTCACGCGTGATCCCCACGAACACCGGGATCTCCGCCATCGACGCCCCCAGCGTCGGCACCGCCTCCGCCTCCGCCGTCGCCAACTCGAAGGCCAGGATGCCGAGTTGCGCGATGATCTGGATCTTCGCGGTCTCGGCGGAATTCGCCATGCCCTCCAGCATGTCGCCCATGCCGTTGCAGGCGGCGATCGTGCCGGGGAGATAACCGGGGTCCTGCTCGGTCCCCTTACCCACGGAGTAGTCGGCCCAGTGCTTGGCCAACGCGTCCGCCGCAACGCCCTGCTGACCCTCCAGCGCCTGCTTGATCGCGGCATCAGCCGCGTGCGAGGCATCCTGCAACTGGGCGGCGGCCTTCCGCCAGTGGTCGGCCATGTCACGCAACTGGCCCTCGTCCGCCTCCGGCCAACGCGTTCCGGCCAGAAGGAGCAGGACCCATTGGAGCGGCTCGGGGAGTTCGACAGCCATCGGGTCAGTGCCTTCCACTCTGGTTCACGTGCTCGGAGGTGAGGGCTGCGGCAGGCACCAACCGACCGCCCGAACCCGATCGTTCAGCACGCCGCGTCCACCCCGTACGGCCGCACGACAGAGAAGCGACCGCAGTGGCAATCCTCCCGAGCCCGCCACACCTCACGTAGGAAGTTGGGCAGCAGGGGCGTGAACAACCGGCGAACGCCGAATGCCAGCCCGAACCAGCTGATGTCCGGCCGACCCTGAGCAGCCGACAGCCGGGTGGTCACGCCCCCTGAACTGCCCCGACGTCAGGCAGCCCGACGAACTCGATACCCCTCGGCCCGAACCGCCGGGCGGCGTCGGCGAATCGCTCGGAGCAGAACGCGATGTCCAGGAGGGAGGGGCAGTCGACGAAGAACAGGTCGCGCTCCACCGGCTTCCTGAACCGCAGCTCCCAGACCTTCTTTATCTGCCCGTCCTTGCGGAAGTCGATTCTCGACCGCTCGAGGTCGACCACCTCCTCGGCCTTCAACAGCTCGGCGCGCGGGAACTTCACGAAGAAGTAGTCCTTCGCGGAGATCCGCCTGCCCTTCGTGGACACCGCGTGCAGCTTGGCGGCCTGCCAACTGCCCGTCTCGGTGGACCGCATCAGGGACAGGAACTCACCGCTGACGACCTGCCCGCCGAACGACGAGTGGAAGTCGAAGTCGTACGCGCGGTTCTTCGCTATCAGCCACAGCTCGGGCGGGAGGTCCGCCAGCGGAGCGTTGCCGGGGGCGTAGTGCCAGTCGTACTGCATCGGCCTGTCGTAGCCGTCGTCCGAGAACTCCTCGTGGATCATCCCGTTCAGGAAGACGGGGCAGCGAGGCTCTTGCCGGTATGCCAGCGCGAAGTGCAAAGCGTTCATCCCCGTTCGACGGCCTGACACGGCGTCGGCCCGGTCTCGGCAGCTTAGACCGACCGGCAAAGCCTGGGGGCGCGGCGTACGTTGGAACTGTTGGCCGGTCGCACGAGCGTAGGAGGCGGCAATACCGGCTGCGGCTGGACCGGCAACGCCGACCACAACGCAGCCCGGAACATCCTGCACCTGTACCGGATGGGCCACGTGCTCATCCCGGCTGCCGGAAGGGCAGTCGTCAGGCGCGCCAAGCACGTCAAACCCACTGCCGCAAGGCAAGTAGGAATCTCCCGGCCCCAGCCGGGAGAGCACTTCAACAGACTGCTCACTACCAGGTGAAGCCGTCCGCCGTGGCCAAGGTCGCGGCGGCGATCGAGACCTCGTCCGGTACGTCGAAGCGAACGAGCCCGGTACCAGGATGTACTCGGCCTGGCAGCAGGAGGACGATCCGACGAAGTTCGTCCACCTCTTCATCTTCGCCGACGAGCAGGCCCATGCCGCCCACGGCAGCTCGGACGCCGTGCGTGCCTTCGAGGCCGTCTACTCTCCTGAGCTGGTCGGCGGGCCGGTCGTCTTCACCGACTACCGGCAGGTCGCCTCCAACACCACCTGCTGACGGCTGCCGTCAGTACGGCGCGTCGGCCGGGTCGGCGGCGCTCACCGGCACGTCCGGGTTACGGAACCAGGAGCCCTGCACCGCCCACTGGATCAGCATCAACACCCCGCCCAGCAGCAGCGCACCGATGCCGATCACGGTCACGCCGCCGGTCTGACCGAAGATCGGCAGGTTGATCGAGGTCGCCCCGAAGTCGGGCTTGGCGTAGACGTCGAAGGCGCCGTAGCAGAAGAAGTAGAACAGGCTCAGCCCACCGAGCCCCGGGAACAACCCCTTGAACACGAAGTCGCGCACGCTGCGGGTGAGCACCCGGCGGTAGTACCAGACGCAGGCGAAGCCGGTGAGGCCGTAGTAGAACGCGATGCCGAGGCCCACCGAGGCGATCGAGTCGGTCAGGACGTTGCCGCTGATCGCGGTCAGCAGGACGTAGAAGGCGATGGAGACCAGGCCCATGCCGACCGTGGACCAGGTCGGGGTGAGGAACCGGTGGTGCACCCGGCCGAACTGCTCGGGCAGCGCGCGGTGGGTGGCCATCGAGAAGGTGGTACGGGCGGTGGGCAGGATGGTGGTCTGGGTGGAGGCGGCGGAGGAGGTCAGCACCATGAAGATCAGCAGCTTGGTGAGGAACCAGCCCAGCCCGGTACTGCCGAAGACCGCGTTGCCGAGGCCGGAGAGCACGTCCCCCGAGTTGGCGGGGTTCGCCAGCCCGATGCCGTCCTTGCCGACGCCCGCGAAGGCCTGCGCCGAGGTGGCGACCAGGGCGTAGATCACCAGCAGCAGCACCGTTGAGATGACTGCGGCCCGGCCCGGGGTGCGGGCGCTGTCGGCGGTCTCCTCGTTGACCGAGAGCGCCGTGTCCCAGCCCCAGTAGATGAAGACGGCGGCCAGGATCCCGGCCGTCAGCGCGGTCGCCGAGGAGACGTTGAACGGGTTGAACCAGGAGCCGGAGACATGGATGGCGGTCGCCGGGGCGTTGCTCCGGTAGGTCTTGACCAGCGCGGTGATGGAGAACAGCACCAGCACCGCGATCTCGATGCAGAGCATCCAGCGTTGCAGGGCGGCCGAGATCTCGATGCCGATGTAGCAGATCAGCGTCATCACGATGATCCAGACCACCCCCGCCAGGGTGGTCCACACCTTGTCGGCGGCGAGCGAATCCAGCCCGATCAGCCGGAAGCCGTAGATCCCGGCGATCTGGGCCAGGTTCGCCATCACGATGATGTCGGCGACGATGATGCCCCAGCCGCCCATCCACCCGGTACGGGGGCCGAACGCCCGCGCCGCCCAGGTGAAGGTGGTGCCGCAGTCGGGGTCGGAGGCGTTGAGTTCCTTGTAGGCGTACGCGATCAGCAGCATCGGGATGAACGCGAGGATCGTGATGATCGGGGCCTGCAGCCCCACCCCCGCCACGATCACCCCGAGCGTCGCCGCCAGGCTGTAGGCGGGAGCCGTGGACGCCAGACCGATCGCCACCGAGGAGAACAGACCGAGGGCGCCGCCCTTGAGCCCCTTCTCCCCCGCACCGGAACCGGTGACCGACGGTGCGGCCGGTACGGGACTGCCGGAGGGTCTGGACATCGCGCCCACCCCGCTCTCTCACTCGGACGGCAAGCCAGGACGGACCAACGGACGAACGGGTGAAACGTTTTTCAGGCTACTGCCGGGACCCCGGAGCGTCCCGTCCGGCACCGCCCGGCCCGGACCGGCTTCCCACCGATGGCCGAGCCCCGGGACCCGCGCACCGCCCGGGTGGGTGAACCCACGGTGCGCCCGGCGAGCGCGCGGTGCCGCGAGCGCCAAGACTGACTCGGGGGCCGCCCCTGCCGTCACGGCCGGCGGCGGCCTGCTCATGACTATGCACCATCCCCTCTGGAATGGAGAAGACTCATGAAGGACATCCGTAGGGCTCTCGTACTCGCCGGCGCCGCTGGTGCGCTCGTGCTCGGTACGGCCGGGGTGGCCAGTGCCGACGCCAACGCCAATGGCGTCGCCTTCGGCTCACCGGGCATCCTGTCCGGCAACGTCATCCAGATCCCGGTCCACATCCCGATCAACATCTGCGGCAACAGCATCAACGTGCTCGCCGCACTCAACCCGGCGTACGGCAACACCTGCGTCAACGCGGGCTGACCCCGCCTCACACTCGAACGCCAGGCAGAGAGGGGCCGGCGCTGCTCACCACAGCGCGCCGGCCCCGTTCCGTTGCCCGGGGACGAACCGTCGTCCAGGCCCGTCCGGGAATGTCCGAGCACGTCCGAGACCGGCTCAGCCCGTTGCCACGGCCCGGCGGTAAGCCGAAGAATGCGCCAGCGGTGCGATGCGGTGCGGCAGACCGCGCCGCTTCGTACCGCCCATCCGCTCCGCCCCGGTTCTCGTGGGCCGCAGGCACCGGCGGGCGCCTGCGGCCCACGTCACGCGACGCTTCGGGTTCGCGACACCGACCATGATTTATTCATTAAGACTCGCGCGGCCTCACCCTGGAACTCCGGGACAACTCGGCCACCGCGCCGGGCCGTTTACCCGGTTTCAGCTGGTACGGGCGATTTCTGCGCGGGTGAACAGGCAGACGATTCCTGGACGAGATTGCTACGGTGACCCGGCCCAACCTACGTGACCCCACGCGAAGGAAGCGCCCGTAGTGAGCCGTCTGATCCACGCCGAACGCACCCTGAGCCGTCCGCTCCCCAGGACGGCCGCGCCCCCCCGCCGCTCCCCCGTGCGGCTGCTGGCCTGGCCCGTGTATGCGACCGCCCTGGTCTGGTACTTGCGTACCTACGGGCTCCCGTACGCGAACGACATCGTGTTCTGCTGGCTGATCGGCGCACTGATCGCGGCGGCGGTGCACAGCGGGCACCGGCTCGGGTGGGTGCGAATACTGCGGGACTGGCTGCCGGTGATGGCGGCCGTCTGGACGTACTCACTGCTGCGGGGCTACGGAGCCCACACTCCCTGGCCGGTCCGGTACCGACCGCAGCTGGACATCGACCGGTTCCTCGGCGCGGGGCAGGCCTGGACCGTCCGGCTGCAGCACTGGCTCTGGACCCCCTCCCACCCGCACTGGTACGACTACGCGGGCACCGTGGTCTACATGTCGCACTTCTTCGTGGTGTTCATACTGCTCGCCGTGCTCTGGCGGCGGCAGGACCCGCGCTACCGGCGGCTGCTGGCGCTCTACCTCACCGTGACGTTCCTGGGCTTCGCGACCTACGTGCTCTACCCCGCCGACCCGCCATGGCTGACCGCCGTGAACGGGCACATGCCGGCCGTCACCCGGATCGTGCAGGACGTCTTCAGCTACAGCGGCCTGCCGCGCGCGGGCTCGCTCTTCGAGAACGGCAGCCGGTTCGACAACGACGTCGCCGCCATGCCCTCGCTGCACGCCGCCTACCCGATGATGCTGGCGCTCTTCTTCTGGGCGAGGGCGGGCCGCAAGCTGCGCGTCCTGCTCGCCGCCTACCCGCTGGCGATGGGGTTCACCCTGGTCTACTTCGGCGAGCACTTCGTCACCGACATCCTGGCCGGCTGGGCGTACGCGGTGGTGATCCACGTCCTCCTCAACCGGTACCTGAACGGCCGGGCCGCCAGGCGCCGGGGTGGGAGCAGCCGGCCGCTCCCGGACGACCGGCCGGCCAGGGAGCGTCAGCGGGCCTGAGCCTCGACCTGTTCGACGATGTGCTCGCACAGTTCGTGGGTGCGCAGCGCGTCGCGGGCGGGGAGCACCCGGCCCGCCCGGAGGGAGTCCAGGAAGGACTGGACCACCTGCTCGATGCCGCGCTGGCGGGCGACGGAGACCCAGTCGCCACGTCGGCGGACGGTCGGCTGGCCCTTGTGGTCGATCACCTCGGCGAGGTTGAGCACCACGCGCTTGCTGTCGCTGCCGGAGACCTCCAGGATCTCCTCGGTGGAGCCGCTGACCCGGTTCATCACGCCCAGCGCGGTGAAGCCGTCCCCGGCCAGGGTGAGCACCAGGTGCTCCAGCAGACCGCCCCGGGTCCGCGAGCGGACGTCGACGTGCTCGATCTCGCCCGGGACGAGGAAGCGGAGCGTGTCGACCACGTGCACGAAGTCGTCGAAGATCGCCGTGCGCGGCGCCTCCGGGACACCCTCGCGGTTCTTCTGCAGCAGGATGAGATCCCGGGGGCGCTCCTTGGCCAGCAGGTAGCCGGGCGCGTGGCGGCGGTTGAAGCCGACCATCAGCGAACGGCCGGTCCGCTCCGCGAGGTCGACGACGCGGCGGGCGCCGTCCAGGGTGTGGTCGAGCGGCTTGTCGACGTACACGTCCACCCCGGCGCCGAGCAGCCGCTCCACGATCGGGACGTGCTGGTCGGTGGCGGCGTGCACGAAGGCGGCCCGCAGGCCGCTGTCGATCAGCTCACCGAGGTCGGTGTAGCGGTGCGCGATGCGGTACTGGTCGCCGAGGCGGTCCAGCTTGGCCTTGTCGCGGGTCATCAGGCGCAGGTCCAGCCCGGGCATCGCGGTGAGGACCGGCAGGTACGCCTTCTGCGCGATGTCGCCGAGCCCGATCACGCCCACCGGGATCGTCTCGCCGCCGAGGCCGTCGGTGCCGTGCTCGAGGTCGTGGTGGTCGGGGTCGTGATGGTCGCTCATCGGTGCGCTCCTGCCGGGGTCCGGTGGCCGCCCCGCACCGTTGCGGGACCCAGCCGCGTCAGCAGCATATGCCAGAAAGGATGCTGATCAGTCAGGATGCCGAGAGACCGGACCGGATGCCGGGGGCTCGGGCAGAATAGGCCCATGGCCACTGCGCGTTGGAACGGCGAGATCCTCGCCGAGAGTCCGGACACCACGATCGTCGAGGGCAACCACTACTTCCCCCCGGAGGCGGTGCGGATGGCGTTCCTGAGCCCCTCCGCGACGACGACCCACTGCCCGTGGAAGGGCAACGCCTCCTACTACACCGTCCAGGTGGCGGGCGCGGAGAACCCGGACGCCGCCTGGTTCTATCCCGACCCGCTGCCCGAGGCGGCGCACATCGCCGACCACGTCGCCTTCTGGAAGGGCGTGGAGATCACGGACTGACGCTGCATCAGCTTCTGCTGACTGGACGTCAGTTGTCCGAGCATGACTGTCTGTCAGCTCTCCGAGAGGCCGCTCGCGGCGGCGGTGAGCGCGGCGAGGACGGGGCGGATCAGCGGGTGCTGGTCCGCCCCGCTGCGTACGGCGGCGAAGACCTTGCGGGTGGCGAGCTCGCTGTCCACCCGCCGTACCGAGACGGCCGTGAGGTCGGCGCCGCGCAGGGCAGAGCGCGGGACGAGCGCCACGCCCGCGCCCGCCGAGGCCAGCGCGACCACCGCGCGGAAGTCGTCGGAGGAGTGCACCAGCCGGGGCTGGAACCCCGCGTGCTCGCAGGCCAGCAGGACCACATCGTGGCAGGGGTTGCCGGGGTAGGGGCCGATCCAGGGTTCGGCGGCCAACTCGGCGAGCGCTATCGGCCCGGTGCCGGCGGCCAGCGGGTGCGGGAGCGGCAGCACCGCGTCGAAGGGCTCGGCGTAGAGCGGGACGCGGGTGAGCCGCCGGTCGTCCGCCCGGGGCGCGCCCCGGTACTCGACGGCGACGGCGAGGTCGGCCCGGCTGTCGAGCAGCATCGGCAGGCTGGCGTCCCCCTCCGCGTCGAGTACCTTCAGCCGCAGTCCGGGCGCCGAGCCGGCGAGCGCGGTGATCGCGGGGGCCAGTACCAGCGTGATGCCGGTCGCGAAGGCCGCCACCGTGACCTCGCCCGCCGCGCCGGAGCCGTACGCGGCGAGATCCGCCTCGGCCCGCTCCAGCTGGGCGAGGACGAGGTCGGCGTGGCCGAGCAGGATCTCCCCGGCGGCCGTCAGCCGCACGCCCCGGCCGTCGCGGGCGAGCAGATGGTGCCCGGTCTCCTGCTCCAGGGCGGCGAGCTGCTGGGAGACGGCGGAGGGGGTGAGGTACAACGCGGCGGCGGCAGCCGTCACGGTCCGGTGGTCGGCCACGGCCCGCAGGGTCCGCAACCGTCTGGCGTCGATCACCCGGCCATTGTGCCAGCGCGCGACGGACTCGCGGCCAGGATCCCGCCTCGGCAATACCCGCACTTCCCTCGCGCCTCTGCTAGAATTTGACTAGTTGCAGTTTTGGTACCCATGAACCTATGTGCGCCTGACGGGTTGTAACCGTCCGGGCGCATTTCTGTTTTAGCCGGTTTTCTGCCGGACCTGGGTGACTGCCCCCCTGTGAAGGAGAAAAATATGGCTACCGGTACCGTGAAGTGGTTCAACGGCGAGAAGGGCTTCGGCTTCATCGAGCAGGACGGTGGCGGCGCTGACGTCTTCGCCCACTACTCGAACATCAACGCCCAGGGCTTCCGCGAGCTCGCCGAGGGCCAGAAGGTCGAGTTCGACGTCACGCAGGGCCAGAAGGGCCCGCAGGCCGAGAACATCACCATCATCTGATGGTGTGCGTGGCGTAGGCCACGCGCTGCGGGGCCCTCATTTCGGTGCGGGCCCCGCGCTTTTCACCGCATTAGTCACACCATGCGGTTAGTCATACCGCACACCCCGCACATCGGTCCTCACACGCTGCTGTCACCTCGCAGCTTCTTCCGGGCCGCCAGCGAAGCATCCAGCACGGCATTTTCCGTCCACGCTTCGATCAATTCACGGCCCGTATGTGTCGACCTCGGTGCGGCCAGCGCCGCAATGTCCTCCTCGATACGTGCCGCCTTCGAGGAAGGGTTCCATTGAACCGCGACCGCACATTCCGTTCGAACTCACGTTTCTCCTCCGGGCGCCGCTCCGGCCCGTCCCGGCAGACCGAATTCGCCATGCCGGTGAGCACCACCCCGGCCCTGCCGCCCGTCGAGACCTTCGACGCACTCGACCTGCCCGCCCCCGTACTGCGCCTGCTGGCCCGCGAGGGCCTCACCGCACCGTTCCCGATCCAGGCCGCCACCCTGCCGAACGCCCTGATCGGGCGGGACGTGCTCGGGCGCGGCCGGACCGGCTCCGGCAAGACCCTGGCCTTCGGGTTGGCGCTGCTCACCCGGATCGCCGGCGAGCGGGCCGAGCCGAGGCGTCCGCTGGCCCTGATCCTGGTGCCGACCCGCGAGCTGGCCCAGCAGGTCTCGGACGCGCTGACCCCGTACGCCCATTCGGTGCGACTGCGGCTCACCACGGTGGTCGGCGGGATGTCGATCGGCCGGCAGGCGCAGTCCCTCGGGCGTGGCGCCGAGGTCGTGGTGGCCACCCCCGGGCGGCTGGCGGACCTGATCGAGCGCGGTGACTGCCAGCTGGACGCGGTCCGGATCACCGTGCTGGACGAGGCCGACCAGATGGCCGACATGGGCTTCATGCCGCAGGTGACGGCCCTGCTGGACCAGGTGGACCGGGACGGGCAGCGGATGCTGTTCTCCGCGACCCTGGACCGCAACATCGACCGCCTGGTGCGCGGCTACCTCTCCGACCCGGTCACCCATTCGGTGGACCCGTCAGCGGGCGCGGTCACCACTCTGGAGCACCACGTGCTGCACGTGGCCAACGGCGACAAGTCCGCCACCGCGACCCGGATCGCGGCCCGCGACGGCCGGGTGATCATGTTCCTGGACACCAAGGACGGCACCGACCGCCTCGTCGCCGACCTGCTGGCCAGCGGCGTCAAGGCCGCCGCGCTGCACGGCGGGAAGTCCCAGCCGCAGCGCACCCGCACCCTGGAGCAGTTCCGCAGCGGCACGGTCACCGCGCTGGTGGCGACCAACGTCGCGGCCCGGGGCATCCACGTGGACGGGCTGGACCTGGTGGTGAACGTCGACCCGCCGACCGACCACAAGGACTACCTGCACCGTGGCGGGCGCACCGCCCGGGCCGGCGAGTCCGGCACGGTGGTCACGCTCGTACTGCCCAACCAGCGCCGCGAGATGACCCGCCTGATGTCCACGGCGGGCATCACCCCGCACTCGGCCCGGGTGCACTCCACCGACGACGAGCTGAGCCGCATCACGGGCGCCCAGGAGCCCTCCGGCATCCCGGTCACCATCCCGGACCCGGTGATCGAGCGCCCGCGCCGGGGCAGCGGCGACTACGGCCGCCGGGCGGGCCAGGGACGCCGGACGGACGACGCCCGGCGCGTCATGGACACCCGACGCGGCACCGAAGGACGTGGCGGCGAGGGGCGCGGCACCGACGCGCGGCGCTCGACGGACCCGCGTCGGGCCGGTCAGGGACGCCGGACCACGCAGGGGGCAAACGACAGGCAGCGCCCACCTGTGGTGGACGCTGCCTGATCTGCTGGTCTCAGAGCTTGACCAGTTTGGCGTACGGGCTACGGCATCGCTGCTGGTGAGAACCGAAGTCGACGAGTACGGCGACCTCCTCCTCAACACCGATGACCCGGCCGAGGCCGAACCGGTCGTGATTCACTCGGTCCCCGACTTCGTAGTTCTCGATCGGGGCAACTGGTTGGGCTTTGAAGGGACTGGTGGGCAGAGAGCGCCGGGCCGCGGCTGTCCTGGTCATTGACTCCAGTATGCGCCCCGAAGCCGTCGGCGGGCCCGGTGCTCCCGATACCAACTCGGCATCGGCCCCCTCAGACCTTGATCATCCAAGGGCTGCGGGGGCCGATTCCGGAGGTCATTCCCCGAGCGCGGCGCGGGCGTCCACGAAGGCCGCGACGGCCCGCTCGACATCCTCGGTGGAGTGTGCGGCGGACAGCTGGACCCGGATCCGGGCCGCGCCGTGCGGCACCACCGGGAACGAGAAACCGATCACGTAGACGCCACGCTCCAGCAACAGTTCGGCCAGTCGCCCGGCCTTCGCCGCGTCGCCGATCATGACCGGGGCGATCGGGTGGTCACCAGGCAGGATCTCGAATCCGGCCTCGGTCATCTTCGACCGGAAGAGTGCCGTGTTGGCGGTGAGCTTCTCGCGCAGCTCGGTCGACTCCTCGACCAGGTCGAGCACCTTGAGCGAGGCGGCGGCGATCACCGGGGCGAGCGAGTTGGAGAACAGGTACGGGCGCGAGCGCTGACGCAGCAACGCCACGATCTCGCGGCGGGCCGCGACGTAGCCGCCGGAGGCGCCGCCGAGGGCCTTGCCGAGGGTGCCGGTGATGATGTCGACCCGGTCCATCACGCCGTGCAGCTCGGGCGTGCCGCGCCCGCCGGGGCCGACGAAACCGACCGCGTGCGAGTCGTCGACCATCACCATCGCGTCGTACCGGTCCGCCAGGTCGCAGATCTCGCGCAACGGGGCGACGTAGCCGTCCATCGAGAACACGCCGTCGGTGACGATCAGGCGGCGGCGGGCGTCCTGGGTGTCCTGGAGCTGCTTCTCCAGGTCGGCGAGGTCGCGGTTGGCGTAGCGGTGGCGGCGGGCCTTGGAGAGCCGGATGCCGTCGATGATGCTCGCGTGGTTGAGCGCGTCGGAGATGACGGCGTCCCGCTCGTCCAGCAGGGTCTCGAAGACACCGCCGTTGGCATCGAAGCAGGAGGAGTACAGGATGGTGTCCTCCTGCCCCAGGAAGGCCGACAGGCGGTCCTCCAGCTGCTTGTGGACGTCCTGGGTGCCGCAGATGAAGCGGACCGAGGCCATGCCGTAGCCCCAGCGGTCCAGCGCGTCCTTCGCGGCGGCGAGCACCTCGGGGTGGTCGGCGAGGCCGAGGTAGTTGTTGGCGCAGAAGTTCAGCACCTCACCGGGGCGACCACCGCCGGTGACGGTGACGGCGGCGCTCTGCGGGGTGCCGATCACACGCTCGGGCTTGAACAGGCCGGCCTCGCGGATCTCGTCGAGGGTGGCGGCAACGCTTTCACGTACAGAATCGAACATCGCGGCAGGCTCCTTGAGGAAGTGGTCGAACGGCTTGAGGGCTTCGGAGACAGCCGGGCAGCCACGGCCGGGGGCGCGAGGCTTCTGCCTCGCGCCCCCGGCCGTGGCCGATCAGCTGCCCACTCTCAGACGGTCCAGTCGAGGATGATCTTGCCGCAGCGACCGCTCGCGGCCTCGTCGAAGGCGGCGTCGAAGTCGTCGGCGGCGTAGCGGCCGGTGATCACCGGGCTGAGGTCCAGGCCGCCTTCCAGCAGCACCGACATCGCGTACCAGGTCTCGAACATCTCGCGCCCGTAGATGCCCTTGAGGGTGATCATCGAGGTGACGATGCGGGCCCAGTCGACCGGGAAGTCCTCGGCGGGAAGGCCGAGCATGGCGATCTTGCCGCCGTGGGTCATGTTGGCGATCATCGACTGCAGCGCCTCGGGGCGGCCGGACATCTCCAGGCCGACGTCGAAGCCCTCGCGCAGGCCCAGCTTCTGCTGGCCCTCCTCGATGCTGTGCTCGGCAACGTTGAGGGCGAGCGAGACGCCGACCTGGCGGGCCAGGTCGAGGCGGTACTCGCTGACGTCGGTGATCATCACGTGCCGGGCGCCCGCGTGCTTGGCGACGGCGGCGGCCATGATGCCGATCGGGCCCGCGCCGGTGATCAGCACGTCCTCGCCGACCATCGGGAAGGAGAGCGCGGTGTGCACCGCGTTGCCGAACGGGTCGAAGATCGCGGCCACGTCGAGGTCGACGGGCACCCGGTGGACCCAGACGTTCGAGGCGGGCAGTGCGACGAACTCGGCGAACGCGCCGTCCCGGCCGACCCCGAGGCCGATCGTGTTGCGGCACAGGTGGCGACGGCCAGCCAGGCAGTTGCGGCACTTGCCGCAGACCAGGTGGCCCTCACCGCTGACCAGGTCGCCGACGGCGATGTCCGCGACGGCCGCGCCGATCTCGGCGACCTCGCCGACGAACTCGTGACCGAGCGTCAGCGGGGTCTTGATGGTCTGCTGCGCCCAGCCGTCCCACTTGCGGATGTGCAGGTCGGTGCCGCAGATACCGGTGCGCAGCACCTTGATCAGCACCTCGCCGGGGCCGATCTCGGGCTTCGGGACGTCCATCAGCCAGAGCCCGGGCTCGGCCTTCTTCTTGACGAGTGCCTTCACGGCGTGGGCTCCTGACACATGGTGGATCGGACCTGGTGTGGGCAGGCCAAGGTGACCCGGCGTGCGGCGCCTGCCGGACCGGGCACCTGCAATCTGCCTGGTGATGCCCGGTCCGGTCCATCGAGGAATTCTTAAGGGCGCCAACAGCTGGGCTTCACGATCCTGCCCGAGCAGCGCCCGAGCGGCCCACGCGCCGTGCCGTGGGCCACCCGTACGGGGGATCCGGTACCGCGCGCTACCGGAAAGTGTCAGGTCGGGCGACGGTCCCGGGACGGCCGGCCACCGGCCCGCGCAACACCGCTGCCGGGTTCCGGCGGACCGGCTGCGGCAGCTGACCAGGTCCGCCGACCAGGGGCAGCCGTACCCAGGAGTGGGCCAGGTCGATGCTCACCGTCGGGTCGGTGGCGGGCGGATCGAGCAGCCCGTTGTCCGTCCCGGCCACGATCAGGGCCAGCCGGTGTCCGGCGGGCACCACGTGGTCGGTCCCGGCCAGGTCGAAGGTGATCGAGTACGCCTTGCCCGGGGTGAGCGCGACCGTCCGGCCCAGCCCCGCGTAGTGCCCGAGGTCGGCCCAGCCCCGGCTGAAGACCGTGTAGTCCACCTGGGACTTGTCGGCGGCGGTGTCCAGGAAGCAGGCGCTGTCACCGGCCGTGCTCTGGCCCCAGCAGGAGCGGGTGGTCAGGGTGGTGATGCCCTCGCCGGTGCCCAGGTAGTTGCGGATGGCCGCCGGTCCGAGGTCGACCAGCACCGCGCTCAGGTGCGCGCTCGGGGTGGACGGCGTGACCGTCAGGGTGACCGAACCGCCGCCCGACATCCGCAGGTCACGGGTGAGCGGGCCGGTGGTGAAGGCCGTCTTGTCCGGGGTGCTGCGGTCGACGTCGGCCGCCCAGTCGCTCTCGCCGCGCGCCGGGTTGTCGGTGAAGCTCGCGGTGCCGCCGCCGGCACCGGTGGTGAGCGCCCCGGGCTTCAGGCCCAGCGTGCTGGTCACCGTTCCCGGCGCGGGCCAGGTCCGGTCCTGGGTCCACTGGTCGGGGGCCCGCTCGATGTCGGCGACCGGTCCGCGCTGGACACCGTTGTCGACGCCGAGCAGGTAGTGGTCGAACCAGCTGTGCAGGGTGTCGACCCAGGGTCCGCGCCGGAAGTCGAAGGGGTCGACATGGCCGGTCTGGGAGAGCCAGATCTTGCGGTCCACGCCGGTGCGGGCCAGCGCGGACCACCACTGGGAGAAGTTGATGTCCCGGACGTTGAGGTCCTGCATCCCGTGCACCACGAACACGCTGGCCCGCACGTTCGCCGCCGAGGCGACGTAGTCGCGGCGCTGCCAGAGCGCCGTCCAGTCACCGTTGTACGGTGCCCCGGCGGCGAGTTGCTGCTGGACGGTGGCGCAGTGGGCCACTGTGGCGGGGGTCTCCACCACGGCGGAGAGGTCAGCGGGGGTGCCGCTGTACAGCGGGGCGCCGTCCGAGCGGTAGTAGTCGTACCAGGAGCTGATGGCGGAGATGGGGACGATGGTCTTCAGGCCCCGCACACCGGTCGCGGCGACGCCGTTGGCGATCGTCCCGTCCCAGGACTTCCCGATCATGCCGACCGAGCCGTTCGTCCAGCCGGCCTTGACGGCGGCGCCGCCGGTACGGGCGCTGTACCCGGTGGCCCGGCCGTTCAGCCAGTCGACCACCGCCTTGGCCGAGTTGACGTCGGACGGTCCGCCGACGTCCACGCAGCCGTCGGAGCGGTTGGTGCCTGCCAGGTCCACCAGCACCACGGCGTAGCCGCGCGGGACGAAGTAGTTGTCGTAGTAGAGCGGGAACTGTACGGGCCTGCCCTGCGCGTCGTACGTCTTCAGCTGGCTCTCGTTGCCGCGCCCGCAGCAGGCGTAGTACGGGCTGGCGTCCATGATGACCGGGATCTTGAGCCCGGCGGCGGCCGGCTCGCTCGGCCGGATGATGTCGGCCGCCACCCGGTCGGTGTGGCCGTCGCCGGCACCGTCCAGGCCGGTGTCGACCCAGACCGTCTCCCGGACGGCCTTGGCGTAGGAGTAGACGGGTTGGCTGACGCCGTTCCGGACCGGGCCGGCGGCGGTACCGGCGGCGTACGCGGACGCGGGGCCGGTCAGCGACACGGTGAGCGCGGCCAGCAGAGTGGCGACGATGGCGAGCGAACGTATTCGAAGGATTGTCACAACAGCTGAAGGTAGTTCGATCAGCCGCGCCATAGAAGGGTTTTGACGCATCGCCGACAAATCGGAGGAAAATCAAGGGACGTGATCCGGCGGCTGCACCGCCCGGCAGCGGCCGCTCAGGGGCGCAGCAGCTCGGCCAGGTCGTAGTTCACCGGCTCCTCCAGCTGCTGGTAGCCGCAGCTCTCCGGGGTGCGGTCGGGGCGCCAGCGGCGGAACTGGGTGGTGTGGCGGAAGCGGGTGCCCTCCATGTGGTCGTAGGCCACCTCGCAGACCCGCTCGGGGCGCAGCGGCACCCAGGAGAGGTCCTTGCCGCCCGTCCAGCGGCTCTGCGCACCGGGGAGCCGGCTGGTGGCCTGCGCGGTCTCGTCGGCCCAGGCCGACCAGGGGTGCCCGCTGAGCTCGTCCAGGCGCAACTGCTGGAGCTCTTCGGCGAGTTCACGGCGCCGGGTCATCGGGAAGGAGGCGCAGACGCCGACATGCTGCAGCTGTCCCGCGCTGTCGTACAGGCCCAGCAGCAGCGAGCCGACCACCGGTCCGCTCTTGTGCTCGCGGTAGCCGGCCAGCACGCAGTCCGCCGTTCGCGCGTGCTTGACCTTGAACATCGTCCGCTGGCCCGGTCGGTAGGGCTGGTCGAGCGGTTTGGCGACCACGCCGTCCAGGCCGGCGCCCTCGAAGCGCGAGAACCAGGTCCGGGCGAGCCCGAGGTCGGTGGTGGCGGGGGCCAGGTACACCGGCGGCCGGGCCGGGCCGAGCGCCTCCAGCAGGGCCACCCGGCGCTCCGACAGCGGCCGCCCGGACAGGTCGGTGCGGTCGAGCGCGAGCAGGTCGAAGGCGACGAAGGAGGCCGGGGTCCGCTCGGCGAGGGTCCTGACCCGGGAGGCGGCCGGGTGGATGCGCTCCAACAGCTCCTCGAAGTGCAGCCGTCCGTCGTGGGCGATCACGATCTCGCCGTCCACCACGCAGCGGGCGGGCAGTTCGGCGAGGGCGGCCGCGACCAGTTCCGGGAAGTACCGGGTGAGCGGTTTGCCCGTCCGGCTGCCGATCTCGACCTCGTCACCGTCCCGGAACACGATCGCCCGGAAGCCGTCCCACTTCGCCTCGTACTGCAGGCCGGGCGGGATCTCGGGGACCGCTTTGGCGAGCATGGGTGCGACGGGCGGCATGACGGGAAGGTCCATGGCTTTCACGCTAGGCCGAGCGCGGGCAGAACGCGCGTACGGCGCCCGCCCGGCCTAGCGTGAGGGGCATGGCAGGAGCTGTGGAGCTGGAGGTGGACGGGCGCGCGGTGCGGCTGTCCAACCCGGACAAGCTGTACTTCCCGGAGCGCGGATTCACCAAGCGCGACATCGCCGAGTACTACCTCGCGGTGGCGCCGGGCATCCTGCGCGGACTGCGCGACCGGCCGACCACGCTGCAGCGCTTCCCGGACGGGATCACCGGCGAGTGGTTCTACCAGAAGCGCGCGCCCAAGGGCCTGCCGGAGTGGCTGCCGACCGCCCGGATCGCCTTCCCCAGCGGGCGGACGGCGGACGAGATCTGCCCGAACGAGCAGGCCGCCGTGCTCTGGGCGGTGAACCTCGGCTGCCTCACCTTCCACCCCTGGCCAGTCCGCCGCGCCGACACCGAGCACCCGGACGAGCTGCGCATCGACCTCGACCCGCAGCCGGGCACCGACTTCCGCGACGCCGTCAAGGTCGCGCACGAGCTGCGCGAGGTGCTGGCGGAGCACGGGCTGCGCGGCTGGCCCAAGACCTCCGGCGGGCGCGGGCTGCACGTCTACGTCCCGGTGGAGCCGCGCTGGACCTTCACGGACGGGCGGCACGCGGTGATCGCGCTCGGCCGGGAGCTGGAGCGGCGGATGCCCGGCAAGGTCACCACCGCGTGGTGGAAGGAGGAGCGCGGCGAGCGGATCTTCGTCGACTACAACCAGATGGCCCGGGACCGGACCATCGCCTCGGCCTACTCGCTGCGGGCCCGCCCGGAGGCCACCGCCTCGACGCCGCTGCGCTGGGAGGAGCTGGACGACGTGGTACCGGCCGACTTCGACCTGCGGACCGTCCCCGCCCGGTTCGCCGAGCTGGGCGACGTGCACGCGGACCTCGAGAAGCACGCCTTCGGCCTGGACACCCTGCTGGAGCTGGGCGAACGCCAGGCCCGGGACGACGGGGTCAGCGATCTGCCGTACCCGCCGGACCACCCGAAGATGGCGGGCGAGCCGACCCGCGTCCAGCCGAGCCGGGCCCGCAAGCACTGACCGGCCACCGTCGTACGCCGCCGTGGTACGCCGTGCCCGCAACGATGGGGGCGGGGAGGCAGGAGGCCGGAGCGTGGAGAACGAGTCACCCCGGGAGACCCGGCGGTCGCGCGGACTGCTGTTCGCCGCGTACCTGTTGCTCACGGCGGCCGTCCTGGCGGACCTGCTGACCGGGCCGCAGACGACCGTGTCACCCGTGCTGGCGAGCGTGCCGGTGCTGGCCGGGTCCGGGACGCGTAACGTGCGCGTCCCGCTCGTCGCCGGGGTGCTGGCCGCGCTCGCTGCGGGTCTGCTCGCGCTGGTCAATCCCGACGTGTCCACCGCCGTGCACGTCGCCGCCCTGGCGGCCATCGTGTCCGTCACGCTGGCCAGTGCCGCCAACGTCGTCGTGGTCACCTCGCGGGAGCGCGAGCTGAGACAGGTCCGGTCCGTCGCGGAGGCCGCGCAGCAGGCGCTGCTGCGGCCCGTCCCGCCGCGCCTCGGGTCACTGCGGATCGCCGTCCGGTACGCGGCGGCAGCGGCGGAGGCCCGGATCGGCGGGGACCTGTACGAGGTGCTGGAGACCCGGTACGGCGTACGCGTGCTGCTGGGGGACGTGGAAGGCAAGGGCCTGAGCGCGGTGGACACTGCCGCCGACGTCCTCGGGGTCTTCCGGGAGGCCGCGCGCACCGAACCGGATCTCGCGCGGGTCGCCGAACGGCTGGACGCCGCGCTGGCGCGCCGGCCGGACAACGAGAGGTTCGTGACGGCGGTGCTGGTCGGCATTCCGAAGGTTCCGAAGGCGGAGGGCGGCGCGGACGCGGAACTGGTCAACTGCGGGCATCCGGCGCCGCTGCTGCTGAGCCGCACCGGCCGGGTGAGCGCGCTGGAGCCGACGGGGTACGCGCCGCCGCTCGGGCTGCTGGCCCTGACCGGCGGCACGTACCACGCGGAGCCGCTGACGCTCCGGCGCGGCGATCTGCTGCTGCTCTACACCGACGGGCTCTCGGAGTCCCGGGACGCGGCCGGGCGTTTCTACCCGCTCGCCGAGCGGCTGGCCGACGCCCCGGCACTCGGCCCGGGGGCGCTGCTGGACCACCTGCTGGCCGATGTCCGGGCGTACACCGGCGGCAGCACGACCGACGACTCGGCGCTGCTCGCCGTCCGGCGGGAGAGCTGACCCGACACCCGCAGCGTCAGGCTCCTGCGGGTGCGGTCGCCGCGATGATCCTTACCGCGTCGGTGATCTGACTGTCCGTCAGGTCACCACGGGCCGTCAGACGCAGCCGCGAGATGCCGTCCGGGACGGACGGCGGGCGGAAGCAGCCGACGGCCAGACCGGCGGTGCGGCAGGCGGCCGCCCAGGCGACGGCCGCCTCGGGGCCGGGGGCGCGGACGGAGACCACGGCAGCGTCCGGCTCGCTGGCCCGCAGGCCGGCGGCGGTGAGCTCGGCGGCGAGCGTCCGGGCGACCTCGCGGGCACGGTCGGCCCGGTGCGGTTCGGCGCGCAGCAGGCGCAGCGCGCCGAGGGCCGCGCCGACGGCGGCTGGCGCGAGGCCGGTGTCGAAGATGAAGGTGCGGGCGGTCTCGACCAGGTGGCTGATGACCCGGCGAGGGCCGAGGACGGCGCCGCCCTGCGAGCCGAGCGACTTGGAGAGGGTCACCGTGGCGACGGTGTCGGGCTGCCCGGCCAGCCCGGTGGCGGCGAGCGCGCCCCGGCCGCCGGGGCCGAGGACGCCCAGGCCGTGCGCGTCGTCCACCAGCAGCGCGGCGCCGCACGCCCGGGCAGCGGCGGAGAGCTCGGGCAGCCGGGCGGCGTTGCCGTCGACCGAGAAGACGGTGTCGCTGACCACCAGCGCCCGGGGCTGGACGCGCCCGGCGAGGGCGGCGCGGACGGCGTCCGGGTCGTCGTGCGGGGCGCGGTGGACGGCGCTGCGGGAGAGCCGGCAGCCGTCGATCAGCGAGGCGTGGTTGTACGCGTCCGAGACGATCAGGGTGTCCGGGTCGGTGAGCGCGGTGAGCGCGGCGAGGTTGGCCGCATAGCCGGAGGAGAAGACCAACGCCGCCTCCACCCCGCAGAACTCGGCAAGCTCGACTTCGAGTTCGGTGTGCAGCGCGGTGGTACCGGTCACCAGGCGGGAGCCGGTGGCGCCGCCGCCCCAGCGCAGCGCGGCGTCGGCGGCGGCCCGGGTGACGGCGGGGTGGTGGACCAGCCCGAGGTAGTCGTTGCTCGCCAGGTCGAGGACCGGGTCGTCGGCGGGACGGCTGCGCAGAGTCCGGGTCAGCCCGGCGCCGGCGCGCAGCTCGGCCGCCTCGTCGAGCCAGTCGAAGACGGCGGCGGGGCCGAGGGTCTGCTCGGGCGGGAGCACGGAGGGCTGGACCATGGTCCGCACTCTCTCACCCGTCCCCCGGGCCGGGCAATGTGCGCCCGGGCACACCCCGCACGGGCACACCCGCGCGGGGACGGCTGGCCGGGACGCGCCCTTGGTCAGAGCGGCCGGCTCGCGGCGTTGAGGGTGCCGCTGAGGATCAGGATGAGGGCGCCGACGGTGATGAAGACGGCTGGTATGAGCCAGTGGCTGACCCGGCCGAGGCCGGCCACCAGCGCTCCGTGGGCGCCCAGCAGCGCTCCGACGCCGCACCAGAGGCCGATGAGTGCCAGGAACAGCGCGGTGGCCAGGAGGGAACCGGTCGCGTGCAGGGTGCGGAAGAGGGGTGTGAACACGCTGATGTTGTCGGCGCCGTTGGCGAACACGATGATCGCGATCCGGGGCGCGGTGGAGGCCGGGGCGGGCGGGATGTGCTGGGGATCGCCGCGTAGGCGCCACAGCCCGCAGACACCGAAGCCGATCGGGACCAGCCCGAGGAGCCCGACCCATCGGTCGGGCAGGATCCGCAGGCCGGCCGCGCCGAGCAGGGCGAGGCCGAGGACGGCGCCGAACCCGGCGTACTGGCCGGCGATGATCGCGACGGCGCGCGGGCTGCCTCGGCTGCGGCGGGCCATGAACAGCGCGGTCAGGACGATGAGGTCGTCGACGGTGGTGCCGAGGAAGGCGAGCACGGCGGCCGCGAGCAGGGACGCCGTCATATGTCCGGCCCTCCGACCCGGTGCCAGACGTGGCGGGCGTGGCAGGCGTGACAGGTGTGGCAGACGTGACGGGGATGACGGGCGTGGCACCTGTTGCCCATGACCGTGCGGAAACCGGCGACGGTCGGCGGGGCGATCCCGCTGTGCGGCCCGCTCAACCGGATCGCCCCGCGTCCTCCAGCCCGGTCGCCCTGCTGACTGCGGCCATGGCGGTGGCTTCGTTGCCGTAGCGGCGTTGGGCACCCAGGCCGAAGAAGCCGCCTTCCTTGTTCGCGTCGGCAACTGTCGCGGCGATCTCGTTCAACAGCGTGCGGAAGTCGTCGAGCTGCGCCGGCGCGACCCGGGCGACGATGGCGGTGGCGGAGCGGATCACCTCCAGCGCCGGGCCCTGGTAGTCGGCGTACCGGATGCCGGCCGGTGCGCCGGTGTCGAAGGCGGAGGCCGCAGTGAGATCGCGGATGAAGCGCTGCGGATGCGTGATGCTGGTCTCCCGCAGTTTCTTGACCAGCGCGAAGAGCTCCTCGGGGTCGATGACGCCCTCCGCGAGCGCCACCAGCACGCCGGAGGCCATCAGCGCCCGCTGGAGGGTGTCCCATTCGTCGGCGAGAAAGTCAGCCTCCCTGGGGCCGTCCTGCGCACCGCTGCCGTCGCGCAGCACCTGGAAGCCCGCACGGGCCAGCACGGCCGGGATGCGCCGCACGGCCTCCATGTTCGCCCTCCGGGCCTCGTCGGACAGCTGTTCCCAGGTCGCCTGTTCGCTCCCCCTGCCTTCGGCCGGGGGGACCCCAATCGTGCCCCCGTCCGCTCCCGGCTCGCGCTCGACCGCACCTGATGTCTGCCCGCCGATGCCGTCCTCATGCTCCAGCCGGGCCAGCAGCCGCACCTCGTCGTCGTCGAAGGTGAAGCAGTGCTCCGGATTGAAGGTCGGCACCATGAGGCAGCCGATCACGGCCAGCCTCTCGCCGATCTGCCGCGCCTGGGCGCGGTTGGACTCCTTGAACTCCTCGGGCAGCTCGTCCCAGGGACCGGGCGGGCGGGCGCCGTCCGGGACCTGACCCTTGGCCAGGAGCTGACCGTGGGCGTCGGCGGCCTGCCCGCCGGCTTCGCCGACGGCACTGCCGTAGGTTTCGTGGATGGCCCGTGCGAGGTGCTCGGTGACCTGGGTGGTGGTGTAGCCGGTGAGGCTGTCGATGACCCGGTCCTGTGCCGTCAGCCGTGCCTTCATCCGCCGGCACTCGTGGAGGATGGCCTCGGCGTCCAGGAAGGTCTGCTCGGAGCGGCGGTCGCCGGCGCGGCTCAGGACGTCCTGACCGACCATGATCACGATCATGAAGATGAGCTGGGCCAGGGTCGACAGGAACGACATGAAGGCGAACGGGTACGGGTCGAAGCGCTGAACGCCCAGCTGCGCCATGCCGATCCAGATCACCTGGGTCCCGGCGGCCAGGTAGAAGGCCCACACGGTGCCCAGTCGCTGGGTCAGCCAGGCGGCGATCCGGCCGTTGAGGGTCACCGCGTGGTCGATGGCCTGGGGTGGCGGCTGCACCCGGTGCCGCTCGATCCACGGATGCGGGCTCGACTCCAGCATGCTGACCCCACGGCTGAGCGCCCGGTCGTGCCGGTCGAGGTGCCCCTGCAGGTCCGCCACCTGCGCGAAGATCGCCTCCGCGTTCTCGTAGGTCTGCACCGCCCTGCTGTCGGCGGCCGCGCCGAGCACCCGTTGGCCGACCAGGATCACCAGGCACAGGACGAGCTGCGCCACGTTGTCCAGGAAGAGCAGGAAGGGAAAGGGATACGGATCGGCCTGATGCAGCGGACCCCAGGTCGCCAGCGCCATCCACCCGCCGACGACGACAAGTGCCGCGTACAGTGCGGGCATCGAGCCCACCCATCGGGTCAGCGCGGCCGCGATGGCACCGTTCACACCGACCTGCTCGTCGACGACCGTCACCGGTCGCGGCAGATCGCTCACCTGGCCGGCGCTGCTCACATTCCTCCTCGGGCAGGTCCACGCCGTTCACCGAACGCGGCAGCAGCCGGGGCCGGTTGCACCCGGGCCGTAGGGTCGGCGCGGGCGGCGAGGACGGGTCGTCAGCGTGCAACCTAACACCGGCGGACTTCCGAGGCGGGGGTTCCGGAAGACTCCCATGCCTGAGTCCCGAGAATGTCCGCACGGCAACTGACGGTCGGTCACCGGGCGGTCACCAGGCGGATCTGCCCTCCTGATCGGATCGGCCATGGGCAGCGACACAGACCGACCTGTCTGCCCTCCAACTGGGAAAACCCATTGTTCGCAGCCAGTGCTCCGCCGCCGGGGCCGGGGGATCGACGGGGGCTTAGGCGAGGGCTTCGGCGGGGTTCGGCGGGGTTCGCCGGGATAAGGTCGGCGGCATGCGCCTCAGCACAGTGATCCTTCCCATCCACCGATGGAGCGAAGGGCAGAAGATCTGGCAGCGCGCCGAGGAGCTCGGCTTCCACGCCGCGTACACCTACGACCACCTGTCCTGGGGGTCCTTCCGGGACGGCACCTGGTTCGGCGCGATCCCCACCCTGACCGCCGCAGCGACCGCGACCGAGCGGATCCGCCTCGGCACCCTGGTCGCGTCGCCGAACTTCCGGCACCCCGTCACCCTGGCCAAGGAGTTGCTGACCCTTGACGACATCTCGGGCGGTCGCCTGACGGCCGGCATCGGCGCCGGCGGGCCGGGCTTCGATACGACGGTGCTGGGCCAGGAGGCGTGGTCTGCGACGGAACGGGCTGACCGCTTCGCCGAGTTCGTCGCCCTCCTCGACAGACTCCTCACCCAAGATGCGACGACGGAGCAGCGTCACCACTACACGGCTGCCGAGGCCCGCAACATCCCCGGCTGCATCCAACGCCCGCGCGTCCCCTTCCACATCGCCGCAACCGGCCCCCGGGGGCTGCGGGTGGCGGCCCGCCACGCCCAGGGCTGGGTCACCTGCGGCGATCCGGCCGACCCCGACGTCCCCGCCGAGCGCGCGTCGGCCGTGATCGCTACGCAGCTGGCGAGACTCCACACCGCCTGTGAATCCGAGGGCCGCACCCCCGACTCACTCGCCAAGGTCCTCGTTCAGGGCTTCACCGCCGAACGCCCCCTCACCTCCCTCGACGCCTTCGTCCACTGGGCCGGTACCTACCGTGAACTGGGTATGACCGAGCTCGTCCTGCACTGGCCGGTCCCCGACTCGGTCTTCGCCAATGACCTCACCGTCTTCGAACGCATCGCCACCGAGGGCCTGGCACAGCTGGGTTGAGTCAAGCGCCGGAGACCACCGGCGCTCAGCCCGGTGCCTTCGCCCACCGGGCGGGCGCCTATGGCGAGACGGCGGGACCGTTCGGGGAGGACGCTCTCATGGCGACACGCTGTCCCGAGGAGGCAGACGGGAAGAGGTTCACTTCCCCGCAGCTCACGGGCGCGAAGCCGCTGACAACTACCAGCCGATCACCTCACTGCCAGTCAGCCGCAAACCATCAGTCGTCCCGTTGTCCGGCGAACGGCGAACGGCGAACGGCGAACGGCGAACGGCGAAAGCCAACGGCAGCCCGCTCTGACCCTCTTGAAGCATGATCGGTAGATTGTCCCGCACGGCTGGTCGGAACCGGGTGGAACTTGAGGTCCGGAGGAGCACATGGAAGCGTCGCCATCTTCGAACGTGCTGGTCAGAGGGGCTGGTGTGACTGTTCTCCGGGGTGCTCGTGCTGGCCGTGGGCGGGAGTCTGCGGCCTTGATCGTCTGACGGGGAGGGTCGGGTCGGTTTCTCCGGTTCCTCGGCGTCGCGGGCTCGTCGCCGCCTACGATCCGGTTCATGGTGGAGTCCGAGATCGCGGAACGGATCGCCGCG
>NZ_JARXZC010000010.1 GCF_029894335.1 Kitasatospora sp. MAP5-34 | reverse complement strand
AGACCCGCGCGGTCCTCGCCTCCTCGCTCGCGATGCTCCGCACCAAGCACGCCGACCTGCCGAGCCGCAAGCACGGCAACCCGCCGATGTAGCCGAGCGGCAACGCTTCCCACCGATCAGGGCCACCCAGGCTTCTCAAACCCAGACTTCTCAGACATCCAGTCTTCTCACCGGGGGAGAAATCCACACCATGAGCGCATCTGCCGAGTCACTGGTACGCATCGTCCGCGGCTCGCTGAACGACGAGGAACTCGCCGCCCTCACCGCCGTGCTGATGGCACGCGCCGCCTCCGCGCGGCTCGCGGCGGCCGCCCCCGTGGTCGAGCCGATCGCCCGCTGGTCGCGCCTGGAGCGCCGCCCGGCCTACTACTCCCCCGTCAGCTGGCAGCAGGCAGCCTGACTCGGGCTGATGTCCGGCCTGTTCGCGAAGCTTCAGGCCACTGCCAACGCGGCGTTGCGCCCCTCGTGCATCACCTGGAGGTTGGCCGCGAGCCGTCCCGGGTCCTGACTGAGCCAGAGGCGGACGGCCGCGCCGAGGATCGCGCTGGCCGACCCGAGCCGGACGCCGGTGGCCTGGGCGACCCGGGCCGCCGCGAGCACCAGCAGGTCCGTCAACGCCCCCGGGAGCCAGACCGTCTGGGCGCACGGTGCGGGTGGGGTCAGGGCGGCGAGCAGCCGATAGGCGTCCGCCGTACTCTGCAGGGTCGGCAGGACGTCCAGCAGGCCGTCCGCGACCACCTCCGACACGTCGCTCCGGTGCCCCTGTGCCAACCGGCGGAGCAGCGCTCTCTCGGCGGCGGTGATTCGGACGGTCAGCATGACCTCGTCGCACTCCATGGCGCGGCCCTCCTCGCGGCTTCTCGAACAGATCCCGGCCCGGACCCGGGCGGATCTCGGACAGATCTCTAAGACGGATCTCTCGGACAGATCTTGAAACGTATCAGTCGGTGCCTGTACGCACTAAACCTCTGACGGCGGGCCCGCCGACCGGACTCGGTCGGTGGGCCCGCCGTCTGTGGGACTGTCAGCCGACGCCCGCGTACGAGTGCTTACCCGTCACGAAGATGTTCACGCCGTAGTAGTTGAACAGGAAGCAGGCGAAGGCCAGCAGCGCCAGGTAGGCGGCCTTGCGGCCCTTCCAGCCGGCCGTGGCGCGGGCGTGCAGGTAGCAGGCGTAGATGACCCAGGTGATGAACGACCAGGTCTCCTTCGGATCCCACTCCCAGTACTTGCCCCAGGCGGCCTCGGCCCAGATCGCGCCCGCGATGATGGTGAAGGTCCAGAGCGGGAAGACCAGCGCGTTGATCCGGTACGAGAGCTTGTCGAGTGTGGCGGCGGCGGGGAGCCGCTGCCAGATCGAGGCGGAGGTGCCGAACGGGCCGGTGGTCAGACCGGCGGCCATCCGCCGGTCGTACGAGTCCTTGCCCAGGTAGAGCGCGGTGGCCGCGAAGCCCGCGTAGAAGGCGCCACCACAGATGATCGCGGCCGACACGTGGATGGCCAGCCAGTACGAGTGCAGGGCCGGGACGAGCTGCTCGGACTCGGTGTACAGCACGCTGACCGCGAGGCCGAGCGTCAGCACCACGGCGACCGTGACCGGCAGGCCGAGCCAGCGGACGTTCTTCTTGGCGACCAGCAGGCCCAGGTACGCGAGCACCGTGGTCAGCGCGAAGGCGCAGGAGAACTCGTACATGTTGCCCCACGGCCAGCGGGACACCGAGAGGCCACGCGCGACCACGCCGCCGATGTGCAGCAGGGCGGCGAGGACGGTGAGCGAGATCGCGATCCGCCCGGCCAGGTCACCCTTCTCGCTGGTGCCGGCCGCGCCCGGGCCGTCCACGTCGTCGTTGTCGCCACGGCCGCTGGTGACCACGGTGGCACCGGCGTCCGCGAGCGCGGTCCGGGTCAGCGTGGTGGTACCGCCGCCGGCCGAGGCCACGGTGACGGTGACCTTCTTGACCGCCTTGGCGGGCCCGCTCGCGGCCACGGTCTCGGCGAGGGTCGCCTGCTCGGCCGAGCGGACGGCGACGGCACCCTTGCTGCCGAACGTCCACTCGAAGATGTGCGAGAACATCGCGAGCAGGTACACGGCCATCGCCGCGTAGATCAACTTGTTGGAGAGGTCGGCCAGCTGTAGGTCGACCCCGGAGACGTTTGGCACCGTCTACTCCTTGGAGTTCAGGTCAGCGGGGACAGTGTCTTCTGGAGCGGTCGACGGGTCCTCGTCGACCGCCGGGGCGTCGTCCTGCAGGTCGACCGCCAGCTCGGCGAGTTCCTCGGCGATCTTCGCGGACTCGCTGCGGGCCAGCCCGGCGACCTCGACCAGCGTCCGGCCGTCCGGGGCCTCGGTGGCCCGGACCCAGATCCGGCGGCGCCTGACGTTCAGCGAGCCGACCAGGCCGAGGATGGCGCAGATCGCACCGGTCAGCGCGACCGCGTTGCCCGGGCGGTGCGAGACGTTGAAGCTGGCCCACTGCTGCACACCGTCGAAGGTGACGGTGCCGTAGCCGTTCGGCAGTGTCCAGCCCTGGCCCGGCTTCAGCAGGACCTTGGCGATCTGGCCGTCCTGCTGCAGCTGGGTCATGTGCTTGGTGTCCAGCTGGTACACGTTCTGCGGCAGCCCGGAGTCGGTGCCCAGGTCACCCGCGAAGGCGTTGAGCACCAGCTTCGGGTCGGCCGCGCCGGGGAAGAGCGAGACCGGGCCGGTCTTGGTGAAGTCGGGCGCGGCGGTCGGCAGGAAGAAGCCGGTGAAACCCAGCTGGGTCTTCTTTCCGTCCTTCTCCCCGTAGTCGCTGACCTTGATGACACCCGTCGAGGTGAGGTTGCTGTCCTGCGGCAGGAAGGCGGTCGGGCCCGAGTAGACCTGCTCGCCCTTGGCGTTCCTGACGGTGACCACCGGCGCGTACCCGTGGCCGATCAGGAAGACCTTGCTGCCGCCGATCTCCAGCGGCTGGTTGACCTGGATGTCGCCCTTGGTCAGCTTGGTGCTGTCCTCGCCCGTCCAGTACCGGATGTGCGCCGTGAACTCGCGGGCTTCGCCGACATGGTCACCGGTGGTCTGGTAGCTGGAGGTGAAGTTGTCCAGCTTGAAGCCGAACGGGTCCAGGTCCTCCGGCCCGTAGAGGGCCGAGCCGGTGAAGTCGTCCAGCTGCGTCATGGTGTTCGAGTAGCCCTGGCCCTCGATCACCAGCTTGCCGCCCTGCCCGCTGGCCAGGCTCGCCCAGCCGAAGCCGGCCAGCAGCGCGAACAGCGACAGGTGGAAGAGCAGGTTGCCGACCTCGCGCAGGTACCCCTTCTCGGAGGCGACCGAGCCACCGGCGAGGTTCGCCCGGAAGCCCCGGCGCTTGAGGCGCTGGTACGCGGCGGCGTTCACCGCCTTGGCACCCGCCTCGGTGTGCCAGGCCGCGTACACCGGCATCCGGGTCAGGTTGGCCGGCGCGGCCGGGGGCTGCGCGCGCAACACGCCGACGAACTGCCAGGTACGCGGGATGATGCAGCCCGCGAGCGAGATGAAGAGCAGCAGGTAGATCGCCGAGAACCAGACCGAGCTGTAGACGTCGAACAGCTGGAGCTTCTGGTAGATCGGCGCGACCGTGGTGTGGGCCAGCTTCCAGTTCGCCACCTTGAAGGCGTTCTGGCTGTTCTGCGGGATCAGCGAGCCCGGGATGGCCGCCAGCGAGAGCATGAACAGCAGGATCAGCGCGACCCGCATGGACGTCAGCTGACGCCACGTCCAGCGCAGCCAGCCGATGACCCCTATGCCTGACGGGTTGTCCTGCTCGAGCGGGGCACTGGTGAGACGCTCCGCCGTCAGCTCGTCGTCGTCCGGCTGACGGGTTGTGGTGTCGCTCACGGTCAGATTCCGATCGAGAAGTCGGCGGTGGTGGACTGCAACTGTTGCACCAGCGAGTCCCAGGTTCCGGTAGCCAGTAGCAGGCCGACCACGATGAGCATGCCGCCGCCGAGCCGCATCACCAGTTGGTAGTGCCGCTTGATCCAGCCGAACGCGCTGAGCGCCCGGCGGAAGGCGAGCGCGGCCACGACGAACGGTACGCCGAGGCCGAGGCAGTAGACGGCAGTGAGAAACGCGCCACGCCCGGGATCGGCCTGGTTCATGGCCAGCGAGTTGATCGTGGAGAAGGTCGGCCCCAGACAGGGCGTCCAGCCGAGCCCGAAGACGATCCCCAGCAGGGGCGCTCCCGCCAGCCCGACGGCCGGGCGCCGGTGCGTACGCACCTCCCGCATCGTGAAGCCGGGCAGCAGACCCATGAAGGCCAGGCCCATCAGCACGGTCACCGCGCCCATCACGATGTTGATGGTGTGCCGGTACTGGAGCAGCGTCTGCCCGAAGTAGCCGAACAGCGCGCCGCCGGAGACGAAGACGGCGGTGAAGCCGAGGATGAACAGCACCGAGCCGAGCAGCATCCGCCCGCGCCTGGCGCCCTTGGCGTCGGCGAGGTCGGCGGCGGAGAAGCCGGTGACGTACGAGAGGTAGCCGGGGACGAGCGGCAGCACGCACGGGGAGAAGAACGACACCAGCCCGGCCGCCAGGGCGATCGGAACGGCCAGCAGGATTGCGCCGTTCGCAACCGTCTGACCGCCGTCGGCCAGCAGGGCCGCACTCACTGGGACTTCTCGGCCAGGATCGGCTTCAGCAGGCTCTCCAGGTCGTCCGCCGACAGCCCCCGCATCGAGCGGGCGGCGAGCTTGCCCTCGCGGTCGACCACGATGGTGGTCGGGATGCTCTGCGGGTTGAGGCTGCCCTTGGGGAACTTGAGGATCTGGGTGCCGTCCGGGTCGTACAGGCTCGGGTAGGTGATCCCGAAGTTCTGCTCGAAGGCCAGCGCGTTGGCCGGGGTGCTGTCACGGGTGTTGATCCCCAGGAACTGGACGTCCTGGCCCTTGTACTTCTCCGAGACCGCCTGCAGGCCCTTGGCCTCGGCGCGGCACGGGCCGCACCAGGAGCCCCAGATGTTGAGGACCACGACCTTGCCCTTGTAGTCCGCGAGCGCGGCCTTGCCACCGTCCAGCGTGAGACCGGAGATGGCGGGCGCGTCCTCGCGGTGGCCCACTGCGGCGGTGTCCAGCCCGCCGTCACCCGTGACGAAGCCGGTCTGGCCGCCACTGTTGGAGGAGCTTGCGGAGCAGCCGGCGAGAGCCAGCGTGGCGGCTGCGGTGAGCACGGCGGCGAGGCGGATACGGCGGCGGGTCGTCCCAGACATGTGAAAAGTTTCGCATGGGACTTCGGACGGCTTCAGGGGGGTCCGGCATTGACTGCCGGACCCCACCTGACCTGCGGTTCTTATACTTATGATCCACTTATTCCGGGCATGCCCGGAATACGGCTCCGGCCGGGCCTGCCGGGGCGGCCACAGAGCTGCGACTCAGGCGCCGAAGCTCTTGCCCACCGGCTTGTCGCCCTTCTTGCCCTTGCCGACCAGGTGCGCCGGCAGCAGGTCGCGGGCGGGCTCGCTGTAGCCGATCGAGACGATCCGGTCGCCCTCGTACGTGAAGCTGGTCAGCGAGGCCAGCGAGCACTGGCGGTTGCGCGGGTCGTGCCAGAGCCGGCGGCGCTCGGCGAACGAGCGGACCGTCCAGATCGGCAGCTGGTGGCTGACGCAGACCGCCTCGTGGCCCCGCGCGGCGTCCCGGGCCTTGGCCAGCGCGCCCATCATCCGGACCACCTGGTCGATGTACGGCTCGCCCCAGGAGGGCTTGAACGGGTTGGTCAGGTACTTCCAGTACGACGGGTTGCGCAGCGAACCGTCGCCGACCCCGAAGGTCTTGCCCTGGAAGATGTTGTCCGCCTCGATCAGTCCCTCGTCGACGGCCACCTCCAGCCCGTGCGTCTTCCCGATCGGCGCGGCCGTCTCCTGCGCCCGTTCGAGCGGCGACGCGACCACGTACGTGATGTCGCGGTCGGCCAGGTGCTCGGCGACCCGGTCGGCCATCTGCCGGCCGAGCTCGGAGAGGCGGTAGCCCGGGAGCCGTCCGTAGAGGATGCCCTCCGGGTTGTGCACCTCGCCGTGCCGCATCAGGTGGACGACGGTGGTGTCCTTGGCGCTCACTTCGCTCCTCTGTTCCTCTCGCTTCGTCGCTCGCGTCACGCGGGCTGGGCTGCCGCTGCCGCGCGGGCTGCCGCAGGCAGTGCCACGGCGATCCGCTCGATCGCCCGCTCGTCGTGGGACGCCGAGACGAACCAGGACTCGAAGGCGGACGGCGGCAGGTAGACGCCCTGGGACAGCATGCTGTGGAAGAAGCCGTTGAAGCGGTACGCCTGCTGGGTCCGGGCCTCGTCGTAGTTGGTGACCTGCTGGTCGGTGAAGAAGACCGAGAACATGTTGCCCGCCGTCTGCAGGCGGTGGGCCACGCCCTCCTTGGTCAGCGCGTCGCTCACCAGGCCGGAGATCTCGGCCGACACCCGGTCCACGGTCGCGTAGACCTCGTCGGTGCAGTTCCGCAGCTGGGCGAGGCCGGCGGCGGTGGCGATCGGGTTACCGGAGAGGGTGCCCGCCTGGTAGACCGGACCGGCCGGGGCGAGGTGGCCCATCACGTCGGCGCGGCCGCCGAACGCGGCGGCGGGGAAGCCGCCACCCATCACCTTGCCGAAGGTGAGCAGGTCGGGCGCCCAGCCCTCGTGCGCGGCCTCCAGGCCGTACCAGCCGGCCTTGGAGACGCGGAAGCCGGTCATCACCTCGTCGGAGATGAACAGCGCGCCGTTGGCCTGGCAGAGCTCGGCGAGCCCCTTGTTGAAGCCGGGGAGCGGCGGGACGACACCCATGTTGCCGGGCGAGGCCTCGGTGATCACACAAGCGATCTCGCCCGCGTGCTTGGCGAACGCCTGCCGGACGGCCTCGAGGTCGTTGTACGGGAGCACGATCGTGTCGCCCGCCTGCGCGCCCGTCACGCCGGGCGTGTCGGGCAGGCCGAAGGTGGCGACGCCGGAGCCGGCGGCGGCCAGCAGCGCGTCCACGTGCCCGTGGTAGCAGCCGGCGAACTTGACGATCTTCGCGCGGCCGGTGAAGCCACGGGCCAGCCGGATCGCGGACATCGTCGCCTCGGTGCCGCTCGACACCAGACGGACCTGCTCGACCGGGGCGATCCGGGCGACGATCTCCTCGCCGAGCTCCACCTCGCCCTGGCCGGGCGTGCCGAAGGAGGTGCCTCGGGTCACCGCCTGCTGGACGGCGTCGATCACCGCCGGGTGCGCGTGCCCGAGGATCATCGGACCCCACGAGCACACCAGGTCGACGTACTCCCGGCCGTCGGCGTCGGTCAGGTAGGGGCCGGTACCGGACACCATGAAGCGCGGGGTGCCGCCGACCGCGCGGAAGGCACGCACCGGGGAGTTCACGCCGCCGGGGGTCACGACCGAGGCTCGGTCGAACAGCGACTGGGACTGGGGAGCCTCGTACGGGTAGCTCTTCGGGTTCGTCATCGGGTTGGTCACCCGGACATGGTCTCAAATCGTGTCCTTGGCCTACGCATGTCGGGCCCGATCATCTGGAACGATGATCCGTGTGCCGTCATGGCGGCGTCGCAGTGCTGCCCAGTACTGCCCGGCGCTGTCCAGTGCTGTCCAGTGCTGACCGGGCTATCTCCGGCTGCCTATTCTGTCGATGTCCCGACAAGGTGAGCAGCTCGAAGGCCCAGCAGGCTGTACGGTCTGTAACGTCGATACATCTGCTTGACGGACCGGTCGGACTGCGGGCAGCAGAGCCGTGCGGCCGGACTGTGCCGACCGGAACTGTGTTGGACTGTGTTACGGCGGCACAAGGCGGGTAAAGGGCACGTTCGGGGACACCGAGCGTGCGGGGGTCTGTCGATTCCGGCGAATTCCGGTGAGGATGGTCCGAGTGTCCGAGGCGCAGGACGGCTTCGAGGAGACCGCGGGTACTTCCCGGCGGCCCGCTCGGGCTGCGGGCGGGGGAACGGGTGCGGGCAGGGGAAAGCGGGGTGAAGGTCGAGTGGGGGTCACCTACAAGTACTTCGGCGCGCCCGACCGAGCCACCGCCGCCAGAGTGCCCACCGCCCTGGGCCCGGGCGGCCTCGGCCTGGAAGCCGGCGAACTGGGCGCCCTGGGCCGCCTCGGCGACCTGATGGAGACCAGCGGCTCCCCCACCGGCCATCTCTCCACCAAGATCAAACCCGAGACCATGAGCGCCATGGTCCTCACGGGCATAAAAGGCGTCCCGCTGCACCAGGTCCCACCCCTGGAACTGGTCGTCCTGCACCCCGACTACGCCGTCGTCCAGCTCCCCCACACCGTCGTCGAACCCCTCCGCAAGGCCGACGAGACCGAACTCGGCGCCGCCGCCTTCATCTGGTCCACCGTTCCCGACCGCCGAGGCCCGCGCGACGCCTTCGTGATCTACACCATGCTCCACGAGTGGCAGGACTTCGCGAACCGCCTGCACGACGCGGGGCACCAGCTGTACTGCCTGGTCTGGCCCTGAGCCGGGGGCCGGTTCGGCCCTGAGGGATGGTCAGCTGCTGTCTGGCCGGGGTTTCGGGCTGCTGGAGTCCTTCGGACTTTGGGTCCTGGCCCGGCAGCCGCCGTCTGGACTGATGGCGAAGGCGGTCGGCCCCACTAACGCTGGGGCCGACCGCCACTTCGTTTCCCCAGGCAGGCCGCCGGCCTGGCACAGACCGGCCCCTGGATCTGCTGAACGCCCACCCGCACCGCCCAAGGACCAGGTCCTGGAACCATCCAGCGACCTGGTCCTCAGGCAGTTCCGGACTACGGGGACCGGCCTCCGGCGAACGGGTTGGAAAAGCAGGTGGGGACGGCCGGGCCGGGTGAGGCAGGATCAGGGCATGCCTTTTCCCGCCCGGCAGATCCGGGCTGCTCACACGGCCACCACGATCACGGTCTATCAGGCCTTCTCCCCGCACATCGCCGAACCGGCGGCCGCTACCGGGCGGTTCCCGGAGGCGTTCAAGCGGGAGCGGATGACGTGGATCAAGCCGTCGTTCCTGTGGATGATGCACCGCAGCGACTGGTCCCGCAGTGCCGGGCAGGAGCGGGTGCTGGCGGTCACCATCCGCCGCGACGGCTTCGAATGGGCGCTGGCCAACTCCGCGTTGAGCTCCTACGACGCGCAGCAGCACCGCTCGCGTGAGCACTGGCGGCAGGAGGTCCGCGAGCGTCCCGTCCGGATCCAGTGGGATCCGGAGCGGAACCTCGCGCTGCAGCCGTTGCCCCGGCGGTCGCTGCAGGTGGGACTGCGTGGTGAGGCGGTGCGGCGTTACCTCGACGAGTGGATCACCGGCATCGAGGACGTGACCGCCCTCGCCGAGCACGTCCGCCGCGAGCGGGACGCGGCGGCGCTGCCGGTGGAGCAGCCGTACGTACTGCGGCCGGAGCTCGCGGAGCGGATCGGCTGTACGGCCGGGTAGGCGCGAGGGACTGCGCGGTGCGGAAGGTGCGGGTCGTTGTCTTCCGGTTTCGCGCAGTTCCCCGCGCCCCTGTTGTCGCTGCGGCCTGCCGAGTCGCTAGCTGTGCAGGTAGACGATGCCGAGCTTGGTCAGCTGCCAGAGCTGGTCGGCCGCGCCGGTGTCGGTGGCGAGCTGGACCAGCGGGTTGCCCTGGGCGTCCAGTTGGCCGGACGCCGTCGCGACCTTGGTCAGGTCCTGGGAGTCGGCCAGCTTGTAGGTGCCGTTGCCGGCCGCCTCGAAGACCCAGTGCTGGTTGCCGCCGCCGTTGCAGCCCCACTGCTCCAGGCCGGTGCCGGGTGCGGTCGAGGCGCCGGTGGCGTCGACGCACATGTTCCGGTTGCCGCTGAAGTCGAGCTCGTAGCTGCCGCCGGTCCTGGCCTCCAGGACGAAGGACTGGTTGAGTCCGCCGGTGGCCGGGTAGGTGATGGCGCTACGGCCGTTGGTGCTGTCGCCGTACGTGCCACCGCCCGAGAGGTCGAGTGCCTGGCCGTTGGCGGCGTTGGTGAGCTGGTACCAGGCGCCGTCCTCGGGCTTGTCCGGGAAGGGCTGACCTGGCGTCAGTGGTTCGATCGAGGTGCCGTCCTGCTGGTTGAGCGTGCAGAACGCCTGCTGCCGGTCGGGCTGCTGGTAGAACTGGGTCAGGCAGTTGCCCTCGCCCTGGTAGCCGGCCACCCGCAGGTGGTACGACTGCCGGATCATGTTCATGCAGACGCCCGGGATGCTGATCTGCGAGTCACAGCCGTTCCGGGTCTTCTCCGAGGTGTCGATGACATCGCCGTTGGTGTACTCGTACGGCGAGCTGGTCCACTCCGCGCAGACCTCGTGCCCGTAGCTGACCCGGCGCTCGTCCAGGTACCGCACGCCGGGTACCTGGGAGGCCGCCGTCCGCAGCGCGTCACTGAGCTGGGGGACGACCCAGTTGTGGCCCCAGGCGAGGTCCTCGGGGAAGGCCGGGCAACCGTCCGCGATCTTGCCGATGTAGTCGTTGCGCCGGATGTCGGGGGTGATCGGCGTGAAGTACGACTGGAAGACCAGCTGGTACGAGGAGTCCGCGTAGCCCGCCGTTCGCATGGTGTTGCGGACGTCGGTCAGCGCGGCCTCGACCTTGGGGATGGTCCGCACCGCACGCTGCCTGATGGCGTCGCTGCCGATGGTGTCCCGGCAGCCCTGCGACTTGGGGATCGGGAAGTACTGGGCGAGGCAGCTCAGCATGATGCCGCTGAAGTCGAAGTCGTCGTTGGCGCCGATCGTGACGACGACCATCTTGACGTTGTACTGGGCTGCGGTCTGGGCGAGTTGGACGTCCTGCTTGGGTTCGCCGAAGTCACCACTGCCGCCACCGGTGACCTTCGCCAGCGTGGGATCGCTGACCAGGTCGCCGGTCTGCGCGCCGGAGCAGGCGAGGTCGATCGGGGTCACCCCGCTGATCGCGGTGTCGAAGATCTCCGACTTGGTGTGCCGGTGGCAGTAGTTGGTGGGGGTGTCGGTGCCGGGCATGTAGGCGTCGGCGGTGTCCGTGCCCGCACCCTCGCCCGAGATCGCACTGTCCCCGAGGGAGACGATCGCGGCGGGCTTGTCGGTGGTAACGGCCTTCGCGGTCCTGGCGGCCGTACTCGCCGCCGAAGTCCCGCCTGCTGCAAGGGCGTTCGGCGCACCGGAGAGGGCGATGGCGGCTATCAGCCCGACCGTGGTGAGCAGGGCACCCGGGCGGTATCTGCGCGCGCCCGGGAGTTGGGATCTGATCACGCATGACTCCTTGGGGGGTGGGGGCCACCCGGCATGCGCCGGGCGGCGCGGAGCTGCGGAGCGTGGGGGAGGAGCGTGGGGGGCATGAGGCAGAAAGATGAGCCCGGCTCACATGCTAGGTACTGACAAGTAACGCAACAAGGGTCGTGACAACGGGAGTTCAAGATCTGACGACTCAGGCTCTGGAAAGCTCAAGATCGGGGACTCAGTACGCGGAAGGGCCGCCGTCCCGCGTCTCAGGAGGGGAGACGAGGGCGGCGGCCCGGCACCACGGAATCGACTGGAGGACCCGCCGGGAGTCAGCCGACGTTCGCGCAGGAGTTGCCGAAGGCCGGGTTCAGCGCGCCGATCACGTTGACGCTGTTGCCGCACACGTTGACCGGGATGTGCACGGGAACCTGGATGGCGTTGCCGGAGATGACGCCCGGGGAGCCGGCGGCGACGCCCTCGGCCTCGGAGCTCGCCATGGCGGAACCCGCACCGGCCGCGACGATCCCAGCGACGGCGACACCGACAGCGGCGGCCTTCTTGATGCTCATATGAGTCTCCTCGTTCATCAGGTCTTCCGGTTGCCGCGGCCGCTAGAGGCTCAGCAAGGAAGCGCACGGACGTGCGTCATCCACAACGGCGTCGGCACCGTCCAGTTGTGCCCTGGTCTGCACATTCACCCACTTGGAGCAGTCGCGGCATTCGGGTGATCAACAACGACACCCGTTTCCCTCCGCGCGCTGCGTCGTTCTTGCTGGCGGAACAAGCTTCACTCAGGCCCCCTCAAGCCAAGTCCCCTCAAGCACGCAAGAAATGAGACCGCATCATGCGCAAGCTCGCCTACGGCGCGTTCGGCTCCGCGGCAGCCGCGGCCCTGCTTCTCGGCGGCGCCGCCTCCGCCTCGGCCCACGGCGTCCACGGCGCGTCGGCCGAGGGCGTCGCCGCCGGCTCCCCGGGCGTGCTGTCCGGCAACCTGATCCAGGTTCCCGTGCACATCCCGGTCAACGTCTGCGGCAACACGATCGACGTGATCGGCCTGCTGAACCCGGCGTTCGGCAACGCCTGCGTCAACGCCTGAATCTCCGACGGGCCTGCATAAGCAGGCCGGCTCGGCCATGACTCCCAGGAAAGTACGACTCCGCTTCGAATCAGCGTTCATTCGGAGGTCTTTCCTGGACGCGCCAGAGTACGACGATTGCCCGGCCGTGCGGGATATCGATCGCGGGGCGCACGAAAAGAGCGGCCGTGTGACGCCCAATCCAGCGGCGACACACATGCATTGGTCCGCGTGAGTGACAATCACGGCCCATCCATGAACCATCGGGCGATGATTCTGCTTCGCCCGGCCCCCGACCTGAGATAAGTCGGGCAGAAAACGGAGGAAGAAAAATGCGCAACTTCAAGAAGACCGCTGTCCTCTCGATCGCCGCTGCCGGTCTGCTGCTGGGTTCCGCCGGCGTCGCCGCCGCGAGCTCCGAGGCCGAGGGCGTCGCGGCCGGCTCCCCCGGCGTGCTCTCCGGCAACCTGATCCAGGTTCCGGTTCACATCCCGGTCAACGTCTGCGGCAACACCGTCAGCGTGATCGGCCTGCTCAACCCGGCGTTCGGCAACTCCTGCGCCAACGTCGGCTGAATCAGCGGAAGCTGACTCTGCCGTACCTGCGGCGCACCCCGCCCTCGGTGGGGTGCGCCGCACCCTCCCCGTGTGTGATCTAGGAGATCAACCCCCATGCAGAACGTGAAGAAGGCCGCTGTCCTCACCGCCGCCGCCGCCAGCCTGCTGATGGCCGGTGCCGGTGTCGCCAGCGCGAGCGCCGAGGCCGAGGGCGTCGCCGCCAACTCCCCCGGCGTGGCCTCCGGCAACGCCATCCAGGTGCCGGTCCACGTCCCGGTCAACCTCTGCGGCAACAGCATCAACGTGATCGGCCTGCTCAACCCGGCGTTCGGCAACTCCTGCGCCAACATCGACGCCGGCGACCACGACGACGACTGCTGATCACCCGCTGATCGGCACCCTGCCTCGTGCGAACTGCCCCTCGGCCCGTCGGCCGGGGGGCAGTTCGCATCGGTCCGACCCCCTGCCCGCACCCCCACTGCCGAACCCACCGCCGAACCCGCTGCCGAACCCGATGCCCGACCCCACAGCCGAAACGCCTGCCCGGCCTCGCGAACCCGGCGGGACCGGCCGGACGGGACGCGCAGGGCGGCCGGGCAGGGCCCGGCGACCGATCCCTCCGACCTTGAAGCGAAGGGTAGTTCCCATGCTCCGAAAGACGAGCGGAGCCGGCCTGCTGGCCGTGCTGGGCGCGACGATGCTGCTGGGCGCCACCGCCCCGGCCGCCTCCGCCACCGAAGCCGCCCGTACCGCGTCCGACGCCTCGCTGCCCCAGCCGTCGGCCCACCTGCAGAACACCGATGTCGGCGCCGCGACCGGAGCGCTCGGCTACGCCGTGGCACCGCTGAAGACGCTCCGGCTCGACCCGTTCGCCCAGTCCTCGGCGGATGTGCTGAACAACGGCCTCTCGGTGGAGCCGGACTCCGGCGTGCCGCACGTGAGTACGACCGCCGTGACCGGCCCGCTGAGCGGCGGCGGCGGGGTGAAGGACCTGGCGGGCATCGGGCCGGTGCTCGGCGTACTGCCCGGCTGACCGGGCCCACCCACCGGCCGGTGGGTGCGGCAGAGCCCGGCGCTGCCTCCCTCGGGGGGCGGTGCCGGGCTCTGCCGGTAGGTGGGCGCCGTGGGTGGGTACCGGGCTGCCCAGCGGTGCCTGGGTCAGCCTTCGCTGCCGAGGACCTCGGAGACGGTACCGGTCGTGCTGCCCGCCAGGTTCTTCAGCGAGTCGTCGACCGAGAGGTGCTTGTCGTTGCCCCCGAGGCTGGCCTTGGCCCCCGGGATGGCCTGCACCGGGCCGGTGATCAGCCGGGGGTCGATGTCACCGAACGCGACGTCCCCGTCCGCCGGGTGACCGCTGCTGCCCTCGATCATGGCGACCGGCTGTCCCAGGCCCAAGGCGGGCCCGGCGGTGTGCAGGGGGGCGCCCGGCGCGTCCAGCCGCAGGTCGCCGAGGTTGGTGCTGCGGTCGGCGGTGGGGAGCGGCACGGCGGCCTGCAGGGCCGGGCCGACCCGGCCGGCGTTGAGGGCGGGCACGACGTGGTCCGGGATCAGCTGGTGCCTCGCGTTGGCGTCCGGCACCGGCGGCATGACGAGCGAGGTCGGCACCCCACCGGAGATCTTGCCGCCCTCCGGCAGCAGGCCGAGGGGGTCGGTCGCCGACCCGAGCGGGATCTCGAACGGCACCTGCTTGGTCGCCAGGTCGTTCTCGACGGCGGCGACCTGGCCCGGCGTCATCGGCGTCGCGGCGGCCGCACCCTGGCCCGCGAGGACACCGGCACCGGCCACGAGCAGGAGGGCGCCGGCCCGCTTGGAAAGCTTCATGCTATTCACCGTTCTGTCTGTGAGCGTTCTGTGCAGCGTTGTGCAGCAGGGTTCTCTGCAACGTCCTGTGCAGCGTTCTGTGCAGCGGAAATCAATCTGCCTAAACGATCCAGACCGGCCCGGATGGCACCCATTAACCAGTTCGGCCTAATAATCCGATCGGCACGCCGGGTCTGCGGTGATCCGCGACGAATTCTCGAAGAATCCGCGTAACTTTCCCGGCCGTCGTTCTTTGATCTAAATGTCGCAGCCACGACGGCGGCAGGATCGGATGAAGGATCGACTGGTGCCCTTGATCTTCAAGCTTCGGCCGCATTCGGAAATCCGCCCCGACGGGCTAGCAACCGCAGACCTGGTCATCTCGTTGAACGCGTTGTAACGAAACACAGTCCGGACCCGACGAGACGGCTTCCGCCGGAATTTCAGAGAGGTTTCTCCCCCATGCTCAAGAAGACTTTCGCGACCGTCGGTCTGGTTGCCGCCGCGGTGGCCGCCGCAGCGACTCCGGCCGCCGCGATCGGCAACGCGGACGGCACGGCGGGCTCGATCCAGGGCAACGGCGGCACCAACGCGACCGGCACCTGGGGCAACCACAGCCCGAACTTCCACTTCCTCGACAACCCGAACATCTGCTTCCCCGAGATCCACAACATCGGGGTGGCCGTGCTCGGTGTCGCGGTGCCGGTCGAGGTCCAGGCGCTCAACAACCAGCCGAAGCAGACGTGCGTCGTCGGCCAGAGCACCAGCTCCAGTGGCGACGGCGGCGTGTCCCACCTGGTCGGCTGATCTCCCGCCACCGAACCACCGCTGTTCCCGGCGGTTTCCGTACCAACAGCTCCGCCCGAGTCGACTGGACCGCCAGTTCAGCTGATTCCGCCGGCCATTCCCGCTCCACTCACTCACATCAGATCCGAAAAGGAACCAGAACAATGATCAAGAAGGCTTTCTCCGCCCTGGGCGTCGCCGCTGTCGGCCTGGCCATGGCCGCTGCCCCCGCGATGGCGATCGGCGACTCGGACGGGTCGGCCACCTCCCTCCAGGGCAACGGCGGCACCAACGCCACCGGCACCCAGGGCGCCCACAGCCCGAACTTCCACACCCTCGACAACCCGAACCTCTGCCTGCCGGAGATCCACAACATCGGGGTCGGCGCGCTCATCGGTGTCGTGGTGCCGGTCGAGGCCAAGGTCCTCAACAACAACCCGGAGCAGACCTGCGTCGTCGGCCAGAACACCGTGGGCTCGGGCGACGGTGGCGTCAGCCACCTGATCGGCTGATCAGCCCGCAGTGCCTGGGCCGCCGGGTTCGGGGGGAGCTCGTTCCCCCGAACCCGGCGGTTTTTTCTGCGAGTTCAGCGGATCGGCCGCACCGAGGGAACCCGTTCGACTGCGGTGCGTCCGGGTGACAGACGGTCAGCGCGACGCGCGCTGGGTCTCGCGGAACGACACCATGTGATCACGTTCAGTGACAACCTGACACGCAGTCCGTCGGCGCTGTCCGCAGGGCGCCGACGGCCCACTGCCCCAGAGAGGACAGAACTCATGAAGAGCAAGCTGGGCAAGGCCCTGCTGGTCACGGCCGGCGCACTCGCGGTGGCCGGCGTCTCGGCCCCCGCCTACGCGCACGTCGACGCGGGCGGCGGCGGCGGCTTCTTCGCCACCGCCGAGGACCCCTTCGTGGCGGGCGGGCAGCACGGCTGGGCGAAGACCGACGACATCTTCGTCGCCGCCGCGCAGGGGGGCTGGGCGAGCAGCACCGCGATCGGCGGCGGCGAGGAGGGCGTCATCCACATCCGCTGACGCGGACGCGGACGCGGACAGCAGTCGAGGCCGGACCCCTGCGCGAGCAGCGGTCCGGCCTCGGCCGTACGGGTAACCAGCTGATACGAGGAACTTCCCCGGCGGCGGCGTTACTTGAGGAGCCGCGCGGCCTCGACCGCCCAGTAGGTGAGGATCTGGTCGGCGCCGGCCCGGCGGATCGAGGTGAGCGTCTCCATGATGAGCCGCTCGCGGTCCACCCAGCCGTTGGCGGCGGCGGCCTCGACCATCGAGTACTCGCCGGAGACCTGGTACGCGGCGACCGGCACCGGCGAGGCGTCGGCGACCTGCCGCAGGATGTCCAGGTACGCCATCGCGGGCTTGACCATCACCAGGTCGGCACCCTCCGCGAGGTCCTGCTCCAGCTCGCGCAGCGACTCGCGGGCGTTGGCCGGGTCCTGCTGGTACGACTTGCGGTCGCCCTTCAGCGAGGAGCCGACCGCCTCGCGGAACGGGCCGAAGAAGGCGGAGGCGTACTTCGCGGTATAGGCGAGGATGCCGGTGTCCTGGTAGCCGGCCTCGTCCAACGCCCGCCGGATCACGCCGATCTGACCGTCCATCATCCCGGACGGGCCGACCAGGTGGACACCCGCCTCGGCCTGGACGACGGCCATCTCCCGGTACCGCTCCAGGGTCGCGTCGTTGTCGACACTGCCGTCCTCGGCGAGCACGCCGCAGTGGCCGTGGTCGGTGTACTCGTCCAGGCAGAGGTCGGACATCACCACCAGCGCGTCACCCACCTCGGAGACCACGTCGCGGATCGCCACCTGCAGGATGCCGTCCGGGTTGGTGCCCTCGCTGCCGATCGCGTCCTGCACCTCGGGGACGCCGAACAGCATGATGCCGCCCAGACCCGCCTCGGCGGCCTCCACGGCGGCCTTCCGCAGGGTGTCGCGAGTGTGCTGGACAACGCCCGGCATCGAGGTGATCGGGCGCGGCTCGGCGATGCCCTCGCGGATGAACGCTGGCAGGATCAACTCGGCCGGGTGCAGCCTGGTCTCCGCGACCAGCCGGCGCATCGCCGGGGTCGAGCGCAGGCGGCGCGGGCGCACGTACGGGAATTCAGCGGACACGGCTTCTCTCTCCGAACGAAGGGGGAACTGTATGCACTTGGCCAACCAAAACAGGGGCCCGAATGTGACCGCTCAGGGCAACCACCTCAGGGGCGCAGCCGAACTGTACGCACTTGGGCAACCACCTCAGGGGCGCGGGGAACTGCGCGCGCAACCGTGCACGTACGTCGTGCCCTGGTCGCGCAGTTCCCCGCGCCCCTGTGGGTACCCGGTCCTGACTGGTTACCCACAGAACTCTCAGCGAGCCTTGCGGCGGGAGCCGGGCCGGCGTTCGCTGGGGCGGTAGACCGGCTCGCCCGCCGCAACGGCGGCATCGCGGCGGCACCCGCCGAATTCTGCCAGGGCCTGCGCCAGCGCGGCCGCCGACGGCGCCGGGGCCATCACGTCGACCCGCAGGCCGTGTTCCTCGGCGGTCTTGGCGGTGGCCGGGCCGATGCAGGCGATGATCGTCACGTTGTGCGGCTTGCCGGCGATGCCGACCAGGTTCCGCACGGTGGACGAGGAGGTGAAGAGCACGGCGTCGAAGCCGCCGCCCTTGATCGCCTCGCGGGTCTCGGCCGGCGGCGGCGAGGCGCGGACGGTGCGGTAGGCCGTCACGTCGTCCACCTCCCAGCCGAGGTCGACCAGGCCCGCCACCAGGGTCTCGGTGGCGATGTCGGCGCGCGGCAGCAGGACGCGGTCGATCGGGTCGAAGACCGGGTCGTACGGCGGCCAGTCCTCCAGCAGACCGGCGGCGGACTGCTCGCCCGAGGGCACCAGGTCGGGCTTCACGCCGAAGTCGACCAGCGCCTGCGCGGTGGTCTCGCCGACCGCCGCGACCTTGATGCCGGCGAAGGCGCGGGCGTCGAGCCCGTACTCCTCGAACTTCTCGCGGACGGCGCGCACCGCGTTCACCGAGGTGAAGGCGATCCACTCGTAGCGGCCCGTGACCAGGCCCTTGATGGCGCGCTCCATCTGCTGCGGGGTGCGCGGCGGCTCCACGGCGATGGTGGGCACCTCCTGCGGCACCGCGCCGTACGAGCGCAGCTGGTCGGAGAGGCCGTGCGCCTGCTCCTTGGTGCGCGGCACCAGGACGTTCCAGCCGAACAGCGGCTTGGTCTCGAACCAGGAGTGCGAGGAACGGTGCGCGACCTGCTCCCCGACGACGGCTATGACCGAGGTCGCCGGGTCGACGGGGGCCGAGACCGGCGAGGGCAGCACGCGGGCCGCCTTCAGGTCGGCCGCTATGGTCGCCAGCGTGGCCGTGAAGGTGCGCTGGCGGGTGGTGGTGCCGGAGAGCGTCGCGCAGAGCGCGGCGTCGGGCTTGCGGCCGTGGGCGACCAGCGCGTTGACGGTCGCGGGCAGCTGACCGAGCGTGGTCCGGACCACCAGGGTGGTCTCGGGGGCGCCGAGGTCGACCAGGACACCGGCCAGCAGGGCGGCGCCGTCGACGAAGCGGACGTCCGCGCCCCGGCGGCCGCGCAGCGGCACACCCGCGTACGCCGGGACGCCGACGGACTGGGCGACGCCGGGGATGACCTCGAACGAGATCGCGGACTGCGCGCAGACCAGCATCTCCTCGGCGGCGCAGCCGTCGAGGCCCGGGTCGCCGTCGACGGTACGGACCACGTGCTTGCCCGCCCGGACGGCCTCGGCGACGACCTTGGCCACGTCGAGGTCGCAGTCGTCGGCCGGGTGGTGCACCTGGACGCCCACCGGGCAGTGGGTGCGCACGGCGGCGGCGGTCAGCGGGTCGGCGATCAGGACGTCGGCCGAGGCCAGCACGTCGACCGCGCGCAGGGTGAGCAGCCCGGGGTCACCCGGGCCCGCGCCCAGGAAGGTGCAGCGGCCGACCGGGGAGGCCGGACCGGTGGACAAGGCGGCGGCGGCGCTCATCAGGCTCGCTCCCCCATCAGAGTGGCCGCTCCACCGTCGAGCAGCCGGACGGCGAGGGCGCGGCCGAGAGCCGTCGCCTGCCGTTCGACCGTCTCGTCGAGTACGAGCGGACCGTTGGCGGTCATCTTCAGCAGTGTGGCGCCGTCGACGGTGCCGACCACGCCTTCCAGCCACATTTCGGCGCCGGCCCACTTGGCGAGGGCGGCGACGGGGGCCGAGCAGCCGGCCTCCAGGGTGGCCAGCAGGGCCCGTTCCGCGACGACGGCGGCGCGGGTCGGGGCGTGGTCCAGGGCGCCGAGGGCGGCGGCGAGGACGGGGTCGACACACTCGATGGCGAGCGCGCCCTGGCCGGGGGCCGGGAGCATCAGCTCGGCGTCGAGGTGCTCGGTGATCTCGGCGCTGCGGCCGAGCCGGTTGAGCCCGGCGGTGGCCAGCACCACGGCGTCCAGCTCGCCCGAGTGGACGAACCCGATCCGGGTGTCGACGTTGCCCCGGATCGCCACGGTCTCCAGCGCCGCGCCCCGGGCGCGCGCCCAGGCGTTGAGCTGGGCCATCCGGCGCGGGGAGCCGGTGCCGATCCGGGCGGTGCGCCCGGCCAGCTTCTCGACCAGTTCGCCGAGGCCGAGCCCGTCGCGGGCGACCAGCGCGTCGCGCGGGTCCTCGCGCTCCGGGACGGCCGCGAGCAGCAGGCCCTCGGGTGTGGCGGTGGGGAGGTCCTTGAGCGAGTGCACGGCGAAGTCGATCCGGCCGTCCAGCAGCGCGTCGCGCAGCGCCGAGACGAAGACTCCGGTGCCGCCGATCTGGGCGAGGGCCTCGCGGGAGGTGTCGCCGTAGGTGGTGATCTCCACCAGCTCGACGGCCCGTCCGGTGACCCGGGTGACGTCCCTGGCCACCATGCCCGACTGGGCCATGGCGAGGGCGCTGCGGCGGGTGCCGAGTCGGAGCGGTGCCGCTGACTCTTGACCATTCATGAGGTGATCGTCCCGGTCGTGCTCGTGGGGTGGCTGGTGGTTCATCTGGGGCCTCCGCCGGCGAGGGTGCCGCCGGCGCCGGCCTGCGCCCCGATCGGCGTACTGCCGACCGGTGCGCCGGCTGCGGGGGTGCTGCCGACGGGAGTGCCGGAGACAGCCTGCACCGCCGCCGGATCCAGGTCGAACAGCTCGCGCAGCGCGTCGGCGTAGGAGGCACCGCCGGGCTCGGCGGCGAGCTGCTTCACCCGGACGGTGGGCGCGTGCAGCAGTTTGTCGACGACCCGGCGGACGGTCTGCGAGACCTCGGCGCGGGTGCGCTCGTCCAGGTCGGGCAGCCTGGTGTTCAGCCGGCCGAGTTCGCCGAGGACCACCTCGGAGGCCATCGCGCGCAGGGCGACCACGGTGGGCGCGATCCGGGCGGCCCGCTGGGCCGCGCCGAAGGCGGTGACCTCGTCGGCGACGATGCCGGTGACGGCGTCCACGTCCCCGGCGCCGGGCGTGGCGGCGTGCGCCTGCGAGAGGCTCTCCAGGTCGACCAGCAGGGCGCCGGGCAGCTCGTGCACGTCGTGGTCCACGTCGCGCGGCATGGCCAGGTCGAGGAAGGCGAGCGGCGTTTCCGCTGTACGAGCGGCCACCGCAGCCGCGACCACGTCGGCCGGGATCACCACCCCGGCGGCACCGGTGCAGGAGATCACCAGGTCGACCTCGGCGAGCGCCTGCGGCACCTCGGCGAAGTCGACCGTACGGGCGCCCAGGTTGGCCGCCAGCCGCTCGGCGCGCTCGGCGGTGCGGTTGGCGATCAGCAGGTCGGTGACACCGGCGCGGACCAGCGTGGCGGCGGCCAGCGAGCTCATCGAGCCCGCGCCGACCACCAGGGCCCGCTTGCCCACGATCTCGCCCGCGCCCAGCGCGATCTGCTCCAGGCCGAAGGTGACCAGCGACTGCCCGGCCTTGTCGATGCCGGTCTCGCTGTGCGCCCGCTTGCCGACCCGCAGGGCCTGCTGGAACAGCTCGTTGAGGCCGCGCCCGGCGGTGTGCTCCTCCTGCGCCATGGCCAGCGCGTCGCGCAGCTGGCCGAGGATCTGGCCCTCGCCGACGACCATCGAGTCCAGGCCGCAGGCCACCGAGAAGAGGTGGTGGACGGCCCGGTCCTCGTAGTGGACGTACAGGTGGGAGGTGAGCTCCTCCAGGTCCACGCCGCTGTGGTGGGCGAGCAGCAGGGAGAGTTCGGCGACCCCGGCGTGGAACTTGTCCACGTCCGCGTACAGCTCGATGCGGTTGCAGGTGTTGACGAGCGCCGCCTCGCCGACCGTCGCCGAGGCGGCGGCGTCGTGCAGCAGCCTGGTCGGGACGTCACCGGTCAGCGCGGCGCGCTCCAGCACGCCCACGGGGGCGGTCCGGTGGCTCAGCCCAACGACGAGAAAACTCATGCCCGCCCCTTGTTCGTACAGGTCAGATCGCTGCTCACGCCGGCACCACCGCGGAGAGTTCGCCGTCCGGGCCCTTGGGCGGCTTGCCGCCCTTGCCGCCCTTCGCCACCGGCTCGGCCTTGGCGGCCGTCGCGGCGCCGGCCGCCCGGCGGAGCTTGGCGGCGGCCGCGCGCACCGGGCCCGGGGCCCGGTCGAGCACGGAGTCGCCCCGGTCGGGCTCCTCGCCCGCCTTGCGCTGCTCGTGGAAGGCCAGGATCTGCAGCTCTATGGAGAGGTCGACCTTGCGCACGTCCACGCCGTCCGGGACGGTCAGCACGGTCGGCGCGAAGTTCAGGATGCTGGTCACACCGGCCTCCACCAGGCGGTCGCAGACCTGCTGGGCGGCGCCGGGCGGGGTGGTGATGACGCCGATGGAGACGTGCTGGGTCTCCACGATCGTCTCCAGCTCGTCCATGTGCCGGACGGGCAGTCCGGCCGCGCTGCTGCCGACCACGCTCGGGTCGGCGTCCAGCAGGGCGGCGACCCGGAAGCCGCGGGAGGCGAACCCACCGTAGTTGGCCAGGGCGTGACCCAGGTTCCCGATGCCGACGATGACGACCGGCCAGTCCTGGGTGAGGCCGAGCTCGCGGGAGATCTGGTAGACGAGGTACTCGACGTCGTAACCGACACCACGGGTGCCGTACGAGCCGAGGTACGAGAAGTCCTTGCGCAGCTTCGCCGAGTTGACCCCGGCGGCGGCCGCGAGCTCCTCGGAGGAGACCGTGGGTACCGAGCGCTCGGAGAGAGCGGTGAGCGCCCGCAGGTACAGCGGGAGGCGGGCGACAGTCGCCTCCGGGATGCCCCGGGCGCGCGAGGGTCGGCGCGCGGCGCCCTGGTCGGGCGTCTGCGAACTGCTCTGTGGTGATCGGCCGATTGCCACGGTGCTCCTGTGGGTGAAGCTGGGCTTTGGCAGCCAGGCTATGCGTTTGTGAACGTGTGCACAAAGATGGTGTCCGATTTGTCCCCGCACAGTGATGCGCATCACTCGCTCTCCAGTGCGGGACCGGGTATGCACCCCGGCGGGAGGCCGGGCCGGAGACCGGGCAGGAGACCCACCGCGAGGCCCGGTGCGGGAGTCGGTACGGGAGTCGACGCGGGACCTGCGGCGTCGCCCGGCGGCCACGGCCCGGACAGCGCCTCGCGGCGGATCAGCGGCACTGGCGCCACCGGGCGGCGCGCCATGGCCCGCCCGACCCTCGGCCACGGCACACCCGCCGCCTCGCGCAACGGACCGGCCCAGTGGGCGGGCGGGCGGGCGGGAGCAGATCCGGACGCAGTGCCGCAACAGGTCGGCGGTGGCCCGGGCGTCGCCGAGCGCGGTGTGCGCCGGATACCGGCCGAGACCGGCCGCCGCCACGCAGGCCGCCAGGCCGTAGCCGCCGGCCTCCGGGAGGTGGCCGCGCGCCAGGCGCATGGTGCAGATCAGCGGGACGGGCGGCAGCGGCACGCCGATCCGGGCGAACTCGCGCTCCAGGAACGCCTGGTCGCAGCTCACGTGGTGGCCGACCAGGACCCGGCCCGCCAGCCGCTCCAGCAGCTGCGGCGCCACCTCGCGGAAGCGGGGGGCGCCGACCACGTCGTGCTGCTCGATCCGGTGCACGTGGGTCGGCCCGACCGGGCCGAGCGGGTCTATCAGGGTGGCGAACTCACCCTCGGTCCGCAGCCGGCTGTCGAGCAGCACGACGGCGACCTCCACCACGCGGTGGCGCCAGGGGCTGCGACCGGTGGCCTCGACATCGACCACGGCGTAGCCGCGCTTGGGCGGGAGCATGACTGCTCTCCTACGTCTTCAGCCCCCGGCCAGTCCCCCGACGGATGCAAAGCGATTAGATCGTAAGCCGACGAAAGGGGTTCCAGATGAGCCGGTCTTCAGTTCTGCGACAACGATTTGGCGTACGACCCCCGCCGATCGGCGGGGGTCAGCTGCCGAGAGCGGTACGCAGGCGGCGTTCGTCCACGCGCCAGAAGTCGTGCTGCTTACCGTCGATCAGCGTCACCGGGATCTGCTCCCAGTACTTGCGGTACAGCTCCTCGTCCTGCGTGATGTCCCGCTCCTCGAACGCCGCCCCGAGCTCTCCGGTCACCCGGACGATCACCTCGCGGGCGTCGTCGCACAGGTGGCACCCGGGCTTGCTGACCAGGGTGACCGTGCGGTCGGCGGGGTTCTTCTTGTCACGTCGCAACAGTGGGCTCACCCGATCCATTGTGGGGTACGGCCCGGACGCGGGTTGTTAACTCCTACTGCATGCCGCAGTCATGGGGAGAACCGCCATGGCTGGCTATGCTCGGTGCCATGGCCGCGCTGAGAAGGCTCACCCAGGCAAGGCGTTCCCCCACCGAGCGGACCGCCTTGGCAGGCGAGGCCGCCGCCGAGGCGGCGGAGGCCGACCTCCAGCAGGCGGAGCTGGAACGGGCCGAGGTCACCCACGCCGAGCAGACCCCCGCCGAGCCCGCCCCCGCCGAGAGCCCCCGCACCGAGCCCGCCCGCGCCGAAGCCCCGAAGAAGCCGGGCCGGGTGCCGAAGGCGCCGGCCGGGGACCACACCCCGACGCCCGGGGACCACCAGGCCGCCGCGTTCTTCGACTGCGACAACACCATCCTGCGCGGCGCCGCGATCTTCTACCTCGGCGTGGGCCTCTACCGCCGGAAGTTCTTCACCCGGCGCGACGTCGCCCGCTTCGCCTGGCAGCAGGCCTGGTTCCGGCTGGGCGCCGAGGACCCGGCGCACATCGCGGACGCCAAGGACAAGGCGCTCAGCCTGGTGGCGGGCAAGCGGACGGCCGAGGTGGAGCAGATCTGCGAGGAGGTCTTCGAGCAGGTCATCGCGGAGAAGATCTGGCCCGGCACCCGCGCGCTGGTACAGCTGCACCTGGACGCCGGCCAGCAGGTCTGGCTGGTCACCGCCGCCCCGCTGGAGGCGGCCCGGATCATCGCGCGCCGGCTCGGGATGACGGGCGCGCTCGGCACCGTCGCCGAGGCGGTGGACGGCGTCTACACCGGCCGCCTGGTCGGCGGCCTGCTGCACGGCGACGCCAAGGCGGCGGCGGTCCGCGCGCTGGCCCGCCGCGAGCAGCTGGAGCTGAGCCACTGCGCGGCGTTCAGCGACTCCGCGAACGACATCCCGATGCTCGCCCTGGTCGGCCACCCGTACGTGGTCAACCCGGACGCGGCGCTGCGGCGGCACGCCCGGCGGATGGGCTGGCGGGTACGGGACTTCCGGACCGGACGGCGGGCCGCCAAGGTCGGCCTGCCGGCCGCCGCCGGGCTCGGCGTGCTGGCGGGAGGCACGGCGGCGGCGATCGCCGTCCGCCGCCGCCGGCGGGCCTGAGCCCGTCCCGGACCGCCTGGTCACCCGGCGGCCCGGTCCCTCGTACGGGCGATCCTGGCCACCCGCAAGCGGGTGGTTACGGACCTGTTCCCGAGTGACCGGATCCGATCGTTCGACAACTTGGCAAAGTCTGGGGTTACGAGGCACCCGAGCCGGGAAACCCCGGCCCCACCTGCCAAATCTGTCACTGGGTGCGCATCGCTGGTCACATTGGGTGGAGCAGGTGACGTCACATCCGGTCGGTTCCAGCTGAATATGCACGCCAAGCGGATCTCAAACGACCACTTCGGCCACAGGGTGTAGCTGTCATTGCACAAAGCGTTATTCTCTCCTGGATGCACGCCACCCACACGTCCCCTGTGACGGGGGGTCAGGAAGTGTGCTCTCCGCGCAGGCGGAGGTGATCCGTCCACAGTTCTGCCTCTGGGAGTCCCGTGTACCCACCCGTCCGGAACGACGCGCCTGCCACCTCCCGCCGCCCGTCGCCCGCATCTCTGCGCTCCGGAACGCGCGTCGACCGCCTGTGGGCCGCGATCCGCGAGTTCGAGCTCTACCTCCCCCAACCAGCCCTGGCCGGACCGGTGCTGGCCGGTGGCGCCATCCTGCGCTCCACCGCGACCAGCGGCACCAGCGCGGGCGCCGGCACAGCCACCGGCACCGGTGCCGCCACCGGCCCGGGCACCCGCAGCCGGACGATCGGCAGCCGCAGCCGCAGCCGGACGACCCCGAGCCCGGGCTTCGAGACCGAGCACAACCCGATCATGGAGCTGGTCGAGAAGGCCCAGAACGGCGAGAGCGAGGCGTTCGGGCGGCTCTACGACCACTACTCGGACACCGTCTACCGGTACATCTACTACCGGGTCGGCAGCCGGGCCACCGCCGAGGACCTCACCAGCGAGACCTTCCTGCGCGCGCTGCGCCGGATCGGCACCTTCACCTGGCAGGGCCGGGACTTCGGCGCCTGGCTGGTGACGATCGCCCGCAACCTGGTGGCCGACCACTTCAAGTCCAGCCGGTTCCGGCTGGAGGTCACCACCGGCGAGATGCTGGACTCCAACGAGTGCGAGCGCAGCCCGGAGGACTCGGTGCTCGAGTCGCTCTCCAACGCCGCGCTGCTGGACGCCGTCCGGCGGCTCAACCCCCAGCAGCAGGAGTGCGTCACGCTCCGCTTCCTGCAGGGCCTGTCGGTCGCGGAGACCGCCCGCATCATGGGCAAGAACGAGGGCGCGATCAAGACCCTCCAGTACCGCGCGGTTCGCACCCTCGCCCGGCTGCTGCCGCCGGACTCACGGTGATCCCACTATCCGACCTGTCCCACCGCAGGTCACCGGCTTTCCCCGGCCGACACGTGCGGGTGAATGGGCGGTCACATGATCACTCGTGCGTAACCCACGCCCGGCTCCACTCGTTGGCCAGCGTGCAAACCCCCACCGGTCCAACGGTCAAGCGGGACCAGGCCATGTCACCCGATGGTGTGGTTTTGGCTCACCGAGGCAACCGTCCGGCGGGCCAGGGTGTCGACAACGACGAAGGGAGGTGTGGCCCGTGACGGCAAACGTGCTGGAGCACCGGCGGGCGAGGGCCTTCGCCGAGGCGCTGGAGGCCCACCGGACGGATGGCGGACCCGAAAGCGGTCCGTCGAGCGGCCCACCGAGCGGTTCGGCCGCGATGGCGGAGCTGCTCAGCATGGCGGGCGCGCTCGGCGCGCTGCCCGAGCCGGAGCTGAGCTTGGAGGCCCGGACGGTTCAACGCGCCCAGCTGATGGCCGCGTTCGAGCAGGAGTGGGCGGGTGGCCCGGCGGCGCGGGTGCCGCTGCAGCGCGGCCACCGGGCGACCAGGGCCGGTTCGCGCAGGCGTTGGGGCCGCCGGTTGGCAATCGGCGGCCTGGTCGCCGGAGTTGCCGTCGGCAGCTTCGCCGGCGTGGCGGCGGCGAGCACCAACGCGCTGCCCGGGGACGCTCTCTACGGAATGAAGCGCGGCCTGGAGGGCCTCCGGCTGGACTGGGCGGGCAACGACACCGAACGTGGTGCCCTGCTGCTCGACCAGGCGTCCACCCGGCTGGAGGAGGCCCAGAGCCTGCTCGGGCGGTCCGGTCCCGGTGCGGCCTCCGGGCTCAGCGCCGACACGGTGGAGCAGGTCCGCCAGGCGCTGGACGACATGCACGCCGAGGCCATCAAGGGCCGCGACCTGCTGCGTTCGGTCTACCGCAGCAACGGCTCGCTCACGCCGATGCGCAAGCTGGCCACCTTCGCCGACGGCGAGGACGGCCGCTGGGCCGCCCTGCAGGAGCACCTGCCCCCGCAGCTGACCACCCAGGCCAGCAAGGTCGACCAGCTCTTCGGCGACATGAGCGAGGACGTCGCCCCGCTCCACCTGGAGCAGCCGCCCGCCAGGAACGGCGGCGCGGCGAACGGCGGTACGGGTACCGGGGCTCAGACGCCCGACACCGGTACCGGGTCGGCCCAGGGCGAGCCGCAGGGCTCGACCGACTCCCCCGCCACCGGCGGCTCCACCGCCGGTACGGGGCAGGGTGGTTCGGCGCCGGACAGCGCCAACGGCGGTGGGGTGGGCAGCCTCGTCCACGGCCTCACGGACGGGCTCACCGGCAACGGCACCGGCCCGTCCACCAGCCCGGCGGCCGGTCAGCCGGGCGGCAAGTCGGCGGCCACCCCGGCCCCGTCGACGGCACCTGCGGGCAGCACCCCGGACGGCGGCCAGGGCTTCACCATCCCGCCGCTGATCCCGGGCCTGCTACCGGGGCTGACGCTCAACTGAGTGGTCCCACAAGGGGCAACCCGAGGGGCGCGGGGAACTGCGCGCGCAACCATGCACCTACGTGCACTGTCGCGCGCGCGGTTCCCCGCGCCCTGCTGTGGTTGCCGAGGTGGTTGCCGAGGCGCGAAAGCTCAGCGCCGCGTCCCGCAACTGGGGCAGAACGCCGACCCGTCCGGCACGTCGGCCTGGCACGAGGTGCAGGCCGAGGGCGAGGCGAGCTTGTAGCCGCAGGAGCCGCAGAACGCCGCGCCGTGCGTCTCGTGGTCGCACTGCGGGCAGACCAACTGGCGCGGCGCGGAGACGTCGTAGCTCTTCCCGGTCTTCTGCCCGGCCTCGAAGGCGCGCTGGCCGACCATCTCGTTGACCCCGCGCTGGCGGGCGGCCTCCGCCTCGGCGGCGGTGTCGGGGGCGCAGCTGAGGCAGAGGCCGAGGCCGCCGTTCCAGCACTTGGCGCAGACGTACGAGGTGCAGCGGGCGCAGCGCTTGAAGTGCCCCTGGGCGTTGCCGATCGCGCGCTCGAACGCCGCGTCGCGGGACTTGCCCCAGGTCGCCCCGGCCAGGCCGTCGGCGGCGTTGGTGATGGTGCTTCCGTTGCCGCTCAGCATGGACCAGGCCGCCGACACGCCCTTGTTGACCCAGCCGGCCGCCCGCCCGGCGGTGAACACCTCGAACGGCGAGCGCCAGGTGTCCGAGCAGTGCGAGCAGTAGAACTCGAACTGGAAACCCGCGCCGGTGCCGTACTGCTCGCACATGTCGCGGTGGTTGTTGCTGAAGTAGATCTCGTTGCTCATGACGCCCCCACGGTTCCGCTGCCTGCCCAGCCGTACGACGCGTGGTACGCGTGAGCGGTTCTGGTGAATTGGTGCACAGGGAGCACAGGGTGCCATAAGCGGAAAATCAGAAGAACACCGACCTCCGCTGCATGAGCAGCTTGTACAGCGTGTGCTGGATCGTCTCCCGCACCTGGTCGGTGAGGTCGAAGACGAGCATCGGGTCGTCCGCGGCCTCCTTCGGGTGGCTGTCGGTCGGGATCGGCTCGCCGAACTGGATGGTCCACTTGGTCGGCAGCGGCAGCGCGCCGAGCGGGCCGAGCCAGGGGAAGGTCGGGGTGATCGGCAGGTACGGCAGCCCGAGGAGGCGGGCCAGCGGCTTGAGATTGCCGATCATCGGGTAGGTCTCCTCGGCCCCGACGATCGAGCACGGCACGATCGGCACCTGCGCCCGGAGCGCGGACGCCACGAACCCGCCACGCCCGAACCGCTGCAGCTTGTACCGCTCGGCGAACGGCTTGCCGATCCCCTTGAAGCCCTCCGGCCAGACCCCGACCACCTCGCCGCGTTCCAGCAGCGCCTGGGCGTCCTCGTTGCAGGCGAGCGTGTGCCCGGCCTTCCGGGCGACCTCGCCCGCGACGGGCAGCACGAAGACCAGGTCGGCCGCGAGCATCCGCAGGTGCCGACGCTGCGGGTGGTGGTCGTGGATGGCGACCTGGGTCATCAGGGCGTCCAGCGGGATCGTCCCCGAGTGGTTGGAGACGATCAGCACCCCGCCCTCGGCGGGGATGTTCTCGACGCCGCGCACCTCGACCCGGAAGTACTTCTCCGCCAGCGGACGCAGCAGCGAGAGGAAGACCTCCTCGGTGAGCTCCTTGTCGAAGCCGAACTCGTCCACCTCGTAGTCGCCGGTGATCCGGCGGCGCAGGAAGGCCAGGCCGTTGGCGGCCCGGTCCTCCCAGCCCTTGCCGAGGGCCCGGTCGGCGGCGGAGCCGAGCCGGCCCGCCAGTGCCCCGCCGACGGCGTCGGCGATCCGGTCGGCGATCCCCACCGAGCCGCCCGGCTGCGGCTCGCCCGGCAGCGTCCGATCCGGCTGCGGCTCGCCCGGCTCCGGCTCGCCGTGCCAGCTGGGCGCGGACTCGATCGGGATGACCCGGGCCTCGGACGCGTACTCTCGCGCGGCGGTCATCGCAGCCTCAGCTCCTCGACGGGTGGTTGGGGGCCGGGTCGGCCGGTACCGGACGGTGGTTCGGCTCCGGGCCGAGCAGCCGGGCCAGCCCGTCGGTGACGGCGGTCAGCCGGTCGGTCGGCAGCAGGCCGGTGGGTTGGGCGGCGGCGAAGTCGGCGAACGCCTCGGCCGTGGTGAACCTCGGCAGGTAGCCGAAGGTCTCGCGCAGCCTGCTGGTGTCCACCACCCGGCCGTGGGTGAGCAGCCCGATCTGTTCGGGGGAGATGTCCACCAGACGGGTCTGCCGGACCAGTGCGGCGACCAGGCCGAGCGCGGGCCGCAGCAGCGGGACGGTCGGGCGGCCGAGCCGGCGGGCGCACTGCGAGAGCAGCAGCACGCCGTCGCCGGCGACGTTGAACGTCCCCGTGTTGGTGGTGCCCTCGCGCGGCTCCAGCGCCGCCAGCCGGAGCACCTCGACCGCGTCGTCCTCGTGGACGAACTGCAGGCGCGGGTCGTGCCCGAGCACGGTCGGCAGCACCGGCAGCGCGAAGTACTCGGCGAGCGGAGTGTCGCCGGCCGAGCCGATGATGTTGGCGAAGCGCAGCACGGTGACGGCGACGTCGGGGCGGCGGCGGGCGAAGCCGCGCAGGTAGCCCTCGACCTCGGTGGCGTCCTTGGCGAAGCCGCCGTCCGGCAGGTTCTTGGGCTGCATCCGCTCGCCGAACACGGCGGGGTCGCGGGGCGCGGAGCCGTACACGCCGGTGGTCGACTTCACCACCACGCGGCGCAGGCCCGGGGCCTTCTGGCAGGCGCCGAGCAGCTGCATCGTCCCTATGACATTGCGTTCCTTGACGGCGGCCCGGCCGCCCGGCCCGCTGGCGCTGACGTCGAGGTGCACCACCGTGTCGACCTCGTGCTCGGCGATCACCCGGGCGATGGCGGGGCGGCGCAGGTCGACCTGGACGAACCGGTACCCGGCCCGTTCGGCGCCGGCCGCCGACCGGGTGTCCACGCCGATCACCCGGTCGATGCCCGGACGGTTGCTGATCCCGGCGGCGAAGCGGGCGCCGAGTCGGCGGGCCACCCCGGTGACGAGCACGACCTTGCCCACGCTGCTGCACCCTCCTCGGCCGGGATCGGGCTGAAGCCCTGCCAGCACCGTACCGCGCACCCGTTTCAGTGACGCTGAGGCGGTGCCCGATTCTCGGTACCGCGAGGCAACGAGGCACCCGATCAACCACAGCAAGGGGCGCGGGGAACTGCGCGAAAACCGGAAGGCAACGACCCGCGCCCTACCGCCTTCGCGCCCATGGCTGTGGCTGAGGTCCCCGGAAAACGCACCGCCCGCCCCGGCCGAAGCCGGAGCGGGCGGTGTGCACACCTGGCGCGCACTGGGCGCGTCCGTGGGTCGGCCGACCCCCGCCGGAGCGGGGAGAAGCGCCTACCGCAGTGTTACTTCTTGTTGCGACGCTGAACGCGAGTCCGCTTCAGAAGCTTGCGGTGCTTCTTCTTGGCCATACGCTTGCGACGCTTCTTGATGACAGAGCCCACGGAACAACCCTCGCTCACTGAGACTCACGCCCGTGAGAGACGGGAGTCCATACGACTGACGGAGGGCCTAGCCTACCTTCCGTGCGCCCAGCACCGTAATCGTGTCCCCACGAGCCCCCCAACAGGCGGGAAACCGGCGGTGGACTCGGTGGCCGACTACGCGCTCTCGAGCCGCACGTAGGACTCCTTGAGGTACTCGTGGACCGCCTGTTCGGGGACCCGGAAGGAGCGGCCGACCCGGATGGCCGGAAGCTCTCCACTGTGCACCAAGCGGTACACCGTCATCTTGGACACCCGCATGACCGAGGCAACTTCTGCCACGGTCAGGAAGACGACCTCCTGCAGGGGGCGTTCGCCGGAACTCATGACCTCACCCGACCCTTACCCGTGTGCAAGGCACCGGCTTCCCCTCCGGTGACTCCACCGGCACACGTGTATCCCCAGAGTAGTTAAGGGTGGTACCAGTGGGAAGGGGGAGAAGCTCAGTCCTTGTACGGTGCGAGATCCGCCCGTTGCAGTACGTAATCACTCAGCGGCTTGTAGCACTCCTGGTACGCACCGTCGTCCACCGGCACCACCACCGAGACGGTGCCCTCCGCCTCGCCGACGAACGGCGCCGGGTCGTTGGAGTCCGCGAGCCCGCCCGCCGGGACGCCGAGGCGCCCCGCGCCGCAGAGCCACCCGTGGTCGCCCAGCACCAGGTCGGGCAGGGGTTCGCCTGCCTGGGCCAGCGCGGCCAGCGCGAGCCGTACGGGCTGCGCCGAGTGGGTGTGCAGCAGGGTGCCGGAGGAGATTCTGCCCGCCTTCGCGGGGCCGCCGTCAAGCGAGCGCACGACCGCCACCGGGCCGACGTAGTCGAGGGTGCAGGCCCGGTTCCCGTCGGGGGTGGGCTCGCGGAAGCGCGCGCCCCGCGCGGGGGTGCGCAGGGTGCAGCCCGCTGCTTCGAGCGCCCGGGCGAGCGAGGTGTGGAAGGCGGTGAGCTGGGTGGGGTGGCCGGTGCCCGCCAGGACCGTGCCCCGGCTGCGGGCGGTCCGGCGGACCAGGTCGGCGAGCCGGTCCAGGGCGTCCAGGGTGCGTTCGGGGTCGATGGTGTCCGGCCCGCTGCCGTACCCGAACTCGGGCCGGACACCGCAGCGTTCGGCCATCAGCTCGAGCACCGCGCCGGCGCCCCAGCGGCGCTCCGGGTCCAGGCCCATCAGCGCGGCCGGGTCGCCCTGGCCGAACAGGCGGTAACTGCGCAGGTTCTTCTGACGCGGCGTCGGGACGTCCGGGCCCGCCAGCCGACGGCGGATCAGGTGCTCCCGGAGGGCGGCACGGCTCACGGCAGCAGGCCGTGCTGCGGGAAGACCGCACGGCGGGTGGCCAGGATCGCCTGGTCGAGGCGGTCGCCCGGGTCGTAGCCGTGGTCGTGGAAGTCCCGCCAGCCCGGCTCGGCGCCGTCCGTCATCCGCAGCGGCGCACGCTGGCCGGTCAGCCGGCGGACCTCGGTGCGCCACTCCTCGGGGGTCTCGGCGGCCGGGTCGACCGGCTGCCCGGCGGCGGTCGCGACCAGGTGGGTCCAGGACCGGGGGACGACGTCTACCACGGCGTACCCACCGCCGCCGAGCGCCACCCAGCGGCCGTCGGCGTACCGGTGCGCCAACTCGTGCACGGTCTCCGCCGCCAGCCGCTGCGCGTCCAGGCTCACCGCGAGGTGCGCGAGCGGGTCGTCCGCGTGGGTGTCGGCGCCGTGCTGGCTGACCAGCACCTGCGGCCGGAAGGCCGAGAGCAGCTCCGGGACGATCGCGTGGACGGCCCGCAGCCACCCGGCGTCGCCGGTACCGGCGGGCAGCGGGAGGTTGACGGCCGAGCCCGGCGCGTCCGGGCCGCCGCTCTCGGTGGCCCAGCCGGTCTCGGGGAAGAGGGTGGCGGGGTGCTCGTGTATCGAGACCGTGAGCACCCGGGGGTCGTCCCAGAACGCCCGCTGCACGCCGTCGCCGTGGTGCACGTCCAGGTCCACGTACGCGACCCGCTCGGCGCCCAGCTCCAGCAGCCGGGCGACGGCCAGCGCGGCGTCGTTGTAGACGCAGAACCCGGCCGCCCGGTCGGGCATCGCGTGGTGCAGCCCGCCCGCGAAGTTCACGGCGTGCCCGTGGCCGTGCCCGCCCTGCCAGACCGCCTCGGCGGCCGCCACGGACTGCCCGGCGATCAGGGCGGAGGCGCTGTGCTGGGCGGTGAAGGCCCAGTTGTCGTCCGTCCCGAGCCCGTGCCGCCGGTCGGTCAGGGCGGGATCGGCGGCGACCCGCTTGACCGCCGCGACGTACTCACCGGTGTGCACCAGTCGCAGCGTGGACTCCCCGGCGGGTGGCGCGGCCCGCACGGTCACGCCGGGGGCTTCGGTCAGGCCGAAGGACTCGACCAGGCGCATGGTGAGCGCCAGCCGGGCCGGGTCCATCGGGTGGCCCGGGCCGAAGTCGTACGCGGTGACGCCCTCGTCCCAGTACAGGTCGAGGCCGCAGGGGGCGGCGCGCAGGGCTTCGGACATGGTCCAACCGTAGCCCCCGGGGTCAGCCGGTCGTGTACGCGAGCTCCGGGGTGCGGGTGGGGGCGAAGTGACCGGCGAGCGGGAGGACCGCGAGGACGAGGGCCGCCGGGGCCAGCATCGCGAGCCGGTACGAGCTGGCGTCCGCGATGGCGCCGACCAGGGGCGAGCCGACCAGGAAGCCGACGTAGTTGAACAGGTTGAGGCGGGCCACGGCGGCGTCGGAGTCGTCGGGGAAGAGCCGGCCGCCCGCCGCGAAGACCTGCGGGATGATCGCGCAGATGCCCAGGCCGAGCACCGCGAACCCGGCGATCCCGGCCCACGGCCCCGGCGCGGCGGCGGCCAGTACGAAGCCGAGCGCGGCCACCCCGGCGCCCGTCCGGACCACCGGGACGGCGCCCCAGCGCTGCACGGCCCGGTCGCCGACCGTACGGCCGAGCAGCAGCGCGACCATGTAGCCGAGGTAGGAGAGCTTGGCGAGGTCCGCCCGGCTGCCGAGCCCGTCGGTGAGGTACTTGACGCTGTAGTTGGAGACCGAGGCGTCCGCGATGTAGGCGAAGGCCATCGCCAGGCAGAGCGGCAGCAGCGGCTTCCACGGGATGGAGCGGGCGGCGGCCTCGGCGGCCTCCCGTACGGCGTCGCCGAGTTCGGCCCGCCCGGCGAACCGGGTGCCGGCCAGCAGCGCGAGCGGGATCAGCACGGCCGCCGCGCCGCCGAAGAGGGTCCGCAGGCCGAGGTGGTAGTGCGAGCCGAGGCCCGCGATCGCAGCGCCGGCGATGCCGCCGAGGCTGAACGCGGCGTGGAAGCCGAGCATGATGCTGCGCCCGTACCGGCGCTGCAGGCCGACGCCGAGCATATTCATACTGGCGTCCAGCGCGCCGACCAGTAGCCCGAACACCCCCAGCGCGATGGCGAGTTGCCAGAGCGTACCGCCGAGACCGGCCCCCGCGAGGGCCAGGCAGACGGCGGGCTGGACTACCCGCAGCACCGTCCGGGCGCTGGTCCGCCGGACCAGCCGCTCGGAGGTGATCGAGCCGACCCCGGCCAGGATCGGCACGGCGGCCAGGAAGACCGGCAGCAGCCCGTCGCTGAGCCCGTACTGCTGCTGGATCTCGGGGATACAGGTGACCAGCAGGGCGAAAGTGGTGCCCTGCAGCAGGAAGCTGACCGCCAGGGCCGCTCGGGCCTGCCGCAGTCGTGCCGTGCTCTGGTCCGGCATGTCCCGCATGGACGCCCTCGCTACTCGCCGGTACGTGGATGTTGGCGAGAGCGTAGGTGCTGGGACGGCTTTGCGGGAGGGGTGCGACCGAACCGATCTCGGACCGGCCGGCTCAGGCTGCTACCAACCGGAGCAGCTCCGGCAGTTCGGTGAGCAGCCCGGTGGCCCCGGCTCCGGTCAGCTTGGCGGGGTCGGTGAGCGCCGCGTAGCCGTACACGTCCATGCCGGCGGCGCGGGCCGCCAGGACGCCGTTGCGGCTGTCCTCGACCACCAGGCAGCGGGCCGGGTCGACGCCCAGGGTGCGGGCGGCGTGCAGGAAGAGATCCGGGGCGGGTTTGCCGATGCCGACGTCCTGGGCGCTGAAGATCCGCCCCTCCGGGTGGTACCCGCGCAGGCCGGTCAGGTCGAGCGCGGTGCGGATCCAGGCGTGGTGTGCGGAGGAGGCCAGGCAGTACGGGACACCGCGCTGCTGCAGGGTCTTCAGCACCTCCTCCGCCCCCGGTACGGGCGTCAGTTCGCGCCCGAAGGCGGCGAACACCCGGGCGTGGAACAGCCCGTCGAAGCCCTCGGGCAGCCGGGCACCGTGGCGCTCGCCGATCACGTCGTGCACGGTGTGCGCGGCGCAGCCCATGTAGTCCCGGTACGAGTCCTCGACCGTGGTCGGGTAGCCGAGTTCGGTCAGGTACTCGGCGAGCACCCGGTTCGAGATCGGCTCGCTGTCCACGAGCACACCGTCGTTGTCGAATATCACCAGGTCATAGGTCACCCGCCCCAGGCTACTTGCCGACCTGCTTCCCGCTTACCTCCCGCCGGTGGCCAGCTCCCGGGACCGGTCGCGGGCCGCCTCCAGGGCGCTGAGCAGGGCCGCGCGGACGCCGTGGTTCTCCAACTCGCGGATGGCCGCGATGGTGGTGCCCGCCGGGGAGGTGACGGCCTCGCGCAGTTTGACGGGGTGCTCGCCGGAGTCCCGCAGCATGACCGAGGCGCCGATCGCCGACTGGACGATCAGGTCGTGCGCCACGTGCCGGGGCAGGCCGAGCAGGATGCCCGCGTCAGTCATCGCCTCGACCAGGAAGTAGAAGTACGCCGGGCCGGAGCCGGAGAGCGCGGTGGCCGCGTCCTGCTGCGACTCGGGCAGCCGGAGCGCCTTGCCGACCGAGCGGAAGATCTCCTCCGCGCGCTCCAGGTGCGCCTCACCGGCGTGCGAGCCGCCGGAGATCACGCTCATGCCCTCGTCCACCAGGACGGGGGTGTTGGGCATCACCCGGACCACCGGCGTACCGGCGGCGAGGCGCTCCTCGAACCAGGCGGTCGGGATTCCGGCGGCGGCCGAGATGACCAGCCGGTCGGGGCTGATGTGCGGGGCCAGCTCGTCCAGCAGCGTGCCCATGTCCTGCGGCTTCACGGCCAGGATGAGGGTGTCGGCGAGCTTGGCGGCCTCGGCGTTGCCGACGACGGCGACGCCGTACCTGGCGGTGAGTTCGGCGGCCCGGTCGGGGCGGCGGGTGGTGACCAGTACGTCGGCCGGGTCCTTGCCCGAGCGCAGCAGGCCGGAGAGCAGGGCCTCCCCGATCTTGCCGGTGCCGAGGAAGGCGATCTTCTGTCCGGTTGCGCCGCTGCCGCTCATGGCCACTCCTTCGTCGGTCCGCTGTGCCGTCATCCTCGCACCAGCAAGGTCCCCGGAGCGGGGATGTCCACGCTGCGGTCAACACCGCGCGCCCGGTCCGATCGACCTGCTCGTGTGCGCGACCGCTGTCCACCACGGATTGACCGTCCTCCACGTTGCCGACGACTACCCCACGGTCACGCGGGTCATCACAGGGCTTCGCGAGCAGGACATCCGCAGCCCGCTGACCTGACCCGGCGCGAAGCCCCCTGCTGCTTCGTCGTGCTCCCAGCTGCGGCGATCATGCTCCTTGGACCGACCGGCCTAAGGGGAAACTCAGGGGTCACCCCTATGGCGTCCGGGCCTGCGGCGGAGCACCGTGGAGGCATGGGACACGGAGATTTGTCGCGAAGTGATAGCAGGCAGCTCGCCGTCGCGTCGGCGACGCTCGGGCCCTGGCGGACGGCTGCGGCCGTCGGCACCGTGGTGGGCGCTGCGGCGCTCGGGGTCGACCTCGTCACCGGGCACTGGTCGTTGGACATCCTGGCCGGGCCGGTCGGGCTGGCACTGTTCTTCTTCTTCCTGGTGGGCACCGTCGGCGGCCGGCTCCGGCGGGACACCGGCGATCGCCGACTGCGCCGCTGGGTGGACGAGCACCCCTGGCAGTCGGCGCTGCCGGCGGCGGGTGCGCTGCTGGTGCTGAACACGCTGGCCCTGACGATCCTGGGCAGCTGGGGCCTGTTCGGCGCACTCTTCACCTCACTGCTGCCGGCCGGACTCCTGCTGGTGGTGGCCGGGGTGGTCGGCTCGGTGAAGCGGGCGCGGCGCGAGGGCTGACGGTACGAAACAGGTGCTATCGCCACAGAGTGAGCACCGAAGCCCCGCAGTTCGGCCACCCGACTGAGGGGCTGTCGGCGCGGATCTGCATACTGACCGCGTGCCGATTGCCGAAGATCCGGAACACCCCTCCGACGGGCCGCAGGACGACCCGTTCGACGGGCTGGTCCTGGACGAGGACTTCGTCCGGGCCGCCACCGTGAAGGAGCAGTCCGGCCGCGCCCGGATGCTCGCCGCCAAGTGGCAGCGCGAACCCCCGGAGCCCGTCCCCCACCGGGCCGACGCCCAAGTGGTGAAGCTGAGCGGCCGACGCCGTGCCCGCGCCCTCCGGCGGATCGGCGCCGGGCTGGGGCGGAGCCGGCAGACCGCGCTGATCGTGCTCTGCGTCTGCGGCTTGGCCCTGCTCGGCCTGCAACTGGGCGGCAAGGCCGAGGCGCCGCAGCGGCCGGTCGTCCGGCCGACCGGGACGGCGTCGCCCACCACGTCCCTCACCCCCTCCCCCACCGCGTCGCCGGCCACCACCGCCGGCACACCGGCCCCCGACAGCCCCTGGCCCGTCTCCCCCGCGCTCGCCTGGCCGAGCGGACGGACCAAGTAACCGCCGACTCGCGGCGCGTGCGCGTGCGGGACCGCAGAACGGCCTCGCGGCGGTGAGCTCAGCCCTTCCGCTTCCGGCCCTGACGGCCTGGGCGGCCGGGGCGGCGGCTCTCGTACCTCTCGGTGGCCTGCTCGTACCGGGCCCGCGCGACGGACTCGCCGGGGGCCTCGATGAGGCTGCGGACGAAGTACGCGATCAACGCGCCGACGCAGCCGATCAGCCAGACCGCGCCGAGCGACCTGTCCTCGGCCATCCAGCCGGTGAGGGCGTCGCGGCCCTCACCGAGCAGCCGCCAGGTGCGTACGGCGGCGAGGCAGGAGCAGACCGCGATGGCGGCGAGCAGCAGCCCGTAGACGAAGCCGCCCGAGTTGGACACCTTCACCCCGCCGACGCCGAAGCGCAGCACGAGGGCCACCGCGACGGCGGCGGCCAGCGCGCCGACCGCGACGAGGACGCGCCGCAGCCAGTAGCCGGACCCGCGATCGACCCAGCTGGTACCGAACCAGCGGATGGCCTCCGGTTCGGGGGCTCCGGCGGGCTTGGGCTGAGGCTTGGGGGTGCTCTGCTCGGTCACGGGTCCGATTATGACCCGGCCCGCGATCCTCCCGCCCCGAGCCGAAGGGCACGCCGCTGCCGAAAGGTACGACCGACAAGCGAGCGGTGGGGGCACCCCCGGCCGGAGGCTGGGGGAGAGTGCCGGAGCGAGGAGTGTCGGCAGCGGGTCAAAGCGCCCGGAGGCGAGCGGGCGAGTCACAGAAGGGAGCCGCCCCCTCGCCGGGGCGGCTCCCTCCAACACCAGTGTGCGTCAGCCGAGCTTGCTCACGTCGCGGACGGCGCCCTTGTCGGCGGAGGTGGCCATCGCGGCGTACGCCTTGAGGGCCTGGCTGACCTGGCGGTCGCGGTTCTTCGGGCGGTAGCCGGTCTCCGCCTCCAGCTTCAGCCGGCGCTCGTGCAGCTCCTCGAACGAGACCTCCAGGTTGACCGAGCGGCCCGGGATGTCGATCGAGATGACGTCACCGTCCTCGACCAGCGCGATGGTGCCGCCGGAGGCCGCCTCGGGCGAGGCGTGGCCGATCGAGAGGCCGGAGGTGCCGCCGGAGAACCGGCCGTCGGTGATCAGCGCGCAGGCCTTGCCGAGGCCCCGGCCCTTGAGGAACGAGGTCGGGTAGAGCATCTCCTGCATGCCGGGGCCGCCCTTGGGGCCCTCGTAGCGGATGACGACGACGTCGCCCTCCTTGATCCGCTTGGTGAGGATCGCGTCCACCGCGTCCTCCTGCGACTCGACCACCACCGCCGGGCCGCTGAAGGTCCAGATCGACTCGTCCACACCGGCCGTCTTCACGATGCAGCCGTCCTCGGCGAGGTTGCCGTACAGCACGGCGAGGCCGCCCTCGGTGGAGTACGCGTGCTCGACGCTGCGGATGCAGCCGCCCGCCGCGTCGGTGTCCAGGGTGTCCCAGCGCTCGGACTGCGAGAACGCGGTGGCGGAGCGGACGCAGCCGGGGGCGGCGTGGAACATCTCGACGGCCTCGGGGGACGGCGAGCCGCCCCGGATGTCCCAGGTCTTCAGCCAGTCGGCGAGCGAGGGCGAGTGCACGGTGTGCACGTCCTCGTTGAGCATGCCGCCCCGGTACAGCTCGCCCAGGATCGCCGGGATGCCACCAGCCCGGTGGACGTCCTCCATGTAGTACTTGCCGTTCGGCGCGACCTTGCTGAGGCACGGGACGCGGCGCGAGATCGCGTCGATGGCCCGCATGTCGAAGTCCAGCTCGGCCTCCTGCGCGGCGGCCAGCAGGTGCAGGATGGTGTTGGTCGAGCCGCCCATCGCGATGTCCAGCGCCATCGCGTTCTCGAACGCGGCGCGGGTGGCGATGTTGCGCGGCAGGACGGAGTAGTCGTCCTCGTGGTAGTGCCGCTTGGTGATCTCGACGATGTTCCGGCCGGCCGCCTGGTAGAGGTCCTTGCGGGCCGTGTGGGTGGCGAGCACCGAGCCGTTGCCGGGCAGCGCGAGGCCGATCGCCTCGGCCAGGCAGTTCATCGAGTTCGCGGTGAACATCCCGGAACACGACCCACAGGTCGGACAGGCGTTCTCCTCGATGATCGCGATGTCCTCGTCCGAGACGTTCTCGTTCACGGCGTCGGAGATCGCGTTGATCAGGTCGAGCTTGCGGACCGTACCGTCCACCAGCACGGCCTGACCGGCCTCCATCGGGCCACCGGAGACGAACACCACCGGGATGTTGAGCCGCAGCGCGGCCATCAGCATGCCCGGGGTGATCTTGTCGCAGTTGGAGATGCAGACCAGCGCGTCCGCGCAGTGCGCGTTGACCATGTACTCGACCGAGTCGGCGATCAGGTCGCGCGAAGGCAGCGAGTACAGCATCCCGGCGTGGCCCATCGCGATGCCGTCGTCCACCGCGATGGTGTTGAACTCGCGCGGGATGCCTCCTGCGGCCTGGATCGCCTCGGAGACGATCCGGCCGACCGGCTGGAGGTGGGTGTGGCCCGGCACGAACTCGGTGAAGGAGTTCGCCACCGCGATGATCGGCTTGCCGAAGTCCTCGCGGGCTACGCCGGCCGCCCGGAGAAGCGCCCGGGCGCCTGCCATGTTGCGACCGTGGGTGACCGTACGGGACTTCAGCTCGGGCACTGTGCTCCACTCCTTCGGAGGCTGTTCGCGGCCGCCTGCGGTGCTGGAAGATGCGGGGCCGCTGAGGCTCTCGAGCCTACGCCTCCGGTCCAGCCGATGGACGTTCCGTCCGCGATTCGGGCAGACCTGGGGGCGCCGCGAGACTGAGCGAGGCAGGAAGCTGCGGGCCGGGAGCCTTCCGGTTTCGCGGAGTTCCCCGCGCCCCTGAAAAACTCGCCGCCCTACTTGGTCGCGACGGTGAGGTCGAGGACGTACGGCTCGGTGATCTGCCCGTCGGGGAACTCGGCGAGCAGGGCCGCCCGCTCGGCGGTGAGTACGGGCTCCCGCTGCTCCGGGGTGAGGGAGGCCAGGTAGGAGCGGGAGACGAGGTCGGTGATCACGTTGTCGACGGTGACCCGGCGCTCCCAGCGCAGCACGGCGGTACCGACCCGCAGGCCGTACGGCTCCAACTGGTCGGCGACCGCGTTCACCGCGCCGTACGCGTGGTACCTGGACAGCGCGGCCGCGAGGCGGTCCTCCTGGGCCTGCACCCAGTCGACGTCGCGGTCCTTGACGTTCCACCAGAGGGCGAGCGAGCCGCCGGGGCGGAGCACCCGGATCGCCTCGGGGATCGAACGGGCCGGGTCGGTCCAGTGGAAGGCCTGGGCGTAGGTGATCAGGTCGGCGGTGCCGTCGTGGAACGGCAGGTCGTTGCCGTTGCCCCGGACGAGCGGCAGCTCCGGGGTGATCGCGTGGAACTGTGCGGCCATGCCGGGGGTGGGTTCCACTGCGGTGACGCGGGCTCCGCGCCCGGCGAGCAGGCGGGTGGCGATGCCGGTGCCCGCGCCGACGTCCAACACGTTCGCGCCCTTGAGCGAGCGCCCGGCCAGGCGCTCCAGCTCGTCGAAGAGCTCCCCCGGGTACGAGGGCCGGGCCCGGTCGTACTCCGCCGCGACCGATCCGAAGGATGAAGCCAGCTCCTGCAGGTCCGTCATGTCTCCCCCTCAGAACGACTGTTGCCGTCAGCGTACGCGGGCCGGCGTGGCCAGATGCAGACGGGTGAAGGCCAGCGCCTCGGCCAGATCGGCCTCGCGTTCGGCGGGGGAGACCGAGCGCCTGGTGTTGACCTCCAGCACCACGTGCCCGCCGAAACCGGTGCGGGCGAGCCGCTCCAGCAGCTCGGCGCACGGCTGGTCGCCGCGTCCCGGGATGAGGTGCTCGTCCTTGCCGGAGCCGGAGCCGTCCGCGAGGTGGATGTGGGCCAGCCGCTCCCCCATCCGGTCGGCCATCTCGAAGGCGTCGATCCGCGAGGTCGAGGCGTGCGAGAGGTCGATGGTGAAGTGCCGGTACTCCTCCTCGGTGACGTCCCAGCCGGGGGCGTACGCGAGCACCTCGCGGTCGCGGTACCGCCAGGGGTACATGTTCTCGACCGCGAACCGGACGTCCGTCTCGCCCGCCATCCGGCCGATCCCCTCGACGAAGTCCCGGGCGTACTGCCGCTGCCAGCGGAACGGCGGGTGGACGACCACGGTGTCCGCGCCCAGCTTCTCGGCGGCCGCCCGGGCCCGGACCAGCTTGGTCCACGGGTCGGTGGTCCACACCCGCTGAGTGATCAGCAGACAGGGCGCGTGCACGGCGTGGATCGGCATCCGGTGGGCGTCGGAGAGCCGGCGGAGCGCCTCGATGTCCTGGCTGATCGGGTCGTTCCAGACCATCACCTCGACCCCGTCGTAGCCGAGCTTGGCGGCGAGCTCGAAGGCGGTGGCGGTGGTCTCGGGGTAGACGGAGGCGGTGGAGAGCAGCACCTTGGTGTCCGGGACGTGCAGCTCCGGGTGCGGGGGCAGCACCAGCCGGTCGGTGGTGCGCAGCAGCGGGGCGGCCTTCGCGGACTTGGCCTGCTTCACGGCCTTCGCGGACTTCACGGCCTTGACGGCCTTGGCGACCTTCGTGGGCTTGGCGACCTTCGGGGGTCTACCGGTCGTCCTGGCGGCCGGCCCGGCCTTAACCGGCTCGGCGGCCTTCGCCCTGGCCCGGCGCGTCCCGGCCGCCCGCGGCTGCCCGGCACCGGTACTGGCAGCGCGGCCCGCCTGCGTTCCGTCCTCGTCCGCTGGTTCCGCCACGGGACACAGCGTATGCGGCCGGACGGCGGAATGGGGCCGCGCCTCGGCCGACCGTGAGCATGCTCACCCGGCGGGTGCCTGGCCTCAGCCGGCGAGCGCGGGCCGCCGCTCGGAGGAGCCGTCCAGGGCGTCGAGGCGGCGCAGGATGATGCCCTCGCGCAGCGCCCAGGGGCAGATGTCCAGCTCTTCGAGGCGGAACAGGTCCATCGCGGCGTCCGCCACCAGCGCGCCGGCCAGCAGCTGTCTCGCCCGCCCCTCCGACACGCCGGGGATCCGGGCCCGCTCGGCGACGGTCATCGCGGCGAGCCGGGGCACCCAGGCGGCGAGGCCGGCCTTGGTGAGGCGCCGGGCCGCCAGCGGGCCCGCGTCCGCTCCGGCCGCGCCGGTCATCCTGGCCAGCTGCTTGAAGGTCTTGGAGGTGGCGACGGCGTGGTCGGGCGGGCCGAGCCGGGCGAACTCACCCGCCGCCCGGGCGATCTCCGCCCGGATGTGCCGCCGCAGCTCGCGGACGTCCTCGGGGTCGGCGATGTCACCGGGCAGCCGGGCGGTGAGGCGTCCGGCGCCGAGTGGCAGGGAGCAGGCGATGTCGGGCTGCTCGTCGATGCCGCAGGCGATCTCCAGCGAGCCGCCGCCGATGTCGAGGTTGAACAGCCGCCCGGAGGACCAGCCGAACCAGCGGCGCACCGCGAGGAAGGTCAGCCGGGCCTCGTCCTGGCCGGAGAGCACCCGCAGCTCCACCCCGGTCTCCTCCGCCACCTTGCGCAGCACGGCCTCGCCGTTGACGGCCTCCCGGACGGCGGAGGTCGCGAACGGCAGCAGGTCCACCACGCCCTTGTCCTCGGCGACCTTTATCGAGGACGCCACCATGCCGACCAGCTTGTCGACCCCGTCGTCAGTGATCGCGCCGTCGGCGTCGAGCAGCTCCGCCAACCGCAGCTCGGCCTTGTGGGAGTAGGCGGGCAGCGGGGCAGCACCGGGGTGGGCGTCCACCACCAGGAAGTGGACGGTGTTGGAACCTACGTCGAGCACACCGAGTCGCATAACTCTCCACGCTACGCGATCCGGCCCGCTCGCCCGTCCCCCTTGCACACAGCTCCGCGACCGGGGATTCCGGCCGGATCGACTGACAGTCGGTCATATCCCCTGCGTCCCAGGGGCCCGCGCGCTCCTGGCTGGTTCGCCGTCCGTGACGAGTGGGCAGGCTGCCCCCAAACCACTCACCGGGAGTTGCACATGATCAGCCACCGCACGATCGGCACCGGCGAGCACGCGGTCATCGTGCTGCACGACTGGTTCGGCACCAGCACCGGCTGGGGGCCGTTCCTCGACCACCTGGACGGCGACACCTTCACCTACGCCTTCCTGGACTACCGGGGTTACGGCGAACGGGCCGACGTGGCTGGGGAGTTCACCCTCGCCGAGATCGCCCGGGACGCCCTGGACCTCGCCGACCAGCTGGGCTGGGAGCGCTTCTCGCTGGTCGGGCATTCGATGGGGGGCAAGGCGGCGCAGCGGGTGCTCGCCGAGGCGCCGCACCGGGTGCGCAAACTGGTCGGGGTCACCCCGGTGCCCGCCGCCGCCTTCCCGCTGGAGGCGGACGCGTACGACCTGTTCCATGGCGCCCCCGGCCGGCCGGCCAACCGCCGCGCCATCCTCGACATGGCCACCGGCAGCCGGGCTACGGGCGTCTGGCTGGACCGGATGACCGCCCGGTCGGTCGCCGGCTCCCGCCCGGAGGCCGTCGCCGCCTACCTGGACGAGTGGACCACCCTGGACTTCGCGGCCAAGATCAGCGGGTCCCGTCTCCCGGTCAAGGTCTTCGTCGGCGAGTACGACCCGGCCCTCTCCGCCGAGCTGATGCGCGCCACCTGGCTCACCCACTACCCGGAGGCCGAGCTGGAGATCATGCCCAACTCCGGCCACTACCCGATGCACGAGATCCCGGTGGCCTTCGCGACCGCGCTGGAGGCCTTCCTGCGCGCCTGACGCCGAGCCGCCCGCCCCTGCCGCACTCGAACGCCCGCACCGTCGGCGGGCAGGATTTCGACGGCGAACCCCTGCCCGCTCCCCTTCGACCAGGTGACGGCGGCGTCGCGGGCCCCACCCCCGGACGCGGACGTACCGGAGAACCGGGCCGGACGACCCGTGCTGATACCAACCGTGCCCGGGGTCGTTAATCACGTGGCCGCCGTAACCGACGGCGGGTCGTGAGACGCCCGACGCGGGGACCGGCGCACTCCCGGTCCTGACCGCCGGGCCGCCGCGACCCGGGCGGCGCAGGCGGAGGACCGGACAGGACGACCGGACAAGGGTGAGGCGCATGGCAGAGCAGGCGACGGGCGTGACCGTCGGGGACAGGGATCTCCGGCGGAACGAGCAGGTGCCCCCACCGTCCCGGGGCGCGGACAACGGGCCCCGGGCGGACGTGGCGTGCCGCGTGAACGCGGCGAACCGGGCCGGCACGGCGGACCGGACGGGCACCACGGACCGGGCGGCCGCGACCGACCGGGCGGATACAACGGCCCGTCCGGTGCGCCGGTCGCATTGCAGACGGAGTCCGTCCGGCGGCCGGGGTCGGTGCGCGACCGTGCTGCTGATCGGGCTGCCACTGCTCGGAGCCGGTGCCGACGAGGCGTTCGGCCCGGGGGTCGGGCTGTTCTTCGCGGTCTGTGCCGTCCTCGGCTGCGGCGGCTCCGCCGCCCTGGTCGGGCGGGGCGGCTGGTGGTGGGTGGTACCGGCGGGGCCGCCGGTCGTACTGGCCGTGACCGCCGTCGCCGAGCTGCTCGCGAACCCCGGCAAGTACCGGAACGTCCGATCCCTGGCGACCGGCGCGGCGCATTGGACGATCACCGGCTTCCCGGTGATGATCGTGGCGCTCGCGGCGGCACTGACCGTGGTGCTGGTGCGGATCGGGCGTGGCAGGAGGCACCGTCATGGGTGAGCAGCAGCAGCCGGGCAACCGGAGCAGGCGCCGCGTCTCCCCGCTGCTCGTCGCCGGGCGGGCCGCCGCCTGCGCGGCCTCGTTCGTTGTGCTCGGCACCAGCGGCTTCGTCTGGTACGCCTACCACTCGCTGACCGACGGCATGTCCACCTCGCAGGCGGTGGACGACATCCGGAAGGGCGCACCGCCGCACCTGGACAACTCGGTCAACCTGCTGCTGATCGGCCTCGACAGCCGGTTCGACATGGACGGCAACCCGCTGCCCGACAACGTCGTCTCGGACGAGCTGCACGCGGGCAGCAGCAGCGACATCGGCGGCTACAACACCAACACCCTGATCGTGATGCACATCCCGGCGAACGGCGGGAAAGTCACCGCGCTCTCCATCCCGCGCGACGACTACGTGCAGACCGTCGGCGCCGACGGCCGGATGCACAAGATCAAGGAGGCGTACGCGATCGCCAAGGACGCGGCCGAGCAGAAGCTCGCCGGCCGGAAACTGTCCAAGTCCGACTTCGAGCGGCAGACCCGGGAGGCCGGCCGCAAGTCCACCCTGGCCACCGTGCAGCAGTTCCTGGGCATCCCGATCGACCACTTCGCCGAGGTCAACCTGATCGGCTTCTACGACATCGCCAAGGCGCTGGAGCCGATCCAGGTCTGCCTGAACAACGCCGTCAGCGACCCGATCGTCGCCCGCACCGCCACCCACGAGGGCGGCGGCACCGGGCTCAAGCTGCCCGCCGGGATCAACTCCCTGAACGCCTCGGACGCGCTCTCGTTCGTCCGCCAGCGGCACAACCTCCCCGGCGGCGACCTCGACCGGACCCACCGGCAGCAGGCGTTCATCTCCTCCGTGGAGTACAAGCTCAAGCAGCAGGGCATCTTCGGCGACCTGGGCAAGATGCAGTCGCTGTTCGACGTGGTCAAGAAGGACGTGGTGATAGACAGTTCGTGGAACATCCTGGACTTCGCGCAGCAGGCGCCCAACCTGACGGGCGGGAACGTCGAGTTCAACACGCTGCCGATCTCCGGGTTCAAGACCATCGGCGGCGAGGACGTCAACACCGTCGACCCGGTCCTGATCAAGCGCATCGTCATGCAGCTGACCGGGCACGACCCGGCGCCGCCGCCCCCCACGGCCGACGCCGCCACCGACGCGCCCAGCACGCCGGCGGCAGCCGCGCCGAGCAGCGAGAAGCTCACCGGGACGGTCGACGTGTTCAACGCCTCCGCAGTCGGCCACGCCGCCGGGACGGAGTCCCGGGCGCTGGTCGCGCTGGGCCTCACCGAGGGCCGGATCGGGACGGCGAGCAGCCACCCCAGGAGCACCACGGTCAGCTACGGCAGCGGTGCCAGGGCCTCGGCCGAGCAGGTCGCCGCCCGGTACGGCGTGTCGGCGACGGCGTCCGGCGGCACACCCGCCGGGCACATCGTGGTCGTCCTCGGCGCGAACTACGCCGCTCCACCGCCCCCCGGCGGCCCGGCGAGCGGCAGCGGCTCCCCCGAGCCGGACAGCGCCCTCCCGATGCAGGGGCCGGCCGTGAAGGCCGGCGGCATCCCCTGCGTCAACTGACGAGCGGAGACCGGCCTACGGGCCGCTACTTCCCGTAGCGGCCGGCGAACCGGGGGTCGGTCTCCCACCAGGGTCGCTCCTGCTCGGCAGGCGCCTCGGCCGCGTCGGTCTTCTCGGTTACGCCTGCCGCAGCGACCACGACCTCCGCCGCCGCCTCGGCCGCCTCCTGGGCGTCCAGCTCCCGGTCCACCTGGACGGTCCGCACCCGCTCCTCGCGGATCACCCGGACGATCAGCGCGACCATGAACGGGATACCGGCGATGTCCCCGAGCCCCCACAGGACGGCTCCGCCCCAGGACTGGTCCTGCTGCGCGGACATGCCCCAGGGGCGGGCGAGCGCGGCCCAGTAGTCCGGTACCAGCAGGTGCGAGCCGAAGACCAGGATGAAGCCGAGCGCCGCGTCGAAGATCACCTCGGCGACGGTGATCACCACACCGATCATCGGGTGGTAGTGCCGCCCCACCGGGTCGATCTGCAGCCTCGGCCAGAAGTACGCCAGCCCGAACGCCACGAACCCCACGTGGAACAGGACGTTGTAGAGGTCCGTGGTGAGCGAGAGCCGGTACCAGGACGTGAAGTACAGCAGCCACGGCGGCACGACCAGCAGCACCGTCGACACCAGCGGGAACATCAGCACCTTCGAGACCCGCCCGCGCAGCGCCGCCAGCAGCCGGTCCCGGTGCCGCCCGCCGAAGCCCTCGGCCAGGACGGTGACCGGCGCGCCCATCGCCAGCAGCAGCGGCACCACCATCAGCAGCACCACCGCCTGCACGGCCCGGTCCGTGAACAGCACCCGCTCGTAGACCCCGATCCCCGAGCAGGTGGTGAACACCCAGAGCGCGACACCGGACCCGAAGGCCACCGTCCGCCCGCGCGCCCACGGTTCACCACTCCGCCGCAGCCGCGCCACCCCGAGCAGGTACCCCGCCAGGGCGAGCACCGCCACGGCGGCCACCACCGGTTCCAACGTCCACTCGGTGAAGACCCGGCCCAAGGTCCACTCCGGCGGCATCCCGTACCCACCGGCCAGCTTCACACCCACCACACCCTCGCGATCAACGGCACGGCACCAGCCGCACCCGCCCACGATTGTGCCCCCCTTTACCCCTCACCCCCGCCCAAGGGGTACCCCAGGGGCGCGGGGAACTGCGCGAAACGGAAGGCAACGACCCGCACCCTCCCGCCTCGCGCACTTGCGCGAGCCCCACCCCCGCCGCTCGCTAGAGCAACCCGTGCCAGAGCTGCTCGACGATCACGGCCCACCAGTTCTCCGGGTCGCCGAAGACCGTACGGTCCAGCCCGGCCAGGGCCCACTGCAGCTCGGCCACGGCGGGGCCTGCGGCGTACGGGTGCAGGTCCCGCAGGCGCGGGAGCCGGTCGGCGAGGAGGGCGAGGCAGCGGGTGAAGGCGGTGACGTCGGCGTTGCAGTAGCGGGCGGTGGCGTCGTACGGGTCGATCGCGCGGACCTGGCCCCGGGCGGCGTCGACGGTGATCAGCGCCCAGCCGTCGGTGCCGATCACGTGCTGGCCGAGCAGGCTCTGCCGGGCGTGCTCGGTGGCCCGCCAGGGGCCGTCGTCCCCGGCCAGGTGGGAGACCACGTCCGGCAGGGCGGCTGCCGTCCTGGTGCCGTCCAGGACACCGTCGGAGACCGGGCGGTACAGGGCGAAGTAGCCCTCGACCCGGACGGGCAGGCCGACCTGGAGCAGCGGCCGGGCCACCGCCTCGGGCAGGTCGGCGGCGTGTGCGTCGGCGGCCTCGAAGCGGCCTACGCCCTCCGGGCCGAACTGCGCCGCCAGCCGCGCGGCGAGCGCCTGCTCGGCCTCGGGCTGCGCAGGCGGCACCGCGACCGGGAAGGGGACGCGGTTGGGTCGGGGCGCGGCCGGCCCGCCGTCGGTGACGGCCGGGGCGGCGGATTGGAGCGCGCTGAGGGCGCGCACCGCCGCCGCGCGCTGGTCGAAGCGCGGCCCGTAGAGGATCTCGTGGCTGATCCGGGTCGCCGGGACCTCGGTGCTGACCGTCTCCATCGCGTAGCCGCCCGGCAGCATGCCGAGCCGCAGGTCGGTGTGGACGGTCAGCAGGTCCTCCGCCCGGACACCCTGCTGCTGGAGCTGCCGCCAGGCCCGCAGCACGGGGTGCGGACGGCCGGTGGCCGAGCGGACGACGAGGGACTGCGGCTCGCCGAGCCCGTCGCGGTAGGTCAGTTCCGCCCGCAGGCCCGGGCCGGTGGCGGGCGGCAGCGCCGGGTCGTAGGTACCCGCGCCGAGCTTGTCCCGGTAGAGCTGGATCACGTCGGGGACGGGGAACGACGGCCAGACGGTCAGCTCGCCGGTCGCCCGGTCCACCACCGCGCAGGCCGCGCCGATCTCCTCCGGCGCGCGCCGCCCGCCGGTCAGCGGGTCCACCTGGACGGGGACGGGCTCGGGCCAGAGCACCCAGCCGAGGTCGAACTCGTGCGACCGGACGGCGCGCGAACTCTCCTTCGGCAGATCGCCGTTGATCCAGCGGTGGGCGACGTCGACGGCCTGGTCGCGGGTGGTCATCGGCGCTTGCTCCTGGTGCTGTCGGACGCTGGGGCCCGGTGGATGGTGAGGCGGGATCGCGGCGGCGCCGGAGCCTCCACCGGTACCGGGTCGACCGGCGCGGGGACGGGCTCCGGCTCCACCGGGACCGGAGTCGGAGCCGGAACCGAGGCCGGAACGGTTATGGGGACCACGAGTTGCAGGTCCGTCAGGTCCAGCGGGCGGGACCTGGCGTCCACCGCGATGGCCCAGAGGCCGTGGTCCGCGCTGTGCAGCGGGGCACTGGAGCGCCTACCCGCCTGGTAGTCCAGGAAGGTCACCTCCGTGCCGTGCACGATGGCGTTCCAGGTGTGCGAACGGCCGTACTCGTCCAGCGTGAGCAGCACCGCCTGCGCGCCGGGGCCGGAGTGCAGCAGCACCTGCGCGAGGAGCGCGAGCGCGCCCTCCCCGGCTCCCAAGTCACGGAAGTGGGTGCCCAGTTCACGTTCCACCCGGTCCCGTCCGCCGCGCTCGCCGGCTGGGCCGTCCGGCAGCCGGGGGGCCGAGCAGACGGGGCGTCCGGCGAAGGTGTCCAGGCCGGAGAGCGCGAGGTCGACGCAGTTGTTGGACCGTCCGGGCTCGCGCGGGCCGCCGCCGTTCAGCGCCTCGGGCCAGTCGCCCAGGCGCGGATCGGGGTGCGGGACGAAGCCGAGGTCCTCCCGGCGGGGCAGCCGGCTCTCCAACTCGGCCTGGTGGGCCGGGTCGACCGGGCCCAGCCCGCCGGAGTGACCATACGGACGGCTGTCCGCGACGGTTCGGACCAGCGGTCGCTCGACCGCCGGCCCGACACCCGGCTGCCCGTACGACTTGGCGACCAGGTACGCGGCCGCGACCTGCCCGGGCTGGATCGGCGCGGCCCACGCGGCGGGCGCCTGGCCCTCGGCGTAACCGAAGACGTCCGGACGGCCCTGGAAGCCGGTACCGGTCTCGGCGAACATCCGGTACGGCACCGCACCGCCGCCCACACCCGCACCGGCCGCGCGCGAGGCGGCCGACTGCCGGCCGTCCTGGACAGGGAGGCCGCCGCCGGGGAGGCCGCCGCCGGGGAGGCCGCCGCCGGGGAGGCCGCCGCCGGTCCCGCCGACCACACCGATCTGCCCTGCCACGCCCGGTGCGCCGGGCGCACCGGCGTAACCGGGCTGCCCGCCGACCGGACCACCCGCAGCGCTGGGAGCCACCGGCCCGACGGGCACGCCGCCAGCCGGACCACCCATCGGACCACCCACCGGGCCACCCACCGGGCCGCTCCCGGCCACCGGCCCGCCGCCCGGCACACCGCCGAGGACGCCACCCGCCACCGGCCCGGCCGCGACCGGGCCGCCCGAAACCGGACCGGCCCCGATCGACACGCCGGTTATCGGCGAGTCGACCCGCTGCGGACCGCCGCCGACTCCGGCACCACCGCCGCCACCGTCGCCGGAGCCGCCCCAACCGACCGGGTCACCGGTGAGCGGCGCGGTCGGCTGCGGCGCGACCGCGACGGAGTCGGTGTGCAGCGAGACCGGCCCGAGCTGCACCGGGCCCGGGTCGCTGACCGGGGTGCTGTCGTAGCCGCCCGACGGCGGCTCGTAGGTCTGGACGGGCTGCTGCTGCCGGTACCAACCGCCACCGCCACCACCACCGTGCTCCGGCGGAGCGTACGGGGTGTAGTCGCGAACCGGTGCGACGGACACCGGCGAGGACGTGCCCGGACCGGCGTAGCCGCCGCTCCCGGGCGTAGTCGTCGTGGTGGCGAACGTGGGTCCGCCGCCCGCCGGCGGGCCGCCGCTGCCCAGCAGCCCTCCGGTACCCGACTTGAGACCGAGCGGGTTGGTGAGGCCGGGCGCGTTGGGGTCGGTCGCGTTGGGATCAACCGTGCCGAGATCGACCGAGTTGAGGGTGGTGAGGCTGGTCAGCGGCTTGCCGTCCGGGCCGTACTTCAGGCCGGGTTGGTCCGGCTGCGGCACCGGCTGTCCGTCCGGGCCGAGCAGCTCCGGGCGGCCGTGGGCGTCGGTGAGCGGCTTGCCGTTCTGGTCGAAGGCCAGCGTCAGCCCGCTGCCGGCGACCGTGCCGTCGGCGCCGACCAGCAGCGGCTGGCCGGTCGCGTCGGTGAGCGGCTTGCCGTTCGCGCCGACCGCCAGGCCGACCACGGGCATGCCGTCCGCGCCGACCACCGAGACCGCGCCGTCCGGGCCGACGATCGGCCGCCCGTGCGCGTCCCGCTCCACGGTGACGCCCTCGACGCCGGGCACGGTCTTGCCGTTCTGGTCGACCAGCACCGGGTTGCCCGAGGCGTCCGTCATGACGCGCCCGTCCGGGCCGAGCTTGGCGGAGAGCATCCGCACCCCCGCCACGGCGGCTCCACCCGCCACCCCGCCGCCCAGCGCTCCGGTCAGCTGCCCGTCGCCGCCGGACCCGCTCAGGGTCCGCAGGTCGGAGCGGGCGGACTTCCCGGAGCCGGCGCCGCCCGGCGCCAGCCGCTCGAGGGTGGTGACCGCAGGCTCCTTGAGCGCCGTCTTCAGCCCCTGCTCCATCTCGTGCCCGAGCTCGTCCAGCAGCGCGCCGACGCGCAGCTTCGCCGCCTCGACCGCCACCAGCTCGCCGCCGCCGACCACGGCCGTGGTGACCACCTTGGCGACACTGCCGAGGATGCCCCCGCCCAGCGCGCTCTTGGCCTTGTCCTCGACGGCCTGGGCCGCCTTGAGCTCCTCGGCCACCTCGGTGCAGACCGAGACGATCCCGGCCTTGCAGTGCTCGGTGGCGGTGGCAGCGGCGTCGAAAGCCTTGGCGACCACCTCGGCCGCCGTCTGCGCGTCGTCGAGATAACCCTGGCCGCCGCCGGAGAACGCCCGCCAGTGGTCAGCGAAGGCGTCCACCGAACCGCCGGAGTTCTCCCCGGTCACGCGCTGCGCGGAGGCCCCGCCGCGCTGGCCGAGCATCTCGGCCTCACCGCCGAAGTCGCGCCAGAGGCCGGCTGCCTGGCGCAAGCCGTCCTCGTCCGCCTCGGGCCAGTGGTGACCGAGCTTCGCCAGCACCGGGACCAGTTCCTCGGGCAACTTCCGGGACACGTGGTCCCCCCTTCGGGTTCTACGGAACGAACGCACAGATCAAACGCACTCAGGTCGAGCGCACTCAGGTTGAACGCGCACGGGTCGAACGCACACAGGTCGAACGCACTACGCCGCGCCGCCGCTGCGGTACGGACCGATGAAGCCCCCTCGTTCGTTCAGACCGTCGCCGGGCCTCCGCCGGTTCCGCCCGCCGAGAAGCTCGCCGCCACGTCGCTCTCGGTACCGCTCGTCTGGTCGGCCATCATGTGCAGACCGGTCCCGATCCCCGCCAACTTGTCCGCCAGCGCGTGCAATCCGGCCAGCAGCTCCGGCTGCGCCTCACCGTACGCGGTGCCGAACCCGGCGCCCGGGTCGTCCTTCCCCCAGGGGGTCCCGAGCCCGCCCAGCCCCTGTTCCAGCGCCAGCGCGGCCCGCGCGAAGCCGTTCGAGATGCTCTCGAACTCCCGCCCCTCGCCGTGTACTTCCCACGGCTTGAGCAGGAACTCGCCGCCAGTACTCGCAGCCATTGAGCACCCTCCCCCGTCTCGTACGGCCACCGGTCACGCGGTACGCGCCCGGCGGCCGCCATCCTAGGCCCCGCTTCCGGTGCCCCCGCAGGGCCTGTGTGGGTTTCTCACCCCAACTTCACGACCTGCCCCGCCGGGGCCCCCTACTGGCGGACGCTCTATGGAGTCCGGAGGCCATACCCTTGCCAGGTGGCAGCAGAGAACCCCAAGAAGACCAAGAGCCCCAAAACCCCCAAGGGTGACAAGGGCTCCAAGACCCCCAAGGCCCCCAAGAGCAGCGGCACGACCGTCGACCTCGCGATGCCCACGAGGTACGAGGTCCCGCTCGACTTCGCCCGCGCCTGGGTGGAGTTCGCCGACCCGGCCGACGAGGAGCAGGTCTTCCGCTGCGACCTGACCTGGCTGACCTCCCGGTGGAGCTGCATCTTCGGCAAGGGCTGCCACGGCATCCGCCCCGGCCGGGGCGAGTCGGACGGCTGCTGCACGCTGGGCGCGCACTACTCGGACGAGGACGACGAGCAGCGGGTGGCCGGGCACGCGGCCCGCCTCACGCCCGAGAACTGGCAGCTGTTCGAGCACGGCACCGACGCCAAGGGCCGGATCAAGGTCGACGGCGGCATCACGATGTTCGACGAGGACGGCGACCGCCAGACCCGCCGGGTCGACGGCGCGTGCATCTTCCTCAACCGCCCCGGCTTCCCGGGCGGCGAGGGCTGCGCCCTGCACACCCTGGCCCTCGCGGAGGGCAAGGAGCCGCTGGAGACCAAGCCGGACGTCTGCTGGCAGCTCCCGGTCCGCCGCACGTACGACTGGATCGACCGCCCGGACGACACCCGCTACCTCCAGGTCACCATCGGCGAGTACGACCGCCGAGGCTGGGGCCCCGGCGGCCACGACCTGCACTGGTGGTGCACCGGCAGCCCGGAGGCCCACAACGGCCCCGACCCGGTCTACGTCAGCTACCGCCCCGAGCTCACCGAGCTGATGGGCGCGGAGGGCTACGCCGTCCTGGCCGGCCTCTGCGAGCAGCGGATCGCCTCCGGCGCGGACCGGAGCCTCGCTCCGCACCCGGCCGACCCCGCCGTCTGAGCGGTGAACCACAGCCGGTAACCACAGCAGGGGCGCGGGGAACTGTTCCCGCGCCCCTGGCCGTCCGGTACCCCGTTACTTGTCGATGTCGCCGACGACGAAGAACATCGACCCCAGGATCGCCACCATGTCCGCGACCAGCGTCCCGGGCAGCAGCTCGGTGAGGGCCTGGATGTTGTTGTAGGACGCGGACCGCAGCTTGAGCCGCCAGGGCGTCTTCTCGCCGCGCGAGACCAGGTAGTAGCCGTTGATGCCGAGCGGGTTCTCGGTCCACGCGTACGTGGTGCCCTCGGGGGCCTTGAGCACCTTCGGCAGCCGCAGGTTGACCGGCCCCTGCGGGAGGCCGGCGAGCCGGTCGAGGCAGGCGTCGGCGAGGTCGAGGGAGTTGGCGGTCTGCTCGATCAGGCACTCGAAGCGGGCCAGGCAGTCGCCCTCCTCGCGGGTCACCACGGTGAGGACGTCCTGCAGCTCGCCGTACGCGAGGTAGGGCTCGTCGCGCCGCAGGTCGAAGTCGACGCCGCTGGCGCGGGCGATCGGGCCGCTGACGCCGTACGCGTGCACCTGCTCGCGGGTGAGTACGCCGACGCCCGCCGTCCGGCCCCGGAAGATCTCGTTGCCGAGGACGAGGTCCTCGAAGACCGGCAGCTGCGACCGCACGGTGGCGACGGCGGCCCGGACCCGGCCGAGCCAGCCGGCCGGGACGTCCTCCTTGAGGCCGCCGACCCGGTTGAACATGTAGTGCATCCGGCCGCCGGAGGCCTCCTCCAGGACGTGCTGGAGTTCCTCGCGGCCGTGAAAGGCGTGGAAGACCGGGGTGATCCCGCCGAGTTCCAGGGGGTACGAGCCGAGGAACATCAGGTGGTTGAGCACCCGGTTCAGCTCGGCGAGCATGGTCCGGATCCAGACCGCGCGCTCGGGGACCTCCATGCCGAGCATCCGCTCGACGGCGAGCACGACGCCCAGCTCGTTGGCGAAGGCCGAGAGCCAGTCGTGCCGGTTCGCCAGCATGATGATCTGCCGGTAGTCCCGGGCCTCGAAGAGTTTCTCCGCGCCCCGGTGCATGTAGCCGATGACCGGCTCGGCGGCGACGATCCGCTCACCGTCCAGCACCAGTTTCAGGCGCAGCACGCCGTGGGTGGACGGGTGTTGCGGGCCGATGTTGAGCACCATGTCGGTGGTGCCCAGCTCGCCCTGGAAGTTCTCTGCACCCGCGCCGATGCCGACCGTGGTCTCCCTCATGGGGTCAGAGTCTGCCATCCCGGCAGCCCCCGCAGGGCCTGCGGTACCGGCATCCGGACGGTCTGTGCCAGCCACCCGAAGCCGCCCAGCCCGGACGGCTCGGTCAGCTCGGCGGCCTCACCGGCGGCGCCGAGCGCCCGCAGGTAGGCCACCGGGTCGCTGGAGGCCAGCGCGAGCGCCGGGCGTGCGCCTCTCACGCCGAGCGCGCGCAGGGCTTCGCGCTGGGTTGTCCACAGGCTGTGGAGAGCGAGCGGCGCCGCCACCGAGTCGAAGGCCACGTGCGCGGTCACGTCGCAGGTCCCATCGGGTACGGGCCGCACCTCGCGCCCGGCCCGGAAGCCGGTCAACGAGCCGAACAGCGGCCGGTCCGCCCGGAGGTGCGCGTAGTCCACCGCCACCGCGAGCCCGCGTTCGAGACCGCCGACCGCCGCCGCCCACGCGGCGTCCCGGGGGGCGCCCAGCTCGACCCGCGCGCCGGGCTCGTCGGCCGGCCACCAGCGGGCGGCCCACTGGGCGTCGGCCCCGGTCACCGGCCCGCCCGGCCGCTCCTCGCCGTCCTCGGCCACCTCGAGGTAGCGGAGCACCCCGTCCTCGTCCACCTCCGCGACGTCCAGCGGCACGTTGTCCAGCCACTCGTTGGCGAACAGCAGGCCCGCGACCCCTTCGGGCACCCGGTCGGTCCAGACCACCCGGTCGGACAGCCCGCCCGGCCGGTCCGCCAGTTCGACCGCGTACGGGCGCAGCCGGTCGGCCAGCTCCGGTCCGACGGCGGCCAGCACCCCGGCCAGCAGCTCGCCACGCCCGGCGCCGAGGTCGACCAGCGCGAGTTCGGCCGGGTGCCCGAGGGCCTCGTCCACGTCCCCGAGCAGCCGGGCGACCGCCCCCGAGTAGAGCGGTGAGGCGTGTACGGAGGTCCGGAAGTGCCCGGCCGGGCCCTCCGACCTGCGGTAGAAGCCGCCGTCCTCGGCGTAGAGGGCCTGTTCCATGGCGGGCCGCCACCGCTTCCAACTCATGTGATGGACGTTACCGGGGGCGGGTCGGTCTCCACCCTGCGGAGTAGAGCGGATCGCCCTCCCGGTGGACCTGAACGGCTTCCGGGCCTGCCTAGGCTTGAGACGTGCATCGACTCAACGCGTGGCTCCGCCGTCACCCCATGGTGGTCGACTCCGCCTGGGCGCTGCTGATTCTCTTCTTCACCGTCATCTCCGACCCCAACGAGCACGGGTTCAAGCTCGGCCTCGACTGGGCCGTCGCCGTGGTCATGACGGTGCTGATGATCTTCCGCCGGCGCAACACGGATCTCACCACCGCCGTCGCCGTCGGGCTCGGGACGGCGCAGCTGGCGCTGGACCTCGTGCCGCAGTCACCGGCCATCGGGTACCTGGTGTTCGCGTACACCGGCGCCGCGTTCGGCTCCTCCTGGGTCTCCCGGCTGGCGCTCGGCGCCGGGCTGGTGGCCGGCCCGCTGACGGTCTGGCGGTTCATCGGCACGACGGGCTCCAGCCCCGACCACGGCTGGCTGCGGGCGGTGTTCTTCTCCGTCCTGATGTCCACCCCGTTCGTCCTGTGCTGGGCGTGGGGGCGGCTCACCCGGGTCCGCCGGGCCTACCTGATGGAGCTGGAGGACCGCGCCGCCCGGCTGGAGCGCGAGCGGGACGCCCAGGCCAAGGTGGCGGTCGCCGCCGAGCGGGCCCGGATCGCCCGCGAGCTGCACGACGTGGTCGCGCACAACGTCTCGGTGATGATCGTCCAGGCCGACGGCGCCGCGTACGTGCTGGACAACTCGCCGCAGCAGGCCAAGGAGGCGCTGTCCACCATCGCCAGCACCGGCCGGCAGGCGCTGGTCGAGATGCGCCGGCTGCTCGGCGTCCTGCGGACGGCCGACTCCGCCGAGGAGTACATGCCGCAGCCCGGCGTCGAGGAGCTGCCCGAGCTGCTGGAGCAGGTCCGCACGGCGGGCCTGCCGGTGGCCTTCAGCTCCTCCGGGGAGGCCCGGGAGCTGCCGCGCGGCGTGGAGCTGACGGTGTACCGGATCGTCCAGGAGGCACTGACCAACGTCCGCAAGCACGGCGGCCCCGACGTCCGCGCCAACGTCGCGGTGGACTTCCGGGACCGCGAGCTGGAGGTCCTGATCGAGGACGACGGCCGTGGCACCACGGACGAGCAGCTCAGCACCGGTGGAACCGACGGACTCGGGCATGGTCTGATCGGCATGCGCGAGCGGGTCGGCATGGTCAGCGGCAGCCTCGACGTCGGGCCGAGGCCCGGCGGCGGCTTCCGGATCCGCGCGGTCATGCCCCTCAAGACAGCCAAGTGACGGACGGTCCGACCCATCCGGACCGCCCGCCGACCAAGCGAAAGAAGCCTCAGTGACCATCCGGGTGATGCTCGTCGACGATCAGGAACTGCTCCGTACGGGCTTCCGGATGGTCCTGCAGTCGCAGGGCGACATCGAGATCGCCGCCGAGGCGGGCGACGGCCAGCAGGCGTTGGCGGTGCTGGAGCAGACCGAGGTGGACGTGATCCTGATGGACGTCCGGATGCCCCGGCTGGACGGCGTCCAGGCCACCCGCCGGATCTGCCTCGCCGAGGACGGCACTCCCCGGCCGGACGCCCCGCACGTGCTGATCCTGACCACCTTCGACCTGGACGAGTACGCCTTCGCCGCGCTCAAGGCCGGGGCCAGCGGCTTCCTGCTCAAGGACGTCCCGCCGCCCGAGCTGGTCGCCGCGATCCGCTCGGTCCACGCGGGCGACGCGGTGGTCGCCCCGACCACCACCCGCCGCATGATCGACCGCTTCGCCGAGGTCATCCCCACCAACCGGTCCACCCCCGGCCCGACCGTCCTCAGCCCCCTGACGGACCGGGAACGCGAGGTCTTCCTGCTGGTCGCCCAGGGGCTGTCCAACAGCGAGATCGCCGCCAAGCTGGTCCTCTCCGAGGCCACCGTGAAGACCCACGTCGGCCGGATCCTCGCCAAGCTGGGCCTCCGGGACCGCGTGCAGGCCGTCGTCCTCGCCTACGAGGCCGGGCTGGTCCGGGCGGGCGCCGGGGAGTAGGACGGGTTCGGAGACCGATTCTGACCGGCAGTGCCCGGCCGGCTACAGAATCGGTCTTCTCGGGCGAATCGGACTGCGGTACCGTCCCGCGAAGCTTCTTCAGCGAACCCCCGAGGGCCCCGACTGTGCAGACCCAGCCCGTGCAGAGACCGAAGCAGCCGTCCGCCGCCCAGCACGTGAAGTTCGTCCGGCTCCTCTGGCGGCCGCAGTCCCGCCTGCACGCACGGGCGGTCGACGTCGCCCTGATGCTGCTGGCCGGGCTGGACGCCGTGCTCAACTTCCCGCCGCCACGCGACTGGACGTTCTGGGTGTCGCTGGCCGCCGCTGCCGCCCTGCCGCTGCGGCGGCGCCTGCCGCGTACGGTGCTGCTGCTCACCCTCCCCGGCCTGTTCGCCGGCCGGGCGCTGATCGCGGCCATGGTGGCCGTCTACACCGTCGCCCGCACCACCCGGCCGGTCTGGCAGAAGACGGTCGCCGTGCTGCTCGTGGTGGTCGGGGACTTCATCCCCTGGCCGATCTCGCTGTTCGCCAAGGCGACGGCGAGCGACATCCTCCAGTGGCTGATCTACGCCGTGCTGCTGGGCACCGGCCCCGCCTGGCTCGGCCTGCTCACCAAGACCAGGAGGGACCTCTCGGAACGGGTGGCCGAGCTCGCCGCCTCCCGCGACCAGCTCGCCGCCTCCCGCGACCAGGAGCGGGCCCTGCACGAGCAGGCCATCGTCGCCAAGGAACGTGCCCGGATCGCCCGGGAGATGCACGACGTGGTCTCCCACCAGGCCGGGCTGATCGCCGTCCAGGCCGGAGCCCTCGAGGTCACCACGAAGGACCCGGACGTCAGGAAGGTCGCCGGTACCGTGCGCGGGCTCGCCGTCGCCACCCTGGAGGAGCTGCGCAGCATGATCCTGGTGCTGCGGGCCGCCGGCGCGGGGCCGACCGAGTTGGCGCCCCAGCCCAGGCTCGCCGACCTGCCCGGGCTGGTGGCCACGTCCGAGGTGGACGTGAGTCTGCGGATCGACGGAGCGGACGGCCGGACTCTCCCGGAGCCGGTCGAGCGCGCCGCGTACCGGACCGTGCAGGAGGCGCTGACCAACGTGCGCAAGCACGCCCCGGGGGCGCTCACCTCCGTGACCGTGCAGGTCGGCGAGGACGCCCTCCAGGTCTCCGTACGCAACGGGACACCGAACGTCGAGGCCCCGCAGCTGGTGCTTCCCGGCGGCAACCACGGCATCGTCGGCCTCCGGGAGCGTGCCACCCTGCTCGGCGGGACGCTGACGGCGGCCCCGCGTTCGGACGGTGGCTTCGACGTCCTGCTCTCCGTGCCGCTCGGCTCCGCCGGCCGGTGAGTCAGCAGCCATAGCAGGGCGCCGGCCGGGGACTCATCCCCCGTCAGGAGGGGGTATCCCCGCAGGTCGGCGGGGTCACAGCGGGCGGAATCCGTGACACCTTCTAGCCCAGCGTTCCCGATCCGGTAACGCTTCGCCCCCGCCGGCCCCCCGCGCCGGCTTGAGGAGGAGCCCGTGCGACCCCGCTCGCTCGCCGTAGCCGCAGCCCTGACCGTCCTGCCCCTGGCCCTGACTTCGCTGGGTGCCACCGCGCAGGCGGCTTCGATATCCAACGCGTCCTCGGCGCGAGTGACCCTGCCCAGCACTGTGACCCCCGCCGTCGCCGCCTCCCAGAAGCAGGGTGACGTCCCGGCGCAGCAGCAGATACCGGTGGCCGTCGGCCTCAAGCTGCGCAACACCGCCGAGCTCGACCGGTTCCTCGCCGCAGTGAGCGACCCGGCTTCGGACCAGTACGGCAAGTACCTGACGCCCGCTCAGTTCAAGGCCCGCTACGCGCCGGCCCAGGCGGACGTGGAGAAGGTCAAGGCCTTCCTGCGCAGCCAGGGCCTGACCGTCACCGGCGTCAGCGACAACGGCCAGGTGATCGACGCCCACGGCACCGCGGACCAGATCGCCAAGGCCTTCGGCACCCACGAGAGCACGTACGTCGACCCGAAGCAGAACCGCACCTTCTTCGCCAACGACGCCGCAGCCTCGCTGCCGCTCGCGATCGCGGACCTGGTGGAGGGGCTCTCGGGTCTGAACGACCACACCGTCCGGCACAGCAGGATCGTCAAGCCGGACAACGCCGCTCCGCAGGCCGCTCCGCGCGGCTTGGGCCCGGCCCAGTACGACGGCGCGTACCGGTTCGACAAGACCGGCGCGGACGGCGCCGGCAGCACGGTGGCGCTCTGGGAGTTCGACGGTTACAAGTCGTCAAACCTCACCACGTACGACAAGCAGTTCGGCCTGTCGGGCCCGGCCGTCAGCACCGTCTCCGTGGACGGCGCGAACTACGACGCGGCGCCCACCGACGGCCAGGGCGAGGTCGAGCTGGACAGCGAGATCGTGCGCGGCGTGGCCCCCAAGGCGAAGCAGCTGGTCTACGAGGCCCCCAACACCGATGCCGGCGAGATCGACATGGCCGCCAAGATCGTGGCGGACAACAAGGCGTCCGTCATCTCGATCTCGTGGGGCTCCTGCGAGCCGGACACCACCGCCGCGACGATGACGGCGGTGAGCAACAACCTCAAGCAGGCGGCCGCCCAGGGCATCAGCGTCTTCTCCGCCTCGGGCGACGACGGCTCGCGCGACTGCACCCAGTCCACCAGCGGCGCCAAGGTCAAGGCCGTGGACTACCCCGCCTCGGACCCGTACGTGACGGGCGTCGGCGGCACCAACCTGAAGGTCTCCGCCGCCAACGGCTACGCCTCCGAGAGCGCCTGGAGCACCTCGGGCGGCGGTGTCTCCACCCAGTTCGCCAAGCCGAAGTGGCAGACGGGCACGGGCGTCACCGGCACCATGCGTACCGTCCCGGACATCTCCTCCGACGCCGACCCGAAGTCCGGCTTCGCGATCTACAGCCAGGACCCGAAGAAGGCCCCGACCTGGATGGTCTTCGGTGGCACCAGCGCCGCCGCCCCGCTCTGGTCCGGCTACGCCGCGCTCTTCAACCAGAAGGCCAAGGCCGCCCACCAGGCCAACCTGGGCGAGGTGAACCCGAAGGTGTACCGGCTCGCGAACAGCGCCGCGTACCGGACCGCCTTCCACGACGTCACCACCGGCGCCAACCAGGACTTCGCCACCAAGGCCGGCTACGACCAGGTCACCGGCTGGGGCTCCCCCATCGCCGACACCCTCACCACCGCCCTGCTCGGCAGCACCACTCCGCCGCCCTCCGGCGGGATCACCAACGGCGGCTTCGAGACCGGCAACCTGACCGGCTGGAAGTCCACCGGCTCCACCGCCGTCAACGCGGCGGCCAAGCACGGCGGCAAGTACGGCGCCCAGGTCGGCTCGACCAGCCCGAGCGCCACCTCGTCGCTCAGCCAGACCTTCACCGCACCGAAGGGCTCCACCAAGCTGTCCTTCGCCTACGACGTGACCTGCGACGCCAACGTCGCGGCCGACTGGGCGACGGCCACCCTGAAGGACAACACCACCGGCGCCACCACCACCGTCCTCCCTAGGACCTGCACCAGCGGCGCGGGTTGGCAGACGGCCACCGGCTCCCTCACCGCCGGTCACGCCTACACGCTCACCCTGACCAACGTGGACGACAACTTCGAGGTGTACCCGACCTACACCTACTTCGACGACGTCACCGTTTCCTGACGATCCGTCAGCCCTCGGGTAGCCGGGCAAGCACATAAGGGGCGCGGGGAACTGCGCGAAATCGGTAGGGCACAGGCCGTCGCCCTCCGATCTCGCTCAGCTCCTCGCGTCCCTGTTCCTGCTTTGGCCGGCGCCTCAGAGCCGCCGCAAACCCTGGATCACTTCGTGCAGCAGCCCGACGTCCGGCCGTCCCGCCCGGGTGTCCGGCGGGGCGACCTGGACGAGGCCGTCGTCCGCCAGGTCACCGAGCAGCACCCGGAGCGCGCCGACCGGCAGGTCGGCGTCGGCGGCGAGCTCGGCCAGCGGGCGCGGGCCGCGCCGCACCTGGTCGAGCAGTGAGCTGCGGGCGTGGTCGAGCGGGCCGGCCGGCTCGGCGCCCGGTACGGCCCGCACCTCGGCCAGCAGGTCGAAGACCTGCCCGGCGGCCGGACGGGTGCGCCCCCGGGTCACGGTGAACGGCCGGACCATCGGGCCGGCCTCGTCGTCGTACCAGTGCTGCTCCTGGTCCTCGGTCCGGCTCATGATCGACCGGCGACCTCGGCCTCGGCTCTCACGGGTGTCGACAGCCGCCGTCCCATCCGCTTGACCAGCAGCGCCATCTCGTAGGCGACCTGCCCGACGTCGGCCTGGACACCGCCCAGCACGGCGAGGCAGCTGCCCTCCCCGGCCGGGGTGACGAAGAGGAAGGCGTCGTCCAGCATCACCATGGTCTGCCGGACGCCACCCGCGTCGAACTGGCGGCCGACGCCCTTGGCGAGGCTGTGGAAGCCGGAGCAGAGCGCGGCCAGGTGGTCGATGTCCGCGCTGCCGAGTCCGGCGGAGGCTGCGGTGGCGAGCCCGTCGGAGGAGAGCAGCACCGCCTGCCGCAGGTGCTCGGTACGGTCGACCAGGTCGTCGAGCAGCCAGTGGAGTCCGCCGGTCGGCTCCTCCTCGGTCACGTCCACTGCCGTCATCGCCCGCCTTCTTCCTCGTCGTGCCGATCGCCCTCGTCCTGCCGATCGTCCGCCGCCACCTTGCCACGGCCACGGTCCAGGCCCCGCTGGAAGGCGCCGAAGATCGCGCCCACCTGCTCGGGCGACAGCTCCTCGGCCGGGCTCTCCGGGGCCGGCTCCGCCCGCAGCTGCGGGGCGAGACCGGCCTGCCGCACCCTGGTGGGCAGACCACTCGGCGCGGTCGGCGGCTCGGCCGGGACGGGCTCCGGCGCCGCCTGAAGCCTACGCATCGGCAGGACCGTGGGCGCCGGCACCACGGCCAACGCGGGTGCCGGCTCGACCGCGGGTGCCGGCTCGACCGCAGGTGCCGGCTCGACCGTCGCCAGGAGGGCGGCGGGCAGCAGGACGACGGCCGTCGTCCCGCCGTACGGGGAGCGGCAGAGTGTCACCCCGATCCCGTGCCGCCGGGCCAGCCGGGCGACCACGAAGAGCCCGAGCCGTTCGGTCCGGGTGGGGTCGAACTCCCGTGGCTCGGCCAGCGCGAGGTTGGCGGCGGCCAGTTCGTCCGGGTCCATACCGAGACCCCGGTCGTCGATCTCCAGGACATACCCGTTGGCCACCTGACCGAGGCGCATGCCGACCTTGGTCTGCGGCGGGGAGAAGACGGTCGCGTTCTCCACCAGCTCCGCCACCAGGTGGACCAGGTCGGCCACGGCCTCGCCGACGACCGCGACGTCCGGCATCGGCGGGACGACGACCCGTTCGTACTCGGCGACCCCGCCGATCGCCGAGCCGACCACCTCGACCAGCGGCACGGGCTTGCGCCACCGCCGGCCGGGCGCGGCTCCGGAGAGGATGATCAGGCCCTCCGCGTGCCGCCGCATCCGGGTGGTCAGGTGGTCGACCCGGAACAGGTCGGCCAGCTCGTCGGGGTCGGTGACGCGCCGCTCCATCGCGTCCAGCAGCTTGAGCTGGCGGTGGATCAGCGCCTGGCTGCGGCGGGCGATGTTGAGGAAGACCCCCGAGATCCCGCGCCGGAGCCTGGCCTGTTCCACGGCCGCCTCGACCGCCGCCCGGCGGGCGTCGTTGAGCGCCCGGCCGACGTCGCCGATCTCGTCCGTGCCGAAGGTCAGCGGCGGCGCCTCGGCCTCCACGTCGACGGTCTCACCGGCACTCAACCGCCGGATCACGCTCGGCAGTTGGTGGGTCGCCAGCAGGCCGGCCGAATCCCGCAGCCGGAGCAGCCGCTGGGTGATCCGGCGTCCGGTGCGCACCGAGTACCAGATCGAGAGGACCACCGCGACGAGCCCGACGCCACCGGCCAGCGCGGCCTTGGTCAGCTCGTTCATCGCAAAGGCGCGGCCCCGGGCGGCGGCGTTCAGGGCGGCCTGGCTGCAGAGTTCCGTGTAGCGGGGGACGACCGGGTCGATGGTCCGGCGCCAGGCGTCCCGGGTGAGGCTCCAGCCGCCGTCGGCCGCGCCGCCGTCCAGCACCGAGTCCTCGGCGGCGGTCAGCGCGGTGTACCGGGCGTCCAGGCCGAAGGCGTCGAAGGCTGAGCGCGAGTCGGCGGGCAGCGCGGGCACGTACGTCCGCTGGAAGACCCTGCGGTCCTCCACGGTCGCGGCGAAGGCCCGGAACTGCGCGGCGGTGAAGGACCCGGCGGCCCGGGCACCGGACCCGAGGGCGTCCTCGCGCGAGACGAACTCGCGCACCCGCACCAGCTCGATCACCACCTGCGCCTCGCGGGCGAGCTGCCCGGCCTGCAGGGCGGTCAGCGCGGACTGGACCTCGAACGCGGGCTCGATGATCGCCGTGTAGTCGTCGACGGCCTGGTCCCACGGGATCTGCCGGGTGATCACGCCTCGGCGCACGGCCGCCAGCCCGTCGGTGGCCTTGACCATCTGCGCGAGCCGGTCGCGCTGCTCACCCGAGAGGTCGCCCTGCCGGCCGGGGTCGGTCGCGGCCGTACGCATCGCCCGGACGGCTTCGTCGGTGGCGTGCTGCTGCGTGCTGAGCTCGGCCAGCGCGTCCTGGCCTCCGCCGGAGCCGAGGTACTCGGCGGCCACCCGGCGCTCGATCTGGATCTGCCCCACCGCCGTGTCCACCGGGGTGCCGAAGTACTGGTAGACCCCCTGCAGCCGGATCAGCGACCGCAGATTGCCGGTCATCGAGACCATGGCGAAGGCCCAGAGAGCGACCAGGGCCACGATCGGGATGAGGACGAGAGCGGTGATCCTGGTGCGGATCGTGGGACTGCCGAGGCGCTTGCGCATGGTCTCCCTCGGGGACGCCGGACCCCCCGGACTGCAGAAACGTACCGGCCCGGAAGTGGAGAAGTGACCCGCCGACGGTGAAGCTTTCGCAGAGATCATGATCCGGGCGGCCCGGCGAGTGACCCGGCAGACAGCCGGAGGGGGGTCACGTCGGCCGTAGAATGGGCCGGTACGTCTGGTACCCGCAGAGGACCGGAACGGATAGCGAAGGACGAGAGCCGAGCCGTGAGCACGTCCGACCACGCAGACTTCTCCGACCACGCGGACTTCGGCGCACCGGATTTCGGCGACCTGTCCGACCCCGGCAACCGGCCGGCCCGGCTGGCCGTCGGCGTCGTCGGCACCGGGCGGGTGGGCCCCGCGCTGGGCGCCGCGCTGCAGCTGGCGGGCCACCGGGTGGTGGCGGCCTCCGGGGTCTCCAGCACCTCGCGGCGGCGCGCCGAGGCGCTGCTCCCGGGTGTCCGCCTGGTCAGCCCGCCGCAGGTGCTGGCCGCCGCCGACCTGGTGCTGCTGACCGTCCCCGACGACGCGCTCGCCGAGCTGGTCGCCGGGCTGGCCGCGACCGGGGCCGTCCGTCCGGGGCAGATACTCGTACACACCTCGGGCGCGCAGGGCGTCGCCGTGCTGGAGCCCGCGACGCGCCTGGGCGCGCTGCCGCTCGCACTGCACCCCGCGATGACCTTCACCGGCACCTCCGTCGACCTGGCCCGACTGGCCGGCTGCCCGTTCGGCGTGACGGCACCGGACGAGCTGCGGCCGGTCGCCGAGGCGCTGGTGGTCGAGATGGGCGGTGAGCCGGAGTGGGTGCCCGAGGAGGTCCGCCCGCTCTACCACACGGCGCTGGCGCACGGGGCGAACCACCTGGTCACCCTGGTCGCGCAGGCGCTGGAGCTGCTCCGCACGGCGGGTGTCGCCGAGCCCGGACGGCTGCTCGGCCCGCTGCTCGGCGCCGCCCTGGACAACAGCCTGCGCTCCGGCGACGCCGCCCTCACCGGCCCGGTCGCCCGGGGTGACACGGGGACGGTGCACCGGCACCTCGAGCAGCTCAGTACGGTGTCCCCGGACATCGGGCAGGCCTACCGCGCGATGGCCCGGGCCACCGCGCAGCGCGCGGTCCGGATCGGATCGCTACCGGAAGAGTCGGCGGCGGCGCTGCTGGACGTACTCAACGAGGAGATCAACTGATGTCACGCGGCAAGCAGCCCAGCAAGGCCCCGAAGGTCCGCAAGGCGGTCCTCACCCACACCATCGCCGACTTCGAGCCCGCCTTCTGGCCGGACGAGCAGCCGGTGGACAACGCCGTCGTGATGACGATGGGCGCGCTGCACGAGGGTCACGCCGCGCTGATCCGCGCCGCCCGCAAGCAGGTCGGGGCCGACGGCCGGGTGGCCGTGACGGTGTTCGTGAACCCGCTGCAGTTCGGCGAGGGCGAGGACCTGGACCGCTACCCGCGCACGCTGGCCGCCGACGTCCGCCTCGCCGAGGAGAACGGCGCGGACGTGGTGTTCGCCCCGCTGCCCGAGGAGGTCTACCCGAACGGCACCCCGCAGGTGCGGATCGCCGCCGGGCCGATGGGCGAGCGGTTCGAGGGCGCCACCCGCCCCGGGCACTTCGACGGCATGCTGATGGTGGTCGCCAAGCTGCTGCACATCACCGACCCGGACTTCGCCTTCTTCGGCGAGAAGGACGCCCAGCAGCTGGCGATCGTCCGCCGGATGGTGGCCGACCTGGACTTCGACGTCGAGGTGATCGGCGTCCCGACCATCCGCGAGGAGGACGGGCTCGCGCTCTCCTCCCGTAACCGCTTCCTCTCGGAGCAGGAGCGCACCCAGGCGCTGGTCCTCTCCAAGGCCCTGCTGGCCGGCCGCGACGCCGCCGCCCAGGGCCCGAAGGCCGTCCGCGAGGCGGCCTCGGCCGTGCTCGACGGCGCCGACGGCATCACCCTCGACTACCTCGCCCTGATCGACCCGGAGGACTTCGTCGAAGCCCCCGACGACTTCCAGGGCGAGGCTGTGCTGGCCGTGGCCGCGAAGGTGGGGTCGACCCGCCTGATCGACAACGTCCACATGATCGTCCGGTAGTGGACCGGCCAGTAGAGCAGTAGTAGAAAAGCCCGCCGAAGTACTGGCATGCACTCATATCTGGAGGCGTGACCCCATGCTCCGCACCATGCTCAAGTCCAAGATCCACCGTGCCACCGTCACCCAGGCCGACCTGCACTACGTCGGCTCGGTGACGGTGGACGAGGACCTGCTCGACGCCGCCGACCTGCTCCCCGGCGAGCTGGTCCACATAGTCGACATCAACAACGGCGCCCGCCTGGAGACGTACACCATCGCCGGACCGCGCGGCTCCGGCGTGATCGGCATCAACGGCGCCGCCGCCCGGCTGGTCCACCCGGGTGACCTGGTGATCCTGATCGCCTACGGGCAGATGGAGACCGCCGAGGCCAAGGGCTACCTCCCCAAGGTCGTGTTCGTCGACGAGCGGAACCGGATCACCGGCTACGGCTCGGACGCCGCCGAGGCCCAGCAGGGCAGCGGGCTGGTCCGGGGCGATCAGGCGTACGGTGACGGCACCATCGCGGCACCGACCACCGCCGCGCGCTGAAGGAGCCACTGAAAAAGCCATGTCCGTCTCACATCGCCTGACCGCCCCGGCCCCTGGCTGGACCACGACCACGGACGTCGTCGTGGTCGGCTCCGGCGTCGCCGGGCTCACCGTCGCGCTCAACGTCCGCAAGGCCGGCCTGCGGGCCATGGTGGTCACCAAGGCGATGCTGGACGACGGCTCCACCCGCTGGGCCCAGGGCGGCATCGCCGCCGCCCTGGGCGACGGGGACACCCCCGCCCAGCACCTGGACGACACCCTGGTCGCGGGCGCCGGGCTCTGCGACGAGGAGGCCGTCCGGATCCTGGTCACCGAGGGTCCGGACGCCGTCCGGCATCTGATCGCCACCGGCGCGGCCTTCGACAAGGACGCCGACGGCGAGGTCCTGCTGACCCGCGAGGGCGGCCACCACCGCCGCCGGATCGTGCACGCGGGCGGCGACGCCACCGGCGCGGAGATATCCCGCGCCCTGGTCTCGGCCGTCCGTGACGACCCGGGCCTCGAACTGATCGAGCACGCGCTCGTGCTCGACCTGCTCACCGACGCCGACGGTCACGCCGCCGGGCTCACCCTGCACGTGATGGGCGAGGGTCAACGTGACGGAGTCGGCGCGATCCGGGCCCGGGCCGTGGTGCTGGCCACCGGCGGCATGGGCCAGGTCTTCTCCGCGACCACCAACCCGGCGGTCTCCACCGGCGACGGCGTCGCGCTCGCGCTGCGCGCCGGGGCCGAGGTCACCGACCTGGAGTTCGTCCAGTTCCACCCCACCGTGCTCTGGCTCGGCCCGGACGCCGAGGGCCAGCAGCCGCTGGTCTCCGAGGCGGTCCGGGGCGAGGGCGCCTACCTGGTGGACGCCGACGAGACCCGCTTCATGCTCGGGCAGCACGAACTCGCCGAGCTGGCGCCGCGCGACATCGTCGCCAAGGCGATCAACCGGCGGATGCAGCTCAAGGGCACCGAGCACATGTACCTGGACGGGCGGCACTTCGGTGCCGAGATGTGGGCCGAGCGCTTCCCCACCATCCTGGCCTCCTGCCGCGCGCACGGCATCGACCCGGTCACCGAGCTGATCCCCGTCGCCCCCGCCGCGCACTACGCCTCCGGCGGCGTCCGTACCGACCTGCGCGGCCGCACCACCGTCCCGGGCCTGTACGCCTGCGGCGAGGTCGCCTGCACCGGCGTGCACGGCGCCAACCGGCTCGCCTCCAACTCGCTGCTGGAGGGCCTGGTCTTCGCCGAGCAGATCGCGGCGGACCTGACCGACCGGCACCTCTCGGGTGACCTCCCGGAGCGCTCGGTGGACGTCGCGGGAGCCCGCGCGGCCCGCAGCGTGCCGCTGCCCGCGCCCGAGGCCCGGGCCGAGATCCAGCGGCTGATGTCGAAGGGCGCGGGCGTGCTGCGCTCCGCCGACAGCATGGCCGCCACCGCCGCCGGGCTGGCCGGGCTCGCCGAGGAGGCGCACACCCACGCCGCCGAGGAGAAGCCCGCCGACCCCCGGGTCGAGACCTGGGAGGCCGCCAACCTCCACCTGGTCGCCACCGCCCTGGTCACCGCCGCCGCCCAGCGGCAGGAGACCCGGGGCTGCCACTGGCGCGAGGACTTCCCCGAGCGGGACGACGCACACTGGCAGCGCCACCTGATCACCACCCTCGCCGTCGCCACCGGCACCCCCGTCAGTACCCCTGAGGAGCAGTAAAACCATGAGCACCCACGCGCACGAGGACCTCCCGATGGCCGACCAGGGCTGCGGCGACGGCTGCGCCTGCGGGGACGCCGAGGCGTACGAGACCGGGCTCGACCCGGCGCTGGCCGAGATGCTGGAGGAGGCCGGGCTCGACCCGGTCGAGGTCGAGGACATCGCCACCCTGGCGCTGGCCGAGGACCTGGCCGGCGGCGAGGACGTCACCTCGGTCGCCACCGTGCCGGCCGACGCCGTCGCCACCGCCGACTTCACCGCCCGCGAGGCGGGCGTGGTGGCCGGTCTGCGGATCGCCGAGGCCGTGGTCTCGCTGGTCTGCGAGGAGGAGTTCGAGGTCGAGCGGCACGTCGAGGACGGCGACCGGGTCGAGGCCGGCCAGGTCCTGCTCTCGGTCCGCAGCCGCACCCGCGACCTGCTGACCGCCGAGCGCAGCGCGCTCAACCTGCTCTGCCGCCTCTCCGGCATCGCCACCGCCACCCGCGCCTGGGCGGACGCCCTGGAGGGTACCGGCGCGGTGGTCCGCGACACCCGCAAGACCACGCCGGGCCTGCGCGCCCTGGAGAAGTTCGCGGTCCGCGCGGGCGGCGGCGCCAACCACCGGATGTCGCTCTCGGACGCGGCGCTGGTGAAGGACAACCACGTGATCGCGGCGGGCGGCGTCGCGGAGGCGTTCCGCGCCGTCCGGGCCGCGTACCCGGAGCTGCCGGTCGAGGTCGAGGTCGACACCGTCGAGCAGATCGCGCCCGTCCTGGAGGCCGGTGCGGACCTGATCCTGCTCGACAACTTCACGGTCGCCCAGCTGAAGGAGGCCGTCGAGCTGGTGGCGGGCAGGGCCAAGCTGGAAGCTTCCGGCGGTCTGACCCTGGCCACCGCCCGCGAGGTCGCCGAGACTGGTGTCGACTACCTCGCCGTCGGGGCTCTGACGCACTCCTCGCCGATCCTGGACATCGGCCTGGACCTGCGCGCCTGATCCCCAACCTCTGCAGAAAGCAGCCCATGCTCCTCACCATCGACGTCGGCAACACCCAGACCACGCTCGGCCTGTTCGACGGCGAGGAGATCGTCGAGCACTGGCGGATCTCCACCGATCCGCGCCGCACGGCCGACGAACTGGCGGTGCTGATGCAGGGGCTGATGGGCTCTCACCCCATCGTCTCCGCCGAGGACCAGGTCGCGGGGCTGGCGATCTGCTCCTCCGTACCCGCCGTGCTCCACGAGCTCCGCGAGGTGACGCGTCGTTACTACGGCGACGTCCCTGCGGTGATCGTGGAGCCGGGGGTGAAGACCGGGGTGCACGTCCTGATGGACAACCCCAAGGAGGTCGGCGCCGATCGGATCGTCAACGCGCTGGCGGCCAACCACCTCTACGGCGGCCCGTGCATCGTGGTCGACTTCGGCACCGCAACCACCTTCGACGCGATCAACGAGCGCGGCGACTACGTCGGCGGCGCGATCGCCCCCGGCATCGAGATCTCGGTCGAGGCCCTCGGCGTCCGGGGCGCCCAGCTCCGCAAGATCGAACTGGCCCGCCCGCGCAACGTGATCGGCAAGAACACCGTCGAGGGCATGCAGTCCGGCATCCTCTACGGCTTCGCCGGCCAGGTCGACGGCCTGGTCACCCGGATGGCCAAGGAACTCTCCAAGGACCCCGACGACGTCCAGGTGATCGCCACCGGCGGCCTGGCCCCCCTCGTCCTCGGCGAGGCCGCCGTCATCGACGTCCACGAGCCCTGGCTCACCCTGATCGGCCTCCGCCTCGTCTACGAACGCAACAAGCCGACCCCCTGAGATCGGGCCGGCCCAATCAGGGGCGCGGGGCTCTGTTCAATCAACTGCGTGCGCGCGCAACCGTGCACCTCCGTAGAGCCCTGCTCCCACAGCTCCCCGCGCCCCGGTGGGTTCCCGAGTGCGAAGGTTCCGATCCGATCGGATCAACGCACGATCGGCCAATCGGTACAAACGCGCCGCCAATCGTCATAAATCGGACGTACCCCACGTACTGTCGAGCCATGCCTACGCCACACGGATCGCGCGGCGGCATGGCCTTCAGCGCCGATGAAGTCCGCGTGCTGCGCCGTGCCCTCGCCCAAGCCCTGCACCCCGTCCACGCGTCGTTTCCCGCGCCCGCCGGCGAGCTCTGGACCGAGGACGTCCAGGAGTCGCTGCGCCTGGCCGAGGCCGTCGACGAGGCGGTGCACGAAGGCGGCCGGCTGCGCGCCTTCCTCCTCGCCGACCTGGCCCGCTACCGGGAGGCCCTGCCCGGCAGCGCCGCCGGCTACCTGGAACGCCTGGAAGAGGCCGTCGCCGACGGCTACCTGCCCTCCCCCGAGGACCTCGCCGCACTCCGGACGCTGGCCCGGCTGCCCTGCGGCAGCGGCGAGCGCTCCCGCCGTTCCCGCCTGGCCGGACGCTGCCACGCGCTCGCCGAGGCGGACGTCCGCGAGCGGCTGGCCCTGAGCACCGGGCAGCGCCACCTCACCGCCGTGCCGAGCCCGGCCTCCGAACCCTTCCCCTCGGTCACACCCGGCAGCACCCCTACCCCAGTTGGAGGACGGATCCCGATGAGCAACTCCGCCGGCACCACCACCCCCAAGGCCCCGACCCCCACCAACCGCCCGCAGTCCCACCCCCAGCCGCACCCCCAGCCGCACCGCATGCCCACCCCCGCCGAGCTCTTCGGCCGCCGCCCCAAGCCGCAGCCCGCCCCCGAGGGGGTCGAGCTCGCCACCGGCACCGGCTGACCTCCCGGCGAGGGGAGGCCGCCCCGGCCTCCCCATCGGCCTGTCCCGGCGGGATTTCCTGTCGGTATGTCGACTTCCCGATCGTCCCCGAAGCAGGCCTGATGACACTTCAGTAACGCTTCGCTGCCCGGCCGGGCAGCGCGCCCCGAACTGCCCGATTTGTAGCCGATCAATTCCAGGCCCCAACAGCTGACGGAGCCTTAGAGTCCCTGAAGAAAACCCAATATCTTCAAAGGACTTCCGTGGGATCCATACGCTTCAGCCGCACACTCAGCGTCAGCTCGGCATGCCTCGTCGCAGCGGTCGGGACGGGTCTTGCCGCCCCCGCACAGGCCGACGACCTCAAGCTCACCCTCCAGAGTCCCGGCTCGGTCCACGTCTCGTCGGACGTACGGGCCGTCAACGAGTTCTTCGGCTACTCCTTCTCGCTCGGCCGCGTCGGCAACGGCACCGCGCACGGCGTCAAGGTGACCTACGACGCGACCGGTCTCGCGGGCCTCGCACAGCTCGCCGTTCCGGGCTGCGCGGCGGCCGGCCCGGTCTTCACCTGCGACCAGGACGACGTGGCCTTCAATGGCGTCGGCCTGAGCCGTCAGCCCACGCTCCGGGCGGTGCAGAACGTCCGGCTCGGAGCCGTCGGCACACTGCACGTCACCGTGAAGAGCTCGAACGCCGCTACGGCGAGCGCGGACGTCAAGGTCGCCGTCGGCGGGCCCGACCTCAAGCTCAAGGCTCTCGCCGAGCAATCCAAGGTGAAGCCGGGGAGCCCGCTGGACGAGGTCGTCGAATTCGCCAACCTGGGCAACCAGCCGACGTCGGAGGTCGTGCTCACGGCGAACCTGACGGCCGGGCTGACGGCCGGGCAGCGGCCGTCCAACTGCGAGTTCGCCGACAAGCCCGCCCAGCAGTCGGCCGGGAACAGCAACAACACCCGGCCCCCGGTCACGCTCGCGGTCTGCACGGTGGACGCGGCCGTAGGCCCGGGCGAGGTCTTCCGGCTGGACACCCTCAAGCTCGGGGTCGCGGCCACCGCGTCCTTCGAGGCCGCCACCTTCCAGCTGTTCGGTGACGAGAACGACGCCAACTCCCCCGTCCCCGGGTGGCGCAAGAACGAGCACCTGGTGCGCGGCACCGCCCCGGCGCTCGGCGCGGCCAAGGCCACCGACCCGGCCCTGCTCGCGGCCCCCCGCCAGGGCAGCGACTACTCGAGCGGGCAGAAGGTCACCGCCGACTTCACGGCGGACCTCTCGGCCACCTCCCAGTGGACTCCCGGCCCCGGCGCCGACGAGGGCACTCTCACGATCGGCATCCGGAACTCCGGCCCAGCGTCCTACAACGACCCCTCCGCCGGCGACCTGTCGCCACGGGTCCACGTGGTGCTGCCGCAGGGTGTCACGGTGAGCGACCTCCCCGGCAACGTCTGCGGGTCCACCACCTCCTGGCACAACCGGACCGTCTCCCCGGCAACCCGGTACTTCTGTGGTTCGCCGGCCTGGATGCCGGTCGGCTACCAGCAGACCTACAGCCTGCACCTGAAACTGGCGACCGGCGTCGACCGGGTGACCGTCCCGGTCACCCTGCAGAACTACGCGAGCGAGGTCGACAACAGCTCCACGTCCGCGATCATGCCGTGGGACCACAACCCCGCCAATGACGTGGCCTCGGCGACCCTCGTCCGCCTCGGCGGCGGCTCGACGCCCCCCACGTCGACGCCGAGCACGCGTCCGACGTCGGCCCCGACCGGCCGGCCCACTCCGACCTCCACGGGCACCGACCCCGCCGTGGTCGTCGCCGGGAGCTTCCCGCCCGCAGCCGTCTCCATGACCAACACCGACGGCCGCCTCGCCTCCACCGGCAACTCCGGCACCGGGACGATGATCGTCGCCGGTTCGGCGGCGGTCGCGATCGGCGCGGGCCTGGTCCTCGTCGCGACCCGCCGCCGGGCCGGGACACACAAGTAACCGGTACACACCGGTATGAGGCTCCGGCCGGCAGGTACGTGCCCGGGGTCACCAGAAGGGTCGCCCCTTCTGGTGACCCCGTATACCCGTGGCGTTGCACCCCCGGGCGGTGGCTACCCTGGGGGGGTGAGCGATCAGAGCAGCAGCGCCCCCGCGACCGACGACCTTCCCGAGCAGATGCGCGTCCGGCGCGAGAAGCTGGACCGGCTCCGGGCGGCCGGCGTCGACCCGTACCCGGTCGGTTTCCCCCGTACCACCACCATCGCCGACCTGCGCGCCAAGCACCCCGACCTGGAGCCGGACGTCGCGACCGGCGAGCGGGTCGGCGTGACCGGCCGCGTCGTGCTGGCCCGTACCGGCGGCAAGCTGTGCTTCGCCACCCTGCGGGACGGCTCAGGTGACCTCCAGGTGATGTTCTCCCTGGACAAGCTGGGCGACGAGCGGCTCGCGGCCTGGAAGGCCGACATCGACCTCGGCGACCAGGTCGGCGTCGAGGGCGAGGTGATCACCTCCCGGCGCGGCGAGCTGAGCGTCATGGTGGACCGCTGGGAGCTCACCGCCAAGTGCCTGCGCCCGCTGCCGGACAAGCACAAGGGCCTGACCGACCCGGAGGCCCGGGTCCGCCAGCGGTACGTCGACCTGATCGTGAACCCCGAGGCGCGGGAGATGATGTACCTGCGCAGCAAGGTGGTCCGCTCGATCCGCCGCACCTACGAGGAGCGCGGCTACATCGAGGTCGAGACCCCGATGCTGCAGCCCGTGCACGGCGGCGCCAACGCCCGCCCGTTCAAGACCCACATCAACGCGTACGGCATCGACCTGTTCATGCGGATCGCCCCCGAGCTGTACCTCAAGCGGCTGGTGGTCGGCGGCGCGGAGAAGGTCTTCGAGATCAACCGCAACTTCCGCAACGAGGGCGCGGACTCGACCCACAACCCGGAGTTCACCTCGCTGGAGTCGTACGAGGCGTACGGCGACTACGACACCCAGGCCGAGCTGATCCGCGCGACGATCGTCAACGCGGCGCGGGACGCGCTGGGCACCACCGTCATCCGGGGCCTCGACCCGCACGGCGTCGAGCACGAGATCGACCTCGCCGAGCCGTGGGAGGAGGTCACCGTCTACGGCGGGATCTCCGAGCGCCTCGGCACCGAGATCACCCCGGAGACCTCGGTCGAGGAGCTGCGCAAGCTCGCCGACGAGGCCGGCGTGCCGTACGAGCCGAAGTGGGGCCACGGGCAGATCGTGCTGGAGATGGTCGAGCGCCTCCTGGAGGAGAACGCGATCCGGCCGACCTTCATCAAGGACTACCCGACCGAGGTCTCCCCGCTGACCCGCCAGCACCGGACCAACCCCGGGGTGGCCGAGAAGTGGGACCTGATGATCTTCGGTACGGAGATCGGCACGGCCTACTCCGAGCTGGTCGACCCGGTCGAGCAGCGGTCCCGGCTGACCGCCCAGTCGCTGCTGGCGGCCGGCGGCGACGTCGAGGCGATGCAGGTGGACGAGGACTTCCTGCGGGCCCTCGAGTACGCGATGCCGCCCACCGGCGGCCTCGGCCTCGGCGTGGACCGGCTGATCATGCTGCTGACCGGTAAGAACATCCGCGAGACGGTCCTCTTCCCGATCGTGAAGCCGGAGCAGAAGCGCACCGCCGAGAGCACCACCCCGGACAACACCACCACCGACAGCGCCACCACCGACGAGAAGGAGTGACCTGATGGCATACGTCAGCGCGATCGTGCCCCCGCTGGTGATGGCGATCGGCTTCGGATTCCTGGTGCGGGCCATCATCCGCAGCCAGGGTGGTGCCCAGAAGGGCAAGGAGGACGCCGCCGCCGAGGCGATGGCCCGGTCCTCCGCCACCGCCGAATAGCACCCGCACTCCTGGCGCGCCGTCACCCCTCTCCGGGGGTGGCGGCGCGCCGGTTTGATCCCCATTAGCAAATTTTGTCCGAAACATTCCCTATCCTGGCCGGACTATGGTGCGGCAACTCGGAGAACTTGAGAACGACGTCATGACCAGGGTCTGGCAGTGGAACCGGCCGGTCACCGTTCGCGAGGTTCTGCTCGATCTGCAGTCGGAACGCGATATCGCCTACACCACCGTGATGACGGTGCTGGACAAGCTCTTCAGAAAGGGCTGGCTACGCCGCGACCAGGTCGGCCGTGCGTATCGATATGAAGCCGTCTCCTCCCGCGAGGCATACACCGCCGCGCTGATGAACGACGCCTGGGGGACGAGTGACAATCCGGCGGCGGCCCTGGTGCACTTCTTCGGCATGATGTCCCCCGAGCAGCGCGAGGCACTACGCGACGCACTACGTGTCGTCGGAGATGTCGGCCCGGATCCCGATGGACCCGATCCCGATGGCCCCGCCCCTGATACTGCCGACCCGGATCCTGATACCGAGGAGACCCGGGGCCCGCCGACGCGATAACGTCCCGCCCATGGAGGTCACCATCCGCCGGGCGCGGACCACGGACGTGCGCGCGGTGCGGCGGCTCATCGACGGCTACTCGCGCAACGGCATTCTGCTCGACAAGCCCACCGTGACGTTGTTCGAATCCGTACAGGAGTTCTGGGTCGCCGAACGCGACGACAACGGGCTGGTGGTCGCCTGCGGCGCCCTGCACGTGATGTGGGAGGACCTGGCCGAGGTACGCACCCTCGCGGTCGACCCGTCCTGCCAGGGCCTCGGCCTCGGCCATCTCGTCCTGGAGAAGCTGCTGCAGACCGCACGCTGGCTGGGCGTACGTCGGATTTTCTGCTTGACGTTCGAGGTTTCGTTCTTCGCGAAACACGGTTTCGTCGAGATCGGAGAGCTCCACGAAACCGACGATGGTACGACAGATCCGGCGGCGATCGCTACGGATGTCTATGAGGAACTTCTGCGGTCGTACGATGAAGGTGTCGCCGAGTTCCTGGACCTGGAGCGGGTGAAGCCCAACACGTTGGGCAACTCGCGCATGCTGCTCCACCTCTGAACCGGCACTGCCGAACCTGCCTTGTCCGGGCCCCGAGTGGCCAAGGGTTTGTGTTTTCCGGAAAAAGACGCTTTCCTTTCCTCAAGGCATTGGGTCGTTTAGGCGGAAAGGGAAGCCCGTGGCACAGAGGGTGCAGGTCATTCTTGAAGACGATCTCGACGGCGGTTCGGCGGACGAGACGGTGACGTTCGCTCTCGACGGCGTTGCCTACGAGATCGACCTGACGAGCGCGAACGCGGAGAAGCTGCGCAACCTGCTGACTCCGTACGTCGACAAGGGTCGCAAGCAGAGCGGTCGGCTCACCAGCGCGCGCCGGAGCAACGCCGGCCGCAGCGCGGGCCGTACCGCAGCCGGCGCGGCGGACACCGCGAAGATCCGTTCCTGGGCCAAGGAGAACGGCCTGGAGGTCAACGACCGGGGCCGCGTCCCGAGCACCGTGCGCGAGGCGTACGAGCGGGCCAACGTCGCCTGAATCCGGCATTAGCGCGGATTCTGTCGGCGTTCTGTCCGTGTTCTGTCGGAGTTCGGTCGTTATCCGGTCCGCGTGCGGTCCGTATCCCGTCCGAGTGCGGTCCGGGTTCACCTGGTCCGCTTCACCGGATCCGGCTGAGTCGGCCGATTCGGCCGGCACCTCGGATTCGTACGGGGCCGCGTCGCGCCAGGTCCGACCGGGCCGGGCGGCGCGCTCAGGAGGCCGGCGCCAGGCCCATGAGGTCGCGGGCGCAGGCGTCCGCGAGGCAGTCGAGCAGCCGCAGCAGATCGGGTGAGCGCAGGTCCAGACCAGGGCCGGTCTCCCGCTGCCGCAGCCAGACCGCCGAGGCAGCGGCGACACGCCATTCGGGGCGCGGGGGTTCGTCCTCCGCGCCCCGCGCCCGTGGCACCTGGCCGGCCGTACCGGCCACTGCGGGCCTGGCGGTCAGGCCGAGCGGCAGCTCGGCTCCCCAGCCGAGCCACCGCAGCAGGTCCGGCACGGTCTCGGCGGCCCCGGGGGCGAGCAGGAACGCCGTCACCGCGCCGTAGCCGACCACCGGGCCGTACGGTCGGCCGAGCCGGTCCAGCCGACCGAGCGCGGCCAACCCGGCCGGGCGGGGCACCTCCACCCGGTCGGAGCTCAGCAGGACGGCCCCCGGAGAGCCGCCGCCATCGACTCCCAGCCCGGCCGCCGACGCGTCCGGACGGAGGTCCGGTGGCGGGGTCGGCGCGACGGTCATGGGCTGTGCAACGCTGTAGGAACGGAGCGGTAACGCGGCTCCACCTGTTCGGCCGCACCCGGGCCCACCTCGCCCACCTGCGGCGGACGGGCCGGGTGGGCAGGCCACGGACTCCGCTGACCCACCGTCAACGGGGTGCCTCCGGCGGGCGGTCCGCCGGCGGACTTCTCGCCAGGCGAACACGGCCACTGCGGAAAGTACGCGAAACTCGCCGTGATACCGGGTATGAATGCAGGTGGGCAGGGTCGTGGACACTGCCCAAAGCAGATCTGCGGGACCAGTTGCCCGATCCTCGGCGGGCCGTTGTTCGCCGATGGCGTAGCGGTATCGGGTGCATCGGGCCCAGCTGTGGGAACACCGTCTCCCAGCATCAGGTTGGGAAAGGTGTCGGCTGGTCGCGCAGCAGTTTCTCCCACGCGAGTGGGAGTGATCCTGAGCCGCGCCGCTGAGCGGGACTAGCATGCGGAAGGACAGGGCGGGGACAGTCCCCGAACTGCCCGACCGCTCTGAGGAGCGATAAACGATGTTCGAGAGGTTCACCGACCGCGCGCGGCGGGTTGTCGTCCTGGCTCAGGAAGAAGCCCGGATGCTCAACCACAACTACATCGGCACCGAGCACATCCTCCTGGGTCTGATCCACGAGGGTGAAGGTGTCGCCGCTAAGGCCCTGGAGAGCCTCGGGATTTCGCTCGAGGCTGTTCGTCAGCAGGTCGAGGAGATCATCGGTCAGGGCCAGCAGGCCCCGTCCGGCCACATCCCCTTCACCCCGCGGGCGAAGAAGGTCCTGGAGCTCTCGCTCCGCGAAGCCCTTCAGCTGGGCCACAACTACATCGGCACCGAGCACATCCTGCTCGGCCTGATCCGCGAGGGCGAGGGCGTCGCCGCCCAGGTCCTGGTGAAGCTGGGCGCCGACCTCAACCGGGTGCGCCAGCAGGTCATCCAGCTGCTCTCCGGTTACCAGGGTGGCGGCAAGGAGTCGGCGACCGCCGGCGGCCCTGCCGAGGGCACCCCGTCGACCTCGCTGGTCCTCGACCAGTTCGGCCGCAACCTGACCCAGGCCGCCCGCGAGGCCAAGCTCGACCCGGTGATCGGGCGCGAGAAGGAGATCGAGCGGGTCATGCAGGTGCTGTCCCGCCGCACCAAGAACAACCCGGTGCTGATCGGTGAGCCCGGCGTCGGCAAGACGGCGGTCGTCGAGGGCCTGGCCCAGGCGATCGTCAAGGGCGAGGTCCCGGAGACGCTGAAGGACAAGCAGCTCTACACCCTCGACCTGGGCGCCCTGGTCGCCGGTTCCCGCTACCGGGGTGACTTCGAGGAGCGCCTGAAGAAGGTGCTCAAGGAGATCCGCACCCGAGGCGACATCATCCTGTTCATCGACGAGCTGCACACCCTGGTCGGCGCGGGCGCCGCCGAGGGCGCGATCGACGCGGCGAGCATCCTGAAGCCGATGCTGGCCCGTGGTGAGCTGCAGACCATCGGTGCGACCACGCTGGACGAGTACCGCAAGCACCTGGAGAAGGACGCCGCGCTGGAGCGCCGCTTCCAGCCGATCCAGGTCGCGGAGCCGTCGCTGCCGCACACCATCGAGATCCTCAAGGGCCTGCGGGACCGCTACGAGGCGCACCACCGGGTGTCCATCACGGACGCCGCCCTGGTCGCCGCGGCCACCCTGGCCGACCGGTACATCTCGGACCGCTTCCTGCCGGACAAGGCGATCGACCTGATCGACGAGGCCGGCTCCCGGATGCGCATCCGCCGGATGACCGCGCCGCCGGACCTCCGCGAGTTCGACGAGAAGATCGCCGACGTGCGCCGCGAGAAGGAGAGCGCGATCGACGCGCAGGACTTCGAGAAGGCCGCGTCCCTGCGCGACGACGAGAAGCAGCTCCTGCAGGCCAAGGGCAAGCGGGAGAAGGAGTGGAAGGCCGGCGACATGGATGTCGTCGCCGAGGTGGACGAGGAGCTGATCGCCGAGGTGCTGGCGACGGCCACCGGCATCCCGGTCTTCAAGCTCACCGAGGAGGAGTCCAGCCGGCTCCTGCGCATGGAGGACGAGCTGCACAAGCGCGTCATCGGCCAGACGGACGCCATCAAGGCGCTCTCGAAGGCCATCCGGCGTACGCGTGCAGGTCTGAAGGACCCGAAGCGTCCCGGCGGCTCGTTCATCTTCGCCGGCCCGTCCGGTGTCGGTAAGACCGAGCTCTCCAAGACCCTCGCGCAGTTCCTGTTCGGTGACGAGGACGCCCTGATCTCCCTCGACATGTCGGAGTTCAGCGAGAAGCACACCGTCTCGCGGCTCTTCGGCTCGCCCCCCGGCTACGTCGGGTACGAGGAGGGTGGCCAGCTCACCGAGAAGGTGCGCCGCAAGCCGTTCTCGGTCGTCCTCTTCGACGAGGTCGAGAAGGCCCACCCGGACATCTTCAACTCGCTGCTGCAGATCCTGGAGGACGGTCGCCTGACCGACTCCCAGGGCCGCGTGGTCGACTTCAAGAACACCGTCATCATCATGACGACCAACCTCGGCACCCGGGACATCTCCAAGGGCTTCAACCTGGGCTTCGCGGCCACGGGTGACGCCGCCACCGGGTACGAGCGGATGAAGGCGAAGGTCAGCGAGGAGCTCAAGCAGCACTTCCGCCCCGAGTTCCTGAACCGTGTCGACGACATCGTGGTCTTCCACCAGCTGTCCGAGGAAGACATCATCCAGATCGTCGACCTGATGATCGACAAGGTGGACGGCCGCCTCAAGGACCGCGACATGGGCCTTGAGCTCAGCATCGAGGCCAAGAAGCTGCTCGCCAAGCGCGGTTACGACCCGCTGCTCGGCGCCCGTCCGCTGCGTCGTACGATCCAGCGCGAGATCGAGGACCACCTCTCCGAGAAGATCCTCTTCGGCGAGCTGCGGTCCGGCCACATCGTGGTCGTCGGCGTGGAGGGCGAGGGCAAGGAAGCCGTCTTCACCTTCCGTGGCGAGGAGAAGTCGCCGGTGGCGGACACCCCCGCCGCCGTCGCCTCGACCGGCCCGGACCTGACGAAGTAGCACCCGCTCCACGCACGACCAGCCCCTGCCCCCGGCGACACCGCCGGGGGCAGGGGCTTTTTCACGCCTGTTCGGGTTTGAGGTGGCTCTGGCGGGAATCGCCGGGGCCACCATCGCCGGCGGGACACCTGCACCACCTGCGGCGCGAACAGGTCCTACCCGAGAACGTCGGCACGCTCCTGGAGGAGAGCGAGGAAGGACGTCATCGCGTCGGCGATCTCCTTCGGCGTCCACTCCAACGCGGCGGCGGCGACCGTCACTTCGGTGTACGAGAGGCCGGGCAGGCCGGGCTCGTCCCACCAGCCGAAGAGGGCGGTCTGCTGCTCCTCGGCGAGGCGCAGCCCGGCCTCGTTCAGGGCATCGGCCGGGTAGGGGAGCCAGAGCTGGAACTGGTGCGTGTGCGGGGGCTCGGGGTTGATCCGGGCGCCCGGGACGGCGGCGAGGGTCTCCGCGACCACCTTGGCGTGCCGTACGTACTCCTCCAGGCGCGGCAGTTCACGGTTCAGCCCGGCGAGGGCGGTGAGGGCGGCGGGCCACTGCTGCCAGAGCTGCCCGCCGTACCGGTGCCGCCAGAGCTTGGCCTCGCGGACGAAGTGCTCGTCGCCGGCCACGGCCGCGCCGCTGATGCCGCCGAGCGTCTTGTAGAAGGAGACGTAGACCGAGTCCGCCAGCCCGGCGATCTCGGGGAGGGAGTGGCCGAGGTGGTGGACCGACTCCCAGAGCCGGGCGCCGTCCAGGTGGACGACGGCACCGGCGTCGTTCGCGGCGGCGACCGTCCCGGTCAGTTCGTCCCAGGTCGGCAGGACGAACCCGGCGTCGCGCAGTGGGAGTTCGAGCATCAGGACGTCGTAGTCGTCGACGACGCCCCGGACCTCCTCGGCGGTGGGCAGTCTCGGCGCAGTCGTCGGCCAGACGGACTGCAGGCCGGTCAGCCGGGAGTACGCGCGCTGCTCGTGCCGCTCGGGATGGGCCAGCGGGTGCATCGCCACCGTGCGGTGCTCGCTCGACCAGTACCGCAGCGCCACCTGCTGAGCCATCGTCCCGGTCGGGAAGAAGGCGGCGTCGGGCTTGCCCAGCAGCTCGGCGACCCGCTTCTCCAGCGCCCGCACCACGCCGTCCCCGTACATGTCGGGGCGCTCGTCCAGGTCGTACGCCGACTCGGCGTCCGTGGTCAGGCTGGCCAGCCGCTCGCGCAGGTTCTGCGGGCGGACGCCGGAGAGCAGCCGGTCACACCCGCGCAGCGCGGCGAACCGGCGCTGCCTCGGGTCCGTGAACGGGGCCTCGTCGGTGCGGGCTGCGTGGGAGGCGGTGGGGATCGCGTCGGAGGGGGAGTCGCTGAATGTGTCGGCCATCCGTCGATGATCCCTCAGGCCCGGCGACGCGCAAGTGAGTAAACCGGCCGGACCTCAGCCGGTAGGACGCTCAGCAGAACGGCTCAGCGAGCCGGATCCCGGTCGGCCGAGGTCTCAGCGGACCGGGTACAGCGAGTAGGACGGGAAGTTGCCGTAGAGCTTCTCGTCCGGGCCGTCGGCGCCGTAGCTGACCGCACGGACGAGCAGATCGCCGCCGACGAAGGCGCCCTTCCAGGACGCGCCCAGCCCGCCGAACACCTCCTCGCGGTCCCCCCGGCTGCGAGGCTTGTTGATGCCGACCTTGAAGGCGAGCAGATCCGGGGCCACCCGGGCCGCGAACTCCTGGTCGTCGGTGGCAAGGGAGGCCACCAGCGATCCGTTGCCGGCGTTCATCGCGGCCAGCAGCTCGGACTCGGTGTCCACCAGGACGATGGAGTCGAGCGGCCCGAACGGCTCCGAGTGGTGCAGCGCCCAGCTCGCGGGCGGGTTGAGCACGGCGGCCGGAGCCAGGTAGGCGGCACGGGACTGACCGGGCAGGAACGTACCGCTGTCGAGGTCGCCCACGTGCAGCGGGACGGCCCGGGCGGCCACCGCGCTGTCGAAGTGGGCCCGGAGTTCGGTGGCCTTGGCGGCGTGGATGACCGGGCCGAAGTCGAGTTCGGGCAGCGCGTCGCCTGGGGCGGCGACGGCCAGCGGGTGGCCGAATCGCAGGCTGCCGAGCACGCCGAGGTACGTCTCCAGGAAGGCCGGGAAGAGCGAACGCTGAACGACGTAGCGCGGGTAGGCGGTGCAGCGCTGCTTGGCGTACTCGAAACCCTTGCGCAGGTGCGCGGCGAGCCCGGGCCAGTCGCTGTAGCGCCAGACGCCCCAGGTGTTGAGGCCCTCCTGCTCCAGGAAGTGCCGACGGTTCAGATCGGCGAGCGAGGTGGCGGCCTTCCGTCCGTTCGCCCGGCCGCCGACGAAGGCCAGCGCCCCGAGGCCGTCCGCCCGGATCAGCGCATCGGCGATCTTGCTGCCCTCCCCGGAGAGCAGGGTGACGGGCAGTCCGGCGCGGAGCATGACGGCGTGCGCCAGCGTGAGGCAGTGGAAACCACCCTGCGACGGAGTCTTGGCGACCACCGCGTTCCCGGCCAGCAACTGGACCAGCTCCGCGTGCACCTGCACGCTCATCGGGTAGTTCCAGCTGGCGATGTTCGAGACCGGTCCGGGGAGCGGCACACGGCCGTCCAGCTGGCGTTCGATGTTGTCCAGGTACCAGCGGACGCCGTCCAGGGCCCGGTCGACGTCGGCGCAGGCCAGTCGCCACGGCTTCCCGATCTCCCAGACCAGCAGCAGGGCCAGCAGGTCGCGCTGCGCCGCGAGGCCCTCCACCGCCGCAGCGACCCGCGCCTTCCGCTCGTCCAGCGGCACCCTTCCCCAGGCCTTGTGCTGCTCGATGGCGAAGGTGACGGCGCTCTGCGCCTCCGGCATGCCAATCCGGGGCGGGCCCGGGATCGGGGTGCCGTCGAGCGGCGTGGTGTGGTCGCCGGGGGCACCGACGGCTCGCCATTCACCGCGCACGAGGTTGAGCAGGCGGTCGGAGGCGAAGGCTTCGGGGGCCTCCCGGACGCACCGGGCGTACGTCTCGGACCAGGAGGTACCGGGCTTGAGCTGCGGGGTCGTCGGTTGTGGGGTGGCTGTGCCTGGGGTTGCCGACTGCGGGGTTGTCGTCTGCGCGGTTGTCGTCTGCGGGGCCGTCATGAGGAGTTCCTCCGGTCGGGAAGGGGTTTCTCAAGCAGGTGGTGTCAGGCAGGACGCGGTACTGCTGCTGGGGCGCGGGCTCAGCCTGGCACGCGGTGCTGCGACTGGACAGCCCGCCTGCAGAACGGCGGTGGCGGGGCTGTGGTCCGGGCCACGATTGACCTCCCGACCACCAGGGTAGGCGCGCGCCGTTCCAAGCCGCCGGGTCCGGCCGACGACGCTCTCCGGTGGTGATTGTCACAGGGCGCGGCGTTGGTACTAGGGGCGGTAGTAGGTGCGGTAGCAGGGCATCAAGGTGCGGTGGCAAGTGCGGCGGGCGGCGCGCCACCCGATTGGACGAACTGACGGTGATCCGCCCGACCGATCGTTAGGCCAACGGCTTGAAGTTGGCGGGCGCGGACACTACACGCCGTAGTAGGTGCGTGATTTGGGGCGGGTCGTTATGACCGTATTACATCTGCTTGGTCCTACCAGCCCGGCGAGCCCCAGCGGCTCGGCCCCGCGCTGTCCCCGACCACGAGGTGCTGTCACTAGATGCCTTCCCCGCACGCCGCACGCCACCGGCTCACCGTGGCGACCCCCTCCCGCACCCCCGCCCCGCTCCGACCGGCGGCCGTCTGGCTCCGGGAACGACACTCGGTGGTGGCCTGGAGCGGAGCGATGACGCTGGCCTTCGGCGCACTGCTGATTCCGGGATCGGCCGCCGCACAGACCGTCCGGCCGACCACGCCGGGCAGCTCGGCCTTCACCGCCAACCCCGCCTCGGCGGAAGCCGAAGCCGCAGCGGCAGCAGCTGCCGGGGCAAGGGCGGAGGCGGCCGGCTCCGGGGCGCCAGGGGCGTCGGGAGCTGCGGGGAGGTCCGCCAAGCCGTCGAAGCTCTGGGCGGTGGGCCTGGTGCAGATCGGGGCACCGATCGCGTACCAGCCGCCGAGTTCGGTGTCCTCGCAGGACGCCGTAGCGGTGGCGGGCAACCTGACGCCCAGCACGGCGCCGACCTCTGCCGCTGCCCCGCCACCCACACGCGAACCCGCCCCGGCCGCAGAACCCGCCCCGGCGCCCGAGCCGCCGGCCTGGTACGCCCCGGCGCCGGGCGCGCCGATCACCAACCCGTACGGCGTCGCCAACGCCGAGTACGCGGCGGGATACCACACGGGAGTCGACTTCGCGGTGGACCTCGGCACGCCGCTGCATGCCGTGGGCGACGCCACCGTGGTCTCGGCCGGGTACGCGGGCGCGTACGGCAAGGAGGTCGTACTGCGACTGCCGGACGACCACTACGCGGAGTACGCGCACATGTCGTTCATCTCCGTGAGCGCCGGGGACAGGGTGGCCGCCGGCCAGGAGATCGGCCAGTCAGGAAGCACCGGGAACTCCACAGGGCCGCATCTGCACTTCGAGATCCGGACCAGCAACCATTACGGAGCGGTCGTGGATCCGATCGGCTATCTGACGGAGCACGGTGCGACCGACTTCTAGCGTCGGGCGTTGGATGTCGGGCGGTGGGCGTCGCCGGAGAGGTGATGACAGATTACAGATGACAGATTTTGAAATCTGTCATCGCTCCGACGGCGACTCGATTCGCCCGGCGATCTCCAAGGCGACCTCCAGGGCCGCATCCATCGCCTCCGACAACGTGGTGGCGTCCACCCCGGCCCCGACCCCGTCGCCGCCGCCCTCCGTCGTCCCCCGTGCCGCCACCCGAGCCGCTCCGCGAGCCGCCTCCTCCTCAGGCGCGCACCGGTTGTCGTACTTGAGCAGGAAGAAGGCAGAGTTGATCGCGAACAGCGACATGGTGGCCCGCAGCCGGTCCTGAAAGTTCGCGTCGGGTCCGTGCACCAGCCCGATCATCGCCAGCATCCGTGCCTTGAACTCCAGCCCGGCCGGCGAGTCGCGCAGCGCCGGCTGGTTGTCGTGGAAGAAGCGCAGCAGCGGCACCCGCTCGGCCATTCCCGCCGCGAACCGGCGGACCAGCTCGTCCCGCAGCTCGGGCGACCACTCCTTCCCCTCCCCCCACGCGATGGCGTCGTCGATCGGCGCGGCCATGCTCTCGACGATGCCGAGGACGATGTCGTCCTTGGTCTTGAAGTGGTAGTACAGCGCGGCTTTGGTCACCCCCAGCCGGTCGGCGATCTCCCGCAGCGAGGTCTTCTCGTACCCCTGGCCGGCAAAGAGTTCGAGCGCCACGTCGATGATGCGTGCCCGGGTGTCACTGCGGGGGCTCTGCGTCGTACTCATGGCTTGCTGGCCTGCCTCATGACTGCGTTGACGGGGTGACGGAAACGCCGAGTTGCAAGTGTCCGCCCGGGGTGCATTCTCCCTGCCCGCGAGACTGCGACCGAAACTGGCTTGACGCCCGCCTTATGGACAACTTACCGTGCCACCGGACGATTCACTAGCCGGTCGTCAAGTAAGTGAGCCGAGAGGCCCGGCAACCGGCACCACGCTCACCGGGAGACGCACCATGTCACAACAGCAGGTCGAGACTCCGGCGGACACCCCTCCCGCCGGAGCCGAGGGGCCGACCGATCCCACGCCGAGATCGCCGCGCGAGATCCGCCTGGTGATGATCGGGTTGGTGGTCGCCATGCTGCTGGCCATGCTCGACAACCTGATCGTCGGAACCGCGATGCCGACCATCGTCGGCGACCTCCACGGCGCCGAACACCTCTCCTGGGTGGTGACGGCCTACACCCTGGCCACCGCCGCCTCGACCCCGATCTGGGGCAAGCTCGGTGACCTCTACGGCCGCAAGGGCACCTTCCTCACCTCGATCGTCATATTCCTGGTGGGCTCGGCACTGTCCGGCCTCTCCCAGTCGATGAACGAGCTGATCGGCTTCCGCGCCCTGCAGGGCCTCGGCGCCGGCGGTCTGATGGTCGGCGTCATGTCGATCATGGGTGCCCTGGTGGCACCGCGTGACCGTGCCAAGTACCAGGGCATGTTCGCCGCCGTGATGGCGCTGGCCACGGTCGGCGGCCCGCTGGCCGGCGGCTTCATCACCGACCACTTCAGCTGGCACTGGATCTTCTACATCAACCTGCCGTTCGGTCTGATCGCCCTCGCGGTCATCATCGTCACGCTGAAGCTCCCGAAGGTCCGCTCCACCGCCAAGATCGACTACCTCGGCGCGATCCTGCTCACCGTCGGCATCACCTCGCTGGTCCTGATCACCACCTGGGGCGGCCAGCAGTACGCCTGGAGCTCGAAGGAGATCCTCGGCCTGGCCGCGCTCGCCGCAGCATCGCTGATCGGCTTCTGCTACGTCGAGCAGCGGGTCGAGGAGCCGATGCTCCCGCTCACGCTCTTCAAGAACCGCAACTTCTCCATGGTCTCGCTGATCGGCTTCATCGTCGGCTTCTCGATGTTCGGCGCCGTCACCTTCCTGCCGCTCTACCAGCAGACCGTCCAGGGCGCCTCGGCGACCAACTCCGGCCTGCTGCTGATGCCGATGATGTTCGGCATGCTGGTGGTCTCGCTGGTGGTCGGCCAGGTCGTCTCCAAGACCGGCAAGTACCGGATCTTCCCGATGATCGGCACCACCGTGATGGCCGGCGGCTGCCTGCTGCTCTCCACCCTCGGGACGAGCAGCAGCAGCTTCACCGCCGCCTGCTTCATGATCGTGCTCGGCGCGGGCATGGGGTTCCTGATGCAGATCACCATGCTGGTCGCCCAGAACAGCGTGGAGCTCAAGGACATGGGCGTGGCCAGCTCCACCGCCACCCTGTTCCGCACCATCGGCGGCTCGTTCGGCGTCGCCCTGTTCGGCGCGCTCTTCAACAACCGTGTCACCGACACCATGAAGGCGTCCGGTGTCCCGATGTCCGGCGGCACCGGCCAGCTGGGCCCCGCACAGCTGAAGAAGCTGGCCGCCCCCGTACAGGACGCCTACCACCACGCCGTCTCCAACGGCATCCACACCGTGTTCCTGTGGGGTGCGGTGATCAGCCTGGTCTCCGTCGCCGCCGCCGTCTTCCTGCGCGAGATCCCGCTGCGCGGTGGCCCCGGCCAGCAGGCGGCCGAGCCCCAGCTCGAGGCCATCTGACGGTCCGCAACACCCCCGAGACAGCGCCCACCCTGGTCCCCCGGGGTGGGCGCTTTCACGTCGTCCGCAGGAGCGCTGTCCGCAGGAGCGCCGTCCGAAGGAGCGCTGTACGCAGACACGCCGTCCGCAGGAACGCCGTCCGAAGGCGGGATCAGACCGGCAGGCGGTACACACCAGGGGCGACCGGCTCGACCAGGCCGTCCGTGACCAGCCCGTCCAGCGCCCGCGCCCGCTGCACCGGTTCGGGCCAGACGGCGTCCAGGCGCGCCTGCGGCACCTCCCCGTGCGCCTCCCGCAGGACGGCCAGCAGCTTGCCGCGCACCTGACGGTCCGTCCCCTCGTACGACTGCCCGCGCCGCGCGGGGCCCTCGTACGGCGGCCGGCCGGCCGCCTGCCAGGCACAGTGCCGGATCAGCGGGCACTCGGCGCAGCTCGGATTGCGCGCGGTGCAGACCAGTGCGCCCAGTTCCATCACCCCGACCGCCCAGGTCGCGGCGGTCTCGGCGGCGGCGGGCAGCAGCTCGGTCGCGGCCCTGCGCTCGGCCGCCGTGGTCGCCTGGGCCGGGAACTCGACGCCCGTCACGGCCCGGGCGAACACCCGGCGGACATTGGTGTCCAGCACCACATGGCGCTGCCGGTAGGCGAACGAGGCGACTGCGGCGGCGGTGTACTCCCCCACGCCGGGCAGTGCCAGCAGCGCGGCGTGGTCCTCCGGCACCTGGCCGTCGTGCTGCTCGGTGATCGCCACCGCGGCGGCGTGCAGGCGCAGGGCGCGGCGCGGGTAGCCGAGCCGACCCCACATCCGGACCGCCTCTCCCGGCGCGTCGGCGGCCAGGTCGGCGGGTGTGGGCCAGCGTTCGAGCCAGGCGGCGTACGCGGGGAGCACCCGCTTGACCGGGGTCTGCTGGAGCATGAACTCGCTCACCATGACCGCCCACGGCGAAGCCTCGGCGGTACGCCAGGGCAGGTCACGGGCGTTGGCCTCGTACCAGCCGAGGACGGTCGAGTGCAGCAGCGGGGCCGGGGTCGAGCGGCGCGACTGGTCTGGGGCTGAGGAGATGGCAACCATGGCGCTTCGATCCTCCCACGTCCGCGCGCCCAGGTCCGCGCTCCCGGGTTCATGCCCCCGGGCCTGCGTTCCGCTGTCGGCCGAGAGCCGATTTACCGAGCGTCCCGGACCGTCCTCGGGCGCCGTGCCATGATGATCGCCGACGAACGAGGCCGCCGCCGTCCGGCTCCCCCATCCGGACCAAATGGCGGATCATGTGAAGGAAGCGACGCCATAGCGGTGTTGATGCGTCAACGGGTGCACACAGTCTCGTAGAGTTTGCGCGTGCCCTCTCTGCGTCAACCCGTGGGACCGCTGCCGGCCTCGATCTACTGGCGGCGGCGAGTCGTCGTGCTCGGTGCTCTGGTCGCCGTTCTCGCCGTGCTGCTCTGGCTGACGTCCGGTCAGGGCGGTGGCGGGAAGTCCACGGACAAGACCGCGCTGCCGCTACCGGCTCAGTCGATCACCCCGGGTGCGACGCCGAGCGGTCCCGCGATCAACAGCCGTCCCGGTGGGACGGGCGGTTCGGGCGGCGCTGCGGCCCCCAGCGGCTCGGGCGGCGTCTCGGGCAGCAGCGGCGGCGAGGTCAGCCTGACCGGCGGCGGTACGACCGGCGGGGGCGACGCCACCTCCGGCTCGACGGGCGGCGGAGCGAGCGGCGGGTCGGTGGGATCGTCCGGTGGAGCCGGCGGCGGGTCGACGGGGCAGCCTCCGGTGAACACCGCCGAGGTGATGGCCCTCCCGGTCTGCACCGCCTCGCAGGTCACCTTGGAGCTGGCCGGCTCGCAGAACTCGTACGAGCTCAAGGACAAGCCCCGGCTCGCGCTGACCGTGCGCAACGCCTCCGGCTCCAACTGCCGGGTGGACCTGGGCCGTGCGGCCTCGACCATCGTCGTCACCTCGACCGCCAACGAGCGGATCTGGTCCTCGGGCGACTGTCCGACGGACCATCAGGACACCTGGGTGCAGCTCCCGGCGGGCACCGGCCTGACCGAGACGTTCACCTGGGACCGCAGCCGCAGCAAGCCCCAGTGCGCCTCGGCGGACGGTTCGACCGCCCCGGCCGGGAACTACCTGGTGCAGGCCTACCTGAACGGCCCGGCCGGTGGCCAGGTCACGGCCCGCACGTCGGTACGCCTGGAGGGCTGACCACTCCCCGCATCACGGCGGCCCGCCCCGCAACCAGTTTTTTCCGGTCATCCGGCGGGCCGGGCCTGTCTCGGTCGGTGGATCCGGCTGTCACGCCACCGTGAACACCTCGAACTGATCGTCACACCGGACGGCCGACGGCGTCCGCTCTGTTCGGTTCTGCCCCGGTTCGCCGGTGGCTCCCGCCTCGGCCGGATGTCCGCCAGGTGTCCTGGGCATGACGACGAGAAAGGTATCTTGTCGCTCACCTGCCAAGCCGTCAGGCTGGCAACAGCAGCTCGGCGGGCCGCCCCACCGGCCCGCCGAGTAGCCTCCGCCCACCAAGGCGGTGCTCACGGCACAGGCGGCAGGACCGGTCAGACGTAGCGCTCGAGAATGGACGATTCTGCGAGCCGGGACAGCCCCTCGCGCACCGAACGGGCCCGGGTCTCGCCGACGCCCTCGACGGTCTGGAGGTCGTCGATGCTCGCCGCGAGCAACTTCTGCAGCCCGCCGAAGTGCTCGACCAGCCGCTCGATGACGGTGTTGGGCAGACGCGGGATCTTGGCCAGTAGCCGGTAGCCACGCGGCGAGACGGCCGAGTCCAGCGACTCCGGGGTGCCGGAGTAGCCGAGCGCCTTGGCGACGGTCTGCAGGTCCAGCAGCTCCGCGTGGGTGAGCGCCTCGAGGTCGGCGAGCACCTCGGGCACCGTGCGGCCGCGCTTGGCGGCCCGCTCGGGAAAGTAGTCGCGGGCGACGAGCTCGCGCTCGGGCTCGACCCCCTGGATCAGCTCGTCCAGCTGGAGCGAGAGCAGTCGGCCGTCCGTGCCGAGCTCCAGGACGTACCCGGCGATCTCGGTCGCGATCAGCCGGACCATCTCCAGCCGCTGGGCGACGGCGGTGACGTCCCGCACGGTGACCAGGTCCTCGATCTCCAGGGCGGAGAGCGTGCCGGCCACCTCGTCCAGGCGCAGCTTGTACCGCTCCAGGGTGGCCAGCGCCTGGTTGGCGCGGGAGAGCACGGTGGTCGAGTCCTCCAGGACCCGGCGGGTGCCGTTGACGTACATCGCGATCAGCCGCATCGAGTGCGAGACAGCCACTACCGGGTAGCCGGTCTGGCGGTTGACCCGCTCGGCGGTGCGGTGGCGGGTGCCGGTCTCGTCGGTGGGGATGGTCGAGTCGGGCATCAGGTGCACCCCGGCCCGGACGATCTTGGTGATGTCCTTGTCGAGCACCACCGCGCCGTCCAGCTTGCACAGTTCGCGCAGCCTGGTGGCGGTGAACTCGACGTCCAGCACGAAGCCGCCCGTGCACACGGACTCGACGGTCTTGTCGAAGCCCAGCACGATCAGGCCGCCCGTGTTGGCCCGTAGCACCCGCTCCAGACCGTCGCGGAGCCCCGTCCCGGGGGCGATGGCACTGAGGGAGGCCCGCAGCAGGGCCTCCTCGCGGGGGGACTTGTCCGCCCGGTCGCTGGCTGCCACGTGACTCCTCCGGTCGACCCGGACCGTGTGGCGTGGCGCCCGACGGCCTGTCGCTAATTACTGCACTTCATGCCAATTAGACAGGGCAAAGTCTAACTGCGTGCGGCAATAACAAGGTCTGGGTCAGCCCAGTTCGTCGGAATCGATCGGATCCCAACCCTCCATGAGCGCCTCCGGGAAGGCCGGAACGGACTGCGCGGCAACCGACTTGGGCTCCGGACGGGCCCCCGTACGCGCCTGTGAACCGACCCCCGCGCGGGCGGGCTCGCGAGCCTCCGTACGCGGCTTCGCCGGAGCCCGGCGGCGGCCCGGGATCGCCTGCAGCGCCTCGCCGATGTCCGCGACCTCCACCACCTTCATGCCGCTGGGGACCTTCCCCGGGTCCGGCGGGACCAGGGCGTGCGTGAAGCCCAGCCGGTGGGCCTCCGCCAGGCGGCGCTGCACGCCCGTCACCCGGCGGACCTCACCGGCGAGGCCGACCTCGCCGATCGCCACCAGGTTGCTGGGCAGCGGGGTGTCGGAGGAGGAGCTCGCCACGGCAAGCGCGATGGCCAGGTCGGCGGAGGGCTCGGTGAGCTTCACGCCGCCGACCGTTGCCGTGTAGATGTCCTGTTTGCCCAGCTTGACGCCGCCGTGCCGCTCGACCACGGCGAGGATCATCGCGATCCGGGGCGATTCGAGACCGGAGGTCGTCCGGCGCGGCGAGGGGATCTGCGAGTCGACCATCAGCGCCTGGACCTCCGCGACCAGCGGCCGCTTGCCCTCCAGAGTGACCGTCAGGCATGTACCGGGAACCGGCTTGTCACGCCGCGTCAGGAAGAGCCCGGACGGGTCGGCGAGACCGGTGATGCCCTCGTCGTGCAGCTCGAAGCAACCGACCTCGTCGGTCGCTCCGTACCGGTTCTTGATGCCCCGGATGATGCGCAGCCGGGCGTGCCGGTCGCCCTCGAAGCTCAGGACGACGTCGACCAGGTGCTCCAGCAGCCGCGGGCCCGCGATCGAGCCGTCCTTCGTCACATGGCCGACCAGCAGAGTGGCCATGCCCCGCTCCTTGGAGACCCGGATCAGCGCCCCGGCCACCTCGCGGACCTGGGCCGGGCCGCCGGGCGCGCCGTCCAGCTCGGCGGAGGCGATGGTCTGCACGGAGTCCAGGACCAGCAGACCCGGGTTGACCTGGTCGATATGGCCGAGCACGGCGCCGAGGTCCGACTCGGCGGCCAGGTAGAGGTGGTCGGAGAGGGCGTTGATCCGGTCGGCGCGCAGCCGGACCTGCCCGGCCGACTCCTCACCGGTGACGTACAACGTCCGGTGCCGGTCGCTCGCCGCCTTGGCCGCCACGTCCAGCAGCAGGGTGGACTTGCCGACACCGGGCTCGCCCGCCAGCAGCACCACCGCCCCGGGGACGATGCCCCCGCCGAGCACCCGGTCCAGCTCGGGCACGCCCGTGGTACGCGCCGTCGCGACCTGGCCGTCCACCTGCCCGATCGGCTTCGCGGGCGAGCTGACCGGCCCGGCGGCCGTCGTCCGGATCGGCACCGCGCCGTACTCCTCGACGGTGCCCCAGGCGTTGCACTCCGGGCAGCGGCCGACCCATTTGGGGAGCTGGTTCCCGCACTCGGTGCATCGGTAGGCCGGGCGCGGCTTGGCGGTGGTCTTCGTACGGGCTGCCATGCGGCCCACCGTAGCCGGTGGGTACGACAACGCGTGACCGCGCCGGACGGAACGGGGGCGAGGGTGATGCTGCGGGGCAGCGTGCGGCGATGACGGTGTTGTTACCCGAAAGAAGTACAACAGCAGGGAATGCCCCGGGCCGGGCCCGCTCGCTCTCTACCGTCTGGTGCGTGACAACCAGACTGGCCCCCCAGGCTTCCCCCACGCTCCAGGGCTACGACCACCACGTCGACGGGCTCTTCACGTACTGCCTCTCCGTGCTCTGCGAGCACGACGCGGCGATCGCCGCCGTCCGCGAGGTACGGGATCTCGTACAGCGGCACAGTGCCCGGCTGGCCGGTCCCGAACTGCTGCGGGCCTGGCTCTACTCACTGGCCCGGCACTGCTGCCTGCGACGGCTCGGCCAGGGCGCCGGGGGTGCCGCGGGCGCCACTCCGGACGCCGAGCAGGCCGCCGAGCGGCGGCGTGAGCTGGCCTCGCTCGCCTGGCCGGAGGCGGCGGGCACCGCGCCCGAGCAGCGCGAGGCCCTGGAGCTGGCGGTCCGTCACCGGCTGCGGCCCGACGAGATCGCCGCCGTGCTGGGGCTGTCGGGCGCCGAGACGGAGGCGCTGCTCTCGGCGGCGGGCGCCGAGGTCGGCCGGACCAGGGCCGCGCTGCTGGTGCTCGGCGTCGGCAGCTGCCCGGTGCTGGCGCAGCTGGGCGGGGTCGGCGCGGAGAGCTGGCGCGACTGGGTGCTCGGTCCCGCGCTCCGCCGGGAGCTGGTGCAGCACGTGGTGGACTGCCCGACCTGCCGGGGCACCGCCGAGCGGGTCGCGGACGGGCCTGGTCTGCCGGGGGAAGGCGGGACAGGTCGGGCGGGGCTGGCCAACCTGTCCGGGCTGCCGATGTTGCCGGCGCCCTTGGCGGTCCGGATCGGGGCGACACCCGACAGGTCCGCGCACGATACGGCCGGGGCGGCGTTCCTGAGCGGCGCGGCGGCCGGGCGGCGGGCGCTCCGGACCGACGACGCGACCGCACTGCTCGACCTCCGCTTCGACCAGCGCGGCTTCCCCCGCCACCGGGCGTCCGGCCCGGGACGCGGCTTGGCCGCACGCGGGCTGGCGGTGCGTCAGCGGGTGGTGACCACAGGCGTGCTCGCCGCCGTGCTGACCGCGCCGGTGGTGGCTCTCTGGGCTGCCCATCGCGGCGGCGACCCGGCCGAGGCCGTCTCCTCCGTCCGGGTCGACGCGGCGTCCCCCACCCGGGACGGCGCGGCGTCCTCGAGTGCTTCCGGGCGACCGGCGAGCGGCGGGTTGCAGCTGGCCGGTGCGGCGGGTGCAGAAACGTTGCTGCCGATGGTTGAAGGGGTCGCGGTGTCCGTGCCGTCCCGGGGCAGGCCCCCCGCCTTCGACAATCTCCCGGTACTTTCCCAGCCCGCCGACCCGAACCCGGGCGCCGCCCCCGCCGACCCCGGCGCTGCGCCCGTCCCCGTCCCCGTCCCCGCCCCCGCAGCGGGACAGCTGACCGTCGAAGCCAACGACTACGCGGGCCGGACGATCCTCACCCTGACCAATTCCGGCGGCACCACGATCCAGTGGCACGCCGTACTGGACGCGGCCTGGCTCCGCCTCAGCCGGGACTCCGGCTCCCTGGAACCCGGCCAACGGATCACCGTGACGGTCACGGTCGACGAGAGCCGCGCTCCGCAGACCCACTGGACCGCCCGGATCGCCCTCCCGCCGTCCGAGGCGGTGGTCACCCTGGAGGGCGGCCCGCAGCAGCCGACCGGGCGGCCCACCTCGCCATCGCCCTCGGGCCCGCCCCCGAGCACCGGCCCGTCCCAGCCGCCGTCCTCGCCCCCGTCCCAGCTGCCGTCCTCGCCCCCGTCGCCGTCGCCGTCCGTTCCCGCCTCTGCCCCGCCGTCCGCCTCCGCCTCAGCGCCGTCCACCCACTCGACGCCGTAGCCACCGAGCCGTCAACCGGCCGGGCCCGCAGCCATCCGACGGCCGGCCGATCCGATCGTCGGACGGATCAGACGGATCAGACGGTCAGACCGGAGATCGCGGCACCCACGTACTCGGTGCCCAGAACGATCAGCACCACCAGCGTGATCGCCGAACTATGGACGGACGCCCACGCCTTCCACTCGCCGAGCACCTTGGCCGACCTCGTACCGTCGAAGAGGCCGAGGAGGTGGACGGCGAGCGGGACCAGCGTGCCCAGAGATCCCACCAGCACCATCAGCACCACCGCCACCGTCTTGGCCCGCCCGTCGGCCGAAGCGATGGCGACGGAGATCCCGCCGCCGACCGCCAGGGCGAGGTTTTTCGGGTCGGCCAGTACCAGCGTCGCCGCCAACCCCGCCGCCTTCGCCGGGGTGAGAAGGTCGACGGACCGCATCCACGTCGGCGGGCGGTGCACCTGCCCCTCGCGCGGCCGGGCCCTCCACAGCACTGCCCCGAGCACGAGCAGCGCCCCGCCCAGGGCCAGCTCGAGCCAGTACGACCAAGGGGGGTGCGGCCCGGCGGTGTCGAGGCCCGAACCCACGAGTACGACCACCGAGCAGACCGCCGACAGCGCCACGACCCACCCCAGCACGAAGGCCGCGCCACCCACCCGGCCCCTCGGCCCGGCCAGCAGCATGATCACACCGGCCAACGGCAGCGGACCGAGAGCGATACCCACGGCCGATGCCAGCATCCGGCCGACCGCGTCACCCACCGCCGCACCGCCCCAGCCGCCCCAGCCCCTCCAGCCCTCTCAGCCGGCGCGGCCGGACGGACGACCGGAACGGCCCGAACGCCCGGCGCGTCACCTGGGCCGGATCCTCGGCAGCCGGTAGGAGCCGTCCAGCACCTGGGCCCTCAGCTGGTACATCCGGATCATCGGGCGGAACTCCCGCACCGGCGTGGGCAGCCAGTTCGCCGCCTACGCCGGTGCGGCCGGTGCCCGGTGCTGCAGGAGGCGTCGGCGGCGAGTGGCTCCAGGGCGGCCGAGGCGGCATCGGTCATCCAGGTTCTTTCCAACTGTCGCTGCCCTCCGGCTTCGCCTTCCGGTGTCACTGCTGTCCGGTGTCACTGCTGTCGGGTGTCACGTCTGTCGGGTGTCACTGCCCGGTCCGGCTTCGAGCCGCAGAAGCACCGGACCCAGGACACCAGTCGGACGACAGCCCGTCAGCTGACCGGCCGTCGTCCGATATATCAGGCACAACACCCTGAACTGGATGCTAAGCGCAGACCGCCGGGTCAGCACCTCGGAGGCTCCGGACCTACGACCACTCAGCTTGGAGTGAACGATGCTGCGGGCACTGCGGATCGGGGTGAGGCTTCCGCCATGAACATCCTGATACTCGGCGGCTCGGCCTTTCTCGGGCGCGCCTACGTCTCGGAGGCGCTGCGCCGAGGCCACCACGTCACCACCTTCAACCGCGGACTGTCCGGCGCCGACCAGCCGGGCGTCGAGGCCGTCAGGGGCGACCGGAACCTCCCCGCCGGCCTGGACCGGTTGATCGCCGACCGACGCTGGGACGCGGTGGTGGACACCGCCGGCCAGCAGCCGTACGCGGTCGGGCTCGCTGCCCGGCTGCTGCGGCCGCACACCGACCACTACACCCTCGTCTCCTCCATCCACGCCTTCGCGGACTGGGGAAAGCTGCCGCTGGACGAGAACTCCACCACTCACCCGTGCCCAGCCGACACCCCGCCCGACCAGCCGCCGGGCAACCACCTCAAGGCCGGGTGCGAACGCGCCCTGCTGGAGTCGTTCGGCGCCGACCGGTCGCTGATCCTCAACTGCGGGCTGCTCATCGGCCCGCACGAGAACATCGGCCGGTTGCCCTGGTGGCTGGAGCGGATCGCCCGGGGCGGGAAGGTGCTCGCTCCCGGCGCCCCGAGCCGTGCCATGCAGCTGATCGACGCCCGGGACTTCGCCGCCTTCGGCCTGGATCTGCTCGAGCAGGGCCGGACGGGCCGGTTCATCACCACGGCCCCGCCCGGCAGTACCACCTTCGGCGAGCTGCTCGACGCCTGCGTCCAGGCCACCGGAGCCGCTGCCGAACCCGTCTGGACGGACGAGGAAGTCCTGCTCTCCGCAGGCGTGGAGCCCTGGACCGAACTCCCGATCTGGGCACCCGACCGGCCCGACTGGGACGCGATCTGGCTCGCGGACAGCTCCCGTGCCCGAGCCGCCGGGCTCCGCTGCCGACCGCTCTCCGAAACGGTCCGCGACACCTGGGCCTGGTTGCAGGAGCGGGGGCCTGCCGCGCAGCCGTACCTACAGGGCCGCACACCCCTCGGGATCGACCCCGAGAAGGAACGCTCCCTGCTGGCCAAGGCAGCGGGCTGAGGTCGGTGCCGGGTGCGAAGGGGAGCCTCCAGCACCCGGCGCCCACCACCTACATCAACGAGTCCGGCGGGTGACCAGCTCGGCCAGGGCGAGCAGCTCGTCGGCGTCCGCCGGATCGGGCACGGCGTCGGCGAGATGGCTGATGGCCGCCGCCATTCGTTCGCAGGATTCGCTCTGTGCCCAGGCCCGTCCACCGGCCGAGTCCACTGCTGCCGCAGCGGTCAGCAGCTCGTCCGGCGTCAGCGGGCGTTCGGTGGCGTAGAGCTCGGCGAGCAGCGCGCCACCGGGCGTGCCGGACTCCAGGGCGAAGACCACCGGCAGAGACTTCTTGCGCGCCGCGAGATCCGCGCCGACCGGCTTACCGGTCACCGCCGGGTCACCCCAGATGCCGATCAGGTCGTCGATCAGCTGGAAGGCGAGACCGATCTCCCGCCCGAACGCCTCCATGGCGTTCGCCATGCGCTCGTCGCCGCCGGCGTACAACGCGCCCAGTGCACAGGCGCAGCCCAGCAGCGCGCCGGTCTTGGCATCCGCCATGGCCAGGCACTCGGCCAGCGAAACGTCACTGCGCTGCTCGAAGGCGCAGTCGCTCTGCTGCCCGGCGCAGAGCTCGACCACGCAGTCCGTGAGGCGGCGGACTGCTGCCTGGGAGGCCCGGTGGGTGTCCTCGGCGAGGGTGCGCACGGCCAGCGAGTGCATGGCGTCGCCCACCAGAATGGCCTCGGTGGTGCCGAACACCCGCCAGACGGTGGGACGGTGACGGCGGGTCTCGTCCCGGTCGATGACATCGTCGTGCAGCAGAGTGAAGTTGTGCACCAACTCGACTGCGGTGGCCGCCCGCACCGCGTCGGCCGGCCGGCCGCCGACGGCCCTCGTCGCGGCGAGTACCAGCGCCGGGCGGATCGCCTTGCCCGCACCGGCGTCGGACGGTGTACCGTCCGCCTCCCACCAGCCGAAGTGGTAGCCCGACATGTGCCGCATCGACTCGGGCAGGGTGCCAACCGCCTCCCGCAGGGCCGGATCGATCACCGCCCTGGCGCGGGCCAGCACCGAAGCGGCCTCCTGGCCCTCCTGTTGATCACGCTCAAGCGCGAAGATCCCCATGTACGTCTCTCCCCCAGATTCTCTCGGACCGCTGCCCGTGCCCGTGCCCACGGCTGTTTCGCAGCCGCGTCGCCGAGTTGCGGTTGCATCGCTTGAATTGCGCTGCTCAATCCGCCTGCTCAGCCGCGCGAGCGGGCGATATCGACGTTTTCCAGCACGCCGATCGCATCAGGAACGAGAATGGCAGCGGAGTAGTAGGCGCTGACCAGGTAGGAAATGATCGCCTTTTCGTTGATACCCATGAAACGGACCGAGAGGCCCGGCTGGTACTCGTCCGGGATACCGGTCTGGTGCAGGCCGACGACGCCCTGATTGTCCGCACCCGTACGCAGCGCGAGGATCGAGCTGGTGTGACCGTCCACGATCGGGATCTTGTTGCAGGAGAAGATCGGCACCCCGCGCCAGGCCGGGAGGTGCTGGCCGTGCACCTCGACCGTGTCCGGGTAGAGCCCGCGCCGGTTGCACTCCCGTCCGAAGGCGGCGATCGCCTTGGGGTGGGCCAGGAAGAACTTGGTGCCCCGGCGGCGGCTCAGCAAGTCGTCCATGTCGTCCGGGGTGGGCGGGCCGGAGTGGGTCTGGATGCGCTGCTCGTACTCGGCGTTGGTGAGCAGGCCGAAGTCCGGATTGTTGACGAGCTCGTGCTCCTGGCGCTCGCGGAGTGCCTCGATCGTCAGCCGGAGCTGCTGCTCGATCTGGTTCATCGGCTGGTTGTAGAGGTCGGCGACCCGGCTGTGCACCTGCAGCACCGTCTGCGCGACGCTCAGCTCGTACTCGCGCGGCGCGAGTTCGTAGTCGACGAAGGTGCTGGGCAGCTCGTGCTCGCCCTGGTGGCCGGCCGACAGGTCGATCGAGGCCTCACCGCGCTTGTTCTGCGGCTGCCCGACGGTCGAGAGGTAGGCCAGCACCTGGTCCCGAAGTGCGGCGGAGCGGTCGACCAACTCCTGGAAGGAGGCCAGGGGGAGCGCCAGCACGGTACCTGCGGTGGCCGCCTTGACGGAGTGCGCCCAGAGCGCGTCGGCCTGCGACAGGGCCTCGTCCCCCAGGTGGTCGCCGTCGGCGAGCACACCGAGCACCGTGGTCTCGCCGTACTTGCCGATACCGACCTGGCTCACCTTGCCGTGGGCGATCAGGAAGATCTCGTCCACCGGATGCCCGGCCTCGACGAGAAGCTCCCCCGCCGCGAACTCGCGCTGGGCGAACCGGCCCGCGAGCTCCCCGAGCAACCTGTCGTCCTCGAAGCCGCTCAGCACCGGCAGCTCACGCAGCGACGGCGGCACGATCCGCACCTCCGCGCCGGTCTTCACGAAGCTCACCCGGCCCCGGCCGACCGCGTACGTCAGACGCCGGTTGACGCGGTACGTACCACCGGAGACCTGCTCCCAGGGGAGCATCCGGAGCAGCCAGCGCGAGCTGATGTCCTGCATTTGCGGTTCGGACTTGGTGGTCGTCGCGAGATTCCTCGCGCCTGCCGTACTGAGGCTCGACTGCTGCCGAACCTCCTGCGGCCCGCCCTGTGCGGGAATCCCGGTGCTGGCTTCGGTAGACATGAAAGAGCCCTCCCCATGAGCGCATGGTGCGTGGCGCGTGGTGCATCGCGTGGTACATCACATTGCGTTCATCATTCTTGGGCCGTCCGAGCCAACTTGCAATCACTCGTTCGAGTGGTCAATACCGTTGAACAATTAGCACGAGACGCTCATCTGGTCGATTATTTTTCGATAATTTGATCGACTATTTCCGGCTTTCCGCATGTCCCGACGGTGGGGCGTCCTCTCGGCTTCCCCAAACACTCGAACACCATCCGCGCCGCCACGGAGTACAGGCCCAGGCTCAGGCCCAGGCTCAGGGGAGGACGGCCGGGTCAGGTCCGTTCCAGTCGAGGGTCGCCGGGAGCACGCCCTCCAACGTGAGCAGCCAGCGCTTGGTCTCGATCCCGAGCGGGCCGCCACCGAACCCCCCGAGCCCGTCCGCCGCGACCACCCGGTGACAAGGGACCAGCAGCGCGAGCGGGTTGGCGCCCATCATCTGACCGACCGCGCGCGCGGCAACCCCTCCGACCTCGGTCAGCTCGTCGAACACGCCGCTGCGCCTGGCGAGTTCGCCGTAGGTGATGGTCGCGCCGTACGGGACTTCGGCCAGCAGCGTCTGCAGCACCACCCGGTGCGGCCCCGACGTGAACCGCCAGTCGACCGGCAGGCCGGGGGCCCTGCTCCGACCCTGGAAGTAGTCCGCCAGGCGGGCGACGACGGTCTGCGCTCTCGCCTCGTCCGCACAGTCCGGCAAGCCGACCCGGCCCGGCACCCCCGTCACCGTCTCACCGGCGAACGAGACCGCTGCGACACCGAGATCCGTGACCGCAACGCGGACCGGCCCGCTGGGCAGCGGGGTCCCGACGGTGACCCAGGAGATCGACATGCCCGGCACGCTACCCGACCCCTGGGTGCAGTCCTCGGGTCCTCGAGGACCCGAGGGCGGTGAGGCTAATCGGAGCAGCAGGGCTCAGAGGTGCGCCTTGAGGTACTCGGAGAGTTCGCTCGCCCACTGCGTGAGCTCGTCCCGGTGCTGCACCTTGCCCTCGCACAGCGCGCTGACCTGCGCGTCAGTCAACCGGTCGGGGCCCCGCGTGTCCAGCAGGTGCGAGATCTCCCGCATCATCGTCGTCAACCGCTCCGCGTCGGCATGGCTGAGCATCACCAACGCGTCGGTGTGGCTGATCGTGACAGAACCAGGCATCGCGGCCTCCTGCAGTCGGCCCCCGGTCCACCGTACGACCCCGGACGGCCCACCGCCCACCCGCGCCGCACGGTTCCCGTCCGCCCGTGACGGGCCGCGACCGCCACCCGACACGCGCATCCCCGGTGGCCGGTTACCCGGCACCTGGCAGCGTTCGAGTTATCAACGAGGGAGTAACAAACTGGGACAAACACCCGCATAACAGACCCCGGTCAAGGAGTCCACATGCCGATCAGCACCCCACCCACCGACCGGCTGTTACTGATCCCCGACGGGTCCGGCCTGGCCACCGAGATCGAGGCGTACCTCGCCACTCTCCCGCCCCAGCTCCCGCCCCTCGCCCCGACCCTGGCACCCGCCCACCCGACCGCTCCGTACATCTGCCCGCTCGGCAGCACCGCCCAACCGTGGAACGCCGGTTACCCGCTGCCCCGGCCGACGCTCCTCGACCGTCTGGTCCGGCGGGCGGCACGGCCCGCACAGGTCAGTGTCGCCACACACCTGCGGTTGGCCTCGCGGTACATCGCCTGCCACGGCTGGGTGCAGGGCGCGATGTGGGACAGCGCCGGCCGAGTCTGCCTGCTCGGCGCCCAGGCCGCCGTCCTCGCCCACGGCTACGGCACTCCGGACGGCGCGCGCCGGGCCCGGACGCAGGTGATGGAGGTCCTGCACGCCACCGGACGCCCGGTCAGCTCGCCCGACGAGTACAACGACGCCCCGGCCACCCGCCAGGCCGACATCCACCGGCTGCTCGACCACGCCGCAGCCCGGGCCCTGCGCCTCGGCATCTGAACCAGCCGCCGGGGCCGGCTGCTCACCGGCCCCGACCGCTCACCAGCCCCGACCGACGAGTTGCCGCTGCGAGGGGAAGATCGAGGCCGCGAGGTTTCCGGGTCGGGACGATCGCGGCGGGCGGGCTGGAACGCTGCGGCTCGGACCCGCACCCGTCAACCCGCTCGGTCGTCGGCTCGGCTGCCGGTTCGATCGCCGGCTCGGCTAGCGGTTCGGCCGGCCTACGTCGGCGGAGCGCGCGTACGGCGTAAGTGCCACCTGCCGCTGCGACCATGGCGGCGCCGGCCGCAGCGGCGGCCATGGGCCAGACTGCAGCGTCGAGCGGCGCTGAGCATTGCTGTTCGGGAGCGGGGGCTCACATGGGCGGCGCGGCCCGGGCTTGGCCATGAGCCCTCGTGCGGCCCGCTGCCGAGTCGGCGGTGGACGGGCTGAGGGTGACGTCTCCGCCTGAGCCCCCTGTCGGGTTCGAACCGACGACCCCCACTTGACACGTTTTCCCCATGCAAGCTTCTGACCTGCAACGATGCGACACGCAGGGCATCCGAGCCGCGAAAACCACTCTCAGTGGATCGGGAGGTCCACCCGGCCCCGGTACGGGTGACCCGAGCGACGGCCAAGGGTCGCCTGCTCGGCCGACAGCCGGCATAGCAGCTCCGGGGCCCTAGCCGGTGGTCCCGGTGGCGAAGATGGGCCAGCCGATCTCGGTCCGCCAGGCTCCCTCCTCGGCGGTGTCGCCAGGGCCGACCAGGTAGTACTCGCGCAGTGGCCCGTCGACAGCCAGTTCGTGCTCGGCGACGTGGGCGGCCAGGGTCCCGTACGCGCGGTCGATTTCGTCGTGCGGACCCTCATGGACGATGGTGGCCAGCTCTGCGGCGGGCACGGTCGTCGGTGTGACGCGGCCCATGGGTCGGATCCGCCCATGGCAAGGAATGAAGACGGTCGCCCGGCCGTACTCGTCGGCGAACAGCTCGTCGGCGAACATTCCGCCCGGCGGGCCGTCGGCTCGGATGTGCTGGGCGGCCAGCGTGGCACGCAGTTCTCCCAGCGCACCCTGGTACCACAGCAGGACGTCGGCGACGCCGACGTCCTCGCTGATCACTGCGGCGGGCGTAGCCTGCACGCTGCGGTGCCCGATCGCCGCCGGTGCGGTCCCGTGCTCGAGCAGGTCGCGCAGTGACGCCACGGCCTGCTGGGTCCGGGCCAGGCCGGCCTCCATCCGGGCGAGGTGGGCCGCGATGAGGTGGTCACGGGTCCGCAGGTCAGGCGCGGACAGTACGGCCTGGATGTCGTCCAGCGGCATGTCCAGGGCCCGGAACCGGCGGATCACCTGAGCTGCCGGGATCTGCTCGGTCGCGTAACGGCGGTAACCGGTGTCCGGGTCGACGTCGGTCGGCTCCAGCAGTCCGATTTGGTGGTAGTGCCGGAGCGTTCGGATGCTCAGGTGCGTCGCCTTGGAGAAGTCGCCGATCGTCAGCGCGTTGCTCATCTGCTCATTCTCAACCCTCCAGTTGTGTGAGGGTCAACGCGGTGTCCCGGCCTTGACCCTCACGTTGCGGGAGCGGTGAACATGGGCCGTGGCAGACCGGTTCAGACCGGTTCAGGCTGGTCAGCCGCTGAGCACGACAGCCTTCCGGCCGATAGAGAGGATCCCCGCCATGTCCAGCGTGACAACCGACCTCCCCGCCGTCGTGGCCGAGCACATCGCCGCAGTCAACGCGTTCGACACCGAACGGATCGTGGCGACCTTCGCGCCCGACGCCTACGTCAACGACAACCGGCGCGAAATCCGGGGCGCCGACGCGATCCGCAGGTTCATGGACAAGGAGTTCGTCGGCGACCACGTCACCATGGAGGTCCGCCAGGTCATCGACCACCACGGCGACATCATCGTGCGCGCCAAGTACGACGGCGACTACGACAAGACCAACCTGCCCGAGGAACTGGTCATGACCAGCTACTTCGCCGTCCGCGACGGCAGGATCACCAGCCTCACCGTCATCTTCAACCAGCCCTCCCCGTACTGAGCGTCCGGGTCCGAAGGGCGTCCCGCTCCGGCACCGACCTCGCCGATCTCGCCGACCCGGCCCTGGCGACCCCCGCCCCGGGTGACCGGTCGGCGGCCACACCTTCCGAGAAAGGCAAATGCCATGAGCGCACTGGTCACCACTGAGCTCTTCGCGCAGCCCGGCCACGGCAACGACGTCGCGCAGCTACTGCTGGACATCCTCGGAGAAAGCCTCGAGCACGAAGGCTGCGAAGAGATCCGCATCCTGCGCGACCTGAACGACGCCGACCACGTCACCGGCCTGACCCAGTGGACCGAGGCACACAACTACACCGACTACCTCGCCTGGCGCACCGCACGCGGCTTCACCGCCACCTTCGAGGCCATGCTCACCCGGCCCCTGGTGATCCACTACTACGACGAGATCTACCAGGGCCAGGGCATCGCAGCACGCACGGCAGAGGTCTGACCGCCGAAGTAAGCGAACCCAGCGAACTATCCGAAAGACGACGTGCTTGACGTCCCATCACAACAGCGAACGGCAGGCAGCGACATGACCGAGATCCGTCCGTTCCGCGTCGAGATCAGCGACGCGGTGATCGACGACCTCCGCGAGCGGCTGGCGCGGACGCGATGGCCGGAGAGCGAGCCCGTCGACGACTGGTCCATGGGGATCCCACTGGCGTACGTACAGGAGCTTGCCGGGTACTGGGCGCGGTCCTACCGGATGCAGCGCGTCGCCGATCAGCTGAACCGCTACGAGCAGTTCACGACGACGATCGACGGGGTCGACATCCACTTCCTGCGTGTCCGCTCACCGGTTGAGGAGGCGACACCGTGCATCATGACGCACGGCTGGCCGGGGTCGGTGCTGGAGTTCGTCAAGGTGATCGACCCGCTCGTGGATCCGGTCGGTCACGGCGGGAAGGCGTCCGACGCGCTCGAGCTCGTGATCCCCTCGCTCCCGGGCCACGGGTGGAGCGGCAAGCCGGCCATGACCGGCTGGAACGTCGAGAAGATCGCGCAGGCGTGGATCGAGCTGATGGACCGGCTCGGCTACGAGCGCTGGGCAGCACAGGGCGGCGACTGGGGAGCGCTTGTCAGTTCGGCGATCGGGCGGCTGGCCGATCCCGCGAAGCTGATCGGGATCCACCTGAACTGGGCGCTCGCCGACCCGGCGAAGCTCATGGAGCTCGGCGGGCCGACCGAGCAGGAGCAGCGATACCTCGCGAGACTCGAGCATTCCAGCCAGGCCGAGGGCGGGTACGCGATCGAGCAGGGAACCAAGCCACAGACGCTCGGATACGGCCTGACCGATTCGCCGACCGGCCAACTCGCATGGATCGTCGAGAAGTTCAAGACCTGGTCGGACTGCGGCGATGACCCGGAGAACTCCTTCACGAAGGACGAGCTGCTCGACAATGTGATGGTCTACTGGACGTGTGCCGCGGCGGCCTCCTCGGCCCGCCTGTACTGGCACTCGCTCGCGTCGAGCGTGGGCAGCTTCGACGAGGTGCCCGCGCCGTCCGCGTACTCTCGCTTTCCCGCCGACAACGTCGCGCTGTCCGAGCGCTGGGCGCGGACCCGCTATACCGATCTGCACTACTACGGCACGCCTGCACGGGGTGGTCACTTCGCTGCCTACGAGGCTCCCGCCGAGTTCGTCGCGGAGGTGCGCGCGGGGCTGCGTGCTCTCACCTCAGGGTCAGCCGGCGTGTGACGTTTCCGGGTACGGCGTGTCTCAGCAGCGATTTCCCGGACAGCCCCGCCCAGCCGTGGCGACGTCAATCCCCCGAGCGAGTGAGCCCGCTTCATTGAAGGAGGGCCGGTGAGCGGGCGAGGCAGCACCCTCATGCGGACCGCCCTCCCTTCCTCCCCGCCCGGCGGCTGAGCGCCGGGCGGAGCGGCCCGCCTGGGCGGTGGCGGCCGGTCAGTGTTCGAGTTCCTGGCGGATGCGCCGGGACGGGGAGAACGTGTAGAGGTCGAGGATGTCGGGCGGGTCGGCGAGGCCGGGGCCCCCGGCCTTGACCCAGGCGGTGATGTCAGCTGCCGCGTCGGGGTCATTGACCAGGCCGAGCCAGACCGGTCGGCCGCCGGCCTTGCGTCCCTCGGCCGAGGGCTGGACGACGATGACGTTGGCCTGCTCGCAGACGTCCAGGCAGCCGACCGGTCGCACGGTGGCCACGGCGGCCAGGGACTGCCGCAGGTCGGTGAGTTGGGCGGCGTGGTCGAGGCCGGGGACCTTGGGGGTGCCGCAGCAGCAGCCGCGGCAGACCGTGACCGTGCAGGGGGCCGCCCCCACCTTGGTGGTGGAGGCAGCCCGTCGGCTCTGCTTGCTCACTTCGCGCCTTCTGCGCCGGCCCGCTTCCACGCGCTCTCGCGCAGCAGCCGCAGGCCGTTGAGGCCGACGATGACGGTCGAGCCCTCGTGCCCGAGGACGCCGAGCGGCAGCGGCAGGTGGCCGGCCAGGTCCCAGATGACCAGGCCGGAGATGAACACCGAGGCGATCACCAGGTTCTGCACCACGAACTGGCGGGCCCGGCGGGAGAGCGCCACCACCGTAGGGACGGTGGCGAGCTCGTCGCGGACGATGACCGCGTCGGCGGTCTCCAGCGCGAGGTCGGAGCCGGCCCGGCCCATCGCGATGCCGGTGTGGGCGGCGGCGAGCGCGGGGGCGTCGTTGACACCGTCGCCGATCACCAGGACCTTGCGGCCGGCCTTCTCCTGCTCCTGGACGGCCGCCACCTTGTCCTGGGGCAGCAGTCCGGCGCGGACGTCGGTGATGCCGACCTCGGCGGCGAGACGGGCGGCGGCGCGCGGGTTGTCGCCGGTCACCAGCATCGGGGTGCTGCCGGTCAAGGTCACGAGCGCGGCGACGGTGGCGGCGGCGTCCGGACGCAGGCGGTCGGCGATGCCCAGAACGCCGACCGGGGTGCCGTCGCGCTCGACCAGCACGGCGGTCCGGCCGCCGTTCTCCAGTTCCTCGGCGACGGCCGCTGCCTTGACGGACAGGGCGTCCTCGCGGCCGTTGATCAGGCGGGCGGGGGCGCCGACGGCGATGGCGTCACCTGCGACGGTGGCGGTCACGCCGACGCCGGGGGCGGAGGTGAAGTCCTCGGCGACGGGCAGGTCGAGGCCGAGCTGGCGGGCGGCGTCGACCACCGCGCGGGCCAGCGGGTGCTCGCTGGGGTGTTCGGTGGAGGCCGCCAGCGTCAGCAACTCCTCCTCGGACAGGCCGGAGCCGGCCAGGGGGCGGATGTCGGTGACACGGGGGGTGCCTTCGGTCAGGGTGCCGGTCTTGTCGAGCGCGACGGCGTCGACCTGACCCAGCCGCTCCATGACGACGGCGGACTTCACCAGCACGCCGTGGCGTCCGGCGTTGGCGATCGCGGAGAGCAGCGGCGGCATGGTGGCCAGCACGACGGCGCACGGGGAGGCGACGATCATGAAGGTCATCGCCCGCAGCAGCGAGCCGGTCACGGCGGCGCCGAACGCCAGCGGGATCAGGAAGACGGCGAGAGTGGCGAAAACCATGCCGAGCGAGTACCGCTGCTCGACCTTCTCGATGAACAGCTGCGTGGGGGCCTTGGTCTCGGATGCCTCCTCGACCATCTTGACGATCCGGGCGATCACCGAGTCGGAGGCGTCGCGCTCGACCCTGACGCGCAGGGCGCCGGTGCCGTTGAGGGTGCCGGCGAAGACCTCGTCGCCGGTCTGCTTGGCGACGGGCAGCGGCTCGCCGGTGATGGTGGCCTGGTCGACGTCGCCGACGCCGTCCAGCACGCGGCCGTCGGCACCAACGCGCTCGCCGGGGCGGATCAGGATGGTGTCGCCGACCACCAGCTCCTCGGTGGCCACCGTCTCCTCGCCGCCGCCGTCCAGCAGGCGAGTGGCGGTGGTGGGGGCGAGGTCGAGCAGGCCGCGCACCGAGTCCTGGGTGCGGGCGGTGGCCAGCGCCTCCAGCGCACCCGAGGTGGCGAAGATGACGATCAGCAGCGCGCCGTCCATCACCTGCCCGATCGAGGCCGCGCCGATCGCCGCGACGATCATCAGCAGGTCCACGTCGAGCGTCTTCTCGCGCAGCGCCTGCAAGCCCGCCCAGCCGGGCTCCCAGCCGCCGGTGACGTAGGCGATCGCGTACAGCGGCACCCACGCCCAGACCGGGGCGCCGGTCAGCTGGAGCGGCAGGGCGATCAGGAAGGCGACGGTGGCGGCGGCGGCCCAGCGGGCCTCGGCCAGCGCGAACACGCGCGTGCGACGCTTGGGAGCGAGGCTCTCGCGCGGGGCCGCGGCGGGGGCCGGGCGCTCGGTGAGGGTCGTGGACATGGCTGTGGTGTTCCTTCGCGCAGGCAGGGCGGGGCAACTCTCCCCCAGCCTCCGGCCGGGGGCACCCCCACACCATACAGGAACATATGAACAGCTCTTCATTCATCTCTTGTAGGATGGACGCCATGGGCCATGGAGTCGTCACCGCAGCCGAGAGCACCGTCCCGCGCACACAGCTGGACGCGTCCAACGCGTCCAAGGTCGCCGCGACCCTGCAGGCGCTGGCCACCCCGTCCCGGCTGCTGATCCTTGCCAGGCTGCGCGAGGGCCCGCTGGCGGCCACCGACCTGGCCAACGCCGTCGGCATGGAGCAGTCCGCCTGCTCCCACCAGCTGCGGCTGCTGCGCAACCTCGGCCTGGTCGTCGGCGAGCGACACGGGCGCTCCATCGTCTACGCGCTGTACGACCACCACGTCGCCGAACTCCTCGACCAGGCCGTCTACCACGTCGAACACCTCCGGCTCGGCATCAGCGACACCACCGAGGACGCTGACCTCACCGCCCGCTGACCTGCCGCCACCTCTCGCGCCACCCGGCCGCTGGCGATCGGATCGGCGGCGGCCGTGAGTCCCTCGTCGCCGGAGCCCGGGCTGCACTGGTACGACGGCAGCCGACGAAACACGGTCGCCGAGCCGACCGAAGCGGCGTGGTCCGTGACCGGGATGATTCCCGTGTCCGCCCCGGTGCGCCGCGCGAGGAGCGTCGACGATTACGGCGCTGGGGCGCAGTCCGGCCAGGGTGACGGCGACCAGTCGCCTCGAGGACCGCGGCCTCTCCGGCGAGACCCCGACCCTGCCCGCCGCCGTGGTGGCCAAGGTCGCCGCCGCGCACGGCCAGATCAGCCTGCAGAACCTCACCGTCGTCGACCAGAACAACAAGCCGGTCTGCCCCACCACCGGTACCCCGACGATGTCGACCTGGAGGCCCGCCTCCTCCGGGTCCGCCGCAATCAGGCCGAGCTGAACAGCGGCAAGCTCCTGGACAAGGCACCCAAGAGTCGCGCCGGCTTCCGCCCCGTGGCCTTTCCCGTCGAGATCGTGCCCGACCTGACGCACCACCTGGAACGGCACGTCGGCCAGGGCCCGGACGGGAACTTCTTCATCGGCCCGCGTCGCGGCAAGCTCCGGCGGAGCAACTTCCGGGACGACTGGACAGCGGCCAAGGTCGCCGCCGGGATCGCTGCGGACGTGCACTTCCACGATCTCCGGCACACCGGCAACACCCTCGCCTCGCAGAACGGGGCCAGCACCCGCGAGCTGACGACCAGGATGGGCCACAGCACCACCCGGGCCGCGCTGATCTACCAGCACATGACCAGCCAGCGGGACCGGGCCATCGCCGACCGGATGGGCGAAGCGGTCCGCAAGGCGCTCGGAAAGGAGGATTCCCCGGCGGCTTCTGACACGCCAGTGGCACAGCCGGAGTAGCCACCCGCTCCGCTCGAACAACGACGAAGGGCCAGTTCCCCGGGATCACCCCGCTGAACTGGCCCTCAGCACGTCTCTCGGCGCTCCGTACGCTGAGCCCCCTGTCGGGTTCGAACCGACGACCCCCGCTTTACAAGAGCGGTGCTCTGGCCAACTGAGCTAAGGAGGCACGGTAGCCGTCCGCGGCGAACCACGGCGGCACCGAGGGGCAGTCTACCGGGCCGGGGTGGGGTGGTGTCGGCAGATATCGGCGAAGGCGCGGGGGCGGGTCGCTTTGGGTGGACTGTCCGGGTTGTGACCGGACCGATGCCGAATTCGGCCGGTCAGGGGCTGGCGAGCGGGTAGTACGGCGGGTAGCGTCGCCGGGAGTTGGTTCGCCAGGTGGTTCAGACCACTGCTCGGGTGGGCCGACTGCGAGACCACAACCCAACCTTTACTCGGATCGTCCGGCACGTTCCTGCCGGTGAAGGAGAGCAGAGCCATGGCTTCTGTCACGTTCGACAAGGCGACCCGCCTCTACCCGGGCGGCACCAAGCCCGCCGTCGACGCCCTTGAATTGCACGTCGAGGACGGCGAGTTCCTCGTCCTGGTCGGCCCCTCGGGCTGCGGCAAGTCGACCAGCCTCCGCATGCTGGCCGGCCTGGAGGACGTCAACGGTGGCGCCATCCGGATCGGCGACCGCGATGTCACCCACCTGCCGCCGAAGGACCGGGACATCGCGATGGTGTTCCAGAACTACGCGCTCTACCCGCACATGACCGTCGCGGACAACATGGGCTTCGCGCTCAAGATCGCGGGCGTCAACAAGGCCGAGATCCGCACCAAGGTCGAGGAGGCCGCGAAGATCCTCGACCTCACCGAGTACCTGGACCGCAAGCCGAAGGCGCTCTCCGGTGGTCAGCGTCAGCGGGTCGCGATGGGCCGTGCGATCGTCCGTGAGCCCCAGGTCTTCCTGATGGACGAGCCGCTCTCCAACCTCGACGCCAAGCTCCGCGTCTCCACCCGCACCCAGATCGCGGGCCTGCAGCGCCGCCTGGGCATCACCACCGTCTACGTCACCCACGACCAGGTCGAGGCGATGACCATGGGCGACCGGGTGGCGGTCCTCAAGGACGGTCTGCTGCAGCAGGTGGACAGTCCGCGCAACATGTACGACCGTCCGGCCAACCTCTTCGTGGCCGGCTTCATCGGCTCCCCCGCCATGAACCTGGTCGAGGTCCCGCTGGTCGACGGCGGGGTGAAGTTCGGCGGTTCGGTCATCAACATCGACCGCGAGCAGCTGGCCGGGGCCGGTTCCGACAAGTCGGTGACCGTCGGCATCCGCCCGGAGCACTTCGAGATCGTTCCGGCCGGTGGCATCGAGGGCGTCGCCGTCACGGTCAACGTGGTCGAGGAGCTCGGCGCGGACGGCTTCGTCTACGGCACCACCAAGATCGGCGGCGAGGACAAGGACATCGTCGTGCGCGTGCACGGCCGTCAGATCCCGCAGCGGGGCGAGGTCATCCACGTAGTCCCGGTCGGCGGCGAGGCCCACGTCTTCTCGACCACCACGGGCGCCCGCCTCAGCGCCTGACGCCTGACGCCTGACATAGGAAACGGGCAACGGGAAACGGGCCCCACCGGACGTGTCCGGTGGGGCCCATCCGCACCCCCGCAGCCGTAGCCGCACTCGTGGCGTCAACCTGCCGACGGGACGAATCCGGACACGCGTCACTCGTTGGTGTAACGGAGTGCGTTTCAATCCCCACCCAGCGCTACGCTCCTGAGCGTGAACCAGCTTGTACGCCGCATCGGCCAAACCCTTGCTCTCACCCTGCCCGTGATCCTGGTGACCACCGGCACCCTCGCTGTCACCCGCGTTCCCTGGGCCCCACCGACCAGCCTCGACCAGCAGGTGGTCGCGGCGGCGAGCGGCGACGGGACCATCGGCCGTACCAACACGACCCCCAACACCCAGGGCCTCGCCCCCCAGGACGCGCTGCGCGTGGACCTGATGGACGAGCTGCGCGACCACAACCCGGGCACCGCGCTCGACCTGCTGGAGCGCACCATGCGGGAGCAGCCCGCGCTCACCCCGTACTGCAGCTCGCTGGCCGCCGACCTCGGCCGCGCCGCCGTCCGCAAGTACCAGGGCGACGCGCAGCGGGCCCGCTCCTTCGCCCGTCCGGTCTGCGACGGCTCGTTCGCGGCAGGCGTGGTGGGCTGACGGTCGGCCACCGAACCCTCCTCGGGCGGGCACCGCCGGGCGGTGCCCGGCCCTGTCCGGCCCACCCCGGCGCACCCCGGGTCACGGCGGAGACGGAGCGGGCAATCGGCCCGGGTCCGCGACACGCGGACCCTATTGTTCTCGCTATGACCGACGACTCCACGCACCACGCCCCCAGCCCCGGCGTAAGCGCCCCCGCCGTCACCCAGGCAGTGATCCTGGCCGGCGGGCAGGGCTCCCGGTTGCGCCCGTACACCGATGACCGGCCGAAACCACTGGTCGAGATCCCGGGCACCGGGACCCCGATCGTCGGGCACCAGCTGGCCTGGCTCGCCGAAGAGGGCGTCACCGATGTGGTGATCTCCTGCGGCCATCTGGCCGAGGTGCTGCAGGAGTGGCTCGACAAGGCCGACCTGCCGCTCAACGTGCGCACGGTCGTGGAGACCGAGCCGCTGGGCCGTGGCGGCGGCCTGAAGTACGCCTCGCAGGCCCTCCCCCGCCCGGCCGAGCCCTGGTACGCCACCAACGGCGACATCTGGACCCGCTTCAGCCTCCGCGACATGGCCGCCTTCCACCACGAGCGCGACGCCGTGGCAACCCTCGCGCTGGCCCGGCCCCGGATCCCCTGGGGCGCGGTGGAGACCGACCAGTTCGGCAACGTGCTCGACTTCATCGAGTCCCCGCCCTCCCCCTTCCTGATCAACGCGGGCCTGTACGTCTTCGGTCCGGACTTCCGCGCGCTGCTGCCCGACGTCGGCGACCACGAGCGCACCACCTTCCCGCAGCTCGCCCGGAACAGGCAGCTGGCGGGCTATCAACTGCCGCAGGGCTGCTACTGGCGGGCCATCGACACCGCGAAGGACCTCAGCGAGGCCGCCAAGGAGCTGGCTTCCGGCGCCGGCCGGGCCACCGTCGCGTAAGGCCCGTAAGACCGTAAGGCCCGTAGCGGACAGCGGACAGCGAAGCCACGCAGCAAGCAGGAGGCCCCCTCGTGAGCTCACATGCTCACGAGGGGGCCTCCTGTCGACCCACCACCCCGAAGTGACGATTCGTCAGATCGTGGCTGCGGTGCCGGCGCCCGACACCCGGCCGCCTTCACTGTCCATGCCCAGGGCGGGAGTCGGCAGGCCCAGCAGCGGGGCGCTGCCGAGTACTCCGCCGATCAGGCCGGGGCTGCCGCCGGTCGAACTCGGCTGCTTCGGGGTCGTGGAGCTGCCGGAGCCGCTGCTGCCGCTGTGAGTGCTGGAACCGGTGCTGGGGTCTCCTCCCGACGACGAGGAGGCGCCGGCCGTACTCCGGTCCGACTTGGACGAGTGCGGCTTGGCGCTCTTGCCGGACGACGCCGACGCCGAGGGGGCGGTCGGTGAAGGCACCGGGGAGGGCGAGGCGCTGGGCGACGGTGTGGGGGTGGGGGCCGGTGCAGGCGAGGCACCGTTGGCGGGCCACATCGGGGAGCCGTAGTCGCTGGGCGACTTGGCCGGTCCGCTGTGCGTGAGGCTTCCCGTGCGGACCGCCGCGCCCAGCATCGAGCCGAGCAGCATGGTCAGTCCGACCACCACGGTGGTGACCACCGTGCCCCGCCGCAGCACCCGGCGGCGGACGGCGGCGGGCGCGCCGGAGCCGTACCTGCGCCAGGCCTCCAGGGCGATCCGTCCGTCCAGCGAGCCGAACGGCGCGCCGGCGATCAGCAGCGGGCTCCACGCCGCCAGGAAGATCAGGTCGGGCGTGTCGTAGACCGGGACCGTCCGCCAGCTGACGGTGAAGAGCAGCGCGGCGGAGAGCGCCATCACCGCCGCCGCCGCCATCCGCTGCCAGAGTCCGAGGATCGACAGCACGCCGACCACGACCTGGGTGAAGGCGACGCCGAGCCCGGCACCGACCGGGTGCGCCATGGCGAAGTCGAGCAGCGGCTGCGCGACGCGCCAGGGGTGCAGCGAGCCGAGCCAGCGCATCATCGAGCCCCGGTCACCGCCGTCGAAGTACACCGGGTCGCAGAGCTTGCTGAACCCGGCGTATACCGAGAGCGCGCCGAGGACGACGCGCAGCGGCAACAGCACCAGGCCCAGGTCGACCTTCCGGCCCGGGTACCAGGCGTGCTTGGAATCGCCGGCCGCCGTGGCCGAAACCTCGGGCAGCTCGCCCTTGGGCGTCCAGCCCTCGGCGGCGGGACGGCCGGTCTCCGGCGGCCCGGAGGACTGCCTGGGCACGGCCTGGCCGTACGTCGGCAGCTGCTGGGTGTCCTCCGCCGCAAGAGCGGCGGCACCCGTGCCGGGCGCGCCCGCCGGGGCCGGCACGGTGTTGAGGCGCACGGCTTCGAGCAGCTGGGTGGCCGCCAGGTCGCCCGGCGCGGCCTGTCCGGTCCAGGTCACGGTGGTGAGCCGGCCCTTGCGGCGCGGAGGGGCTCCGAGCGGCGGCGCTCCGGCGAGCGCGCCCACGCCGACCAGCGCGGGGAGCTGTGCGCTGTCCACCACGAGTTGCGGGGTGAGCAGCGGCCGGGCGGCGAAGCTCTGCATGCCGTACGGGTCGCCGAAGGCGGCACCGGCCGGGGCACCGATCAGCGGAGCCACCGGGGTGGCGAGTCTGATCCGGAAGCTGGCCTGGGTACTGCTGAGCTTGGCCGGGTCGGACGGCACCTTGACCGTGTTGAGGCCGGGGTCGTCGTCTATCCCCGCCGTGCCGCCCTGCCCGGGGCGCCGAGGTGTTCTGGTGTCCACACCCGTCTAACCGGGTGACGGCCGGTTAGGACACTCTCCCGGGTGGATTCTTGGTGGGCATTGAAGTGATCATGAGTAAACCGACCGGACCTGACCAGGCCCGATCGGTTCACCCCTACTCCTGACGACTTACCCACCGAAGCCGACGGGCCCGCCAACCGACAGACCCGACAACCGACGGGCCCGACCGACAGACCCGGCCGATCGACCGGTCAGCCGATCTTGGCGCGCAGGCGGGCGGCCTCGTACAGCACGATGCCCGCCGCGACGCCGGCGTTCAGCGACTCCGTCGCGCCCGGCATCGGGATCCGCACCCGGATGTCACAGGTCTCCGCGACGAGCCGGGAGAGGCCCTTGCCCTCGGAGCCCGCGACGACCACGACCGGTCCGGCCAGCGCCTCCAGGTCACCGATCTCGGCCTCGCCGTCGGCGGCCAGGCCGACCACGGTCAGACCGGCCTTCTTGAACGCCTCCAGCGCGCGGGTGAGGTTGGTGGCCCGGGCGACGGGGAGACGGGCGGCGGCACCGGAGGAGGTCTTCCAGGCGCCGGCGGTCATACCGGCCGCGCGACGCTCGGGGATGACCACGCCGTGCGCGCCGAAGGCGGCGGCGGAGCGGACCACGGCGCCGAGGTTACGGGAGTCGGTGACCCCGTCCAGGGCGATGACGAGCGCATCCTCACCGTTGTCGGCGGCGTCCACCAGCAGGTCGTCCGGGTGCGCGTACTCGTACGGCGGGACCTGGAGCACCAGGCCCTGGTGGTTCATCTGGCCGGTCATGTTGTCCAGCTGGACGCGCGGGGCCTCCATCAGCGGGATACCGCGCTCGTTGGCCGCCTGGAGGGCCTCGCGCACGCGGTCGTCGGTGTCGATGAACTGCAGCACGTAGAGCGCGGTGGCGGGCACGCCGCCACGGATCGCCTCGACCACCGAGTTACGGCCGAACACCAGCTCGGCGGCACCGGCGCCGCCACGGCCGCCACGGCCGCCCGCGCCGCTGCGGCGCATGCCGGCGCGCGACTTCGCGTCCATCTCGCGCTTGACGGCGGCGTTGGCCTGCCGCTGCTTGATGTGCCCCTTGCGGGCGGAGGCGGGCGGGGTCGGGCCCTTGCCCTGGATCGCCTTCCGGCTGTGGCCGCCGGTCCCGACAGTCGCGCCCTTCTTCGATCCGGGGTTGCGACGGTTCCTGCGTGCGCTGTTGCCGGCCATGGCTGTACTTCCTGTCTGTCCGTCACGCCCGGCCGCAAGTCGGCCCGGCATGCTGCGTCATGCGGGTGGGCCGCACCGGTCCGGTACGGCCCACCCTCACCCCAACAACTAAGAGGGGTTACTGATTGTCGATCGTCCAGCGCGGGCCGGACGGGGTGTCCTCGATCGCCAGCCCGGCCAGGCCGAGCTGGTCGCGGATGGCATCCGCGGTGGCGAAGTCCTTGCGGGCCCGAGCCGCCTGGCGCTGCTCCAGGACCAACCCGACGAGCGAGTCGACCACCCCGTGGAGGTCCTCGCCACGGGCGGTACCGGCCCAGTGTTCGTCGAGCGGGTCGATACCCAGCACTCCGAGCATCGCACGGACCTCGGCCAGACGCGCTACCGCGTTCTCCTTGTCGTCCGCCGTCAGCGCGCTGTTGCCCTGCCGGACGGCGGTGTGCACGACGGCCAGCGCCTGCGGCACGCCCAGGTCGTCGTCCATCGCCTCGGCGAAGGCGAGCGGCACCTCGGGCGCCGCGTCCACCGGGCCGCAGCGCTCCACGACCCGCTGGATGAAGCCCTCGATCCGGGCGAACCCGGTCTCGGCCTCGCGGATCGACTCCTCGCTGTACTCGATCATCGAGCGGTAGTGCGGCCCGGCGAGGTAGTAGCGGAGCACGATCGGACGCCAGCGCTGCAGCATCTCGGAGATCAGCACCGAGTTGCCGAGCGACTTGCTCATCTTCTCGCCGCTCATGGTGACCCAGGCGTTGTGCACCCAGAAGTTCGCGAAATCGTCCCCGAAGGCCCTGGACTGCGCGATCTCGTTCTCGTGGTGCGGGAAGATCAGGTCCAGCCCGCCGCCGTGGATGTCGAAGGCGCTGCCCAGGTACTTGTGCGCCATCGCCGAGCACTCCAGGTGCCAGCCCGGACGCCCGCGCCCCCAGGGGGTCTCCCAGCTGGGCTCACCCTCCTTCGAGCGCTTCCACATCGCGAAGTCACGCGGGTCACGCTTGCCGGTCTCGCCCGTACTCTCCGGCTGCCGGAGGTTCTCCAGCTCCTGGTTGGAGAGCGCCAGGTACTCGGGGTAGGTGGTGACGGCGAAGTAGACGTTGCCCTCGGACTCGTACGCGTGCCCCGTCTCGATGAGCGTGCGCATCATCTCGATCATCTCGGGGATGTGTCCGGTCGCGCGCGGCTCCGCCGACGGCGGGCGGCAGCCGAGCGCCGCGTAGCCGTCGTTGAAGGCACGCTCGTTGGCGTACGCGATCTGCCACCACGGGGTGCCGAGCTCGCGTTCCTTCTGGATCACCTTGTCGTCGATGTCCGTGACATTGCGCACGAAGGTGACCTGGTAGCCGCGGTAGCCGAACCACCGGCTCATCACGTCGAAGTTGAGGTTGGACCGGATGTGCCCGATGTGCGGTGCCGCCTGGACGGTAGCGCCACACAGGTACATCGAGACACAACCCGGTACAAGCGGGACGAACTCGCGTACCTGGCGGGTGCTGGTGTCGTACAGGCGAAGGCTCACAGCGTCAAGCGTAGTGGGCACAGGGGGGTGCCCCGCCACCTTTGGCGCTTTCCGCCTTCCGGTGCGGGGCCACCGCAGCGCTCCGGGCGCTGCTCAGATGCTGCCGACCACCTTGCGCGGGGTGAGCCGGACGACCACCCGGACGTCGTCCGGGCCGTCGAACCCGTACACCTCCTCGCCCCGGTACTTCTGCGAGAGCGCGTTGATCAACTCGCGGCCGCCCTCCGTGGTCATGGCGACCTCACCGCGTACCTCGAAGTAGCTGTACGGGTTGTCCGGCGGGTTGACCAGCACGCTCACGCGCGGGTCCTTGACCATGTTGAGGTGCTTCCGGCGGCCCTCGACCGTGCAGAACAGCACGTCGTCACCGTCGCGCGCCACCCAGACCACCGACGACTGCGGACTGCCGTCCGGCTGCAGGGTGGTGACCACGGCGAAGGTCTTCGCGTCGAGCAGCGCCTTCGCCGCGTCGGAGAGCTGTGCGGCCATGCGTGGAGCCTCTTCTCGTTCGGGCGGTCAACCGAGTGTTCGTCAGATCACTTTCCACGCTAACCAATTCTGCGGCGGTGACGGTAGACCGATCGCCCCGGATGGCCCAACCGGGCCTCGGCGGACGCCTGACCGCGCGAACCCGAGGACCTGCGGAATCTGGAGCCCTGAGGTCCGGCCGGCCCTACGAGGCCTCGTACACCAGGGCGGTGGCGAGCGCGGCCAGGCCCTCCGCCCGGCCGGTCAGGCCCAGGCCGTCGGTGGTGGTGCCGGAGACCGAGACCGGTGCGCCGACGGCGGCGGAGAGCACCGCCTGCGCCTCGGCGCGGCGCTTGCCGACCTTGGGCCGCACGCCGATCACCTGAACGGAGACGTTTCCGATCTCGAAACCCGCCTCCCGGACGATTCGGGCCGCCTCGGCCAGCAGCGTCACCCCGGACGCGCCGGACCACTCGGGCCGGCCCGTCCCGAAGTGGGCGCCCAGGTCACCGACCCCCGCCGCCGAGAACAGCGCGTCGCAGGCCGCGTGCGCCACCACATCGGCGTCCGAGTGCCCGGCCAGGCCGAACTCCGAGTCCGGCCAGTGCAGGCCGGCCACCCAGAGCGGGCGCCCGGCCTCGAAGGCGTGCACGTCGGTGCCGATGCCGATCCTCGGGATCAGCGCGGGCGGGGGCACCCTGCCCGGGACGCGCAGCGATACGTGGGTCGGTGTGTCAGAAGCCATCGGAAGCCCTCCGTCGGGCGAGTACGGCCTCGGCGAGCACGAGGTCGAGGGGACGGGTCACCTTGAACGCCTCTTCGTGGCCGGGCACCACGACCACCTGGCCGCCGAAGCGCTCCACCAGGCCCGCGTCGTCGGTGACCGGCGGCAGCCCGCCCTCGGCCTCCGCGAGCGTCTCCTCGGCCAGCGCCTTCTCGTGCACCTCGCAGAGCACGGCACGGCGGAAGCCCTGCGGGGTCTGCACGGCCCGCAGCGTCGCCCGGTCCGGCGTCTCCACCACCGGCTCCGGCCGGCCCGCAGCCTGCGGAACGACCCGCTTCACGGTGTCGGCGAGCGGTACGGCCGGCACCACGGCCTCGGCACCAGCGCGGACGGCCGCCACGACGGCGTCCACCACGTCCACCGGGACGAGCGGCCGGGCCGCGTCGTGCACCAGGACGATCTCCACCCCGGCCGGGATCGCCGCCAGCCCCAGGCGGACCGACTCCTGCCGGGTCGCCCCGCCCGCCACCACCCGGATGTCCTTGCCGTCGAGCCCGTGGCTGTCGAGCAGCGCGACCACCTCCGCCACACCCTCCGGCGGAGCGGCGACCACCACCAGGCCGACCGCCCGGCTGCGCGCGAGCGCCCGTACGGCGTGCACCAGCAGGGGCACCCCGCCGAGTTCGCGCAGGGCTTTCGGGGCGCCGGGCCCCAGCCGCTCACCCCGACCGGCGGCGGGTACGACGGCTGCTGCGACTGCTGCTGTGGCGTTCAGGTTTCGCTCCTTCGGCGAAGTGGGTATGGCCATGGCGTGCACGACGGTGCACAGCACGGGCCCCTTCCAAGCGCAAGCCCGTGGACTTCAGCAAAGCCCTGCGGGCGGGCCGGAGGACATGATCCTCCCACCGGCCGGCTCGCACGGACATACCGGACGCGGACGCATCGGGCACGGAGATGTCGGGTACGGACGTGTCGGGTGCGCACAATGCGGACGTACAGCTGCGGACGTACCGGACGCGGACATGCCGAAGCGCCCGAAGTGACGAGCCGCCACCAGGCCACTTGCGTGACCGTGGTGGCGCACCGACACCGGGCGCCTTGACATGTTCTGTGGTACCTGACATGCACTGTGGCATGCGGGACCGATCGTCGAGACCAGGACCTAGGAGGCCAGAACCTCGTCGAGCAGCGTCTCCGCCTTGTCCTCGTTGGTGTTCTCGGCCAGCGCGAGCTCGCTGACCAGGATCTGCCGAGCCTTTGCGAGCATCCGCTTCTCGCCGGCCGACAGCCCGCGCTCGCGCTCGCGGCGCCAGAGATCGCGCACAACCTCGGCGACCTTGATAACGTCACCCGAAGCGAGCTTCTCGAGGTTCGCCTTGTAACGGCGGGACCAGTTGGTCGGCTCTTCGGTGTACGGTGCACGCAGCACCTCGAAGACCCGGTCCAGACCCTCCTGGCCGACTACGTCACGCACGCCGACGAACTCTGCGTTCTCAGCGGGCACGCGCAGCGTCAAGTCTCCCTGCTGCACCTTCAGCACCAGGTAGGTCTTGTCCACACCTTTGATCTGGCGAATTTCGATGGCCTCGATCAGCGCGGCCCCGTGATGGGGGTAGACCACCGTGTCGCCAACCTTGAACGTCATGTGACAGGACCCCTTCCGTGGCTTTCCAGAATAACACGCTTTTCGGCGCACCCGAAGGGCGTTTTCGCAGGTCAGGGCGGGTCTCGGGGCTTGACAATCACCCCCATCACGTGCTGCGACCGGTGTTCGACGAAGGCTTCCCGCAGGTGGGAGGCGGTACAGGCACCTGACGAAACCTGTGGCAACACCGGCGAAACCATGATTTGATCTTGAGTTTTTTGCTTATGACCCGTCGTGGCCCGATCGTGATTCGATCTTGCGCCGGATCAAGTCGGCCGCTACTGCGGTTCAGCCCGGGCTCGACTCCGGTTCAGCTCCGGATCGAGCCGGGCTCGGCTCGGGCTCGGCTCGGGCGCCACTTCGGATCGAGCCGGAGATCCGCTCCGGTCCGGCCCCCGCCCGGCTCGGCCCCTGCCCCGGATCGTGCTCCTGGCCACCGTCGGCCGGGGCACCCCCCAGGGACGCCCCGGGAACACTGGGTACGCGACACGGACCCACCCCGTGAGAACCGGATAAGAGCGGTCGGTAACCTGAGCCGTGACTACCCGACATGTGATCCAAGGAGAAGCCGCCGCCGTGAGCCGCAGCCTTCGACGCGGCGCCATCGCCGCCCTCGTCCTCGCCGCGATCGTTCCGCTGTCCGCCTGCGCGGCCGGGAACGCCCCCGACACACTCCAGGTGAAGCCGGACAACGCCTCCACCTCCATCGGGACCACCCTGAAGCTCAACAACATCGTGGTCGTGACCCCGGCCGACTCGCTCGCGCAGCAGACCGGCCCCGCGAACGTCTCGGTCAACATCAGCAACACGAGCACCTCCGCCGAGACCCTGCAGAGCGTCACCGTGGGCGACAGCGCCACCGCGACCTTCAAGGACGCCAAGGGTGCCGTGCTCTCCGAGATCGTGATCCCGGCGGGCGGCTCCGTGCTGATCGGCGGCACGGACCAGCCCTCCGCGCACCTCAGCTCGGCGGCCCTGACCGTCGGCGGCTTCGCCGCGACCACCTTCTCCTTCGCCAGCGCCGGGAAGGTGACCAGCCAGGCCCTGGTGACCCCGGCCAAGGGCCCGTACGCGGCCTACGGCCCGGCGGCCCCCGTCGCGTCGGCCTCGCCGTCCGGGGCGGTCTCCGCCCCGGCGACCGGTGCGGCGTCGGCCCCCGCCTCCGCCTCCGCCCCCGCTTCGGCTCCCGCCACGCCCGGTGCACCCGCCACCGGCGCGGCGACCAGCCCGAGCCCCGGCGCCTCGCACTGACCCTCTCGCGCTGAGCGCCGCGCCCACTCCGGAGCACGACGCAATGACGGAGGACCCCGCCAGTTCCTTCCTGGCGGGGTCCTCCGTCGTGTGGTGCCGCTGTTTCAGCCCACCGGTTTACGGCTCGAACTTGTAGCCGAGGCCACGCACGGTGACGAGGTACCTGGGCGCACCCGGGTCGGGCTCGATCTTCGCCCGCAGGCGCTTCACGTGGACGTCCAGGGTCTTGGTGTCACCGACGTAGTCGGCGCCCCAGACCCGGTCGATCAGCTGCATCCGGGTGAGGACGCGGCCGGCGTTGCGCAGCAGCATCTCCAGCAGGTCGAATTCCTTTAGCGGCAGGTCGACCTTGGCGCCGTCCACCGTCACCACGTGCCGGTCGACGTCCATCCGGACCGGGCCGGCCTCCAGCGCGCCGGGGCCGCCGCCGTCCGCACCGCCGTTGCCGTCCTCGCCACGGCGGCGCAGCACCGCGCGGATCCGGGCGACCAGCTCGCGGGTGGAGTAGGGCTTGGTGACGTAGTCGTCGGCCCCTATCTCCAGGCCGACCACCTTGTCGATCTCACTGTCCTTGGCCGTCACCATGATGACCGGGACGTTGGAGCGGACTCGCAGCTGGCGGCAGACCTCGGTGCCCGGCAGGCCGGGAAGCATCAGGTCGAGCAGTACCAGGTCAGCGCCGTTACGTTCGAACTGCTCGAGCGCGTCGGGTCCGGTGGCGGCAATGGCCACCTCGAATCCCTCCTTGCGGAGCATGTACGAGAGAGCGTCGCTGAACGACTCCTCGTCCTCGACCACCAGTACTCGGGTCACGTGCGGGCCTCCGGGGCAGGAAGGGGGTGGGTAGCGGTTCGGGGTGTCTGTGATGTCGGGGTTGAGCGGGGAAACTCTGACCGCTCCGGTGCCGGGGCCTGCCCGGCGGGGAGCCGTACGGTGAAGGTGGAGCCCTGGCCCTCGACGCTCCAGACCGACACGGTGCCGCCGTGCGAGGCAGCCACGTGCTTGACGATCGAGAGGCCCAGACCAGTTCCCCCCGTGGCGCGGGAGCGAGCCGGGTCGACGCGGTAGAACCGCTCGAAGATGCGCTCGCGGTCCCGCTCCGAGATGCCGATGCCCTGGTCCGTCACCGAGATCTCGATCAGTTCGCCGTCGGCCTCGCCGAGGGCGGCGGCGCTGGAGATCCGGCGGGTGGCGATGGCGACCCGGGTGCGCGGCGGGCTGTAGTTTACGGCGTTTTCGACCAGATTGCCCAGCGCGGCGGCCAGCTGGCCACGGTTGCCGTGCAGGTAGAGGCCGCCGATGCCGCCGGACGCGATGTGGATCTGCTTGGCGGCGGCCGGCTGCCGGCAGCGGTCGATCGCCTCGGCGATCAGCTCGTCGACCGGGACGGGCTCCGGGTCCATCAGCAGCTGGTCGTCCTGGACCCGGGAGAGGTCGATGATCTCCTGCACCAGGCTGGCCAGCCTGGTCGCCTCGATCTGCATCCGCCCGGCGAACCGCTGGACGGCCTCCGGGTCGTCGGAGGCGTCGGCGACCGCCTCGGAGAGCAGCGAGAGCGCACCGACCGGGGTCTTGAGCTCATGGCTGACGTTGGCGACGAAGTCGCGGCGGACGGCCTCGATCCGGCGGCGCTCGGTGAGGTCCTCGACCAGGACCAGGACCAGCCGGGAGCCGAGCGGGGCGACGCGCACCGAGACCGCGAGCGGCTCGGCGGCACGGGCGGCGCCCGGGCGGGGCACCTCCAGCTCGACCTGGCGGATCTCGCCGTCGCGGCGGGTGGCGCGGGCCAGCGAGAGCATCTGCTCGACCGCCATCGCACCACCCCTGACCAGGCCCATCGCGTACGCGGCGGAGCTGGCCTTCACCACCTCGTCGGCCTCGCCGAGGACGATCGCGCAGGAACGCAGCACCGAGAGCACCGTGTCCACACCGGGCGGGAGCGGTGGCTCCTGCATGGCGATGGCGCCGGCGCTGCCCTTGGCGCCGCTGCTGTTCTTCGGATTCTTGCCGGTCTTTCCGCCGTTGATGCCCCTGGCCTGCTCGCGTTCACTCCAACGGAAAGCGATGGCGGCCGTGAGACCGACGCCGAGCCCGGCTATGGCGCAGGCAGCGGCGGCGGCCACATTCACGTCCATGTGGCCAGCGTAAGCGCATCGTGGCCGCTTGCCGCCAGGGTGCGATCAAGGGATCGGCCGCACGTTGCCGAGAATTCACCTTCAGGTTTCTACTGGTTCACCACAGGGGTCGTGCGTGGTCGCCCGGACAGCCCACTGTGGATTGCGCAGCCCGTGTGGGCAGTGGCGCGGCTACGATTCGCGCCACCAGCAGCGGCCGTCCGGGCTCGGACACGCGGGAGTTCCCGTGCGGAGAGTATGGATCAGCCGGTCGGCACCGCCACCGACACAGCTACTGAGGAGAAGAGAGAACAGCATGCGCGACGCGTACCACGAGGAACTCGACTCGATCAGCGACGGACTGGTCGAGATGGCGCGACTGGTCGGATCGGCCATGGGCCGGGCGACCACCGCGCTGCTGGACGCCGACCTGGAACTGGCGGAGAGCGTGATCGCCGCCGACGACAAGGTCAACGCCCTGCACCACGAGCTGGAGAACCGGGCGATCGACCTGCTGGCCCGCCAGCAGCCTGTCGCCACCGACCTGCGGATAGTGGTCACGAGCCTGCGGATGAGCGCCGACCTGGAGCGCTGCGGCGACCTGGCCCGGCACGTCGCCAAGGTGGCCCGGCTGCGGTTCCCCGAGACGGCGGTGCCGGCTGACCTGCACCCGATCGTCCTGGAGATGGGCCAGCTCGCCCAGCGCCTGGTCGCCAAGGCCGGCCTGGTGATCGCCACCAAGAACGTGGACGCCGCTCTGGAGCTGGAGCGGGACGACGACGCGATCGACGCGCTGCACCGCGAGCTCTTCTCGCACCTGCTGGACGACCGCTGGCAGCACGGCATCGAGACCGCCGTCGACGTGACCCTGGTCGGCCGGTACTACGAGCGCTTCGCCGACCACGCGGTGTCGGTGGCCAAGCGAGTGGTCTTCCTGGTGACGGGCGAGCACGTGAACGACTTCCTGGCCTCCAGCGAGGCGTCCGCCGAGGAGTAGTCCGCCGCAATGGTCAGCAGCAGTGGTCCACAGCGCTCAGGCAGCGGAGCGGAGCAGTCGGCAGGGGGCGCACGGGGGCGGCGGATACCCACACCCGCGCGCCCGTTGACGCCTCGTCACCAGCGGGCTTCACTCGTTGAGCAGGCACATCGACGTGTGCCTGGACAGAGGAGGGCCCGCGCGATGAAGGCAACCCCGACCACCCCACCGCCCAGCGTCATCGAGGCACCCGCACCGGCACACCTGCCCATCCTGGCCGCCGGCTGCGGCTGCGGCCCCGGCTGCGGCTGCGGCTGCCAGTCGGGCGCGCCGTGCCAGTGTGGCGGCACCACCGGAAGCTGCTGCGGCGGCCACTGACGGCCCAGGAACCCCCTGACGGCCCACAGACGGCCCGAGAACCACGACGGCCCCCGATCAGCGCCATTCACGCTGGTCGGGGGCCTGATCGTTTAAGGGCTTACTTCTTGCCCTGGTTCTTCACGGCCTCGATGGCAGCCGCGGCGGCGTCCGCGTCCAGGTAGCGGCCGCCCTTGACGAGCGGCTTGAAGTCGGCGTCCAGCTCGTAGACGAGCGGGATGCCGGTGGGGATGTTCAGGCCGGCGATGTCCTCGTCGGAGATGCCGTCCAGGTGCTTGACCAGCGCGCGCAGGCTGTTGCCGTGCGCGGTGACCAGCACGGTCTTGCCGGCGGCGAGATCCGGCACGATCGAGTCGTACCAGTACGGCAGCATCCGGTCGACGACGTCCTTGAGGCACTCGGTGCGCGGACGCAGCTCGCTCGGGATGTCCGCGTAGCGGGCGTCGCCGGCCTGCGAGTACTCGTTGTCGTCGGCCAGCACCGGCGGCGGGGTGTCGTACGAGCGACGCCAGAGCTGGAACTGCTCCTCGCCGAACTCGGCCAGGGTCTGGGCCTTGTCCTTGCCCTGCAGGGCGCCGTAGTGGCGCTCGTTCAGCCGCCAGCTGCGGCTGACCGGAATCCAGTGCCGGTCGGCCTTGTCCAGGGCGATCTGGGAGGTGCGGATCGCCCGGCGCAGCAGGGACGTGTGCAGCACGTCCGGGAAGTAACCCTCGGCGGCGAGCAGCTCGCCGCCGCGTGCGGCCTCCTTCTCGCCCTTCTCGTTGAGGTCGACGTCGACCCAGCCGGTGAAGAGGTTCTTCTGGTTCCACTGGCTCTCGCCGTGGCGGAGCAGGATCAGTCGGTAGGTCGTGTCAGCCATGGCGCCCAGCTTAGACCGACCGGCAAACGGTGGACGGCGGGGTCCGAGACCTGGTCAAGGCAGCGGTGGTGGCGTCCTAGCCCTCGTCGGCCCGGCCTGCCGGTGCCTCGGGCCCGGCCAGGTGCGCGAAGGCTTCGAGGTTGCGGGTGGACTCGCCGCGCTTGGTGCGCCAGGCCCACTCGCGGCGGATCGCGGAGGCGAAGCCGAGTTCGAGCAGCGTGTTGAACGGCTCGTCCGCGCTCTCCAGCACCGCGCCGAGCAGGCGGTCGACGGTCTCCGGGGTCAGCGCCGCCAGCGGCAGGCGTCCGGACAGGTAGATGTCGCCGAGCGCGTCGACCGCGTACGCGACACCGAACAGCCGGGTGTTGCGCTCCAGCAGCCAGCGGTAGACCGCCTCGTGGTTCTCGTCCGGGCGGCGGACCACGAAGGCGTTCAGCGAGAGGGTGTGGTCGCCGACCCGCAGCGCACAGGTGGTGGAGAGCTTCCGCGTCCCCGGCAGCGCCGCGACCAGGGTGTACGGGTCGGTCACCGCCGGTTCCCAGGCCACCCCTGCCTCGTCGAGCGCGGCGCGCAGCAGGCCGAGGGCGTCGTCCTTCGTACGAGTTGCCATGAGGGAGACGTTACTCGGCGGTACTGCGGCCTCGCAGCCCGACGGGTGCCGCACCGGGATCAGGCGAGCCGGCGGCGCGCGCTGCCGAGCAGCCCGGCGGGGCGGTGCAGGGCCCCCGCGTAGACGTCGGCGGTGGCCGCCGCCGACGCTCCCCAGCCGAACGCCGACGCATGGCGGGCCGCCGCCGCGCCCTGCCGGTTCACCAGCTCGGGCCGGGTGGCGTACGGATGCAGGGCGTCCGCCCAGTCGGCCGGGTCGTGGCCCCGGACCAGGGTGCCCGTGACACCGTCCCGGACGGCCACCGGGAGACCGCCGACCGCCGCCGCCACCACCGGCGTGCCGCAGGCCTGCGCCTCCAGCGCCACCAGTCCGAACGACTCGTTGTACGAGGGCATCACCAGCGCGGTCGCGGCCCGGTACCACTCGGCGAGCTGCGCCTGCCCGACCGGCGGGTGGAACCGCACCACGTCCGAGATGCCCAGCTGCGCGGCGAGCTTGTGCAGGCTCTCCGGCTTCGCGAGCCCGGTGCCGGACGGACCCCCGACCACCGGCACGACCAGCCGCTCGCGCAGGCCGGGCTCCCGCTCCAGCAGCACGGCGACGGCCCTGAGCAGCACGTCGGGCGCCTTGAGCGGCTGGATCCGGCCGGCGAAGAGCAGTACGGCCGCGTCCTGCGGCAGGCCGAGCCCGGTCCGGGCCGCCCGCTGGGCCGCGAGCCGGTCGGGCCCGGGCCGGTCCGGACCACTCTCGGCCTCCGGGCGGAAGACCTCCAGGTTGACCCCCGGGTGGACGACCGCGAGCTGGTCCGGGCGGGCGGCGTAGTGGTGCGAGAGCGCGCCGGCCTCTTCGGCGGTGTTGGCGATCAACCGGTCGGCGGCCTCGACCACCTGCGTCTCGCCGATCACCCGGGCGGCGGGCTCGGGACTGTCCCCGGCCGCCAGTGAGGCGTTCTTGACCTTCGCCATGGTGTGCATGGTGTGGACCAGCGGCACGCCCCAGCGCTCGGCGGCCAGCCAGCCGACCTGCCCGGAGAGCCAGTAGTGCGAGTGGACCAGGTCGTAGTACCCCGGGCGGTGACCGGCCTCGGCCCGCAGCACACCGTGCGTGAAGGCGCAGAGCTGGGCGGGCAGGTCCTCCTTGATCAGACCCTCGTACGGACCGGCCGTGACATGGCGGACCAGCACCCCGGGAGCGAGCTCCACGGTGGGGGCGTCGTCCGAGCTGGACGCCCGGGTGAAGACCTCGACCTCGATGTTCAGGTCGGCGAGACGCTTGGCGAGCTCCACGATGTAGACGTTCATGCCACCGGCGTCACCCGTCCCCGGCTGGTGCAGCGGGGAGGTGTGGACGCTCAGCATCGCTATCCGGCGCGGCCGACGGGCCCGGCTGCCGACCAACGCCTGCAACCTGCCCCGGCTGGGCGGAGGCGTCGTCTGGGCACGGCGAACCGTCCGTGCGGTGTGCTGCGTCACCTGGCTGAAGCCTCCTCTTGCTCCCCGGCTGCTGCCTCGTCGCCGGTAACCGCGCTCAGTAGCCGCATCTGGTAGCCGCGCTGGTGGTCGCGGCGCCGGTCGTCACTGCTGTTGTTGCTGTGGGTGATGCCTGCTCTTGCCGGGCACTGCCGATCCTGCCGACTGCCTCCGGGGGCGGCAGGGCATCCGTCCAGTGTGCCAACCACAGGGTCGACGGCCGGTATTCCCGTCTCAGCGCATGAGATGAGGGCCGGTGGGCCACGTAGGCTGCGGGGCATGGCCGCCTCGTTCGATCCCGTCCCTGCCCGTGGGCGTTCCGCCCGCCCGGTCGGGACCGTGACTCGTGGCACCACCAACACCAACCGACTGCGCCGGATGGACCGCTGGATCGCGCACACCCTCGGCCCCGCCCTTCGCGGGACGGCGCAGGCGCCGATCGCGGTGGACCTCGGGTACGGCGCCGCACCGTGGACGGCGGTCGAGCTGTCGGCCCGGCTTCGCGCCGTCCGGGCGGACGTACGGGTGGTGGGCATCGAGATCGAACCCGCGCGGGTCACTGCGGCCGTCCCCTACGCCGATCCGCCGCTGCTGACCTTCCGGCGCGGCGGCTTCGAGGTACCGCTGGACGGCGCGGCACCGCTGCTGATCCGGGCCGCGAACGTGCTGCGCCAGTACGAGGAGTCGGCGGTCGCCTCCGTCTGGGAACGCCTCTGCGCTCGGCTGGCACCCGGTGGGCTGCTCGTCGAGGGGACGTGCGACGAGATCGGACGTCGGCACGTCTGGGTGGCGCTCGGCCCCGAAGGCCCCCGGACGGTGACCTTCGCAGCCCGGCTCGGCGGCCTCGGGCAACCCTCCGACCTGGCGGAACGGCTGCCGAAGGCGCTCATCCACCACAACGTGCCGGGGCGTCCGGTGCACGCGTTCCTCAGCGACTTCGACCGGGCTTGGGCCGCTGCGGCACCCTACGGCGCGTTCGGAGCCCGGCAGCGCTGGGTGGCCGCCTGCACGGCGCTGGCCCGGAACTGGCCGCTGCTCGACGCCCAAGGGCGTTGGCGGCAGGGCGAGGTAACGGTGCCGTGGGGTGCGCTTGCGCCGTAGGCGGGAGAGCGGGGCGGGGCCAAGGGGAGATTCACTCGAACGAGCTATCGAATAGGACTGGCGCGTTGACGGCTCGTCACGCCACCATGGAGGCGGTCGCACGAGCCGTCAGACGCCTCCTGAGTCACCGTCAGCTCCGCTGCTCCAACGCGCGCCGCACCCGCTCGAACGTCTCGTACGCAGCTGTACCGAACAGCACGAACCGGATCTCTTCCAGCCCTGCCGCCCCCGCTCCGCCTGTTGTCTCCGCTCCTCTCCCTGCAACTGTCTCCGTAGCAGGTTCCGCACCAGCCACTGCCTCGGCCACGGCTGTGAGGGCGATCCGCGCCGCGTCCTCCGACGGCCAGCCGTACACCCCGGTCGAGATCGCCGGGAAGGCCACCGTCCGTGCCCCCAACTCCACCGCCACCCGCAGCGATTCGCGATAACAGGAGGCCAGCAGCTCGGCCCGCTGCTCGTACTCCTCCGTCAGGTGGACCGGCCCCACCGTGTGCACCACCCATCGGGCCGGGAGGCGCCCGGCCGTGGTCGCGACAGCCCGGCCGGTCTGCAGGCCCTTGCCGTAGTGCGAGGCGCGCAGCTGCCGGCACTCCGCCAGGATCTCGGGGCCGCCCTTCCGGTGGATGGCACCGTCAACTCCACCACCGCCCAGCAGAGAGGAGTTGGCTGCGTTCACCACCACGTCCACCTGCTGTTCCGTGATGTCACCCTCGACCACCGTGATCTGTGTCACCGCACCAACCCTCTTGTCGTCAGGGGCCTGAAGGGCGCCCATCATGTCCACCGACCCGCCGACAGCGTGGCAATAGCCACATCACCGGCGGTCAGTCTGAGGATTCCCCGGAGATAACGTTATGGTCGCGAGAAGATCCCCGACACACGGTGCCAGGCGGGCACCACGGGCGGACCCCAACCGTTGCCCAGTCGGGGAAAGGGAGGAACGACCAATGCCCGCAACGGGAGACGGGCGGGCACCAGGTGCCGTGTCCCACGGGGGTCCCCCCGGCCGGAGGCTGGGGGAGGGCTCCGTGGCCGCAAGGCCGGCCGGACACACCGCCGGCCCCGCCGAGTACCCTGCCAGACGCGCCACGGACCAGCGTGCCGGCCACCTCGCCGAGTACGCGACCGACCACGTCACCGCACATGTCACCGCGCACGTCAACGGCCACCCCGCGGACCGCCCGGTCGAGCGCCTCCCCGGCCTCACCGGTGTCCCCGGCCAGCCCACGCTGCCCTCCGGCTCCTCCGGCGGGCGTACGACGCGCCGGGCCGACGGGCGCAACCGGACGGCCCACGCCACCGACGGCGAGTCACGCCCCATACCGCGCCCCCGGACGACAGCCTCCGCCCGCTCCACCCCCACCCCCGAGGCTCCGTTCCGGCTCCTGGTCATCGAGGACGACGCCTCGGACGCCGCCCTGATCGAGCGGCTGGTCACCGACAGCGGGGCTCCGATCGAGCTGCACTGGGCGCAGGGCATCGAGCAGGCCACGTCCAGGCTCTCCCCCACACCGTCCGCAGCCCGGCGCGGCCGACCGCGCGGCACCGACTTCAGCTGCGTGCTTCTCGACCTCGCGGCACCGGCGGATCTGCCGCACCCGTCCGACGACTCCGACGGGCTGGAGGGGCTCCGGGAACTGCTCCGCCGTGCCCCGCACACTGCGGTCGTGGTGCTCACGGACGCCTCCGGCGCCGAACTCGGGGCTGCTGCTGTCGGCGCGGGCGCCCAGGACTTCCTGGTCAAGCACGAGACGGACGGCCCCCTGCTGGCCCGCGCCCTCAGGTACGCGATCGAGCGGAAGCGGGCCGACGAATCACAGCGGCGCCTGGTCGAGGCGGAGCTGCGCGGCCAGGAGAACGCGCGGCTCCAGCGCCATCTGCTCCCCACTCCCCTGCTCGACGGCGCCGGGCTCGCGTTCACCCGCCGCTACCGCCCCGGGCGTCGGCGAGCCCTGCTGGGCGGCGACTTCTACGACGCGGTACGGACGGACGACGGTGCCGTCCACGTGGTCATCGGGGACGTCTGCGGGCACGGGCCGGACGAGGCCGCGCTCGGGGTCGCGCTGCGGATAGCGTGGCGGACACTGGTCTTCGCCGGGCTCACAGGCGAGGCGCTGCTCACCACACTGCAGCATGTCCTGGAGCACGAGCGGCGCAGCGACGAGATCTTCGCGACTCTCTGCATGCTGGTGCTCTCCCCGGGCGCCGAAGCCGAGCCGCCGGTGGCCAAAGGCCTGGCTTCGGGGCGAAGGGGGGTCACCGCCGTCGTCGACGGCCGTCCGGTGGAGCACGCCCAGCTCTATCTGGCGGGGCATCCCGCTCCCCTGCTGCTCCGGGCGGACGGCAGGCCGGCGCTGCTCCCGTTCGAGCAGGCGGGCCCGGCACTGGGCCTGCTGCCGTGCGACGACGGACAGGCGATCTGGCCCGCGCAACAGTTGGAGCTCCAACCGGGTTGGAGCCTGCTGCTCTACACGGACGGCCTGGTCGAGGGCCGAGTCGGAGCCGGATCCCGCCGCCTCGGGCAGGACGGGCTGGTCGAACTGATCGGCGACCATCAGGCGGCCGGCCTGACCAGGGGCCGGCTGGTGGACAGCGCCATCGCCGAGGTGGAGGAGCTGAACGGCGGTGCGCTGACGGACGACGTCGCCGTGCTGCTGCTGGAGCGCAACCCCGCTCCGCTCATCATGGGGTGACGCTCCGGGCCACGACCTGGGCGTCCGCCCCAGGTCGGGACGAAGCGCTGGGAAGACACCGATCCGGCCGGAGCGGCTCCCCCGCCAGGGGTGCCGCTCCGGCCGGATCCACCGTCGTTCGCCGTGGTCGTCACTACACGCCTGTCACCACGCGGTCGTCACCACGGGCCGTACGGGCCCATGTTCCGCTTGCTGTCGCCGCCCTTACGGCCGCCGGTCACCTGCTTGAGAGCGGGCCGGACATCGACCATGTAGACGATCGCGGCCACCAGGCCGACCAGGGCGAGTGGCCCGAAGACGCTCGGCCCGAGGAGAAGGTCGATCCCCAGCGCAAGACCCAGGATGATCAACCAGAACGGCTTGGTCTTCTTGTCCGCCGCCCGGTAGGCATCCTCCCGGCGCGTCAGTGCGTCCCCGAAGGCGACCAGCTTGAACCCCACCATCGCCATGGCCAACCACCAGAGCGGGCTCACGACATCGAAGAGCAGGATCTGCACCACTGCGTTCTCCTTACTGTGACCTCGGCAACACCGCGGCCATCGTGGCACGGCCGACCGTCACCGAACTGGACAACGCACCGGCCGGTCGGGACGTGCCCGGGTCACTTCTCGCTGCTTGCCCTCCGGGCCCGAGGGGTCCGCTTCGGCTGCGCCGACCGGGTGTCGGCGTCCGCCTCGCCGGACTCCTCGGTCACCTCCTCGGCATCGACGACGACCGCAGTGACCTCCGGGGCCTCCGGAACATCAACGATCTCCGCCACCTCGACGACCTCGGTCACCGGTACCGGCTCCTGCCCAGACACCTCGCCGGCCTGCTGACCCTTGTCCACGACGGCCTTGCCGCGCACGGCCAGCTCGTCGTAGACCTCCTTCGCCTTGACCGCGAACTCTGCGGCCCGGCCCACCTGCTGGAGCGCGAAGCCCTGCGCCTTCTCCTGCAGCGCCTTGAAGTCGGTCGGCAGCGTGGTGACGGTCTCCGTCACCTTCGCCTGCGCCTCGACCAGGCGGGCCTGTGCCTGCTGCAGGCCGGCCGTGGCCTTCTCCTGGGTCCCCTTGCGGTCGACGGCGAGCGCCTCGACCTTGCCCGGGACCTCGCGCAGCTTCTCGAACGCGAGGTCGCCGGCACCTGCGAGGGCGTACAGCGGGGTCGGGTCGCTGAGGGTCTTCTTGATCTCGTCGGTGATCGGCATGACCGGTCCTCCCTTTGCGTCGGCAGCCCCCGCGAGGGGCCGGCCGAAAGTCTCGTCGGCCGCGCGCCGGACAGGCGGCGGCCAGGTGTTCAGTCGACGTCGGCGGCGGCGCCGGCGTCCCTGAGGTTCTCGGTGGCCTCTCCGGTGGCCTTCTCGGTGGCCCGCTCCGAGGCGTGCTCCGAGGCGTGCTCCCTGAAGTTCTCTTTGAGGAAGGCGTCGTAGACCGCGAGCAGGGCCTGCTTCTGCTGCTCGTTGATCAGCGGGTCAGCCAGGATCGCAGCCCGCAGTTCGAGCCCCTCCCCGCGCCGTTCCTCAAGAATCCCGGCCTGGATGTACAGCGTCTCCGCCGAGATCCGCAGCGCCTTCGCGATCTGCTGCAGGATCTCCGCACTCGGCTTGCGCAGCCCACGCTCGATCTGGCTCAGGTACGGATTGGACACACCTGCGGCCTCCGCGAGTTGCCGCAGCGAGAACTGCGCATTCCGCCGCTGATCCCGGATGTACTCGCCGAGCGAGCCGACGTTCAGTGAGGCCATGCCGACAGTCTGCATCGACGTGCTTGCAAATGCAAGCATCCAGCTAGCACCGGCAGGCCACGGCATGTGCGACTGAAACACGGCGGATGGCCATTCCCGTTCACGTCAGTCGGTGGGCTCGCCGGTCAGCCTCCGGTAGACGGGTGCGAGCAACGTGGCGAGGTCGCGCCCGCCGACCCTGATCCCCGAGCCGCCGAGGCTGGCGATCGCCGAGCCGCCGGGCGCGGGACTGTCCGAAGCAGGGCCGTTCGAAGCGGGGCCGAGTGTGAAATCACCGTCCCAGAAGGCATTCAAGCGGCCGGACGGCAGCGCATCGTCGGGCCTGGACCGGTCGGACCGGTCGAACCGGTCGAACCGGTCGGTCGGCGCGTGGTCAGTCATCGAGTGCCCCTTCGTCCAGGTACGGGTGCGAGTAAGGGCCCTGGCTCTGCTCCTCGCCGACCGCGTCGGCGGAGAGTGCCACCAGTTCGCGCAGGCCCTCGGTGGAGAGTTCGGTGAGCCACTGCTCGCCCGCTCCGACGACGGCCTGCGCGAGGGCCCGCTTGGACTCGATCAGCTCCGCGATCCGCTCCTCTACGGTGCCGACGCAGACGAACCGCCGTACCTGGACGTCCCGGCGCTGGCCGATCCGGAAGGCCCGGTCGGTGGCCTGGTCCTCGACCGCCGGATTCCACCAACGGTCTAGGTGGATCACCTGGTTGGCGGCCGTGAGGTTGAGCCCGGTGCCGCCCGCCTTGAGCGAGAGCAGGAAGACCCGGGGGCCGTCCGGTCGTTGGAAACGGGCCACCAGCTCCTCGCGGCGGCGCTTGGACACTCCCCCGTGCAGGTAGAGCACCTCCTCACCGAGCCGCTCGGCCAGATGCGGCTGGAGGAGCTTGCCGAACTCCGCGTACTGGGTGAAGACCAGGGTCCGGTCCCCCTCCGCGAGCGCCTCTGCCAGGATCTCCTCCAGCCGGGCGACCTTGCCCGAGCGCTCGGCCAACTTGGAACCGTCGTGGAGCAGTTGGGCCGGATGGTTGCAGGCCTGTTTGAGTTTGCCGATGGCGGCCAGCACCGTGCCCTTGCGTTCGACGCCACGGATGCCCTGGACGCGGTGCAACAGGTCGGCCACCACCGCCTGGTAGAGGCCGGCCTGCTCGGCGGTGAGGTTGCACCAGACCGTGATCTCCTGCTTGGCGGGCAGCTCGGCGGCGATCGCCGGGTCGGTCTTCAGCCTGCGCAGGACGAACGGCCCGGTGAGGCACTGGAGTTGTGCGGCGACGGCCTGGTTGCCGCTCTGCTCGACCGGGATCGCGTAGCGCTCCTTGAACGACTCCGCCGTGCCGAACAGCCCGGGGTTGGTGAAGTCCAGGATCGCGTGCAGCTCGGAGAGCCGGTTCTCGACCGGAGTACCGGTGAGGGCCAGCCGGTGGGCCGCAGGGAGCGAACGGATCGCCCGGGACTGGGCGGTGGCGGTGTTCTTGATGAACTGGGCCTCGTCGGCGACGATCCGCCGCCAGGGGATCCGCCGCAGCTCGGCGACATCACGCTGCACCAGCCCGTAGGTCGTGATCAGCAGGTCCACACCGCTGTCCGGAATGCTCTGCCGGTCCGCGCCGTGGTGGACGTGCACGCGAAGCATCGGCGCGAACTTCGCCGCCTCCCGCTGCCAGTTGCCGACCAGCGACATCGGGCAGACCAGCAGCGTCGGCCCGATACCGCCGCCGGCGCCGCCGGCCTGGCCGGCAGTGCGCTCGGCGGCGCGCTCGGCCGTGGCTTCGGCCGCGTGTTCAGCCGCGTGTTCAGCCGCGTGTTCAGCCGCGTGCTCGGCGGCCAGCAGCGCGAGCGTCTGGACCGTCTTGCCGAGGCCCATGTCATCGGCCAGCACGGCGCCCAGGCCGAGCCGGGTGAGGGCGTGCAGCCAGGCCAACCCCCTTTCCTGGTAAGGGCGCAGAGTGCTCCCGAAGCCGGGCGGCAGGTCCGGCGGCGGGGTCCGTTCGGCGGTCCGCCCCGCGAGCAGGTCACCGAGCGGACCGGCCGCCCGGACACCCGTCACCGGCAGCCCGGCGACCTTGGCGTCCGGGGCGAGGGCGAGGCGCAGCACGTCCGCCGTCGGCATGGTCCCGGTGCCCTGGCGGCGGAGGAAGGCGAGTGCCGCCGAGATCTGCGCGGCGTCCACCTCGACCCATCGGCCACGCAGCCGTACCAGCCCCTGCTGGGCGGCCCCGAGATCGGTCAACTCCTGCTGGGTGAGGGTGAGATCGCCCAGTGCGGCCTGCCAGCGGAAGGCGACGATCGCGTCCCGGTCCACCTGGGCCGACCGCTCGACCGAGCCGGGTGCGGGGGGGCGGGTGGTACTGAGCAGCAGGCCGAGGCGCGGACGGCGCTGCCACCAGGCGGGGAGCAGCACGCCGAATCCCGCGTCGGCGAGTACCGGGGCCGCCTGTTGGAGGAAGGCGAAGGCTCCGGCGCGGTCCAGGTCCAGCCCGGTGGGGCGGGAGTTGCGGAGGGCCGGTGCGAGTTCGGGACGGCGGAGCGCGGCACGGGTCAGCTCGCCCAGGTAGACCTCGATCGGGTCCTCGGTTTTGCGGCTGAGCGCGGCGAGCGCTGGTCCGCCGTCCCACAGGTCTGCGGCGGTGAGGAGGAGGGAGGGCTGATCGACGGCCTGGATGAGGAAGTCGAGCCGCCAGGCGTCGTCGGAGGGAGTGCCCTCGGGGTCGTCGTCGGCCGGGCCGAGCGGTTCGGAGAGCCGGAAGCAGAGCCGGAGTCGGCCGTCGGGGTCGGCTGCCCCCGCGTACCAGGCGGCGAGCTGTTCCCGCAGTTCGGCGAGGGTCGGCGCCGGTAGGGACGGCAGGTGGCCGTCGGGGGCCAGGAGTGCGGCGTACCAGGTGTCGGCGGGGGTGACGGCAGCGAGTGCGGGTGGTTCGCCGTCGAGGGCGCTGCGGGTCTCGCGGTCGACGAGTACGTCCAGCAGTTCGGCGACCAGCTCGGCGGCGGTGCGGACCTCCGAGCCGGGGCGGTGCTCGGCGCGGGCGGCCGGTGGGCAGCCGGCCACGAGGGCGGCGGCCTCCCGGCGGGCGGGCCCGTCCAGGGCGGGTTGCCAGCGGGCGTACGGCTCGCCGTCCTGCTCGCGCAGCGCGGGCAGGACTCGTCCCCGTCCGACCAGTCGCCAGGCGAGGTCGTGGACGGCGGTGAGCCATCGCAGCGAGGCGCCGTACGCGATCTCGGCCGGGCTGCCGCCCGGGAGTTCGACTGCGGCGGCGGACCAGTGCGGGTCGAAGAGTTCGCCGAGCAGTTGGGCCGCCTCTGCCGGCGCGAAGAGCAGTACGGGCACCCGCCAAAGGGCCTGCCCCACACCTGGGTTGACCGCGCCGACGGGCAGCTGCGGGGAGGGCGTCGGTGCGCTGTCGAAGCTGGGGAGGAGCAGCGTGGTCCATCGCTCCGGGGCCTGTTCGGCGAGCCAGCCGAGCCCGGGCCCGATCCCGGCCAGCAGCCGCGCGACGACGCCCGCCGGGCAGGCGTACGGATGGGCGGCCGCCGGGCGGCCGGCCTCCCGCGCGGCGCGGACGGCGCGTTCGCGCGGCGCGCCGAACGCCTGCGCGTCCTCGGCCCACAGGGCCAGCCGGCCGTCCGCTTGCCAGAGGGCGTGCAGGGCATACATCGGGAGCCTCTCGGAACGCGTGCGGACTCGATTCACCTTAGACCGACCGGCAAATGGGGCCGAATTAGGACCGGATCTGGCCTGATTGGCGGATAGCGTCGGTCGTACCGAAGCGGAAGCACGCCGCCCGATGAGAGAGGTGCCCGACATGGTGACCCTGGTACGCCCCGAGACCGACGAGCGCGACGCCCTGCTGGCCTTCCTGGACGCCCAGCGCGGTGCCATCCGCCGTGCGGCCCACGGCCTGACGGAGGAGGAGGCCGCGTCGAAGCCCAGCGCCAGCGCCCTCTCGCTGAGCGGTCTGGTCAAGCATGTGGCGCGGTGCGAGCACTTCTGGATCGTCGGCACCCTGATGGGCCGCCCGCTCGGCTGGCCGGCCGGGACCAGTTGGGCGGACGAGCACCGCCTCCTGGAGGGCGAGTCCCTGGCCGGCTGGCTCAAGGCGTACGAGGTGATCGCGGCCGAGACCGAGGAGATCATCCGCGGCCTGCCCGACCTGGAGGTCGACGCCGCGCTGCCGGACCAGCCCTGGTTCCCGCCGAACAGCCGGCGCACCGCGCGGTGGATCCTGACGCATCTGATCGCCGAGGTGGCCCGGCACGCCGGACACGCGGACATCATCCGGGAGACGCTGGACGGCCGGACGGCCTTCGAGTTGATCGCCGACATCAAGGCGGAAGCCGAGGCGGGAATCCAGTCCTAGATATGGTTGAACATTGAACGAAGATGCCCTAGGCTCGAACCAAGAAGTTGAAGCCTGGACAAAGGCTTCACTACCCCAGGAGGAGCCATGGGCATTTTCAACCGCAACAACGCCGCCGCAGCCGCTGTCGACACCGCGTCCCCCGCCGGCCCGGACCTGGGGCACCTTACGGGTGACTACGGGATCGACGCCACCCACAGCCGGGTCGGGTTCGCCGTCCGCCACGCCATGGTGACCAACGTCCGCGGCGAGTTCACCGAGTACGAGGGCAAGCTGCACCTGGACGGCACCAACCCGGCCGACTCCTCCGCCGAGCTGGTCATCAAGGTCGGCAGCGTCAACACCAACCAGGCCCAGCGCGACGAGCACCTGCGCAACAGCGACTTCCTGGCTGCCGAGACGTACCCGGAGATCACCTTCCGCAGCACCTCCGCCGAGCAGGTGGACGGCGACTCGTACCGGATGACGGGCGACCTGACCATCAAGGACGCCACCCACCCGGTCGTGCTGGATCTCGACTTCACCGGCAGCGCGACCGACCTGTACGGCAACGAGCGGGTCGGCTTCGAGGGCACCACGACGATCGACCGCACCACCTGGGGTCTGACCTACAACGCCGCGCTCGAGACCGGTGGCGTGCTGATCGGCGAGAAGGTCAAGCTCAGCTTCGACATCTCCGCCGTGAAGGCCGCCTGACCCGAACCTCCGCCCCACACGCACCAGCTGCTCGCGCGCTGCCCCTGCCGATCGACGACGGCGGGGGCGCACGCGCGTCCGCACCGAAGTGTCCCCACAGGTCAGCTCCGCAGCAGCTCCGCGTCCTCGCGCGGGAGCCAACTCCCGGGCGGGCGCCGCAGCCAGCCCTCCCGGGAGCCGAGGTCCGCCGCCGCCGCGCGCAAAGCGTCCAGGCCCGGGTGCCTCATCTCCGGTCGGTGGACCAACCCCACCAGGCTGAGCGGCACCGGTTCGACCAGCGGACGGGTCACCGTTCCCGGTATCTCGGGCCCGCCGGTGGTGGTGAGCATCGCCTCGCCGTGTCGGTCGATGTAGTGCGCCAGCTCGTCCGCCCCGACCGGCGGACTGTACGGCGTGGCCGCCACCAGGCCGTGTGCTCCGAGGAGTTGACGGCCGAGGTCGGCCCACTCGGTGGTCGCCGGATTGCCCGCGCAGATGTCCACGGGATGCCCGGCCAGCGCTGCGAGCGGCACCTCGGGCCGGGCGGCGAGCGGATGGGTGAGCGGCAGCAGGACGGCCATCCGCTCCAGCCTGACCGGCGAGTGGGCCAGCCGGGCCCGCAGTTGAGTCGGGAGACCGGCGTACCGGCCGAACGAGACGTCCAGCCGGTGGACGAGCAACTCCTTTGCCGCTGCGGCGAGTCCGCCGTGGAACCGGGCCAGCAGCTCACCATCCGGCACGGCCGCCCGGGCGGCGGCGAGCAACCGGTCGGCCGTCAGGTCGTCGCCCGTGACCGCGCTGTTCAGATCGACCAGCAGCGCCCTGCTGTCGCCGCCCGCCAGGATCTCGTCCTGCAGCGCGAGCAGTTGGTGCGCCATCGGCAGCAACCGCTCACCGGCCGGGGTCAGTTCCACACTGCGGGTGGTGCGGGCGAAGAGTGTCCGGCCGAGCACCCGCTCCAGCGTCCGGATGTCGCGGCTCAGCGCCTGCTGCGCCACGTGCAGGTTCCCGGCGGCCCGGCCGAAGTGCAGGGTCTCGGCCGTCGCCACGAAGCCGCGCAGCAGGCGGGGATGCAGATCATGGGGCATCCGGGCAGATTAACGCAGGTCAGGGGTGTCGTCAGCCGATTTTCAACGCAGCTGCGTCAATCGATCCAAACAGGTGTTGGACCGACCCGGGCCGCCCCCAGGAGGCTGAGGGCATCCGTTGATCACCTCTCGGGAGCACCCGTGTTCGCCTCGTACCGCCGGATCTTCGCCGCCCCCGGCGCGATCGCCTTCACCCTGGCCGGGCTGCTCGGCCGGCTCTCGTTCTCGATGGTGGGGGTGAGCACCGTCGTGATGATCGCCACCCGCCGGGACTCGTACGCCCTGGCGGGGGCGGTGACGGCCACCGGGGTGATCACCGGCGCGCTCGGAATGCCGCTGCTGGGACGGCTGGTCGACCGGTACGGCCAGTCCAGAGTGGCCGTACCGAGTGTGCTGGTGGCAGCCGTCCCGTTCGCGGCACTGCCGCTCTGCGCCCGCTACGACGCCCCGGCCTGGACGCTGTTCGTCTGCTTTGCCGCCTCCTCCGTGCTGCCCAACCTGGGCGGGATGGCGCGAGCCCGCTGGGCGTACCTGTACCGGGACGACCCCGAGGCACGGCGGCTGGCGAACTCCTTCGAGCAGGCGTTGGACGAACTGTGCTTCATGGCCGGGCCGGTACTGGCGATGCTGCTCTGCACCTCGCTCTTCCCCGAAGCCGGGCTGACGGTCGCCGTACTGCTCTCCTGCACGGGCGGCCTCGCCTTCGCGGCCCAGCGCCGCACCGAACCGCCGGTGCAGCCGCCGGCCCCCGGCGGTGGCGGCGCACTGCGGTCGAGCGGGTTGCGGGTGCTGGTGCCGGCCTTCGTGGCGACCGGCGCGGTCTTCGGGTCGATGGAGGTCACCACCATCGCGTACGCCGACTCGCTCGGACAACGGCCGTTGGCGGGCGGCCTGTTGGCACTGATGGCGGCAGGTTCGTGCCTGTCCGGGCTGGCCTTCGGGCTGGTCCGGCCCAAGCGCACGCCCGCCGGCCGCCTGGTGGCCGGGATGGCCGCGATGGCGGGGCTGCTGCTGCTCCCACTGGCCGCCGGGGTGTCCGGCGCGGGGCTGGGTGCACTGGCGGTGGCGATCCTGATCGCCGGCTCGGGGACCGCGCCGACCATGGTGGCCGGGCTGACGCTGATCCAGGAGCTGCTGCCCGCAGGGAAGTTGAACGAGGGTATGGCGGTCGTGATCTCCGGCCTGCTGGTCGGGATCTCGGCGGGCTCCGCCCTGGGCGGCGCCGTGGCACAGCACGCCACCCCGGGCACCGGCTACTGGCTGCCCGCCGGGGCGGCCGCGCTGGCCCTGCTGATCACGCTGGCGGGCTTTCGCCTGCTTCGCGCACCACGGGCCACCGGCCCAGCCTGACCCGCGCCTTCGTCAGGCCGCTGCGTCCGGGAGCCAGGTGTACTCGTACTCGGGGAGGGTGAAGCCGGCCGCGAATTCGCAGTCGCGCTCGTCCGTGCGGACGCCACCCTCGCGCTCGTAGAAGGCGACGGCCCGGGTGTTGCCCGCCAACACCTCCAGGTACAGCGCGGATTCCCGGTTCCGGGCCAGGGCGAGGGCCTCCCGGAGCAGCCGGCGCCCGAGGCCCGCGCCGGTGTGGCCGGGGCGGACGTGCAGATTGTCCAACAGCACCCGGCCGTCCGGCTCGGGGACGAGATAGGCGAAGCCGTACAGTTCGCCGCCGGCCTCGGCGATCAGCAGGACCGGGGTGTCGGCGGGCTCGCCGTAGTCGGCGGTGAGCCGGATCGCCCAGATCTCGCCGCTCACCTCCGCCAGGCCGTCACCGAGCACCTCGGGCGGGAGGATGCCCGCGTACGCCGCCTGCCGGCTCTCGGCGTACAGAGCGGCGACGGTCTCCGCGTCGGCTGCCGCACCCGTTCTGATGACGATCTGTCGGGTCATGTGACGAGCCTCCCACGATATCGACTTGAACCCGTTCCGCCCTGAGTCGTAGAGTCGTCCCGCAGGGGGTTTTGAACACGTTCGAAATATTGGACCGGGTGCGCAGGGGACATCCGGTACAACGATATCGGCTGGTCAGAGGCCCCCTGCTCAGATTCTTGCCGGAGGGCGCACACCCCCGGGTAGGCTCGCCAGCGTGGACGACGCAACTGAGCCCGCCAGGGCCTCCGAGCTCCCCGGCGGTCGGGCACTCCCCAAGACCGACAAGAGCGAGCAGACCCGTGCGCTCATCCTTGAGACGGCCATGCGCCTGTTCAAGGAACGTGGCTACGACAAGACCACGATGCGCGCCATCGCCGCCGAGGCCGGAGTCTCGGTTGGTAACGCATATTATTATTTTGCGTCGAAAGAATTCCTGATCCAAGGATTCTACGACCAGATGACCCATGCGCATGCGGCCGATGCCAGAAGTCGGATGGCGGGCAAAAAGGACTTCGCGGAACGTCTCGGAATCGCCCTCGACTCCTGGGTGGACTGCGCGGCCGAATACCACGGCTTCGCGTCACAGTTCTTCCGCACGGCCGCCGACCCGACGAGTTCGCTCAGCCCGTTCTCCAACGAGTCCCACCCCGCCCGGGCGACGGCCGTCGAGCTGTTCCACGAGGTGCTGAACGGCTCGGACCTCGCACCCAAACTGGACGCGGAACTCGCCGATCTGCTCCCCGAGTTGCTCTGGCTGCACCTCATGGTCGTGGTGCTCTACTGGGTCTTCGACCGCACGCCGGACACCGAGCGGACCCGCGAGTTCGTCACCCGTTCGACGCCGATGGCCGCCCGGGTGATCAACCTGTCCCGCTACCGGGTCTTCCGGCCCATCGTGCGGGACGCCAAGAGCCTGATCCAGGACTTCATCCTCCCGACCATAGGCAGGACGGCGAAGCCGTAGCGGCGCTGATCGGCTGGCGTACCGGATCCGAGCGCGGGCCCGAACCCGAGCCCGAGTTGGCGCAGTGCCCCTGAACACTGGAAACCTACGCGTCCCGGTCAGGCTTCGGGCGGGCGTAGAAGTCGGGGCGGCCCATGATCCAGAGGCTGGCCTGTTTGATGGCCGTGCCCGGGCGGGGGGCCTCGATCATCTGGTCGTCACCGAGGTAGATGGCGACGTGGTAGATGTCGGCGGCGCGGCCGGTGTGGGTCCAGAACACCAGGTCACCGGGGCGGAGCGAGCGGTACGAGACGGGGGTCGACTCGGCGTACTGGTCGGCGGCGAAGTGGGTGAGCGATCGGCCGGCCGTGCGCCAGGCCATCATGGTCAGCCCTGAGCAGTCGTAGCCCGTCGGGCCCTCGCCGCCCCAGATGTAGGGCAGGCCGATCTTGGAGCGGGCGAAGTCCAGTGCGGCGTCCACTCCCCTGGCCGACCCGGCGCCGTCCGCCGACGAGCCGTCGGCGCCGGGGGTGGCGGCGGAGACCTGGGCGGCTGCCGCAGCGGCTCGGGCCGCCTCCTCGGCCGCCCGGGCGGCGATCGCCTCCTGGGCCTCGCGGCGCTTGCGCTCCAGTTCGACGGTGGTGTTGCGGGCCGTGGCGAGCGCGGCGAGCAGCCGTTCGCGGCGGCGGCCGATGTCGGCGACCTCGCTCTGCTGGGTTGCCAGCCGGGCCTGGGCCCGTTCCTTGGCCGCCAGCACCGCTTCGGCGGCACGTCGGGCGTCCTGCGCGGCGGTCCGTGCGGCGGCCGAGGCCCGGGACGCCTCCGCTGAGGTGGCGGTCGCCGCGTCCAGGATGTCCTTGGTCCGGGCTCCCGCCATGCTGACGGCGGCGGCCCGTTCGGTGAGGGCCCGGGGGCCGTCGGCGCCGAGCAGCGCGTTGATCGCGGAGAGTTCGGCGCTCGCGCCCTGCCGGTAGGTCTCGGCGACGAGTTCGGCCGCTCGCCCCGCCGCGTCGGCGCGGGCGGCCTCGGCGGCCTGCGCCCGCCGGGTCGAGGCGTCGGCTTCGACCCGGGCTTTGGCCAGCCGGGTCTGTGCTCCGTTGTAGGCCTCCACCGCCTGCTCGGCGACGCGTCCGGACTGCTCCAGCTCGCTCTGGGCGGCGGAGAGCCGGGCCTCGATGGCAGCGGTGTCGGTGGCACGGGCGTCGGCCTCCGCCTGGGCGCGGGCGATGTCCTCGGCCGACGGGTACGGATCGTCGGCGGGGGCGGCGAGCCCGTCGAGGGCTGCGGGTGCGGCAGGTGGGGCGGCTCGGGGCGGGGCGGCCACGGCTGCAGGGAGCAGCCCGAGCACACCGGTGAGAGCCAGCACGAGTGTCGGCAGGAGTCTGCGTGCCACGGTTCTTCCCTCTCGCCAACGTCTGATGACCAGTCAAAATATCCCATCAGGTGACAAATCAGTCACTCGTCGTAATATTCTCAAACGCGACGGCCTGTCAGCGCCATCCCTGTGCCTCCGGCCGGGTGAGATGTCGGATCCACCGACCCGAACGGCCCTGCCGACTCACCGTCAGGCCCGTCGGCAAGCCCGCCAACAGGCAGCGGCGGGCAGCAGCGGCGGCGCGGGGCTCAGCGCTTGGGCGGTACGTGCGGGCGGGGGATGCGTGGGTGACGGTACGCCGGGTGCGACTCGGGGCGGATCACCGTCGCGGGCCGGGCGGTGACGGCAGGGCTGCCTGGGCCGGACGTACCTGCCGTCCCGGACGGACGTACCGCGTAGGTTCGGTTCCGGCCGGCCCGTACGGTACGGCGGCGCTGCTGGGCCTGGCCCTGGCGCCCGGGGTCGGGGGCGGAGGCGCCCGGACCGGTGACGGGGGTCGAGGCACGAGCGGCCGAGGCGGCGCGGCGGTCGGCGAGCCGGGCGGAGCGGCGGGCGAGCGCCCTGGCCTCGTGGGCGTCCAGGTGGGCACTGGCCCGGGCGGCCACCCGCTCGGCTACGCGGTGGGTGGCGGTGTGATGGGCGGGCACCTTGTCGGGTGCGCCGGCGATCAGGTCGAACAGCCAGGTGCGGGCCCGGTCCGCACGCCGGTGCAGCAGGCGCTCACGCCGGAGCGCACGCCCCCGGCGGCGTGGCCTGCTCGCGTACCGCCAGCGCGCCCAGGGGCTGCTGGGCCGGGCCAGCCGGACCGCACCGATCCAGGAGAGGCCGGGGATCATGATGCCGAGCAGTCCCGTCCAGACCTTGCCCTTGAACAGGGCGACGATCGAGGCCAGCGCGTTGACCGAGATCACCGCGACCAGCCCCCAGCGGCCGGACCCCTCCGGTGAAGTCTGCCCGGGGACGACCCCGAGCGGCACGTACCCGGTGAGCAGCAGCGCGGTGAAGAGGATCCCGAAGATCACCGCGTCCACCGACTTGCGGCCCTGCTCGCTCCAGTAGACGTCGTCCAGGTGCAGGATCAGCGCGAACTCGTCCAGCACCAGCCCGCAGCCGATGCCGAAGCTGAACCCGAACCAGTCGATCCAGGGGTGCCCGCCGTTGGTCGCGAAGACCCCGATACCGCCGAGCAGCAGGAAGCCGAGCCCGAACACCATGTGGTGGATGTGCAGGCCGCCGGGGGTGATGTTGCCGGGCCACCAGCGGACCTTCGCGCGGATCATCCGCACGCTGAAGCGGATGAGGAGGAAGGAGAGGATGAACCCGACCAACAGCAGGAAGAGCGGCTGCTTGTGCGCGGCGATGATGTGCGTGCGGTAGCCGTCGAGCAGCGTACTGATCATGGGTCGTCGTACCTTCGTTCCCTCGTGCTCCGGGGTCGCTCCGGGGTCCCGCCCGGCCGGGAGGATCGGCTGGGACGACCGGCCTAACGCCGCTCAGAACCCCCGGGTGCGTTTGGCGGCGCGGCGCGGCGCGAGCAGGTACGGGGCGAGGCGCTGGTCCGCCCCCAGCGTCCCCAGCCCCGGTGCCCTGATCCCGGTGGTCCGGCCGGGGAGTTTCATGAAGAGGCGCGCGATCTCCCCTCCGAGGTTCACCCCGACCGCCAGTGCGAGGGCGAGGGCGGCGGCCCGGCCGACCGAGGCCAGGCCGACGTCGGGCTGGTTCTGGGTGAAGGCGAGCATGCCGAGGTAGATCGCCGAACCGGGCATCAGCGGACCGAGGGCCGCCGTGACGTAGGGCAGCGAGGAGGCGGAGCGGTAACGGGCCATCAGCTGCCCGAACAGGCCGACCAGCCCGGCCGCCACACCGGTCGCGATGATCGGGGAGTACCCGGCGTTGCGGGTGAGCACCCCGTACGTGGCCCAGCCGGCACAGCTGTTGAGGGTGACGAAGAGCAGGTTGCGGCGGTCGGTCTGCAGCAGCATCGCGAACGCCAGGGTCAGCACCATCGCGGCGGTCAGCCGGATCAGCGGGTGGCTGTCGACCCCGGCCAGGCTCTCGCCCGGATTGAACCTGGCGTGGGTGTTCAGCCCGGCGTACAGCACCAGCATCACGCCGATCACGATGCCCGCGACCAGGTACAGCACCTCCAGCAGCCGGGCGGCGGCGGTGATGTAGAAGCCGGTGAGACCGTCCTGCACGGCGGCGACCATCGCCCGCCCGGGAAGCAGCGCGAACAGCCCACCGGTGATGACGACCGAGCCGCGCAGGCCCGCGTCGGGGAAGTTCGAAAGGATCACGCCGGAGGTGGCGGCCGGCATCGCGGCGATCACGAACTGGTAGAACTCCGGCAGCCCCCGGCGGGCGACCAGCGCGGCCAGCCGGTCGCCGAGGATGGCGGCGACGAAGGCGTTCACGAAGACCAACCAGGCCTTGGCGTCGACCTCGCCCCCGACCAGGAAGGAGGCGGCGCCGGCCAGCAGCCCGGTCGCCAGGGCCAGCAGCCAGGTCGGGTACGGATGCCGGTTGCGGCGGATCTCGGCGAGCCGGCGGTAGGCGTCGTTGACCGAGAGCTTCTCGGCGGTGATGTCGGTGACCAGCCGGTAGACGGCGGCCAGCCGGGTGTAGTCGGAGGTCCGGCGGCGCACCACCCGGTCGGCGGTGACCGGCGGGTCCACCAGCGAGGGCTGGTAGGAGATCCCGATCAGGGTGAAGGTGACCTGCGGCTCGCAGTGGTCCAGCCCGTACGCGTGGGCGATGCCCAGCATGGCGGCCTCGACGTCCTCGGCCGCCTCGCCGCTGGCCAGCAGCAGTTCGCCGATCCGGAGCGTCAGGTCCAGGATGCGGGGGACGCTCCGGAGCGCCGCGTCCGGCTTCTGCTCGCGCTGGGTCCGCTCGTACGCGGGGCGCTCGGCCATCGGGGTGCGCAGCAGGGTGCGCATCCGGTCCGGCCAGGGAGCGGCGCCGGGGGCGCCCGGGTTGAGGTTGGGCACGCCGAGCCCGACGGGCAGGCTGTAGCCGACGGCGCGCCAGTCCTCGGGGCTGAGGGTGTCCTCGGCGACGCTGACGTACGGCTTGGCGGCGGCCCCGACGGGGGTTTCCGCCGTCGTCTCGGCTTCTGCGGGCCGGAGCAGCCCCTCGGTCTCGGCCGGCGGCAGGGCCAGCGGGACGGCGGTGCTCTGTTCGACCGGTGGCGTGTCGGGGCCGAGCAGACCCTCGGTCGGCGGCGCGTCGCGCGGCTCCACCGGCTTGGGCCCGGGACGGACGGGCCCGCCACCCCTGGCCTTCCGGGCGCGGCTGACACTCTTCGCGCTGCCCGGCCGGCCCCGGCCCCGCTTCGGCACTACCACTCCTCGCCACCCCTGGTGGCTTCCGGCCACCGCTGTACTCTCCTGCCCCACCTTGCCTGATCGAAAGCTTGAACGCACATGTACGTACCGGACTGCGCAGGTGAGCGGACCGGACTGTCCGGTTCGGACCACTCGTACCGGACCGTTCAGGACGGTTCAGGACGGTCCAGGGCCGAGCGAGGAGCTGGTGGCGGGACTGGTCACGGGACTGGGACTCCTGACGTTCAAGACTTGTGACATTCGAGGATTGGCAATGAAATAGCAAAGCAATGCCCAAGAGATTGTCTGCTTGTCGGAGGAATATCGCCCCGCAGGGCCGGTCAACCTGGGATTGACGACGGCCCGACTCTCGCCGCGCCCACGCAGGTGGGAGAAATAGCCGCCATTCGGGGGGATTTCAGCCTTCTCACGCATCTTCGGGCCGGGCCGGTCGTTGAGGGGTTATCCCCTCCGTGCGACACCTTCGGGCTAACGCTGCCGCCAACTATTGAAGTCAATGGGCCGACTGGGGAATGCTTGCGATGCGACGCCAGCCAACGGCGCAACGCGGGGCGGCCACCCCGCTCGCGCTACTTTCGTACCGAGCAAGCAGGAGACCACCGTGTCCCGTATTCGCGCAGTCGCCGCCATCGCCGCTCTCGGAGCCTTCCTCCTGGCCGGCGTCGGTACCGCCCAGGCCGACAACGGCGCGGGCTCCGACCATCTCTCCAACAGCAGCGTGGTCAGCAACACCGGCTCCGGCAACATCGTCGGCAGCGTGCACGGCAACGCCAACGGCACCCAGCAGACGGCCACCGGCTCCGGGAGCAGCAACCAGAACAACAACGTGGGGGTCGCCGGCAACTCCGGTGGCGTCGGCACCGTCCAGGGCAACGGCAACCTCTCGCACAAGGTCTACTACCCCTTCGTCCTGTACTAGGCCGGACCAGCCGGCCGCCGGACCGACAGTCGTAGGCGGTCGTAGGCAGTCGTAACAGTCAGCCGAGGGGCGAGCCGCTGTGGCTCGCCCCTCGGGGCGTTCCGGCGTCCGTGGTGTCCGCCGTCCCGAGCACTGCCCGGCCGAGTGCGATCAGGCACTCGGTGAGCTCGGGCCCGGCCCCGCCCGGGCGGCTCCGCACGCCGTCGTTGACCAGTGCGAACATCGCGTGCACACGGATCCGGGCCTCCGCGTTCTCGTACTCGGGGCGGAGCTGCTGGAGCAGGCCGACCCAGGTCCGCAGGAAGTCCCGGCGGAAGTCGAGGGCCGCCTTGCGGTCGGGCTCGGCCAGCCGGTCGGTCTCGCTGAGCATCGCGCCCAGGTAGTGGACGTTGTGCCCGGCGAAGCCGACGTAGGCGCGCAGCCCGGCGGACAGGGCCCCGGCGGGGGTGGTTCCGGCCCTGATCGCGCCCTCGACCTCGTGCCACAGCCGCTCGCGGCTGCGTACGAGAGCGGCAGCGAGCAGCTCCGACTTGGAGTCGAAGTGCTTGTACACGCTGGGTCCGGCGATCCCGACGGCCGCGCCGAGCTGATCGGTGCTCACGTTGTCGAAACCGCGCTCGTGGAACAGCCGGACGGCTGCCGTCAGCAGCTCCTCGCGACGCGACTCCGTTGCCCCCGCCGCGAGTTGGACGGTCGTCGGGTCGCCGCCCCGGAGATCCCGCCCGTCGGCCGGGAGGTCAGCCGGGAGACCGGCTGCGAGGTCGGCTGGGAGGTCGGCCGACGGGAGCGCCAGGACGTCGGTGCCGAGCTGTCGCAGCAGTCGCTCGAAGCGCCGCCGAGGCGGGGCGAAGGTGTGGTGGGAGAGACTCCCGTACACCGACAGGACCGACCAGCTGAGGAATTCGGCTTCACCGTAGGCGAGTTCGGGCCGGGTCGCGCCCACCACCCGGGCCATCCGCTGGACGTCGGCGCGCAGTGCCCGCCGCAGTTCGGCGCGCTGAGCGGCGGGCAGCAGCCGGGCGTCGCGCTGCCAGAGTGTGCCGAGGGTGCGGTGGTCGACAGCGGCGGCGGCGAGTGCCGCGCAGAGCGCGGCCGGCCCGTCCGCGCCGGCCAGGACCGCCTCGTGCAACGCGGACAGCTCCAGGTCGACCACTCGGCGCAGGAGTTCGGGTTTCCCCCGGAAGTGCCGGTAGAGCGCCGGAGCGGTGATCCCCACCTCGGCGGCGACCTCCGCCATCGAGACCTGGTGGTAGCCGCGCCGGTGGAACAGTTCACCCGCCGCGCCGAGCAGCTGCGCCTTGCGCCCGGGCGGCCGTCGCGCCGTACCCCGCTCGGTCGACACCATCCACCCCCATGCCACCAGCGGTCCGGCCATCAGCCCGGCCAGGGTAGCAAGGATTCACTTAGCGGAAGCCGCAAGACTGGGTCATCCGGAGAAAGGACCGGTTCGGATGCTGGACAGTGCAGGCTACCGGCGATTAACTTGTCGGGCGATCAACGGGAACCGCAGCAACGGGAACCGCGAAGTTCCGGGCACCACGAAGGGAGCGCCACCGTGCGCCGCACCGTGTTCAACGAGGACCACGAGAGCTTCCGGGAGACCATCCGGGCCTTCATCGCCAGGGAGGTCGTCCCGGTCTACGAGTCCTGGGAGACCGAGGGCCACCCGCCGCGCGACTTCTACCGGAAGCTCGGCGAGCTCGGCGTCTACGGCATCGAGGTGCCCGAGGAGTACGGCGGCGCGGGCGAGAGCGGCTTCAAGTACCAGGCGGTGGTGGCCGAGGAGTGCGCCCGCGCGGGCGTCACCTTCGGCTCCTCCGGCGTGCACACCGGCCTGGTCCTGCCGTACATCCTGGAGTACGCCGACGCGGAGCAGAAGCAGCGCTGGCTGCCCGGCTTCGTCTCGGGCGACATCATGACCGCGATCGCGATGACCGAACCCGGTGCCGGCTCCGACCTCGCGGGCATCACCACCACCGCCAGACTCTCCGAGGACGGCACCCACTACGTCCTCAACGGCGCGAAGACCTTCATCACCGGCGGCGTGCTGGCCGACCTGGTGCTCGTGATCTGCCGCACCGCGCCGTACGACCCGGCCGACCGGCGGGCCGGGTTGTCGATCCTCTGCGTGGACACGAAGTCCGAGGGCTACGCCGTGGGCCGCAAGCTGCAGAAGATCGGCCTGCGCACCTCCGACACGGCCGAACTCTCCTTCACCGACGTACGGGTACCGGTCGCGGACCTGCTCGGCGAGGAGGGCAAGGGCTTCTCGTACCTCACCCACAACCTGGTGCAGGAGCGCCTGGCGATCGCGGTGGGCGCGTACGCGTCGGCGGCGGCCGCCGTGCGGTTCGCACTGCAGTACGTGAAGGACCGCAAGGTCTTCGGCCAGGCGGTGGCCGAGTTCCAGAACACCAAGTTCACGCTGGCCGACTGCGAGACCCAGGTGGTGGCTCAGCAGTCCATGGTGGACCGGGCGTTGGAGCTCTACCAGCACGGCGGGCTGACGGTGGCGGACGCGGCGGCGGTCAAGCTGTTCTGCACCGAATCCGCGTCCGTCGTGATCGACAAGTGCCTTCAGCTGCACGGCGGTTACGGCTACATCCTGGAGTACCCGATCGCCCGCCTCTACACCGACAACCGGGTCTTCCGGATCTACGGCGGCACCAGCGAGGTCATGCGGACCATCATCGCCAAGTCCCTGGGCCTGTAGGAACGTCCGCCGGCAGGGGGCTCTGCGAACGTCCGCCGGCAGGGGTACGGCCCGCCCCGCAGGAGAGCGGGGCGGGCCGCAATCAGCGGCCCCGGAAGAGCAGCTCCAGTGCCAGCGCCTTCGCGACGGCCTGGGCGCTGCCGGCCGCCTGCAACCTGCGGGCGGCACCGTTCAGCAGGGCTGTCACGTCCTGCTGCGGGACACCCATGGCGGTGGCGGTCTCCGATGTGCTACGGCCCCTGGCGTACCACTCCAGGGCCTCGGTCTGCTGCGCTGAGAGCAGTGGCTTCCGTCTGGCGGCGAGCGCCAGTGTGAGCAGTGTGGGATGCCGCATGCGGACCTTCCTCTCCTGCCGGGCCCGGAGCCTGGCCCCGGGCTCACGGGGCGGCGAACAGCAGTCGCAGGACCAGGGCCTTGGCGACCGCGTGCGTACGGTTGGAAGCCTGGAGCTTGCGCTTCGCGCCCTCCAGGTGGAACTCGACCCCCTTCTCCGAGATACCGAGCCCGCTGGAGATCTCCCTGGTGGTCTTCCCCCGGGCCGTCCACTCCAGGGCCTCGGTCTCCCGGGGCGAGAGCAGCGACCGCCGCCGGGCCGAGGTGGCCAGCGCCACCTCCACCAGCGGACGGCGCGCCTTCAGGTGGAGGTAGTGCGCCATTAGGTACAGCAGATAGGTGTTGCTGTGCATCAGGCTGACCCGGTGCTCGTCGGGCACCAGGTTGAGGGCCGCCACCTCGCCCTGCGCATGGATCGGTATGGTCATGCCCTGGCCGAGACCGGCGGCCTGCGCCTCCTTGAGGAACTGCCGCTGGCGTTGGCCCAACCCCGGCGACCTGCTCAGCCGCGACCAGCTGAACGGCACCGGGCCGACCAGGCATTCGGCCAGCACCGGGTCGTTCTCCGCGTACCCCTCCTCGGCGTATCTGCGCTGCCAGGACTCGGGAAAGGTCGTGATGACCGGGGAGATCGGCCTGGCCACGGCCATCACGGGGCATCGGATGATCTGGTACGAGAAGTGCCGGACGCCGACCTTCTCGGCCGATACTGCGAACAGCTCCTGGATGGCGCCGATCTGTGCCGTCCAGTCCTGGTCGTCGAGGAAGTCCAGCGTCGGCCGGCAGACCGCCAGCGACTCTCGGATGTCGACGACCGGTTCCTGGTTCGTCATGCGGGACGGCTCGGCCGAGACGGTGACGGTCATCTGTGCGCGCCCCCATGGGCCGGCCGGCCGGAGCCGTGGGCCGGCCGGGACAGGATGGACGTGCGGCGGCTCGTCATCGGCTCACCGCTTCGGCCTTGGCCGACACTGTGGCGGCCGGGCTCGCGGCCGGCTTGGCCGCCGCCGGGCCGGTCAGCGAACTCTGCCGACGGCGCAGGTACATGTTGTTCAGGACCAGGGCGGTGGCGCTGATCAGGGCACCGACGATCTGCATCCCGCCCGGCTTGTGGCCGCCGAACGCCGTGATGGTGAACGCGGTGATCGGGACGACGTCCATGAAGAGCACGCCGTTCAGCGGGCCGATGGCCTTGTTCCCGAGGTTCCAGAACAGGACGCCGCAGAAGCCGGCCGCCAGGCCCATGTAGGCCAGGTGCGGGATGACGGCGACGAGCGAGTCCCCGGTCGGGACCGCGATCAGGCCGGTGCCCAGCAGGATCGCGGTGATGGCGTACGCGCTGGTGAGGCCGAGGCCGGTGGTGACGGTGGTGTACTTCACCGGGGACCAGTGCGGGAAGAACGAGCCACCCATGGTGTAGATCACCCAGCAGAGCGCGCCGAGGATGATCAGGCCGTCGGCCCCGTACTGCTGCGGCCGCTGGATCAGGATGCTCAGGTGACCATTGGTGATCACGAACAGGACGCCGACCAGCGACATCGCGATGAAGACCAGCGCACCCTTGGGCGGCGCGACCTTACGGACCACCCAGTTCGCCAGGAAGCCCAGCAGTGGCTGCAGGACCATCATGATCGACGCGATCAGCGCGCCGTCCTTCCCGACCAGCTTCTGCCCCAGGAAGACCAGGAACTGGAAGCCCGCGAACCCGGAGGTGCCCAGGAACCAGGCCAGCCACAGCCGTTCGCCGCCCAGTCGCAGACTGGCCCGGCCCTCCAGCGCGAGCAGCAGCGGCAGGAAGCAGAGCCCGGCGATGGTGTACCGGATGCAGGTGAAGGTGAACGGGTCGATGTGCTTGAGCGCCCCCGTCATGACGGGGAACATGCCACCCCAGGACGCTGCCGCGATGACGCACAGGAGCACGCCGCGGGAGTACTTCGAGGTCATCTGAAAACTCTCCAAGTGACAGCGGCCGGGGGCCACTGGACGGATAGAAGGGTATGCGCCCCGACCGTGCACGGACGGCTTTAGAGCGCGTTCCCACGCTAGGGGCCGCCACTCGGGCCGGACGCCGTGAACGCGCACGCGCAGTAGGAGATTCACGCGCAGTGCTCGCCCGGGTACAACGAGCACCGCCCGGAGACCTCGGGTCTCCGGGCGGTGCAAGGCCCGGCGGACACCGGGTGACCGGTCGGGGCGCGACCGGCGTCGTTCAGGCGGCCGCCACGGCCGCCGCAGGCTCGGCCACCGGCTGCCGCAGTGCGGCCACCGCGCGGACCAGCCAGGGCACGGCCTGCCGCCAGTCGGCGACCAGGCCGACGTCCGCCGCCTCGAAGACCGGCGCGCCCGGATCGTTGTTGACGGCCAGGATCACGTCCGCGCCACGGGCGCCGGCCAGGTGGTTGAAGCGGCCGCTGGTGCCGATGGCGATGAATAATCTCGGCGCCACACTGCGGCCGGTGATGCCGATCTGACGGGCTCTCGGCTGCCAACCCCGGTCCGTCACCTTGCGGGTGGCGGCCAGCTCGGCTCCCAGCAGGTCGAGCAGCGGGCGCAGCAGCGGATAGTCCTCCGGGGCCACACCCGCGCCCACGGCGACCACGGTCTGTGCCCCGGCCAGCGCGTCCACGTCGTCGTCACGCGTACGCAGCGCGATCACGACCCGCCCGCGCGGCGACACCGTCACCTCGGGGGCCAGCTGCGCCACCGCGTCTCTGGGGGGCGCCGTCCGCAGCACACCGCCACGGACCGTCGCCAGCTGGACCGCCGAGCGGAACCGCACGGCGGCGACCAGCGCGCCGCTGAAGGCCGGCTTCCAACAGACCAACCCGCGTTCGTCGGCTTCCAGTTCGATGGCGTCCCCGGCCAGGCCGGCTCCCAGCCGGGCGGCGGCCCGTGCGGCAACCTCCCGTCCCCACATGGTCGATGGGGCGAGTACCGCCCAGGGGGAGTTCTCCAGGCACCAGTTGGTGAGCGCGGTGGCGACGTCCTCCTCCGCCTCGGCGCCGCAGACCGGTACCACCAGGTCCGCGCCCCATCGGCCCGCCTCGGCGGTGTCCAGCGGTTCGGTGCTGAGTACGACGACTCCGCCGCGCCCGCCGGCCAGCCGGGCAGCCTCGCCCAGCAGGTCCCGGGTGGCGGTGAGCCTGCCTGGTTCGGCCAGCACCACGATCGGGCCGCTCGGGGCCGTGCCGTGACCGCCGGACCGGGCCGGACCAGCCGTCTCGGCGGGCGCCGGTTCGAAGACGTCGTGGCAGGCCAACAGGGCGACCGCCCGCCGGACTTCGTCCTCGTCCCCGCCGTAGCGCAGACCCCAGCGCTCGGCCTCGACCTGCCGGGTCTCCCCCACCGTGGTGGGGCTGGCCTGCTCGCCCCAGGGGCCGGGGCCCAGGTCGGCTGCGGCGAGCCGGAGGATGCGGTCCGCCGGGACTGCGGCCCGGCCCTCGGCGCCGACCTTCGCCGGGTCGATGAGCCGCTCCGCGCAGGTGAGCACGGCGGGCAGGGTCACCCGGGCGTCCAGTCGGCCGTCGTCGTGCTCACAGCTGACCCGGACGGCGTCCGCCTCGAAGCTCAGCTCGCGCACGCCACCGGCCATCGGCCAGTCCAGCAGTTCGGCGAGCTGGGCCGGCATCTGCGCGGTGTCCGCGTCGACCGAGTTCCGTCCGCACAGGACGAGGTCGAACGGGCCCAGTCTGTCCAGCGCCGCCGCCAACGCCCGTGCGGTGGCGAGCGTGTCACTGCCGGCGAAGACCGGGTCGGTGATCAGGACGCCACGGTCGGCGCCCCAGGCCACCGCCTCGCGCAGGCAGTCCTCGGCCGCCGGAGGTCCCAGCGTGAGGACGGTGCTGGTGCCACCGCTCGCCTCCGCCGCGGCGACCCCGGCAGCCACCGCCCGGCGGCAGTACGGGTTCATCTCGTGCTGGACGCCGGAGCGCGACAGACGGTTGTCGGAACCCAGCCGGAGCTCGTCCGGGCGGGGGACCTGTTTGACGAGCACGGCGACCGACAGCGGTCTCGTGGGTGTCGCAGACACGTTACGGCCTCGCATCCTTGAGGGGGACGTCAGTTGGTCAGGCGGCCGGGTCGGGCGGCCCTGGTCGTGCGGCCGGTCATGCGCTTGCCGTACGGCTGGCCCGCAGGCCCGCCGTACGGCTTGTCACGCAGCGCTTCTGGTGTTCCTTCTGATGGCCAGTCGTTCGACAGGACGCCCGTTCTCCAGGTGCTCCGACACGATCTCGCCGAGGTCCTCGCGGTCCTCGTACGTGTACCAGGCGTTGTCCGGGAAGACCCCCAGCACGGGCCCGAGTTGGCAGCGTCCCAGGCACTTGCTCTTGATCACCTGGTACTCGGTACCGGTGTCCGCCCGCTCCGCGAGGAGTTCCGTCAGCTGGTCGGCCGCGCCCGAGGCGTCCAGCCGGAGGCCGCAGGAGGTCGGGGTGACACGTTTGTTGTTGCAGACGAAGATGCGTTTCGTGGCGGCGGCGGTCATGACCGACCTCTTCTCATCCGGTTTGCAGGGACGTGGCGTAGACGTTCGAGCCGAAGGCGAGCGACGGACCGGCCCAGAATCCGTGGCGGGCGAAGACCGGCCCGAGCTCGTCCCGATTGTGACTGCTCGTCAGATTCAGCACCCGCGTCACGTCTTCGCGCGGGGATCGGACCCGCGCCGGCACCTGCGACATGACCTTCCGCGCGACGTCCCGGGCCGGGTCGCTCCACACCCGCGCGTTCGGGAAGGCCGGCTGGAGCTCCTCCAGCAGCCACGGGAAGTGCGTGCAGGCGAGGATCACCCCGTCCACCCCGGCCCGTACCGAGGCCGGGACGACCGCGTCGAGCGCCTCGGTGACCTCGTCTGCCGACACCTGCTGGCCCGCCAGCTTCTTCTCCGCCAGGTGGACCAGCTCCATGGAGCCGATCAACTCGAAGTTGGCGACCCCCTGTTGCTGCTCGATCAGCCGCCGCACCAGCGAGCGGCGGGTCGTGCTGGGGGTGCCGAGCAGAGCGACCGTGCCGCCCCGGACGGCCTGGGCCGTCTGCTCGACGGGCGGAATGACGGGGAAGATCGGCACCCCCGCGCCGAGGTCGTCGAGGCTCGACGCCACCGCCGTGGAGGCCGTGTTGCAGGCGATGACGATCGCGCGGGGGTTGGCGGACTCGGTGATCGCGTGCAGAACCCCGTAGATCCGGGCTCTCAGCGCCAGATCGTTCTTGTCCCCGTACGGGAACCACCCGTTGTCGGCGACGAACAACAGGTCTTCCGAGGGCATCAGTTGGACCAGATGCCGGGCCACGGTGAGGCCGCCGACACCCGAGTCGTAGATCACGACGGGACGGCTGCGCGGGATGGCCACGCCGCGCCCCGGTGGGGACTGCAGGTAGCTGGTGGTCATCGGCTCAGGCCGCGATGGCGCGGGTGACGGTGCTACCCCGCAGTTCACGGGATTTGCGCAGGTCGGTGGCGAAGACCACCCGGGAGAGCCAGCGGGCCTTGCCCGGCGGCAGCGGGTCGAAGGCGTCCCGGGCGTGCGCGCAACGGAAGTTGTCGATGTAGACGAAGTCCCCAGCCTGCAGCACGAGTTGGGCCCGGTTGTCCTCGAAGTGCTGCCGCACCTTCTCCAGCGCCCGCCGGGGCACCCCGTCGTAGTCCTCGACCTTGAGGGTCGCGAAGTTGATCCGGACGTACGGGCGCTCGCGCGGACCGAAGAAGACGCTCAGCTTCTCCTCCGAGATCACCCCGGAGGTCGAGTGGATCGGGTTGTGCCCGATGACGAACTGCGGCTCGAAGAGGGCGTCCAGCTCCTCCTCGGTCAGCTCGACACCGTCGACGTTCGAGATGGTGGTCGCGGCACGCTCGTCGTTGCGCATGCAGGCGAGGCCGATGAACTCCGCGCGGGTCGGGTGGAAGGCATCCTCGATGTGGAAGCCGAAGTCGAACATGGACCCGGAGCTGGAGTTGGCCACGCCGGACAGCGAGGGCATCGGGGTGATCGTGTTGAAGATGCTGCCCTTGCGCTGCGAGGTGAAGCCGACCGGCTCGCCCAGCAGGCTGCCGTAGAGACCGTGCAGGATCTGGGCGTCGTTCAGCCGGTACCCCGGTTCCTCCTCGACGTAGGTCACCGGCGTCGGGCCGGGCCCGTCCCGCAGCACGGGGTTCCCCGTGACGTGCAGCGCCGAGGTGACCTCACAACGGCCGAACGTGTAGAACGCCTCGCGGACGCGACGGGGGAGCTCCTGGGCCAGGACGTGCGAGTGCTCCACGAAGTAGTTCGGGTCGGGCATCCGGTCGTCCGCCATGATGGCGTCCAGGTGCGTGCGGATCTGGCCGGACTCCTCGGCGGTGATGGCGAGTTCCCTGATAACGGTCGACATGTGTCACACCTCTGGCGAAGCGGAGGACGGCGGTCCTCGGGGACGGTGGGGGTAGTCGGCCGACGGCCCGTCCCAGCCCCGGGGGAAGGCTGGACGGACCATCGGCCGACGGGTGAACACGGTGGCGGGGACCAGCTCAGACAGCGTCGTACGCGCCACTCGCGGCGAGCGACGGGACGAGCCGGAAGCTCTCGAAACGGGCCTCGTAGAACGGCGAGACGGCGTCGTCGATCGGGAAGTCGTTGGTGAGCTCGTGGTGCCCGCCCTCGCTGGAGTCCAGGACGATGTGCGTGGTCAGGTAGTGCTTGAACGCGTAGAGGCCGGGGGCCTCCCAGTTCTCCTCGGCAGAGTCCAGGAACCGGGCGAAGATGCCCGCCAGCTCCTCCTCGCGGCTGAAGACCGTCATGGCACGGGTGTGCGGGTCCAGCGCGCGGCAGGCCGCCAGGTAGGTGGCCGCGTGCTCGCCGAGCTCGGCCTCCATCTTCTCCATCACGCCGTGCTTGATGAGGAAGTGGGAGAGGAACTCGTGGTGGTCCTTGGGCTCCTGGAAGTCCTCCAGCGCCAGGTTGGTGGTGTCCAGCTCGCCGAGGATCATCTCCTGCAGGCCGGCGTGGTCCGGGTACATCTTCTGCGACAGGCGCAGGGCCTCGCCGAACTCGACGGCGGCGACCCAGGAGAGGTACCAGACCTGCTGAAGCTCGTGGCTGGTGAGGTTCTCGAAGGGGAGCGCCAGGATGTTCTCGACGTACGTCTTGTACTTGAACTCGCTCTGGACAGTCATCTCTTGTTGACCCCTCACAGGTAGGCAGTCCGCGTTCGGGACGGCTGGGCGGCAGGACCGGATGTCTGTCCGCCGCAGGATTCGCACTGCTGTCTCGCTGTGCGGTCTCCATCTCAGCCGTCCCGCCGGTTACCGACAATCTCTGAATTCCCCCCTGTCGTAGGCCCCCTGGGCTTTCTCCCAGATGGTGCCGGGGCGAACCGGCGAGGAAGGTCGTGGAGCAGGATGCCGAACTCCTGTTCCCCGTGCGCCCCTACAGGTGTTCGTGTCCCGGCCGCGACCTGCCCGACCTACCCGACCCGAACAGCCGGGACGGTCCGCACCAGCCCAGCCGGCCACCCGGCGCAGACCCAGGAGGACTTCCATGTGGAGCACGGCTTTTCCGAGTTTCCTGATCGGGCTGAGAGAGGGGCTCGAAGCGGGGCTCGTCGTCTCCATCCTGGTCGCCACCGTGGTGCGCTCGGGCCAGCAGGCCAAGCTGCGCCAGGTCTGGATCGGCGTACTGGCCGCGGCCGCACTGGCCCTGAGCTTCGGCGCGGTCCTCACCTTCACCACCGCCAACCTCTCCACCTCCGCCCAGGAGGTCTTCGGCGGGACGCTGAGCGTGGTGGCGGTCGGCTTCGTCACCGTGATGATCTTCTGGATGCGCCGCTCGGCCCGCGGCCTCTCCGGCGACCTGCGGGCACAGGTCACCACCGCCATGGAGCTGAGCGCGGGCGCGCTGATCACCACCGCCTTCCTGGCCGTCGGCCGCGAGGGCCTGGAGAGCGCGCTCTTCCTCTGGAGCAACATGCAGGCCGCCGGCCAGACGGCCGGTCCGGCGGTGGGCGCGGCAGCGGGCCTGCTGCTCTCGACCGTCGCGTGCTGGGCCCTGTACCGCCGGGTACTGAAGATCAACCTGGCCGCGTTCTTCACCCGCACCGGCGTGCTGCTCGTCGTCATCGCCGCAGGCGTCCTCGCGTACGGGCTGCGCGACCTGCAGGAGGGCGGCGTACTGCCCGGCAACTCGGCTCTCGCCGTGCACCTGGGCGCCGGCCGGGACGCCGGTTCCTGGTACGGCACCCTGCTCCAGGGCGTCTTCAACCTCTCGCCGCAGATGACCTGGCTGCAGGTCGTCTGCTACCTCGGCTACCTGGCGGTGGTGATGTCGTTCTTCCTCCGCCGCCCCGGGATGCCCCGGCCCGGCCGGTTGCTGTTCAGCCTCATCAGCCGGAGCGGCGGGTCCGCGAGCCCGGCCTCCCCACCCACCACGGACCCCGCCACGGCGGAGGCCGCCCCCGGCAAGCCGCAGCGCCGACCCGGCTGGGCGGTCCCGGTGGCACTGGTCGCCGTTCCCGGCCTCCTCGCCTGCACAGCGATCGTGGCCGGCGGGGGAAAGCCGGCCGCCACCGCGACCGTGACCGTCTCGGACGCGAAGGACCGGTGCGGGAGGGGTTTCAGCACCCCGCAGCCCGGCCAGCAGACGTTCCAGCTGCACAACGCGGGTGGCCGGACCTCCGAGGTGTACCTGATCGATCCGACGACGAACGCGGTCTACGGTGAGATCGAGGGTCTCGCCCCCGGGACGACCCGGCCGCTGACCGCGACGATCGGCAAGGGCGACTACGCCTGGCGGTGCGTACCCGCCGACGGCACGCCGGTCACCTCGGCCGCCGTACACGTCACGGGCGCCCGGGACGCGAAAGCCGTCATCCCGGTGTCGGAGGACGACCTGAAGGCGCCGCTGGACTCCTACCGGACGTTCGTCCAGGCGGGTCTGGCCACCCTGTCGACGCAGACCCACAAGCTCCAGGCGGATCTGCACGACGGCAACCTGGACGCCGCCCGGGCGGACTGGCTGACCGCGCACCTCCAGTACTCCGCGCTGGGCGCCGCCTACGGCACCTTCGCGGACTTCGACCAGAAGATCAACGGCCGGGCCGACGGCCTGCCCGGCGGCGTGACCGACCAGGACTTCAGCGGCTTCCACCGCCTGGAGTACGGCCTGTGGCACCAGCAGAGCGCCGCCGACCTGACCCCCGTCGCCGACCAACTGGCCTCGGACGTGGACGGGCTCGCCAAGGCCTTCCCGACCCAGCAGTTCGACGCCGCCGACCTGCCGCTGCGGACCCACGAAATCCTGGAGAACACCCTCCAGTTCGAGCTCACCGGCGACACCGACCAGGGCAGCGGCACCAACCTGGCCACCACCCAGGCCAACCTGGCCGGAACCCAGGAACTCCTGAGCGTCCTGGCGCCGCTGATCGAGCAGCGCAGCCCCCGGACGCTGACCACCGTGAACGCCGGTCTCAAGCACCTCAGTGACCTGCTGACGGCTACTCACCGGGCGGACGGCAGCTGGACTCCCGTGCAGCAGCTCGACCCCCGGACCCGGATGCGGCTCAACGGCGCCACCGGCCAGCTCCTCGAAGACCTCGCCCCGATCCCCGACCTTCTTGAGATCCGGAAGTCCGCCTGATGACTACCCAGAACGAGAAAAACGTGACCACCGGCTCCTGCCCCTTCCCCCACCAGTCCGTGGCCGCTGCACAGCCCCCGCAGGAGCCTGCGGCCACGGGCTGTCCGGCCGGACCGGCGCGCCGCAGCTTCCTCGGCGCGGCGCTGGGAGTCGGCGCGACCTCGGCCGCACTGGCCGGCGGTGCCCTCACCCTGATCGGCGCGGGCCGGTCCGAGGCGGCCGACGCGGGCGGGGTGAACGCGGCCGTGCCGTTCCACGGCGAACACCAGGCCGGCATCCTCACCCCGCAACCCGCTGCGGCCGCCTTCGTCTCCTTCGACGTGGTCGCCCAGGACCGCAAGGCCCTCGAGGAGCTGTTCCACACCCTGACCGAGCGGATCAGGTTCCTCACCGCCGGCGGCACCCCGCTGAGCCTGGGCGTGGGCGCGCCGCCGTCCG
>NZ_JARXZC010000009.1 GCF_029894335.1 Kitasatospora sp. MAP5-34 | reverse complement strand
CTGCTCGCCAGTGGTCAGGTCCCACACCCGCACCGTCCTGTCGTCGCTACCGGTGACGGCGACCGGGCGGCCATCCACCACCGCCACCGCCACCGAACCCACCCGGCCGGTGTGGCCGGTCAGGGTGTGCCGGAACCGGTGGCTGACCGCGCTGCCGGCGGCCCAGTCCACCCCCCACCGCGCGTCCGCTTCACCGTCCACCGCCACAGCGGTGATCCGCGCCGACAACTCCCTGTCCCCGTACCGAGCGGCGTCCAACGCCAGCACCTGCCGCCGTACCCCCGCCGCAGCGTCCCGGTGCACACGCGCCGACGCCCGGTACACCGCCGCCGCCAGCCGCTCCGCAGGCCCCGAAGCAGCATCCGCCAGCCCCAGCACCTCCCCCGGGGCGGCATTCACCAAGAACCCCGGATCCGTCAACCGCTCATCCACACCGTCAACACGCAGATCATCAGACATAACCCGCACCCAACCACACCCCACCAACATGCCTCACCGACACACCCCGCCCAACCGCCGCCCCCACCAGGCCATTTACGTAGCCAATTACGTGATGTTACTGACGAAATCCTCAGCAGCCTCAGCGGACAAGGCCCGCTCCAGTCGCCTGTTTCGCCTTCTGCGACTGGCGGATGGTGAACTTGCGCAGCTCCGCCTGGGTCGCGGAGAGTGATGGCAAGGTTTACCTGGCTGGCGATGGCGTCTGGGTGGTTGGGGCTGTAACGCTGGCAAAGCCCCCAATCCGTCCGCCAGCTGGGCGAGCTGCACTCCTACACCGTCGCAGCACGAGAATGGAAGCGAATCGACCTAGATCTCGAACCGCAGCCAACGCAGAGCAGGCTGTCAGCGCTACCGACCCCCGACCAGTTGGCCGCGGCGGGGATCTCCAGCGGGAAACGCGCAGCCTGGATAGTCAAGGTGCGATCGTCCGTTCCACCAGTGGGCGGCGGCACGAGGCAGGAGTCAGAGCTGACGGTTCTGCGAGATGCAGTAGCGCGGCGTGGTTGGATCTGATGCTGGAAGCTCGCGGCAAGGGAGGGCTTTTGACGCGGCAGGACCTGGCCGATGCACTGGACGCGGAGATACTCAGGAGACTCCTTCCCGTGACGGCAGTTGCGGCGCTGAACGACTGGCTGACCGGGACACGGGCTCGTTACGCCGTCGGCGTCGGAGCCCACACAGTCGAGTACGCGCCTGCACATTGGACAGGGGTAGACCCAAGGTCCGTGCCGACAAAGCCTACGGATCCCGTGCGAACCGCTCCTACCTGCGCAGACGCAAGATCGAATGCACCATCCCGGAGAAGGCCGACCAGGTCCGCAACCGCAAGAAGCTCGGCTCCCAGGGCGGCCGACCGCCGGTCTTCGACAAGGCGGACTACAAGGAGCGCCACGCGGTGGAGTGCAGGATCAACCGCCTTAAACGGCACCGCGCGGTGGCCACGCGATACGCCAAGTTGGCCGTGCGCTACGAGGCAACAGTGCTGGTCGCAGCCATCAACGAGTGGCTTTAACCAGCACTTTCACAACATCCTAGTACTGCGGTCTTACTGGCACTGAGCCGTGCCGTGGCGGTTGGACAACACCGCGATCTCGTACCCGAAGCCCACGACCAGGCGACCGTCGGGGGCGGCGGCCAGCTTCAGGATCGGGGTGGGGAACAGCACCGGGCGGCCTACCGGTCGGCCGGTCGCCAGGTCCCACACCCGGACGGTCCGGTCCCAGCTGCCGGTGGCGATGCAGGGACGGCCGTCGACCTCGGTGATTGCCACCGCGGTCAGCTCCCGGGCATGGCCGGTCAGGGGCTCGCCGGGCTGCTTGCCCGTCGTCAGGTCCCACACGCGCGCGGTCCGGTCGAGGCCTCCGGTGACGGCGATCGAGCGGCCGTCCACGACCGCCGCCGCGACCGCGAGGACGCCGGTCGGGTGGCCGTCGAGGGGGTCGCCGACCGGGCGGCGCGTGGTCAGGTCCCAGAGGCGGACGCCACCCTTGTCGTCGCAGGAGACCACGACCGGGCGGCCGTCCAGCAGCGTGGTCGCCACCGCCGTCACTTCGCCCTCGTGGCCGGGCATCGGCTCGCCGACCTGTTCGAGCGCGGTGAGGTCCCACACCCGCAGCAGGGAGTCCTCGCTGCCGGTGACGGCGACCGGACGGCCGTCCGGGCCGTCCAGCACGGCGGTGGCAAGGGCCAGGGGCATGCTGTCGCGGCCCAGCCGGATGTCGTCCACCTCCTCGGTGTCGGCGAGGTCCCAGATCCGGATCCTCCGCTCCCACCGGCCGGCGCCGACGGCGACCGGTCGGCCGTCCAGCACCGTGATGTCCACCGCCTCGACGTCGCGGTCCTCGTCGGGCCGTGTCCGGCCGAGCGCTTCGCCCGTGGCCAGGTCCCACGTCCGCACCGACCCGTCGTTGTACCCGCCGGCGCTCACCGCGATCCGGCGGCCGTCCAGCACCGTGGCGGCCAGCGCGCCCACCGAGTGGGCGTGGGCTCGGAAGGGATCGCCGACGTCCTGCCCGGCCCGGAGGTCCCAGACGCGGGCCGCGGCCTCGTCCCTGCTGCCGGTCACGACGGTGGGGCGGCCGGCCACGACCGTCGCGGCCATCGACAGGAGCTCCGTGGAGCAGACCGTGAGCGGCTCGGTGACGGCCTCGCCGGTGGCGAGGTCCCACACGCGGACGGTGCGGTCCTCGCTGCCCGTGACGACGACCGTCCGCCCGTCCACCTCCATGGTGACGACCTTCGTCACGGTCCTGGCGTGCCCGACGAGGGCTCGGCCCAAGGGCTGCCGGGTCGCCAGGTCCCACACCCGTAGGGTCTTCTGACCGGTGATGACGACCGGTCGGCCGACGAGGACCGCCGTCGCCGCCGCGGGCTTCCTCCGCGCCTCGCCGCCGGGCGGTGCGCCGAGCTCCTCGCCGGTGGTCAGGTCCCACATCTGGACGACGTGCTCATAGTGGTCGCCGACGGCGGTGACGGCGATCAGGCGGCCGTCGAGCACGGCCGTGCTCACGTCGAGCACTTCCGCCGTGAGGCCGGTGAGGGGTTCGCCGACCGGCTGCCCGGTGGCCACGTCCCAGACTCGTAGGGTGCGGTCCTCGCCGCCGGTGACGGCGACGGTCCGGCCGTCCGGCACGGCGAGGGCGAGCACGCCCACCTTGCCGGTGTGGCCGGTGAGCGGCTCGCCCACCGGCTGCCCGGTGGCGAGGTCCCAGCGGCGCACCGTGCCGTCCTCGCCAACGGTGACCGCGATCGTGCGGCCCGCCACCTCGGCCGTCGCCACCGCCCAGACCGCGCTGACGTGGCCCGTCCAGGGCTCGCCCACCGGCTCGCCCGTGGCGGCGTCCCAGACGTGGACGGTGCCGCGGCTGGTGCCGGTGATTGTTAGGGCGCGGCCGCCCAGCCGGACCGTGGCCACCCCGCACGCGGCGCCCCGGTCGGGGGTGCTGAGGGCGTGTCGGAGTCGGGGGTCGACCTGGGAGCCGGTGGCCCAGTCGACTCCCCAGCGCTCGGCCGGTGCGTCGTCCAGCGGCACCGCGGTGAGGCGGGCGGAGAGGTCACGGTCCCCGTACCGGGCCGCATCCAGGGCCAGCAACTGACGCCGCTGCTCCGGGCCGGCGTCGGCGCGCACGGGTGCCGAGGCCCGGTACACTGCCGCCGCCAGCCGCGCGGCCGGGCCCGACGCGCCGTCCAGCAGGGCGGCGACGCGGTCCGGGGCCGCGGTCACCAGGAATTCCGGGTCCGTCAGCAGGCCGTCCGCAGCGGTGACCTCGGGCGCGGCCGCCGTCCAGGACGGGCCCGGCCCCGGGAGAGCTTCACCGGGCCCGACCTGCGGGTAGCCGATCTCGGCGATCACGTCTGCGAGTTGGTCCAGCGTCACGTCCGGGTTGAGCGCGGCCACCACGGCGGACGTGAGCGGCCGCAGGGACTGCACGTGGTAGACGGCCGCCGGGTTCAGCAGCGCGAAACGTCCCTCGGCCCAGGCCAGGAGCCACTCGGGGGACTGGTCGATGAGGGGGAGGAAGAGCCAGGAGGCGCCGTCGGGGCTGTAGCTGTGCTCGGGGTAGTAGATCGCACCGGTCTGCCAGGACTCGTCACCGCTCTCGCGCCAGATGCACGTGGTCACCCGGGGCACCTCGCCGGGCTCGAATGCCGAGCCGTCTACGAACGGGCGGAAGGCATCGGGGAGCGAGTCGAGCACCCCGGGCCACGGCCGCTCGTCCGGTTGGCCGAACGGGCTCATCGGCGACTCGTGGTCGAAGCCACGCAGACAGACCCCCGCCTCCGAGAAGAGAATCGAGTAGTCGTCACCGGCACCGTTGTCCCGGACGGCCAGCTGCTCCGTCGCCGACCACCGGGGATCGAAGCGGTGATCGGGGTGATCCGGATCGTCCGGCCGGAGGATCGCCTCCAGCATGGCGAGGGCCAGGCACCGGTTGCGGAGCTCGGGGACGTCGGGCAACTGGCGGGCGACGTCATGGGAAGTGGAAGCCATGCGGGAGATCCAACCGGACGGGTCCGACATCCTGCCGCCGGGGGTCGAGGCAGGTCTGGCACCGCTGGGAGGTCGTAGAGTTGGTCCCACGGACCGTATCGTTCGGGGCTGTCGCGCCACGGGGTGCCGTCCACGTCTGCCACCGCATCCCGTCGATCAGCTGCCGGCGCGTCCACGTCCGCGGCCTGCCCGCCTTCTTCCCCGTCGGCAGCAACAGCTCCAGCCAGGACCACTGCCGGGGTCCGTCAGATCCGCTCGTGCCACACCGTGATCACCGAAAGCCGAGATCAACTTTCGCAACAGACCCTCGTAGCGGTCGACTCCTCCGCCTCGGGGGTTGGCTGGGTAAGGGAAGCCGTCGTTCCGCTCACCGATACGACGTCTACCTGGACTGGATGGCCGCTGCGTCGAAGCAGCTCGAAGTGGTTGTCACCGAGTGGCCAAACTCAGCACCCGCCATGCTCGAGCTGGCCCTCTTCAACGGTGCATGGGACCCACTTGAGTGACTGCCCGTATCCAGAACCAGCTGGCCATCGCTCCTGAACTGAGTTTCCCCCGACCGTCGTTCCCGCCCTATCGGTGTGGGCGTGCCGCTAGGGCAGACGCCAGTCAACTGGCTGGCTGCCCTGCTTGACCAGCATGTCGTTGGCGCGGCTGAACGGGCGGGAGCCGAAGAAGCCGCGATCGGCGGACATCGGGCTGGGGTGCGCCGACTCGATCGCCGGGACCTGGCCGAGCAGCGGGCGCAGGTTGCGGGCGTCGCGACCCCATAGGATCGCCACCAGCGGGCCACCGCGGGCCACCAGCGCCTTGATCGCCTGCTCCGTGACCTCCTCCCAGCCCTTGCCACGGTGCGCCGCCGGCTTGCCGGGTGCCGTGGTCAGCGCCCGGTTGAGCAGCAGCACCCCCTGCTGGGCCCACGGCGTGAGGTCACCGTTGCCGGGCGGCGGAAACCCCAGGTCCTGGCCGTACTCCCGGTAGATGTTGATCAGACTGCCGGGGATCGGCCGCACCTGCGGCGCGACGGAGAAGCTCAGCCCGACCGCGTGCCCGGGAGTCGGGTACGGGTCCTGACCGACGATCAGCACCCGCACCGAGTCGAACGGCTGCTGGAACGCGCGCAGCACGTCGGGCCCGGCGGGCAGGTACGTACGGCCTGCGGCCAGCTCGCCGCGCAGGAAGTCGCCCATCGCGGCCACCTGCCCGGTCACGGGTTCCAGGGCCTTGGCCCAGCCGGATTCGACGATCTCGTTCAGTGGTCGCGGTGCCATACAGTCACCCTATCGGCTGACCGGGTGACCACTGCGCCCCTGTATGCGGCGGACCAGTTGCCTACATGATCCGTCCCCGCAGGACGATCATCTGCGGGTCGGCCAGCACCCGTACGTCCGCGCGCGGGTCCTCCGCGTACACCACCAGGTCGGCGGACGCGCCCTCGGTCAGGCCGTCCCGGCCGAGCCACTCGCGCGCTCCCCAGCTCGCCGCCGAGAGCGCGGCGGCGGCGGGCAGACCGGCCTTGACCAGCTCGGCGACCTCGTCCGCGACCAACCCGTGCGCGAGCGAGCCGCCCGCGTCCGTGCCGACGAAGACCGGGACGCCCGCGTCGTAGGCCGCGCCCACGGTGTCGTACCGGCGCTCGTGCAGCCGCCGCATGTGCGCCGACCAGGCGGGGAACTTGGCCTCGCCACCGGCCGCCAGCTCGGGGAAGGTCGCGATGTTCACCAGCGTCGGGACGATCGCCACCCCGCGCTCGGCGAACTGCGGGATCAACTCCTCGGTCAGACCCGTCGCGTGCTCCACGCAGTCGATCCCGGCGGCCAGCAGGTCGGGCAGCGAGGTGGCGGCGAAGCAGTGCGCCGTCACCCGTGCGCCCTCGGCGTGCGCAGCCGCGATCGCCTCGCGCAGCGCGTCGCCCGGCCAGCAGGCGGACAGGTCACCGGTGCTGCGGTCGATCCAGTCGCCGACCAGCTTGACCCAGCCGTCGCCGCGCCGGGCTTCCTGGACGACGTATGCGGCCAGGTCGCCGGGCTCGATCTCGTGGGCGTAGTTCCGGATGTAGCGGCGGGTGCGGGCGATGTGGCGGCCGGCCCGGATGATCCGGGGCAGGTCCTCGCGGTCGTCCACCCAGCGGGTGTCGGCGGCGGAGCCCGCGTCGCGGATCAGCAGGGTGCCCGCGTCACGGTCGGTGAGCGCCTGCTTCTCGCTGGTCGCGGCGTCCACCGCGCCGTGCGCGTCCAGACCGACGTGGCAGTGCGCGTCCACCAACCCGGGCAGCGCCCACCCCTGGACGGTCCGGACGTCCCCGCTCCCGACCGGCCGCTCGAACGTCACCCGCCCGCCGACCACCCACAGCTCGTCCCGGACGTCCTCGGGCCCGACCAGCACCCGCCCCTTGATGTGCAGCACCCCGGCATCACTCATGCCCGCACTCTACCCACGGGCGACCGGCCCGGGACGGGGTACGGACCGGCCCGTCAACCGTGCCCCGCGTGCCGGTGAGGGAGGTGGGGATGGTGGGAGTGGCCGGGCATGCTCGGGTGGCGGCCGATCACCAGCACGCCGATCACGATGGCCACCAGGCCGGCCGTCTCGGCGGCCAGCGCCCCGGGCGTCACGCGTAGCCGGTCGCCCAGGAAGCCGACCGCGCAGACGATCCCCGCCAGGGGCTGCGCGGCGGTCAGGGCGGGCAGCGACATCTTGAGGGGCGCCGCCTCGAAGGCGCTCTGCACCAGCAGCAGGCCGATCACGCCGATCGCCACCACCACGTACAGCTGCCAGCTGACCAGTGCCAGGCCGATCCCGCCCTTGTCCACGCGCTGGGCCGTGACACGCGTCAGCGCGTCCTGCAGGCCGTAGAGCAGGCCCGCCGCCAGTGCCAGCAGCGTCGCCTCCTCGAACAGCGGCATCCGCTTGGCCGCCGAGACCAGCAGCAGCGCCACGCCCGTCACGATGCCGAACACCAGCCAGTGCCGGAGCGATCCGGCCTCGGGTCCGCCCCCGTGCGGCCGGCCGCCCACGATGAACGCCGTCACCCCGAGCCCGAGCAACACCACCCCACCCCAGCCAGAGCGCCCCAGCGACTGCCGGGTGATCACCCGGGAGAGGGCCATCGCGAACAGCAGGTTGGTGGCGAGCAGCGGCTCCACCAGCGAGACGTCACCGCTGTTCAGCGCGAACGCACTGAGCACCAGGCCACTGGTCGTGAACGCGGTGCCGGCCAGCCACTCGGGCATCCGCACCAGATCCCACAGCAGACGCCAGTGCAGCATGTCGGACTTCGGCGCCCGCTGGGCCGCCTGCTGCTGGAGGACGAAGCCCAGACCGAGGCAGCACGCGGAGGCGATGGACAGAAGAAAAACCGTCACGAAGGATCACCGACATCCTGGGCCCGGCAACGCCCGGCTTCGTTCAGCCAGCCTACGCCGGAGCGGATGACGCCGTCTGTTCGCCCGCCGTCCAACTGGATGTCTCGCAGACCTCACAGACTCCCGGAAGGGTCATGAAGGAGGCAAAGTTGTCTGTACAACTTTGCGAAGAGACTCGCGCTGTTAAGGATCTCCGATGTCCCTTTCCCCGTACTGGTTGCGTGACAACTGCCCGTGCGACGGGTGCCGCGACCCGCGCAACGGGCAGAAGCTGTTCCAGATCACCGACCTGCCCGAGGACCTGGCGGTGGTCGAGAGCACCGAGGCCGGCGGCGTACTCGAGGTCGTGTGGTCGGACGGCCACCGCTCGCGTTACCCGCTGGAGTGGTTCGACGAGCGGGGTGAGGACGAGCAGGGTGCGGGGGACGGCCGCACCGAGCAGGGCAAGCGGCTCTGGCGGGCCGCCGACTTCGCCCGGGGCCTGCCGGAGGCCGAGTGGTCCGCGTACGTGACGGAGCCGGCCGAGCAGGTGGCGGTGTTGAGTGCGGTGCGGCGGTTCGGGTTCGCGGTGCTGCGCGGTGTGCCGGAGGTCGAGGGGCAGGTGCTGAAGGTCGCCGAGACCTTCGGGTACGTCCGGGAGACCAACTACGGCAAGCTGTTCGACGTCCGGGTCGAGGCGGACCCGAACAACCTGGCGTTCACCAGCGCGGCGATCGCGCCGCACACCGACAACCCCTACCGCGACCCGGTACCGACGCTCCAGCTGCTGCACTGCCTGCGGAACGAGTCGGACGGCGGGGACTCGGGCCTGGTCGACGGCTTCCACGCGGCGGCGCTGCTACGGGAGGAGTCGCCCGAGGACTTCGCCGTGCTGACCCGCACCCCCGTGCCGTTCGTCTTCCGGGACCGGGCCACCGAACTGCGGGCCGAACAGCCGCTGATCGGCGTGGACGCGGTGGGCCGGATCCGCGAAGTACGGTTCAACAACCGCTCGATCGGTACTCTTCGCGGCCTGAGTACCGCCGAGCTGGACGCCTTCTACGCCGCGTACCGGCGGTTCGCCGCGATCACGCTGCGGCCCGAACTCCAGCTGGACTTCCGGCTCGGCCCCGGCGACTGCCTGATCTTCGACAACGTCCGGCTGCTGCACGCCCGGACCGCCTTCGAGCAGCAGGGCAGCCGTCACCTCCAGGGCTGCTACGCCGACCTCGACTCACTCGCCAGCACGCTCGCCGTACTGGGCAGGCGGGCGACGGCGCTGGACGCGATCGAGGAGCTCTTCGACGGCGAGGGGGCCGGCGAGTACCTCGGCGAGGCCGTCACCATGGCCCAGCACATGCTCCAGGCCGGGGCGCTGGCCGAGGCCGCCGGGGCGCCGGACCACCTGGTCGTGGCCGCCCTGCTGCACGACATCGGCCACTTCGGCGGCTCGAGCCTGGAGTTGATGCAGGGCCAGGACAACCGGCACAGCCACACCGGCGCCGACTGGCTGGCCCGCTGGTTCGGCCCCGAGGTCACCGAGCCGATCCGCCTGCACGTCGCCGCGAAGCGGTACCTCTGCGCGGTCGAGCCCAGCTACCGGGCGCAGCTCTCCGAGGCCTCCGAGTACACCCTCCAGGTGCAGGGCGGCCCGATGGACACCGAGCAGGCGGCGGCCTTCGCAGCGCTGCCGGGCGCGGCGGACGCGGTGGCCGTCCGGCGCTGGGACGACCAGGCCAAGGACGCGGCAGTGGCTACGCCGGGGGTCGAGCACTTCCGGCCGTTGCTCTCGCGCCTGTTCGGCTGACTAGCGCCACCAGGGGCTAAGACCTGTTGACGTGCACCGTCGGTCGCGCACGCAGTTGATCCGACAGGGCCCCGCGCCCCCGTTGGGCCGGTGCGGTCAGTCGCCCTCGCGGGCATGGCGCGAAAGGGCCGATGAGGCAAGGGAGTTGTGGATACTGAAGGCCACCGTGCCCGGGAGGTAGCGGTCCTGGGACCACTCGACGGGGATGCCGGTGGGGTCGGTGGTGCGGCGGCGTTCGCGCAGCAGCGGGCTGCCCCGGCGGCAGCCCAGCAGCCGCGCGTCGTCGGCGTTGGCGGCGACCACGTCGATGGTGTGGTCGGCGTCGGTGAAGAGGATGCCGTGTTCGCGCAGCGGCTCGGTGTGGGAGACCACGTCCGCAGGGAGCTGGGCGACCAACTCGCCTACCTTGGGCGGGTAGACGGTGCGTTCAACCATCACCGGGATGCCGGAGAGAGTGCGCAGCCGGAGCGTCACGTACACCTCCGCACCCGGTTCGAGGCGGAGTTGCTCGCGCTCGGCGGCGTCGGCGGGGCGGCGGACGAGGGACTCCAGGCGGCCGCCGGGCTCCTCGCCCATCGAGCGGGCCCAGTGGGTGAAGCTGAGGAGTTCGGAGAAGCTCTGCACCCGGGCGTTGCCGAGTACCACCCGGCGGGTGCCGCGTCGCGAGGTCACCAGGCCGTCGGCGCGCAGGACGGCGAGCGCCTGGCGGACTGTTCCCCGGGAGACCCCGTACTGCTCGGCGAGTGCGCCCTCGGCGGGGAGGCGTCCGGCCTCGCCGTACGAGCCCGAGGTGATCGCCTCGCGGAGGTCGGCCGCCACCTTGCGGTAGAGCGTGCCGACGGACCGGTCCGGGTCCACTGCCACGTCAGTCAAAGTCCCTCCTGGGCCGGGGTCCTGCACCGTAGGTCTCGGTGCGGACACAACCGACTGTAGCCGCTGGGGATCACCCGAAACGGGCCCGGACTCCACCGTTCCCGCAGCCGACCCCTGGTCTGGGGCGTCCGTTCACCTTCCCGTCACCGGACTCCGGCGTACTTACCCCCGTCAGGGAAGTTGCACAGCCAACTTGGCCGGAACTCGCTGACATCTCCTCACCTTGAGACCTCGCTCGAAGCCACGCTCGACACCCCGCTCGAAACCTCGCTCGAAACCGAGCAACACCTTCCACAGCTCCGCTCCCCCTGTTCTGCGTCACCCTCGTTCAGGAGACAGACCCGTGACCGTGCCCCGCGCCCGTGCCGCCGCCTTCGCGGCCGTGCTGACCGCCGCCGCGCTCTCCCTCACCGCCTGCGGCTCCGCCGGCTCGACCGCCGCGACGACCGGCGCCGCCGGTGCCAAGGACCCCAAGGTCGCCACGGCCGCCGCCGACTTCGGCGGTATGGACGCCCTGGTCGCCGCCGCGAAGAAGGAGGGGAAGCTGCACACCATCACCCTCCCCCGCGACTGGGCGAACTACGGCAAGATCATGGACGGCTTCACCGCCAAGTACGGCATCCAGATCGAGAACGAGAACCCGGACGGCTCCAGCCAGGACGAGATCAACGCGATCACGTCCCGCAAGGACCAGGACCGTGCCCCCGACGTCGTCGACCTCGGCAGCGCCTTCGCGCTGAGTGCCGCCTCGCAGGGCCTGCTCGCCCCGTACAAGGTGGCCGGCTTCGACAAGATCCCCGCCACGATGAAGGACGCCAACGGCGCGTCCTACAACGACTACGGCGGCTACATGTCGATCGGCTGCGACGCCAAGAAGGTCGCCGTCTGCCCGAAGACCTTCGCGGACCTGCTGAAGCCCGACTACAAGGGCATGGTCGGCCTGAACGGCAACCCGACCAAGGCCGGTGCCGCCTTCGGTGCCGTGTACGCGGCGGCGCTCGCCAACGGTGGCTCGCTGGACAACATCCAGCCCGGCATCGACTTCTTCGGCAAGCTGAAGAAGGCCGGCAACTTCAACCCGGTCGAGACCACCAAGGCGACCATCGAGAAGGGTGAGACCCCGATCTCGGTCGACTGGTCCTACCTGAACGCCGGTTACACCGACCTGTTCAAGCCCAAGGGCATCGACTGGCAGGTCTCGATCCCGGCCGACGGCAGCTACGCCCAGTACTACAACCAGGCCATCAACAAGTGGGCGCCGCACCCGGCCGCCGCCCGCCTCTGGGAGGAGTACCTCTACAGCGCGGAGGGCCAGAACGGCTTCCTCGCCGGCTACGCCACCCCGGCCCTGTTCGACAGCATGAAGGCCGCCGGCACGCTGGACGCGACCGCCGTCGCCAAGCTGCCGACGATCGACAAGCCGTTCACCACCTTCCCGACCCAGGCACAGACGGACGCGGCCAAGAAGGCCGTGACCGAGGGCTGGGCCACGGCGATCGCGGGCTGACCATCACCATGACAACGGCTCCCACCCCGGTGCCGTCCTCCGCCGCCGCCGACCGCGACTCCACTCGCGTCGGCGGCGGTGCGGGGGCACCCCGCACCGCACCGCAGACCCCCCTCGCAACCTCGGCGGCCCCCCGCCGCCGGCTGCGGCCCGCCGGCGGGCCCTGGCTCGCCACCCTCCCCCTCCTGGTGTTCTTCGCGATCGCCTTCGGCCTCCCGGCCATCGCGATCGCCATCGGCGCGTTCACGCTCTCGCCGGACGCGCCCACCGGCGCCGGCACGTTCACCACCTCGAACATGACCGCCTCGGTCCAGGGCGCCTACGCGACGGCCCTGCTCGGCTCGATCAAGCTGTCGGCGCTCACCGCGCTGATCGGCGTGCTGGTCGGACTGCCGCTCGCCCAGGCGGTGGTGACCTCCCGGTTCCGGATGATGCGCGAGGCCGTGCTCTCCGCGTCCGGCGTGCTGGCGAACTTCGGCGGCGTGCCGCTGGCCTTCGCCTTCGTCGCGACCCTCGGCAACGCCGGTGAGCTCACCAAGCAGTTCAAGCTCACCAGCCACGGCTGGAGCCTGTACACCTTCAACGGTCTGACGATCGTCTACCTGTACTTCCTGATCCCGCTGATGATCCTCACCATCACCCCGGCCCTCGAGGGCCTGCGGGTGCAGTGGCGCGAAGCGGCGAACAACAACGGCGCCACCAACTGGCAGTACTGGCGGCACGTCGCACTGCCTATCCTGCTGCCGTCGCTGCTCGGCGGCTACGTGATGCTGTTCGGCAGCGCCTTCGCCGCGTACGCGACCGCCGCCGCGATGGTCGGCGCCTCCATCCCGTTGATCCCCCTGCACATCGCCGACGCGCTGTCCGGCAACGTGCTGGTCGGCCAGGGCAACGTCGCCCTCGCCCTCAGCCTCGACATGATCGTGGTGGCCGCCCTCGTGATGGCCGTCTACCTGCCCCTCCAGCGCCGGAGTGCCCGATGGCTAGCCTGATGTCCCGTATCCGTTGGGGCCGGGGTGCGGTCCTGCTGATCGCAGGCGCCTACTTCCTGGTCCCGATGGTCTGCTCGATCATCTTCAGCGTCGACGACAACACCGGCTTCTCGCTCAACGCGTACACCGGTCTGCTCAGCGCGCCCGGCTTCCTGGACAGCCTGACGTTCACCCTGGAACTCGCCGCCGTCACCGTCGTGGTGATGCTGCTCCTGCTGGTGCCCGCGCTGATCGCCGTCCGGCTGGGCTCGCAGCGGCTGCGGACGGTGATCGAGATCGTCTGCTCGCTGCCGCTGGTCGTCCCCGTGGTCGCGCTCACCGCCGGCATCATCGGCGTGCTGCGCTGGGGCCCGGACTACCTGCACGACACCCCGTTCTTCCAGACCATCGTGGCGATCCAGAACCCGAGCTTCCCGGTCGTGCTGGTCCTGGCGTACGTGCTGATGTCGCTGCCGCTGGCCTACCGCGCGCTGGACGCCGGGCTGCGCGGGGTGGACGTCCGTACGCTGGTCGAGGCCGCCCGCAGCTGCGGGTCGAACTGGCCGCGCGCGGTGATCACGGTCGTGCTGCCCAACCTGCGCGGCGCACTGCTGAACGCCACCTTCATCACCCTGGCCCTGGTGCTGGGCGAGTTCACCACCTCCTCGATCCTCGGCTACCAGCCCTTCGCGGTCTGGATCTACGAGGCGGGCAAGAACGACGGCCAGATGTCGGTCGCCGTCTCGGTGCTCAGCCTGGTGATCGCCTGGGTCCTGCTGCTCGCCCTGTCGGCCGCCGGCCGCGAACGGCGTGGCCGCAAGCCCGCCCGCCCCTGATCTTCAGCACTTCACGGAGACCCCCATGACCACGGTTACCGCCCCCGCTTCCGGAGTGGCCCTCGCCCCCGGCGGCGCGACCGTCGAATTCCGTTCGCTGCGCCGCCAGTTCGGCGCCACGACCGCGCTGGACGGGCTCGACCTGACCGTCCACCCGGGCGAGCTGCTCGCCCTGCTCGGCCCCTCGGGCTGCGGCAAGACGACCGCGCTGCGCATCCTGGCCGGCTTCGAGAAGCACGACTCGGGTCAGGTCCTGGTCGACGGCGAGGACATCACCAAGATCCCGGCGCACAAGCGCGACGCCGGCATGGTGTTCCAGTCGTACAGCCTCTTCCCGCACCTGAGCGCCGCCGACAACGTCTCGTTCGGCCTGCGGATGCGCGGCACCGGCAAGGCCCAGCGCCGCAAGCGCGCCCTGGAGCTGCTGGAGCTGGTCGGCCTGCCGCAGCACGCCGACCGCTACCCGCACCAGATGTCCGGCGGGCAGCAGCAGCGCATCGCGCTGGCCCGCGCGCTGGCGCTGCAGCCGCGCGTGCTGCTGCTGGACGAGCCGCTCTCCGCGCTGGACGCCAAGGTCCGGCTCAACCTGCGCGACGAGATCCGCCGCCTGCAGCAGGAGCTCGGCATCACCACGTTGTTCGTGACGCACGACCAGGAGGAGGCCCTCTCGATGGCCGACCGGGTCGCCGTGCTGCGGGCGGGCCGCCTGGAGCAGTGCGCCACCCCGCAGGAGCTGTACGCCCGCCCGGCCACCGCCTTCGTCGCGGAGTTCGTCGGCACCATGAGCCGTATCCCGTGCGAGCGCGTGGGCAACGGTGTGGCCGTCCTCGGCCGCCAGTTCCCGGTCGACGGTGCGATCCCCGCCGACGGTGAACTCCACGTCCTGGTACGGCCGGAGAACGTCGGTCTGACCCCGGGCGAGCACGGCGAGGCGCTGGTCGTCGGTGCCTCGTTCCTGGGCAGCGTCACCCGGCTCACCGTACGGTTGTCCGACGGCACCGAGGTCAAGGTCGACCTGCCGACCGAGGCGGCCGCCGCGCTGCCCGTCGGTGGCACCGCCCACCTCACCCTGCCGGACCGCCCGGTGCTGGTCGACCGCCGCACCGCCTGATCCTCCACAAAAGGTACCGCCATGCCTGAATACGTCATGCCTGATCCCGCCGTTTCCGACTGGCCGTCAGCCGTCCTGTTCGACATGGACGGCACCCTGGTCGACACCGAACACCTCTGGCTGGAGGCCACCGCCGAACTCGCCGCCGAGCTGAATCTCACCCTCACCGACGCCGACCTGCCCGAGATCCTGGGCCGGGCCGTCGAGCACACCGCCGCCCACCTGCACCGCACCAGCGGGACGGACCGGGCCGAGGCGGAGTTGACCGAGGTGCTCAACGAGGCGTTCAGCAGCCGGGTCGCCGCCGAGGTCGTGCCGCGCCCCGGCGCGCTCGCGCTGCTCGCCGAGCTGCGCGACGCGGGCGTGCCGACCGCGCTGGTGTCGGCCTCGCCGCGCAAGGTGGTCGACCTGGTGCTCGGCACCCTCGGCCGCGAGTGGTTCGCCCTCACCATGGCCGCCGAGGACACCGAGCTCACCAAGCCCGACCCGGCCCCCTACCTGGCCGCCGCCGCCCGCCTCGGCTTCGCCCCGGCCGACTGCGTGGCCGTCGAGGACACCCCGACCGGTGTCGCCTCCGCCCACGCGGCCGGCTGCGCGGTGCTGGCCGTGCCCTCCACCGTGCCGATCGCCGCCGCCGAGCGGATCACCCTGCTGGAGAGCCTGGAGCAGGCCGATCTGGCCTTCCTGAGCGGGCTCACCGCCGCGCGGCAGCGGGCCTGATGCCCTACCTCCTGCTCGCCCTGGCCATCACCAGCGAGGTCTGCGCGACCAGTTGCCTCAAGCTCACCGACGGCTTCAGCCGGCTCTGGCCGAGCCTCGGTGTGGGGATCGGCTACGCCCTCTCCTTCCTGCTGCTCGGCCGGGCGCTGAAGCACATCCCCGTCTCGATCGCGTACGCGGTCTGGTCGGGCGCGGGCACGGCGGCGGTCGCCGGGATCGGCGTACTGGCCTTCGGCGAGCAGCTGGGCCGGCTCCAGTGGATCGGCATCGCCCTGGTGATCGTGGGCGTGGTGGTGCTCAACCTGCGTACCTCGCACTGAGGTTCTCGCTGCTTCCGCCACTTCACTGCCGAGCTGCCTCCAAGGCCGGGTGACCGTCCGTCCGCAGTGGGCAGGTGCGCCCCCATCAGCCGTCGTGGGCCGGTGGGGGCTCTGCGTTGTCCCGCCACCGCCGCTCTATCGCCGAGCTGATCTTCCAAACGTCCAGCGATACCTGACGTTCAGAAAGTTTCTGCCAGAACGATGTGTTCCGGCCATTCTCCCATCATATCTGCATGCACATGCCGACTTCTGGACACTGCCCGGGGCTCCGAGAAAGCGCGGAAACACGACTGACGTGCCATCAGAAATATCTGATGGCACGTCAGTCACGGCAGGGGGCAGGCGTCAGCCGGCCAGCAGAGTCGGCAGCTCGGCGACCGAGGCGAGCACGTGCGTGGCCCCGTCCGCACGCAGGCGCTCCTGGGTGTGGGCGCCGGTGAGCACGCCCGCGACGACGGAGGCCCCGGCGCGGACGCCGGTGAGCATGTCGTAGCCGGTGTCGCCCGCCACAGCGATCTGGCGGACGGAGTCGGTCTGCGTGCGCAGCAGCGCGGCGAGCACCATGTCCGGGTACGGGCGCCCACGACCGGCGTCGGCCGGGCAGAGGCTCAGGTCGGCGATGTCCTGCCAGCCGAGGGCCTTCAGGATCTGGTCCTGGGTGGCCCGGGAGAAGCCGGTGGTGAGGACGACCTTGCGGTCGGCCGAGCGCAGCTGCTCGATGGCCTCGGCGGCGCCGGGCAGCGCGCTGCAGTGCCCGGCGTCGACCAGGTCGTGGTACGCGCCCTCGAAGGCGACGTTGGCGCGCTGGGCCCGCTCCTCGGCGCCGAACAGGTGGCGGAAGACCGAGATCTTCGACTCGCCCATGGTGACGCGGACGTGCTCCAGCATGCGCGCGTGCTCGGCGCTGCCGGTCTCCACGTCGAGTTCGTCGGCGGCGGCCTGGAAGGCGCGCTCGACCAGGCCGTCGTCGACGACAGTGGTACCGGCCATGTCCAGCACGACCAGGCGGATGTCAGCAGTCATGTCGGGTATCCCTAGAAGTTGAGGAGTTCGGCGGTGGTCTCGGCGATGGCCGGGGAGCAGGTCATGCCGCGCCCGCCGGGCCCGGTGACCAGCCAGACGCCGTCGCGGACCTGCTCGCGGTGGACGACGCGGGTGGTGTCGACGGTCTGGGCGTACACGCCGGCCCAGCGGCGGCGGATCCGGGGCAGCGGGCGGCCGAGCAGCTCCTCGGCGACTCCTGCGAGGTGCTCGTACGGGTCCTCGTCGACGTCGAAGGCGAACGGGTGGTCGTACTCGTGGGTGTCGCCGATCGTCAGGCCGCCGTCCTGGCGCTGGACCATCAGCAGCTGCATCTTGTGCTCGGCGGCGACCGGCGGCTGCGGCTGGACGGCCTTCAGCTCGTCCAGGGCCGTTCCGGCGAAGGCCGGGTAGTAGCGGAAGCTGTCGCCGTCGGCGACCGAGGTGGTGAGCGGCTCGCCCAGCGGGTCGGTCTGCATCATCTGCAACCTGACCTTGCGGACGGGCAGTTCGGGCGCCAGCTCGCGGACCAGGCCGCCGAGCCAGGCGCCGGTGCAGAGGATCACCAGATCGCCCTGGTGCAGCTGGCCGTGGTCGTCGCGGACGGCGTTCTCGCCGATCACCTCGCGCACCTCGCGCCCGGGGACGAAGGTGTAGCGGCCGCTGGCCTCGAGCACCGCGCGCAGCGCGGGCTGGGCGAGCCGGGGCTCGACGGCGGCGTCCCGGGAACAGGCGAGCGCCCCGAGGAAGTCCCCGCGCAGCGCCGGGTTGACGGCCCGCGCCTCGGCGGCGTCCAGCAGCCGGTAGCCGCGCTCGGCGGCGTCCGGCCGGGTCAGCGCCTGCTCGGCGACGGCGAGTTCGGCCTCCGTCCGGACGACGGTGAGCGAACCGTTGGCCCGGAAGTACAGACCGGGGACGCGCGCGCCGATCCCCTCCCACAGCTCGCGGGCCCGCTGCGCGGTGGCGAGTTCCTCGCCACCGGCCCGGCCACTGACCCAGACCAGGCCGAAGTTCCGGACCGAGGCGCCTCGCGCCTCGCTCTCGCGCTCCAGGTGGACGACCTCGTGACCGCGTTCGACGGCCTGCCAGGCGTGCATGGTGCCGAGCACGCCTGCTCCTACGACGATGACTCTCATGCGGACAGACTGGGGCGCCCAAGTGTCCTGACAGCAACCGTCGGGCAGCTTGGAGATTAACCGCCAATCAAAAGTTGTACATACAACCTGCCCCGGGCCCAACCACCAGGGACTACCGGACCACCCGGGCCCGCAGGTAGTTGCGGCGGCCGAAGTGCGGCTCGTCGACGGCCGTCAGCTCCTCCACCTGGAACCGGTAGAGCGCCGCCGCCCCGCCGCCGGTGAGGAACTGCTCGCGTACGTCCGGGTCCTGGGCGAAGGCCGGGTACCGGCCCTGGTACGCGGCGAGCGCCGCCTCGGCCTGCCGGCCCCAGGCCACGCCCGCGCTGCCGGTCAGCTGCACCCCGCGCAGCTGCTCGCCGAAGACCGGCGGCGGCAGGAAGACGGTGGCGGCGGCTCTGGCCTCCTCGGCGAGGTGCAGGCTGTGTCTCGTGGAGCGCTCGCTGACGAAGTAGAGGACGAGGTCGGCGTCGTACGCGAAGAAGGCGAGGTTGGCGTGCGGGCCGAGTTCGGGCCCGGCGGTGGCGAGGGTGAGCACCATGCTCTCGGCGAGGATGCCCTCGACCCCCTTCGCGAACTCCTCGGCGGGCCAGTCTCCCTGGGTGATGTCCAGCCGGTACGGCATGACGCGTCCCTCCCACGGGCGGTGCGGCAACAGCGGAGCCGGGCGAGAGAGTTCCCTCGCCCGGCTCACATGCTCTCCCCGTGCGGCGAACCGCACAAGGGACCATCACCAGGGGATCAGCGGCAGCGGATCACCGGCTCGGCGTCACCGCCGCCGGCGTCGGGCCGGTGCCCAGGACCGGCCCGAGCGGGCCGGTCCGCAGCCGGTCCACCAGCGGCGCCAGCCGGGCCGCCAGCAGGGCGAGCGGGATCGCCACCAGGATGCCGACCAGCGCGCCGACCACGACGTCGTGCGGGTAGTGCACGCCGATCCAGACCCGGGAGGCGGCCATCAGCGCGGCCGCGACCATGGCGGCCCAGCCGAGCCGGCGGTAGGCGAAGACCAGTGCGGTGGCGGCGGCGAAGGCGATCACCGAGTGGTTGCTCGGGAAGGACCAGTCACCGGCGACCGGGCAAGTCTCCACGGTGATCGAGCCGGGCAGCTGCTGGCACGGCCGGACCTCAGTGACCATGCTCTTCAGCACGGAGTTCACCACGTAGGCGGCGACCACGATGACCGGCGAGGCCAGCACCCGGGCCAGCACCACGGAGTCGGCGCGGCGCGCCTGCCACCAGGCGTACAGCATGAAGACCGCGAACAGTCCGAGACCGAGGTTCGACCAGACCTTGACCAGCTGGTCCAGCCAGTTCGGCGAGCTGTGGGCCCAGCCGATGATCCGGGTGTACAGGCCGCCGTCGATGCCGCTGCCGTCGTACGCGAGAAGCATGGGGCTCACTGGGCACCACCACTGGAGCGGCGGGCCTTGAGCAGTTCAAGAGCAATGGGAATCACGGAGACAACTACTACCAGACCGATGATAGGTAGCAGGTAATGGTCGATATTGGGCACCGACGAGCCCAGGCCGTACCCGGCGAGCACCACACCGACGGCCCAGACCGTGCCACCGACGACCTGCCAGATCGCGAAGGTCTTCGCCGGCACGTCCAGTACGCCGCAGAGCGGGTTCAGCACCGTACGCACCACCGGGATGAAGCGGGCCAGCACGATCGCCTTGCCGTGCCCGTACTTCGCCAGCAACTCCTCGGCCCGCTCGGCGCCCTTGTGCAGGCTCTTGTTGCCGGACTTCGCGAGCAGTGCGCGGCCGCCCCGGCGGCCGATGACGTACCCGACCTGGGCACCGATCAGCGCACCGGCCAGGGCGGCGGGGATCACCTGAACGAGGTGGAGCTGCGGCCCGGAGGTGGCGCCCGGCACGCAGAGCAGGCCGGCGGTGAAGAGCAGCGAGTCGCCGGGCAGGAAGAACCCGACCAGCAGGCCGGTCTCGGCGAACATGATGACGGCGACCCCGAGTGCGCCGAAGGCGGCGAGCAGCGACGAGGCGTCGAGCACATTCACCGCGAGCAGGGTATGTGGCTGGAGCAAGGCTGGCGGACCTCCCGTACTTTGGAGGCGGCCCCACCGGGCCCGCCTCGACCGTCTACAGTGACGTAGACGGTCTACGGGACTGTAGACGATATCGGGAGGGTGCGTCGACATGCCGGAACTGCCGCAGGCCCGCCGCCACGCCGGTGAACTGGAAGCCCAGGTCCTGGCCGCGCTCTGGGCCGCCCGCACACCGCTGACGCCGCAGGACGTCCAGACCGCCCTGGGCGACGGCCTGGCGCGGACCACCATCGCCACCATCCTGGCCCGGCTGCACGACAAGGGGACGGTCGGGCGCACCAAGGCGGGCCGGGGCTTCGCCTACACACCGACCGTCGAGGACCAGGCCGGCCTGGCCGCCCGCCGGATGCGCAGCGAGCTGGAGCGCGGACAGGACCGCTCGACAGTGCTCGCCCGCTTCGTCTCCGACCTCTCCGACGACGACGAGCGGCTGCTCCGCGAGCTGCTGGGGGAAGCCTCGTGACCTTCACCGTCTGGGCGCCACTTCTGCTCCCCTTTCTCACCGCCCCGCTGGCCCGGCGGTTCGCCGAGGCCCTCGCCCCGCGCACCGCCGCCTGGATGCTGGCCGGCACCGCCGCCGCGCTCGGCGGCGCCACCGCCGTCTCGCTCACCCTGCTCACCCTGACCGGGCTGCTCCGGCTCCCGCCCGTGGCCGCCCTCGGCCACCTCTCGCCGCGCTGGCTGCCCGACGGCTCCCCCTACACGGCTGCCGCCGCCGCGCTCGTACTGCTCACCGTCACCGCGCTGGCCCTGCGCACGGTCCACCGCCAGTACGCCGACCTGCGCCGCGCCCGGGCGGCGGCAGCGCAGGCTGCGGCGACCGGGCAGCTCACCGTCCTGGAGGACGAGCGCGCCGACGCCTTCGCCCTGCCGGGCCTGCCCTGGCAGCCCGGGCGGATCGTGGTCACCACCGGCATGCTGCGCGCCCTCGACGGCCCGGAACGCGCGGCGCTGCTCGCCCACGAGCGGGCGCACCTCACCGCCCAGCACCACGTCTTCCTCGCGCTCACCGAGTACGCCGCCGTGCTGCACCCAGCCCTGCGCGGGCTCCGCACCCCGCTCGGCTACCACCTCGAACGCTGGGCCGACGAGACCGCCGCCCGCGCCACCGGCGACCGCGCCCTCACCGCCCGGGCCGTCGGCCGCGCGGCCCTGGCCGCCGCGCGGGCCCCCCGGCCGCACCGCCCCGGACTGGCCCCCGCCGCCCACACCGGCCCGGTCCCCCGCCGGGTGGCCGCGCTGCTCGCGCCCGAGCCCCGCCCGTACCGGCACGCCCCGGCCCGGACCGCCGCCGCCGTGGCCCTGGCCGCCTGCCTGGCCCTGACCGGTTCGACCGCGCTGAGCGCCACCACCGACCTGCACCACACCGTCGAGGCCGCCCAGGGCGAGACCCACCACTGACCGGGGAGACCCAGTTGACGGAGTAACCACCGACTGCCGAACCGATCAGCCTCCCCGGTCGTCCGGGATGGTTATGAAGAGTTCGACAAGTTCGTCATCTTCCAGCTCTGCCGCCGTACCCTGTGTCCGAACATCTGCGGATCGTTTGGGACGACTCGACAGGGGAGACGGAGTGCTGCACAGCCCTTGGCCGGCCCGCCGCGTACCGGCCGTGAACCGCCGGACCCCGAGCACCGAGACCCCCGGCTCCGACACCCCACCCGCCGGCACCCCCCGCCCCGGGATCCCGGGCGACGAGACCCCGACCGACCCGACCGACCGGGCCAACTCGACCGACCGGGCCGTGAGCGGACGGACCACCGCCGCCGACAGCCCCCGGCCGGTGATCGGCGACTCCTGGGAGCGGCTGCGCCGGCTCGGCCTCGACCCGGAGCGCGGACGCGACATCACCCGGCTGAGCACCGCCGAGCTGGAGCACCGGCGGCAGGCGACCCAGCTCACCGACGTCCTCCCGGTACTCCGCTCGACCCTGCTCACCCCCGGTACCGGCACCCCGTTGATCTTCGCGGTGGCCGACGCCGAGGGCCATGTGCTCTGGCACGAGGGCGAGCGACGGCTGCGCCGGACCGCCGACGACATCGGCTTCAGCATCGGTGCCCGTTGGGCCGAGGACGAGGTCGGCACCAACGGCATCGGCACCGCACTGCGCACCGGGCGCCCGATGCGGGTGCACTCCGCCGAGCATTACCTGCGCAGCCACCGGGGCTGGACGTGTGTCGCGGCGCCCGTCCACGAGCCGCACACCGGACGGCTCGCGGGCGTGGTCAACCTCAGCGGACCGGCCCGCACGATGGCGCCGTACCTGTTCCAACTGGCCGTCACCGCCGCCCGCCTCGCCGAGGCCGAGCTGAGAGCCCGTCGGCTGGAGGACCTGCACCAGCTGCGCACCGTCGCCTCGCCACTGCTCGCCCGGGTCGGCGAACCCGCCATGGTGGTGGACAGCGCCGGGTGGACGGCCGCCACGATGGGCCTGCCGCCTGTCCCCCGGCTCCGGCTGCCCGCCCAGGGCTGGGGCACCGCCGCCGTGCACTGGCTGCCCGCGCTGGGCGAGTGCGCGATAGAACCGCTGGCCGGCGGCTGGCTGGTCCGGCCGCTCGGCGACTCGGCTCCGGCGATCGCCGAGCAGACCGCCGGAGCCCGCATCCGGCTCGACCTACGAGCCCCGAACCGCCCCGAACTCCAGGTCTCCGGCGCGGTCGGCAGCTGGTCGCACACCCTCAGCCCGCGCCACGCCGAACTCCTGCTGCTGCTCGCCGTGCACCGCGAGGGCCGCAGCGCAGCGCAGCTCGCCGACGCGCTGTTCGGCGACCCCGCCCGCACGGTGACCGTCCGCGCCGAGATCTCCCGGCTGCGGCGCTACCTCGGCGGCTTGCTCGACCACCGCCCGTACCGGCTGTCCGCCTCCGCCGAGGTCTCGGTGGCCGGGCCCGCCGATCCGTACGACCTGCTGCCGGGCTCCTCGGGGCCCGGCGTACGGGAGTTGCGCGCCGGGCTGCTGGCCGGGACGGGACGCCTGCCGGGCAGCTGGCTGCCCGACGGCCGGGTGGCCGACGGCCGGCCGACCGCCGGTCAACCCGCCAGCAGTGCCGCCAACTGGGCGTCGGTCGGGCCCGCCGACGCCTCGGCAAGCTCCGAGACACAGCTGTAGGTCCGCGCGAGCCAGGACTGCACGCTCGGCTTGGACACCTCCAACAGGGCGCTCCCGTACGGGGATTCGAGCGCCATGTGCAGCGTCGAGCCATGACAGGGACAGTACGCGGGCCACAGCTTGACGTCCCCCTGCCCGCTCAGACCGCGCAGGCCGTCCCGCAGCAGCTCGCGGGAGAACACCCAGTCCGCCTCGTCCGACCGCCCGACATGAAAGGTGAGCAGCACCTCGTAAGGGCGCTCGGGATCGTACCTGAAACGGGTACGCACCTCTCCGACCAGATCCTGGTCGAGCGCGATCCGCAGCGTCAGGACCTCCTCCACCAGCGCCGGTACGGCGGCGGAGAGCCCCGTCTCGCCGCCCGTGGGGGTGGCGGCGAACGGCGGGGTCGAGGCAGCTGACTGCGGTTCGCGCGGCATGACGGTCTCTCCGAGGCGGCTGGGGTTGGAGGCCAGCGTGCTGCACTCCGGGGCTTCGGTCAAAGGTTGCAGAGGGTTGCAACCCGGGCCGGTCGGGAGGATCGGCGGACGGTCGGATGCACCGTCAATTATCGGACACACCAAGCCAGTCCCCGTCGCGATCCCCGCGCACCCGACTGGCGGCGACCCGGTCCGGCGCTGGTAATCTCGTGAGACTGTCGGACGACGACTCGGACAACTCGGACGGCGCGGACGACTCGGCAGTGGACCGGGAGGGGGTCGGGATGGTGTTCCAGAAGCTCAGCGAGACCGCGCAGGCGGACGTCCGACCCGCAGGGCCCGCGCGACCCTCGCGGCACGGTCGGCCGAAGCCGCTCGGCGGACGGTTCGCGCTGCCCAGCCTCCGGTTCTCGGGGGCGGCCATGGCGATGTCCACCGTCCTCGGCATCAGCGCCGCCACCACCTGGCTGGTCACCGCGCAGCAGCACATCGGGCGGCGTCCCGGCGTCTCCACCGTGGACGCCAGCCTGCCACCACTGCCGAACCCCGAAGCCGCTGCCGCCGCCGACACCGACGCCCGGTCGACGCAGCAGCCGAGCCCGCCGCCGAGCCCGCGTCCGGCCATCGGCCCGACGGCCGACAGCTCCGAGAACCCCGGCCCGCGCGCACTCGGCACCCCGGCGGCAGTCGTCCCACCGGCACCGCCGCCCCGGACCCAGGCTCCGGTCCAAGCCCCGACCCAGGCCCCGGTCCAGGTCGCACACCCGGTCCAGGCCCCGGCCAAGCCCTCGACCCGGCCCTCGACCGCCCCCGCGCCCGTCTCCATCCCCGTATCCGCCCCCGTATCCGCCCCGGTCTCCCGTCCGCCGGTCGACGGGCTGGCCGGCAAGGCCGTCCGTGATCTGCTCGGCCCCTCCGGCACCCGGCACAACGTGACCCTGCGGATCAGCGAACCGCTGACCGCCCTTCAGGTGGAACTGCGGCTGGCGCGACCCGAGGCCCTGCCGGGCACCACGCCGTGGAGCAGCCTCCCCGACGCGGTGGTGACGGTCACCCAGGAGCGCGGCACCCTGGTCTACCGCTTCACCGTGCCCGCCGGGCCGGACATCCAGCCCGGCGACTACAGCTTCGGCGTGCGCGGCACCCGGCGCGCAGGCACTGAGGGCGCAGCTGGTGGGATTGGTGCAGCCGGTGGCACCGGGAAGGCGGCCCAGGCCCAGGAGACCTGGACCGCCTCGGCGTTCGCCCCGCTCCGCCCGCGCGCACTGGCGGTCCGGGGCACGTTCAACTGACTGTCTGTCAGCTGAAAGTGGTGCCCCGGACGCGGACCGCGCGGCGCAGGTCGTCCACCCGGTCGGCCAGGGTCCGGCGCAGCGCGGGGGTCAACTCCTCGCGCGTCAGGCACTCCTCGGCGGCCCGGACCGTCTCCGGGGTGGACCGCCCGCCCGGGAAGAGCCGGAAGGCCAGCACCTTGGCGACGATGTCGCCCCGCACCGCGACACCCGGCAGTTCGGCGAAGTAGCGCCGCGCGTACTCCTGTTGCAGCTCCTCCGCGCCGGACTCCCAGAACCCCGCCCCGGCCGCCTGCATCAGCTGGTTGGAGAGTTCGCCGTCGCTGAACAACAGCTTCCAGGCCCGCTCCTTCGCCTCCGGCGACGGCAGCGCCGCCCGGGCCCGGGCGGCGCCCTCGTTCGCACTGCTGCTCGGGTCCGCGGCGAACTCGGCGGCGATCCGGTCCTCGTCGATCTCCCCGACGGCGGCGAGCCGTGCCAGTGCGGCCCAGCGCATCTCGGTGCCGAGCTTCCCGTCGGGGCCACCCTCCGCCAACCAGCGGTTCAGGTCGTCGAGTTCATCACCCGTACTGGCGCCCGTGCTGTCGATCGCCCCGCGCAGCGCGACCAGCCGTACGCTCTCCCCCGCGTCCGGGCGGGCCAGCAGCTCGCGGCAGACCCGACCGATCAGCGCGTCCGCCGCCGGGCGGTCCGCCGGGTCGAGGTAGCAGCGGATGACGTTCCCACGGGCGAAGGTGAGCACCGCGCTGACCACGATGTCCGCCGTCTCGGCCGGCAGGTGGGCGGCCACCAGCTCCAGGTAGGCGGCGGGCGCGAGTTCGGCGTCCAGTACCAGGTCGCGCGCGTGCTCCCAGAGCACGGCCCGCACCAGCGGGTCCTCGATGGTCCGGAGCGACTCGGCCACGGTCCGCCAGGAGGGCTCGTCCAGCCGGATCTTCGCCCAGGTCAGGTCGCCGTGGTTGGGCAGCAGCAGCGCCGCCCGGGGTGCCCCGGTGAGCTGCGGCAGCGGCGTCCGGCACCCCGGCTCGACCTCGGCCTCGAAGCGGTCGCGAAGCCGTACGACCCCGTCCTGGACGTCGAACACCCCGATGCCGACCCGGTGCGGGCGCGTCCCGGTGGGCACCAGCTCGGCGGAGACGATCCGGTCGCCCTGGTACGCCGCCTCGATCCGCAGGGTGTCCACACCGCTGGTCCGCAGCCAACGGTCGGCCCAGCCCTGGACGTCGCGTCCGCTGGTGACGGCCAGCGCGTCCAGGAACTCGGCGAGGTCGGCGTTGCCGAAGCGGTGCCGGGCGAAGTACTCGTTGCTCCCCGCGAAGAAGGCCTCGTCGCCGAGCCAGGCGACCAGTTGGCGCAGGGCCGAGGCGCCCTTGGCGTACGAGATGCCGTCGAAGTTGATGATCGCCTCGGCCATGCTCTCGACGCCGGTGGCCGCGATCGGGTGGGTACTGGAGCGCTGGTCGGCGTCGTAGCCCCAGCCCTTGCGCTTGACCGCGAAGCTGATCCAGGTGCCGGTGAAGCGGGTGCTCTCGCCGGCGACCCGGTGGCCCAGGTACTCGGCGAAGGACTCGTTCAGCCAGAGATCGTCCCACCACCGCATGGTGACCAGGTCGCCGAACCACATGTGCGCCATCTCGTGCGCCACCACGGCCGCCCGGAGTTCGCGCTCGGACTCGGTGGGGGCGGAGTGGAAGAGCATCCGGTCGGCGAAGATCACGCAGCCGATGTTCTCCATCGCACCCCAGTTGAACTCGGGCACGAACGCCTGGTCGTACTTGCCGAACGGGTAGCGCTCGTCGAAGAGGGTGTGCATCCGGTCGAAGGAGGCCCGGGTGACCTCGAACAGCTCGCCGGCCTCCCGGTCGAGGTCGGCGGCGAGGGACCGGCGGGCGTGCAGGCCGAGCGGGATGCCGTCGTGCTCGGAGTAGACCGAGTGCAGCGGCCCGGCGACCAGGGTGAACAGGTAGGTGCTGATCGGCTGGGTCGGCTCGAAGAGCCACCGGCCGTCGCCCTGCTGCCCGCCGGCGCTGTTCGCGATCACCGTCCACCCCTCGGGGACGGTCGCGGCGACGGTGAAGGGCGCCTTCAGATCCGGCTGGTCGAAGCACGGGAAGGCCAGCGGCGCGGTGTTGGGGGCGCAGCTGGCGTACAGGTAGACGGCGCCGTCGGCCGGGTCGCTGAACCGGTGCAGCCCCTCGCAGGTACGGGAGTAGCGCATGTCGGCCTCGACGAGCAGCTCGTTCTCGGCGGCCAGGCCCGTCAGGGTGAGCCGGTTGCCGTCGAGCGCGGACGGGTCGAGCGGGCGGCCGTTCAGCACGGCCCGGTGCAGGACGGCGGGCCGGAGGTCGAGGAAGGTGTCGGAGCCCGGCTCGGCGCAACCGAACCGGATCACGGTGGTGCTGCCGAACAGCTCCTCCCCCCGGGTGAGGTCGAAGTCCAGCCGGTAGCTGTGGACGTTGATCAGTCGGGCACGAGTGCGCGCCTCGGAGCGTTGGAGAGCTGGCATCCCTGCATGCTTCCCCAGCCGGAGCCGCCCGGGCAAGGGCATTGCCGACGACCCGTCAGCCGGGGCGGGGTGATCCATCGGCCGGGCCGGTGGATCGGTCGGACGAGCCGTCGAACGAGCCGTCGAACGAGCCGTCGAACGAGCCGTCGGCAGGTCATACCGGGCCCGGCCGGGGCCCGTTGGCTAGGCTGGGCCGTTCGGGCCCCACCCCGTACCCAGGAGGAGCACTGTGTCCACGGTCCTGACCCAAGGCGGCAACACGCCGCTCACCGCCACCCGGGTGACGGTCGAGGTGACGGCGCCCAAGGCGCTGGACGTCTCCGGCCTGCTGCTGACCGAGGCCGGCAAGGTCAGGTCCGACGCGGACTTCGTCTTCTTCAACGCCCCGAACGGTCCCGGTGTCACCCACCGACCCGCGTCCGGCGGCTCGCCGGACGCCGTCACGGTGGACACCTCCGCACTGCCGGCCGGCATCACCCGGGTCGTGGTGACGGCCAGTCTGGACGACGCGGCCGCGACCTTCGCCGGGACGGAGCCCACCGCGACCGTCCGGGACGCGGCCACCGGCCGGGTGCTGGTCACCTTCACCCCGCCCCGGCTGGGCCGGGAGACGGCACTCGTGGTGGTCGAGGTATACCGGCGCGGGGGCAGCTGGAAGATCCGCGCGGTCGGCCAGGGCTACGCCAACGGGCTGGCCGGCATCGCGACCGACTTCGGCGTCTCGGTGCAGGCCCCGGCCCCGCTGCCCCCGAAGCCGTTCGCCTCACCGACCGTCTCCTCCCCCGGCTCCACCAAGGTCACCCTGGACAAGGGCCGGGTCAACCTGGTCAAGGGCGCCTCGGTCTCCCTGGAGAAGAACGGCAGGCCCTTCCTCGCCTCCGTCCGGATGGGCCTCGGCTGGGAGCCCGCCGGGCGCGGCCGGGACATCGACCTGGACGCCTCCTGCATCGCCTTCGACGCCCAGCGCAACAAGGTCGAGACCGCCTGGTTCATGAAGCTCAACATCTTCAACGGCGCGATCGCCCACTCCGGCGACAACCTGACCGGCGAGGGCGAGGGCGACGACGAGGCGATCACCGTCCACCTGGAGGGCCTCCCGCCGCAGGTCTGCGGCCTGGTGTTCGTGGTCAACTCCTTCTCCGGCCAGCGGTTCACCGAGATCAAGAACGCCTACTGCCGCCTCCTCGACGCCACCTCCGGCCAGGAACTGGTCCGCTTCGACCTCACCCGGTCCGAACCCCACACCGGCGTGGTGATGTGCAAACTCGTCCGCCAGTACTCGGGCGAGTGGGTCATGACCGCCATCGGCGAGTACGTCGACGCCAAGACCGCCCGAGGCATGGTCCAGCCGGCTGCGGCAATGCTCTGACCCTCGCCCGGCGAGCCGGACGGGCCCCAACATCGCTCGCTGCTGGGGACCACTGTCAGGCGGCGATGCCGAATTCGGTGCGGGTGCGGTGGAGGAGCTCGGCGACGCGGGGTTCGCGGCGCCAGGGGGCGAGGGCGATGTTGAACTCGCGGACGTAGTCGAGGGCCCGGCTGGACTGGACCCGGGCGAGGCCGTGTGACAGCTCAGGCGGAGACCCAACTCCGCGTCTCATTGATCGCTTCCTTGCGCCGCAGTGCGTCGCCAAGGTCAATGTCCATGCGATTGGCGATGGCGCAGACGTAAATCAGCACGAGCAGCGGCAGAAGGAGGCGTTTCTGGTTGGGTCACGGTGCTGCTCACCGAAGTGGTGTTGAAGCCTTGCGGAGGAGCTCCTTATCAGTGCAGGTCTGGTCAGGGTCCCGGACGAGACAGATGTTGAAGCCTCGGTCGTCACGCTGGACCAGGGCCTCGATATTGCACCCCGCCAGGTCGAACTTGCCGTCGTTCGCCCACACCGTGAACGAATCGCCCGCGGTCGCTGAGGCTGTGGAGTCCTGCGGCGAGCCGTTCTGCGCGTCGAACTGCCAACTACCGGCCGTCAGGCTCGTGGAGCACGTGTAGTCGGGCACCGCGTGTTTGATCCCACTCGCCGTCAAGCTGTGGTCAGCAGCCACATGCATTCTGGCGCCGGCCGCATTGCCCCAGTCGCCAACCAGATCGACCTGCCGGATCACTGTTGCGTCGCCACCAGCGTCCGCACATGAAGTGCACGCCAGAACCAGGCACCCTAGGACTGTTATCGCCTGCCCAAGGGGTCTGTTGAGCCGGTGGGCCGGGTTACGCCTCGGATCCATGCCCCGCCCATCAACTTGATTCTCTCGACCGCATGCCAGGCACACTGCCGTGGGCATCGACCATCCAGTGCAGGCCCGGAGCCAGCCTGCCACATTTTTTGAACACGTTCAACACTACTGTCGACCGGCGGATCCGTTCAAGCTTCCGCTTCGAAGCCGCCGCAGGGAGGTGCCACTGCGGGCGGCTTCGAGCAGGCCTTCAAACGGCCTGATGTCGCGCCTGCCTGCCGTCAGGAGGACGCACTCGGCCCGAACGCCGCCATGGCGATCCGCATGATGTACGGAGCCTCGGCGCCGGTCAGGCCGGTCGGGTTGATCGAGTAGACCAGGTGACGGCTGCCGTCGCGGGTGGCGAACATGCCGCTGGTGTAGCCGGGACGGGAGCCGGTTTTGCCCCAGATCACGGTGCCGCCGGGGAGGGTGGCGCTCATCAGGCCGGTGCTGAAGCAGGCGTGGGTCCCCGCGCAGTTCTTGTTGTGGTGGTTGGGGACGTCCGGGACGGTGAAGAGCAGTGCCTGCTGGGCGGGCGGCAGCAGGCGGCCACGGAACAGCGCGGTCATGAAGCGGTCCAGCTCGGGGGCGGTCGAGATCATGCCGCCCTCGGCCCACGGCCACGGGCTCTGCTCGGTCACGTCGGCCTCACGGGTGGTGCCGTCGGGGTTGGTGACGGTCAGATAGCCGTGGGCGTGCGGGCCGGGCAGCCGGGTGTCGGTGGCCTCGGGCACGTACGTGCGGTGCAGGCCGAGCGGCCGGGCGATCCGGGTCTGCACCTCGTGGGCGAAGGTCTGCCCGGTGACCTTCTCGACGATCATCCCGGCGATGAAGGTGTTGAGCCCGTTGTACTCCTGCGCGGTGCCGGGCTGGAACTCCATCGGGTACGTGAGGCCGTCGGCGACCACCTGCTCGGGAGTGACGCCGTGCATGCGGTGGTCGACGAACCACTGGTTGCTGCCGTCACCCCAAATCGAGCTGCTGTCGCCGATCGGCAGGCCACTGGTGTGGTTGAGCAACTGGCCGACGGTGACGGCCGGGTAGCCGGCCGGGAGTACACCCGGCAGGTACTGCTGGACGGTGCCGTCCAGGTCAAGGCGGTGCTCGGCGACGAGCTGGAGCGCAACAGTGGCGGTGAACACCTTTGAGATGCTGCCGATCCGGAAACTGCCGTCAGCAGAGACTTTCTGACCCGTCGTCAGATCGGCGCTGCCCGAGGTGCCCGACCACTTCCCGGCCCCGCCGGTGACCCGGACCAGAGCGCCGGTGACATCGGCGTTGGGCAGGCCGCTGATGGCCTTGCTCAGCGCGGCCGCGTCCAACGGCGGCAGCTGCGTGGCCGAGGCGGCGGGGACATCCGAAGCGGCCGGACCAGCCGGACCGGCCGCGAACGCCGGCGCGGCCGCACCGGCCGTCAGCGCCACGAGTAGCGCGCCGGAGGCGGCGAGGGTGGTCCAACGGGAACGGCGCAGGCGGGTGTTCACGGTTCAGGGCTCCAGGGTGATCGGCGGCGGCCAGGTTGCCCGCTCAACGACCAGCCTGCCGGAACATGATCGTCCGGTCATCGGGGACGCCCCCTGACCACACCCCGAACAGCACCCAGGGACAACCCCGAGACGGCCCGAGACGACCTCAGGGGCGTCAACTCGGCGCAACCATCCCCACCCGTTCGCGCCAGCCGATCCGCGCACCGCTCTCGCCCACCCGGAGGCCGGGCGCGGCAGCCGCCGTCTTCCGGCGACAACTCCCGCACTGCTGCTCCCCGTTGACCGGACGGAAAGCACGCTCACAGCCCTCACAGTCCGTCAGTGGGACGGCCCGCGCGGCCTCCGGCATCTTGTCCCGCAGACGGCACTGCACCAACGCGGCCGGGCTCTTCACCTGCTGGGGCAGACCTGCGGTCAGCGCGTACAGCATGCTCGCCGAACTCACCCCCCTGGCCAGCCACTCGGCGGCCAGCGGCAGCAACCGCCGCACCTCGGCGGCACCGAGGACGAGCCGTGGATCGGTGCGGCGCAGCGAGCGCAGCACACGTTCGGCCTCAGCCTCGTCGGCTTCCAGCTCCGGCGGCCGCACCGGGACCGGGAGGGGGGAAGTCTTCTCCTCCCCCGAGTCTTCTCCCGCAGGGAGGGCGGTGCCGGACCCCCGCGCAGTGGTCCCGCCGGAGCCTCGCCTCCCGGCACGCGGGCCGCCACCGCCACCACCGCGCCCGAAGTGGTCGGCGAACAGCCGCTCCGCATCAGCCTCGGTCAGCGGCACGTTGGAGACCAGCGACTCCGTCCGCACCTGCCCGGTGGCGTTGCGCCACCGCGTGGAGTGCAGCAGCCCGGCCCGGGTCAACTGACGCCGCGCCCGGTCCACGGTGATCCGGCCGCCGGACAACCCGGCCGCCAACTCGGTGACGGTGGTCGAACGCGCCTGCGAGGGCGGCAGCGCCAACGACCGCACCAGCAGCCGGAACGCCGCGTCCGACAGACTCTCGTCCCAGACAAGCGTGTTGGCGATCTGCGTGAAGTCGCGCGAAGGCGCGATAACATTCCTGAGCATCCCCAGTGGCTCTTTTCCACTTGGCGGGTGAAGAGCCCGGCCTGGTGCGACAACACCTGCCGGGCTCGCCCCTTTTCCGGCAGGGGCGACCCGTTCCGGCGTCACGCTACACCCAAACGGAGGCCAGAGACCACAGTTGGTGACTACTCCACTACTTTTGGCAACGTCAGCCGCCCGGGTGGCAACGCGCGAAACCTGGGCCGCCTTCGTGGAGTTCGCCACCACTGTCCGACGGTTGATCGCCCGCTTCCTCCACACAGCGCCGCGACGGGCCCGCACGGCGGTGGGCCGCACGCCGACCAGCGTGCGGCCCAACCGAGTTGACGGTTAGTTCCACCAGGCGGTGACGGCGACCCAGCCGCCGTTCCCGAGCCCCACGATGACCGTCAGCTCACCATCGCTCATTCCCAGCGTGTAGCGCCAGTTACCGTTCGGCTGGCACTTCGCGTTCCTGGCGCCGATCCGGATGGCGTTGTCGAGCTGGTCCCGGCTGACCCCGCGTTCGTCCATTCGGTCCTGGACGTGCTGGCTGAGCCTGTCAATGGCACTCGGCGCCACATCCGAATAGCAGTCATGCGTCGTCGGCGGCTGGAACGGCGGGGCCCAGTGGGCCACAGCGGTCGACGTTCCCACGGCCGGCGATGCGGCCACCGCCGTCGTCGGTGCGAGCGCCAGCGCTGCGGCGAGGGGGGCGAGAAGCGCGAGGGCAACCTTCTTCGAGCCGAACAACTGATTCCTCCAGGTATCGCTTCGTGTAGACGAAGAGGGACTTCGAGAAGCTGGTACCAGCGTGCAACGGTGCGTTCGGATTTCGGTACGGCAGAAGCCCGAATCCGGTACAGAGGGCACAGAACATCGCGCCGTCAACCGGCCCTCGCGGTCAGCGGTAGGACAGTACGGCGACCTCCCAGCCGAAGCCGACCACCAGCCTGTCTCCCGGTGCCAGGGCGAGGGACTCCACAGGCAGCGGGAAGGCCAGCTCCGGCCCGATCTGCTCGCGGGTGGCGAGGTCCCACACCCGCACCGCCCCCTGTCCGCTGTCGCGGTCGGTTTCACCGCCGGTGACGGCGACCTGGCGGCCTTCCAGCACCCCGGTCACCATCGCCGACACCTTGTCGGTGAGGGGTTCGCCGATCTGCGTACGGGTGGCGAGGTCCCATACCCGCACCGCGTCCCAGCTCGCGGTGAGGGCGACCGGGCATCCGTCCAGCACGGTCGTCGCCACCGCCTCCATCACGTAGTCGTGCCCGGGGAGGGGCGCGCCGACCTCCTCGTGGGTGGCGAGGTCCCACACCCGCGCCGCGTTGTGGTGCCACCAGCTGTCGCTGCCGCAGTCGGCGCCGCTGATCACGACCGGGCGACCGTCCACCACTGCACCCGCGACCCCTGACACCGAATCGGTGAGGGTCCTGCCGATCTGCTCGCGGGTGGCCCGATCCCACACCCGCACCCCCGCCGAGTCGCCGGTTACGGCGACCTGGCGACCGTCCACCACCGCCGCCACCGCACCCACCCACCTGACAGCCCCTCTGGCGAGGGGCCGACAGAGCTGTCGGCCGGTGCCCAGATCGAACACCCGCACTGTCCCGTCCCAGCCGGTTCCGGCTGCGGCCACCACCGGGCGACCGCCCACCGCCACCGCAGCCACCCGGTCCACAGTTCGGTCGTGGCCGGGGAGTTGCGCGCCGACCGCCTGCCCGGGGGCCAGGGCCCACACCCGCACCTTCCCTTCCCGGCCGGCGGTGACGGCGACCGGGCGACCGTCCACCACCGCTGTCGCCAGGGCTTCCAGCACGCCGGTGTGGCCGGTGAGGGGTTCGCCGATCTGCTCGCGGGTGGTCAGGTCCCACATCCGTACGACGCCGTCCCTGTCACCGGTGACCGCGACCGGGCGGCCGTCCAGCACCGCTGTCGCCACCGCGCCCACCGCGCCTCGGTGACCGGTGAGCGGCTGCCCGACCTGTCGGCCGGTGTGCAGGTCCCAGATCCGAACCGTCCCGCCCCAGCCGCCGGTGACCGCGACCGGGCGACCGTCCAGCACCGCCGTCGCCACCGCGCCCACCGCGCCTCGGTGACCGGTGAGCGGCTGCCCGACCTGCTGGTGGGTCGCCAGGTCCCAGACCCGAACCGTGTTCCCCTCGGCCGTCAGGGCCACCGGACGGCCGTCCACCGCAGCCGTCGCCACCGCCCCGGCCCAGCCCCCGAGGCGTCCGCCGATCTGCTCGCGGGTGGCAAGGTCCCAGACCCGTACGACCTTGGACATGGTGCCGGTGACCGCGATCGGACGGCCGGCCAGCACTGTCGTCGCCATCCTGCACACCCGGCCGGTGCTCCCGCTGAAGGGTTCGCCGATCTGCTCGCGAGCGGCCAGGTCCCACATCCGCATGGTCCGGTCCTCGCTGCCGGTGACCGCGACCGGGCGGCCGTCCAGCACCGCCGTCGCCACCGAGTACACCCGGTCGGTGTGGCCGACAAGAGGGTGTCCGACCGGCTTACGGTCCGCCAGGTCCCGCATCAGCACACTCCCACGCCCGCCGACGGTGACCGCGACCGGACGGCCGTCCACCACCGCCGTCGCCACCCCGTTCACCTCGCCGTGGTGGCCGGCAGCGGAGTGCCGGAGCCGATGGGTGACCAGCGAGCCGGTCGCCCAGTCCAGTTGCCAACGCGAGGCGGGTTCGCTAGTGGCCGGGAGGGCGGCGATCCGCGCCGCCAGGTCCTGGTCCCCGAAGCGGGCCGCGTCGACGGCCAGCAGCTGTCGGCGCACGTCCGCGGTGGCGTCCCGGTGCAGGTGCGCCGACGCCCGGTACACCGCCGCAGCCGACCGCGCCCGATGACTTGACGCACCGTCAAGAACCGCCACCACCCGCCCCGGATCCGCCTGCACCAGAAAACGCGGATCCGTCAACCACCCGTCGGCATCACTCGTCGAGGCCCAAGAAGCGTTGTCCCGCACAGCGTCAGACATGGCCGCCACCCTAGACAGCCCGACCGACACACGCCCCGGGCAGGGCGGCAGACCGGCAACTCACGCCTGCCGCGCCGAGTGATGATCGTGGGCGTCTCGTCCCGACGGGCGCGATCGAGGACGTCCGCCAAGTGACTGCGGACCGTGGCCATCGACTCGATAACCGGCTCGCTCATGTAACCAATGTGGCAGATGTACAGCTGTGCCACCGGGCGATCACCGGGGCAGGGTCTGGGTGACGCGCCACAGGCGGCGGGGGAGGTCGCCCTCCTCGAAAGGGTGGACCTCGGTGAGGTCCCAGCCGTCGGCGAGGGCGTCGACCAGGTCGCGGGGGAAGAAGTGGACGGCGAACCCGCCGTGCTCCCAGATGTCTTCACCGCGACCGATACCGGCTCCGAAGTGGGCGTCGCCCGTGTGGCGGACGGTGTACACGAAGCTGCCGCCCGGTCGCAGGACTCGGCGAACCTCGGTGACCAAGGCGTGGAGCTCCTTGGTCGACAGGGCCATGCACAGCAGCATGTGGGCGAAGACGGCGTCCACGGACGCGTCGGCCAACGGCAGCGGCTCGCGTACATCGTGCACGACGGTCGTCACCTTCCCGGCCAGCACTGCGGCCGCCGCCGCCTCGCGCAACTGCTCCAGGCCCACCGGGCTGAAGTCGCCGGCCAGCACGGTGAAGCCGCAGCGGGCGAAGAACAGCGCGTCGCGGCCGTGCCCGGCGCCCAGCTCCAGCACGTCGGCCGCGCCCGCCGCCCGAAACACCTCGGCGGCGTAAACCGCCGGATCGGAGGGCTGTTCGCCGTACATGCCGGGGTGGGCGCCGTAGGTCCGCTCCCAGTGCTCACGCTGGACCTCGGCCAGTTCCTGGTCACCGCCGTCCATCGCCGCTCTCCTGCTCCAGGTCCTGTTCCGAACACACTGCACTCCCACCAGCCTAGGCCGTGGCAGCAGGGCTTCAGGGCGACGGAGGGCGTGGTTCTCGATCCCCGGCCTCGCCGCCGGGCACCTTCCTGAACTCGATCACCAGCGAGCCCCGGCGGCGCATCCGGGAGCCGGGGGCCGGAGTCTGGGCGGTGACCACCCAGACTCCAGGCCAGGTCAGGGCCCTGACGGGCGGTCCGTCCGGATCGGCGGCGGCGATGACCACGCCCGCCTCCCACGCGACTTTCCGTGCGTCCGTCACGATCAGCCCGACTATGTCGGGAACGGTCACCTCGTCAGCGGTGCTTGGTCCCATCCAGCTCATGTCAGCCTCCCCACGTGCAGCATCTCGCTGATCTCAGCCAGAGGGAAGACCTCAGCCCACCCGGTGAACGTATGCGGTCACAGCCCTAACCGGCCGCCAGCACACGATCGAGCGCCGCCCGACCTGCGGGTCCCCAGGTCGGCTGGCCACCGGGGAGGCCCCGATCCCAGGCCTGGCCGATGCCGATCAGGGAGACGCAGCGCAGGACGGCCCACCCTCGTGCGCGCCGGATCATCGCCTCGTCCACGTTCACGTCCACGTCTGCGTCCACGTTCACGTCTGCGTACGCGTCGAAGAACCGCGCAGCCGCGCCTTCGGGGAGGAGCAACCACGCAGCCGCGAGATCCGTCGCCGGATCACCGGCGCAGAGTTCACCGAAGTCGATCACGCCCGAGAGCGTCCCGCCCGAGACGACGACATTCGCCGGATGCAGGTCACCGTGAAGCCATACCGGCGGACCCTGCCAATCGGGAGCCGAAACGGCACCGTCCCAGACACTCCGGACGTCGGCGGGGATGCCACTGGAGGCAACGGCTTGGAACGCTCGATCGAACTCGTGCGCGACCAGTCTGAGGGGAACGCCTCGGTTCGGACTGGTCGGCGCCCCGGCCGGGGCATTCCGGTGGAGCGCCCTGAGGAAGCCCGCCAGACTGTCGGCCGCGTGGTCGTCGCAGCTGATCGAGGCACGGTCGCCCGGTTCGCCGGGAACCCAGGTCGCAATGGTCCAGGGCCTCGGGAAGCGCACGGACGGTTCGCCGACCCGCACGGGCATCGGCACCGGGAGCGGAAGACCCGGGGCCAGCACGGGCAGCCACTCCTGCTCCTTGCGCAGAAGCGACGGGGCATGCGGCGTGCGCGGCAGGCGCACGGCCAACTCGTCTCCAAGGCGCCACATTTGGTTGGCCCAGCCGGCGTCAACCCGACGGAGGCCCAACCCTGCAAGGTCCGGATGCTGCTCATCCAGGAGGGCCCGCACGAAGCTCTCATCGATCTGGAAGTCACCCATGTCCGCCTCCACCCCTTGCAGTGTCGATCATCATCCTGCCCGACCCGTGAACGACGACACGGTCCGCGTCGAGGAGCCGACCGTCGAGGTCGAGCACGAGTTGCAAGCTGCACCCCAATTCGGGCACCAGCCTCCGGGATGCCGTCAACCGGATCGAACAGAGCGTCGCCCTCGGCCCGTCAAATAGCTGAAGCACCGCGCCCAGTAGGCTCCCGCGCATGGCGATCAAGGCAGTGGTCTTCGACATCGGCGAGACACTAACGAGTGACACCCGCTACTGGGCTGACTGGGCAAACTGGCTCGGGGTCCCCACCCACACCATGTCCGCACTCGTCGGCGCCGTACTCGCCCAAGGCCTCGACAACGCCGAGGCGATCCGCATCATCCGGTCCGGCTGCGATGTCCCCGCCGAATGGGACGCCCGTCGCGCCGCCGGCCACGATGAGTACCTCGACGAAACCGACCTGTACCCCGACGTCCGCCCCGCCCTCCAACGTCTCAAGGACGCGGGCCTGTGGGTCGGCGTAGCCGGGAACCAGAACCTCCGTGCCGGCCAGCTCCTGCGCTCCCTCCGGCTGCCCATCGACGGCCTCGCAACCTCGGCCGAGTGGGGCGTCGCCAAGCCGCAGCCCGCGTTCTTCCAGCACATCGTCAACTGGGCGCCCGCCGCCCCCTCAGAGATCCTCTACGTCGGCGGCCACCCCGCCAACGACATCATCCCCGCCCTTGCCGCAGGCCTCCGTGCCGCACACATCCGTCGCGGACCCATCGGCCTCACCGCCACCGCACCCGACGCCGACTGGACCGTCAACTCGTTGACCGAACTCGCCGACATCCTCACCCGACAGGACTGACGCCCAGTACCGTTCCCCGGAGCAGGCACGGAATTGGGAGAGGCACCACTGCCGTGCCCTTCAAAACGCCATCGCCACCGCACCCAGGCCCACGAGACCCCGCCGCCGCGCCGCCGCCGGATCGCTCTCCACATGCGGGCTCCCACCCCGTCGCTGCCGGCGTCAGACCCGCTCCACCTCGTCCAACGCCACATCCCACGGATAGGCGTTCGGGCGCCCTTCACCCGGACGGTTCGGAACGAACCCACCCTCCCCGAGAAGCACTCGAACGCCGGCTCCCCGCAACACCTCGACACTCCGGTCGAGCTGTGGATGCGCCAGGAACGCCGAGTTCACACACGGCATCGTCACCAGCGGGATGCCCTTGCCGATCGCCTCCGCCGCAAAACCCACAACCCAAGTACTGGTCAACCCGAGCGCCCACGAGTTCAGCGTGTTGAACGTCGCCGGGGCAAGCAGCGCCGCATCTGCCGGAGGCCACTGATCAACATCCCCAGGCCGACGATGCCGGCTCTTCACCGGATACCCGGTCAGCTCCGCCAGCGCACCGAGATCGTCCTCCAGCCAATCGGCCGCTGTCGGCGTCAACCCGAGGCACACCTCCCACCCCCGGCCCTGGGCGGATTCGACAACACTCCCCACGCCCAGCACAGGCGGCGCGGCGGACCCCAGCAGATACAGGACACGATTCGGCATGCCGCCATGCAACAGCGCACACCCAGGCAGCAGCAACTTCATCGACGATCCGCCGTCGGCCTCGCTGCCCAGATGTATCGTCAGAATCCCAGCCTGACCATGGAGTTCCGATGCCCAACCGCGACCCTGACACCGTCGGCGCCCGCATCGCCACCGCACGCAAACTCCGGCACCTCACCCAACGCGGCCTCGCCCTCGCCGCCGGAGTCGGGTACAGCTACCTCTTCCAGATTGAGCAAGGCGTCCGTCAACCCAGCGATGTCGTCCTCGCCGCCATCGCCCGCGCCCTGTCCGTGCCCGTCGCAGACCTCACCGGACAGCCCTACCTCGAAGAGCTCCGCGAAGACCAGCTCGACGGTCTCATCCAACCCATCCGGGAAGCCCTCGACATTTTCGACCTCGGCGCAGACCCCGACCTGGCTCCCCGCGCCCTCTCCCGGCTCATCGCCCACGCAGACCGGATCTGCGGCCTCATCCGCGCCGCCGACCTCCGCACCGCCGCAACCGAACTCCCGGCCCTCATCGTCGAAACAACGACCGCCGCCCACACCACAGCCGACCACCGGCTCTGGTCCGCACTCGCCACCACCTACCGCAGCGCCTATGACATCGCCACCAAGCTCGGCTTCTTCGATCTCGCGTCCATTGCACTCGACCGCATGGCGTGGGCTGCCGAACGCGCTTCCGACCCCGTCGCCGCCGGCATTCGCCAGTACCTCCGCTCGCTCGCCTACTTGCGCTCCGGGCAGTACCGCACGGGGATTCGCATCGCCGAAGCAGGGCGCCGCACCGCTGAACTCGCCCAGCCTGGGCCGGCGCGTGCGGCGGTCACCGGGCAGCTCATCCTCGGTGCCGCAGTCCTCGCCGCCCGCGCGCAGGACCGCGACACCACCGAGGATTACATCGGCCAGGCCCGCAGGATCGCCGATTCCACCGGCGAGATTCACCGCGAACGCTGGCTCACCTTCGGGCCGACGAACGTAGAGGTGCACTACACATCCGCGCTGATCGACCAAACGCTGTACGCCGAAGCCCTGCAAGTTGCCCGGCGCATCCGGATACCAGCGGACTGGCCAGTCTCCCGGGCCGCACGCCACCACGCCGATATCGCACGTGCCCAACTGTGGACAGGCAGCACCGGCGCGGCGTTCCGCAACCTCCTCGCCGCGCGCCGCCTCGCACCTCAGCAAGCCCGACACAGCCCAGTGGTGCGCGAGACCCTGGCCGGACTCGTTCGGGCCCAGCGGAGCGTAGGAGAGAGCATCGCCGGTTACGCCGCATGGGTGGGAATGTGACTATCGCAGCACAGCGATAGTTCACGGCCGCTGATCGTTCCAATCTAGTCATGCCGGGCTCCCCCATGACAGGAACGATCCATGACGATGAAGGAACGGTGCATCCCCACCTGGATGCCCCCGGACGGAACCGTGCTCGCCGTCGCCGCCGGAGAGCACCGGGACGCGGTAGTCGTACCCCAGACCACCGGCCTCGCAGTGCTCTCACTGCTCGACGCATCCACCCGCCACACTCCCGGGCCGGGGATCTGGGACACCGGCCGCCAGCCGAAGCTGTACGCGAGCGCCTGGGCCGATTCCCGGACCTCTGACGAGGAAGCCCGTCAGGTCTTGGTCACCGCCGAGCAGATGGAAGGGCTGGCCTGCCTGCGGTGCGGGTCCACGGAGGCCCCCCTTCATCCTGGTCCGGCCATCACCACGAGGGTCGCGGACGGGGTCGTCAGCACCACGGTCAGTGTGGTCTGCACACCCTGCCTGGTGGTCCGGTGAACCCCCGCGAGCGGTACACGGTCGAGCGACAGCCCCCCGTCGGCCGGCAGCCGGGCATGTACGCGATCCGCGACAAGGCGACCGGCGAGCTGGTCCTCGGAAGTGACGGGCAGTTGGAACTCTTCACGATGGATTTCAGCGCCGAACGCTGGATCATCAGTCAGATCTCCAACGGCCGGCCCGCGCCGGTCGCGCGGGGAGCGGTGAACCGCAGTCAGCGGCCCGCCGTCACGGTGAGCATCGACGGCATCCTGGACCCGCTCACCGCCCCGCCCCCACAAGCCATCGGCGCCCTCTGGGAGGTACTGCGCGCCCTGCCGCTCGGGTGGACGCAGTACGAGGCCTACCGGTACTTCTTCGACACCCCGGGGGCCGAGGAGCGGGTGAGCACCTTCCTGGAGCGTGACAGGTGCCTGGTCCTGTCATTCGCCATGGACGGCCGCTTGCACGCTGTCCGGGTGGAGGTCCCGAGGTGACCGCCGTGTGGGTTCCGGCCGCAGGGCAGACCGCCTACCTGCGGTCCACCGGGGATGCCGTCAAGGTGATCGACTTCCGTGAGGAGCGCGTGTACGTCTCGCCGCTCCGTGGCGGCCGGGAACGAACCCTGAGGGTCGGTGAGTTGATCCCGCCGGACGACGCCCCGGGCGGCCTCCACGACTGGCAGGCGTCACGCGGATGAGGCGACCACCCGGCCACCGACCCCGAAGGGGGCGAGGTGCACCGAAGTGCACCTCGCCCCCTTCGGAACGCGCCGAAACGAACCGTCAGCCCCGGGTGGCCATCGCGCGCAGGAAGAACGTCAGGTTGGCCGGACGCTCCGCGAGGCGGCGCATGAAGTAGCCGTACCACTCCTGGCCGTACGGCAGGTACACCCGCATGGTGTTGCCGGCCTCGGCGAGGCGCAGCTGCTCCTCCGGGCGGATGCCGTAGAGCATCTGGTACTCGAAGCTGTCGCGCGAGCGACCGTTCCACTCGGCCAGCTGACCGGCGATCTTGATCATGTTCGGGTCGTGCGAGGCGATCATCGGGTAACCCTCGCCGCCCATCAGCACCTTGAGCGCCCGGACGTACGCGAGGTCGACGTCGCGCTTGCCCTGGAAGGCGACCGACTCGGGCTCCTTGTAGGCGCCCTTGCAGAGCCGCACCCGCGACCCGGCCGCCGAGAACTCGCGGCAGTCCTCCTCGGTGCGCCGCAGGTACGCCTGCAGTACGACGCCCAGCCACGGGAAGTCGGCGCGCAGCTCGCGGGCGATCGAGAGGGTGGAGTCCGTGGTGGTGTGGTCCTCCATGTCCAGGGTGACCGTGGTGCCGGCGTCCGCCGCCGCCTCGCAGATCCGCCGGGCGTTCTCCAACGCGATCTTCTCGCCGTCGACGGGCAGGAACTGACCCACCGCCGAGAGCTTGACCGACACCTCGGCGTCGGCGGCCAGGCCGGTCTCCTTGAGCGCGGCGAGCAGGTGCTCGTACGCCTCGGCGGTGCCGGCGGCCTGCGCGGCGTCCTTGGTGTCCTCGCCGAGGTGGTCGAGGGTGACCTTGCGGCCGGTGCCGACCAGCTCGTCCGTGGCGGTGATGCCCTGGTCGAGACGCTCACCGGCGACGAAGCGCTCGACTATCGCGTGGGTCGGCGGGAACTTCTCGACGACGGTGCGCACCTGGGGGGAGCGGGAGGCGGCGAGGAGGGCGGAACGGAGCATCGGTACTCCTGGGCTTTCTTCAAGAGTGGCAGAAAAAAGGGGCGGCGGGTGAGGGTTGGCCGCCGCCCCTGGTAGCACAGGGCAGGGTCAGCCCATGTGCGGGTAGCGGTAGTCCGTCGGCGGGACGAACGTCTCCTTGATGGAGCGGGTCGACGTCCAGCGCGTCAGGTTCTGCTTGGCGCCGGCCTTGTCGTTGGTGCCGGAGGCCCGGGCGCCGCCGAAGGGCTGCTGGCCGACGACGGCGCCGGTCGGCTTGTCGTTGATGTAGAAGTTGCCGGCCGCGTTGCGCAGCTTGAGCATCGCGTGCTGGATGGCCTCACGGTCCTGGGCGATGATCGCGCCGGTCAGGCCGTAGGGCGCCACCGACTCCATCTGGTCGAGCATCTCGTCGTACTTGTCGTCCTCGTAGACGTGCACCGAGAGGATCGGACCGAAGTACTCGTCGCGGAAGTACTCGGCCGCCGGGTCCTCGCAGACCAGCACGGTCGGGCGGACGAAGTAGCCGACCGAGTCGTCGTACGTGCCGCCGGCCAGGATCTCGACCTTGGGGTCGGCCTTGGCACGGTCGATCGCGGCCTTGTTCTTGGCGAACGAACGGTCGTCGATGACGGCGCTCATGAAGTTCGTCAGGTCGTTGACGTCACCCATGGTGATCCACTCGACCTCGTCGCGGAAGTCGCCCTTGATCTCGGCCCAGATCGAGGCCGGGACGTACGCGCGGGAGAGCGCCGAACACTTCTGGCCCTGGAACTCGAAGGCGCCACGGGTCATCGCGGTCTTCAGCACGGCCGGGTCGGCGGACGGGTGGGCGACCAGGAAGTCCTTGCCGCCGGTCTCACCGACGATCCGCGGGTAGGTGCGGTAGCCGGAGATGTTGGTGCCGACCTCGCGCCACAGGTGCTGGAAGGTCGCGGTCGAGCCGGTGAAGTGGATGCCGGCCAGGTCGCGGTGGGTCAGGGCGACCTCGGAGACGGCGAGGCCGTCACCCGTCAGCATGTTGATGACGCCCTTGGGCAGACCGGCCGCCTCGAAGATCTGCATCAGCACGTGCGCGGCGAACTGCTGGGTCGGGGACGGCTTCCACAGCACCACGTTGCCCATCAGCGCCGGGGCGGTGGGCAGGTTGCCCGCGATGGCGGTGAAGTTGAAGGGCGTGATCGCGTAGACGAAGCCCTCCAGCGCGCGGTGGTCCGTGCGGTTCCAGACACCCTCGGAGGAGATCGGCTGCTCGGCGATGATCTGCCGGGCGAAGTGCACGTTGAAGCGCAGGAAGTCGATCAGCTCGCAGGAGGAGTCGATCTCCGCCTGCTGGGCCGTCTTGGACTGGCCGAGCATGGTGGCGGCGGCCAGCGTCTCGCGCCAGGGGCCGGCCAGCAGGTCGGCGGCCTTGAGGAAGATCGCGGCGCGGGAGTCGAAGGAGAGCGCCTGCCAGGCGGGGGCAGCCGCCAGAGCAGCGTCGATGGCGTCGCGCGCATCGTCCTGGGTGGCGTTGCGCAGCGTGCCGAGCCTGGCCGCGTGGTTGTGCGGCTGGACGACGTGGATCTCGGTGCCGGCGCCCATCCGCCGCTCACCGTTGATCGTCATGGTCAGCTGGATCGGCTCCTGGCCGCCCAGCTCCTTCAGCTTGGCCTCGAGGCGGGCCCGTTCGGGGCTGCCGGGGGCGTAGCTGCGGACCGGCTCGTTCACCGGCGCGGGGACCTGGGTCACAGCATCCATGGCGCGCGCTCTCCTTCGACTGATGGCGTGGGCCGACGCGGGTCACAGGTCGGCCATGGGCAACGCTAGCTCCGGCGACGGGGATACTTATTTGGCCTGGCGGCTAAAGTCATCCGTACGGAGTTGTCCGGGCCGACGAACACTCAGGTCAGAGAGCGAGCGACATGACAACACCCGGCCCAGGCGGCGGCATCCCGCTGCGCCAGCTGCTGATGTCGCTGGGCGAGCCGCTGGTGGAACTCCAGGCCGCGCCGGCCGGTCTCGACGTACCGGTACGCGACGTCGCGATCCTCGACCCGGAGGACCCGGCCACCGCCGCCCCCGGCGAACTGGTACTGGCGATCGGGGCCCGGGGCCGGGCCGCACTGCCCGCGCTGCGCGCCGCCGGGCGGGCCAGGGCGGCGGCCGTCGCGGTGAAACTGGACGCCCCCGGCCAGGCGGACGCCCTGCGGGAGGCCGCCACCGAGGCGGGCGTGGCACTGCTCTCCGTCCGCCGGGAGACCCGCTGGGAGCACCTCGACTCGCTCGCCCGCGCGATCATCGCCGGACCGGAGGCACCCGAGACCCCCGAGCACAACGCCGGTGACCTCTTCTCACTCGCCCAGACCGTCGCCGTGCTGACCAACGGCATCGTCTCGATCGAGGACACCTCCAGCCGGGTGCTCGCCTACTCGCGCTCCTCGGACTCCGACGAGGTGGACGACCTGCGGCGGCTCTCCATCCTGGGCTGGCAGGGCCCGGAGCCACTGCTCTCCAAGCTCCGCGAGTGGGGCATCTTCCAGCATCTGCGCAGCCTGGACAGCGCGATCGAGATCGAACCGCACCCGGAGCTGGGCATCCGGCGCCGGATCGCCATCGGCATCCGGGCGGGCGCCCAGCCGCTCGGCACCATCTGGGTGCAGGAGGGCTCCCAGCCGCTCGCCCCGCTCGCCGAGCAGGCCCTCGTCGGCGCGGCCCGGGTCGCGGCGGCCCAACTGGTCCGGCGGCGCCGCGAACTGTCGGCCGACGTACGGCTGACGCAGACCCTGCTCACCGGCCTGCTGGAGGGCTCCACCGGGCCGCAGTCGCTCGCCACCCACCTCGGACTGGACCTGCGCCGCCCGGCGACGGTGCTGGCGTACGCGGCGGGCGCGCCCGGCGAGGGCTCGGACCTGGAGCTGAGCCGGGCCGAGGTGACGGGGCTGATCTCGGTGCACACCGCCGCCCGGCACCGCAGCGCACTGCTGGCCGCGATCGACTCCCGGGTGTACGTCCTGCTGCCGGAGCTGCCGTCCGCGCTGCCGATGGCGACGGTGCGCAGCTGGGCCCAGGAGGTGGTGGCGGCCGCGCAGGAGCACCTGGGCGTTCCGCTGCGGGCGGCGATCGGCAGCACGGTGGACGGGCTCGCGGCGGTGCCGGAGTCCCGGGCGCAGGCGGACCGGATCCTCGACGCGATGGGTCGCGGCGGGGTCGCCCCGGACGTGGCGGCCCTGATCGACGTCCAGGCGGAGGTCCTGGTCAGCGAGGTGCTGGCGCTGCTCCAGGACCGCACCGGCCTGCGCGACCCCCGGCTGACGGCCCTCGCCGGGTACGACCGCCGCCACGGCACCCGCCTCGCCGAGTCGGTCCTCGCCTGGCTGGACGCGTTGGGCGAGGTCCGGGTCGCGGCGGACGCCCTGCACATCCACCCCAACACCCTGCGCTACCGCGTCCGCCGCGCGGAGCAGCTGACCGGCATCGATCTCGCGCAGCCCCAGCAACGCCTGCTGGCGATGCTCCAACTCCGCCTGCCGGCCGAGGACTCGTAGCGCCCGCAGGGCGGGGATCAGTGCTGAGTTCGCTCCACCCGCCACTGCTCCCAGGCCGTCAGCCACGCCTCCTCCGCGGCGGAGGCCGCCCGTGGAGCCCCGCCGGACCAGTAGCGCTCCCAGGCGCGCTGGGCGGGCAGGCTCGGCACCTCGCTCGCGAAGGCGGTGTAGCGGATGACCTCCTCCATCGCCGCCGTACCCTCCGGGGTCGCGGCGGCCCAGTCGGTGTTCTGCGCCAGCCGGGTGAGGTGGTTGACCATCGCGGTGACGGACTCGCCCGCCTCCTCCCGGGTCTCCGAGGCCAGCCGCATCTGCTGACGTACGGCCGCCTCCCAGCGCACCGCGCCGGCCGCTCCGCGTGAGCGGCGCGGCAGTCTCGGCGTGCGGCGGGCCCGGACCTGCGCCTCGATCGAGACGGCCTCCCGGACGGCGTGCTCCACCACCGCGCGGTGGGCCTCCAGGCCGACCACGGGCGGGAGTTCGCGCTCCTCCAGGGCCGCCCGGTGGGCCTGCTGGGCGGCCAGCTTCCGCATCAGGTCGGTACGTCCGAGGATGTAGCGCTCGAAGTCCTGGATCTTCTTCAGTTCGATCCCGCCCGGTGGCACCCCACGACCCGTCACGGTGACGGTGATGCCGTCCACCCGCAGCCGCCCGGCCCAGACCGGCCTGGACGGCTCCGCGCCCTCGCCGGACCGGCAGTCCTCGTGGATCTGGACGGCCCGGGGTTCGCCCTCGACGGTGATCCACTCCCGCAGGGCCCGCACACTGCCCGGCCCGTCGCCCTCGTCGATGTCCAGCTGCTCGTAGACCCGGTCACGCTCGTCCTCGACCACGTCCTCCAGGTCGGGCAGCGCCGCCCCGCGCTCGGCCCCGGGACGGTAGGTCCGGACGGTGACGTACGGGCCCTCGACCGAAGTCCAGTCACCGGACCGGACCTCGACCCAGCCGAGTCTGCCGTTCTGCAGCTCGTACTCGGCGAGCGCGTCACTGTCGCCCGCGACCTCACCACCCGTAGCCTCACCGCCCGCGACCGCACCGGTCGACGGCAGCTCATTTGGGGGCGTGTCAGCCGCCTCGCGCGCCGGGTCGGCGCGATGCGCTCCCCCGCCCTGCTCGGCACGGTCCACCGCGTAGACCGGGAAGTCCGCGTCCGAGAGCACCTGACGGCTGTACTCCTCGTGATCGGCGTAGAAGTCCTCGGGATCCTGGGGCCTGCTCGCGCTCGTCCTCTTCATCCTTTTGCCGCACCCCCGCGTGCTCGCCCTCGCCGTCGGTCCTCGGCCGCCGCACCGGGCCGTGCCCGCGCCTGCCGCCGTTGCCGCCCCACGATACGTTGGAAGGACCTGCTGAGCCATCAGCTTCCCTCGTACGGTTGCCAGATGGCCCACCCGGCCCCGCCAGGGCCGGTTTGTCAGTAGCCTTGCCTACCCTGGGCGGCATGACAGCTTCCAAGAGCTTCCCCGCCCGGCTCAGCATCGTCACGCTCGGGGTCTCCGACCTGGGGCGGAGCACCGAGTTCTACGAGGCGCTCGGCTGGCGGCGCTCGGCGGCCTCCAGCCCGGAGATCGTCTGGTTCCGCACGTCGGGCTCCGCGCTCGGCCTCTTCCCCTACGAGGCGCTCGCGGCCGACGCCGGTGTCCCGGCCGGTGGCGAGCCGTCCTTCCGAGGGGTCACCCTCGCGGTCAACCTGGAGTCCCCCGAGCTGGTCGACGCCGCGCTGGAGACGGCGGTCGCGGCCGGGGCCACGGTGGTCAAGCCCCCGGCCGCCGCCGACTGGGGCGGGTACTCGGGCTACTTCGAGGACCCGGACGGGCACCTGTGGGAGCTGGCCCACAACCCGTTCTTCCCGTTCACCGAGGACGGCCGGCTCGATCTCCCGTAACCGGCCGTCCCCGGGCTCCCGCAGCCTCTACGACTTCTGCGAGCGGGCCTTGAAGGCCGCCTTCCGGGCCTCCTTCGCGACGTTCCGCTCCAGGTGCAGCTCGCCGACGGCATCCAGCACCTCGGCGGTGTACGGGTGCGGCACTCGCCACACCTCGCCGAAGAAGCTCGCCGGGTTGTCCGTCACCGGCAGCCCCCGGATCAGCTCCTGCAGCACCTCCGCCTCGCCCTCGCTGGTCAGCAGCTGGGCGGCGAAGGTGTCGATCATCGTCCAGAGCACCATCGGACGCTCGGGAGCGGCCACCTCCACACCCTGCGACCGCAGCCACGCCCGCACCGCGCCGCCGAGCTGCTCGTCGTCCAGCACCTCGTTCGCGGCCGGCTGCGCGGCCGCGCCCAGCTCGTCCAGGGCCTGCACGCAGAGCAGCCGCCGGACGGGGCTGTAGGTGTCCGTGCCCCGCGCGGCGTCCAGCAGCTCGCGCGCCGCCGCCAGCGGCTCCCGGCCGCTCAGCCAGACCAGCAGCTCGCGGTCGGGCATCACGTTGGCGTTCTCCGAGATGCCGCGCAGCAGCGCCTCCGCGTCGCCCTGGGCGAGCTCGCCGATCAGCGGCGCGTCGTAGCCGTCCTCCAGCAGCCACTGCCGCACGGCGTACTGCCCGAGCGGGGTGAGCCGGACCAGCCCGAAGCGGTCGGAGTCCTCGTCGCCGAGATCCCCGAGGTCCCCCGCCCCGGTCTGCTCGGCGGCGGCGGCCTCCTCGGGCTCCTCCTCCTCGAACAGCTCCGGGTCGATCGGGCGGTGCTCCAGCAAGCCCAGCTCGGCGAGATCGGCCAGCATCGGGTCGAGCATCACCATCAGGTCGGTGATGTCGCCGAGCAGTTCCTCGTCCGGCTCCTCACCCTCCGGGACGACCAGCAGCGCGGCGAGCACGCCCAGCGGCACGGTCTCCTGGCCGGGCTCGGCGAAGGCGGTGGTCTCGTACAGCACCTGGAGGGCCTCGTCGAGCAGCTCGGCGGCCTCCTGGCGGGACTCCTCCACCTCGGCGAGGCGGGCTTCCTCCTTCGCCGCCCCTTCCTCGCCCTCCACGTCCTCGCCGTCGCCGTCCTCGGCCTCCAGGTCGAGCGAGTCGGCCTCGGCGGCGAGTTCCCGGACGATACCGGCGGCGGTCAGCCAGAGTTCCAGGACGGTCTCGGTGTCACCCTCGTCCACGGCCTCCAGATCCGGGCCCGGGATCGCGACGTGCTCACCCTTCGCCGTGGTGCCGATCTCGACCAGGTCGAGGTCACAGGCGAGCGACCAGGCCCGCATGGCCTCGACCACAGCCTCCTCCGGCACCTCGCCCTCGGTGGGGGCCAGCCCGAGCAGGCGGGCGGCGGGCTCCTGGTCGGGCTCGGTCAGGTCGCCGAACTCGTCCACGGCGCGGTGCGGGTCCGTCCAGCGGGCCAGCTTCAGCGCGTGGTCGAGCAGCGGCACCGCCAGCGCGGCGGCGGCGAGCTCGGGCTCCGAGGGCAGCGCGATCGGGGGGACGAGCACGGCGGCGTCGTCCAGGTCCTCGTCGCCCTGAACCCGCGCGGCGAACGCGCCGTAGAGGTCGGCCAGCTCGTAGTCGGCCGGCAGCAGGCTCTCGGCGGGCAACCCACCGGGCCCGGTCGGCGACGGGTTGTCAGGGGTGGTGCGGCGTCGTCCGGCCATTGTTGCGAGGTCTCCCGTTGTGGCGGTGGTCACTGCCAGGAGGACCGGGTGGGTACCGGTCCATCAACTCAGCGTATCCGCCCGGCGCCCCGCTTGCCGGTCTGCGCGCCGCCCGGCCCGCACGACCACGTATCCTTCGGATGGCCCACTGCCCACCCCGCAGCGGCCTCCGGGCAACGAAGCCCACCTTCCCCAGTACATCCGCCCCACCAGGACTCCGTTTCCAGGCCACCACCCCGGGCCGGTCCGGCCCACGGTGGTGCCCAGCCACAGGAGACCCCTGCCATGGCGGACCTCTCCCCTGCCGGCCCCGGACTGTCCACAGCACAGTTCGGCGGACGCCGGCTCTCGGAGGCCCTGCTCCCCCTGGAGCTCGCACCACGTACGCAGCTCCAGCTCGCCGCGATCAGCCGCTGGAACGCGCTGCGCGGCATCCGCGTCGGCCTGGTCGCCGCCGCCCTCCTCTTCCTCCTGATCGGCGCCAACCTGGCCACGCCGATCTACCCCGTACTCCAGCAGCGTCTCGGGCTGACCGCCCTGGACACCACGATCCTGTTCACGGTGTACGTCTTCGCCCTCGTCCCGGTGCTCGCCGCCGTCGGACACTGGTCGGACCACCTGGGTCGCCGGGCCATGATCCTGCCCGCCATCGCCCTCGCGGCCGGCGGGGACGCGCTCTTCGCGACCGCCCACAGCTTCTGGCAGCTGGCCGCCGGACGCGCCGTCCAGGGCATCGCGGTCGGCCTCGCCACCGGCGCTGCCGGAGCGGCCCTCGGCGACCTGCTGCCCGACCACCCGACGCTGGCCGCCAAGCTCACGCTGGCCTGCTCGGCCGGCGGGGTGGCACTCGGCCCGATCGTCGGCGCCTCCCTCTCCGGCGGGGCCAACCCGCTGCTGACGCCCTTCCTGGTGCACGCCGTCGCGCTGCTGGCGCTCTGCGTCCCGCTCGCACTGGTGCACCCCCGGATGCCCGGCCGCCAGCGGCCCCCGGCGGCCCCGCCGCGCATCACCACCCCGGCCCACCTGCGCCCGCGCCGGCTGGCGCTGCCCGCCCAGGGCCGGGCCGAGTTCCTGCTCGCCTCCGGGGCCGGCTTCGTCTCGTACGCGGTCTTCGGGGTGTACCTGAGCCTGGCGCCCGCCTTCTCCGCCAAGCTGCTGCACAGCAGCTCGCACATGACCGGCGCGGTGGTGGCGGCCCTGCTGCTCGGCTCCTCCGCCGCCGCCCAGCTGCTCGTGCCGCCCACGGCGGACCGCGTGGTGATCGCCCTCGGCATGACCGGCCTGGCCACCGGCCTGGCCCTGGTCGTCACCGCCGCCTACACCGGCACCCCGGCCCTGCTCTTCATCGGCAGCGTGCTCGGCGGCTCCTGCCAGGGCGTGGCCTTCCGCTCACTGTTCACCAGCGCGGTCGCCGCGATGGACCCGGAGCGGCGCGGCAGCGAACTCTCCGCCCTCTGGGTGATCGTCTACCTCGGCAGCTCCCTCCCGATCGTCGCGGTCGGCGCCATCAGCCAGAACTACGGCCTCCTCCCGGCCGTCAGCGGCTTCGCCACCCTCGCCGCGCTGGCCTGCCTGGGCCTCGCCGCAGCGGTCGTCAAGAGGAAGTAGCTGCGCAGACCACGCGCCCCCGCCGGTCAGCCGGACGCACACAGAAACGCCACTGCCGTGGACCCCGGAAGGGAGTCCACGGCAGTGGCGTTTTTACCTCAACTCAGACGTTGAAGAGCTCAGACGTTGAAGCCGAGCGCCCGCAGCTGGTCGCGGCCGTCGTCGGTGATCTTGTCCGGGCCCCACGGCGGCATCCAGACCCAGTTGATCCGGAGATCCTGGACGAGGCCGTCGGTGGCGGTCTTCGCCTGGTCCTCGATGACGTCCGTCAGCGGGCAGGCCGCCGAGGTGAGCGTCATGTCGATGGTGGCCACGTCGGACTCGTCGATGTGGACGCCGTAGATCAGGCCCAGGTTGACCACGTCGATGCCCAGTTCGGGGTCGACGACGTCCATCAGGGCCTCGATCAGGTCCTCGACGGAGACGGTGCCCGCCGTGGTGCCGACGATGACCGTCGGCCCCTCGGTGGCGGCGGCCTCGGGAGCCGCGGCCTCCGAGGTGGTCTCGGTGTCGCTCATGTTCTAAGCCCTCCTCGGGCAGGTAGGTCGCAGGTCAGTCGTTGACGGCGGGCTGCTGGGCGAGCGCCTTGGCGGTCGCGTCCTTCCAGGCCATCCAGCTCAGCAGTGCGCACTTCACCCGGGCCGGGAACTTGGACACACCGGCGAACGCGACGGCGTCCTCCAGCACCTCCTCGTCACCCTCGGACGTGCCCTTGCTCTGCATCAGCTCCAGGAACGCCTCCTGGACGGCCTGGGCGTCGCCCACGTTCTTCCCGACCACCAGGTCGTTCAGGACGGACGCGCTGGCCTGGCTGATCGAGCAGCCCTGCGACTCGTACGAGACATCGGCCACGACCGGGCCGTCGAGCCGCACCCGCAGGGTGATCTCGTCGCCACAGGTCGGGTTGACGTGGTGCACCTCGACGTCGCCGTCGCGCAGGCCCTTGCCGTGGGGGTTCCGGTAGTGGTCCAGGATGATGTCCTGGTACATCGAGTCGAGCTTCATGTGTGGTCCCTCCGCCCGTCAGCCGAAGAAGTTGCGGACGTGCTGCAGGCCGTCGATGAGTGCGTCGACATCGGACGGCGTGGAGTACAGGTAGAACGACGCCCTGGTGGTCGCCGGAATTCCGTACCGCAGGCAGACCGGCCGCGCGCAGTGGTGGCCGACCCGGACGGCGATGCCCTGCTCGTCCAGCACCTGGCCCACGTCGTGCGGGTGGATGTCGCCGAGCACGAAGGAGATCGCGGCGCCACGGTCGACGGCCGTGCGAGGGCCGATGATCCGCAGCTCCGGGACCTCCTGCAGGCGGGTGACCGCGTACTCGGTGAGCGTGTGCTCGTGAGCGGCGATCTTGTCCATGCCGATGTTGGTCAGGTAGTCGATGGCCGCGCCGAGACCGACCGCCTGCGCGATCGGCGGCGTACCGGCCTCGAACTTGTGCGGCGCGGGGGCGTAGGTGGACGAGCCCATCGTGACGGTCTCGATCATCTCGCCACCGCCCAGGAACGGCGGGAGGTCCTCCAGCAGCTCCTGGCGGCCCCAGAGCACGCCGATGCCGGTCGGAGCCAGCATCTTGTGCCCGGTGAAGGCGACGAAGTCGGCCTCCAGCGCCTGCACGTCCAGCACCATGTGCGGGGCGGCCTGCGAGGCGTCGATCAGCACCAGCGCGCCGACCGACTGGGCCTTGCGGACGATCTGCTCGACCGGGTTGACCGTGCCCATCAGGTTGGAGACCAACGTGAAGGAGACGATCTTCGTCTTCTCGGTGATCAGCTCGTCGATGTTGGACAGGTCGAGCCGACCCTCGTCGGTGAGCCCGAACCACTTCAGCTTCGCGCCGGTGCGCTGCGAGAGCAGCTGCCACGGGACGATGTTGGAGTGGTGCTCCATCTCGGTGATGACGATCTCCGCGTCCGCGTCCACGCGGTACGGCTCATCGGCCCAGGCGAGCATGTTGGCGACCAGGTTGAGCGACTCCGAGGCGTTCTTGGTGAAGATCACCTCGTCCCGGCTCGGCGCGTTGATGAACGCCGCGACCTTGTCACGAGCGCCCTCGTACAGCGCCGTGGCCTCCTCGGCCAGCACGTGCACGCCACGGTGCACGTTGGCGTTGTGGCGCTCGTAGTACGCGTTGAGGGCGTCCAGCACCTGCCGGGGCTTCTGGGAGGTCGCCGCGTTGTCCAGGTAGATCAGGGGCTTCTCGTCGTGCAGCACGCGCTGCAGGATCGGGAAGTCCTTGCGGAGCAGGTCGCCGAACTCCTGGGCCGGAGCCAGCAGGCCCGCGAATGCCGAGCCGGGATGGGTTGTCACTCGGAAGCGCCGCCCTTCACGTATGCCGCGTAGCCCTCGTTCTCCAGCTTGTCCGCGAGCTCGGCGCCACCGGACTCGACGATGCGACCGGCCGAGAACACGTGGACGTGGTCGGGCTTGATGTACTTGAGGATCCGGGTGTAGTGCGTGACCAGCAGGGTGCCGACCTCGCCCGAGGCGGCAACCCGGTTGATGCCCTCGGAGACCTGGCGCAGCGCGTCGACGTCCAGACCGGAGTCCGTCTCGTCGAGGATCGCGATCTTCGGCTTGAGCAGCTCGAGCTGGAGGATCTCGTGGCGCTTCTTCTCGCCGCCGGAGAAGCCCTCGTTCACGTTGCGCTCGGCGAACGCCGGGTCCATCTGCAGGGCGGCCATCGCCGCCTTGACCTCCTTGACCCAGAGCCGCAGCTTCGGGGCCTCGCCACGGATCGCCGTGGCGGCGGTACGGAGGAAGTTGGAGACCGAGACGCCGGGGACCTCGACCGGGTACTGCATGGCCAGGAAGACACCGGCGCGGGCGCGCTCGTCAACGGTCATCGCGAGCACGTCGACGCCGTCGAGCAGCACCTCACCGCTGGTGACGGTGTACTTCGGGTGGCCGGCCAGCGTGTACGCCAGGGTCGACTTGCCGGAGCCGTTGGGGCCCATGATGGCGTGGGTCTCGCCCTGCTTCACGGTCAGGTCGACGCCGCGCAGGATCTCGCGGGCACCGCCCTCGGTCTCGACGGAGACGTGCAGGTCGCGGATTTCAAGGGTTGCCATGCTCAGGACTCCTGGTTGACGGAGACGAGCACATCGTCCCCTTCGATCTTTACGGGGTAAACGGGAACCGGCTTGGTGGCGGGCAGCCCGGAGGGCTTGCCGGAGCGCAGGTCGAAGCTGGAGCCGTGCAGCCAGCACTCGATCATGCAGTCCTCGACCTCACCCTCGGAGAGCGAGACGTTCGCGTGCGAGCAGATGTCGTTGATCGCGAACACCCCCTCGTCGGTGCGGACGAGAGCGACCGGCACACCGTTGAGCTCGACGCGCTTGGGGACGTCCTCCGCCAGGTCGGCGATCGAACAGGCACGGAGATAACTCATCCGACGTTCGCTTCCAGCTCGGCGTCGATCTTCTCCAGCAGCTGGTCCTGGATCTCCGGGACACCGATCTGCTGCACCAGCTCGGCGAAGAAGCCGCGCACCACCAGGCGGCGGGCCTCGTCGGCCGGGATGCCACGGGACTGGAGGTAGAACAGCTGCTCGTCGTCGAAGCGGCCGGTCGCCGAGGCGTGGCCGGCGCCGACGATCTCGCCGGTCTCGATCTCCAGGTTCGGGATCGAGTCGACCCGGGCGCCGTCGGTGAGCACCAGGTTGCGGTTGTGCTCGTAGGTGTCGGTGCCCTCGGCGGCGGCGCGGATCAGCACGTCGCCGACCCAGACCGCGTGCGCGTCCTGGCCCTGCAGCGCGCCCTTGTAGACCACGTTGGAGCGGCAGTGCGGGGTGTCGTGGTCGATCTGGAGGCGGTGCTCCTGGTGCTGGCCTGCGTCCGCGAAGTACAGGCCGTAGAGCACGGCCTCGCCGCCGGGGGCGGCGTAGGTGACACGCGGGTGCAGCCGGACGAGGTCGCCACCGAAGGTGACCACGACGGACTTGAGCGAGGCGTCCCGGCCGACCAGGGCGGTCTGCTGCGCGGCGTGCACCGCGTCGCGCTCCCAGTCCTGGACAGACACGAAGGTCAGCTTCGCGCCGTCGCCGACCAGCAGCTCGACGTTGGCGGCCCGGGTGCCGGTACCGGTGTGGTTCAGCACCACGACGGCCTCGGCGAACGGCTTGACGTCGATCACCACGTGGGAGAAGCGGACACCGCCCTCGCCGTGCACGTCGATCTTCACCGGCTCGGTCAGCACCGCGTCCTTGGGGACGGTGACGACCAGCGCCTCCTTGAAGGAGCTGAACGCCTGCGCGGCGACCCGGTCGACCGGCTTGCCGGCCTTGCCCAGGCGGGCGTCGTCGCGGCCGACCGTCTCGGCGGTGACGCCGTCGGGCAGGCCGAACTCGACCTTGTCCTCGCCGTTCGCGCCCTCGGCGGCGGTGCCGTCGTGCAGACCGGCGAGGCGGTGCAGCGGGGTGAACCGCCAGTCCTCCTCGCGGCCGGTCGGCACCGGGAAGTCGTTCACGTCGTACGAGGGCTTGGTCGCGACGCGGGCGTCGATCGGCTGCGTGACGGTGGCGCGGCCCGTGCCGGGACCGGCCAGCTGCACGCCTGCGCCGGCGGTGCCGACCTCGATCGAACCGGCCGTCGTGGAGCCGGAGGGGGTGTTGACGTCAGCCATGGCTGTCGTGGTGCTCTCTTCCTGAAAGGTGTGGGCTGAGGCTTCGCGCGGCTGACGTCAGCCGACGGAGCCCTCCATCTGCAGCTCGATCAGCCGGTTCAGCTCCAGCGCGTACTCCATCGGGAGCTCGCGGGCGATCGGCTCGACGAAGCCACGGACGATCATCGCCATCGCCTCGAACTCGGTCAGGCCCCGGCTCATCAGGTAGAAGAGCTGGTCGGCGCTGACCTTGGAGACCGTCGCCTCGTGCGCCATCGACACGTCGTCCTCGCGGACGTCCACGTACGGGTAGGTGTCCGAGCGCGAGATGGTGTCGACCAGCAGCGCGTCGCACATCACGTTCGACTTGGCGCCCTTGGAGCCCTCGCCGATCTCGATCAGACCACGGTACGAAGTCCGGCCACCGCCACGCGCCACCGACTTGGAGACGATGTTGGAGGAGGTGTTCGGCGCCATGTGCACCATCTTGGCGCCGGCGTCCTGGTGCTGGCCCTCGCCCGCGAACGCGATCGACAGCGTCTCGCCCTTGGCGTGCTCGCCCATCAGGTAGACGGCCGGGTACTTCATGGTGACCTTGGAACCGATGTTGCCGTCGATCCACTCCATGGTCGCGCCCTCGTACGCCACGGCGCGCTTGGTGACCAGGTTGTAGACGTTGTTCGACCAGTTCTGGATCGTCGTGTAGCGGCAGCGGCCGCCCTTCTTGACGATGATCTCGACCACGGCGCTGTGCAGCGAGTCCGAGGAGTAGATCGGCGCGGTGCAGCCCTCGACGTAGTGGACGTAGGCGTCCTCGTCGACGATGATCAGCGTCCGCTCGAACTGGCCCATGTTCTCGGTGTTGATCCGGAAGTAGGCCTGCAGCGGGATGTCCACCTTGACGCCCGGGGGGACGTAGATGAACGAGCCGCCGGACCAGACGGCCGTGTTCAGCGCGGCGAACTTGTTGTCGCCCGCCGGGATCACGGTGCCGAAGTACTCCTTGAAGATCTCCGGGTACTGCTTCAGCGCGGTGTCCGTGTCGAGGAAGAGCACGCCCTGCTCCTCCAGGTCCTCACGGATCTGGTGGTAGACGACCTCGGACTCGTACTGCGCGGCGACACCGGCGACCAGGCGCTGCTTCTCCGCCTCCGGGATGCCGAGGCGGTCGTACGTCGCCTTGATGTCGGCGGGCAGGTCCTCCCAGGACTCGGCCTGCTTCTCGGTCGAACGCACGAAGTACTTGATGTTGTCGAAGTCGATGCCCGACAGGTCGGAGCCCCAGGTCGGCATGGGCTTCTTGCCGAACAGCTTGAGGCCCTTGAGACGCAGGTTCAGCATCCACTCGGACTCGGACTTCTTGGACGAGATGTCGCGGACGACGTCCTCGCTGAGGCCGCGCTTGGCCAGCGAACCGGCGGCGTCGGGGTCGGACCAGCCGTACTCGTAGGTGCCCAGGCCGTCGAGCTCCGGGTGCGAAACGGTGTCAGTCATGCGAGGTTCCTCCGCGCGGACGCAGGTGCTGATGGGATTGACGTACCGGCAGTCGGCGCGGCATCGGGCGCCTGGCGCTTGCCGTGCGACGATGCGGCACCGGGTGCCGGCACATAAGTGGTGCAGACCCCGTCGCCGTGGGCGATCGTGGCCAGCCGTTGCACATGGGTGCCCAGAAGCTGGGAGAAGACCTCGGTCTCCGCCTCGCAGAGCTGCGGGAACTGCTCGGCGATGTGCGCGACCGGGCAGTGGTGCTGGCAGAGCTGAGCGCCGACCGGAGCCTTCGAGACACCGGCTGACGGCACTCGCCGCACAGTGGCAGCGTACCCGTCGGCGCTGAGGGCCTCGGCGAGCGCCTCGGTCCGCAGGCCGTCACCGGCCTGCTCCAGCGAATCGAGGTACTTCTGGCCCTGCTTGGCGAACCGGGCCCGGGCGAAGGCGGCGACCGCCTCCTCGCCCGCCTTGCCGCCACCCACCGCGTCGGAGATCCAGCGCAGTGCGTCGGCGGCGAGCTGGTCGTACGCCTGGTAGAAGGCGTCCCGGCCGGACTCGGTGAGCGCGAAGAGCTTGGCCGGACGGCCCCGGCCCCGGCTGCCGTAGACCCGCTGCTCGCGGGACTCGACCAGGCCGGCTGCGAGCAGCCCGTCCAGGTGGCGGCGGACGGCGGCGCTGGTGAGGCCCAGCCGTCCTGCCAGGTCGGCGGCCGAGGAGGGCCCGTGGTCGAGGATCGAACGAGCGACCCTGTCCCTGGTGGCCCGGTGCCCGTCGAGCAGCACCTCGGTCGCCGTCTCGGGCACGGCGCAACCGGGGGCCGACTCGGCCTCCAGCTGCTGGTCGTGCTCGCGAGATGTTTTCACAACACCAGTGTTGCGTAATTACTCACGGAAGGACAAGCCGTGATGCACGCCTCATTCGTGGTGTCAGTCACGCAGGCAAGCCTTACCTGAGAGCCCCGGCGAGCGCCTTTTAGACTCCCTCGTATGCGGAATCAACCTGCGGTCTCGGTGGCCGGACTGGTCAAGCGGTACGGCTCCAAGGCGGCGGTGAACGGCCTCGACCTGGTCATCCCGGGCGCGGCGGTCACCGCCGTGCTCGGCCCGAACGGCGCCGGAAAGACCACCACCATCGAGATCTGCGAGGGCTACCGCCGCCCCGACGCGGGCACCGTCCGCGTCCTCGGACTCGATCCGGTCACGGACGCCGCACAGCTGAAACCTCGCGTCGGTGTCATGTTGCAGTCCGGTGGCGTGTACGCCGGTGCACGCGCCGTCGAGATGCTCCAACACACCGCCAAGTTGCACGCGAACCCACTGAACGTCCCCGACCTGGTCGAGCGCCTCGGCCTCGGCTCCTGCGGCCGGACCACCTACCGGCGGCTCTCCGGCGGCCAGCAGCAACGCCTCGCGCTGGCGATGGCCGTGGTCGGCCGCCCCGAGCTGGTCTTCCTGGACGAACCCACCGCCGGCCTCGACCCGCAGGCCCGCCACGCCACCTGGGAGCTGGTCCGCGACCTCAGGCGGGACGGCGTCACCGTCGTCGTCACCACCCACCACATGGACGAGGCCGAACAGCTCGCCGACCAGGTCGCGATCATCGACCAGGGCCGCGTGATCACCACCGGCAGCCCCGAGGAGCTCTGCCGAGGCGGCGCGGAGAGCAGCCTGCGCTTCGACGGCCCGACCGGACTCGACCTCGGCGCACTGCTCAAGGTGCTCCCCGACGGCGCGTCCGTCACCGAACCCACCCCCGGTTCGTACCGGGTCGAGGCACCGATCGACCCCCAACTGCTCGCCACCGTCACCGGCTGGTGCGCACAGGCGGGCGTCATGCCGGACCGCCTGACGGTGCAACGGCGCAGCCTCGAAGACGTCTTCCTCGATCTGACCGGACGGGACCTGCGCTCATGACCACCTCCTACTCCCCCGCCCCCGGCGCGGCCCCCGTCGGCCGGATGCTGCTCGCGCAGACCCTGTTCGAGACCAAGATGCTGCTGCGCAACGGCGAACAGCTGCTGCTCACCGTGATCATCCCGACCGTGCTGCTGGTGCTTTTCAGCGCCGTGGACGTGGTCTCGGTGACCGGGCCCGGCAAGCGGGTCGACTTCCTGGCACCCGGACTGCTGGCCCTCGCCGTGATGTCCACGGCCTTCACCGGCCAGGCCATCGCGACCGGCTTCGAACGCCGGTACGGGGTACTGAAGCGGCTGGGCGCGAGCCCGCTGCCGCGCTGGGCGCTGCTCACCGCGAAGACCGGATGCGTGCTGGTCACCGAGGCGCTGCAGGTCGCGCTGCTCTCGGCGATCGCGCTGACCCTGGGCTGGTCCCCGCAGGGCAACGCCCTCGCGGTGGTCGCGCTGCTGGTGCTGGGCACCGCCGCGTTCTCCGGCCTCGGCCTGCTGATGGCCGGCACGCTGAAGGCGGAGGCGACGCTGGCCGCCGCCAATTTGGTGTTCATCCTGCTGCTGCTGGCCGGCGGCGTGATCGTGCCGCTCGCCAAGTTCCCGTCGGGCGTCCGGTCCGTACTGGACCTGCTGCCGATCAGCGCGCTCTCGGACGGGCTCCGCTCGGTCCTCCAGTACGGCGCCGGCATGCCCTGGTCGGACCTCGGCATCCTCGCCGCCTGGGCGGTCCTGGGACTGGCCGCTGCGGCACGCTTCTTCCGCTGGGAATAAGCGCCAGAGCTGGACCAGCCACGAACGAACCGCGAACGAGCAAGGGGCGCGAGGTAGAGCCTCGCGCCCCTTGCTCGTTGCCCGGGTGCCTAGTGGCGACGGGCGCTGCGACGACGGCTCGCGAAGAGCAGCCCGCCACCGAGCACGATCACGCCCGCGCCCGCCGCCGCGATCAGCGGGGCGTCACCGCCGCCGCCGGTGGAGGCCAGTACCGGGCCGGTGGGGCTCGGCGTCGCCGTGGCCGGCTTGCTGGTCGACGGGTGCACGCTCGGCGTCACCGAGTGCGAGGGCGAAGGTGACGGGCTGCTCGACGAGTGCGAGGGGCTCGGGCTCGGCGAAGTCACCGGGCAGACCGCGATGCTCTCGGTGAGCGTCTTGTTCCAGGCCGGGTTGTCCGGGTTCTCGGAGGTGGCGACCTTCACGACGGCGTCGATCGGCGCGGTGTGCTTCGGGTCGACGTTGAAGGTCTGCTCGAAGGAGTCCGGGAACTGCTGCGCGGCGATGACCGCCTTGCCGCCGATCGTGACACTGACCGTGTTCTTGTACTTCGCGTCCGGGTTGTAGTTGCGCAGCTTGACCGTGACGGAGCCACAGGTCGAGCTGATCTCCTGCGTGTGCGCCGAAGCGACGCCCGCCAGCGCCAGGGGCGCGAGCAGCCCCACTCCCGCTGCCAGCGCAACCATCCCACCGGATATCCGACGCTTTACCGCCATATCGACTTTCCCTCCCGAACAGCCTTGGTACGGAAGGGCATTGCCCCTTCCAATTACCCCGAGGACCGGACTCTACCGGCCTCCGAGCGCCCTGCCATCCCCGCCGGACGGCTGAAATACGCGCGTTCGGTCAGCTCATCACAACCACTGCACCTGACACTCCGTATGACAGAAAATGAACCCCGATCGAACGCGAACGATCAATAAAGGATCATGCACAGCGATCGGCTGATCGTTCCGCCCCGAACTGTCCGTTTCACGGTTCCGCGCGGCACCGGATGGCCCCGCCCCAAGATCGGCAACCAGCCGACCTAGGATGGGCGGGTGCGTACCCCCTCCTCCCTCCTCGCCGACCGCTGGCACCCGTCCGCCGAGCTCGTCCGACGGGCCGCGCTGGCCGCGCTGGTGATGAGCATCGTCATCGTGGTCACCGGCGGCGCCGTCCGGCTGACCGGCTCCGGGCTCGGGTGCACGACCTGGCCCAAGTGCACGGGCGAGAGCCTCGTGCCGACCCCGAAGATGGGCATCTACGGCGTCATCGAGTTCACCAACCGGATGCTGACGTACGTGCTCTGCGCGGCGGTCGGCTGGGCGATCCTGGCCGCGCGCTCGCACAAGCCCTGGCGGCGCACGCTCACCAAGCTGGGCTGGGCGCAGTTCTGGCTGGTGATGAGCAACGCCGTGCTGGGTGGCATCACCACGCTGACCGGCCTCAACCCGTACGTCGTGGCGCTGCACCTGATCGCCGCGATGGGGCTGGTCTGGGTGGCCGTCCTGATGTGGGAGCGCTCGAAGGAGGGTGACGGTCCCGCGCAGCCCGTGGTGTCCCAGCCGCTGATCCAGCTGTCGCGCGTCCTGGTGACCGCGACCGGCCTGCTGGTCGTCGCGGGCACCCTGGTGACCGGGGCCGGGCACCACCCGGGCGCCTTCACCGACCTGAAGCACCCGGTGCCGCGCATCCCGCTCGACTACGACCGGCTCGCCCAGGCCCATGCCGACCTGGCGTTCATCACGGTCGGCCTCTCGCTCGCGGTGATCTTCGCCTTCGCCGCCGTCAAGGCCCCACCGGCCGCCCGGGCCCGCGCCCGCGAGCTGTTCGTCGTCCTGCTGGCACAGGGTCTGCTCGGCTTCGTCCAGTACTTCACCAACGTCCCGGAGATCCTGGTCGGCATCCACATGCTCGGCGCCACCCTGGTCTGGATCGCCGCCCTGCGCATCCCGCTCGCCCTGCGGCAGCGGCCCGAGGAGCCGGCACCCGCCGTCCCGGCCCAGGCCCTGCAGAACGCCTGACCGTACGTACGACGAAGGCCCTGACCGGCTCGGTCAGGGCCTTCGTCGTACGTACGGTCGATCAGCCGCCGAGCTGGATGCCGGCCATCCGCTTCCACTCGTACGGGCTGGTCCTCACCCGGAGGGCGAGCTCGCCCTCGAAGGAGTCGTGCAGCGTCAGCCCGGCCAGCTCGGCCGCCCGGCGGCCGACGGCGTACGTCGGGGCGACCTGGTCGCCCCAGGCGCCGTCCGCGCCGACCATGACGATCCGGGTGGCGATGCCGCCGACGTACTCGACGACACCGTCGGCGCTGCCGCCGTGCTGCTTGGCGAAGCTGCCGATGTGCTTGGCGATGCGCTTGGCACGGCGCTCGGCGCGGGCGTCCGGCGCGGCGGGGGTTGCGGTCTCTGCGCTGCTCATGTCCCGCATGCTACCGAGCGGTAGCCGGACTGGCGACGGCGAGGGCGTGTGCGGCGGGCCACACCCTGTGCCCCCGGCAGGTCAGAACACCGACCAGCCCGTCGCGGTGGTCAGCGCGTCCAGTGCGGCCACTCCCAGGACCGAGTTCCCCGCCGCGTCCAGCCCGGGGCTCCACACGCACACCGCGCCCCGCCCCGGGAGCACCGCCAGCACTCCCCCGCCCACCCCGCTCTTGCCCGGCAGCCCCACCCGGAAGGCGAACTCACCCGCCGCGTCGTACGTACCGCAGGTCAGCAGCACCGCGTTCACCCGCTTGGCCTCGCTACGCGTCAGCAGCCGGGAGCCGTCCGTGCGCAGCCCGTGCCGGGCGAGGAAGAGACCCGCCAACGCCAGGTCACGGCAGCTTGCCGAGATGGCGCAGTGCGCGTAGTAGTGCGCCAGCACGCTGTCCACCGGGTTGCGCAGATTGCCGTAGCTCGCGATGAAGTGGGCCAGTGCGGCGTTCCGGTGACCGTGCCGCGCCTCCGAGGAGGCCACCCCGTCGTCGGTGGCGATCAGCCGGTTGCCGGACTCGGCGCGCAGGAAGTCCCGGACCGTGCCGGCCGCGTCACCGGTCAGTTCGAGCAACCGGTCGGTGGCCACCAGCGCGCCCGCGTTGATGAACGGGTTGCGCGGGATGCCCTGCTCGGACTCCAGCTGCACCAGCGAGTTGAACGGGTTGCCGGACGGCTCCCGGCCCACCCGCTGCCAGATCCCGTCGCCGCCCTCCGCCAGCGCCAGCGCGACGGTGAACAGCTTCGAGACGCTCTGGATCGAGAACGGGTGCTCCCAGTCCCCGACCCCGTGCACCTCGCCGTCGACCGTCGCCAGCGCCATCCCGAACGCCTCCGGGTCGGCGGCGGCGAGCGCGGGGATGTAGTCGGCGGGCCGCCCCCGGGCCGGGAGCCTTCGGGCGGTGTCCATCGCGTCGCGCAGTAGCTGCTGGTAGTCCACCCGGACATTCTGCACATTGTCATTCCGCACGGCTCCCTCCGGGACGGGCCATGTCGCGAAATCCCACCGCCCGCCGAAGTTCACCCCACTCGTCCCACCGGCCCGGATCTGGACACCGCCTACCGGGCAGCCGAGAATCGGTCCATGACGCCCCCTGAGTTTCTGACGCGAGTGGCACGCCCGTCGGAGGCCGAACGGGAGAGAGCTCTCGGGACCCTGCGCGACAACCTCGGCAGCGGCCGGCTCTCGCAGGACACCTTCATGGGCCGGATCGAACTCGTCCTGACCGCCCGCAGCCGGGCCGAACTGGACGCCGCGCTCTTCGACCTGCCCGCCGACCGCCGGGTCTCCCGGCTGCTGCTGCGGACGGTGGGCCAGCTGTCCGCCTTCACCGCCCGGCTCCGCAACACCTGGCGCACCGAACAGCTCCCCGGCCTGATCCTCCCCGCACCGGGCACCCGGCCGGTCCGGATCGGCCGCCTCCAGGGCTCCGACCTGCGCCTCGGCGACAGCTCGGTCTCCCGCACCCACGCCGAACTCCGCCACGACACCGACGGCTGGATCCTGCACGACCTCGGCTCCAGCAACGGCACTCACGTCAACGGCCTCCGCGTGATCGGCGCCGTCCGCGTCCACCCGGGCGACCAGGTCACCTTCGGCATCCTCAACTTCCGCCTCGCGGCGGGGTGATGGGAGTGGGGCGCCGGCAGCCCGGCTGCCCACTCCCATCCGTCAGCCCTTGACGCAGACCACCTGCTTGAGCTGAGCCACCACCTCGACCAGGTCCTTCTGCTGGGCCATGACCTTCTCGATCGGCTTGTACGCGCCCGGGATCTCGTCGACCACGCCGCTGTCCTTGCGGCACTCGACGCCCTTGGTCTGCTCCGCCAGGTCCTCGGCGGTGAACCGCTTCTTGGCGGCGGTGCGGCTCATCTTCCGGCCGGCGCCGTGCGAGGCCGAGTTGAACGCCGCCTCGTTGCCGAGACCACGGACGATGTACGAGCCGGTGCCCATCGAGCCCGGGATGATGCCGTAGTCGCCGGAGCCCGCCTTGATCGCGCCCTTGCGGGTCACCAGCAGCTCGACGCCGTCGTACGTCTCCTCGGAGACGTAGTTGTGGTGGCAACTGATCACGCTCTCGAAAGCGACCTTGGCCTTCGGGAACTCGCGCCGGACGATGTCCTGGAAGAGCGCCATCATGATGGCCCGGTTGTTCTTGGCGTACTCCTGCGCCCAGAACAGGTCCTGACGGTAGGCCGCCATCTGCGGGGTGTCCGAGATGAAGACCGCGAGGTCGCGGTCGATCAGGCCCTGGTTGTGCGGGAGCGAGCGGGCGACCTCCATGTGGTGCTCGGCCAGTTCCTTGCCGATGTTGCGCGATCCGGAGTGCAGCATCAGCCAGACGGCACCGGTAGAATCTGTACAAACTTCAATGAAGTGGTTGCCCGAGCCGAGTGTCCCCATCTGCTGCATGGCCCGCTCGCGCCGCCACTTCACGTCGTGAGCCACCCCGTCGAAGCGCTGCCAGAAGTCGTCCCAGCCCGCCGTCGCGAAGCCGTGGAGCTTGCGCGGGTCGACCGGGTCGGAGTGCATGCCCCGGCCGACCGGGATGATCTGCTCGATCTTGGAGCGCAGCCGGGAGAGGTCGTCCGGGAGGTCCTTGGTGGTGAGGGAGGTCTTGACGGCGCTCATGCCGCAGCCGATGTCAACGCCCACGGCGGCGGGGCAGACCGCGCCGTTCATGGCGATGACGGAGCCGACGGTCGCGCCCTTGCCGAGGTGGACGTCGGGCATCACGGCGAGGCCGTGCAGCCAGGGCAGGGAGCTGATGTTGCGCAGCTGCTGCATGGCCTGACCCTCGACCGTGGCCGGGTCGGTCCACATCCGGATCGGTACTCGGATGCCGGGAACTTCGGTGTACGACATGGTGGATCGACCTCCAGGGGTCGGTTGGTTCAAGCCTAGGTGTGATGTGCTGCCGCGCGAAGCTTCCGGCGTGGCTCGGGGAAGTCTGAGTAGGCGCCGCTCAGGCGGAAAAGCGGAGGGACAGCGGTCGTCGTGGGGAGCTGTAGCGCCTGGTGGCTTGCTCGACCCGCATGGTGACCGCCTCCTCTCCCGGTGTTGTGCGCCTGACTGGCTGCGGGAGCTATCTACCCACATCGAAAGTGCGGGCGGCAAGGGATTAAACGACGGCGGCCCGGCGGAGCGCTGACGCTCCGTCGGGCCGCTGGACGCGCAGGGGTCAGGTGGTGATGACGGTGACCTCGCCGATGCCGAGTTCCCTGATCGGGTCGGCGATCACCGAGGCGTCGCCGACCAGCACGGTGACCAGGCGGTCGGGCGGGAAGGCCGCGACGACGGCTTCGGTGGCGGTGGCGGTGTCGAGGGCGGCGAGCTGCCGGTAGACCTCGGCCTGGTAGCCGTCGGGCAGGTTCTGCTCGACCTGGTCGGCCAGGGTGCCGGCCACCGATCCGGCGGTCTCGTACTTGAGGGGGGCCACGCCGACCAGGTACTGGACGGCTTCGTCGCGCTCGGCGTCGGTGAGGCCCTCGGCGGCGAGGGTGCGCAGGATGGTCCAGGTGTCGGCCAGGGCGGGGGCGGTCGAGGCGGTGTCCACCGAGCCGCTGATGGCCAGCAGCGCGCGGCCGGAGCCGTCGGCGGCGGACCGCAGGGGCTGGGCGAAGGAGCGGACGCCGTAGGTGTAGCCCTTCTCCTCGCGCAGGACGCGGTCCAGCCGGGAGGTGAGGGTGCCGCCGAGGCAGTAGGTGCCGAGCAGCTGGGCGGGCCAGGCGGGGTCGTGGCGGTCCGGGCCGATCCGGCCGATGAGCAGCTGGGTCTGGACGGAGCCGGGGCGGTCGACGACGATCACCCGGCCGTGGTCGTCGGCGGTGACCGGGGCGTGGGTGTTGGGGGTGGCGGGGGCGGCCGTCCAGGTGCCGAGGGTGGCTTCGAGGAGGGCGGTCAGGTCGATGCCGGTGAGGTCGCCGACGACCACCGCGGTGGCGGTGGAGGGGCGGATGTGGGCGTCGTAGAAATCCTTGACGGCCGCGCGGGTGATGTTCTTGACGGTGTCGGCGGTGCCGCTGCGGGCGCGGGAGAGCCGGTCGGCGTCGTCGAACAGCGAGGCGTAGAGCGCCTTGGCGGCGCGGCGGCCCGGGTTGGCCTGCTCGTGGACGATCTCGTCGAGCCGGTTGGCGACCAGCCGCTCGATCTCGTCCTCGGGGAGCCTGGGGGCGCGCAGGGCGTCGGCGAGAAGCGTGAGACCACGCTCCAGACGCGAGGCCGGGACCTCGAGGGAGACCCGGATGCCGGGGTGGTCGGCGTGGGCGTCGAGGGTGGCGCCGGCGCGTTCGAGTTCACCGGCGAACTGCTCGGCGTCCATGGTGTCGGTGCCCTCGTTGAGGGCCCGGGCCAGGATGTTGGCGATGCCGTCGAGGCCGTCGGGCTCCAGGGCGAGCAGGGCGTCGACGTGGATGTCGACGGCGACCAGCTGCTGGCCGGGGCGGTGGCAGCGCAGCACGGTGAGGCCGTTGCCGATGGCGCCGCGCTCGGGGGCGGGGAAGGCCCAGGGGGTCGGCGTGCCGGGGGTCGGCTGGGGGTGGAAGGTCATGGTGGGGGTTGCGTCGCTCATGCCGCGTCCTCCTCGGTCTGGTCGTCGTTGGAGGCGGCCGCGCTGTCGTCACCCTCGCTGGTGGTCGGCTCGTACACCAGGACGGCCCGGTTGTCCGGTCGCAGCCGGGCGGCGGCGATGGCCTGGACCTCTTCGGCGGTGATGTCGAGGACCTTGTCGAGGGCCGAGTTGAGGAGTGCCGGGTCGCCGAACAGGACGGCGTAGCGGCAGAGTTCGTCGGCGCGGCCGGCCACGGTGGTGAGGCGGTCGAGCCACTCGCGCTCGATCTGGGCCTGCGCGCGCTCCAGTTCCTCGGGCGTGGGGCCTTCGGCGGCGAAGCGGGCGAGTTCCTCGTCGACGGCGGTCTGGATCTGCTCGATGGTGGCGTCGCCGGAGGTCTTGGAGTCGAGCCAGCCGAGCGAGGGTGCGCCGGCGAGGCGGAGCAGGCCGAAGCCGGCGGTGACGGCGGTGCGGTCGTGGCGGACCAGCCGGTTGTACAGGCGGCTGGATTCGCCGGAGCCCAGGATGGTGAGGGCCAGGTCGGCGGCGTCGGCCTCGCGGGTGCCGTCGTGCGGGAGGCGGTAGGCGGCCATCAGCGCGCGGGAGGGGACGTCCTCCTCGACCAGTTCGCGGATCTCGGCGCCGATCAGGTCGGGCAGCGAACCGTCTCGCGGCGGCTGCTTGCCGTCGTGGGCGGGGATGGTGCCGAAGTACTTCTCGACCCAGGCGATGGTCTGCTCGGGGTCGAGGTCGCCGACGATCGAGAGCACCGCGTTGTTGGGTGCGTAGTACGTGCGGAAGAAGGTCCGCGCGTCCTCGAGGGTGGCGGCGTCGAGGTCGGCCATCGAGCCGATGGGGGTGTGGTGGTACGGGTGGCCCTCGGGGAAGGAGAGCCCGGTGAGCTTCTCGAAGGCGGTGCCGTACGGGACGTTGTCGTAGCGCTGGCGGCGCTCGTTCTTGACGACGTCGCGCTGGTTCTCCATGGACGCGTCGTCGAGTGCGGCGAGCAGTGAGCCCATCCGGTCGGCCTCGAGCCAGAGTGCGAGCTCGAGTTGGTGTGCGGGCATGGTCTCGAAGTAGTTGGTGCGCTCGAAGCTGGTGGTGCCGTTGAGGGAGCCACCGGCGCTCTGGACCAGTTCGAAGTGCCCGTTGTTGGAGACGTTGGCGGAGCCCTGGAACATGAGGTGTTCGAAGAGGTGCGCCAGTCCGGTGCGGCCCTTCACCTCGTGTCGGGAGCCGACGTCGTACCAGAGACAGACAGCGGTGACCGGGGTGAGGTGGTCCTCCGAGAGCACGACGCGCAGGCCGTTGGCCAGGCGGTGCTCGGTGATGGGGATACCTCGGGTGGTGGCGGGGGCCGGGTTGGCCATGCGGTTTCCGGTCCTTTCCAGGAAGAAGAGTCTTCCCGTCTTCGACGTTCTGGTCGGGGGCGACTGCCGATCCCCCATTCTGGTGCAACGCGTGAGGGCGCGGTATGTGCCCGCGCGGACAGCGCGTTCGCCACGGGCGGAAGTGGTGGCCGAGAGCGTGGGTGACGGGCCCTGGGCGGTGGCTGTCGGTGCGAGGGTCCACAATGGGGGTCGCCGTGCCCCGGCGCGGACCCAGTAGTTACAGATAAGTAGTTACAGGACGACGAAGCAGACAGACGTAAGGGAGCCCCGCCGCGATGGCCCGCCGCAGTTCGCCCACCCCGCCGCCCGGAGACTTCGAGGAGCGCATCCTCGATGTCGACGTGGTGGACGAGATGCAGGGCTCCTTCCTGGAGTACGCCTACTCGGTCATCTACTCCCGCGCGTTGCCGGACGCCCGGGACGGTCTCAAGCCGGTGCACCGCCGGATCCTGTACCAGGCCAACGAGATGGGCCTGCGCCCGGAGCGCCCGCATGTGAAGTGCGCGCGGGTGGTCGGCGAGGTGATGGGCCGGCTGCACCCGCACGGTGACGCGTCGATCTACGACTCGGTCGTCCGGATGGCGCAGCCGTTCTCGATGCGGCTGCCGCTGATCGACGGGCACGGGAACTTCGGTTCGCTGGGCAACGACGACCCGCCGGCCGCGATGCGGTACACGGAGTCGCGGCTCACGGCGGCGTCGATGGCGCTGGTGGAGTCGATCCACGAGGACACCGTCGACTTCGGGCCGAACTACGACGGCAGCGAGCAGGAGCCTCAGGTGCTCCCGGCCGCGTTCCCGAACCTGTTGGTGAACGGCACGTCGGGGATCGCGGTCGGCATGGCGACCAACATGCCGCCGCACAACCTGTCCGAGGTGGTGGCGGCGGCCCGTCATCTGATCAAGAACCCGGGTGCGGATCTGGACACGCTGATGCGGTTCGTCCCCGGCCCGGACCTGCCGACGGGCGGCCGGATCGTCGGGCTGTCGGGCATCCGGGACGCGTACGAGACCGGGCGTGGCACGTTCAAGATCCGGGCGACGGTGTCGATCGAGTCGGTGACGGCCCGTCGTAAGGGCATCGTGGTCACCGAACTGCCGTACACGGTGGGTCCGGAGAAGGTGATCTCGAAGATCAAGGACCTGGTCGGTTCGAAGAAGCTGCAGGGCATCGCGGACGTCAAGGACCTGACGGACCGTTCGCACGGGCTGCGCCTGGTGATCGAGGTCAAGAACGGCTTCGTGCCGGAGGCGCTGCTGGAGCAGCTCTACAAGCTGACGCCGATGGAGGAGACCTTCGGCATCAACAACGTGGCGCTGGTGGACGGCCAGCCCCTGACGCTGGGTCTGAAGGAGCTGCTGGAGGTCTACGTCGACCACCGGTTCACGGTGGTGCGGCGGCGCAGCGAGTTCCGGCGCCGGAAGCGCCAGGAGCGGCTGCACCTGGTCGAGGGTCTGCTGGTGGCGCTGGTCGACATCGACGAGGTCATCGCGATCATCCGCTCCAGCGACAACGCGACGCAGGCGAAGGAGCGCCTGATGGAGCGTTTCTCGCTGTCGGAGACGCAGACGGCGTACATCCTGGACACTCCGCTGCGTCGGCTCACGCGGTTCGACCGGGTCGAGCTGGAGGCGGAGCAGGCGAAGCTGAACAGCGAGATCGCCGAGCTGACGGAGATCCTGGAGTCGGACTCGAAGCTGCGCGGGGTGGTGTCGGGTGAGCTCGGCGCGGTGAGCAAGCAGTTCGGTACGGAGCGGCGGACGGTGCTGCTGGAGGCGGGTTCGGCGCCGAGTGCGGCGCTGTCGGTGCCGTTGGAGGTGGCGGACGACCCGTGCCGGGTGCTGCTCTCCTCGACGGGTCTGCTGGCGCGGACGGCGGACGGTGAGCCGTTCGAGCTGTCCGAGTCGCGGTCGAAGCACGACGTGATCGTGTCGGCGGTGCCGGCGACGGCGCGTGCGGACGTGGGTGTGGTGACGACGGCCGGGCGGGTGCTGCGGCTGCCGGTGATCGACCTGCCGGGCCTGCCGCCGACGCCTTCGCCGTCGTTGGCGGGTGGGGCGCAGGTGTCGGAGTTCCTGCGGTTGGAGGAGGGCGAGCGGGCGATCGCGCTGACCACGCTGGACGAGTCCTCGCCCGGTCTGGCGTTGGGCACGGTGCAGGGTGTGGTGAAGCGGGTGGTGCCCGAGTGGCCCGCGAACAAGGACGAGTTCGAGGTGATCGGGCTCAAGGACGGTGACGAGCTGATCGGGGCGGTGGAGCTGCGGACGGGTGAGGAGGACTTGGTCTTCGTCACCTCGGACGCGCAGTTGCTGCGCTTCCCGGCCGGGCAGGTCCGGCCGCAGGGCCGGCCGGCCGGCGGTATGGCGGGCGTCAAGCTGTCGGACGGCGCGAAGGTGCTGTCGTTCACGGCGGTCGATCCGGCGGTGGACGCGGTGGTGGTCTCGGTCGCGGGTACCTCGGGGACGCTGGCGGGCGAGGAGCAGAGCAGTTGGAAGGTCACGCCGTTCGAGCAGTACCCGCGCAAGGGCCGGGCGACGGGCGGGGTGCGCTGCCAGCGCTTCCTGCGTGGTGAGGACACGCTGTTCTTCGCCTGGGCCGGTGCGGCTCCGGCGCGGGCGGCGACGGCGAACGGTACGCCGGTGAGCCTGCCGGAGCGTGACCCGCGCCGGGACGGTTCGGGTACGCCGGTGACGGCGCCGATCGCTTCGGTGGCCGGTCCGGCGTAACGCCTGGTGCGGTCCAGCAGTTGGAGAGGGGGGTGCCGGTCGCGGCGCTCCCCTCTCTGCGGAAGGACCTGGGCGGTGGCGGAGGGCTTCGAGCTCGACCGGGCGCGGCTGGACGGGGTCTCCCGGCAGCTCGCCGGGTGCGGCGACCGGCTGCGGGCCGTCAGCAGGCGGATCGCGGGCCTGGGCGGCGAGCGGCGGTCGGGCAGCGGCGAGCTGGACCATGCCTGCGCGGGCTTCGCCGAGGAGTGGCACGACGGCCTCGGCAGGTTGGCGCATGCGGCCGACCAGTTGCACGCGGGCCTGGAGCGGGCGCTGCGGGGGTACGCGGAGCACGAGGACGCCACGGCTCAGGCGCTCGCCGCTCCGGGGTTCGGCGCTCACGGGCTCGGCGCTCATGGGTTCGGTGGCGGGTGAGCGACTGGCCCGGGATCGGGTTCTGCCCGGCGCCGGGGGATCTCGGTGCGATCGAGCGGCTGTGCGGGGATGTCGAGGCGGTGGCACGGGAGTTGGACGAGCTACGGCTCTCGCTCGCCGACCTGGGCCGGGCGGGCGGCGGCTGGGAGGGCGAGGCCGCGCGGGCTTTCGCGGCCCGGCTCGGCGAGCTGCCTGAGTACCTGGCGACGGGCGGGCGGTCCATGGCCGCCTGCTCGTCGGCCCTGCGGACCTGGCAGACGCAGCTGGCCGGCCACCGGGCCACCGGCGCGGCGCTGGAGGCGCAGGCGGTCGAGCTGCGCGCCCGGTTGAAGTACCGGGAGCCCGGTCCGACGAGCCAGGGCGGGCCTGGCCAGGACGAACTCGACGAGGTGATCGGCCGCGCCCGGCGGCAGCTCGACCGGCACCGCGAGGACGCGGAGGCGGCGGCGCGCGCGATCCGGGCGGCGTCCGGGGGCCATCCCCCCGCGCCGGGCCTCTTCGACCAGCTGCTCGGTGGTCTGCGGGCGGCCTGGCAGGGCGTCTCCGGCTGGTTGGTGGACCACGCCGATCTGCTGTCGACCCTCTCGGCGGGTCTGGCCATGGCCGCGCTGGCGGTGTCGTGGATCCCGGTGGCGGGGCAGGCGGCCGGTGGTGTGCTCGGTGGTGCGGCGGTGCTGTGCGGTGCGGCCGCGCTGGTCGGGCACGGGCTGGGCAAGGCCCGGGGCCGGGAGGTGTCCTGGCTGGAGATCGGCTCGGACGCCCTCGGTGCCGCTCCCGGCGGCGGCGCCGCCCTGGGCTTCGCGACGGCGGGCCGGGCCGCCGGTCTCGGTGAGCGGGTCGCGGCCGCCGGCCGGGAGGTGCTCTCGATGACGGCCGAGCCGCTCTCCGCCAGGGGGATCGCGGCGGCGCTGGAGCGGCTCACCGGCAGGCTGCTCGACCCGAAGCTGATCACGCTGCCGGTCAAGGGGCTGGGCCTGGGGTACCGGCTCGGCGACGATGGCGAGGAGACGCACGTGATCGCCCCTTCCGCCACGCCGTTCCTGCGGGCGCTGTGACGCTGTCGGTGCGCGCGGTGTTGCCGCCCGCCTTCCACGAGATCCCGGTGCGCGGGACGGCGGAGGAGATCGCCGGGCAGCTCTGGGAGCTGGCCTGCGAGGTGCTGGCGGGCGAGCCGGACGAGGTGCGGCTGCGCTGGACGGCGATGCTGGTCGCGCTCGTCCCGCCGCTGGCGGAGGCCGGGGTGCGGTACGCCGGGATCTGCCTGGCCGAGCTGGACGGCAGGCCGAGCACGGCTACCGTCCTGATGTCGGTCAAGCCGTTCACGGAAGGCGTGGACGCGATGGTCCGACAGCTCGCGCAGGCCCGGCCGGACGCCGAGGTCACCCGGGTCGAACTGCCGGCCGGACCGGCGGCCGTCCTGACCGCCGGCAAGGTCACGCCCGTCCAGGCCGGCGGGTGGATCACCACCTCGGTGCTCCAGGCGCACCTGCCGGTTCCGGACGGACCGGAACTGCTCTCGCTGGAACTCAGCACCCCGTGCGCCGAGGACTGGGAGCTCTACTCGGGCGTGTTCGCCGCCGTCGTGCGCAGCATCGCCTTCACCCGTTCTCCCCCGGTCAACCGAGCGGCGGTAGGGTTCCCCGAGTGATCACCTGCGCCACACTGTCGAGTGAACTGACCGAGCCACTGGCCGCCACCGCCGCGACCGCCACCACCTGGCTGCTGATCGAACAGACCGGCCCCTGGGGCGCCAAGGCGCTCACCGAGAGCCACCTCGATCCGGCGGTCGGCCAGGGCATCGATGCGGCTTGCACCGGTACGGGCGTACGGGCGGCACTGATCCGGCGGCCCGGACGGCACGCCGACGCCGGGGTGGACGAGCGGTACGAGGTGATCGTCGCGCACACCGCGCCCGGCCGCTCCTGGGTCCGGCGCACGACCGTCGCCGACGCCGCCGAGCTGCTCACCCTGGACTTCGCCGCGCTGGGCGCGGGCGAGCACGGCGGCCTGGGTGTGGCGCACCCGGGCGGCCCGATCGCGCTGGTGTGCACCAACGGCCGCCGTGACCGCTGCTGCGCGCTGCTCGGCCGCCCGCTCGCCGCCGAACTGGCGACCGCCGGCCACAGCGAGGTCTGGGAGGTCACCCACCTCGGCGGGCACCGCTTCTCCCCCACCATGCTGGTGCTGCCGTACGGCTACGCGTACGGGCGGCTGACCGAGGCCACCGCCAAGGAGGTGCTCGCGGCGACGGCCACCGGGCACACCGTGCCGGAGTGGTCGCGTGGACGCTCGTACTGGGACCGTCCGGGCCAGGCCGCCGAGCAGGCCGTCCGACTGCTGACCGGCGAGACCGGCGTGGACGCGCTGACGCTCACTCAGCAGCCGGTCTCCGACGGCCGGTGGACTGTCTCGGTGCGGCACGCCGACGGTCGGAGCTGGGACGTCGAGGTGACGCAGACCGCAAGCGAACCGGCCCGACCCGAGAGCTGCGGCAAGACCCCGGGCAACCCGACCCGGATGGACGTACTTACCATCACCGAAGGCTGACAGGGGCGCCGGGCCCTGGATGGTGCAGCTAACTCACTCTGTAGCGGTGTTCCGGGCGGCCGGTGGTGCCGTAGCGGAGTTCCAGGCGGGCCAGGCCCTCGCGGACCAGGTAGGAGAGATAGCGCTGAGCGGTCGCGCGTGAGACGCCGGTCTGTTCGGCGACCTGGGCCGCCGACAGGTCGCGGCCGTTGGCACGGACGGCGGCCAGGACGAGGGAGAGGGTCGGGGCCGAGTGGCCCTTGGCGGGGACGGCGGGGAGGGTGGTCGGACGGGTGGCGCTGAAGAGGGCGTCCACCTCGGCCTGGCCGTTCTCCGCGATCGGGTCCAGGGCCGCGACCCGCTCCCGCAGCTCGCGGTACGCGGCCAGCCGTTCTTCGAGGGCGGCGAAGCCGAAGGGCTTCACCAGGTAACCCGTCGCGCCGAGTTGCATCGCGGAGCGGACGGACGCGATGTCCCGGGCCGCCGTGATCATCAGGGCGTCGGGGCGGTCGCCGTCCAGTTCCGCGAGCAGCCGCCGCAGGACCTCCAGGCCGCTGCCGTCCGGCAGGTAGACGTCGAGCAGCAGCAGGTCGGGCGTCAGCTCGCGGACGGCGTCCACCGCCGCCGCGACCGAACCCGCCTGCCCGATCACCTCGAAGCCCGGGACCCGGCCCACGTAGGCCGAGTGGATGGCGCTCACCCGGAAGTCGTCGTCCACCACCAGCGTCCTGATCACCGCACACCCTCCAGTACGTTCGGCACCACCGTGAAGACCGCTCCGAGCGGGGCGGGGTCGTCATCCGGCAGTGGCAGCACCACGGTGAAGACGGCCCCCGGCCCCTCGCTCACGGTGATCGTGCCGCCGTGCCGCTGCACCAGCCGGTGGACCAACGCCAGCCCGAGGCCGCGTCGGGCGGTGCCCCGGTCCGGGCTGGTCGACCAGCCGTCCTCGAAGATCGATTCGGCCGCGCCGGGCAGGATTCCAGGCCCGTCGTCGGCGACCCTCAGCAGGATCTCGTACTCCGACTCCACCAGCGAGAGCCTGACCTCCCCGCCGCTGCCCACCGCCTCCACGGCGTTGTCCAGCAGGTTGCCGGTGATGGTGAGGAGCCGCCGCAGGTGGCCGGGCTGCTCGCCGAGCCGGGAGTCCTCGGTCAGCACGACGCGGACCCCGCGTTCGGTGGCCACCGCGGTCTTGGCCACGATCAGTCCGATCATCAGCGGGTTGGCGATCCGCTCCCGGACGCCCTCGGCGAGCGCGGGCTCGGCCTGGCCGAGCTCGACGGCGTACTCCAGGGCGGCGTCGTGCTCGCCGAGTTCCAGCAGGCCGGCGAGGGTGTGCATCCGGTTGGCGAACTCGTGCTGCTGGGCGCGGAGCGCATCGGTGAGACCGCGTACGGAGTCCAGCTCGCGGAGCAGGCCGACCAGCTCGGTGCGGTCGCGGACGGTGACGACGGCGCCGAGCTCGCGGCCGTGCAGGACGACCGGCATGCGGTTGACGGCCAGGCAGTGGCTGTCGGTGAGGACGGTGAGGTCCACGCCCTCCAGGGTGCCGTCCAGCGCCCGGCGCAGCCGCCCCTCCGGCAGCACCTCGTCGAGCCGGGAGCCGAGCCCGGTGCCGAAGCCGAGCAGTCGGCGGGCCTCGCCGTTGACCACGCTGATCCTGCCCTGCGGGTCGAAGGCGATCACGCCCTCCTTGATGCCGTGCAGCATCGCCTCGCGGTCCTGGAGCAGCCCGGCGATCTCCTCCAGTTCGAGGCCGAAGGTGGAGCGCTTGAGCCGGCGGGCGAGCAGGTAGGAGGCGACGGACCCGACGGCGAGGGCGATCGCGGCGAACAGGCCGAAGGTGGGCAGTTCCCCGAGCAGCCGGCCGACGGCCTGTTTCTCGGCGATGCCGACGGAGACCTCACCGATCACGTCGCCGGCCGGGTCGCGCAGCGGCACCTTCGCGTTCGCCGACCGGCCGGTCGCACCGTTGTCCATCCCGGTGTACGTGCGGCCGTCCAGCACGACGAGCGGCTCCTCCACGCGTTTGCCGATCAGGATGGGCTGCGGGTGGGAGTGCCGGATCTGGTGCAGGTCGATGACCACGACGTAGGTGGCTCCGGCGGCGTGCTCGATCCGGCCGGCGACCGTCCTGACCACGTCCCCGCCGGTGCCGTCGGCCATGGCCTGGACGATCTGCGGGTCGGTGGCGGCGGTCTGCGCGATGGCGAGCGCCCGGCTCTGGTACTCGTGGTCCAGCGCGTCCCGCTGCGCGTAGGCGAACAGTACGAAGCCGATGGCGCTGGTGATGGCCAGGATGGCCAGCTGACCGGCCAGAATCCGGGCCGACAGCTTCCTGCCCCGGCCGGGCCGTCGAGCCATCGGGGTTACCTCCGTACCGCGCATCCCCCCGTCGCGCACCAGCGTGTGTCAGCCGAGTGTGCCTGGTGAAACGTTCTTTGCCCAGTCCCGGGACCGTGCGCAGAACGAGCAGAACCCACCGAAACGCAGTGAAGCCGCGCAACGCTCGCAAGACTGCCGCCGCCGTGGCGCGCGGGCCTACCTTCTCGGCACCACGCAACACCCCGGAAACACCGAAGGGGTGGCTGACGAGACCAAGGAGGCGGATTCGATGGCTGCGCGAAACGATGTCGCGACGAGCCCGGCCGCAGGACGGACTGTTCGGGACGACGCCCGGATCGAGATCTCGGGTGTGACCAAGCGGTTCCTGACCCCGAGCGGTGCGGCCTTCACGGCAACCCGCGAGGTGGACTTCACCGTCGAGCCGGGCCAGTTCTGCGCGGTGGTCGGACCGACCGGCTGCGGCAAGTCGACCACCCTGAGCCTGGTGTCCGGCCTGGACCGGCCGAGCGAGGGCTCGGTCCGGGTCGGCGGCCGCGAGGTGAACGGGATCACCGACGGCATCAGCTTCATGTTCCAGGCGGATGCGCTGCTGCCGTGGAAGACGGTGCTGGGCAATGTGGCGATGGGACCGGTCTTCCGGGGTGTGGGGAAGGCCAAGGCCAACGCCTCCGCGCGGGACTGGCTGCGCCGGGTCGGCCTGGCCGGGTTCGAGGACCACCACCCGCACCAGCTCTCCGGCGGTATGCGCAAGCGCGTGGCGATGGCCGCCGCGCTGATCAACGAGCCGTCGATCCTGCTGATGGACGAGCCCTTCGGCGCCCTGGACGTCCAGACCAAGGCGATCATGCAGAACGAGCTGCTGGGTCTGTGGGAGCAGCTGCGTCCTTCGGTCATCTTCATCACCCACGACCTGGAAGAGGCGGTGGCGCTCGCCGACCGGGTCGTCGTCATGACCTCCGGTCCCGGCTCGGTGAAGGCGGTCTACGACATCGACCTGCCGCGCCCGCGCGGTTCGGTGCAGGACATCCGCTTCCAGCCGCGCTTCCTCGAACTCCACCACCAGATCTGGTCCTCGCTCCGCGAAGAGGTGGAGCGCGCCTACGCACGCACGACGGGAGAGAAGTCATGAGCAGCGCCTCCACTGCCGCGAAGGTCAAGGCGCCACCTTCGGACACCGCTGCCGCCGGCGCCGGGGTGCGCGCCGTCCGGCGGCGCAAACTGCTGGTCCTGACAGCCCAGTTGGGTCTGGCCGGCTTCATCATCGGCGGCTGGCAACTGGTCACCACCTGGGGTTGGCTCGATCCGTTCTTCTTCGGGCAGCCCAGCGGGATCGCCCAGCGTCTGGTCGACTTCTTCTCGAAGGGGGACCAGGCCACCGAGTTCGGCTCGTTCTGGCTGCAGATCGAGACGACCCTCAGGGAGGCGGTGTTCGGCTTCGCCGTCGGCGCCTCGGCCGGTGTCGTCCTCGGTGTCCTGCTCGGTCAGAACCGGTTCCTCGCCGACGTGCTGGGGCCGTTCATCAAGATCGTGAATGCCGTTCCGCGCATCGTGCTCGGGTCGATCTTCGTGGTGGCGTTCGGTATCGGTGAGACGCCGAAGGTGCTGCTCGCCGCCGTGCTGGTGTTCTTCATCGTCTTCTTCAACGCCTTCCAGGGTGTCCGGGAAGTCGATCGCAACATCCTCGACAACGCCCGGGTGCTGGGTGCGTCGCCACTGCAGATCGTGCGCCACGTGGTGCTGCCGTCGGCGCTCACCTGGATCACCGCCAGCCTGCACACCGCCTTCGGCTTCGCCATCGTCGGTGCGCTGGTAGGCGAGGTGCTCGGCGCGCAGGCCGGTCTTGGGCTCGTCATCAAGACCGCGCAGAACCAGTTCGACCCCAACGGCGTGTTCGCCACGATGTTCGTGATCGCGGTGATCGTCCTGCTGGCCGAGTGGCTCATCACCAAGCTCGAGCGGCGGCTGCTCTCGTGGCGTCCGCCGTCCCCGTCCGAGAGCGCGGTCATCTGAGACCGACCGGCACTAATCCCCTACGTAAATCCCCCACGCAGTACCACCCCCGAAGGGACAGCCATGTTCAAGCGGACTCTCACCGGCTCGCTGGTCGGCGCTCTCGCGCTCGGCCTCAGCCTCACCGCCTGCTCCTCCGGCTCCACGAACGGCGCCGGCGCCGGCGTGCCGACGGTGAAGATCATGGTCGGCGGTCTCGACAAGCAGATCTACCTGCCGTTCCAGCTGGCCCAGCAGCTCGGCTTCTACCAGAAGTACGGCGTCAACGTGGTGCTCAGTACCGAGGACGCCTCCGTCGGCGCCGAGGACGCCATGCTCTCCGGCCAGGTCGACATGGCGGGCGCCTGGTACAACCACACCATCGAGCTCCAGGCGAAGGGCAAGTCGGTCGAGGACATCGTCCAACTCTCCGGCGCACCGGGCGAGCGCGAGATGTGCGCGACCAAGAGCGGCGTCCACTCCGGCGCGGACTTCGCGGGCAAGACCCTCGGCGTCACCGACCTCGGCTCGGGCACCGACGTCCTCACCCAGTTGGTCGCCGCGCAGAGCAAGCTCACGACGAGCCAGTTCAGCCGGATCGGGGTCGGCGCCGGAGCAACGGCGGTCGCCGCGCTGCAGAACGGCAAGACGGCCTGCGTCATGACCACCCAGCCGACCGTGACGGCCATTCAGAAGAAGGGCATCGGCTACTCGGCGGTCGACCTGGCCACGACCGACGGTGCCAAGGCGCTGCTGGGCGGCACCTGGCCCTCCGCCACCGCGCTCGCGAAGACCGAGTGGGTGAACTCCCACAAGGACGCCGCCCAGAAGGTGGTCACCGCGCTGGTGGCCACGATGCACTGGATGGACGCGCACTCCGCCACCGACATCGCCAACGCGCTGCCCCCCACCTTCGTCAGCAACAGCTCGGTGAGCAAGGACGACTACATCGCCGCGCTGACCCAGGACAAGGGCCAGTTCCTGCCGGACGGCATCATGCCGGCCGGTGGCCCGAAGAACGTCCTGGCGACCGAGAAGCTGATCGGCACGAAGACCGACTCGGTGAACCTGGGCACCACCTTCACCAACGAGTTCGCGCTCAACGCCAACAAGACCCTGGGCGTCACTCCCACCACCACCCCGGCCGACTCCAGCGGCTGAGCCGGCCCCCTCAGCACCCCCCGGACGCGACCCCCACCGCGCCCGGGGGGCTTTTTTGGCACACGTTCAGCCACAACCAGGGGCGCGAGGAACTGCGCGAGACGGAAGGCGACAACCTGCACCCTCCCCACCGCACAGCTCCCCGCGCCCCGGCTTGAGCGTGTGCCTAGGCTGCTCCGGCCCCCGTCAGCGACCGCACCTCCAGCTCGGCGTACTTGTCCGGGTCGGCGGCCTCCTGGGAGGTCAGGGTGCCGATCCAGCCGGCCAGGAAGCCCAGTGGGATGGAGACCAGGCCGGGGTTCTCCAGCGGGAACCAGTGGAAGTCGACGCCGGGGAAGATCGCTGTCTTCGCGCCGGAGACCACCGGCGAGAAGATCACCAGCAGCACGGCGGGGACCAGGCCCCCGTAGACCGACCAGACCGCGCCCCGGGTGGTGAAGCGGCTCCAGAACAGGCTGTAGAGCAGGGTGGGGAGGTTGGCGGAGGCGGCGACGGCGAAGGCCAGGCCGACCAGGAAGGCGGTGTTCAGCTGCTGCGCGAAGAGGCTGAGCACGATGGCCACCGCCCCGATCACCACGGCTGCGGCGCGGGCGACCACCAGCTCCTCCCGTTCGGTCGCCTCCGGCCGTGCGGCCCGGCGCCAGGCCCGTGCGTAGAGGTCATGCGCGAAGGCGGCGGAGGCGGCGAGGGTGAGCCCGGCGACCACGGCCAGGATGGTGGCGAAGGCGATCGCCGAGATCAGGGCGAACAGCACCACGCCCGCCGTGCTGCCCGCGCCGCCGCCGAGGTGCAGTGCCAGCAGCGGGACTGCGGTGTTGCCCGCCGGGTTGGCGGCCTGCACCGCCTTCGCGCCGACCAGCGCGGTGGCGCCGAGGCCGAGCACGATCGCCATCAGGTAGAACGCGCCGATCATGCCGATCGCCCACATCGTGGAGCGCCGGGCCGCCCGGGCGGTGGGGACGGTGTAGAAGCGGGACAGGATGTGTGGCAGGCCGGCCGTGCCGAGCACCAGGCCGAGGCCGAGGCTGAAGAAGTCGAGCCGGCTGGTGGCGGTCGCGCCGTACTTGAGGCCCGGTTCCAGGTACGCCTGGCCGTGTCCGCTGCCCTGGGCGGCGGAGCGCATCAGCTCGGCGAGGTTGCCGTGGAAGCGGATCAGCACCAGCACGGTGAGCAGCACGGCGCCGACGATCAGGACGAAGGCCTTGACGATCTGGATCCAGGTGGTGGCCTTCATGCCACCGACCGTCACATAAATGATCATCAGTGCGCCGACGCCGACGATGGCCCAGGTCTTCGCCTGCCCACTGCTGGTGCCGAGCAGCAGGGTGACCAGGCTGCCCGCGCCGACCATCTGGGCGATCAGGTAGAGCAGCGTCACGACCACGCTGGCGCTGCCGGCGGCGGCCCGCAGCGGACGCTCGCGCATCCGCAGCGCCAGCACGTCGGCGAGGGTGTAGCGGCCGGAGTTGCGGACCAGCTCGGCGACCAGCATCAGCACCACCAGCCAGGCGACCAGGAAGCCGATGCTGTAGAGCACGCCGTCGTAGCCGTACAGCGCGATCAGGCCGGTGACGCCGAGGAAGGACGCGGCGGAGAGGTAGTCGCCGGAGAGGGCGAAGCCGTTCTGCAGCGGGCTGAAGCCGCGTCCCCCGGCGTAGAAGTCCTCGGCGGCCTGACCACGCCGGCCGACCCAGAGGGTGATGGCGAGGGTGACCAGCACGACCACCGCGAAGAGCAGGATCGCGAGGTTGTGGTGCGCGCCGGTGGTCACCGGCGCGAGGTGACCGGCGGAGGCGGGCGCGGGGGCGGGGTACGGCCCGGTGTCCGGCGCGGGGCGGAAGTTCGCGGTCATCATGGCACTCGGCGGCACGGCGGGGTTCGAGGTCATCGCAGCTGGTCCTGGGTGTCCCAGCGCAGCCCGAGGGCGGCGCGGTCGCGCTTGGTACGGGCGTTGCGGGCGTACAGCCAGGTCAGCACGAATGTCGACGCGAACTGCAGCAGACCGCCCAGCCAGGCGACGTTGAGCGGGCCCGCGATCTGCCGCCGCATCAGCTCGGGGGCGGCGGCCTGCGCGCCGAGATAGAGCAGGTACCAACCGAGGAAGACGCCGGTGGCGGGGAAGACGAAGCCGCGGTAGCTGCGCCGGATGTCCTGGAACGCCTCGCTCGCCTGCACGGCCCGGTAGACCTCGGCGGCGTCCACGACCGGTGGCTCCGGGGCGGCCGGGGCGGCCGCGACCGGCACGGGCGCCGCCGCCTGCGCGGGCACCACCGCCGGACGCGCCGTGGGGGCGGTCTGGCGCGCCTTCGCTGCCTCACGGACCGCGGTACGCCCGAGGGGCTGGGCGGCCCACCAGTCGAACCTCTCCTGCTGTGCCAATGCTGCTCCTGAACCGGGACGCCGTATGGAGGCGGACGTCGATGGGTCGGCGCCGGAGGGGTCGGGTCCGGTCCGTGGTATCCGGTCCAGGATGGTGTGGCTCGGCGCGCCCTAGCGAGCCGATGCAGATACGTTCACCCGAACAGGTGAGGGCCAATCAGGTGACGGCTCATCAGTTACGGCTGTAGGATCACGAGTTTCGCCGAATTCCGTGCCGGAAGGCGTACGCCACGGCCTGCGCGCGGTCCCGGACCGCCGTCTTGGCGAAGAGGTTGTTGATGTGGGTCTTCACCGTGGCCGGACTGACGAAGAGCTGCTGCGCGATCTCCGCGTTCGACAGCCCGTCCGCGATCAGCGCCAGTACCTCCGCCTCCCGGGCCGTGAGGCCGTCGGGCAGCTCGGCCGGACCCGGCGGTGTGGCCGACAGCCGCTCCAGCAGCCGCCGCTGCACCTGCGGGGACAGGCCGGCCGCGCCGGAGCGGACGTCTGCGATGGCCCGCGCGATCTCCTCGCCGCCGGCGTCCTTGGTGAGGTACCCGCGCGCACCGGCCTGCAGGGCGGGGAAGAGCGAGTCGTCGTCGGCGTAGGTGGTGAGGATCACGACCTCCGTCCCGGGGTGGGCGGCCCGGATCCGCCGGGTGGCCTCGACCCCGTCGCAGCGCGGCATCCGAAGGTCCATCAGGACGACGTCCGGCGCGTGCCGCTCGACCAGCCTGACGGCCTCCTCGCCGTCGGCCGCCGCACCGACCACCTCGATACCGGGCAGCAGCCCCAGCAGCATCACGATCCCCTCGCGCACCACCGTCTGGTCGTCCGCCACCAGCACCCTGATCGGCCTCGCCCCGCCGTCGGCCGGGGACGCCCCCGTCCCGCTCCGCTCGCTCATCTCGGCACCCGCAGCGACACGCGCCACCCTCCCTCGTCCGGGCCCGCCAGCAACTCGCCGCCGAGCAGCTCAGCGCGTTCGCGCATCCCGAGCAGACCGTACCCGCTGCCCCCGGACGCCAGCTCCTCGGACACCTCGCCGTGCGGCGCGCGGGTGTTGCGCACCTCCAGCTCGACCGCGCCCTCCAGGTACGCCAGCCGTACCGTCACCCGCCCGCCCGGTGCGTGCTTGCGGACGTTGGTGAGCGCCTCCTGCGCCGTACGCCGCACGGCGAGGCCGGTCTCGGCGTCGAGCGGTCCGGCCGTCCCCTCGACGGTCAGCACCGCGCCCTCACGCTGCGTCAGCTCGACCAGGAACTCCCCCACCGGCGTGAACTCGCCACGCAGCGCCGACAGCGCCTGGCGGGTCTCGGCCAGACCGTCCTGTGCCATCCGCCGGGCGGCCACCACCCGTTCCCGGACCTGCTCCCGGCTCGCCCCGCCGTCCAGCATCAGCCGGGCCGCCTCCAGGTGGACCAGCTGCGCGGAGAGACTGTGTGCCAGCACGTCGTGGATCTCCCGGGCGATCCTGGCCCGCTCGGCGAGCGCCGCCGACTCGGCCTCCGCCGCCCGGGCGGCCCGCTCCTGCGTCAACAGCCGGTGCGCGCTGCCCCGCGCCTCCGCGTCCAGCCTGAGCAGGTAGCCGAGCAACGCGAGCCCGCCGACGGTGGACGCGATACTCAGCCAGCTGTCCCAACTCGCCACCGTGTACGAGCCGAAGGCCGCCCCGGCGGTCGGCACCGCGTACACCAGCGGCAGCCGGACGATCGCGATGACCCCGAGCCCGAGCCAGACCATGTCGGAGAGCAGGTAGGCATGCCCCCACTCGGCCGTCGTGGCGACGACCAGCAGTCCGGCCGCCGCCGCGATGCCGGGCCCGAGCCGGTGGGCGAGCGTGTACCGGAAGAACCCGGTGACGAACACGACGGCCGCCACCAGCCCGGCTCCCGCCCAGACCGCGTGCCAACCGGTGAAGTGTCCGCGTGAGTACGTCCCCCAGACCAGCACCACCAGCAGCACCAGCCGGGTGAGCAACATCAGCGTCGCCCGGGCCGGGCTCTGGGTCTCCCGGTTCAGCCCCTCCCGGGGCGGCCAGCGGGTCCAGCCGGTCGGCAGCAGCGGCACGGGGAGGTCCATTCCGAGGAGGGTTCGGCGGCCGTCAGCGGACAGCAGAGACACGGTACGGCGCCTCCATCGTGCGGGCACGCCACCCGAGGACGAGTCCGCGCACCAGCAGCAGTGCGGCCAGCGCCAGCATCAGCGAGTTGGTTCCCTGGTGCACGCCGAGCGCGGAGCCGAGCACGTACAGCCCGCCGCGCAGCACGATCATGCCCGCCCAGGCGGCGAGCGCGGCCGGGCTGCCCTTGGTCCAGAGGCTGCCGTCCTCGGCGTACCAGAGCCGGGCCGTCCAGCCCCAGACGCTGCCCAGGCCGATCTCCACCAGCACACCGGCGGCGAGCAGGGCGACGGACACGGCCTGGTGGTGCGGGTCGAGCAGGTGCGGGTCGCGCAGCGCCAGGAAGGCGAGGATCACCGGGAGCAGCCAGACGCGGCGCTCGGTGTCGAACTTCCGCGCCTTGAACTGACGGGCGACGACCAGGGCGACCACCGCGACGATCGCCAGGATGTTCAGCGTGCCGTTCATGGGATGAACTCCGTACCGAGGAGAGGAAGATCCGACCTCTCCAACGTTAGGGATCGTCGGCCTCCCGGTGATCGGAGCCAGGGTGGAACCGACGACGGAGGGGCTCTCCACCCCAAGGTGGAGAGCCCCTCCGAAACGGCCGCAGGATCAGGCGTCGATCCGCGAGCGGTCCATGGTGGCCGCCGAGTTGATGATGAACTCCTTGCGGGGCGCCACGTCGTTGCCCATCAGCAGGTCGAAGGTCTTCTCCGCCAGCTCCAGGTCGCCCAGGTTGATCCGGCGCAGCGTCCGGTGGCGCGGGTCCATGGTGGTCTCGGCCAGCTGGTCGGCGTCCATCTCACCCAGGCCCTTGTAGCGCTGCACCGGCTCCTTCCAACGCAGGCCCTTGCGCTGGAACTCCAGCATGGTGCTGCGCAGCTCGGCGTCGGAGTACGTGTAGTGGTACTTCTCCATGCCGCGCTTGGGGTTGGTGAGTTCGATCCGGTGCAGCGGCGGGACGGCCGCGAAGACCCGGCCCTGCTCCACCATCGGCCGCATGTAGCGCTGAAAGAGCGTCAGCAGCAGGATCCGGATGTGCGATCCGTCGACGTCGGCGTCGGCCATGAAGATGACCCGGCCGTAGCGGGCCTGGTCGATGTCGAAGGTCCGGCCGGAGCCGGCCCCTATCACCTGGATGATCGAGGCGCACTCGGCGTTCTTGAGCATGTCGGCGACGGACGCCTTCTGCACGTTCAGGATCTTGCCGCGGATCGGCAGCAGGGCCTGGAACTCCGAGTTGCGGGCCAGCTTCGCGGTGCCGAGCGCGGAGTCGCCCTCGACGATGAAGATTTCGCTGCGCTCGACGTCGTCGCTGCGGCAGTCGGCGAGCTTGGCGGGCAGCGAGGAGGTCTCCAGCGCGGTCTTCCGGCGCTGCGCCTCCTTGTGCTGCCTGGCCGCCACCCGGGTACGGGCGGCCGCGACGACCTTCTCCATGACGGAACGGGCCTGGGCCTTCTCGTCCTTCTTCGAGGAGGTCAGGAACGCCTTGAGCTCCTTGGCGACGACGGCCGCGACGATCCGGTTGGCCGCCGAGGTGCCGAGCACCTCCTTGGTCTGGCCCTCGAACTGCGGCTCCGCGAGCCGGACGGTGACCACGGCGGTGAGGCCCTCGGTGGTGTCGTCCTTGGTGACGTCGTCCTCGGCGACCCGCAGCAGCTTGGACGCCCGCAGCGCCTCGTTGACGGTCTTGGCCAACGAACGCTCGAAGCCGGTGACGTGGGTGCCGCCCTTGGGCGTGGCGATGATGTTGACGAAGGAGCGCAACGTGGTGTCGTACCCGGCGCCCCAGCGCAGCGCGATGTCGACGCCGAGCTGACGGGTGACCTCGGTCGGGGTCATGTGGCCGAGCTCGTCCAGGACGGGGACGGTCTCCTTGAAGCTCCCCTCGCCCTTCAGCCGCAGCACGTCGGAGACGGCCTTGTCGGGGGCGAGGAACTCGCAGAACTCGCCGATGCCGCCGTCGAAGCGGAAGGTGTCCTCCTGAACCTTCTCACTCTCCGTCAGCCGCTCGTCACGGACCACGATGGTGAGACCGGGGACCAGGAAGGCGGTCTGCCGGGCCCGGCTGTGCAGGCCTTCGAGGGAGAGCTTCGCCTCCTTGAGGAAGATCTGCCGGTCGGCCCAGTACCGGATCCGGGTGCCGGTCCGGCCCTTGGCGACCTTGCCCTTGCGGGTGAGGCCGTTGGCGGGCTCGAACGGGGCGTCCGGCGTGAGTTCGGTGAAGATGCCGGGCGCGCCGCGCCGGAAGCTGATCGCGTGGGTGTGGCCGCTGCGATCGACCTCGACGTCGAGGCGGGCGGAGAGGGCGTTCACCACCGAGGCACCGACGCCGTGCAGGCCACCGGAGGCGGCGTACGAGCCGCCGCCGAACTTGCCGCCGGCGTGCAGCTTGGTCAGGACGACCTCGACTCCGGAGAGCCCGGTCTTCGGCTCGACGTCGACCGGGATGCCGCGCCCGTTGTCGCGGACCTCGACCGAGGCGTCGTTGTGCAGGATCACCTCGATCCGGTCGCAGAAGCCGCCGAGCGCCTCGTCGACCGAGTTGTCGATGATCTCCCACAGGCAGTGCATCAGCCCACGGCTGTCGGTGGAGCCGATGTACATGCCGGGACGCTTGCGGACGGCCTCCAGGCCCTCCAGGACGAGCAGGTGCCGGGCGGTGTAGTTGGACCCGTCGTCGACCAACCGGCCCGCCGTGTCGGCGCTCATGCGCTCACCTCGCGGTCGGTAACCGGCGCTTCGCACAGCGTGCGCGTTCTCACCGTGCGCGCTCCCATGGTTGTGGCCCAGCTTTCGGCAGGGGGGACTCCCTTGCTCCGCTCGCTCACGCGGCGCACTCCTCAATGAAGTTCTGACTCGTCTGATCTTCTGGTCCGGCACCTGGCCCGGGCGGGCCGGCCGGCTCCCACAGTGTTCCCAATGCCTGAGACAGAGACGGTTCGACCCCTCGCGGCTTGTACGCGCTGCGCGAACAAGACCCTCGTCGGGGACGGGGACTCCGGAGCGCCATCTCCACCTGCCGCCACGGGTCCTGGCGGACCATAGTGTGCGGCACAGGCGGCGGAACTGCTGAGATGCAGGCTACCCGTGCCAGGGGCGGGGCTTATGCTCCAACCCAGCGGAGGATTATGCTACGCGGATCCCGGACGTCGCCTCGATCGGACGTTCGAGCTGTACGGCGGCCCTCGGAATCGGTACGCATGAATCACCGGCGCCATGGGCACGTCCTCAGCAACAAACCACAGCAGAATCCTCAGAGAAGAAAAGCCACGAGCGGGAACGTTTTCGGCCTGGTTGGATGTTGACCCTGGTACGACAGCTCGTCGAGCTAGAGAAGAGGCGACGTGACTACTGTTCTGACACCTGCGAGCCCGCTGACCGCGGCTGACCGCTGCGACCGCTGCGGCGCCCAGGCCTACCTGCGCGTCGTACTCGCGAGCGGCGGAGAGCTGCTCTTCTGCGCCCACCACGGGCGGAAGTTCGAGCCTGAACTCAAGAAGATCGCCGTCGAGATACAGGACGAGAGTGGTCGTCTCACGACGACCAGCGCCACGGTCCCCGACGACGAACGCTGATCTCGCGGCTCGCTCGGCGAGCTGAGTCGAGCTAGGCGTTGAGCCGGGCGGCAACCCTCACCAAGGGCTGCCGTCCGGCTCTGGCGTTTCCGGCGCGCACGCAGCGTGGCCGAGCGATCACACCTGGAGTACCCGGCGCGCTCGGCGTTCTGACGGAGCGTGAGACTCCTACTCCGGAGAGCGACCATCGCAGCTGGGCGCGCCATCACAGTTGAGCGCGCACCGCGTCCGCCACTGCCGACATCCGGGTGTAGACGCCCGGATGGGCGGCCTCGGCGCAGCCCGTACCCCAGGAGACCAGCCCGGCCAACCGGCCGGCCACCACCAGCGGGCCACCGCTGTCGCCCTGGCAGGCGTCCCTGCCGCCCGCCTGCTCGTCGCCCGCGCAGACCATCGACCGGGCGTCGAAGACGCCGTCGTTGCCGCCCGCCGGGTACGCCTGGGCGCAGCTGCCGTCCGGCACGATCGGCACCTCGACGCGCCGCAGCGTCGGCGAGTAGCTCCCGTCGCCACGCGTGTCCCCCCAGCCGTAGACCTGGGCCGGGGTACCCGGCGCGTACGGCGCCGTCTCGCCCTGCCCGACCGGATCGAGGACGGGGACGCCCGGCTGCGGCTGGGCGAGGGTGACAACCGCCACATCCTGCATGTTGGTGGCGAACGAGTAGTCGGGATGGATCCAGATGCCACGGACAGCCACCTCGCTGCCCGCGCGATGGGTGAGATCGTCCCGATCGACGATCACCCTGAGCTCCGGGCGGTCCACCCGGTGCCCCCGCTCGTCGTAGAAACAGTGCGCGGCCGTCACCACCTTGGTCGGCGAGATCAGCGTGCCGCCGCAGAACTGCCCCGAGCGGGCGTTACCGAACTGCGGTCGACTGGCCAGCGCCACCATCCAGGGATGGTCGGCGACGGCGGCCGTCTCGCCGCCCACGATGCGCCGCTGCGCCTCGGCGGGGGCGGCGGCACCGAAGGCGAGCAGCGGGCCGGGGAGGGTGGCCAGCAGCGCCAGGGCAACCGTCCGACGGCGTCGCCCGTGGTGCGGCGGGGCCGAGCAAGCGTCCAGGGTGGGCAGCACCGATGTCTCCAAGGTGATCCGAGGTGGTCCGGAGCAGTCGTGGCCCGAGGCGGCCCGACGACAGGGAATCGACTCAGCGTAGTCGACTCGTCACTTGAAGTACCGTCAACTCCGGCCGGACCACTCGGACGAGCGACCCGGCGGCCCGCGCGGCCGGGCGGTTCGACTCCGCGGGGCCTGGCCGACCCCGGACGCGGAAGGGCCCGGAGCGTGAGCTCCGGGCCCTTCCTGCGGTACCGGCGCTACTGCTACCGGCGGCGGCTCTTAGTCCAGGTAGTCGCGCAGCACCTGCGAACGCGACGGGTGGCGCAGCTTGGACATGGTCTTCGACTCGATCTGGCGGATGCGCTCGCGCGTCACCCCGTAGACCTTGCCGATCTCGTCCAGCGTCTTCGGCTGACCGTCCGTCAGACCGAAGCGCATCGAGACCACGCCCGCTTCGCGCTCGCTCAGGGTGTCGAGCACCGAGTGCAGCTGCTCCTGGAGCAGGGTGAAGCTGACCGCGTCGGCCGGGACGACGGCCTCGGAGTCCTCGATGAGGTCACCGAACTCGCTGTCGCCGTCCTCGCCGAGCGGGGTGTGCAGCGAGATGGGCTCGCGGCCGTACTTCTGGACCTCGATGACCTTCTCGGGGGTCATGTCGAGTTCCTTGGCCAGCTCCTCCGGGGTGGGCTCGCGGCCCAGGTCCTGGAGCATCTGGCGCTGGACGCGGGCCAGCTTGTTGATGACCTCGACCATGTGCACCGGGATACGGATAGTGCGGGCCTGGTCGGCCATCGCGCGGGTGATCGCCTGACGGATCCACCAGGTGGCGTACGTGGAGAACTTGTAGCCCTTGGTGTAGTCGAACTTCTCGACCGCGCGGATCAGACCGAGGTTGCCCTCCTGGATCAGGTCCAGGAAGAGCATGCCGCGACCGGTGTAACGCTTCGCCAGCGAGACCACGAGACGGAGGTTGGCCTCCAGAAGGTGGTTCTTGGCCCGGCGGCCGTCCTCGGCGATGATCTCCAGCTCGCGCTTGAGCTTGGGGGCCAGCTTCTCGGCCGCGCTCAGCTTGTCCTCGGCGAAGAGGCCGGCCTCGATGCGCTTCGCGAGCTCGACCTCCTGCTCGGCGTTGAGCAGCGGGACCTTGCCGATCTGCTTCAGGTAGTCCTTGACGGGGTCGGCGGTGGCACCGGCGACGGCGACCTGCTGAGCCGGCGCGTCGTCCTCGTCGTCGTCGGAGAGGACGAAACCCTCCGACTCCTCCTCGGGAGCGTCGCCCTCGGTGGCGGCGGCCTTGTCGCCGGGCAGCGCGACCTCCTCGACCTCCTCGTCACCGAGCAACTCGTCGTCGCCCTTGCCCGCCTTGGCGGCGGTCTTCTTGGCAGCGGCCTTCTTCGCCGGGGCGGCGGCCTTCTTGGCGACGGCCTTCTTGGCGGGGGCGGCGGCCTTCTTGGCCGCGACCCTGGCCTCGGCCATCTCGATGCTGTCCACGACCGTGACCTCGACAGCCGAGGTCACGGACGGAACGGACGAGTTCGCCGCAGGGGCGATCCGCACCGGGGGCTTGGTCTGCGGCGTACGGGTGGTGACCGCCTTGGTCGCCGTGCGCTTGGTGGTGCTCTTGGCCGCGACGCTCTTGCGCTTGGAGCCGGCGGGTTCGGCCGCGCTGACCATGAGGTCCACTCCTTCCTCAATCAGAACCTGGTTGAGGCTGCGCATGACGTTCTTCCACTTGGTGACCGGGATCTGGTCCGCCTCAAAAGCCTGACGCACGTCGTCACCGGCGATCTGCCCCTGGGCCTTGCCCCGCTCGATGAGCGCGAGCAGAGCTGCGGACTCGGCGATCTCGGGGGGGAGCGAACGGGATGTGCTGGCCGACACGAACAACCTCTCGGACGATGAGTGGACTCGAACCCAGTACCGGGCCGCCCGAGAGGGCGGGGAAAGATCACGCGCAAACGCGCGCGCTGTCGATTCCGACCGGCTCGGGCTTGAGAACTGGATTTGCAGGACGGCAGCAGCGCCGCAGACCAACACAGCATTCTGACACGGTGGTGGTATTCCCGGAGCTGCCTCCGCTCCGTACACATCGCTGCCACCCCTCAAGTGTTACGCACTGCCGTCGTGGCGCCGGTCACACCGGCGCCACGAGTCGTCCGGCTCGTCGGGTCGTACTGGTCGTAACCGGTCGACGCTCAGTGCTCGCGAGGCGCCGGCACCGAGAGTTCGACCTCGGGGTGGACGGTGAGCAGGGCGCGGACGGCGGCCTCGGCAGCGGTGCCGTCGCCGGTGCCCAGTGCGTCGACCAGCCTGGAGTGCAGGCTCACCGAGGCGTCGGAGGGACGCTCGCAGGAGGCGGCCTGACCGCCGGAGACCTGCAGCGAACAGGAGATGATGCCGGAGAGGTGCTCCAGCATCCGGTTGCCCGCCATCTGCAGGACCAGCCCGTGCAGCTCGGTGTCGGCCCGGCCGAAACTCACCAGATCGCCCTGGGCACCGGCGTGGCCCATGATCTCGATCAGCTCGACCAGCCGCTGCTGGACGTCCTCCCGGCCGTGACCGGCCGCGAGGCGGGCGGCCAGCGGCTCGACGGCCCAGCGCAGCTCGAACAGCTCACGGCGCTGCTCGTCGCGCTGCGGTCCGAAGGCCCGCCACTCGATGATGTCGGGGTCGAGCAGGTTCCAGTCGCTGACCGGACGGACCCGGGTGCCGACGTTCGGCCGGGCACTCACCAGGCCCTTGGCCTCCAGCACGCGCAGCGACTCGCGGACGACGGTGCGGGAGACCTCGAATCGCTGGCCGATCTCCTCGGGAACGAGCGGGCGGTCGGCCCCGAGGTCGCCGGAGACGATCATCTGGCCGAGCTGCTGGACCAGCTGCCCGTGCAGGCCTCGGCCACGGCTGCTGGTGGTCTTGCGGCCGACCCGGGAGAGGTCGGCCTCGCCGCCCTCCCATCGGGGAGCGGGCGGGGTAGGCCGATCGGCGTAGGAGAAACGGTCCAGCTCCGCCGGGCCGACTGTGTCGGCCGAACGAGCTGCGGTCATGGTGGGGTGCGCAAGGGTACTCACACGTCCTTTGTCGGCGATCGGCGGGGCCAGCTTGAGAATTCTCGTGAAAAGCACACGAAAGGGTGATCGCCCGTGACCGGATAATTGACCGCTTATCAGCAAGAAGCAGATATTTCGGGCGCTCCAGGTCGATCTTCACAGCTGATCTTCATGACGGTCCGTCATCCGGTCGGGCCACGCCTGTCGACGCCTGCCCACGCCTGTCCACGTGCGTCCGCTCGGGCGGGTCGTTTGCCACGCCCCTCGTTCAGAGGGCACGACGGCGGGCCTGGACCAGCACCCCGGCGAGCAGCAGCAGGCCCGCCGGAGCGAGTACGGCCGCCAGCAGCACCGGATCCAGCAGTGCCGCCGCGCTCTGCGGGTCCACTCCGCCCACCTGGTCCAGCCCGTACTGGAACGGCAGCGACTCCCGTACCTGGACCGGCCAGCCCCGTCCGGCCAGCCGGAGCACCAGGGAGAGCACCGGCTCCAGCAGCGCCGGCAGGGCGCACAGGATGAGCATCCCGGCGGCCGCGCTGCGCACCAGCGAGGTGGTCAGCAGACCCGCCCAACCGGCCAGCACCACCAGCACGGCGAACACCGCGAGCGGCCGGGCGGCGGAGGCAAGGGCCGAGGAGGCGAACGCCTGGGCGTCCACCGGCAGCGCGAACACCTGCCCCGGACGCACGCCGGGCGCGAGCGCGAGACGCAGCACCAGCGCATCCACCAGCACGGTGCCGAGCGCCAGCAGTGCGGCCAGCAGGCCGGTGACCGTGAGTTTTCCGGCGAGCAGGGCGAGCCGTCGCGGACAGGAGACCCGAGAGGCCGCGAACCCGGGGTGGCGGACCTCGTGCCCGTACGAGAGCGCACCGAGCGCCCCCGCCCCCAGCGCGGCGATCGGCAGCGGCAAGAGCGGGACCACCGCCGTGACGGACCGTACGGCAGCAGCTGCCGTCAGCGGCCCGGCGGGCAACTGACGGGCCAGTACGGCCGCCACGGCCGCGTCGGCCAGCAGGACCGCACCGAGGATGAACCAGGTGGAGCGGAGGCCGCACAGGCGCCGGACCTCGTAGACCAGTACGCGCATTGTTCACTCGCTCCAGTGGTCGGGTCGGCTGTCGGGTCGGCTGTCGGGCTGGGGCGTGGTGACGGCGGCTCGGAGGGTCTGCTCAGGGAGAGCCTGATCGGGGAGAGTTTGATCGAGAGCCTGCTCGGGGGACGGGCGGTCGGCCGGGATCGGGCTGTGGGCGGCGGGTTGGAACTGGACCCGGACGTGGCCGGAACGGCCCGACGCAGCCGGGAGGACCGGGTACGGGATGGGCTGCTCGACCACCCGGTCGGCGAGTTCGTGCAACAGGATGCCGTGCCGGTAGGCGAGTTCACCGATCTCGGTACGACCGACGCCACTCACCGCGATACCGGCGCCGCCGTCCCGCCGGACCTGCCCGCCCTGCTCGACCAGCAGATCGGCGAGCCTGGCCATCTGCGGGCCCCGGACGGCCACCTCCGGGTGCAGCCTGGTCCGGCGGAACTCGGCGACCGGCTGGTCGGCGAGCAGCCTGCCCCGGTCCAGCGTGACCACCCGGTCCGCCAGGCCCGACGCCTCCTGCGGAGTGCGGGTCGTCACCAGGACCGTCCCTCCGGAGGCGGCGAAGGAGCGCAGGAAGGAGTGGAACCAGTCGGTGTTGCGCGGCGACAGATCCTCGGTGGGGCAGTCCAGCAGCAGGGTGCCCGGGGAGCCGAGCAGGGCCGCCGCGAGCGCGAGGCGCCGGTGCATGCCGGGCGAGAAGGAGCGCAGCCGGTGGCCGGCGACGGCCGCCAGGCGGGTCTGTTCGAGCAACTCGTCCGCGCGCCGGGCCGGTACACCGACCGCTCCGGCCAGCATCCGCAGATGGCTGCGGGCACGGCGTCCCGGGTGGCCGGCCAGCGGACGCCCGGCGGGCAGCAGCACCCCGACCTCGTGTTCAGGGCGCCGCAGCCGGCGGTACGTCCGGCCGTCGAACAGGGTGACGCCCTGGCCGCGTTCGAGCTCGACCATGAGCCGCAGGGCGGTGGTCTTGCCGGCACCCTCGGCGCCCAGCAGGGCGGTCACCGCCCCGGGGCGGGTGTCGAAGGTCAGATCGAGCAGGGCCGGTGGGCGGCCCCTGCGATAGATCTTGGTCAGTCCGGTGATCTGGATCATCGCTGCCTGCTCCCATGTCCTCGGCCGACCGGGTCCGCGAGGCACGGGTGGTCCCGTGCTTACCCGCGCCAGCACAGTAGGCCGAGAAGCCGGAGAATTCGGGCATTACGGATGCGTCGTGGCCCGCGTGGTCACGCAGCTCACCCGAACAGGGGACATCGGCGGCAGCCCGGGCCGGTCGGTCGGCCTGGACCGACCGGGCTCAGGGCGCCGAGGGCGTCAGGACGTCGCGGCTGTCGGGGCGTCGAGGGTGCCAGGTCCTCGAGGTCATCAAGGGGCTGAGGCGCTCAGGACTCGGGACGGAGCATCGGAGGGTTGAGGACCGTCGCACCGCCGGGCTTGAAGAGCTGGGCGGGGCGGCCGCCCTGACGGGTCGTGGTGCCGCCGGTCGGCACCAGGAAACCGGGGGTGCCGGTGACCTTGCGGTGGAAGTTACGGGGATCGAGAGCAACGCCCCAGACTGCCTCGTAGACCTGGCGCAGCTCGCCGACGGTGAACTCGGGAGGGCAGAAGGCCGTGGCGAGCGAGGAGTACTCGATCTTGGAGCGGGCGCGCTCGACCCCGTCCGCGAGGATCTTCCCGTGGTCGAAGGCCAGCGGCACGCCGTCGGCCGGGCTCTGCCCGATCAACTCCCCCGCCGGGGCCCAGCGGGCGCTGCTGGCGTCCCCGCCCGGACGGGGCGTCGGGAGGTCCGGGGCCAGCGCCAGGTGCGCGACGCTGACGACCCGCATCCGGGGGTCCCGCTGGGGGTGACCGTAGGTCGCGAGCTGTTCCAGGTGGGCACCGGCCGTGTGGGCTCCGACCAGGTGAACGCCGTCGACGGGCCCGCCCGCCGCGCCCTGCCCCGGCATGGGGTGGGCGCGCAGGCCGGTCTCCTCCGACAGCTCCCGGGAGGCCGCCTCGGCCAGGCCCTCGTCGGGGCGTACGAAGCCGCCGGGCAGCGCCCAGTACCCCTGGAAGGGGGGTTCTCCTCGTCGGACCAGCAGTGCGCACAACGCGTGCTCCCGCACCGTCAACACCACCAGGTCGACCGTGACAGCGAACGGGGGGAAGGCCGACGGGTCATAACGCGACATGGGGACGATGATAGTCGTCTCTCTGACGATAAGCACAGGGTCAGGACGGAATCACCCTCGGTACCGCCGTCAGGCTGCTGTCGCCATCACGCCGGCGTCCCGTCGATCTCCCGTCAGCGGTCAGCGCGCGCCGAGTTGGAGTTCCGGTGAGGCCTCCTCGACCACTGCGACACCGATCCGGCTGACCCGGACCGAGAACGGCTCGCCCGCCACCCGCAGGCCGGTGAGCTCGAGCTCCCCGAGCGGAGCCGTACTGGCCGGCCGGACCAGCACCCGGCTGGCCGGGACGTCGGGACGCACTCCGGCCAACGCGGTGACCAGCTGGATCGCGGCCGCCGACGACACCGCCGCCGGGCGGCAGGCCGCCGGGTGCGGCACCGGCGGACACCCCGTGACCCGCTGCTCCCCCGCGTACATCTCGGGCAGCCGCCCCTCGAAGTGCGCGGACGCGTCCAGCAGCCCGGCCAGCAGCGCTCCGGCCTCCCGCTCGAAACCGGCGCCGGCCAGGCCCGCGACCGCGAGCGTGGTCTCGTGCACCCGGACGGCTCCGCTGCGGTGCCCGATCGGGTTGAAGCGAGGGGACTTGGCACTCAGTGTCCGCAGACCCCACCCGCAGTCGAACTCCGGCGCGGCCAGGCGCTGGGCGAGAACCCTGGTCTGCTCGCGGTCCAGCAGGCCCTGGTGGTGGGCACCGTCGGCCGCCAGGCCCAGGTCGAGCAGGTGGACGAAGGAGGAGGAGGCCAGGGCGGGCAACGGCCGGCCCGGACCGGCGAGCGCGGCGGCCGGGCGGCCACCTGACAGATCGTCGATCCAGAACTGTTCCCGGAAGCGCGTCGCCAGCCGCGCTGCCCAGCCGCGCCACTCCTCGGCGCCCGGCCGCCCGAACGCCTCCAGCAGCTCCGCCCCGTGCAGGGCCGCCCGGTGGGCCTGGGCCTGCACCTCGCAGCGGGCCGGCACCGGGCGGGCGCTGCGCTCCTCGGACGTCCGACCGAGGTCGGTGACGAACCCGTCCGGCCCTGAACCACCCGCACTGTCAGCGAAGTCGCCCGTGCTGCCCACGCCACCCACGTTGGCCCGCAGTGCCGCGAGGGCACGCTCGACGGCCGGAATCAGCTCCGCCACCTCGTGTCCGGGCATGCCCCAGCGCCAGGCCTCGGCCAGCACGGTGACGAACAGCAGGGTGGCCTCGGTCGCCGTGCAGGACGGCGGAAGCTCGGGCCCGGCGTGCCGCAACGCACCCGGGATCAGACCCTCGGGACGCGCGCCGCCGCCGACCTGCTGACGCCGCGCCAGGGCTCTGAGCGTCCCCGCCGCGAGGCGGGTGCCCAGCGGCAACATGAGCCGGGCCGCCCAGAGCGCGTCGGCCGAGGTGAGCCCGAAGCGCCACGGCACCCCGGAGGCCGCGTAGAGGTCGGTCGGCCGGTCCGCATCGGCGAGCAGCAGCCCGCCCAGGGTGTCCAGCGAGCGGGGAACGAGCAGCTCGACGCGCGAGTCGTCGCACCGGACCTCCGGCGTCGACCACGGCGGTGCCACCCCCTGGCCCCGCCCGGTCGGCGGCCGGACGGCTGCCGGGGTGACGACCTCGAGCTCCGTCCGCAGCTCGACCGACCAACGGGCGCCGGGCTGCACCTCCAGGTCCCAGCGCAGTACGCCCGCCCCCGCCAGTACCGCGTGCGGCGACGGCCGGGCCGCGACGGTGGCGCTGTGGTGCGGCCCGGCCCAGCGGAGGCCGGACGACTGCACCTGGCCCGGCAGGTCGGCCGAGCGCTGCCCAGCGGCGATGTCGGCCAGCCGACCGAGATCCGTCCCGAAGGTGATCTCCAACGGGAGGCGGGCCGGGCGGCCGCCGGTGTTCCGTACCGTGACGGTCTCGACGCCGTCGGCGTGCCTGAGCCGTTCGACGGTGAGGGCGGGATCCGGGTCGGGGTCACCGGGCACCCGGACGGCACCGACGAAACGCGCCTCGGCGGCCGAGGTCAGCGTCCCCTGGAGCGACAGCGGTTCGATGCCCCCGAGACGCAGCTCCATCCTGGCCAGAGTCCGGACACCGGACCGGTAGAAGCCGTCCAGGTGCTGTCCCCTGAGCTGCCCGTCCGGACCGGAGACGGCCATCGCGGGGGCGTTCACGCAGAGCACCTCGCCGTGAGCGGCGGCAGGCTGCGGGCGTACCGGCGCGGGCGGGCGGTGCTGCCCCGGCTGCGCGCCGGGATGCGCGCCCGGCTGCGCACCGGCATGGGGGTTGAACGGCGGGGTGAGCGGCGGGCCGGACAGGAAGCCGGACATCGGGCCGGACATCGGAGGGGCCTTCGACACCGGCGGCGGTGCGGCCGGTCCGGCCGGACCGATCAATCCGGTCGGACCGGTCGGACCGGTCGGACCGTTGAATGCGGTCGACGGCGCTCCCTCCGGCACCTCCTGTGGTGGCCTCGTGGCGGTCACCTGGCTCTCCTCCTTCGGCCGAGCGCATGCTCGATCACTGACTGGTACTGCTCTGCTGCTGCGGTGCTGTGCGGCCGTGCCGGTGCGCAGCTCGGGCGGGGACGGAGGACGCGAACGGTGGGGAGCACCTCCGGTTCGGCGGCGGTACCCGCAGGGTGAACGCACCGGACCTGCCCCAGGTCACGCCGATCCGCTGACTGCCGGTCCGTTTGCGAATCGACCGAACGCCGACCGCCCTGCCGCGCGCCCACGCCACCCGATCCCTCGGAGCCGAGCCCGGCGCCAAATCTGTTCGACCACCCGCTCCAGCTCGCCGGTGCCGGATCCCGGCAGCCGTCAGGATACGGTGCGGACGCGTCGCCGCGCGGAGCAGACCGTCACCGGCTGCCGCACCGTTACCTGTCACCAGCGCGTACCGAGGAGTTGCATGTCCACCGCCAGCCGGCTGCCGGGGATCGTCACGACCGACCACGTCTTCCAGGTACCGCTCGATCATCAGGCCCCCGAGGGTGAACAGATCGAGGTCTACGCCCGTGAGGTGGTGGCCTCGGGCCGCGAGGGCGACGATCTGCCCTGGTTGCTTTTCCTGCAGGGCGGCCCCGGCGGCAAGGCCAACCGGCCGGTCGGCCGCGACGGCTGGCTGGTCCGGGCTCTCGACGACTACCGCGTGCTGCTGCTCGACCAGCGCGGAACCGGCCGGTCCACGCCGGCCACCCGGCAGACTCTCGCCCGGCGGGGTGGAGCGCGGCAGCAGGCCGACTACCTGGCCCATTTCCGCGCCGACTCGATCGTCCGGGATGCGGAGCTGATCCGGCGTCGACTGCTGGGTGCCGACGGGCGCTGGACTCTGCTGGGGCAGAGCTTCGGCGGCTTCTGCACACTGACCTACCTCTCAGTGGCTCCCGAGGGGCTGCGGGAGGCGTTCGTGACGGGCGGACTGGCGGGCCTGCGCAGCTCGGCGGACGACGTGTACCGCACCGCGTACCCGAGGGTGGCCCGGAAGAACTCGGCGCACTACGCGCGCTACCCGCAGGACGTGGCGGCGGTGCGACGGATCGCCGCGCACCTGATCGAGACGCCCGCCCAGCTGCCCGACGGAGGGCTGCTCACCGTCCGGGCCTTCCAGGCGCTCGGCCTGATGCTCGGCTCCGGGAGCGGCTCGCACGCGCTGCACCACCTGTTGGAGGAGGCCTGGGTCGAGGGAGTGGACGGCCCCGAGCTGTCGGACACCTTCCTGGCGGGCGTCCAGGCGCAGCTGTCGTTCGCGGGGGGACCGCTGTACGCGGTGCTGCACGAGTCGATCTACGGCCAGCGCTCGGTGGACGTGGCCGGGACGCGTTGGGCTGCGGAGCGGGTGCGCGAGGAGTTCCCCGAGTTCGACGCCGAGGCGGCGCTGAAGTCGGGCGCGCCGGTGTTGTTCACGGGCGAGATGATCTACCCCTGGCTGTTCGAGACCGACCCGGCTCTGCAGCCGCTTCGTGAGACGGCGCAACTGCTCGCGGAGCGGACCGACTGGCCCGACCTGTACGACCCCGAGCGCCTGGCCGCCAACCAGGTGCCGGTGGTGGCAGCGGTCTACCACGACGACATGTACGTGGACACCGCCGACTCCTTGGAGACCGGGCGAGCCGTGCAGGGACTGCGGGCCTGGGTGACCAACGAGTGGGAGCACGACGGCCTGCGGGCGAGCGGTGGTCAGGTGCTGGACCACCTGATCAAGATGGCGCGCGGCGAGCTGTAGCCACCCGACGAGCTGGGCCCGGAGCCACCTGGCGAGCGTGCTCCGGAGCATGCGCGGGTGAACTGCGGGGGCTCCGGTCCTGATCCGCTCCGTCATGTCGGCTCCCCCGTCAGATCGCTCGCCAGACCGTTCTTCAGACCGTTCTTCAGGCCGGTCGTCGAGCCACTCGTCGGACCGTTCTTCAGGCCACTGTTCAGGCCGCTGTTCAGGCCGCGGCCTCCGCCGATTCGTCGTCGGGCACGCTCCGCGCGGCGGCGGAGCAGCCCGCGCCGGGCGGGGATCGGCCCCTCGGGGTCGGCCCCCGCCACGTCGTCGGCGGGTTCGGCAATATCGTCGGCGGGTTCGCGGTCCACCTCGACCGGCTCTCGATGCGGCGGCGGCACGTGCCCGACCGAGGACGGACAGGCTGATCCACCTCCCGACCCCGGACGTCCCGACCCCGAACGGTCCTGCTCGGAGCGTGCCGGGGACAGGTATCCGGCCGCTGGGGGCAGCCGCCTGGATCGCTCCCGGCGCACGCTCTCCAGCAGCTGATCCGGCATCAGCCCGCCGTTCAACGAGTCGTAGAGCAGCTGCGCCAAGGTGTACTCCGGGTCGAGATCGAGCGCCCTGGCCAGGACGATTCGGGCCGTCGCCGTGTCGGCCGCGAGCCAGGAGGTCCAGGCGAGCAGGGTGAGCGGGGCCGCTCCGAAGTGCTCGAACGGCGGCACGCACCGCTGCGCGAGGTAGCGCCAGAGGCGCTGGGCGGGGATCAGCTCCTCCGGCTCCGCGTACTCGGCACCCCGGTCACGGCCGAGCCTGTCCTGCAGGCCGACCAACAGCCGGGCCGCACGTTCGGGGTCGAGCTCTCCGGCGCCTGTCCCGAACTCGGCCATCGCCTCCTCGATCAGGGCGCTCGTACGCTCCAACACCGCAGGGCGGCCACCGGGCCCGGTCAGCTCTCCGAGCAGCCGGGGCCCGGCGCGCTCGATCGCCGCCCGCTGAGCGTCAGCCCCGGGCAGGCCGATCGGCGCCAGCGCGGCCGCGATCGCCTTGCGGCTGCCCCTGGGCGCGAGCCCGGCGAAGGTCGCCGCTGCGGCCGCCGGGCTCGGGAGGTGGGCCGAGCGGATCAGGGCGCCCTCGGGACGGCAGCACCCCGTCCCGGCGCACAGGAAGGACCACCAGCGGCCCGCCGAGATGCACAGCGACTCCTTCACCTTGACGCCCTCGGCCCGGAAGGCCTGTGCCAGCTGGTCGGCAAGCGGAGCGAGTCCGGTGACGACCGCCCGGCCGTCACCGTCCGCAGGGTCCCGGCAGACGTACAGCAGAACCTGTTCGGGGCGGCGATCACGCTGCTCGGAGAGCGCGATCAGGAGCCGGGCGGTCTCCGCCGCGAGCGGCTGCCAGCACTCGGGGTCGTCGGGGATGTCGACCCTGATCACCCCACCCTGCTGGAGCGCGGGGCCGTGCAGCCCGACGGCGACGATGCTGTCGTCCGGGAAGAAGCCCAGCAGGTAGGGCAGCATCTCGGCCATGTCGGCAGGTCCGCGCATCCTGACCGGGAGCTGATCGGCCGGCGCGCCAGGAGCAAGTGCGCCGCAGTCCTCGTTCGGGTCTGAGTTCACGCCGGCGTTCTTGTCGGAGTTCTTGTCAGCGTTCATGTCGGAGTTCATGTGGGGAAGATTGGCGCATCCCTCCCCGGCCGGCCGAGAATGCTTCCAGCCTGTGGATAAAGCCCGGGGGCCAGCATTTGCTACTCCGAATGGCCCAGCCATCAAATCCCGACATACCAGGACAAATGACGCACATTCGGATGACTTACCTCTCATAGGCTCACAGCCCTCCGTCGCGGCTGTTCGCGGACTGTCGGTCGCAGGCGGTATTGATGGACCCATGGACGAGCCCACGCCCCACCCCGACCAGCCCCACGACCAGTCCCGCACCCACTCTCCGACGTACCCGGACCGCACAGCCGTCCGTGCGCGGGCCGAGGCGGTGCTCCGTGAGCTGGCCGGCCCGGCAGCGGTACTGCGGGAGGACCAGTGGCTGGCCATCGAAGCCCTGGTCATCGACCATCGCCGGGCTCTCGTCGTCCAGCGCACCGGCTGGGGGAAGTCGGCCGTCTACTTCATCGCGACCGCACTGCTGCGGGCTCGCGGCGCGGGCCCGACGGTGATCGTCTCCCCGTTGCTGGCCCTGATGCGGAACCAGGTCGATTCGGCCGCCAAGGCCGGTATCCACGCACGCACCATCAACTCGGCGAACCCCGAGGAGTGGGACGTGATCCAGGCAGAGGTGGCGGCGGGGGCCGTCGACATCCTGCTGGTCAGCCCCGAGCGGCTGAACAACCCCGACTTCCGCGACCAGGTGCTGCCCAAGCTCGCCGCTTCGACCGGTCTCCTGGTGGTCGACGAGGCGCACTGCATCTCCGACTGGGGCCACGACTTCCGTCCCGACTACCGCCGCCTGCGCACGATGCTCGCCGACCTGGCCCCGGGCGTCCCCGTCCTGGCCACCACCGCCACCGCCAACGCCCGGGTCACCGCCGATGTCGCCGAGCAGCTCGGCACCGGAAGCACCGGCGGCGCGACGACCGGCACCGACGAGCGCGCGCTCGTCCTCCGTGGCGAGCTCGATCGCGAGAGCCTGAGCCTGAGCGTGCTGATGCTGCCCGATCCGGCGCAGCGCCTGGCCTGGCTCGCCGACCACCTCCCCGAGCTGCCCGGGTCGGGGATCATCTACACCCTCACCGTCGCCGCCGCCGACGAGGTCACCGCGTTCCTCCGCCAGCGCGGCTACCCGGTCGCCTCGTACTCGGGCCGGACGGAGGACGCGGAGCGCCGCAGCGCCGAGGCCGATCTGCTCGCGAACCGGGTCAAGGCCCTGGTCGCCACCTCGGCATTGGGCATGGGATTCGACAAGCCCGACCTCGGTTTCGTGGTGCACCTCGGCTCCCCGAGCTCGCCGATCGCCTACTACCAGCAGGTCGGCCGTGCCGGGCGCGGGGTGGAGCGTGCGGAGGTGCTGCTGCTGCCTGGCCGCGAGGACGAGGCGATCTGGCGTTACTTCGCCTCGCTCGCCTTCCCGGCCGAGGAACAGGTCCGGCGGACGATCGATGCGCTCGCCGCAGCCGACCGGCCGCTCTCCACGGCCGCGCTGGAGCCCCGGGTCGACCTCCGGCGGAACCGGCTGGAGACCATGCTGAAGGTGCTCGACGTGGACGGCGCCGTCCGCCGCGTGCGCGGCGGCTGGACGGCCACCGGCAACCCCTGGGCGTACGACGCGGCGCGCTACGCCAAGGTCGCCGAGTCCCGCGAGGCCGAGCAGCGCGCGATGCGCGAGTACGCGACGACGACAGGCTGCCGGATGGAGTTCCTGCGACGTCAGCTCGACGACGAGGCGGCCACACCCTGCGGCCGCTGCGACAACTGCGCCGGGCCACGTCACACCGCTGAGCTCTCGACCGAGGCGCTGGGCGCGGCCACGGCGGCACTCGGCCGACCGGGGATCACCTTCGAACCCCGTCGGCTGTGGCCGACGGGCATGGACGCGCTGGGCGTCCCACTGAAGGGCCGGATCCCGGCCGGTGAGCAGGCCGAGACCGGCCGGGCGCTGGGCCGGCTGTCCGACATCGGCTGGGGTACCAGGCTGCGCGCCATGCTCGCCGAGCAGACGCCGGACGGTCCGGCTCCCTCCGACGTGGTGAACGCCCTGGTCAGCGTGGTGGCCGACTGGGCTCGCGGGCCCGGTGGCTGGGCCGGCCCCGAGGGTGCCGAGGGCGGTCGGCTCGCGCGGCCGGTCGGCGTGGTCACGATGGCCTCGGGCACCCGCCCCGCTCTCGTGGACAGCCTGGGTGCACAGCTCGCCGCCATCGGCCGGATGCCGCTGCTCGGCCGGATCGAGTACGCGACCGGCCGGCCGCCGCACGGGCCCCGGAGCAACAGCGCCCAACGGCTGCACTCGCTGGCGGGCACCCTGGTGGTGCCGGACGGGCTCCGGTCGGCCCTGGCCTCGACCCCCGGGCCGGTCCTGCTGGTCGACGACCTGGTGGACTCCGGCTGGACGGTCACGGTAGCGGCCCGGCTGCTCCGGCAGGCGGGGGCGAATGCGGTGCTGCCCCTCGTCCTCGCCGTGCAGGCCTAGCGACACGGGCCGCAGACGGAGCTCGAAACAGCGACCCCGGCTCGGACACGGCAGCGCAGTCGCAGTCGCAGTCGCAGTCGCAGTCGCAGTCGCAGTCGCAGTCGCAGTCGCAGTCGGGAGATCCAACGACCGGAAGTCGACCTGACACGGCTCGATCCGATTACCCGTCAGTCGACTGGCAGCACGGCAGAAGTGGGATATACCTGACAGAACACCGGCTTTCGGGTGGCGTTCATCATTTCATCGTTGCCGGTCGGGCTCATCTGGCCTGAGAATTGGACCGTACCCCGATCCCGGTCCGGCAGACCCGGACTTCGGCGTACGCGAGCGCCCGCGCGCCCTGCGGGCCTTGGAAGGAGGATCGTGACCAACGGCGTCGACCGAGCTCACTTCTCCTCGGCCCGGAGTCGCACGCTCGGCCTGGACAACTGGACCGACTCCGGTATCCCGCTGCTGCCCGCCCCGCGCGAGTTCGTCACCGAGCTGCACCAGCGGCACCTTCCGCAGCCCGGCACGAGCGTGGTCGCCGTCCTGGACGCCCAGCACCACGTCACGGCCTCCGCGTCGTTCACCGTCCGGCCGCACAGCGACGACGGCTGGCACCACCGCAATGCGATCCTCAGTCAGCTGCGCCGGATCACCCCGCACGACCTGCGGCTCGCCTGCCCCACCCGCACGGTGGTGCTGCTGCGCTGCCGGGAGGGATCCGCCGACTGGACGGAGCAGGACGGCGCCTGGATGTGGGCGCTGCGCGATGCCGCCGCGCTGCACGGCCTGCGCTGCGGCCCGTACATCGCGCTGACCCCTTCGGGCTGGCGCTCGCTCGGCGACGGTCGGCACGGCCGGACGCCGCACTCGGGCTCCTGGGTGGACGGCCCGGTACACACCGTCACCGAACTCGCACCCCGTGCCGGACGCGAGCACGCCGAGGAACGCTCCTGGAAACCGGCGGCGACCCTGGCACCCACCGCACTCGAAGTTCTCCGCCCGACCGGGACCCGCTGACCACAGCACCACAGCACGGCAGCGCGACATCGCACCGCACCGCACGGCGCAGCCACGTGGGGCTCGAACCGCCGAACCCCACGCACGTACACACGCACCCCCGGCACAGACCCGAGCAGCGAGGGTCAGGCCGACAACGGTCGGCTCCCGGCCGGGAGAAGCGGCGTCACCACATCCGGCTCACCGCACACCACGAGCAGCGCACCGGCGAGGCCGAGAGCCTTCCGTACCGCAGCTTCGACCCGGCCGGCGGTGCCGTCGTTGACGACCAGCACCACGACCTCACGGCGGAGCGGACGCGCCGCGGCACCGTCCAGCCGGCCGGCGTCCGTGTAGAAGACGTCGCCCCCTTCGGTGAGCTGGGCCCAGTAGCCCGGCTCGCCGAAGGAGAGTTCGTGCTGCTGCCACGGGTGCGGCTGACCGGTCGTCAGCACCAGGAGGTCGGCGGGCCGGCGGCCGGCCTCCAGCAGTTGGTCCACCGTCTCGTCGGCCCGCTCGACCGCGTCGTGGACCGAGGCCGGCACCAGCCGCACGGTGGGCCCGGACCGACGCGGGGAGGGCCCTGGCCTGGGCGGCTGCACGGCCCGGACCGGAGGGCCCGGCCGGGGTGCGCGGGGCGGCGCCGGCCGTGGGCCCGGCAGTACGGCGCCGGGGACGGGGGGTTTGGCGGGGACAGGCGATACGCGCGCGTGAATTTCCGACTCCTCGGGCAAGACAGGCATACCCGGATATCTATCAAACGCCGGTCGGGCGCGCACCAGCCGCCCACCCCCTGAACGCCACCGAACGCCACGAAACGCAGCTGAGCACCACCGAAAACCACCGAACACGACCGAACGCCGGAAAATGCTGCGGAATGCCGCAGAACACCCCGCCCTGGCAGCCGGTCCGTCAGAAACCGAGCGAGAGCTGCTCCGCCTGGTCCGGCAGGGACCGTCCGCGCTTCAGGTGGCTCCACCTGGGCAGCGCGTCGAGGTACGACCAGGACAGCCGGTGGTGCTCGGTCGGCCCGAACTCCTCCAGCGCCGCCCGGTGCACCGGTGAGGGGTAGCCGGCGTTGTCCTCGAAACCGAACGCCGGGAGGTCGACCCCGATCTCCGCCATCAGACCGTCGCGTTGCACCTTGGCGAGCACCGAGGCCGCCGAGACACAGATGCACGACTGGTCACCCTTGATCACCGTGCGGACCCGCCAGGGCCCGCCGAGGTAGTCGTGCTTTCCGTCGAGGATGATCGCGTCCGGCCGGACCGGGAGCGCCTCCAGTGCGCGCAGCGCGGCCAGCCGCAGGGCTGCGGTCATCCCCAGCTCGTCGCACTCCTCGGGTGAGGCGTGGCCGAGCGCGTAGGCGGTGACCCAGTCGGCCAGGACAGGGGCCAGTGCGGTGCGGCGGCGCTCGGTCAGCAGTTTGGAATCGGTGAGCCCCTCCGGCGCCTTGCGCAGGCCCGTCACCGCCGCGCCGACCGTCACGGGCCCGGCCCAGGCGCCGCGCCCGACCTCGTCCAGCCCCGCCACCACCTGGGCGCCGGCCCGGCGCAGCGAGCGCTCGACCGAGTGGGTCGGGGGGTCGTACGGCATCGGAGGTCCATTCGGCGGTGTCTTCGCGGGCGAGTCCAGCGTACGTCCTGGGTCACGTCCTGCCGCCGACGCGCTGGGGTGGCTCCGGGCTCACCCCTTGACCGACCCCGCCAGCAGCCCCCGGACGAAGTAGCGCTGAAGGCTGAAGAAGACGATCAGCGGCACGATCAGGGACAGGAACGCCCCGGCCGTGAGCACCTCCCACCGCCCGCCGAACGAACCGGAGAGCTGGGCCAGTCGGACGGTCATCGGGGCGACCTCCGGAGTCCCGCCGGCGAAGGTGAGCGCGACGAGGAGGTCGTTCCAGACCCAGAGGAACTCGAAGATCGCGAACGAGGCCAGCGCCGGCGTGCAGAGCGGCAGCACGATGGACCGGAAGATCTTGAAGTGTGACGCTCCGTCGACCACCGCCGCCTCCATCAGGTCACGCGGCAGCTGCGAGATGAAGTTGTGCAGCAGGAAGGTCGCCAGCGGCAGCGCGAACATGGTGTGGGCCAGCCAGACCGGCACGTACGTCCCGTGCAGGTCGAAGGCCGGGATGATGGTCAGCCCGCCCAGGTGCGCACCGCCCGAGAACAGTTGCAGCAGTGGGATCAACGCCATCTGCAGCGGCACCACCTGGAGCGCGAAGATGATGAAGAAGACCGTGTCGCTGCCCCTGAACCGCACCCAGGCCAGCGCGTAGGCGGCCATCGCGGCGAGCACCAGGGGGAAGATCGTGGCCGGGATGCTGATGGCCAGCGAGTTGACCAGGAAGGGCATCATCCCGGCGCTGACGCCGAAGCCGCCATCGAAGAGCACGGTGTGGTAGTTGGAGAGGATCAGCTGCGGGTGGACGAAGATCTCCCACCAGCCGCTGGCCGCCACCGCCTGCTTCGGCCGCAGCGAGGTCGCCAGCAGACCGAAGGTGGGGATCGTCCAGAGCACCGTCACCGCGATCACGAAGACCGAGCCGAGCGGACTGCTGAAGGACTTGCGGACGGCCGCCGAACCAGTGGCTTCCGCCGCCCCGACGGCTTTGCTCGGCACGGTCGCGGGCTGGGTACTCACCGGGTCTCACGCTCCTTGCGCAGCTGGACGATGTTGTAGGCCACCAGGGGCAGCACCGCGAGGAAGAGGATCACCGCGAGCGCGCTGCCCCGGCCGACGTTGAACTGCACGAAGGACTGCGAGTACATCTCGTTGGCCAACACCTGGGTACCGAAGTTGCCGCCGGTCATGGTGCGGACGATGTCGAAGGCCTTCAGGGTCGTGATCATGACGGTGGTGAGCACCACCACCAGCGTGGTCCGGATCATCGGCACCGTCACGAACCAGAACAGCTTCAACCCGCGCGCGCCGTCCAGCCGGGCCGCCTCCGTCACCTCGTCCGGGATCGCCTTGATCGCCGCCGACAGCACCACCATGGCGAACCCGGTCTGCACCCAGACCATCACCGCCATCAGCAGGAAGTTGTTGAGCGGGTGGGAGAGGATCCAGTTCGGCGGGTGCCGCCAGCCCAGGCTGATGGCCAGTTGGCTGAGCAGTCCGACCTGCTGCTGGGAGGAGTCCCGGGTCTCGTAGACGAACTTCCAGATGATGCTGGCCCCGACCAGCGAGACCGCCATCGGCATGAAGATCAGCGACTTGTAGAGGGCCTGGTACCTCATCCGCTCGACCAGCAGGGCCAGCACCAGCCCGAGGCCGGTAGCCGCCAGCGGTGCGAACACCAGCCAGAGCAGGGTGTTCAGCAGCACCTGGTGGATCGAGTCGGTGGTCAGCGCCCAGCCGTAGTTCTTCCCGCCGAGGAAGCGGGTGCTGTCGTCGTTGTAGAAGCTCAGGTAGACGGTACGGACCAGTGGCGCGACCAGTCCGACGATCAGCAACAGGACAGCGGGCCCCAGGAAGACGCCGATGGCGAGCGGGCGGGTGAGCCGGCCGGTCGCCCGGCCCGCCGCGAAGAACACCACCAGCAGAATGCCCAGGAAGATCGCGACGGCGCCGAAGCTGTTGCCGAGTTTGGTGATGGCATCGGTCCACGCCGAGTCGGCCAGCGAAGCCGTAGGCATACAAATGTCCTTCCTCCGCAGCCTCCGGCGCGCCGGACACCCGGAATTCCTCGGACGGAGGGTCGGTGAGTGCCTGGGCGGCGCGAGCGGGTGGGCCCGCGCCGCCCTGAACCTGTGGCCCCGGGCTTGAACCCGTGACAGGTGCTGGGGCTCGGCGGGCGGCTACTGCGGCCAGGCCGCGTCGATGTCGGCCGCCACCTTCGGGATGGCCTGCCCCTCGGCGAACCAGGCGGTCAGCGACTTCCACTCCTGGCCGGCACCGATCGCGGCCGGCATCATGTCGGAGGCGTCGAACCGGAAGGTCGCGGTCGGGTCGGTCAGCGCGTCGGCGGAGAGCTTGTCGATCGGGTCGGTGTAGAGGCTCTTGTCCACCGCCTGGTTGGCGGAGACCCAACCGGTCGAGACCTTCACCCGGCTGCTCGCCCAGTCCGCGCTGGACAGGTAGTTCTGCACCGCCTGAACCTCGGGACGGTCGGAGAACGCGGCCAGGAACTCGCCGCCGCCCTCGACCGGGTTGGGGATGGCCGGGTTCACGGCCGGCAGGTGGAAGGCGAAGATGTCACCGTCCGGCCCGATCTTGGTGCCCTTGGCCCACTGCGCCTGATAGAAGGACGCCTGCTGCAGCATCCAGCACTTGTTGGTGAGGATCGGCGCACCGGCGTCCTGGAAGGTGGTGGTGGCGATCGACTTCACGTCGCCGATGCCGCCGTTCACCCAGGCCGGGTTCTGCATCCAGCCGGCCACCGTCTGCATCGCGCTGATGATCTTCGGGTCGCTGAACTTGACCTGGTGGCTCACCCACTGGTCGTAGACGTCCCCGCCGTACGTACCGAGGACGGCCTCCTCCAGCCAGTCGGTGGCCGGCCAACCGGTCGCCGTGCCGGAGCCGATGCCGCCGCACCAGGGCTTGCTGCCGCCACCCGCCTTGGCGATCCGGTCGCTGAGCGTCATCAGATCGGCCCAGGTCGTCGGCACCTGGTACCCGGCCTGCTTGAAGTACTTCGGCGAGTACCAGACCAACGACTTCATGTTGGCGCTCATCGGCGCCGCGTAGAAGGTGCCGTTGACCGAGCCGTAGCCCTTCCAGACCGGGTTCCACTTGTCCTCGTTGGCGACGGTCGCGGCCGGCGGCTTCACCACCTTCCCGGTCTTCACCATCTGGGCGAGCAGGCCCGGTTGGGGGATGATCGCGAAGTCAGGGGCGTTGCCGCCCGTCACCCGGACCTGGAGCTGCGACTCGAAGTCGTTGGAACCCTCGTACGAGATCTTGATGCCCGTACAGGAGCTGAACTCGGACCAGGACTTCTCCAGCGAGTCCGACTCCGGGCTGAGGATCGAGGCGTACATAGTCACCTTCGTCCCCGAATGCCCGGCGTACGGCTGGTACTTGGCGCAGTCACCGCTGAGCGTCGTGGTCGGCGTCGCGTCGGCGGTGGACTTGCCGGAGCTGTTGGAACAGGCTGCGGCGAGCGCCAGCACCAGCACGGCGGGGACGGCGAGCAGCTGCCGTCGTGGTCTGTTCGGCCGGGGCTTCTGGATCATCGGCGGCCTTCGATCGCGATCGAGATGGAAGTCAATGCGGTCCTCCTTGCCAGGGCATGACATGCCAGCAAATAAGACAGAACACACTGCGCTGTACCCGAGATCGATCCGTACCCAGCTGACGCCGGGTTGAAGACGTTAACGTAGCGCTCATCTCGCGCCAAGGTGCGGGTTCGCGCTACCTCGTCCGCCACCTCGCCGGCTGCCCCGGCCTGAGCTGCGGCTCCGCAGGCCGTTGACCGGCATCGTCGAGCCGGGCCGTAGCCCGCCGTCCTCGACGACGGGCTACGGCCCGGGGAAGCACTCAGGTATGCCCGGTCGGCCTCGGTCGGCGCGCCACCCTCCCGACGGACCGACGGGTCCGAGTCGGCTCCGGCAAACCCGGGCAGCGACCTGTCGCTCGCCGTCCGCCCGGACCGCCCCGATCAGGCGGCCTTCGACTCGAGTGTCCGCTCGACCGCCCGCTCGACTGCCGCGAGGTCCACCCCGGACTCCCGCACCACCCGCACACCGATCCCGCCGCCCTCACGCAGGATGCCCAGCAGCAGGTGCCCCAACTCGATCCGCTCGCTGCGCTGACGGACGGCTGCCCGGACGGCCAGCGCCAGCACCTGCTTCGCCCGGTCGGTGAACCGGGGCACGCGCGACCGCCCCCGCTTCGGCGGCCCGGCCGGCACATCCAGTGCCCCCGCACCGAAGGTGGCCTCCACCGCCTCCCGCACGGCCTCCAGATCGACCCCGATCGCCGCCAGCGCGGCCTCGTCGACCCCCGGATGCGGGGCCCCCAACAGCCTCGCCACCGCCCCGCGCGCCGTGACCAGGTCCAGCCCTGCGTCGATCAGCACCGCCACCGCCGGGTCCTCGGGCTGCCCGAGGACTCCGAGCAGCAGGTGCTCCGTCCCGATGTAGTCGTGCCGCAGCCGAAGCGCCTCCTCCCGCCCGAGTGCCACCGACTTCCGGGCCCCGTCACTGAACCGCTCGAACATCGTCAGTCCTCTCCCGCGCCGAAGCCCCGCCGGGCGTACTTCTTGTGGACGGCCTGCCGGCTGACGCCGAGACAGACCGCGATCTCCTGCCAGGACCATCCCTGACCTCGCGCGTTCCCGACCTGGAGGTCCTCCAGGCGGTCCGCCAGATCCCGCAACGCCCGCACGGCTCTCAATCCCACCGACGGGTCACGACTGCTCGCGTCTGCCGCGAGCTGTTTGGTCTCGCTCATGCTGTCAACTTAGGTTGACACTCCAGATCTGTCAACCTAAGTTGACAGATCTGCCCTCGCCTCCACACCCACCCACCCGCGCCGGAAGGTCGTGCATGCAGGCCGCACCGACCGAGAGCGGAGACGGCAAAGGGTGGGTGACCGGCGAATCGCCGGCCACCCACCCTTACCGACTACTCGTACCGGGGCAGTGCACTTTGTTCGCCGGAAGTGAGACAGCGCCCCTGGCTGGACACACCCGGATCCCCACCGTTGGCCAGGGTGCGGTCGAGCAGATGCAGCAGGCGGTCCCAGTGGCGCTGCAGTCCGGAGGGGTTGAAGGCGTCGGTGTCGGACATGGTGAAGCCATGGAGGGTGCCGGGGTAGATCTCCGCGCTGCAGCCGACGCCTGCGGCATCCAGGGCCTGGTTGAGCCTGTTGATGCGCTCGGGCGACATGTCGCCCTCGGCGAGGCCGAGGTGGACTTGGGCGGTGAGCTCGGGGAAGAGGCGGTGTGGGCTGTCGGGTGCCTCGGTGACCAACGGGCTGGGGTGGAATCCGGCGACAGCGGCCACCTGCTCGGGGTGGGCCGCTGCGGTGCGGATCGCCAAGGCGCCGCCCATGCAGTAGCCGATCACGGCGACCGGCCCGGCGCTGACCTCGGGCTGGGTGGTGAGGAACCTGAGGTAGGCGTCGGCGTCGCGAAGGGCACGTTCGGTGGTGTGCGCCTCGAGCAAAGGCATCACTTGGGCGAAGACCGCGGGCCGGATCCCTTCTCCGATGTGCTCGGGAAGTTCGATCACCGGCGCCGGGCCGTGCCGGTAGAAGAGGTTGGGGACGAGCACGTAGTACCCGTGCTCGGCCAGTTCGCGGGCCATCTCCTCCAGCACGGGCCGCACGCCGAAGGCGTCCGCGTACAGCAGTACCCCCGGGTACCGTTCGCCACGGTTGGGGAAGATAGCGAAAGCGTCGGCCTGGCCGTCCGCGGTGGGAATCTGCAGTGTCTTGGTGGGCAAGATCTTCCTTCCTCGCAGCTCGCTCAAAAACGTTTGTTGCACTAACGTTCTCGGCGCAAGAACGTACATCGTTAGTCGGACTAACGCAACGGGTAGGATTGGCACCATGATCAGAGCCGAAGCCGCGGACATGCCCGACGACGGCGCGCCCAAGACACCCGACAGACTGCGTCGACGGGCGAGTCGACTGTTGTCTCAGGTGTCCGTACGGTCGGACCGGCTGATAACCGAGGGGCTGGCGCAGGCCGACGCCCGCAAGTGGCACTACGCCGCGCTCGCCTCACTGGAGGAGTACGGGCCGGGCAGCCAAGCCGAGCTGAGCAGACGCACCGACATCTACCGCAGCGACATGGTCGGTGTGCTCAACGAACTGGCCGAGCGTGACCTCGTCGAGCGGATGCCGGACCCCGACGACCGGCGCCGCAACATCATCACGATCTCCACCCGGGGCCGCCGTCACCTACGCCGCCTCGACAAGGTCCTGGACGACCTCCACGACGAACTGCTCGCGCCGCTGAGTCCGGCCGAACGCGACCAGTTCGTGCAGTTGCTCACCCGCTTGCTGGATCACCACGTCCGGGTCTCCTGACCTCGCGCAGTGGCGTCCCAGAGCAGCACTCCCGCCGAACCACAAGATCCAAACCCCCTTCCTCTTTCCCGCCGGCTCGATGTACTTCTGGAGTACGAGGCCCGTCGGGCCCGTCATCGACCCACTCCAAAACCCCGGGGGCACCGTCATGGGCAATGACTGGTACGTGGACGACCGATGCACCAACTGCGATGTGGCGCGACAGCTCGCGCCCGGACTGATCGAGGAGGTCGGCGGACGTTCCGAGATCGTGCGCCAGCCGCGTGACGCCACCGATCTCGCCCGGCTGAACGCCGCCGCATTTGCCTGTCACACCCGCTCGATCCGTCGGCACTCCCGCTCTCTCGACGCCGCGGCAGACCCGTTCCCGCTGGCACTGGACGAGAACGTCATGCTCTGCGGCCACAACTCCCGGCACACCGCCGCCGCCAACTCCTACCTTCTCCGGCGGCCGTCCGGCACGCTGATGATGGTCGACACGCCGCGCTGGTCCGACGAACTCGCCACCCGATACGAGGCGTTGGGGCAGGTGACCGATGTCCTCCTCACCCACCGCGACCACGCCGCGCACGGACGCCGCTACGCGGACCGGTTCGGAGCCCGGCTGTGGATCCATGCGGGCGACCTGGCCGCAGCGCCCGACGCCGACCGCGTGCTGCGCGGAATCGAGCCCGCCGAGATCGCCGACGGCGTGATCGTGCACCCGCTCCCGGGCCACACCGAAGGCAGCGTCCTCTACGTCGCCGACGAGCGATACTGCTTCAGCGGCGACAGCATCTACTGGTCGCGCACCAAGGACGCGCTGGCCGTCGCCGAGCACGTCACCTGGTACTCCATCAAGGAGCTGGCCGCCTCCCTGGCCCGCACCGCGCCCCTGCTGCGCTTCGAGTGGATGCTGCCGGGGCACGGTGACCGCAAGCAGCTGGCACCCGAGGAGATGGCCGCGCAGCTGCGTGCACTGACCGCTCACACACGTCAACTTGAGCCGCAGTCGGTCGATTTCACGGCTCATCAGTGGTGAGCTACGGGGATCTCATGGTCCGACGAGCGACTGAGGCGTGAGCTCCCCCGGCCCGCCTCTGGTCCCGGGTTCGACTAAGCCTCCGTTGCATTGGATGCATCTCTGTTGAGGCTTATTCGCCCTCGCGCACCCAGTTCGGGAAAGCCGGCGAGGGGGATCCGGAGTCAGTCCGGATCCCCCTCGTGACCAGGGACTACGCGATTCCGGCCGTCAGGCCGAGTGCCGCATCAGAGGCAACTTGGCCCAAAATCAGCTGCAGCCGCTGGTGGAGCCGCAGCCCTCGCAGAGGTAGCAGCTGCCCGCGCGGCGCATCTTGGTGCCGCAGGAGAAGCAGAGCGGCGCGTCGGCGTTCAGGCCGAGCTGGATCTCCATCAGTTCGGTGGAGTTGTGGGCCTGGGCCGGGGCCGGCTTCGGCTTCTCGGGCACCGGCTGGACGACGGGCTTGGCCGCGAGCGGCGCCGACTGGGCCAGGCTCTCGGTGTCCATGTCCTCGGCCTCGATCGGCTCGTACGAGCCGGTGTCGAGGTGGCGCTCGCGCTCCTCGACGGAGTGGATGCCGAGGGCGGAGCGGGTCTCGAAGGGCAGGAAGTCCAGCGCCAGGCGGCGGAAGATGTAGTCGACGATCGACTGCGCCATCCGCACGTCCGGGTCGTCCGTCAGACCGGCCGGCTCGAAGCGCATGTTGGTGAACTTCGAGACGTACGTCTCCAGCGGGACGCCGTACTGCATGCCGACCGAGACGGCGATCGAGAAGGCGTCCATCATGCCCGCGAGGGTCGAGCCCTGCTTGGACATCTTCAGGAAGACCTCGCCGAGGCCGTCGTCCGGGTAGGAGTTGGCCGTCATGTAGCCCTCGGCGCCACCGACCGTGAAGGAGGTGGTGATGCCCGGGCGGCCCTTGGGGAGGCGCTTGCGGACGGGACGGTACTCGACGACCTTCTCGACCACCGGAGCGGCCTTCTCCTCGACCACGGCGGCCGGGGTCTTGGTCTTGGCCGAGAGCGGCTGACCGACCTTGCAGTTGTCACGGTAGATCGCGAGCGCCTTGACCCCGAGCTTCCACGCCTGGAAGTAGATCTCCTCGATCTCCTCGACGGTCGCGGAGACCGGCATGTTCACGGTCTTGGAGATGGCACCGGAGATCCAGGGCTGGATCGCGGCCATCATCCGCACGTGGCCCATCGCGGAGATCGAACGCTCGCCCATCGCGCAGTCGAAGACGTCGTAGTGCTCGGTCTTCAGGCCGGGCGCGTTGACCACGTTGCCGTGCTCGGCGATGTGGGCGACGATCGCCTCGACCTGCTCGGGCTGGTAGCCGAAGCGGCGCAGGGCGCGCGGCACGGTGCCGTTGACGATCTGCATCGAGCCGCCGCCGACGAGCTTCTTGAACTTGACCAGCGCGAGGTCCGGCTCGACGCCGGTGGTGTCGCAGTCCATCATCAGGCCGATGGTGCCGGTCGGGGCGAGCACCGAGGCCTGGGCGTTGCGGAAGCCGTGCTGCGCGCCGAGCCGGAGCACGTCGCCCCAGGTCTCGGTGGCGGCGGCCCAGACCGGGGCGTCCAGCTCGTCCACCGCGACGGCGGCGGCGTTGGCGTCCGCGTGCTGCCGCATGACCCGCTGGTGCGGCTCGGCGTTGCGGGCGTAGCCGTCGTACGGGCCGACGACCCCGGCCAGCTCGGCGCCGCGACGGTAGGCGGTGCCGGTCATCAGCGAGCTGATCGCACCGGCCAGGGCCCGGCCGCCGTCGGAGTCGTACGCGTGGCCGGTGGCCATCAGCAGGGCGCCGAGGTTGGCGTAGCCGATGCCGAGCTGGCGGTAGGCGCGGGTGGTCTCACCGATCTTCTCGGTCGGGAAGTCGGCGAAGCAGATGGAGATGTCCATCGCGGTGATGACCAGCTCGACGACCTTGGCGAAGCGCTCGGCGTCGAACGAGTCGTCGTCGCGCAGGAACTTCATCAGGTTGAGCGAGGCGAGGTTGCAGCTGGAGTTGTCCAGGTGCATGTACTCGGAGCAGGGGTTGGACGCATTGATGCGGCCGGACTCCGGGCAGGTGTGCCAGTGGTTGATCGTGTCGTCGTACTGGATGCCCGGGTCGGCGCAGGCCCAGGCGGCCTCGGACATCTTGCGGAAGAGCCGCTTCGCGTCGATGGTCTCGATGACCTCGCCGGTCATCCGGGCACGCAGGCCGAACTCGGTGCCGTGCTCGACCGCCGACATGAACTCGTCGGAGACCCGGACGGAGTTGTTGGCGTTCTGGTACTGGACGGAGGCGATGTCGTCGCCGCCCAGGTCCATGTCGAAGCCCGCGTCGCGCAGCGCGCGGATCTTCTCCTCCTCCTTCACCTTGGTCTCGATGAAGGCCTCGACGTCCGGGTGGTCGACGTCCAGCACGACCATCTTGGCGGCGCGGCGGGTGGCGCCGCCCGACTTGATGGTGCCGGCCGAGGCGTCGGCGCCGCGCATGAAGGAGACCGGGCCGGAGGCGTTGCCGCCAGAGCTCAGCAGCTCCTTGGAGGAGCGGATCCGGGAGAGGTTCAGGCCGGCGCCGGAGCCGCCCTTGAAGATCATGCCCTCTTCCTTGTACCAGTCGAGGATCGACTCCATGGAGTCGTCGACGGCCAGGATGAAGCAGGCGCTGACCTGCTGGGGCTGCTTGGTGCCGACGTTGAACCAGACCGGCGAGTTGAAGCTGAAGACCTGGTGGAGGAGGGCGTGGGTCAGCTCGTGCTCGAAGATCTCGGCGTCGTCCGGGGTGGTGAAGTACCCGTTCTTCTCACCGGCGGCGCGGTAGGTGAGCACCACGCGGTCGATGATCTGCTTGAGGCTCCACTCGCGCTGCGGGCTGCCGACCGCGCCACGGAAGTACTTCGAGGTGACGATGTTCACCGCGTTGACCGACCAGAAGTCGGGGAACTCGACACCGCGCTGCTCGAAGTTGATCGAGCCGTCACGCCAGTTGGTCATGACGACGTCGCGCCGCTCCCAGCTGACCTGGTCGTACGGGTGGACGCCAGGAGTGGTGTAGATGCGCTCGATCCGCAGACCACCCTTGGGAGCCTTGCCGGCCCCCTTCGCGGTCTTGTCGGACTTCGACCCGCGTGCGGAACCGCTCGTCGTGTCTGTCACTTCTGCTCCTCCTGGGCAAACCCCTCAGTACCCTGCTTCGCTCGGGGTACTGCGTTGGTGGCTGTGCGTACGGCCCCAGATGTCGGCCATAACGCACGGTATGTGGTGTTTATGCCCTGTTTTCGGGCGCGCGTGGGCCCTGGCGGGCCGGTGCGGTGTTACGTACCCGTCAGGGCGCGGCTGCGGGGACGGGCAACTTGGCGCCGTCCGCCGCGGGGAGAGGCCGCTCGTCGCGGAGTTCCGCGATGGCGGCCTCGAAAGCTTCGAGATCGTCGAATGCCCGGTACACCGAGGCGAACCGCAGGTAGGCGACGACGTCCAGGTCACGCAGCGGGCCGAGTATGGCCAGCCCCACGTCGTGGGTGGAGAGCTCGGCACTGCCGCTGGCCCGCACGCACTCCTCGACCCGCTGGCCGAGCTTGGCGAGCGCGTCCTCGGTGACCGGGCGGCCCTGGCAGGCCTTGCGGACGCCGGAGATCACCTTCTCGCGGGAGAAAGGCTCGGTGACACCGCTGCGCTTGATGACCATCAGCGTGGCCGTCTCCACCGTGGTGAAGCGGCGGCCGCAATCAGGGCACTGGCGGCGGCGGCGGATCGAGCTGCCGTCGTCACTGGCACGACTGTCCACAACGCGGCTGTCAGGGTGCCGACAGAAGGGGCAGTGCACCTTGGGGACTCCCTACACGACGACATAACCACGAACCCGGCCAGCGTACACGGACACAACCTGTGGGCCCAAACCAGAACTGTGCCACTACATGTGCGATCACAGGGGGCGCCACGCCGGGACGGGTCGAAAAGTTCGCCCCCCGTGAAATAGACTCCCGGAGTCGAACATTTAATCGATCTACACCCAAAGCCTTGATCGAGTCAGCCGACTCCTAAATAATTCACTCGAACGTGTGTTTGGCGCAACCTTTCGATAGGTGAGCCAGTTGAGTTGAACAAGGGAGAACGTCTGTCTAAGAGGGGCAGCCAATGAACACCGTAGAAGCCAAGAGCAACTCCATCCCGGTGCAGGAGCGTTCCGCGCGCACCATGGACCAGCAGAGCGTGGACCACAGCATGAGCCGCAGCGAAGACCACCGCCTGGCCGGTGCCGCCCTGAACGCCTCGGGCCGCCTCCCGGACCAGCCGATCGAGCACGCCGCCGCCCAGGACGGAGCGCTCGGCCAGCCCGTCCCGACCCGCTCGCTCCCGGGCCGCCCGCCCGGCATCCGCACCGACGAAGCCGGACTGACCGAACGCCAGCGCCGCGTCATCGAGGTCATCAGGGACTCGGTCCAGCGCCGGGGTTACCCGCCGAGCATGCGCGAGATCGGCCAGGCCGTCGGCCTGTCCAGCACCTCCTCCGTCGCGCACCAGCTGATGGCCCTGGAGCGCAAGGGCTTCCTCCGCCGCGACCCGCACCGCCCCCGCGCGTACGAGGTCCGTGGCGTCGAGGTCACCCGCCCGAACACCGCCGAGGCCGCCGGCCGCCCCTCCACCTCGTACGTGCCGCTGGTCGGCCGGATCGCCGCCGGCGGCCCGATCCTGGCCGAGCAGACGGTCGAGGACGTATTCCCGCTCCCCCGTCAACTCGTCGGCGAGGGCGAGCTGTTCGCGCTCACCGTGCAGGGCGACTCGATGATCCAGGCCGCGATCTGCGACGGCGACTGGGTCACCGTCCGCCGCCAGCCGGTCGCCGAGAACGGCGACATCGTCGCGGCGATGATCGACGGTGAGGCCACCGTCAAGCGCCTCAAGCGCGAGGACGGCAAGATCTGGCTGATGCCGCACAACCCGGCCTACGAGCCCATCCCGGGCGACAACGCCACCATCCTCGGCAAGGTCGTCGCGGTCCTCCGCCGTCTCTGACAGCCTGCGGCTGTCATTCGTTGGGCCTGGGCAACCGGGTACCCCAGGGGCGCGGGGAACTGCGACTGACAGCCTGTGGCTGTCAGTCGCAGTTCCCCGCGCCCCTGTTGGCTCTCTGCGCAGCTAACCGCGCTGGGGGACCGGGCGGATCGCCGGGGCCGCCGCGTCGATCGCCGCGAGGGAACGGCGGATCTGGTTACGGTCGTTGGTGTACCAGAAGTCCGGCATCGAGGAGCGGAAGAAGCCGCCGTAGCGGGCCGTGGCGAGCCTCGGGTCGAGTACCGCGACCACGCCCCGGTCGTCGCCGGCCCGGACCAGACGGCCGGCTCCCTGAGCCATCAGCAGGGCTGCGTGCGTCGCCGCCACCGCCATGAAGCCGTTGCCGCCCGCCTCCTCGACCGCCTTCTGACGGGCGCTCATCAGCGGGTCGTCGGGGCGCGGGAAGGGGATGCGGTCCATCACCACCAACTGGCAGGCGGAGCCCGGCACATCGACTCCCTGCCAGAGCGAGAGCGTGCCGAAGAGGCAGGTCTCGGGGTCGGAGGCGAACTCGCGGATCAGCTCGCCGAGGGTGTCCTCGCCCTGCAGCAGGATCCGGTTGTCGAGGCGCCCGCGCAGCGCCTCGGCCGCCGTCTGGGCGGCCCGCATCGAGGAGAACAGCCCGAGCGTGCGCCCGCCCGCCGCGCCGATCAGCTCCGCCAGCTCGTCCAGCATCTCCGGCCGGTCCGGCTCGCGGCCCGGGGGCGGCAGGTGCTTGGCGACGTAGAGGATGCCCTGCTTGGGGTAGGCGAACGGCGAGCCGACGTCGATCCCGCGCCAGTACGGCGGGGCGTCCTCGCCCTCCTGCACGGCGGGCTCCGCGTCGCTCCGGACGTCCGGCAGTCGGCCCTCGCCCGGGAGGCCGACCGAGGCGGCCACGCCGTTGAAGTCGCCGCCCAGCTTGAGGGTGGCGGAGGTCAGGACGACCGAGCGCTCCTTGTAGAGGTTCTCCCGCAGCAGGCCGGCCACGTTCAGCGGAGCGACCCGCAGCGACGCGGTACCGGGCCCGAAGCGGTCGCTGCGCTCGATCCAGACCACGTCGTACGCCGACTCCGACAGCAGCCGGTCCGTCGTCTCGTGCAGCTGCTCGGCGGAGGCCATCGCCTGCTTGCGCACCGCGTCCTCGTCGGTCAGCGCCTTGTCACGGGTCTCACCGAGCGAGGTGATCACCTGCCGGGCGGCGTCCCGGATCGCCGCCACCGCGTACGAGAGGTACTCGGGCAGCTCTTCGACCCGGCCGGGCTGAGCCGTCTCCATCAGGCCGTGGTAGCTCTCGGCGGCCGCCTGGAGGGCGTCCACCGCCTTCTCGTTGGCGAGCTTGGCGGCGCGCTTGACGGCCCGGTTGACCGCGCCGACCGTCAGCTCGGCGGTGGCCGCGCCGGTGACCCGGTTGACCAGCTCGTGGGCCTCGTCGACGATCAGCATCGCGTGGTCGGGCAGCACCGGGGCGCCCTCGATCGCGTCGATCGCCAGCATCGCGTGGTTGGTGACCACCACGTCGGCCAACTTCGCGCGCTCACGGGCCTGCTCGGCGAAGCACTCCTGCCCGTACGCACACTTGCTCGCGCCCAGGCACTCCTTCGAGGTGACGGCAAGCTGCGCCCAGGCCTTGTCGGAGACGCCGGGAGAGAGATCGTCGCGGTCGCCCGTCTCCGTCTCACCGGCCCACTCGCGCAGCCGCAGGACGTCCTTGCCGAGCTTGCCGCTCGGGCCGCCGAGCGCGTCCACCGGGTCGAACAGACCTTCGCCCTCGTCGCTCGGGGTGCCCTCGTTGGCGCGGTGCAGGCAGAGGTAGTTGGAGCGGCCCTTGAGCATCGCGAAGAGCGGGCGGCGGCGCAGCACGGGGTGCAGCGCGTCCACCGTGCGCGGCAGGTCGCGCTCGACCAGCTGGCGCTGCAGGGCCAGGGTGGCGGTCGCCACCACCACGCGATCGCCGTGGGCGAGGGCGGGCACCAGGTAGGCGAGGGACTTGCCGGTGCCGGTGCCGGCCTGGACGAGCAGGTGCTCGCCGGCCTCGACGGCGTCGGCGACGGCCTCGGCCATCCTGACCTGGCCGGGGCGCTCGACGCCGCCGACGGCCTCGACCGCGGCGTGCAGCAGCTCGGGGAGGAGGGCCCTGGGGACGGCCTGCGGCGTCTCGGGTGCGCCGGGCAGTGGCTGGGGTTCGGAGTCGTTCGTCATGACGCTCCCACCCTACGGCGCCGGAGTGACAATCCGGTCCCGCTCGCGCTCGCGCGGCAGCGGCAGCAAGCCCGGCCCGCCGGGGTGCAGGGCGTTGTCCACCTCGCCGTGCACCGCCGCGAACGGGCGCTCGGGGCGGTCCCGGTATCCGTCCAGCAGCAGGCGGTTGCGGTTGAGGCAGAGCCGGTCGATCCGGGGGGTGCAGAGGTCGAAGAGCTCGAACCGCTCGGCCAGCTCGGGGAAACGCCGCTGGTGGGCCATGATCCGCTCACGGAGCAGCGTCCAGAACTCCTCCTCCGGCACGCCCAGCTGCTCCTCGACCAGCGGCGCCAGGAAGCGGTAGACGCCGATGAACAGCCCCGCGTGCAGGTACTGGTTGAGCGCCTTGGGCGGTTTGCGCGGCAGGACGCGGGCGGCCTCCGCCGGCAGGCCGGCCAGCTCGGGCAGGTCCCGGTCGCTGATGTTGACATCGTCCACGAAGTCCTTGACCGCCAGCCGGACGGGCCGGTCCAGCTCGTCGAAGACCACGATCGCGTTCTCGCCGTGCGGTGAGAAGACGGTGCCGTACCGGTAGAGGAAGTGCAGCAGCGGCGGCAGCATCACCGCGAACAGCCGGCGCAGCCAGTCCCGGGCGGGCAGACCGGAGCGGGCCACCAGCTCGGCGACCAGGGACCGCCCGTCGGAGCCGGTCTGCAGCAGAGCGGCCAGGGTGCGGGCCCGCTCGCCGGGCTCCAGGTAGCGGCCGAGCGGCTCGCGCCAGATCGCGCCGAGCAACTCCTTGTACTGGTAGGGCACCTCGGGCAGCTCGCGGTAGAGCGGGTGGTCGACGGTCACGGAGGCGATCTCGCCGAGCAGGATCACTCGGCACTCGTCGCGCAGGAAGGGGTCGGCGTCGCGCAGCCCGTGGATCCAGGCGGTGACGGCCGGGGCGGCGCGGGCCAGTTCGGTCGGCAGGCCGCGCCAGACCAGGGTGTTGAGGATGGAGAGCGGCAGTTTGACGGTGCAGCGGTCCGGGCGGCTGAGGTTGAAGAAGCTGCGGATCGACTGCTGAGGCAGCCTCAGGTCGCCGTCGCTGGGCAGCGGCACGATCTCGCCGGAGGCGATCCACGGCGCGAAGAGCGGGACGACGACCTCGTCCCACTGCCAGGGGTGGACGGGCAGCAGCAGGTACTCGTCGGCCCGATCGCCGAGCAGCTCGCGGAACAGCTCCGGGCGGTCCAACTCCTGCTCGTACAGGCCGGGTTCGCCCCGGTAGTCGGCGAGGTTCCGGTGTACGGCGAGCCACGGCAGGCGCTGCGGGGTGCGGGCCTCCGGCGTCCAGCCGGCGGTGTCCCGGGCCGAGAGGCCGAGCCGGCCCTTGTTGGGGACGATCCACGGGTGGCCGTTCTGCCGGCCCTCCAGCTCCACGTGCCCGAGGGCGGCCAGCTCGGCGGCGGTCAGCTCGGTGGCGAGCTGGTGCGCGTCGGCGAGCAGGGTGGCGGTGAGTTCGCGCAGCAGGTGGCCGAGGGTGTCGCCCGACAGGCCGAGCGCGTGCCGGGCGCACTGGACGAAGCGCAGCGGGTCCACGTCCGGGTCGGCGGAGCAACGGACGGAGGCCGGGTCGACCCGCCAGCTCCCGTACGCGCCCCGGCGGGCGGTGAACCGGTAGCCGGCCCCGGGGAGTTCCAGCAGGTAGCCCTCGGCGTCCGCCACCGGCGTGATCAGCTCCTCGTACGCGAACTCGCCGAGCATCTTGGCCAGCATCGCCCGGCGGGCCCGCTGCCAGTGCTCGGGGGTGAGCTGCGGGGGCAGCTGGAGCTGGTCAGCGGGCGGCTGCTGCGGCACGGTTCCCCTCCTGGGGTCGTGGGAGGACGGTAGCTGCGACGGAGGACGCGGGCGGGGCGAAGCTGGTCCAGGCAGTGCGGGTGGGCAGCCGGTGGACGGTCTTCCCCGCGACGGCGTTGAGGATGACGGCGGCGCGGTGCGCGCCGAGGCCGAGGTCCGGGGTGCCGACGCCGTGGCTGTGCAGCTCGGCGTTCTGGACGTAGAGCCCGCCGGTGAGCTGCGGGCGGGTGGCCACCCGGTGGTCGAGGTCGACGCGGTAACGGCCGTGCTCGTCCCAGTCGATCAGCTCGGCGATCGGGTCGAGCGCGGCGGGGCGGACGGCGCGGTAGCCGGTGGCAAGGACGACGGCGTCGGTCCGGACCAGGTGGTCGGCACCGGAGTCGGTGTGGCGGCAGCTGAGTTCGAGGCCGCCGCAGGGCCCGGCGGTCGCCTCGGTGACGGCCGTGCCGGGGATGATCTCGACCGGGTCGGCGTCGATCGGGCGGCCGACGGTGCGCTCGTACAGGTGGTCGTGGATCTCGGCGAGGGTCTCGGCGCTGGCGGCCTTGTGCAGCTGCCACTGGGCCTCGACCAGGTGGTCACGGACCTCGGCGGGCAGGGTGTGGAAGTAGCGGGTGTAGTCGGGGGTGAAGTGCTCCAGGCCGAGTTTGGAGTACTCCATCGGGGCGAGCGCCCGGGTCCTGGTCAGCCAGCGCAGCCGGGTGCCGTCGCCGCCCCTGGTGCGCAGCAGGTCGAGGAAGACCTCGGCGCCGGACTGGCCGGAGCCGATCACGGTGATGTCGCGCGCGCCGGCCAGGGTGCGGCGGCGCTCCAGGTAGTCGGCGGAGTGCCAGACGGCGGGGTGCCCGCGCAGGGTCGCGAACGGCTCCGGGTGGACGGGGCTGGTACCGACGCCCAGCACGACGTTGCGGGCCCAGACCTCGCCGGCCCCGGTGCCCCCGCCCGTCTCGGCCCGGAAGAGCTCGTGCTCGGCGGACCAGTGCAGCGCGGTGACGGCGGTGCCGAAGCGGCAGTTGACCAGCCGTTCGGCGGCCCAGCGGCAGTAGTGGTCGTACTCGCGCCGGGGCAGCTGGAACCGCTCGGCGAAGTAGAACGGGAAGAGCCGCCCCTGGTCACGCAGGTAGTTGAGGAACGACCAGGGGTTGGTCGGGTCGACCAGCGAGACCAGGTCGGCCAGGAACGGAACCTGCATCCGAGCGCCGTCGACCAGCATCCCCGGGTGCCAGCGGAATTCCGCCCTGGCCTCGCAGAAGAGCGCGTCGAGGCCGCTCACCTGGTCGGCCAGCGCGGCCAGGGACAGGTTGAACGGGCCGATACCGACCCCGAGGAGGTCGTAGGGCTCGGGCTGCGGGTTGTCCATGCCGTCCTTCAGGAGAGGGGCAGCGCGCGGCGGCGCATCATCAGGGCCGCGCGCTTGGTGGGCAGGTCGAGTTCGGCGGCGAGCTCGAATCCGGCCTTGCGGAACGCCCGTACCGACGGGGTGTTGCGGAGGTCCGGCTCGGCGACCACCCGCCCGCACACCGGCCTGACCTGCAGGATCCGTTCGGTGAGCGCGGCCAGCAGGGTGGAGCCGAGGCCCCGGCCGCGCGTGTCGGCGGGGCCGAGCAGCAGGTGCAGGCCGGTGTCCTGGGGCTCGGCGGGGTAGTGCTGGGCGAGCGGGTCGAGGTCGGCGCGGTAGACCTCCCAGTAGCTCATCGGGGTGCCGTCGAGCAGGCCGAGCAGGGCGGAGGCACCGCTCTCCGCCACCCGGCGCAGGTGACGCTCGGTGATGGCGGGCGGGCCGGCCAGGTGCCAGAAGGCCGCGACCGCAGGATCGTTCATCCACCCGGTCAGCAGCGGCAGGTCGTCCGGCAGCCGTACGGGGTGGAGTTCGAACACCCCGGCGGCGGTCCGCATGGCGCCCAGAAGCGTCACGGGTTGGCCACCGGGTTGGGGATGTCGACGTAGACCGACTGGGTGGCGACCGGGCCGACCAGCTCGTCCATGCCGTTCAGCCTGGTCAGCAGGTTCGCCTTGCTGTGCAGGGTCGGCGACTCGAGCAGGAGGCCCGGCAGGGTGGAGCCGGTGGCGGCCGCCTCCGGGCCGGCCAGGAACCGGCGCAGCGCGGCCAGCAGCACCCGCTCGTCCGCCAGCCCCTGGGAACCGAACGCGCCGATCAGCCCGAGGACGTGGTTGATGCCGAGGTAGTAGGCGAAGCGCTTGTCGATCACCTGGTCGTCGACGAAGGTGTCGCTGGCCCGGCCGATGCCCGGGAGCCGGGCGTCCAGCCGGGCGGCGTACGAGTCGCGGAAGTAGTAGCCCTGGTTGTCCCGGTACCGGCCACCGACCGGCCAGCCCGCCTCGTCCAGCAGGACCAGGCTGTTCTGCTGGTGGGCCTCCAGCGCGACGCCGGCCTGGCCGTCGAGCCAGAGCACCGGGAGCACCATCGCCTCCAGGTAGCGCAGGAACCACTCGGTCGCGACGGTGCGCAGCGGGCGTCCGCAGCGCACGGCCAGGGTCCGCAGGACGCCGCCGAGCAGCGAGTCGAGCCGGTCGAACGGTCGCTCGGCGACCAGCCCGGCGACGCAGTACACACGCTCGTCCGGCCCGAAGGGCTGCTGCCGCAGCACCGCGTCCAGCCCGTTCGGGTCGCCGAGGCCCGGGAGGTCGACGCCGGAGAGGTCTGCGCCCGGGAGGTCGACGCCGATCCAGGCCGGGTCGCGGACGATGTCGAAGCCGGGGTGGGCGGCGTGCCACTCGGCGCCGAGGCCGGACTCCAGCAACCGGTGCGCCTCGGTGCCCCGGAGCAGCTCCTTGCGGAGGTTCTCCCGGCGTGAGTTGGTGATCCGCAGGCCGAGCGAGAGCTTGAGCATCCAGGGCGTGCCGGGGCGGCAGACGGTGCGGACGGAGGAGGTCGGGTGCCACGGCTCGCCCTGCGGGCCGAGGTCGCGCAGCCGTCCGGACGCCAGCAGCTCGGCGACGGCCGGGCGCAGGGCGAGCTCGCGGGCCTGCCAGGGGTGCAGCGGCAGTGCGGCGGTGCCGGGCGGCAACAGGCCGGGGTCGCCGAGGAGTTGCTCCGTCAGCTGGTCGGCGTCGAGGCCGGTGGCCGAGTCGGTGGCGAGCAGTTCGCGGTCCACGGCGTACCAGTGCAGGCGGAAGGAGCCGTGCAGCTCGGGCGAGTACGCCGCGCTCTGCGCGGGCCCGAGGCCGTCCCGGCTCTTCGGGGTGGGGTGCAGCGGGTGGCCCAGCAGCAAGGCCTGCTCGGCCCGCAGGAAGGGCCAGTCGGTCTGCTCCGGAGCGCGGCGGCGGTAGGCGAGCACGTCCGCCGTACGGACCGCCGAGTCGGCGACCCGGGCCGCGAGGTCGGCGATCCGGCCCGGGTCGGGGCGCTCGGCTGCGGCGCTCGCGACCAGGGCCGCGACGGTGACGGCGTCCAGCGGCGCGTCCGGCTGACCCTCGGTTCCCCGCCCGCCGGCTCCGAGCAGGGTGACCGCGCCGAAGCGGTGCCAGCCGCACGGAGACCAGTACCGGACGGGCGCGGCGAGCCGCGCGGCACCGCCCAGCACTGGGATCAGCAACTGCCCGTCGGCGGCGGGCAGCACGCCGGTCTCGCGCACCCAGCAGCGCAGCAGGCTCTCCACCCCGGCGTGCTCGGCCGCCACGGCCGGGTCCGGATGGAGCAGCAGGTCCGCAGGCTCGGGTCGGGGCTGGTGCGGTACGGCGGGCGGGGCTCCGGTGAGGGCGGTGCTCAAGGCTGCTCCTTGGGGCGCGTGGGGGTGCGGGCGCTGGGAGTCGATGGGTAGGAGTCGAGCGCGGGGAGGCGGGGACTGGGAGTCGGGGACTGCGGGAGCTTCCGGTACGCGACAACTAAGGGTTACCTACCCCTGCGCGGTGATCACAAGATCAGCTCACTCGTTGTGGTGAATACCGGTGGATCACCCACCCGTTGGAGTGATCCGACCGGTAACCATGGCCGGTGACCATGCGTCAGGGCACTGGTGCGCGGCCGTGGGAGACTCGACCCCGTCCACGTGCACGCGTCGGGGGAGCTCACCTCATGTCATCGATACCCAAGTCACCGATCCGCCGGACGGGCCGGGCCGCCCTCGTCGCCGCGCTGCTGCTCGGCGCGACGGCCTGCGGCTCGTCCGGTCCCACTCCCGGCGGTCCGGACGCGGCGTCGGCCACCGCTGCCGCGAGCGGCAAGCCGCAGCTGCCGACCGGCATCCCGTCCGGGCTGCTCGACGGGCTGCCCAAGAGCTGGGACGACCTGAAGAAGTGGAAGTTCGACGACTGGGACAAGTGGGCGTCCAAGCACGTCTTCCACAACCCGGTCGTGAAGAACCTCTGGAACGCGGAGAAGATGAAGGGCGCGCAGCCGCAGGAGCCCGCCCCGCCGAGCGCCCCGGCCGCCCCCTCCCCCGGCAACAGCGCGACCGGCGGCACCGACCCCGACCCGTCCCCGGTCCAGGCCGTCCCGGTGCCGCGCCCGTACACCGCGACCCCGGCCTCCGGGAAGATCTTCACCAGCACGCCGGAGAACAACGGCACCGGCCAGTGCTCCGCCACCGTGATCGCCGACCCGGCGCACCCGGGCAAGAGCAACCTGGTCTGGACGGCCGGTCACTGCGTGCACGAGGGCAAGGGCGGCGACTGGTACAAGAACATCATCTTCGTCCCCGCCTACAACAGCTCCGGCGCGGCGAGCCAGGGCAAGCACGCCACCCTGGACCAGGTGGCACCGCTCGGCGAGTGGTGGGCCGACACGATCGTCACCTCGCCGCAGTGGATGGCCGAGGGCGGCCGCAGCGGCAACTCGGCCAGCCAGTACGACTTCGCCGTCATGCGGGTGCACAACCCGGACGGCGGCGGGAAGTCCCTCGAGGAGACGGTCGGCACCGCCCTGCCAGTCTGGTTCAACGCACCGCGCGACCAGCTGAAGGTCTCCGCCTGGGGCTACCCGGCGGTCAAACCCTTCGACGGCCAGGAGCTGGACCGCTGCGACGGCGGCACGCCCGTCCGCCTCTCCTACGACCCCACCCGGCCCCCGATGCTCACCATCGGCTGCACCATGACGGCGGGCGCGAGCGGCGGCGGCTGGTTCGCCACCATGCCGGACGGCCGGCTCGCCCTGGTCAGTAACACCTCGATCGGGACGGCGGACCACACGTCCCTCAGCGGCCCGTACCTGGAGAGCGTGGCCCAGCAGGCGCTCACGTACCTCTCGCAGAAGTAGGGAGCAACAAAACAGAGGCGCGGGGCTCTGCTCAATCAACTACGTGCGCGATGCGGAAGGCAACAGGCCGGAGCCTTCCGATTTCGCGCACGTAGTGATTGAGCAGAGCCCCGCGCCCTTGGGGGTGTCCCGTACTGAACGGCTACCCGGCTACTGCGTGACGACGGCGAACCGCTCCAGCTCGGACGCCAGCTCGGCGGCGACCTTGGCGCGCACCAGGGTGCCCTCGCCGGTGTGCTCGGTGGAGATCAGCTCGCCCTCCGCGTGCACACGGGAGACCAGGTCGCCCCGGGTGTACGGGACGAGGGCCTGGACCTCGATCGCGGGGCGCGGCAGCTCGTCGTCGATCAGCTTGAGCAGCTCGTCCATGCCCAGCCCGGTGCGGGCGGAGACCACGATGGCGTGCGGCTCACGCCGCAGCAGACGCTGCAGCATGTGCGGGTCGGCGGCGTCGGCCTTGTTGATCACCACGATCTCCGGCACGTTGTGCGCCTCGACCGAGACGATCACCTCGCGGACGGCGGCCAGCTGCGTCTCCGGCTCGGGGTGCGAGCCGTCCACCACGTGCAGGATGAGGTCCGCCTCGGCGACCTCCTCCATGGTGGAGCGGAACGCCTCGACCAGGTGGTGCGGCAGGTGCCGGACGAACCCGACGGTGTCGGCCAGGGTGTAGACCCGGCCGCTCGGGGTCTGGGCCCGGCGCACGGTCGGGTCGAGGGTGGCGAACAGGGAGTTCTCCACCAGCACGCCCGCGCCGGTCAGCCGGTTGAGGATGGAGGACTTGCCGGCGTTGGTGTAGCCCGCGATGGCGACCGAGGGGATCTGGTTGCGACGGCGCTCCTGGCGCTTGGTGTCGCGGCCCTTCTTCATGTCGACGATCTCCTTGCGGAGCTTCGCCATCCGCTCGCGGATCCGACGACGGTCGGTCTCGATCTTGGTCTCACCGGGACCACGGGTGGCCATACCGCCGCCGGACGAGCCGGAGCCACCACCACCCATCTGCCGGGACAGTGAGGCACCCCAGCCACGCAGGCGCGGCAGCATGTACTGCATCTGCGCCAGCGAGACCTGGGCCTTGCCCTCCCGGGACTTGGCGTGCTGGGCGAAGATGTCCAGGATCAGGGCGGTGCGGTCGACCACCTTGACCTTTACGACGTCCTCGAGCTGGATCAGCTGGCCCGGGGTGAGTTCACCGTCGCAGACCACGGTGTCGGCGCCGGTGGAGGCGACGATGTCCCGCAGTTCCTTCGCCTTGCCCGAACCGATGTACGTCGCGGCGTCCGGCTTGTCACGGCGCTGGATCACGCCGTCGAGCACCTCGGAACCGGCGGTCTCGGCCAGCGCGGCCAGCTCGGCGAGGGAGTTCTCGGCCTCCTCCGCCGTGCCGTCCGTCCACACGCCGACGAGTACCACGCGCTCCAGACGGAGCTGGCGGTACTCGACCTCGGTGACGTCCTGGAGTTCGGTGGAGAGACCGGCGACGCGGCGCAGGGCAGCGCGCTCGCTGCGGTCGTACTGGTCACCGTCGTAGTGCTGGTCGAGGTCCTCGTCGATCGCCGCGAGGTCCTCGTCCATGAGGGCTTCCGCCCTGAGGCCGGTGAGCCGCTTGGCGGACTCGTCGGATTGGTTGCGGCTGTCGAACGTGGAGGTCATCTTGTCCTTTGCGGTATAGGGAGAGCCGGTGCACTGCCACGCGCACCTGGGAGCTACCCAACAAGAGCTGAGCTACCCCTGCAGGTCGCGATCGACACCGGCACCACTTCCTCCGGTGAACGCCGCGGACCGGCCGTGCATTCCCGTCGATGGTCGCATGCCCGGGGTGACCGGGTCATCCCCATTTCCGCTGCGGAAGCCGGGCCGGAAGACGTCGTACACCCCGGAGACCCGCAGCATCGCGCGCATCACCGCCGCCAGCGTCCGGGCCTCCGGCAGCTCGATGGTGTAGGTGTGCCGGACCCGCAGTTCCTGCGGGGGCTCGACGGCGGCCGAGATGATGCCGATCCCCTCGGCGGACATCGCGGCGGTCAGGTCGGCGAGCAGCCGGGGACGGTTGAGCGCCTCGGCCCGCAGCGTGACGCGGTAGCCGGACAGCGGGATCACCCCAGGGACCCAGGTGACCCGGACCGGGCCGCGCCCGGCCTCGCGCAGTTGCTCGGCGTCCGGACAGCCGGTGCGGTGCACCGCGACGGCGCCGCCCCGGATCGCGAAACCGGTGACCTCGTCCGGCGGGACGGGTGTGCAGCAGCGGGCCAGCCGGACGACCGCACCTGGTCTGCCGACGACGGCCACCGGGGACTCGCCCCGTTCGGCGGCGGGCGAGGCGGCCGGCTGGAGCTGACCGCCCGGGCGGCAGGTCTCCACCACCGCCTCGGGGGCGGGGTGGTCGGCCAGCCAGCGCTCGATGGCCAGCCGCGCGCCCGGCGTGCGGACATGGTCGAGCCACTCGGGCGACGGCCCGGACGGCTCGCCGTTCGGCTCGGTGAGGACTTCGAGGACGTCACCGTCCCCGAGGGTGGTGGAGAGCGCGACCAGCCGCCCGTTGACACGGGCGCCCAGACATCGGTGGCCGGTCTCCTCGCCGAGCAGGTACGCGGCGTCGACGCAACTGGCCATCGCGGGCAGGTGCAGGGTCTCGCCGTCCTCGGTGACGGCGGTGATCTCGCGGTCGTCCGAGAGGTCGGCGGTGAGGGCGGACCAGAAGGTGTCCGGGTCGGGCGTCTCCTGCTGCCACTCCAACAGCCGGCTGAGCCAGCCGGGACGGGCGGGATCGCTGCGGTTGACGTCCCCCTGGTCGGGGTCGTCCGGCTGCGGCGGCTCGCCCTGGTGCGGGTCGCCGAGGGCGACCACGCCGAACTCGGCCACCCGGTGCATCTCCCGCGTCCGCACCAGGACCTCGACCACCTCGCCGCCGGCCAGCGCCACGGCGGTGTGCAGCGACTGGTAGAGGTTGAACTTGGGCGAGGCCACGAAGTCCTTGAACTCGCCGGGCAACGGCGTCCAACAGGTGTGCAGCTCGCCGAGCACGGCGTAGCAGTCGGCGTTCTCCTCGACCACCACCAGCAGCCGGCCGAAGTCGGCGGGCTGCAGGCCCTGCGGCAGTCCGTCGGGCCCGGCGGCGGCGGTGCGCTTGAGCAGCACCCGGTGCAGCGAGACGCAGTGCCGGGGCCGGACGGTGACGGTGGCGGCGACCCCGGACTCGGCGAGCTGCCTGTTCAGGGCGTCCGCGAAGGGCTGCAGCAGCCCGTCCGGCGCGCTCTCGTAGGCCGTCACCAGAGCACGGGTGCGGGCGTACTCCTCCGGGTGCAGGGTGGCGAAGACGATGTCCTCCAGCTCCGCCTTGAGCACCTGGATGCCGAGCCGCTCGGCGAGCGGGATCAGCACGTCCCTGGTGACCTTGGCGATCCGGATCCGGCTGGCCGGCTTCATGTGACGGATCGTCCGCATGTTGTGCAGGCGGTCGGCGAGCTTGATCACCATGACCCGGACGTCGTCACCGGTGGCCACCAGCATCTTGCGGAAGGTCTCGGCCTCGGCGGCGGCGCCGAAGTCGACCTTCTCCAGCTTGGTGACGCCGTCCACCAGGTACGCCACCTCGGGTCCGTACTCGGCGGCCACCTGATCCAGCGTCACCTCGGTGTCCTCGACGGTGTCGTGGAGCAGCGAGGCGACCAGGGTCGTGGTGCCCGCGCCGAGTTGGGCCAGGATCATCGTCACCGCGAGCGGGTGGGTGATGAACGGCTCGCCGCTCTTGCGCTTCTGCCCGCGATGGCTGGCCTCGGCGGTGCGGTAGGCCCGGCTGAGCAGGGCCAGATCGGCCTGCGGGTGGTGCCTGCGGTGCGCCTCGACGACCGGCTCGACCGCGTCAGGCAGTGGCTGACGGCTGGTGGCGAGCAGGGCGGCGCGCCCGGCGCGGCCGAGCGTGGCGCGGCTCAGGCTGCCCAGCGTGCGCCTGGGTTCGACGGGGTGGCCGGTACCGGACCGGCCCACCTCGTGACCGGCCTCCAGCTCGGGGCGGATGGTCATCTGCACCTCCGGCAGCCGTCACCGGAGCGACTCCCGCCCCGGTGGTACATGCTACCGAGCACAGCACGTTCCGCGACGCGTTGCTTCCCGTCCGCTACCGAGATCACTCGATAGGGGGGATTCACGCGTCGCGGAACGGGGGAAAGCGGACTCCTCGGCGAGCCGGCCAGGGCACCAGCCGGCCAGGGCACCAGCCGGCCAGGGCACCAGCAGGCCAGGGCACCAGCAGGTCAGAGCGCCAGCAGGCCCGGAGCGATGAAACCCTCGGCGACGATCTGGGCCGGTCCGGTCATCTCGACGCGCCCGTCCGGGTGCTCAGTGATGACCAGGCGTCCGCCCGGCAGGTCGACGGTGTACGTGACGCTCTCGCCGGTGACGGCCGGGTCGAGACCGTCCCGGCGGGCGGCGGCGACGGCCACCGCGCAGGCGCCGGTGCCGCAGGAGCGGGTCTCGCCGGAGCCCCGCTCGTGTACCCGCATCGCGACGTGCCGGGGCCCCCGGTCCACCACGAACTCGACGTTGACGCCCTCGGGGTACACCCCGGCCGGGGTGGTCAGCGGCGCCGAGTACAGGTCACCGGCGTGATCGAGGTCGGCGACGAACGCGACGGCGTGCGGGTTGCCCATGTTGACGTTGCGGGCCGGCCAGCGCCGCTCCCCCACCGCGACCTCGATGCCCTCGGGGCCGGGCAGCGCCACGCGCCCCATGTCGACGGTGATCTCACCGGGCGCCCCGTCGGGCCCGTCCTCGGCGACCAGGGCCTGTCGCACCCCGGCTCGGGTCGCGATCGCGATCGTCCCCGGCTTCGCCAGGCCGGCCCGGACGAGGTAGTGGGCGAAGACCCGGACGCCGTTACCGCACATCTCGGCGATCGATCCGTCGGAGTTGCGGTAGTCCATGAACCACTCGGCCCGGTCGGCCAGCTCGGCACCGGCCGGATCGGCGGCGGAGCGCACCACCCGCAGCAGCCCGTCGCCGCCGATACCGGCCCGCCGGTCGCACAGCGCCGCGACGGCTGCCGGACCGAGGTCGAGCTGCCCGTCCGGGTCGGGGACGATCACGAAGTCGTTCTGGGTGCCGTGGCCCTTGAGGAAGGGCACGCCCTGGGTAGTCGATGCGCTCACACGGTCGATGGTACTTAGCGACTCCGTAAACCTGATCGCCGCACCTACCGGTGGAGCCTCAGCCGCGCAGGTGGACGACCCGCCAGACGGCGAGCGCCACGGCCACCGCCACCGCCAGGGTGTAGCTGCCGATGGCCCGGCGGCTGGCCCGGCGGCCACTGCCGCGCCTGGGCACACCCGGCCACTTGTACCCGGCCATCCGGGCCGCCATCGCGCCCCAGCCGAGCGAGGCGGCGGTGAGCAGCAGGCCGAGCATCCCGATCATCGCCGAGGCGCCGTCCCCCGAGCCGAAGGCGAGCGGGAAGCCGAACATCAGCGAGCCGACAGCGGCCAGCAGGACGATCGGCAGGATCTGCCACCAGCGGAGTCTGCGGAGCGGGCGGATCTCCCGCTCGTGCACGAACCCGGGGGCGACCTCGGTGAGCGCGGGCATCGCGAGTGCGTACGAGGTGCTCAGCAGCTGTCCGGGCAGAGTGAGTTCGGGGCTGTCCGCGTTGTGCGGCAACTGCTCGGTCTCAGGGCCGGTACCGGTCGACACGCGGCCTCCCCTGACGGTTCGACACGAGTTCACGGACTCGCGAGCGGTGAGGCCGGCCCCCGCGACCGACCTCTGATGCTCTCGATGATGGCATGTCCAGGGCCGTCGACAGGGCGTCCCACCGGGAACACGGGTGATCCGTGGCCATGACGTGATGCGGCCGTAACCCCCGGTTCGTCATGCACCTGCAAATGCACCGGCCGATGGCTTGATTCGCTCGTACGGAGTCTGAATGCAGCCTTAAACCTGATTCCGGATCAGTTCCAGCGACCGTTCCAGCAGCTCGGCCGGGTCCGCGCCGACCGGGCGGGCGAGCCAGTGGATGCGGTCGTCCCGGCGGAACCAGGACTCCTGGCGGCGGGCGAAACGCCTGGTCGCCCGTACCGTCTCGGCCCGGGCCTCGTCCTCGGTGCAGTCGCCCGCGAAGTACGCCAGCACCTGCTGGTAGCCCAGCGCCCTGGGCGCCGTGAGGCCGTCCCGCAGCCCCGCCTTCTCCAGTTCGCGCACCTCGTCCAGCAGCCCCGCCGTCCACATCCGGTCCACCCGGAGCGCGATCCGCTCGTCCAGCTCGGGGCGCGGGACCTGGACACCGATCTGCACCGTCTCGTACACGGCGGTGTTCCCCGGCAGATTGGCGGTGAACGGCCGGCCGGTGATCTCGATGACCTCCAGGGCCCGGACGATCCGGCGCCCGTTGCTGGGCAGGATGGCGGCAGCGGCGGCCGGGTCCAACCCGGCCAGTCGCAGGTGCAGCGCGCCGGAACCGGCCTCGGTCAGCTCCTCGTCCAACCTGGCGCGGACGGCCGGGTCGGTACCGGGGAACTCCATCTCGTCGATCGCCGCCCGGACGTACAGCCCGGAGCCGCCGACCAGGACGGGCGTACGGCCCGCCGCCAGCAGCCGGTCGATCTCGGCGCGGGCCAGCCGCTGGTACTCGGCGACGCTGGCCGCCTCCGTGACGTCCCAGATGTCCAGCAGGTGGTGCGGGATGCCACCGCGCTCCTCCTGGGTGAGCTTGGCCGTGCCGATGTCCATGCCCCGGTAGAGCTGCATCGAGTCGGTGTTGATCACCTCGCCGCCGAGGCTGCCGGCGATGGCGACGGCCAGATCGGACTTGCCGGCGGCGGTGGCGCCGACGACGGAGACGACACGGGGCGGGGCACCGGACGAGGCGCCGGGCGGGACTGGCTGGGAGCTGCTCACGGTCCCAGTCTCCCAAAAGCCCGACGGACACGTGTCAGGGCAGGTGATCGTGGAAGGATATGGGTGATTTCACCCGGTACGACCGGATGGCCGCCCGTGAACGACCGGGGCGACCCAGGCGTTGGACCGGGTGACGCAGCCGACCCGAACTAGGAGACAGCAGCCATGGGCCTGATGGACAACCTCAAGGGCAAGGCCGACGAGCTCAAGGACAAGGCCAGCGAGCTCGCGGGCAAGCACAACGAGAAGATCGACGAAGTGGTGGAGAAGGCCGGCGCGGCGGTGGACAAGGCCACCAAGCACAAGTACAGCGACAAGATCGAGCACGGCACCAGCAAGGCCAAGGACGCGGTCGACCACTTCGCGGCCAAGCCCAAGGACGAGGGCAACGGCCAGGGCCCCGCAGCGTCCTGACGCCGACCGGCGGACCGACTGCGCCGGCTCGAACCGGCTCCAGGAGGCTCCAGTCAGCTCCAGGAGGCGACGAAGTAGCCGACGCCGTAGGGCGCGTCGTCATAGCGCAGCCGGGCGCCGAGCCCGGCTCCGCGTGCGGCGCCGGCGAGCACCTGCCAGGGCGCCCGGCCGTCCGCCAGCAGTTCGGCGGAGAGCACCGGGTCGAGCGCCGCCAGGGCTTCGACATCGGCGGTGGCCAGTGTCTGCGCCGCCGCCACGTCGTAACCCTCGGCGCGCTCGTCCAGGTAGCCGGGGGCCTTCACCGACCGGCGGGCGCTGCCGTCGCCGAGCACCAGCAGCCCGACCCGGTCGGCGAGTTCGGCCAGGCCCCGGCCGAGGCCGAGCATCCGGTCGGGCGCGGCGTCGACGGGTACGGCACAGGCGTGCGTGGGCAGCGCCGCACCGGCCCGGTCGAGCAGCCAGGCGCCGACGGTGAGCGAGGACGGCAGTTCGGGCCCGTCCACCCCGCCCGAAGGCAGCCGGACCGCCAGCTCGACGCCGTACCGGTGGAACGACCCCGCCCCACCCTCGGTCCAGACCTCCGGTGCGGGCCCGGTCCCGACCACCACGATCAGCTCGGCCCCGGACGCCAGCAACTCGCCGAGCGCCTCCGCACAGGCCGCCCGCAGCGGCTCCAGTTCAGGAGCCGCCCCGGCGGCGACCTCGGGCACGAGCAACGGCGGGCATGGGCAGACGGCGGCGGCAACAAGCATGCGGATCACTCTAGCGAGCAGCCGTGTGACCGCCTACGGCAACTACAACAGGGGCGCGGGGCCCTGTTGGATCAACTGCGTACGCGCGCAACCGCCAACGTACGTCGTGCCCTGGTCGCGCACGCAGTAAGTCAAGCGCGCCCCTGCCAGGTACCCCCGTCCTGTACGTGAGCCTCAATCGCCGCAGCAGCCACCAGCCGCCGGAGGCACGGGCACGGGCGCGCCGATCGTCGGCAGCCCGAGCATCACCCCGGCCGGCTTCGCGGCCGGGGCCGCCTGCCGCTTCTCCCAGGCGTCGCCCGCGCGGGTGCGGCGGACGGCGAGGGTCGGGCCCTCGGCGAGCAGGTGGTGCGGGGCCGCGTAGGTGATCTCGACCGTCACCACGTCACCCGGGCGGACCGGCGACGTCGGCCGCGTGAAGTGCACCAGCCGGTTGTCGGGGGCGCGGCCGGAGAGCCGGTCCGTACGGTCGTCCTTCTTGCCCTCGCCCTCGGCGACCAGGACCTCCAGCGTGCGGCCGACCTGCTTCTTGTTCTCCTCCCAGGAGATCTCCTCCTGGAGGGCGATCAGCCGGTTGTAGCGCTCCTGCACCACGGTCTTGGGGATCTGGTCGTCCATCTCGGCGGCGGGGGTGCCGGGCCGCTTGGAGTACTGGAAGGTGAAGGCGTTGGCGAAGCGCGCCTCGCGGACCGCGTGCATGGTCTGCTCGAAGTCCTCCTCGGTCTCGCCGGGGAAGCCGACGATGATGTCGGTGGAGATCGCGGCGTCCGGCATCGCGGCCCGAACCTTCTCGATGATGCCGAGGAACCGTTCCTGCCGGTACGAGCGCTTCATCGCCTTGAGCACCTTGTCCGAACCGGACTGCATCGGCATGTGCAGCTGGTGCATCACGTTCGGGGTCTCGGCCATCGCGGCGATCACGTCGTCGGTGAAGTCGCGCGGGTGCGGCGAGGTGAAGCGGATCCGCTCCAGACCGTCGATCTGCCCGGCGGCCCGCAGCAGCTTGGAGAACGCCTCGCGGTCGCCCAGGTCGGAGCCGTAGGAGTTGACGTTCTGACCGAGCAGCGTGACCTCGATGACGCCCTCGCCGACCAGCGCCTCGATCTCGGCGAGGACGTCACCGGGGCGGCGGTCCTCCTCCTTGCCGCGCAGCGCGGGGACGATGCAGAAGGTGCAGGTGTTGTTGCAGCCGACCGAGATCGCGACCCAGGCCGCGTACGCCGACTCACGGCGGGTGGGCAGTGTGGAGGGGAAGGTCTCCAGCGACTCCAGGATCTCCACCTGGGCCTGCTGCTCGATCCGGGCCCGCTCCAGCAGCGCGGGCAGGTGCCCGATGTTGTGGGTGCCGAAGACCACGTCGACCCACGGCGCCTTGCGCACGATGGTGTCGCGGTCCTTCTGCGCCAGGCACCCGCCGACGGCGATCTGCATGTCCTTGTTCCGGGTCTTCGCCGGCGCGAGCTGCCCGAGGTTGCCGTACAGCTTGTTGTCGGCGTTCTCGCGCACCGCGCAGGTGTTGAAGACCACCAGGTCGGGATCACCCTCCTGGGTGGCCTTGACGTATCCGGCGTCCTCCAGCAGCCCGGAGAGGCGCTCGGAGTCGTGGACGTTCATCTGACAGCCGTACGTGACGACCTTGTAGCTCTTGGAATCCTGGCTCGTACCCACGGACCCAAGAGTACGAGAAGAGTGCGAGAGCACGGTCCGCACCCGTCACCCTCTCCCGTTCGCGGCCCGGGCCTGGCACACTCCAGCGCATGACCTCCACCCCCGGCGCCCTGCTGCGTGCCACCGCCCACAGCCGGCTCTGCCGGGCCGTGGCCGCGTTGCTGCTGGTGACGGGCGCGATCGGCGGGTGGTGGCTCTCCTCGGGCGGCTCGGCCGGCTACCCCACGGGCGAGAGCGGGTTCGCCACCGGTGTGGAGAGCGGCGTCTACGACAACTACGGCCAGCTGCTGCGCGACTACCTGACCACCGCGATGCCCGGGGTCCGGCTGCGGCTGGACCGTTCCGAGGGGTCGATCGACAACCTGGAGCGGGTGGCCTCGGGCCGGGACTCGTTCGCGATAGCGACCGCCGACGCCGTCGCCGAGTACCAGGGCCCCGGCAAGCCCCGGCTGCGGGCCATCGCCCGGCTCTACGACGACTACCTGCAGCTGGTGGTCCCGGCGGACTCGCCGGTGCGGCGGGCGGCGGACCTCAAGGGCTTGCGGGTGGGGGTGGGCCAGAGCCTGTCCGGGGTGAACCTGGTGACCCGGCGGCTGCTGGCCTCCGCCGGGCTGGACCCGGACCGGGACATCACCCCCGCGCAGTTGGGGGTCGGCGACGCCGCCGACCAGCTGCGCGCCGGGAAGCTGGACGCGTTCTTCTGGTCCGGTGGCCTGCCGACCAGCGCGCTGACGGACCTCTCCAACCAGTTCCCGATCCGGATCGTCCCGCTCGGTGATCTCGCCGAGGCGGTGCAGCAGCAGGAGGGCGGCGGCACCGACGCGTACCGGGCCGCGACCATCCCGGCCGACGCCTACCCGAAGGCGTACCCCGCCCAGACCGCGGTGGCGACCCTCGCGGTGCCGAACCTGCTGGTCACCCGGGACGACGTGGACCCCCGGCTGGTGGAGGGGATCACCAGGGCGGTGCTGGACAGCCGGGACCTGATCGGCGCCAGGGTGCACGCCGCCCAGCTGGTGGACCTCAGGACCGCCGTCTACACCGACCCACTGCCCCTGCACGAAGGCGCCCGGCGCTACTACACCTCCGTGAAGCCCTAGCTCCGGCAGACCCCGGCTCCGGCCGACCCTACCGAGGCCGGCCCTACCGAGGCCGGGGCACCGTGAGCCGGACGGCCAGGCCGGTGGGCTCCACAGGGGCGAAGTCGAGCGAGCCGCCGCCGGCCAGCAGCAGGGTACGGGCGATCGAGAGTCCGAGCCCGGAGCCGTCCACGTTCTGGTGCCGGGGGCTCCGCCAGAAGCGGTCGCCGACCCGGGCCAGCTCCTCCTCGGTGAGGCCGGGGCCGGCGTCGGAGACCGTCACGCTGATCTCCCGCTTGGTGGTCTCGATGCCGAGCCGGACGTGTTCCCCGGCCGGGGTGAACTTGAGCGCGTTGTCGAGCACCGCGTCCAGCGCGCTGCCGAGCCCGATCGGGTCGGCCAGGCCGACCGCCAGCGCCGGGCCCTCCCAGTCGAGGCGGATGCCACGCTGCTCGGCGACCGGCCGCCAGGCATCGATCCGGCTGAGCACCAGCGCCGTGAGGTCGACGCACTCGGGCACCGGCCTGGCGTGTTCGGCGGTCGCCAGGCCGAGCAGGTCGTCCAGCACCCGGGCCAGCCTGACCCCCTCCTCCCGGACTCCGGCGAGCTCGTTGTCGTGGCCCTCGGGCAGTTCCATGCCGAGCAGCTCGACCCGGAGCAGCAGCGCCGCGAGTGGGTTGCGCAGCTGGTGGGAGGCGTCGGCGACGAAGGCCCGCTGCTGGTCCAGGGCGAGCAGCACGTTGTCCGCCATGTCGTTGAACGAACGGGCCAGTCGCCGGAGTTCGGGCGGGCCGATGCTCGCCGCGACCCGGGCGTTCATCCGGCCGGTGGAGATGTCGTGGGCGGCCCGGTCCAGGGTGCGGACGGGACGCAGCACCCAACCGGTGAGCCGCACCGCGAGCAGGATCGCGGCGATCATGGCGAGCGACTCACCGCCGCCGAGCAGCAGCAGACGGTGCAGCACCCGGGAACGCAGCGGCCCGGTGGGGGACTCGGTGAGCACCACCGCGATCACGTCGCCGTCCCGGACCACGGGGGCCGCGACGGTGAGGGTGCGGTCCGGTGTCCACGGCCAGACCTGGAGCGGGTTGTGGCTGCGCCGCCCGTCCAGCGCCTCCTGGAACGCCTCGACACCGCGCCCGGTTCGGGGCAGCCGCCAGTCGGCGGGGGCGATGGCGACCGCGCTGCCGTCCCGGTGGAAGACCCCGACCCGGATGCCGTACAGCTCGTAGTACCGGGCGGCCTCGGCGGCCAGCGCGTGTACGCGGCCGGTGTCACCGGGGGCGGGCGTGGAGTCGCCCTTCAGCGCGGCGCCCACGGTCGGCTGACCGGCGGTGGGCAGGTCCTGGGCGAAACGCGCCGCGTCGTCGATCCGGTCGACCTCCACCCGGCTCTGCTCGGCGGCCGCGATGGCGACGCCAAGCGGCACCCCGAGCGCGGCTAGGACGCAGGCCATCAGGGAGAGCAGGATGCCGAGCAGACGGTTGCGCACGAGCGGTCAGCGCTCCGCTTCGGTACCGTCGGCGGGCTTTTCGGCAGCGCCGGGCACGGTGGCGGCAGGCCCCTCGGGCTCGGCGGGCTGCTCCGGGATCAGCCGGTAGCCGACGCCCCGGACGGCCTCGACCAGACCGGGCAGGGCCAGCTTGGTGCGCAGCGAGCCGATGTGCACCTCGAGGGTGCGCCCGTTGCCCTCCCAGCCGCTGCGCCAGACCTCGCTGAAGATCTGCTCGCGCCGGTAGACCACGCCGGGACTCTGCGCGAGCAGGGCGAGCAGGTCGAACTCCTTGCGGGTGAGCGGTACGTCGCGGCCCTGCACGCTGACCCGGCGGCGCTCGCGGTCGATGCTGATGCCGCGCGACTCCAGTGGTCCGGGCTGGGCGGGCTGCTCGTCCGGTCCCTGTTCGGGCCCGGCGGCGATGCCACGGCGGGCCACGGCGTGGATCCGGGCGAGGAGCTCGCCCATGTCGTACGGCTTGGTGACGTAGTCGTCGGCGCCCAGGTTGAGGCCGTGGATCCGGGAGCGGATGTCCGCCCGCGCGGTGACCATGATCACCGGGACGCCGCTGTGGGCCCGGATCCGGCTGCACACCTCGAAGCCGTCCCGGTCGGGCAGGCCGAGGTCGAGCAGCACGACCCGGTACGGGTCGCTGCCGTCCGGCACGAGTGCGTCCAGTGCCTCGTGCCCGCTGCGGGCATGGCGGACCTGGAAGCCGTGCCGGCTCAGCACCGCGACCAGCGCTGCGGCGACCCGTTCGTCGTCCTCGACGAGGAGCAAGCGCATCCCGGCCTCCTTTCGTGGGCTGTTCCAGCATGTCAGGGCTCCGGGGTGGGCCCGGTCCTTGCGGAGTATTGTCCAGTCCGCGCTTCCTGTCACGGGGCCACCGCCCCTGGACACGCTCGGGGGGCCGTGTGGGGACGGTGTGGCCGGATCGTGATGCTCAAGTTCCGCTCAGATCGGCAGACGTGACATGGTCAGGCCTTCTAGGGTCGGCCCACCGGGGGCTGCGGGCTCCGCCGGCTCTCGGCCCCCGGACCAGCACCTGTAGGACCAGCGCCCGCACGACCAGCACCACCAGCACTGCGACCCATGGGAGTTGACCCGGGGTCAGATCCGAGGGAGCTATCCGCGATGACCGAGACCACCCCCAGCGACTCGCGTCCTTCCCCCCTGGTGGTGCTCAGCGGCGTAAACAAGCACTTCGGGGCGCTGCACGTGCTGCAGGACATCAACCTGGAGATCGTGCAGGGCGAGGTCGTGGTGCTGATCGGCCCGTCGGGCTCGGGCAAGTCCACGCTCTGCCGGACGATCAACCGGCTGGAGACGGTCGACTCCGGGACGATCACCCTGGACGGCCACCCGCTGCCCGCCGAGGGTAAGGAGTTGGCCAAGCTCCGGGCCGAGGTCGGGATGGTCTTCCAGAGCTTCAACCTCTTCGCCCACAAGACCGTGCTGGAGAACGTGGTGCTCGGCCAGGTGAAGGTGCGGAAGATCCCGCGCACCCAGGCCGAGGAGACCGCCCGCGCGCTGCTGGAGCGGGTCGGCGTGGCCGCGCAGGCCGACAAGCTGCCCGCCCAGCTCTCCGGCGGCCAGCAGCAGCGGGTCGCCATCGCCCGCGCGCTGGCCATGAACCCCAAGGTGATGCTCTTCGACGAGCCGACCTCCGCGCTGGACCCCGAGATGATCAACGAGGTCCTGGAGGTGATGCGCTCGCTCGCCGCCGAGGGCATGACGATGGTGGTGGTCACCCACGAGATGGGCTTCGCCCGCTCCGCCGCCAACCGCGTGCTCTTCATGGCCGACGGCCGCATCGTCGAGGAGAACACCCCCGAGGCCTTCTTCACCGCGCCCCGCAGTGACCGCGCGAAGGACTTCCTTTCCAAGATCCTTCACCACTGAGCACCACCCTGATCTAGCGTCAGTGCTGCTCCGGGGCACGGGCCCGAGGGCGTGTCCGGCCGACCGGCCGGTACGTCGTGCCGCGCCCGACCCGGAACCCAAGCCCCGAAGTGCCCGGTTGACCCGTGGCCAAGACCGAGGAGAACAGACCCTCATGAGGACTCGTCGCACCATCGCCGCCGCCATGTCGGTGCTCGCGCTGACCGCCGTCGCCGCCTGCGGCAAGAGCGGGTCGCCGAACGCGGCTCCCCCCGGCGCCCCGCAGCTCCCGACGTACCAGGTGAACACCGGCTTCAAGCTGGACTCCTCGCCGACCTGGGTCAAGGCCAAGCAGGCGGGCAAGCTGACCATCGGTGCCAAGGCCGACCAGCCGTTCCTGGGCTTCGAGGACCTGACGACCAACACCCGCAACGGTTTCGACATCGAGATCGCCAAGATGGTCGCGGCCGACCTCGGCTTCACGCCCGACCAGATCAACTGGAAGACGATCGTCACGGCCAACCGCGAGACCGCGATCTCCGGCGGCCAGATCGACTACTACGTCGGCACCTACACCATCAACGACGAGCGCAAGAAGTCCGTCTCGTTCGCCGGGCCCTACTACGTGGCCGGCCAGGACCTGCTGGTACTCAAGAGCAACACCGACATCACCGGCAGCGACTCCATCAAGGGCAAGACCGTCTGCTCGGTGGCCGGCTCCACCTCGATCGACCGGATCAACTCGCTCGGCGGCAAGACCGTCACGTACGACACCTACGCGCAGTGCGTGGACAAGCTGCTCACCAACGAGGTCGACGCGGTCACCACCGACGACACCATCCTCAAGGGCTTCGCCGCCAAGAACCCCGGCAAGCTCAAGGTGATCGGCAAGCCGTTCTCCCAGGAGCCGTACGGCATCGGCCTGGGCAAGGACGACAAGGCGCTCCGGGACGCCATCAACAACTCCATCAAGGCCCACGAGGACAACGGCGACTGGAAGAAGGCGTACGACGCCACGCTCGGTCTCTCGGGTTCCGCCGCCGCACCGATCCCCACCCTCGACCGTTACTGATCCGGCTCTGACAGCCCCTTAGATCGAGAGGAGGGCCGCCGGCATGGGCATACTTTTCGAACACGGCAACTTCACGCTGTTCCGCGACGGCTTCCTGCGGACGCTCGAGCTCAGCGCGGTCAGCGCCGTGCTCGCGCTGCTGCTCGGAATCCTGCTGGCGGCCTTCCGGGTCTCCCCGGTGCCGGCGCTGCGCGTGTTCGGCACCGTCTGGGTCAACATCTTCCGCAACACCCCGCTGACGCTGCTGTTCATCGCGGTGAACTTCGGGCTCCCGCAGCTCGATGTCCACCTCTCCCCGTTCGTCTTCGCGGCGATCGCGCTCAGCGCGTACACCGGCAGCTTCGTCTGCGAGGTGCTGCGCTCGGGCATCAACACCGTGTCGCTGGGCCAGGCCGAGGCCGCCCGGAGCCTGGGGATGACGTTCGGCCAGACCCTGACGCTGGTGGTGCTGCCGCAGGCGGCCCGATCCGTGCTGTCGCCGCTGAGCAGCGTCTTCATCGCGCTGCCGAGGAACTCCGCCATCGCGGGCGCGTTCAGCGTCCCCGAGCTCTACAACGTGCAGCAGACGCTGAGCGATCGCGGGTACGCCATCTTCGCGATCTTCTTCTGGGTGGCGCTCGCCTACCTGGTGATCAGCGCGGCGGTCGGCCTGCTGTTCCGTGTCATCGAGAACCGAGTGAACCGACTGGCGGTGGCCCGATGAGTTCGAGTGTCCTCTACGACGCGCCCGGCCCCCGGGCCAAGGCCCGCTACCGCGCGTTCGGCGTGCTCGCCGTGCTCGGGATCGCCGGGCTGCTCTGGTACGCGTACGACAGCCTGGCGAGCCGGAACCAGTTCTCGGCCGCCATGTGGGACCCGTTCCAGTACACCGCCGTCCAGCAGCTGATCGTCAACGGGCTGCTGGACACGCTGAAGGCGTTCGGCCTGGCCGCCGCGTTCTCGCTGGTGCTCGGCGCGCTGCTGGCCGCCGGGCGGCTCTCCGACCACCGGCCGGTCCGGGCCGTGGCGGCCGCGATCGTCCAGTTCTTCCGGGCGATGCCCCTGCTGATCATGATCTTCGCGCTCTACCAGTCCTTCTTCACCACCTCGCCGCTCTGGGCGCTGGTGACCGGCCTGACGCTGTACAACGGCGCGGTGCAGGCCGAGATCATCCGCAGTGGCGTCAACGCGGTGCCGCGCGGACAGGGTGAGGCCGCGTACGCGCTCGGGATGCGCAAATCCCAGGTGATGACGGCCATCCTGGTGCCGCAGGCCGTCCGCTCGATGTTGCCGGCCATCATCGGCCAGCTGGTCGTCACCCTCAAGGACACCTCGCTCGGCTTCGTGATCACCTACACCGAACTGCTCTACGCCGGAAAGCTGATCGCCAGTAACACGGCCACCCCCGACGGCTATCCCTACATCCCCGTGGTGCTGGTGATCGGCCCGATCTACATCGGCATGTGCCTCCTGCTTACCGCGTTGGCAAAGTGGATCGAGGCACGCGGCCGTCGCGGCGCGAACCGGCGTACACCTGTCGCTGCTTGACGGACACGCAGGTGATCTGTTGCATTGCTCTTCGTGACACCACCCGGTACCTCCCCAGGCCCTGTCCGGCCGATCTTGTCGGCTCAGCGCGCGGCGTTGGGCGCCCGGCTGGGCGTGCCGGCGGAGCCCCCTCGTACCGGGTCGTACTTGGGCGCTTCGCCGGTGCGTCCAGGCGGGATGCCCGGCGTCGTGCGCCCGGCAGGATCGGCCGGACAGGGCCCAGGCCCTACTGACGCCGCATCAGCCGTTCCGTCCGTGCGGCGGGAGGCGCTGCCGTGGACCCGGTGATCGTGGTCGGGGCCGGGCCGGTCGGCCTGGCCCTGGCGCTCGCGCTGGCCCGGCACGAAGTGCCGACGGTCGTACTCGACGAGGGCGCCGGCGTCTGCCCGGAGGGCCCGCGCAGCGTCGTGCTCGGCGGTGACACCACCGCCTTCCTCGGACGGCTCGGCTACACCCGGGCCGCCTCGGACGCCGCGCGCTGGGACGCCTTCACCGTCTGGCGCCGCCGCAGCGAGGTGCTGCGGCTGCCGCTCGACGACGACCCGGTGCTGCACCTCCCGCAGCACCGCCTGCAGCGCGGCCTGCGGGACGCCGTCACCGCGACCCCGCTGATCCAGCTGGTGCCGCTCAGCCGGGTGACCGAGCTGGAACAGGACCGCGACGGCGTCAACGTCCGGACCGGCCACACCAAGGACGGCACCCAGACCTGGTGGCGCGGCAGCCACCTGGTCGGCTGCGACGGCGCGCGCTCGACCGTCCGCAAGCTGCTCAAGGTCCGCTTCCCCGGCCGGCCCGCCGTGGACCGGCACGCCGTCGCCACCGTCCGGGTGGAGCTGCCCTTCACCGGCGAGGCCCGGGTGCACCGCGAACCGCCGTGGCGCGGCGACCGCGAAGCCTCCGCCCGCCCGCTGCCGGACGGGCTCTGGCGGCTCGACTGGCGGCTGCCCCCCGGCCGGCCGGCCCCCACCGCCCCGGTCGACCCGCATGCCACCTGGCCCGGCGTCGTCACCGGCGACACCCTGCTCGCCCGGGTGAAATCCACCCTGACCGGCTGGTGCGGCGAACTCCCCGCGTACGACCTGCTCGCCGCCGCCGACCACACCGCCCAGCAGCGCCTGGCCGCCCGCTTCCGGGTCGGCCGCTGCTTCCTGGCCGGGGACGCCGCCCACCTGCACGGCGCGCTCGGGATGCAGAACCTGGTCGACGGCCTCCGGGACACCGACAACCTGTCCTGGCGCCTCGCCCTCGCCTGGCACCTGCACGCGGGCGGCCCGCAGCCCGGCGGCTCGCTGCTCGACGGGTACGAGGCGGAGCGGCGCGGCGCGGTCGGCGCGCGGCTGCGCGCGGTCGACCAGAGCATGCCGCTGCTGCGGCCGCTGCGCGGCTGGCAGCAGACCCGCCGGTCGCTGCTCACTGGCTCGTTCCGCAAGCACGCACCACTGCTGGCGGACGGTCAGCTCGGCACCGGCCGGTTCGGCGGAGCACCCGCGTACCCGGCGGCACCGTCCGGCGTGCCCGGACGCGTCCCGGTCCAGCGGGGCGCCGGGCGGGGCACCACGCTCACCGAGACGCTGCCCGCCACCTCACCCGGGGTACTCGTCCCCGACGTGCCGGTGGTCACCACGGAGGGCTCGTCCGACCTGCTGCGGGCCCGGCTCGGCGTCGGCTTCCTGCTGCTGCTGGTCGCCCCCGGCACGGCCGTCTGGTCCTCCCAGCACTGGCTGGGCGCAGGGCTGATGCCCCGGCTGGCCGAGGTCGCCGCCGCGCTGCCGGTGCCGACAGAGGTACTGGTGACGGAGGCCTACCCCGGCGCCGACCCGCACACCGTCCTGCTCATCCGCCCGGACGGCCACCTGGTCGGCACCACCCAGGGCTGCCGTGCGGAAGACCTCCAGGACCTCGCCGACCGCGCCCGAGGCGGCCCGTCCCCGCTGGCCGGCGCCGAACCCGCGAGCTGACGGTCGAGCGCGGCCCCTGCCGGGCTAACGGGCGAACTCCGTGGCCCGGCTCTCGCGGACCACGGTGATCCGGATCTGCCCCGGGTAGGTCAGCTCCTCGGCGACCTGCTTGGCGACCTCACGGGCGATCACCTGGGCCCGCAGGTCGTCCACCAGCTCCGGCTGGACCATCACCCGGACCTCCCGGCCCGCCTGCATGGCGAACACCTTCGAAACGCCGACGTGCGCACCCGCTATCTCCTCCAGGCGCTCCAAGCGCCGGACGTACGACTCCACGGACTCCCGCCGTGCCCCCGGCCGGCCCGCCGAGCAGCTGTCGGCGGCCTGGGTGAGCACCGCCTCGACCGTCCGGGGCTCCACCTCGCCGTGGTGCGCCTCGATCGCGTGCACCACCTCGGCGGACTCCCCGTGCCGCCGGGCGAACTCCGCGCCGATCGCGGCGTGACTGCCCGCCACCTCGTGGCTCATCGCCTTGCCGATGTCGTGCAGCAGGGCGGCCCGCTTGACCAGGCCGTGGTCCACCCCCAGCTCGGCCGCCATCATCCCGGCGATGTGCGCGGACTCCACCAGGTGCCCGAGCACGTTCTGCCCGTACGAGGTGCGGTACCGCAGCGTGCCGAGGGTCCGCACCAGCTCCGGGTGCATGGCACCGACGTCGGTCGCCAGCAGCGCGTCCTCTCCCGCCCGCACGCAGAGCCGCTCCACCTCGGCCCGGCTGCGTTCGTGGATCTCCTCGATCCGGGCCGGATGGATCCGGCCGTCGGCGAGCAGTGCCTCCAGCGTCAGCCGCGCCGTCTCCCGGCGTACCGGGTCGAAGCAGGAGAGCTGGACCAGCTCGGGGGTGTCGTCGACGATCAGGTTCACTCCGGTGACGGCTTCGAAGGCCCGGATGTTCCGGCCCTCACGGCCGATGATCCGGCCCTTCAAGTCCTCACTGGCCAGCCGGAAGACGGTCACCACCGCCTCTGCGGTCTGCTCACCGGCGAGGCGCTGGATCGAGCTCACGATGATCTCGCGGGCCCGCTGCTCCCCCTCGCTCTTCGCGCGCCGCTCGATCTCTCGCACGGCGACGGCGGCCTCGCGCTCGGCCTCGGTCTCCGCCGCCCGCACCAGCTCGGCCCGCGCCTGAGCGGCCGTCAGACCGGCGGCCCGCTCCAGGGCGCGCAGCCGCTCCGCCGCCAGCTCCTGGGTCGCCGCGCGCAGGCCGTCCCGCAGGACGTCCAGCTCGGCCGACCGCTCGGCGAGTCCGGTCTCGCGGGTGCGCAGCCGGGTCAGCTCCTCGGTGAGGCGGTCCTCCCGGCGGTCGAGTTCACCCCGCAGCCGGGCGGCCTGCGCCTCGGCCCACTCCCGGGTGCGGTCGGCCTCGGCGGTGGCCCGGCGCTGGGCGGACTGGAGCCGACGGATCATCAGCCAGGTGAATAGCAGGACCAGGCAGAGCACCCCGGCCAGTCCTACGGAGGCCACCGATCCGACAGCCATCGCGATCCTCATCCGGCGCCACTCCTGTCCCTGCCCGTACGGAGTGATCTCTCACAGCTTGTGATCTCTCACTGCCTGTGAGGCTAGGCGCAGGTTACGAAACGGTCAAGATGCGATCGAGACTTGACACTTCTCCGTCCGGACTCTTCCCTGACCGGACGTCACCACTCCTCCACGGCCTCCTCGGAGCCCTCACTTCCGGCGCTCAGCGCCGCCCGCACCACCCGGAAGGCCAGGCCCTCCGAGTAGCCGCGCCGCGCCAGCATCCCGACCAGGCGGCGAGTCCGGACCTGCCGGTCCAGACCGGCGGTCGCCCGGAGCTTACGGTCGACCAGGGCGCGCGCCGCCTGCTCCTCGTCCTCCGCGTCCACCTGCGCGACAGCCTGTTCGACCAGCTCACCGGCCACCCCACGGGTGCGGAGCTCCTGGGCCAGCGCGCGGCGGCCCAGCCCCCGGACGGCGTGCCGGGACTCGACCCAGGCCTCGGCGAACGCCGCGTCGTCGATCAGCCCGACATCCTCGTACCGGTCGAGCACCTCCTCGGCGACCTCGTCCGGGATCTCACGCTTGCGCAGCGCGTCGGCCAGCTGCTTGCGGGTCTTGGCCGTGCCGGTGAGCAGCCGCAGGCAGATGTCCCGTGCCCGGGCCGCCGGGTCGGTGGACTCCTCGGGCCGCTGCTCCGCCCGGGACTTGCGCCGCCGCTCACGCGTCAGGTCCGGCGGGGGATCGGCCGGCGGCCGCCCGGCGGGCTGCTCATCGGCGACGGCGGTGCGCCGACGGCGGCGGCCGACGGGCAGCTCGGAGGCCCGGACGACCTCCAGCTGCTCGATACCGCCGCCGAAGGCCCCCGCAGGACTCTCCGCCCGCTCGGGGCTCTCGGCCCCACCCGTCCACCAGTCCGGCGGGCCCCAGCCGCCTGACTCGGTGGACTCCTCACTCTGCTTCAACGGTTCAGGCCTTGGCGGCGGCCGTCTTCTTGGCGGCGGTGGTCTTGGCGGCCGTCGCGGTGATCGGCTTCACCGCGCCGTCGACGTCGGTGGCGGCCGGGGCGGCAGCGTCCTCGGCGGTCTCGTCCTTCGGGCCGATGCCGAGCTTCTGCTTGATCTTCTTCTCGATCTCCTCGGCCAGCTGCGGGTTGTCGCGCAGGAAGTTGCGGGCGTTCTCCTTGCCCTGGCCCAGCTGGTCGCCCTCGTAGGTGTACCAGGCGCCGGCCTTGCGGATGAAGCCGTTCTCGACCCCCATGTCGATCAGGCCACCCTCCCAGCTGATGCCGTGGCCGTAGAGGATGTCGAACTCGGCCTGCTTGAACGGCGCGGCGACCTTGTTCTTGACCACCTTGACGCGGGTGCGGTTACCGACCGCGTCGGTGCCGTCCTTCAGGGTCTCGATCCGGCGGATGTCCAGACGCACGGAGGCGTAGAACTTCAGCGCGCGGCCACCGGTCGTGGTCTCGGGCGAGCCGAACATCACACCGATCTTCTCGCGCAGCTGGTTGATGAAGATCGCGGTGGTGTTCGACTGGTTCAGCGCACCCGCGATCTTCCGCAGCGCCTGGCTCATCAGACGGGCCTGCAGACCGACGTGCGAATCGCCCATCTCGCCCTCGATCTCGGCGCGCGGGACGAGCGCCGCGACCGAGTCGATGATGATCAGGTCGACCGCGCCGGAGCGGATCAGCATGTCGGTGATCTCGAGGGCCTGCTCACCGGTGTCCGGCTGGCTGACCAGCAGGGCGTCGGTGTCGACGCCGAGCTTGCGGGCGTACTCCGGGTCGAGGGCGTGCTCGGCGTCCACGAAGGCGACCGTGCCGCCGAGCTTCTGGGCCTGGGCCGCCACGTGCAGGGTCAGGGTCGTCTTACCGGAGGACTCCGGGCCGTAGATCTCGACCACGCGGCCGCGCGGCAGGCCGCCGACGCCGAGTGCGACGTCCAGGGCCGTGGACCCGGTCGGGATCACGTCGATCGGGGACCTGGTCTGGTCACCGAGACGCATCACCGAGCCCTTGCCGAACTGCCGCTCAATCTGGGCGAGGGCGTTCTCAAGGGCCTTCTCGCGGTCCGTACCTGCCATGGCTTCCACCCTCGGGTTCTGTGCTGTGCGCTTCATCGTCCTCGACGCTACTGCGTCCCACTGACAATCGGCCCGAATCGGGCTCGGCCTGTGGAAAACTCACCGCCGAAGAGTATAAAGAACACATGTTCGAATAGAACACAAGGCCACACCCAGGACCCGACCCGACCCGCCCGGGCGGCGGCCGCTACCGCAGCAGTGTCGAGACCCCCTGGGTCAGGCAGACCACCCGCCAGACCTCCTTCGCCTCCCAGCCGGCCGCCAGCGCCTGGCGGACCGTCCGGCCCCCGAGCTCGCTCATCAGATGATCCTGTGCGAACGACTCCGCGTACGCCTCGCCGAAGTGCTCGTACATCCGCCGCCAGAACTCGGTCAACCTCATGCGACCCAGTATCCCCAACCGGCAGCCGGAACCGTAGGCACCCGGGCCACCCACCCGGGACAGGTACCTCCTGGCGGAGCCGCTCAGTGCGCCAGCGCAAGCACTCCGGCGCCGAAGTACTGACGGTCTGCGCAGCTGCCCGCCGCGAACGGGCAGTTCGCGGCGGCGGCCACCGCCAGCAGGGCGGCCAGCCGGTCCGGCCCCAGTTCGGGGTGGGCGGCGGCGGCGACCGCGACGGCACCGCTCACGTGGGCGGCGGCCATCGAGGTGCCGGCGAGCGCGACGTACTGGCCCCCGGGCCAGTCGGAGACGATCGCGCCGCGTACGCCGCCGTCCGGGTCGCCGCCCGGCGCGGAGAGCGAGATCCGGCCGCGCCCGTAGTTGGAGTACGTGGCGGGCAGCCCGTTGCGGTCCACCGCGCCGACCGTCAGCACGCCGGGCAGCTCGCCGGGCAGCCGGATGCACTCGGTGCCCAGTCGGCGGGTCTGCGGCGGGCCGGCGAACCGGTCGTTCGGGCTGCGGCGATCCGTCCGGGGCCCGGTGAGATCCTGGCTGTCGTTGCCCGCCGAGGCGACCACCACGGCCCCCTGCCGCTGGGCGTACGCGACGGCCCGGCCGACCGCCTTGATCAGGGCCGCCTGGTCCTGGTCCTCAGGGCAGTTGTACTTCCAGGGGTCGGCGAAGTAGCTGTCGTTGATCGCCTTGGCACCGTGGTCCGCCGCCCAGAGCAGGCCGCAGACGATGTTCTCGGTGTAGTACTGCCCGAGCGATCCGAGCAGCCGCACCGCCCCGATCCGGACCCCCGGGGCGACCCCGGTGACGCCCTTGCCGTCCCGGTTCGCGCCGATGATCCCGGCGACGTGCGTACCGTGCCCGCTCTCGGTGACCCCCGGGTCCGGACGCCAGGCGCCGAACCTGGCGTCGGGCCGGCCGTCCGCGCAGGAGGCGGAGGCGTACGGGTCGACGGCGCTGCGCAGGTCGGGGTGGGTGTCGTCGACGCCGGAGTCCAGCACCGCGACCAGCACCCGGCGCAGCGCCTGGGTGGAGAGCGTGGCCCGAGGGGAGACGAGGGTGCGCAGCAGGGCGGTGGAGCCGGTCGGGCGCTCGGTGGCCCCGATCATGGCGAGGTTCCAGCTGATCCCCTCGCCCGGGTCCGGCACGGTCGCCTCACCGTCGGCGCTCCACCCGGCCTCGCCGTGGCTCGCCATAGCCGACGGCCCGCCCGCCGTAGCCGGTCCACCGCTCCGCGCGAAGGCGTCGGCCGCGAAGGCGTCGGCGCTGCGGCGGAAGCCGTCGGCGCCGGTGAGCGGCCCCGGCGGGCTCGCCACCGGGGCCGTCCGGGTCGCGCCGACGGCGGCGATCCCGGGCCTGCCGCGCAGCCGGTTGGCGAAGCCGCCGGTGGCGTAGGCGAGCACCTCGCCGATCTGCGGGTACTCCTGGACGATCCGCCCGCCCGCCACCCGCACCTGATCTGCGGCCCGCGCCGAACCCTGGGCGTCCGGGCGGTCCGCCAGCACCAGATAGCTGAGGTAGGAGCGGCCGGGACCGGTGACGTACGGGACGACGCCGCCGAGGAGCAGCGCGGTCAGCAGCATCGCGAGCATCGCCCGGACCGGGCCGTTGCGGTGCCGGTCGGGACGGTGCCCACCAGGACGCGGCCTGCCGGCACGCAGCCTGCCTGAGTGGCCGGAACCACTGCGCTTCGCGGGACCGCCGTTGGTCAGGCACACCCGATCCATCGCGCGGTCTCCGCTCGTCGGGCCCGTCCGGGGTGCGGACCTGATACATCACCATATGAGCGGAATGTCAGACTTGCCTGCTCGGGCTAGGTCATCCGGAGCCGCAGACCGCACCCACCACCCGCCTGTCAGTACCAACCGGCACCATGGGGACATGGCGCGACGCAGCACCACAGATCCACTCGACGGAGCAGACCCGCTCGCCGGCTTCGCCCCGGCGACGAGGGCCTGGTTCACGGGTGCGTTCAGCGCGCCCACCCGGGCCCAGGCCGAGGCCTGGGCCGCCATCGGCCGTGGGACGGATGTCCTGGTGGTCGCGCCCACCGGCTCCGGCAAGACGCTGGCGGCCTTTCTCTCCGCCCTGGACCGGCTCAGCCACACCCCGCCCCCGGCCGACCCGAAGCGCCGCTGCCGAGTGCTCTACATCTCGCCGATCAAGGCCCTCGCGGTGGACGTGGAACGCAATCTGCGGGCGCCACTGGCCGGGCTCCACCAGGCCGCCGTCCGGCTCGGGCTGCCCGAGCCCGAGGTGCAGGTCGGCATCCGGTCCGGCGACACCCCGCCGGCCGACCGCCGCCGCTTCGCGACCCACCCGCCGGACATCCTGATCACCACCCCCGAATCCCTCTTCCTGCTGCTCACCAGCGCCTCCCGGGAGGCGCTGCGCGGCGTGGACACGGTGATCCTGGACGAGGTGCACGCCGTCGCCGGCACCAAGCGCGGAGCCCACCTGGCCCTCAGCCTGGAGCGGCTGGACGAGCTGCTGGAGCACCCGGCCCGCCGGATCGGCCTCTCGGCGACCGTCCGGCCCGTCGACGAGATCGCGCGCTTCCTCAGCCCGCAGCGCGGCGCGGCGATCGTCCAGCCCCCGTCCGCCAAGGAGTTCGACCTCTCGGTCGTCGTCCCGGTGGCCGACCTGGACGAGCTCCCGGCCGACACCGACTCCCCGTCCCGGCAAGCCTCCATCTGGCCGCACGTCGAGGAGCGGATCGCCGACCTGGTGATGGCCCACCGCTCGACCATCGTCTTCGCCAACTCCCGCCGCCTCGCCGAGCGGCTCTGCAACCGGCTGAACGAGATCGCGGTCGAACGCGCCACCGGCGCCGCCCTGCCCGAGGCACACGCCCCGGCGCTGCTGATGGGCGGTTCGGGCGCCGCGAACGGAGCTCCGCCGGTGTTGGCCCGGGCACACCACGGCTCGGTCTCCAAGGAGCAGCGCTCACTGGTCGAGGAGGAGTTGAAGGCCGGTCGGCTGCCCGCCGTGGTAGCCACCTCCAGCCTGGAGCTGGGCATCGACATGGGCGCGGTCGACCTGGTCGTCCAGGTCGAGTCCCCGCCCTCGGTCGCCTCGGGCCTCCAGCGGGTCGGCCGGGCCGGCCACCAGGTCGGGGCGGTCTCCACCGGTGTGGTCTTCCCCAAGTACCGGGGTGACCTGGTCCAGTCGGCCGTGGTCACCGAGCGGATGCGCGCCGGGCTGATCGAGGCGCTGCGCGTCCCGCGCAACCCGCTCGACGTGCTGGCCCAGCAGCTGGTCGCGATCACCGCCCTGGACACCTGGGACGTGGACGAGCTGCTCGCCCTGGTCCGCCGGGCCGCCCCCTTCGCCACCCTCCCGCAGTCCGCCTTCGACGGCGTGCTCGACATGCTCGCGGGCCGCTACCCCTCCGACGCCTTCGCGGAACTGCGGCCGCGCCTGGTCTGGGACCGCGTCGCAGGTCAAGTCACCGGCCGCCCGGGCGCGCAGCGACTGGCCGTCACCTCCGGCGGGACGATCCCCGACCGGGGGCTGTTCGGCGTCTTCATCGCGGGCGCCGACCCGAAGAAGGGCGGCGGCCGCGTCGGCGAGCTGGACGAGGAGATGGTCTACGAGTCGCGCGTCGGCGACGTCTTCACCCTCGGCACCACCTCCTGGCGGATCCAGGAGATCACCCATGACAAGGTCCTGGTCACCCCCGCCCCCGGCGTGCCCGGGCGGCTCCCGTTCTGGAAGGGCGACAGCCTCGGCCGCCCGCTCGAACTCGGCCGGGCCCTCGGCGCCTTCGTCCGCGAGTTGGGCGGTCTGACCCCTGATCAGGCCACCGAGCGCCTCCAGCAGGCCGGTCTGGACAACTGGGCCGCGAGCAACCTCCTCACCTACCTCGCCGAACAGCGCGCCGCCTGCGGCCACCTGCCCGACGACCGCACCATCGTGGTCGAGCGCTTCCGCGACGAACTCGGCGACTGGCGGATCGTCATCCACTCCCCCTTCGGCGCACAGGTGCACGCCCCCTGGGCACTCGCCCTCGGCGCCCGGCTGCGCGAGAAGCACGGCCTCGACCCCCAGGTGATGCACGCCGACGACGGCATCGTGCTCCGCCTCCCGGACGCCGACCTCCTCGACTTCCCATCCGACAAACCGACCCCCGACGAAGCCCCGGTCGGCGCCGACGCCGTCCTCTTCGACTCCGGCGAGATCGAACAGCTCGTCACCGACCAGGTCGGCGGCTCCGCGCTGTTCGCAGCCCGGTTCCGCGAGTGCGCCGGGCGCGCACTGCTGCTCCCCCGGCGCAGCCCGGGCCGCCGCACGCCGCTCTGGCAGCAGCGCCAGCGGGCGTCCCAGCTGCTGGAGGTCGCCGCCGAGTACGGGTCGTTCCCGATCGTGCTGGAGGCCGTCCGCGAGTGCCTGCAGGACGTCTTCGACGTGCCCGGCCTGGTCGAGCTGATGGGCGATCTGGAGTCCCGCGCCGTCCGACTGGTCGAGGTCACCACCCCCGAGCCGTCCCCCTTCGCCCGCTCGCTGCTCTTCGGGTACGTCGCCCAGTTCCTGTACGAGGGCGACTCCCCGCTCGCCGAACGCCGGGCGGCCGCGCTCTCGCTCGACTCCCGGCTGCTCTCCGAACTCCTCGGCCAGGCCGAGCTGCGCGAGCTGCTCGACCCGGCCGTCCTCGCGGAGCTGGAGGCGGAGCTCCAGCGGCTCACCCCCGATCGCCGGATCAAGGACACCGAGGGCGTCGCCGATGCGCTGCGCCTGCTCGGCCCGCTCGGCGACGCCGAGCTGACGGCCCGTGGGGCCGATCCGGCCTGGGCCGCCGAGCTCCGGGCGGCCCGCCGGGCAATCCAGGTCCGGGTCGGCGGCGAGCAGCGCTGGGCCGCGATCGAGGACGCCGGGCGGCTGCGCGACGCGCTGGGCACCCCGCTGCCGGTCGGCGTGCCCGAGGCCTTCACCGAGCCCGTCAAGGACCCGCTGGGCGACCTGCTCGCCCGCTACGCCCGTACCCACGGCCCGTTCACCGCCGCCGAGGCGGCCGACCGCTTCGGCCTGGGCACCGCAGTGGTCACCGGCACCCTGCACCGGCTGACCTCCGGCGGCCGGCTGGTCCAGGGCGAGTTCCGGCCCGGCGAGGGTCACACCGGCCTGGTCGAGTGGTGCGACGCCGAGGTGCTGCGCAGGCTGCGCCGCCGCTCGCTGGCCGCGCTGCGCCAGGAGGTCGAGGCGGTGCCACCGCGCGCGCTGGCGGCCTTCCTCCCGCAGTGGCAGCACCTGGGCGGCCACCGCCTGCGTGGCCCGGACGGGCTGCTGCGGGTGGTCGAGCAGCTCCAGGGCACCTCCGTGCCTGCCTCCGCCCTGGAGAAACTGATCCTGCCGGCCCGGCTGACGGGCTACACCCCGGTCATGCTGGACGAACTCACGGCGGCGGGCGAGATCAGCTGGTCCGGCGCGGGCGCGCTGGCGGGCAAGGACGGCTGGGTCAGCCTGCACCTCCCCGACTCCGCCCACCTGCTCCGCCCCGAGCCCGTGCCGCCCGCGCTCACCCCCGTGCACACGGCACTGCTGGACGCCTTGGCGGGCGGGTACGGCCTGTTCTTCCGCCAGCTCGCCGCGCAGCTCCCCGAGACCCCGGTTCCCGAGCTCGTCGAGGCGCTCTGGGACCTGGTCTGGGCCGGGTACGTCACCAATGACACGCTCGCCCCGCTGCGCGCCCTGCTCGGCTCCGGCCGGACGGCGGGCGCCACCGCGCACCGCGCCCCCCGGCCCACCCCGCGCGGCCGCTACGGAGGCGCCGGGCGCGGCCTGAACCGGACCGCGAACCTGCCGACGACCGCCGGCCGCTGGTCGCTGCTGCCCGAGTACGCCACCGATCCGACCGTCCGGGCCGCCGCGCAGGCCCAGAGCCTGCTGGACCGGCACGGTGTGCTCACCCGGGGCGCGGTGGCCGCCGAACGGGTGCCGGGCGGCTTCGCGGGGGTGTACCGGGTGCTGTCTGCCTTCGAGGAGCGCGGCCGGGCCCGCCGGGGCTACTTCGTGGAGGGGCTGGGCGGCGCCCAGTTCGCCATGGACGGCGCGCCCGACCGGCTGCGGTCGGTCAACGGGAGGCTGGAGCGCGGAGCGGCCGCCGAGTGGCCCGGGACGGGCTCCGGGGAGCCCCCGGAGGTTCTCGTCCTGGCGGCGGCCGACCCGGCCAACGCCTACGGAGCCGCGCTGCCCTGGCCCGATCCCCCGGCGGCGGAGACGAAGCCCGCGACCAGCCACCGGCCGGGCCGGAAGGCGGGTGCCCTGGTGGTGCTGGTCGACGGCGCACCGGCGCTGTACGTCGAGCGCGGCGGGAAGACCCTACTGGCGTGGAGCGAACAGCCCGCAGCCGTCGAGGCACTGGCGGCGGCCGTCCGGCAGGGCGCCCTCGGCAGCAGTGTCACCATCGAACGCACCAACGGCGAGCCGGCGCTCACCTCCGCGCTCGGCCGGGCTCTGGAGGCGGCCGGCTTCCACCCGACCCCGAGGGGCCTGCGCCTGCGCGGCTGAGCGCCAGGATCCGGCCTGCTACTCGCGCCCTCGAGGAGCGGCGCATGCCGTACCGAGCGCGGAGTCACCCGTACGGCGGCGCGGCGCCGTCGGCGGTTGCCGGTTGCTGTGAATGGGTACGAGCCCGAGGCCCCAGCCGCCCGCTGCCAACAGCCCGAGCGCGGCACCGCCCGTCCGCAGGCCGCTGCCGAGCAGCAGCCACCAGCAGAGCACTCCCAGCACGGCGGCGAGCACGGCGCTCAGCACCCAGCGCCGACGCGGGCCTATTCGTCCGAGCAGGGCGGACGCCGTAGCGGCACACGACATCGCGACACTCCGCACCACGGCCTCCTTGTCCGGGCCCACACTCCCCGTGCTCCGGGGAGGGCGAGGCTCGGTCAGGCCGCCACCACGTCGACGGCGGTCTTGGACGAGATCGAACTCATCCGGTCGACCCCGGGAGCCGGCAGCGACACCGGTTCGAGGACCGGCCTCAGCAGGTCACCCTCCGAGAGAGTGGCCATCGCCGCAAGTTCGGCGAGCGACAGCTCGTCGCTGACCTCGCGCATGACTTCGGACATCCGGACATCGAGTGCGTCGCAGATCGCGGAGAGCAGCTCGGAGGAGGCCTCCTTCTGCCCCCGCTCGACCTCGGAGAGGTAGCCGAGCGAAACCCTGGCGGCCGCCGACACCTCGCGGAGTGTGCGGCCCTGGCGCTGGCGCTGCCGACGCAGTACATCGCCCAGTAGGCGACGGAGCAGGATCATCGGTGCCTCCCTCCTCGGACTGCGGATCGAGATGTCACGCCCCCACCGTACCGCCTTGTCCGCATCCCGTGCGGGGACCGTGGTCGTGTTCACTCTGGGCTGCACTGCTGCCCCCTCCCCTTGTTCGTTCCCCACCGGACCGTACGAACACCCGCCCCGGACCCGTGGCACGAGCCACGCGACTCGTCAGTTAGCTGGTCTGCTGCCTGGTTTCTGCCCAACCAGACCATCCGGTCTAACACCATCCTCCTGCCGTGGTCCTCAGTTCAGCCCTAATTCAGGAAAACTCAGTGGGAAAAGCTCAGGTTGTCGGCTACTTCGTCGGAAATCCGGGCCAGCAGCAGCTCCAGAGCGGCTACGACGGCCGTCTCACGGATCGTGGCACGACACCCCGACAACAGCGGTGAGGCGACCAGGCTTCCCGTCGGTCCGGCTACCGCGAGGTGCACCGTCCCGACCGGCTGCCCGTCCTGCGGCTCCGGGCCGGCCACCCCCGTGGTCGAGAGCCCGTAGGTGGCACCGAGCAGCCGCCGGACGCCCTCGGCCATCTGACGGGCCACCACCGGGTGCACCGGTCCCCGGACGGCGAGCAGGCCCTCGTCCACGCCCAGCACGGACGCCTTCACCTCGGTGGCGTACGCGGTGACCGAACCCCGGAAGCTCGCCGAGGCTCCGGGTACGTCGACCAGCGTGGCCGCCAGCAGCCCGCCGGTCAGCGACTCCGCGACGGCCAGCGTGGCCCCGCGCCCGCGCAGCGCCGCGTGCGCCCGCTCAGCCAGCTCGTACGCCCCCGCACGCCCCCCGTGAGTCCCCCCGTGGTCGTTCATCGGCCCTCGCGGGCCTTCGCCAGTCCCTCACTGCGCAGCCGGAGGGCCTGGCCGACGTAGTCCAGGCCGGTGCCGACGGTCAGCAGCACCGCGAGGCCCATCAGCAGGGCGCGGCCGGTGGCCAGCCAGCCCGTGAGCTCCAGCACGTACATGCCGACCGCGATGCCCTGGGTGAGGGTCTTCAGCTTGCCGCCCCGGCTCGCCGGGATGACGCCGAAGCGGATCACCCAGAACCGCAGCAGGGTGATCCCGAGCTCGCGGGCCAGGATGACCGCCGTGACCCACCAGGGCAGGTCACCGAGGACGGAGAGGCTGACCAGCGCCGCGCCCATGATCGCCTTGTCGGCGATCGGGTCGGCGATCTTGCCGAAGTCGGTGACCAGGCCCTTGCGGCGGGCGATCTCACCGTCGAAGAGGTCGGTGATCATGGCGATGGCGAAGGAGGCCCACGCCACCGCGCGCCACTTGGGGTCGTGCCCACCGCCCGCGAAGAGCAGCAGCACGAAGACCGGCACCAGCAGCAGCCGGAGCATCGTCAGCATGTTGGCGATGTTCCAGATTCCGGCCTGCGGAGGCACCGCGGCCCCCGAGCGGCCCGGATGGGCCGCCGTCGGGGCACCTGGCCCCTTGGTCATGCCGCGCTCCCGGTACGGCCCGCGTCGGCGGCCAGGTCCTCGGCGGCCACGGCGTCGGCGTCCGCGATGAGCTCCGCGACCAGGTCGACACCCTCGGTGCCGACCACGCGGGCCCGGTAGTACCGGCCGATCACGGCGTCGTCCAGGCCGAGCAGAGTGGTCAGGCCGTCCGTCTCCGGTGCCTGGTGGGCGGCCCGGCCCTCGACCACACCGTCCTCGACCGACTCGACCAGGATCTCGACCTCGCTGCCGATCCGCTGCTCCGCGCGCTGCGCGGTCAGCTCCTCGGCGAGCCGGGAGAGCTTGGCGAGACGGTCGACGACGACGTCCTGGGGCAGCTTGCCGTCGAAGCCGGCCGCCTCGGTGCCGTCCTCGTCCGAGTAGCCGAAGACGCCGATCGCGTCGAGCCCGGCGTTGGTGATGAACCGTTCCAGCTCGGCGAAGTCCTGCTCGGTCTCACCCGGGAAGCCCACGATGAAGTTCGACCGGACCCCGGCCTCTGGAGCCTTGCCCCGGATGGTGGAGAGCAGGTCGAGGAACTGGTCGGTGTTGCCGAAGCGCCGCATCCGGCGCAGCACGGCCGGGGCGGAGTGCTGGAACGACAGGTCGAAGTACGGCACGACGCCGGGCGTACCGGTCATCACGTCGATCAGGCCTGGACGCATCTCGGCCGGCTGCAGGTAGCTGACCCGGACGCGCTCGACGCCCTCGACGGCGGCGATCTCGCTCAGCAGCGTCTCGAGCAGGCGGATGTCGCCGAGGTCCTTGCCGTACGAGGTGTTGTTCTCGCTGACCAGCACGACCTCGCGCACGCCCTGCTCGGCCAGCCACTGCGCCTCGTGCAGCACGTCGGACGGACGGCGGGAGATGAACGAGCCCCGGAAGGCCGGGATGGCGCAGAAGGAGCAGCGGCGGTCGCAGCCGGAGGCGAGCTTGACGGAGGCGACCGGGTTGTTGTCGAGGCGCTTGCGCAGTGTGCGCGGGCCGGAAGCGGGCGCGACGCCCTCCGGCAGGTCCTCGACGTCCGAGACGGGGGCGCCGTGGCCGGGCAGGGCCACCTCGGCGGCGGCGGCCTGCCGCGCGACGGGGGTGAGCGGGAGCAGCTTGCGGCGGTCGCGCGGGAGGTGGGCGGCGTGGTGGCCGCCGGAGAGGATGGTCTGGAGGCGGTCGGTGATGTTGGCGTAGTCGTCGAAGCCGAGCACCGCGTCGGCCTCGGGCAGCGCGTCCTGGAGCTCCTTGCCGTAGCGCTCGGCCATACAGCCGACGGCTACGACGGCCTGCGTGCGGCCGTGACCCTTGAGGTCGTTGGCCTCCAGCAGGGCGTCCACGGAGTCCTTCTTGGCGGCCTCGACGAAGCCACAGGTGTTGACCACGGCGACATCGGCGTCGGCGGCGTCATCGACCAGGAGCCAGCCATCGGCCTCCAGGCGCCCGGCGAGTTCCTCGGAGTCCACCTCGTTGCGGGCGCATCCGAGCGTGACAAGGGCGACTGTACGGCGTTCAGGCATAGCGCCAAGATTAACGCGCGCCCTCCGGTGCCGTTCGCCCCGGAGGCCGCGCGCCTCGGTTTGCAAGATCTTTACCCGCTGCGGGCCGCCTGGTTCAGCCTGCCTGCGGGTCGCCAGGGGTGTACGTGAGGTGCACCACCTGGCCGTCCTCACCTGCGGCGCCGAGGTCCTTGCCGTTGACGTACACGTGCACGGCACCGGCGTTCCCGATCACCAGTCTGATCTGCTTGGGGTCGGTGAAGGTCTGGTCGGTGCCCTGGTCGAGGTTGTTCTGGAAGAGCGACTTGCCGTTGCCGTCCAGCGCCGAGACCCAGCTGGTGTCCTTCTCGGCGACCAGCTTCACGGTGACCTTGTCCGCCGGAGCCGCCGCGATGGCGGCGATGCTCGGGGCGGTCGGCGCGACCGGGGCGGGCGACTGGACGGGCGGCGCGGCCGAGGCGGAATTGGACGGCAGCGGTACGCCGGCCAGGCCGGCCGACGGCTGGCTCGACTTGCCGGTGAACAGGTTGAAGCCGATCAACGCGATCACCGCGGCGATGGCGATGATCATCGCGGTCGTCCAGTTCGGGCGCCGGTGATCGGTGATCCTGATCGGGCCGGTGTCCATCAGCCGGGCGGGCGGCTTGGTCGAGGGGGCTCCGCCGTGCGCGGCGTCGTACCGGACGACCAGCACGTCGCCGTCCACACCGACCGCCCGGGCGATCGCGCGGATGTGCCCCCGGGCGTAGAAGTCGCCGCCGCAACGCCCGAAGTCGTCCTCCTCGATGGCGTGCACGATCGGCACCCGGACCCGGGTGTCCGCGCTCACCTGATCCACCGTCAACCCGGCCCGCAACCGGGCGCCGGCGAGCACCTTGCCGATGCTCACCACGTCGGTGACCGGCTCAGCGGCCCGGCCCGAACGGTCGCCTGAAGGCACGGCAGAGGATTCGAGGGCAGCGGAGTTGAGGGCGGAAGACCGGCGGTTGTCTCGGTGGGGGGACTTGCCGATGGTCACTGGGCGCGCCTTTCGAGCGTTGGCCACCTGCTGAGAAGACAGTCTAGGGGTGGGGTACGGGCCTTTCTCAAGCGGAACAGGCCCGAATGAGCACCCCCGCTGGGTGGACGTACGGTCCGGTGATCCGGTTCCCGCGCTTCCCCACTCCTCCGAACGAGTGAGAGGGCCCGAGAGTCACCCCGGATCAACCCCGGATGCTGAGGATCACTCCGTCCAACTCCTCGGGCGTGACGAGTACATCACGCGCCTTCGAACCCTCGCTCGGCCCCACGATGCCACGCGACTCCATCAGGTCCATCAGCCGGCCCGCCTTCGCGAAACCGACCCGGAGCTTGCGCTGCAGCATCGAGGTGGAACCGAACTGGGTGGAGACCACCAGCTCGACCGCCTGGATCAGCAGGTCGAGGTCGTCGCCGATCTCCTCGTCGATCTCCTTCTTGGGCCCGCCGCCGACCGTGACGTCGTCGCGGTAGGTCGCCGTCAGCTGGTCCTTGCAGTGCTGGACGACCTTGGCGATCTCGGCCTCGGTGACGAACGCGCCCTGCATCCGGACGGGCTTGCTGGCGCCCATCGGCAGGAAGAGCGCGTCGCCCTTGCCGATCAGCTTCTCGGCGCCGGGCTGGTCCAGGATGACCCGGGAGTCGGTCATCGCCGAGGTGGCGAAGGCCAGCCGGGACGGGACGTTGGCCTTGATCAGGCCGGTGACGACGTCGACCGAGGGCCGCTGGGTGGCGAGCACCAGGTGGATGCCGGCCGCCCGGGCCAGCTGGGTGATCCGGACCACCGAGTCCTCGACGTCACGCGGCGCGACCATCATCAGGTCGGCCAGCTCGTCGACGATCACCAGCAGGTACGGGTACGGCGTCAGCTCGCGCTCGCTGCCGAGCGGCGGGGTGATCTTGCCCGCCTTCACGGCCGCGTTGAAGTCGTCCACGTGCCGGAAGCCGAACGCGGCCAGGTCGTCGTAGCGCAGGTCCATCTCGCGGACCACCCACTGCAGCGCCTCGGCGGCCTTCTTCGGGTTGGTGATGATCGGCGTGATCAGGTGCGGGATGCCCTCGTACGCCGTCAGCTCGACCCGCTTGGGGTCGACCAGCACCATCCGCACCTCGTCGGGGGTGGCCCGGGCGAGCACCGAGGTGATCAGACAGTTGATGCACGAGGACTTGCCCGCACCGGTCGCGCCCGCGACCAGGATGTGCGGCATCTTGGCGAGGTTGGCCATCACGGTGTGGCCCTCGACGTCCTTGCCCATGCCGACCAGCATCGGGTGGTCGTCCTCGGCCGCCGTGCGCGAGCGCAGCAGGTCGCCGAGGTTGACCATCTCCCGGTCCTTGTTGGGGATCTCCACGCCGACCGCCGACTTGCCCGGGATCGGGCTGATGATCCGCACGTCCGCGCTGGCCACCGCGTAGGCGATGTTCTTCGCCAGCGCGGTGATCCGCTCGACCTTGACCGCCGGGCCGAGCTCGACCTCGTAACGGGTGACCGTCGGGCCGCGGGTGAACCCACTGACCCGGGCGTCCACCTTGAACTCCGAGAAGACCAGCGTGAGCTGCGCGACCACCTCGTCGTTGAGGGCGCTGCGGGTCTTGCCGGGACCGCCGCGCTCCAACAGGTCGAGCGGCGGCAGGGTGTACGTGCCGCCGGAGAGCTGGAGCTGCTCCATCCGGGCGGGCGCCGGGGTGTGCTTCTCCATGTCGACGCCCTTGGGTGCGTCGGCGTTACGGGCGGCCGGGACGGCGGGCTCCTCGGGCGGCGCCGTACGGTCCTGCACCTGGTGCATCATGCTGGCCACCGCCGGGGAGGCGGGCACCCCGTACAGCAGCGCGCCGTCCAGGTCGGCGGCGACACCGGCCGCGATGTCCCTGGTCTGGTACGGGTCGTCGCCCGGCGGGTTCTTGCCGAACAGGTCGGGGACGGCCGAGGCCAACTCGGGTTCGTCCAGCTTCTTGCGACGACGGCGGCGACGGCCGGCGATCTCCTCCTCCGGCGAGCCCTCGACGGTGATCGGCAGCGCCGACGGGTCGGCGTCCTCCGGCGGGTCGGTGGAGTACTCGTGGTCGGCCGCGCCCTGCTCGTCATACCCCTCCTCCGGGTACCCGGGCTCGACCACGCCGAGCTTCTCGCCCAGGAGGCGGAGCCGCTCGAAGATCCGGTTGACGGGTGTCGCGGTGACCACCAGCAGGCCGAAGAAGGCCAGCAACAGCAACAACGGCACCGCCAGCGGCGGCCCGGCGGCGGCCATCATCGGGGTGGACACCGCCCAGCCGAGGATGCCGCCCGCCTGCCGTATCCGGGTCGCGCCGCTGGACATCACGGGCGCGCCGCAGCCGATGTGCACCAGCCCCAGCACGCCGACCACCAGCGCGCTCAGGCCGACCGCGATCCGGCCGTTGGCCTCCGGCAGCTCCGGGTGGCGCAACCACCGGACAGCGATGCCGCTGAGCAGCAGCGGGACGAGCACGTCGAGCCGGCCGAACAGGCCGGCCACCACGGTGGTGGCCACCTCGCCGAGCCACCCCTGCGGGGTGAACCACGTCCCGGCGGCGGTGACCAGGGCCAGCGCCAGCAGCAGCAGCCCCACGCCGTCCTTGCGGTGCGCGGGGTGCAGGTTCTTGGCACCGTCGCCGAAGCCCCGGAAGAGCGCGCCGACACTGTGCGCGAGACCGAGCCAGACGGCCCGGACGGCCCGGAACAGGATCGGCCGGGAGGCGGGCGCCCGCGTCGCGGGCGGCGGTGCCACCGGGGGTTTGACCACGGCCTTCTTCGCCGGGGCCCGCTTCGCCGGGGGCCTGGCGGCGGCCTTCTTCGCGGGGGGTTTGGCTGCCGCGGAAGCCTTCTTGGCCGGTCCGGGCTTCGGGTTGCGTGCCGCGCTGCCGGGCGTACGTGTGGCCATGAGTCAGCAGCCTACCGGCGGGCGTCTCCCCCGGACACGCGGCCACGGACAAACCCCGCCACGTGTCCCCGACACACCGTCACCCCGACCCGCCGTCACCCACAGGGGTGAACCTGAGGATGACCGCTGACGGCAAGCACACCAGGGGCGCGGGGAACTGCGCGCGCAACCGTGCACCTCCGTGGAGCCCCGGTCGCGCACCTCCCCGCGCCTGGTAGGTGCATGGCTGATGCAGTCAGCTGAGCGCAGCTCAGTTCGCTCCGGGCCGGAGGGCGTCCAACGCCTGCCGGAGAGCGGCCAGCTTGCGCTCCAGGTGCAGCACCGTCGCAGCCACGGCCGGCTCCGCCGTGCCGTCGAGCTGCTTGGTGAGCGCCTCGGTCTGCTCCTCGACCGCGACCAGCCTGGCAGAGAACTCACCGAGCAGTGCGCCGCCCAGCGCGGGCTGCCCACCCGACTCCAGCTGGAGGCGCAACAGCGCCGCCTGCTCCTTGAGCTGGCAGTTCTTCATGTAGAGGTCGACGAAGACCGAGACCTTGGCGCGCAGCACCCACGGGTCGAACGGCTTGGAGATGTAGTCCACCGCGCCCGCCGCGTAACCCCGGAAGGTGTGGTGCGGGCCGTGGTTGATCGCGGTCAGGAAGATGATCGGGATGTCCCGGGTGCGCTCGCGCCGTTTGATGTGCGAGGCGGTCTCGAAGCCGTCCATGCCGGGCATCTGGACGTCGAGCAGGATCACCGCGAAGTCGTCGGTGAGCAGCGCCTTCAGCGCCTCCTCACCGGACGCGGCCCGGACCAGGGTCTGGTCCAGTGCGGAGAGGATGGCCTCCAGGGCCAGCAGGTTCTCCGGTCGGTCGTCTACCAGGAGGATCTTCGCTTTCTGCACCACGACCCGCCCTCCTGCCGGTTGTCTTCCGAGGGAAGGCACCCGCGTGCCACCCACCACTGCCCCGGTCATGCTAGCCGCACCCCCTCGCCCGCCGCGTCGCGATAGGCGATACAGCCCGGCACACCGGCGGGCCGCGCCCCGCTACGGGACGGACCCTACGCGCCAAGTCACCGATCGGTCACTGTTCGCAACGATGGGTGACCCTATCGGGTTCCCCGCTCGACCCGCCAGTACGTTCAGGGTTCGGGCAACTTCACGGGGTCGGCAGCCAGTGCCGCATCACCGCCAGCAGGTGGTCGGTCTCGACCGGCTTGGTGACGTGGTCGGTTGCGCCCGCGTCCAGGCTCTTCTCCCGGTCGCCCTTCATCGCCTTGGCGGTCAGCGCGACGATCGGCAGGCTCGCGAACTGGGGCATCCGGCGGATCGCCTTCATGGTCGCGTAGCCGTCCATCTCCGGCATCATGATGTCCATCAGGACCAGCGCCACGTCCTCGTGCTGTTCGAGCACCTCGATGCCCTCGCGGCCGTTCTCCGCGTAGAGCACCGTCAGCCCGTACTGCTCCAGCACGCTGGTGAGCGCGAAGACGTTGCGGATGTCGTCGTCGACGATCAGCACCTGCTCGCCGTGGAAGCGCCCCTGGAACTGCGCCGGCGCCGCCGGGCGGGAGGCGGACTCGGCCTGCTGCCGCTGGCCTGCCTCCTCCTCGGCAGCCGCCCGCCGCCGGGCGGCTGCTCCTCGGCGCCGCTCCTCCGCCAACTCCCGGACCTCCTGGGCCCAGTGCTCCGCCGGGTTCTCCCCCACCGGCACGGGTGTGCCCATCGGGGTGACGGCGACGACGGCCCGGATCGGCGGCCCCGAGGGGCGCTCCAGCGCCACCGCGCCGGGGGCTTCGCTGCGCAGCGGCAGGTAGAGCGTGAAGGTGGAGCCCTGGCCGAGCTCGCTCTCGGCGTGGATCTCGCCGCCGAGCAGCCGGGCGATCTCCCGGCTGATCGAGAGCCCGAGCCCCGTACCGCCGTACTTGCGGCTCGTCCCGCCGTCGGCCTGCTTGAACGCCTCGAAGATCTCCCGCAGCTTGTTGTCCGGGATGCCGATCCCGGTGTCGGAGACCGAGAAGGCGATCAGCTGCTCGTCCGGGTCGGTGATCGCGCCGCTCTCCAGCAGCTGTTCGCGGACGTGCTGCGGGACGGTCCCGTCTGCCGGGCGGATTCGTAGTTCGACCGCTCCGGTATCGGTGAACTTCACCGCGTTGGAGAGCAGGTTGCGCAGCACCTGCTGGAGGCGCTGCTCGTCGGTGTGCAGGGTCACCGGGAGGTCGGGCGAGACGACCACCGCGAAGTCCAGGCTCTTGTCGGCGGTGAGCGGGCGGAACGCCGCCTCCACGTAGTCGACCAGCTGGACGAGCGCGATCTTGGCCGGGCGGACGTCCATCTTGCCCGCCTCGACCTTGGAGAGGTCGAGGATGTCGTTGATCAGCTGGAGCAGGTCGGAGCCGGCGCCGTGGATGGTCTCGGCGAACTCGACCTGCTTTGAGGAGAGGTTGCCCTCGTTGTTGTCGGAGAGCAGCTTGGCCAGGATCAGCAGCGAGTTGAGCGGGGTGCGCAGCTCGTGCGACATGTTGGCGAGGAACTCGCTCTTGTACCGGGACGCGAGCGCGAGTTGTTCGGCGCGCTCCTCCAGGACCTGGCGGGCCTCCTCGATCTCGCTGTTCTTGATCTCGATGTCGCGGTTCTGCTGGGCGAGTTGCTCGGCCTTCTCCTGGAGCTCCTCGTTGGTGCGCTCCAACTCCTCCTGGCGAGCCTCCAACTCGGCCGACCGCATGGAGAGTTCGGCGGTGAGCCGCTGCGACTCCAGCAGCAGGCCCTCGGTCTTGGTGTTGACGCTGATGGTGTTGACGGTGACGCCGATCAGGTCGGCGATCTGGTTGAGGAAGTCCAGCGCGACGGTGGTGAAGGAGCTGAAGGTGGCCAGCTCGATCACCCCGAGCAGCCGGCCCTCGAACAGCACCGGGAGCACCACCACATGGGCCGGTGACGCCTCGCCGAGCCCGGAGGCGATCTTCAGGTAGCCGGGCGGCGTCCCCTTGAGAATGATCGAACGCTTCTCGATGGCCGCCTGCCCGACCAGGCCCTCGCCGGGGCGGAAGGTGGTCGGCATCGCACGGCGCTGGTAGCCGTAACTGCCGATCAGGCGCAGCACGGTGTCGTTCTCGTCGTCGTCCTCGTTGATCAGCTCGGCGGTCCGGCCGGCCGGCTGGGCGAGGAAGAACGCGCCGTGCTGGGCGGAGACCACCGGGGTCAGCTCGGTCATGATGAGCGCGGCCACGGCCTCCAGGTCGCGGCGGCCCTGCAACTGGCCGGAGATCCGGGCCAGGTTGGTCTTGAGCCAGTCCTGCTCCTGGTTGGTGCGGGTGGTCTCGCGCAGGTTGGCGATCATCTGGTTGATGTTGTCCTTGAGCTCGTCGAGCTCTCCGGACGCGTCCACGTCGATCCGCAGGGACAGGTCGCCGCGCGTCACGGCGGTGGCGACCAGTGCGATCGCGCGGACCTGGCGGGTCAGGTTGTTGGCGAGTTCGTTCACCGACTCGGTGAGGTCCTGCCAGGTGCCGTCCACGCCCGGGACGCGGGCCTGGCCGCCGAGGCGGCCGTCGGTACCGACCTCGCGGGCGACCCGGGTGACCTCGTCGGCGAAGGCACCGAGCTGGTCGACCATGGTGTTGATGCTGGTCTTGAGCTCCAGGATCTCGCCCCGGACGTCCACGTCGATCTTCTGCGAAAGGTCGCCACGGGCGACGGCGGTGATGACCAGGGCGATGTTTCGGACCTGCCCGGTCAGGTTGTTGGCCATCTGGTTGACGTTGTCCGTCAGGTCCTTCCAGATCCCGGCGACTCCGGGCACGCCGGCCTGGCCGCCGAGGATGCCGTCGGTGCCCACCTCGCGCGCGACGCGGGTCACCTCGACGGCGAAGGCCGACAGCTGGTCGACCATGGTGTTCAGGGTGCCCGCCAGCGCGGCGACCTCGCCCTGCGCCTCGATGGTGATCTTCTTCGACAGGTCACCCCGGGCCACCGCCGTGGCGACCTCGGCGATGTTACGGACCTGACTGGTCAGGTTGGAGGCCATGAAGTTGACGTTGTCGGTCAGATCCCGCCAGATGCCGGACACACCGCTCACCCGGGCCTGACCGCCCAGGTTGCCTTCCGTCCCCACCTCGCGGGCGACGCGCGTGACCTCGTCGGCGAACGCGGACAGCTGGTCGACCATGGTGTTGACCGTCATCACCAGCTCGCGGATCTCACCACGGGCGTCGACCGTGATCTTCTTCGACACGTCCCCCCGGGCGACGGCCGTGGTCACCTCGGCGATGTTACGGACCTGGCTGGTCAGGTTGTTGGCCATCAGGTTGACGCTGTTGGTCAGGTCCTTCCAGGTACCGGACACCCCCGGCACGCTCGCCTGGCCGCCGAGGATGCCCTCGGTGCCCACGTCCCGGGCGACTCTGGTGACCTCGTCGGCGAAGGCGCCGAGCTGGTCGACCATGGTGTTGATGGTGTTCTTCAGCTCCAGGATCTCGCCGGCCGCGTCCACCTGGATCTTCTGCGAGAGATCGCCCTTGGCCACCGCCGTCGTCACCTGGGCGATGTTGCGCACCTGGCCGGTCAGGTTGTTCGCCATCGAGTTGACGTTCTCGGTCAGGTCCTTCCAGACGCCCGCGACGCCGGGCACCTCCGCCTGACCGCCGAGAATGCCCTCGGTACCGACCGCGCGGGCCACTCTGGTGACCTGCTCGGCGAAGCCGGAGAGCTGGTCCACCATGATGTTGATGGTGTTCTTGAGCTCCAGGATCTCGCCCCGGGCGTCCACCTCGATCTTCTGCGAGAGATCGCCCTTGGCCACCGCCGTCGTCACCTGGGCGATGTTGCGCACCTGGCCGGTCAGGTTGTTCGCCATGAAGTTCACCGAGTCGGTGAGGTCCCGCCACACCCCGGCAACGCCCGGAACCTGTGCCTGACCGCCGAGCCGCCCCTCGGTGCCGACCTCGCGGGCGACCCTGGTCACCTGGGCGGAGAAGCCGTTGAGCTGGTCCACCATCGTGTTGACGGTGTTCTTCAGCTCCAGCATCTCGCCGGCCACGTCCACCGTGACCTTGTGCGAGAGGTCGCCCTTGGCGACCGCCGTGGTCACCTCGGCGATGTTGCGCACCTGGGCGGTGAGGCGGCCGGCCATCGTGTTGACCGAGTCGGCCAGGTCCTTCCAGCTGCCGGTCGCACCCTTCACCCGGGCCTGGCCGCCGAGTTTGCCCTCGGTACCGACCTCGATGGCGACTCTGGTCACCTCGTCGGTGAACTCCGAGAGCTGGTCGACCAGCCCGTTCACCGTCCGCCCGACCTTGAGGAACTCGCCGCGCAGCGGGTGGCTCACCCCGTTGGTGTGGACGGACCGCAGCTCCATCCGCTGGTCCAGGTCACCTTCGGCGATCGAGCTGAGCACCCGGCCGACCTCGGCCATCGGGCGGGCCAGGTCGTCGATCAGCGCGTTGCAGTTGTCGACGGCCGCCATCCAGGCGCCCTCGCCGACCCCGCTCTCCAGGCGCTCGGAGAGCCGGCCCTCCCGGCCGACCGCGCGGCGCACCCGGGCCAGCTCGCCCGTCAGGTGCTGGTTGCGCTCGGCGACCTCGTTGAACACCGCCGCGATCTCGGCCAGCGGCCCGTCCCCCGGCACGGTCAGCCGGCGGCGGAAGTTCCCGTCCCGCATCGCGGTGAGCGCGGCGAGCAGTTTGCGCAGGTCGGCCGGTTCGGCGCCCCGGTTGTGGTTCGGGCGCCGCCCTGTCCCGCTGCGGGACGAGGTCGCCGCGCGGGTGCCGCGCGCGGGCGCGGGCGCCGGAGTCGTACCGGGTACGTCCTTGGTGGCCGAACTCAACGGGCCCTCCCACATCGTGACTGTTCCGTGCTGCTGTGTGCCGCTTGCCGCTACGTGCCCCGCCGATTCCTGACAGCGGCCTACCGCGCCTCGACCGTACTTCCCCGGCCGGGGTACTGCCGACCCCCCAGTCTGTCAGTCCCGGCGTCGCGTGTCCGTCGGGTTGCACAGGGTCAACGTGACAGGGGCGAAACTGGTGTTCAGAATCACCCGCAGGTGCCTGTTTCAGCGCCCTGGCCCCACGGGGTACCAACCGGAAAGTAGGGTGGAACGCTGCACCGCGCCAAGGGTGCTCCGCCTCACCCGCCTCCGGGCGCGGACAGCGGGGACATCCGCCGCCGAGCCGGGCAGAGACGTCGACCTGATGGGAGAAGTGGCACGTGGTCACCGCGCGCGCAGCCGCCACCTTCGAACCGGTCGGCCGGTCGGCCGCCGCAGCGCGCGGCTTCGTCCGCGACGCACTGCTCGGCTGGGGCCTGCCCGAGGTCGTCGACGACGCGGTCGTGCTGGTCAGCGAGCTGGTCACCAACGCCGTCGTCCACGCGGGCACGGCAGCCGAGGTCCGCTGCCTGCGCGAGGAGGAGACCGTACGGATCGAGGTGACGGACCGCCACCCCGAACGCGGCCTGCCCTCGTTCGCGCACGTCCCCACCAACTCCGCCGACCGGTACGCCGATCCCGACGGCGAAGGCGGTCGCGGCCTGCTGATGTGCTCAGCCCTCTCGTCCAGCTGGGGTGTCGAGTACTCCGCCGGGCAGAAGACCGTCTGGTTCCGACTGCTGCTGCCCGCGCACGAGGCCGGCACCCGGTACGCGCTACCGAGCCTGCCCGGTGGCGAACTGCCCGACGCCGCCAGCCCCGTCCGGGTCGGCGTCGTCCAGGTCGGCGAGGACGGCCTGGTCCGGGCCTGGAACCCGGACGCCGAAGCGCTCTTCCTGCACGCCGCCGAGCAGGTACTCGGCCGGCCCTGGGCCGACCTCACCGTCTGGCCGCAGGCGGCGGAATCCGCCAGTGTTCTCGGGACTGGGCTGGCACTCACCGAGACGCTGCGGCTGGCCCGTTGGGAGGGCACCTTCGGGGTGCGGCGTGCCACCGGGCCGGTGGCGGAGGTCTACGGGCTCCAGGTCCGGGTCCGCGACACCCACGGCACCCCGTCCACCCTCTGCCTGCTGGTCCGCGAGACCGACCAGGGCGTGCTCCGCTCCCCCGACGGCTCCGCCGAGAGGCCGGCCGCCATCGAACCGCTGGACCTGCTGGTCGGCCCGGCCAACCCCGACGACCTCGGCGAGCTGCTGCAGGGCATCGTCGAGCGGGCCCGCGACCTGCTCGACGCCGACGCCGCCTTCCTGATGCTCACCACCGAGGACGAGACCGAGTTCGAGGTGCGCGCCTCGACCGGCCTCACCGCCGCCGGCCGCCGACTCGCCCCCATCCCGATCGAGTCCGGCGCGGGCCGCTACGACTCCGCCCGGCTGCCGACCGTGCACGAGGACCTCGCCGTCCGGCCCACCGCCGCGCCGCTGCTGATCGGCACCGGGCTGCGCTCGCTGATCACCGTACCGCTCAAGGTCGAGGGCCGGCTCACCGGCTCGCTCGGCGTCGCCGCCACCGCCCCCGGCAGGTTCGACAACGAGGACGCGCTCCGGCTGCAGTTCGCCGCCGACCGGATCGCGCTGGCCCTGGAGAGCGCCCGGCTCGCCGAACTCGAACGCCTCCGCCGCGGCTCGCTCTCCTTCCTGGTCGAAGCCTCCGACCTGCTCGCCGGGACGCTGGAACACGAACAGACGCTGGCCCTGATGGCACAGATGGCCGTGCCCACCCTCTCGTCCTGGTGCGCCGTCTACACCACCGGCGAGCAGGGCGCCGGAGCCGACCTCGCCTTCGTCCTGCACGAGGACGAGGACCGGATCGACCCGCTGCGCGCGCTCCTCGACAAGACGCCCGCCCCCGACACCGACCCGGCACCCGGGGCGCGGTTCTGGACCGCCCCCACCGAGACCGCCCGGACCTCCGGGCTGGCCGACAGCCCCGAACTCTCCGGCCTGCTCGGCGAGACGGTGGTACTGCCGCTCGCCGCCCGCAACCGGGTGATCGGGTTGCTGGTCCTCGGCGTCGGTGCGGGCATGCGGTTCCGTCAGGAGATCCTCGAACTCGCCGAGGACCTGTCCCGCCGAGCCGCCCTCGCGCTCGACAACTCCCGGCTCTACTCCGAGCGGAACGCCACCAGCCAGGCGTTCCAGCGCGCCCTGCTGCCGCCCGAGCTGCCGAAGATCCCGGGTGTCGAGGTGGAGGTCTTCTACCAGGCGGCCGGCGAGGGCAACGAGGTCGGCGGCGACTTCTACGACATCTTCCCGATCCGCGAGGGCACCTACGGCTTCGCGATCGGCGACGTCTGCGGCACCGGCCCGGAGGCCGCCGCCGTCACCGGCCTGGCCCGGCACGCACTCCGGCTGCTCGCCCGCGAGGGCCTGGACGCCCCGCAGGTCCTCACCCGGCTCAACTCGGCGATCCTGGACGAGGGCGCCCGCAGCCGCTTCCTCACCCTGCTGTACGGGGAGTTGACGCCTCGCACGGACGGCAGCACCGCACTCTCGCTGGTCTGCGCCGGACACCCGCTGCCGCTGCGACTGCGCACCGACGGCCAGGTCGACCTGGCCGCCTCCCCGCAGCCGCTGCTCGGGGTGATGGACGACCTGGAGCTGACGGCGGAGGATCTCGTCCTGCTGCCCGGCGAGGTCCTGCTCTGCGTGACCGACGGCGTGACCGAACGCCGGGAGGGGCTGCGGATGCTGGGCGAGGACGGACTCGTCCAGGTGCTCACCGGCTGCACCGGGCTGACGGCCGGCGCGGTCTCGGCGCGCGTCCAGCGGGCCGTCGAACGCTTCGCACCCGAGCCGCCCTCGGACGACATGGCCATCCTCACCCTGCGGGTCCCGACCCAGCGCCAGGGCTGACGGCCCGTCCGGTCACCCGGTTGCTCACTCTCGTTCAGCAACCGTCCATCGGCGTCACCCCACAGCTGACGACTGTACAAAATGTGAGATTCACAAGGGTACAAGCGTGGTGGGGACGGGTACACCGCTGTCACCGGGGAATCCCCCGGTAGGGGACATCGACCAGCGGTTGTCGAGCTGCTGGTTCTTCACTCAGCCGCAGCCGCCCGCACTCCGCCAGTAGTCCCTGGTTCCGTGCGCCCCGGCCCGGCAGACACACCACCACCCACCTGATCGCACTGAACGCGCCATGCCGGCGCACAGAGTGAAAGGAGCCTCCGGTGAGCAACGAAGCTACCGGGGCGCAGAACGCCCGACCCGCAGGAGCCGACGCGGGTCCGCTCGGATACCTGGCACTCGGCCTCACCCTCCTCGCGTACGGCCTGCTCAGCACCGGCGTCATCAGCGGCGCCGGCGTCAAGGACGCCGCCTCCCTCGCCCACCTGCTCGGCGGGCTCGCCCTGTTCATCGCCGGCCTCTGGCAGCTGCGCGGCGGCGACGGGTTCACCGGAACCGCCTTCACCAGCCTGGGCGCCTTCTGGGCGGTCTGGTCGGCCGGCGGCAGCATGAGCAAGGACGCCGCAGGCCTGTTCCTGCTGCTGTGGGCCCTGCTCGCACTGACCCTGACGGCGGCGAGTTGGCACGCCGGGCTGTTCAGCCGCGTCGTCTACGGCCTGCTGACGCTCTCCCTGCTGCTCAACGCCATAGCCACCCTCGCCGGCAACGGCGGGCTCACCAAGGCCGCCGGCTGGATCGCCGCCGTCTCCGGCCTGACCGCCTGGTACTGGGCCACCACCTCGCTGGTCAACAGCGGGTGGGGCAGGGCCGCACTGCCGGTCAGGTAACCCATCTCACCGCACCGCACGTGCTGGTGGGCCGGACCCTCCCGGGGGAGGTCCGGCCCACCTTTGGCTGCACTGCGCTCAACTACCGACCGAGGTCCGCTCCGGCTCCGGCGTCTCGGCGCTCTGCTGCTGCTCCGGACGCCAGCCGCTGAACGCGTACTGCACCAGGTACGCGACCAGCAGCAGCGCCACGGCCACCAGGCCGTCCGCCCAGAAGTGGTTCGCCGTCACCACGACGACGAACACCGTGATGAGCGGATGCAGCACCACCAACCAACGCCACGGCCCCCGGGCCACCTTCACCACCGTGACCGCCACGATGGAGCACCACGCGACATGGACCGACGGCATCGCCGACAGCTGGTCCGGCACCACCCCGCCGACCGCACCGCCGTACACCGACTGTCCGTACTGCGCCGCCACATCCACGAACCCGCTGCCGGCGAGCATCCGGGGCGGCGCGATCGGGATGAACTGGATGACCAGGCAGGCCGCTGTCGTCAGCACCACGGTGTTCCGGACCCAGCCGTACCACTCGCGATGCCGCAGGAAGACCCAGGCCAGCAGGGCGATCATCGCCGCGAAGTGCACGGTCGCGTAGTAGTAGTTGCTCGCCGCGACCACCCACGGGTACGGCAGTACCGCCTGCTGCCAGGCCGCCTCGTCCGGGAACCCCAGCGTGAGTTCGGTCCGGTGGATCCAGGCGGCCCGGTCGAGCGCATGGTCCGCACTCATCACGGAGAGATGGCCGACCAACTGCCACAGGGCGAAGAGCGCGAGCAACGTACCCGCCTCGCGCAGCACGGCGGCAGTCGAGGCAGCTGACGGGCGGTGCGCGCGCTTTGCCGCGTACGCCGCTCCGAAAAGGGCGACGGCAGCTCCGCCGGCACTCTGCCAGTCGAGGGTCAGGTTCTGCATTCGCAGAGGTTAACGCAATGTAGCCCCCATCCGTTCCCGGAGGGGGGCTACATTGTGAATGATTGTTCGGCGGCGTCCTACTCTCCCACAGGGTCCCCCCTGCAGTACCATCGGCGCTACGAGGCTTAGCTTCCGGGTTCGGAATGT